>CAXXYG010000019.1:0-399000 GCA_963666575.2 Prolixibacteraceae bacterium
TTATGGAATACTAAATCCATCTTTTCTTTTAACCTTTCAAGGAATTCAGAAAAAGAAGTATGAACTGGTTGTGTTTTTAAATCTGATATTTCGGCCATATTTTTTATAAGATTAATTTCTACGGATATTTTAATCGTAACACCTATCAAGAATAAATGTTTTGATTTGGCTGTAATTTTGAAAATAACCCAATTTTCATATAAGCTTTATATGGCTAAACCTAGTTTCCTTCATAAAAAAAGGATAATATCTGTTTCTTACAGATACTATCCCTCTTCAAATGTTCGTTTGATAAACTTAGTGTTATTACATAGGTGTGATGGTTACTTTTATAATATCCGAAATTAAAGGATATACAAATCCATCGTTCACCATTTGAATGTTCATTGTTTCATCAACTCCTCCGTTAAGTCTTGCAGGCTGGTGTATTCCGGCTCCAGGATATTCATTCATTTCGGTACCGGCATCCCACAAATATAGGTTTGATGTAATATCTCCGCTTACTGGTGATGCACCATTCCATAAGGTTAATCCATCGTCGGAAGGAGCCAAAAACAGGTCGTTGGTGTGGACCAACATGGTGGCAAAACTCAGGTATTGGCCTTTTTCAGCTTCGATAATAAATTCATATGTACTTCCCGGCATTAAAGGGCCCGGGCCTGAAGCTCCGGAAGGTGTATTAAAAACACCACTTGAAATAACGGTGGTTTTAGACTGTAGTGAAGTTGCCAGAGTGGCCGGATTTCCATCTTCTGAAAGTGCTTCGAGGCCTTCGTTATAATCGGCTACACCATCTGTAAATAAAGGCATATCGCCAGTATGGACTGCCCAAACTCCCGGAGCAAACGGCGAAACAAAACCACTGTTTTCGTCCAGATAAGTAAACAATCCTGATGGGTCACCATCTTCTGCCAATGCCTCTAGTCCCATACCTGCATCAGCCATGTCCTCTTCAAATAAAACCCCTGAGGCAGAATGTACTACCCAAACACCTGGTGCAATGGGCGTATTACTTCCGGCAAATTTTCAATCGTCACAGTAAATTCGCTACCTCCATCATTCGAAATTGAAACTTTAATATTTTCGGAAACCGAAGGATACATAAAACCATCGTTTACCTTATCAATCATTTTAACCATTCCATTTTCGGCAGGGCCTACTGCCCCACCTCCGTTTAGTGGCTGGTTGGCACCTGTTCCCGGTTCTTCGTTTACTTCAGTTCCGGCATCCCACAACATTACCATTGAAGTGATATCGCCACTAATTGGGGCATCATCCATGTACAAATTAAGACCATCGCCTGAAGGGGCATAAAACAGGTCGTTTGATTTTACAAACATTGTTGCAAACGACAACTTGCTTCCTAATCCGGCATTAAATGTAAATTCGTATGAATTGCCTGGGCCCGCCTCCACCTGGCTCAGTAGCTCCTACTGGTGTGTTAAATACACCTGACGCAAAAAACATTTTTTCGGCTGAAACATTTTCAATGGTTACTTGAAACATGCCTGTTTCAATGGGCATCTCTTCGTCATCCATGTCGCATTGGACAAACAGAAAAATTGAAAAAAATAATGTAGTAAATAATTTAAATGTTGTTTTCATGATTATAAAATTTAAGTTTTAATATTTCGATTTTAATACCCTCAAAAATCATCAAAGGGTATCACAAAAGAATCACGGGAGTATCGCTAAAGAATAATAAAAGTGTGGTGAAAGGCGATGGTTGAGATAAATGATGCAGAATAAAAAACCACCTCTGAAGCAGAGATGGTTAGTATTATATTTTCATAAGGTACATGTATTATCTATCCTGCCGCATAAATTGGAAGGTGGAATTCAAAGCGGGTGCCCTTATTTAACTGACTGTATACTTTAATAGTTGATTGATGGAGGTCAAGAATTTTTTTAACAATAGCCAGCCCAAGTCCGGTGCTGTTAGCTTTTTGAGTTTTTCGCCCTTTAAAATAACGGGTAAAAATATAAGGCAGGTCTTCATCGGCAATGCCTTTTCCGGTATCAGAAATTTTTACCAAAACCGATTTTTCCTGAAGTTCCAGTTCAATGGTTACCACATCGCCACCCTGGCAAAATTTTATGGCATTATCCAGAATATTTGAAAAACACGGTCGGTCATTTGAATGTCAGCAAACACCAAAGGCAGGCTTTTTGAATAGATTGTGTTGATACTGATATTTTTATCTTTTGCTAAAATCCTGAATTTATCTGATACATCCTGAACTAATTCAGCAATTTGTAAAGGCTCAGGCTCTATAGTTTGTGAATTTGATTCAAGTTTCGAAAGTTCAAATAAATCGTTAACCAATTTGCTTAAGTTTTCGGAGTTTAAAAGGATTATTTCCAGGTATCTTTTGCGCTCTTCATTCGATAACGATTCGTTTTTTATAAGAATTGTTTCAGCAAACCCCTGAATTGAAGCGATTGGGCTTCTTAAATCGTGCGATACATTGGCAATCAACTCTTTTCGTAGCTCTTCCACCGTTCGCAGTTGGTCAATGTTTTTTTCAATGGTTTCGGCCATGCTATTAAAAGTTGTCGCAACATTGGCTAGCTCGCCCGATGTTTTGCCTGTAATACGCGTCGCCAGGTTGCCATCCTTAAAACTTTTAACCGCAAAAATGATGGTATTTAATTTCCGGGTAATAATCCAAATGGCGAGTAAACCTAAAATTGATGTGAGAAATAAAGTAATTAATAAACTCCTGACACCCAATTTTAGAATAAAACTATTTTTTACGGCAGCCATCGCTGATGTATAATCGCTACTTGCCAGTATTATATAAAGGTAACCTTTATGCAGGTTGTCTTGGTTTATCTCAGCTACCGAAAATATTTTGGGTTGCCCCGGATTACGAGGGTCATCGCCTTTTATGGTTTTACTTCCTTTGTCCTCTAAAAATTTATAAACCGGGGCTAACGATACTTCTTTTGATTTTACTTCTTTGCCAGGAACTACAAACGTTAATATTTTACCTTCTTTATCTAATAAATATACTTCTATGCTTGGATGGGCTACCATCATTGAGTGCATCAAGTCGTGCATTGCTGCTTCATTTACCTGGTCGCCGATAAATATGGGCGATACTTCTTTTATAGCTCCTGAGGCTATTTGCCCATTTATTTTTTGCTGTGCTTCCTGGTTATATTCCGATGAAAACCTTGCCGAGATAACTATAAAAATTAAAGTAAGTAAAACAGTAAACACTAAAAAAACTCCTGATACTTTCCAGTACAGGCTGTTGAATATTTTATTTTTGTTTTGCATTTTTTTATATTTCGTCGTTAAACTTATACCCTATCCCCCAGCTGGTGAGTATATACGTTGGGTGGTTTATATCGGGTTCAATTTTAGCCCTCAGGCGGTTAATGTGTGAATTTACAGTATGTTCGTAGCCACTAAAGTTGTAGCCCCAAACTTTATCCAGCAGGTCGGCGCGACTAAAAACCATTCCGGGCCTTTGAGCCAACAACAACAACAAGTCGAACTCTTTGGGTGTTAGGTCAAGGATTTTATTACTGCATACAACTTTTCGTTTATTCAGGTCGATGGAAAGATTATTAAAACTTAAGTTTTCCTTTTTTGTAAGTTCTACCGAAGAATCAAATGAACGTTTACGGCGTAAGATCGCTTTAACGCGTGCAATAAATTCCCTGATGCTAAAAGGTTTTGTAAGGTAATCGTCAGCACCAGTTTCGAGCCCCAAAACCTTGTCTATTTCCTCTGATTTGGCAGTAAGCATTAATATATGAGTGTTTACCTTTTCGGCCCTTAATTGACGGCAAACCTCCAACCCATCTATGCCAGGAAGCATTATGTCGAGCACAATCAGAGTATAATTGCCAGTGAGGCCTTTTTTATATCCATCGAGGCCATTGGTGGCGATATCGACGCTACAATTGAGGTCCTTCAGATGAATATTAACAAGTTCACCAATGTGCGGATCGTCTTCGATTAATAGTACTTTTTCCATTTTGCGATTGTATATTTCCTTTCTAATTTACAATAGTAACAGGAAAGTATCACGAAAAGATCACTGAATAAACAACAATGTATCAACTTTAAGAGAAAGTCGGTAGATTTTGGGGCAAACTTAAAAAGGTTGTTGTACCAAAGGCTAATAAGTTTTATTCCAGCCACTTAATTTGAAACCACATTTTTCCATTAGAACGGTCGAGTAAACACTGCCATTCATTTTTTTTTGAGTTCCCTTCTGCCAGATAAAAATCGCCTGAAGTTTCGGGCAATTGTGCTTCGTAGGTTTTTAAATAATCAAACGACCAGAGCTCGCCGTGCATAGCAAAAGTAGTGGGTGTAAAAGGATATTTTTTGATGTATTCATCCAAATCGGTAAGGGTGGTGTCGATAACATAAATTCCGGTTCGGATTTGATCACTTTTAAGGTACAAACAATCTGAAAAAGTTACCGGCGGAATATTGATATGTGATGCATTCTCATAAGTATCAACTACAAACTTGTCGCAATCTTTGGCATTCCGAACCGATAAAAATGTAAAAACAACAAGGAATATTACCACAAGGGCAATATATTTTAATATGGTTTGAGCAGGCTTTTTCATGGGACTATGGTTATGTATTTATGTTTTTGTAATAAATTTAAAATTATAACAATGTACATCAATTTAGCAGGCAAACTATTACCAAAAAAATCAACTTACACCAGTTCTAAAATATTCCATCGGAACAATCTGATGGATATAAGAGTCATTACTATTCCAATTCCAAATAGTATGGCTATTTTAGGCAGAATATTAATTAACGGCAATTCCCTCCAGAAAATGTCGTAAAATCCTTCAATTCCCCAGTAATTAACACTTACGACCGCTATTTTTTTCATGATTGCTGGCATAATAAACAGAGGAATCATACTTCCTCCAATGGCCGACATAATTAAAATTATAAGTGTACTTAACCCTTGTGCCTGTTGCCGTGATTTAGAAATTGCAGCCAGGAAAATGCCAAAACCTGAAACAGCAAATGATGTTGCTATAATCATAAGTACCAGAGCCGGGATATTTATTAGCAGGTTTAAACCAAAAGCCAGCCATGCAAAGAGGAACATTAACGTTAATTGAATTAATGCAATAAAAAATGCAGATAACATTTTCCCAAAAAGGATAGTATTAGCATTTAATGGCGAATATAGCAGCCTTCCAAGCGTTCCATTCTCTTTTTCGTCGAGAATGCTGGCTCCCATTCCTGCTACACTGAATAACAACATCATAATAGCCGTGCCGGCAACAGCTTGTATCAAACCTAAATTTGATTCTTTGGTTTCTCCAACAATGGAAGTCATTTTAATTTGGGAATTTAAATTAAATCCCGACCCACTACCCTCTCCCGAAGTGGCATCAGATAGTATTTTATCACTGATATTTTTATTCATGCCCGGGAAGTTGTTCTCGATGTATTTTTTAATATTTGACGAAACAGATTTTTTACCTGCTGATGACATTAACGTACTGATTAATATGGGCTGAAGCAAACCAACTTCCATTTCACGTGCTTTGTCATACAACAATTCGACCGGTATTTTTTTTGCAGCGAATAGTGAATCTTCAAATCCTTCATAAAAAATAAGGGCTGCCGGAAAATTACCTTTACTAACCTTTTCCCTGGCTTCTTCAACAGATGTAATTTGTATTGTCAGGCCAGTTAAAGTATCAAGTTGTGATACAATTTGTTTCGAAGATTCTGTTTGGTCGAGGTCCGAAATCAGTAAATTTATAGGATCGGCACCACGGTTACTTTTGCCTATTCCTCCAAAAGCAAATGCAAACAAACTAATAAGGATTATAGGTAGCAAAAACGTAAGTGTTACCGATCGTTTATCCTTAAAAAACAGCTTTATATCTTTAGAAAATAGTCGAATCATAATCTAATCTCTTAATTGTTTGCCTGTTAATTTTAAAAATACCGACTCGAGATTAGCCTCATGGGTGTCAATTCGTTCGATTACAGCACCTGCTTTTTGAATTGTACTGATGATGCCTGAAATTTCATTTCCAATATTGGTGCATTCAACTTCAAGAACATCAGGTGCCCCATTTATTCTTATGGGAAATACCTTTTTTATTTGAGTAAGAGTTTTATCTGTATTACCTGATATTTTTATTGTCAGCAGGTCTTTTGCCTGACTTAATGTTTTTAATTCGCCCAAATTGCCTTTTGCCACAATGGTTCCATTATCAATAATGGCAATGGTATCACACAGCCGCTCAGCTTCTTCCATATAATGTGTGGTATAAATAATGGTTATGCCTTCGTTATTTAATTGTTCAATAATTTCGAAAATATGGTTCCTGCTTTGAGGGTCTACTCCAACTGTAGGTTCGTCCATTAAAAGAATTTTTGGATTGTGCAGAATTGAAGAAGCTATGTTGATGCGGCGTTTCATCCCTCCCGAATAGGTTTTTACTGAGTGGTTTTTACGGTCGGATAATCCAACCATTTTAATTGCCTTATCGGCTTTTATTTTAAGCTCTGATTTGGGAATATTGTACAAACTACCCCAAAAAAGCAGGTTTTCCATGCCCGATAAATTTTCGTATAAAGCAATTTCCTGAGGCACCACACCTATCTTAATCTTGCATTTTTTTATGTTGTTTTTTAAATCGAGCCCATCAATAAACACCTCTCCGGTATTGGGCAGGAGTAGCGTATTTAAGATGTTAATGGTAGTTGTTTTCCCGGCTCCGTTAGGGCCTAAAAATCCAAAAATCTCACCAACCTTTATTTCAAAACTAATTTGTTTTAAGGCTTTTATTTCTCCAAAGGATTTTGAAATTTCCTTAACTTTAATCATTCTGTTAATAGGTTTAATATTAGTGTGTACTTACCTACTCTTTTTGCATATGTTGAAGATAAGTAAAATTCTATTGTTCGAACAAAAGAATAATATAGGTTTGATAACAACATCTTAAAAGTTAAAGTTTAAACCCCAAACTATCTGTGTTCATTTTTTTATGAATGACACTATTTTGCAAACCTGTGACAATCTGTTACAACTTCTTACTTTACCCTGACACTTGCCGTTACAAGTGGTGATATATTTGTGACAGTAATAAAGTACATTATTAAATATACATAAACAGCCGTATTATTAAAAATCAGCTTTTAGCCATGACTGATTAAATAACACAGAGGTTTTAAACACAATTTATTAACAGAAAACAAAACTCAAAGAGCATGAAAACAAGATTATTATTTTTAGTAGCAGTGGCACTTATTGTGGCCACAAATGTAGTAGCAATCGATTTACCCAAAATGAATGTAGTCCGGATTTCGGATAGCAAAACATTAGTAGCTGCGTCGCAGGAAGCCCCTGCTGTGCATCAAATGAGTATCATTGATGAACGCGGGCAAGTGGTGTATTACAAAGAATCGAAAGAAGAATTGCCAGGTTACAAACAAGTATTTAATTTTTCGCACCTTGATGATGGGGCATATGAAATTAAATTTAAAGCCGGAAGGACTACCCTTACCAGAAGCATGAATGTTGAAAATGGTTTAATTAAGGCAGAACCTCAAAAAATAGAATACGATCCTGTTTTTGCTTTAAACGAAAATACTTTAAAAGTATCGTACCTCAATTTTGAAAAAGAAAATGTGAGATTAAAAGTGTTTAATGATCAGGATTTAATTTATAAGTCGGAACTGGGCGATGAATTTGTATTACAACACGGATACGATCTTTCAAAATTGAGTAAAGGGAAGTATAATATTGTACTGGCTAGTACCAATGATGAATACTGGTTTTCTGTTACCAAGTAGTATCTTATAATTGGTATTGTGCAATTCCGGTAACGAAGAGCCGGGAGTAAAAGTCGTGGGAGGCAAGAGATTGTAGCCTGCGACTTTTTTTTTGACTGAATAAAGAATTTGTTTCCTTGTTACTGTTTTAGAATATTAATTAAGAGTAATCAATAACAAGATATATAAAGCCCCATTTTTTGTGGCCAAAGGCAGTGTTATGGTATTAAATATATTTACATATGGGCAAGTACATTTATTAGTTTCTCGCAGCCACCATTCATAATATAATCTGAATGGTCATCGATGGATTGAAATTGTTTTCCACAAATTTTAGAGCATTCAATTTCAAAATCGGTTGTTTCATAGAATTTATTTAGTACTTTTTCCATTTCCGGATCAGGAAATGAGGGTTTACGATTTTCTTCCTTATTTAATTCAAAGGTTTTTTTCCATAATGCAGCAGCCAGAGCACCACAGCCACTTCCGCTCAAACCAAGGCCTCCGGCAAATCCGGCAACCATAACCATTTCCTCTTCGTTTCCTCCCATTCTTTTTACCACTTCTGAAGCGCAGCTTATAGGTTGTTGACTCAATTTATCGTATTGAAGCATTAATCCTTTGTTTGCAGCTTTTATTGCTTCGGGAGCCCACTTCCCTGAAAGTTTAAGGCAGGAAACAGGTTTGCCGGACAGGAAAAACTTCAATAATCCAAGTTTGCTTGTGAAATCACAATTGGTAATGTCAGAACATTCAATACTTTTTGCTCTGTTTAAAAATGACCTGTTAACCTCCTGAGTTGCTGTTATTGCTACAGCTATGGCTTGGTCTATATTTTTACTTCTCCGGAAGGATTCGGCTCCCAAAGCCATTGATGCCCCCCACAACATACCACATTGATAACCCTGCTGCAATATTCCTCCTGCAAGTACGTCAATGGCTTGTTCTTCTCCATCTTTTGGGAAACCAAATTCGCGGTTTAAAATGTAAAAAAATGTCCGCGAGCATGTTCCTTTTCTTAAAAATGTCCTTTTAGCCTTTAGTTTAACTGTTTCTGTTTTTATTAAATTCATAAGCTCATTTCAGTTTAAACTGTAAAATTTCGAAAAAAGAGTTTTATGTTTTTTTTGGCGACAATATATTGGTTCACCGGATTCTGAGAAACTTCAGTGGTTTCGGTAATTTGAAAATTTTCGGCTGTTATTTTTCCTTCCAGCTGCGAAGTACTGAACATTTTTATGTCTGGTACTAATCCAATTTTATTCAAAAAATATAATGACCTACTTAATACTGATTTTTTATTTCCAATGCAAACTGTCGCTGAAACAAACAAACCTCCGGGTTTTAATAATTTACTTATCCTGTTAATAACCAAATCAATATCATCAACCAGGTGCAGTATGTTTAATCCTAAAACTACATCAAATGATCCTTTTTTTAATTCTTCATCAAAAATTGTGGTATGTGTAAAATTGATATTATCGGCATTTTGTTTAATTGCTTTTTCCTGAGCAATTTTAATCATCTTAGCCGATAAATCAATGCCATGTATTTTATTTGCTATTCCTGAAAAGTTAAGAGAATAAGCACCTGTAGCACATCCATAATCTAAAACCACATCATTGGGTTGGATGTGTTTTTTAGTAATTTCCAGAATTTTACCCATGGTTTTATCAGTCCCTGAGTCGTAGTTTTTAGCCATCCGGTCCCAAAATTTTGAACTTTTCATTTTATGCTTTTTTTTGATTTATGCTAATCAGGTGGCTTAATAAAAATCAGGCTATAAAGTTTACATAAATGGTTAAAACGATAAAACAGGTTTGATTAACTATTTAGTCCAAATAAATCAAAAGGTGGTTCAACAAAAATATCATTAAATAAAAACACAGTCAGAACCATAAAAATCACAAATCCAATCACAATAAGTACTTGAATCCACGATGTTTTTTGGATGTCGTGTTTTGATTTTACATCACAGACCTCGCCGGGGCAATATTGCACCTTATCTTTAAAAAACAAGGGGTAAAACTTGCATCCGAGGCAAATTCCAAACATCGATTCGAAGAAGAGGAATATTAAGCAGATCATACAAATTAAACCTGTAATTGGACTAAAAGAATTTACTACCACGGTCAGCACAAACATTACTAATGCCAGTCCTATTCCAACTTTCCACGCAAACTTTTTTTGCCTGGCACCTACGTATTCAGGAGTTTGATTGCGGACAATTAACCGCCCGATTATTAATATTGGTGCATATTTAGGGTTTATAAACACCCGAATCAACATATCGGTTAAAAATAGAATAACTGCATATTTAAGCAGTAAAAAATCACCTGTAGTGGCACGTTGTATGGCGATAAACATTGTTAAAAACAAAATGCCTGCTGCTGCCCTTATTTCTCGTTCATTCAAAACAGGGATGTCATATCCTTCTACATCTTCTCCAAATTGTATTGTCTTTTTCATTTTAATTTTCTTCTTTATAATTTTAATTAGTATACAAATTTAAGAATTATAACAACTGAGAACAGTTTTGTTTTTTAACTGCTGTTATTTATTTTTTTTATCGCAGAATCCAAATCCGAATCATAACTAAAAACATCCTGTAAAGGTGTTTTAAAAATGAATGCTATTCTGAAGGCCAGCTCCAGTGATGGTGAATATTTCCCTTTTTCGATTGCTACTATGGTTTGCCTTGAAACCCCTACCAAATCAGCCAAATGCTTCTGGGTCATTTCATCGGCATTAAATCGCAGTTTTCGGATATTATTAATAATACTTTTCATTTAGATCCCTTTTCGGTTGAAATATATTTGTGTACCGTTATCGACTATTTCAGAAAGTAGCCCACCTACGATAAATGCAATAAATAATATATAAACCGGCAAACCAACAGCTAATAAAATAAAGGCGCACATAAAACAACCACTAAAAACATAATGAGAATTCCGGGTTGCTATAAGTTTGATAAGTTTAGCACGTTCGTCTACAACCGGAATTTCTTGTTCCCTTGTAGCTATTGCATTTACTATATGGAAAATGATATAAATAATTATCCGGGCTACTATGGATACACCCATAAATATGAGGAAAACTATCCCCCATGTTTTAAAATCCTGAGTTAAATCAATACTTCCTTCCAAATGTTTCTGATAAACTATCCAGCCAAAGATGGCTGAAATGAGTAATCCACTAAAAATGTTTATGATGTTTTCTTTTTCCTGATACGACATAATTTCAGTTTTTATGTATGAATATTTATACTATTTGTAACCTAATAACGACACAAAGATAAAAATATTATACACAATGTAAAATATATTTGACACTAAATTTGAAAGTATTCTGAAGATCTTATACTAATATTGTGTATTATTTGGCTTTTAATCCATATATAATATCCTTAAATCCAGGCCTTTTACCAATCAACAACATGTTCATTCTGAATATCTTTATGACCAAAAACAGTCCACCTATAATTGATAAAAACAATACTCCAACACTTGTTAGTATTTCCCACAAGGGTACATCCGAAACGCCCATTCGAAACATAACTTCAATAGGAGCAGTAATTGGAAATATAGACAATACTGTCCAAACAGGGCTACCGGGAAAAGCTATGGTTAACGAAGAAAACCAAAGTGGTATAAAACAAGCTAGGGTATAAAACAGCGATAGTTGCCCTCCTTCTCTTGCATTGGAACTGATGGCTCCTACTCCTAATGAAAGGACTGCGAATAATAAATATCCCAATATAAAATACACAACTCCAAGGACCAGGAAATTAGTTGGAATAGTCATATTCCCAATAAGATTACCAAACGACGATGACGCCAGATTTATTAGCAATGGAGCTGAAGCAAGCCATAATAAAACTTGCAGTAATCCAGCCAAACCTAAAGCCAAAACTTTCCCAACAAGCAATTGGCGAATAGATACAGAAGAGAATAAAACTTCAATGAGGCGGCTTTCCTTTTCCTCGCCTAATCCGCTTATTAAAGCTGTGGCACCAAACATTAGCGAAATTCCAAGTAGAAGTGAGAAAATTCCGGCGATGATCAAATAAGCAATACTGCTTTGCTCTTCAGCAATATCTCCGGTATTGGTTATTCGTGTAACTTTAAGATTTAGTGGTGATACAACTAAAGTAGCTATTTGTGATGATACTTTATCTTTTAGAAGATTTTCAGAAAGGAATGTTTTTATTGCAGCTGCAGTTGTTGGAGGGGTGACTAGTTCTTTCTCAGTAGTAAATCGATAAATTTTCCCTGAATTTATATAATCTGCCGGTATCACAAAATATTCTGAAATTTCCCTTCTACCAATTGACTGAAGCACGCCATCTTTCGATTCGAATTTGTACAACTTGGTATAACCTTGAGTTGTGTGTTCATTAAAAATACCTGTTTCATCAACAAATCCGATTGCTTGTGTTACTTTTTCAGAAGGCGTAGAGATGGTTTGCATAAGAGCAAAAAGGCCAATTCCTAAAAGGCCAAGAACGGGAACAACCAATGTCATTATAATCCAGCTAGTCCTTTTAACTGTATTGAAAAATTCGTGTTTAAATATTAAATATGTTTTATTCATGATTTTCCGGCTTTTGTTATAAATATTTCATGTAACGAAGGAGTGGTAATTTCGAATCGTTTGATAAAAATTCCGCGTTCTCGTATATTATCTAATACCGTTTGAGGGGAAGAGTCAGGTTCCAGTACCAATTCAATTAAACCATTGTTGTTTTTTTGTTCTTTAACTCCAACGATTCCATCGAGGTTTCCATCGGCTGCAATTTGAACTGAATTTTTGGTGAAACTTTCTTTTATTTCATTTACTTCTCCATAAAGTACGGCCTGGCCCCCATTTATCATTAGTACCCGGTCGCATATTTCCTCCACTTTATTCATCTGGTGGGTACTCAGGATGATGGTTTTTCCTTCGTCCCTTAACCTGCCAATTATGTTTTTAATAATGTCAGTATTTACCGGGTCCAGCCCCGAGAATGGTTCATCCAGAATGATAAGTTCAGGGTTGTGGATAATGGTGACAATAAACTGGATAATCTGCCCCATGCCTTTACTCATCTCCTTGTTCTTTTTCTTTTTGCTTTCAAGCATACCGGTTTCCTGAAGCAATTCTTCAGCTCTTTTTTTTGCATCACTTTTATTCATGCCTTTTAACGATGCCAGATAAAGAATTAAATCTATCGCTGTCAGTTTTTTATAGAGCCCTCTTTCTTCGGGCAGGTAACCAATTTTGTTTTTAAAGGATTCATCCATTGGCTCCCCAAAGACTTTTATTTCACCTGAATCAGGCTTTAAAAAATCCAGGATCATTTTAATTGTAGTGCTCTTCCCAGCTCCGTTAGGCCCAATTAATCCAAGAATCTCTCCGGATTTTACAGAAAAGGAAAGGTCTTTAACAGCTTCCTTTTCGGCATATGATTTAAATAAATTTCGAACTTCAATATTTTTCATAGTTTTTATTATAGTTAAATGGTTATAACAACATGGCCTTTTTTATGGCCTGTATCAACATAAGCATGGGCTTCTTGCATTTGATCGAATGAGTAATACCTGTCAATTACAGTCGTTAATTTGCCTGCTTCAATTAACTCTTTTAAGTATTTCAAATCATCAATCGTAAATGTAGCAACTCCATTTGATAATTTGATTTTGTTTTTCCGCGCAGCTTTCATTCCTTCAATAATTCGAGGCAATTCAAGATGGACAGCTAAAAGGTATTTCCCATTTTTATTCAATAATTTGGCGTATGCCGAAATAGGGCTTTTGCCAATGGTATCAAAAATAACATCATAGGTTTCATCTATTTGGTTTAAATCAACGTTTGTATAATCGATCACATTTCCTGCACCTAACGACTTCACCAGTTCGATATTGGTTGTGCTACAGACACCTGCAACATGTGCTCCCATATTTCTGGCTATTTGAACTGCAAAAGTACCTATGCCACCCGATGCTCCGTAAATAAGAACCTTTTTGCCGGCACCTGCATTCCCTTTTCGTAAAAAGTGTAATGCAGTTAAAGCGCAATGAGGCACAGCAGCAGCTTCTTCAAAGCTCATATTTGATGGTTTTATAACTACTACGTCTTTTTCAGAAAGGCAAATATATTCGGCATAACCACCCATTCCTGAACCAGTTGATGCAAATACCTGGTCGCCGTTTTTAAACCGGGAAACATTTTTACCAATTTTTTCTACTTCGCCTGCAATTTCTAAACCAATTATTTTATTTCTTGGTCCGTTAAATCCCATTGCTAATTTTACAGGCAAATTAAATATTGATGGAAATACTGCCCCTCGGATTCTTGCATCTGCAGCATTAACGGTTGTAGCCATAATTTTTACCAGGACTTCATTTTCTTTTGGTTCAGGTTTTTGACCTTCAGTTAATTGAAGAACCTCAGGAAGGCCGTATTTTGTGCAGATATAAGTTTTCATAATTAATATTTTTAAATTATTAGTACAATCACATACTGTACTTAAATTTCATAAGTAAGTAAGCCATAAAAATCATTACATTCGGTTGGAGATATATAAAATCAAAACCTATTCCAATCATTGTTGTTTAAACCTTCTCTTTATATAAGCTTTTAGTACTAAATTATAATTGTCACACTATGAGCTGATTGCTGGAAGAACATATTTACGAATTACTTTAAAGAGTGATGTATTGCTGGCATAATTGCCACCTGTGAAAACTACCACCATATCAAGTTCCGGGAAAACCATAATTTCCTGGCCTCCCCACCCTCCTGCGCGAAACATATGTGTTTGTGTTCCTTTATATGCAAATTCACTTGTCCACCATGAATAGGTATAGCCACATTTTCCCGAATCTTCACCGGGAATATCAATACCTTTATTGTTGTTGTATGGTTCTGAACTTTTTGCAACCCACTCGTTCGACACTATAATAGTTCCGCTCCATAGTCCGTTGTTTAAGTAAGTTGATCCAAACTTGAGCATATCTCGCGGTGTTACTTTCAGAGAGCCGGACATATCAAATATGCCATTTTCATATTGTGTCCACTGGGTTGAATTTATACCCAGTGGTTCAAACAGATACTTTGTTGAAAATTCATCGATAGTCATATTTGCGGCATTTTTAATGATTCCCCCCAGAACGACAGTACCTCCTCCATTGTATGTGAAAATTTTACCAGGTTCAGCCCACCAGGGTTTTTCAAGCACACAGGTTATTGGGTCTTCGCAATCAAAATAAAGCATATCGATATCATTTGCAGATGTACCATGATATGCGCTCCATTCGTCCCAAGCTAATCCTGAAGACATTGTTAACAAGTGCTCAAGAGTAATATATTCCCGATTGTTTGTTTTAAGGTGTTGATGTTCTGGCAAATAATCAAAAATTGATTGATGTACATCATTAATAAAACCCTTGTCAATTCCAATTCCAATACAAGCAGATGTAAAACTTTTGGTACATGACATCATTGAATGAGGAGTATTATTCCCCCATTGGATTAGTTCCCTATGGTAATGTGGTGCATCCCATTGGTATATATGCCCCTGGAAATATTCTTCAAAAACCAGCTTATTGTCTTTAAGGATAAGCATAGAGTGTATTTCTTTATATTTCCCTCTTGAAATATCAGTCACAGCTGCCTCAAGGTATTTGACATCAATTTTAGATTTATTCAGAGTACCTACTTCTAATCCATCGTTAAGATCAACAGGAGGATGATACACATACTGGCTCGAAGTCTCTAATTTACAGCTTACATTAATTATTGTAATAAATAATATTAATAGAATAGTTTTTTTCATAACTCCAATTTTATACTTTTTTCACAACTTAAATAATTGCTGGAATAATATAATTTTCGAGGATTTTATGATTTTTATTTATCCGGGTATAATTTCCACCTGTAAATACAACAACCGAATTTAGCTCTGGGATAACATATATTTCCTGACCTCCCCAGCCTCCGGCATTAAACATTTCAATTTTTTTACCTGATTCAAATACCTGATTAATCCACCAGGAATATGAATATCCGTTTTTTCCGGAATTTACACCAGGAATATTAATTCCCTTGTTCCCTTTATAAGTAGTAGCACTTTTTTCTACCCATTCTGCTGAAATAATTTGTTTATTATTCCATATGCCTTTATTCAGAAACGTTGCTCCAATTTTAACCATAGACCTTGGTGTAATTTCTAAACTTCCAGCTGCTTCAATTACACCATTTTTAAATTCTATTGCCCAATTGGAAGATTTAATCGCCAAGGGTTCAAATAAATATTTTTTTGAAAATTCATCAATTTTCATATTTGTGGCATTCTTAATTATTTCGCCCAAAACAATTGTTCCTCCACCTGAATAGGTAAAGTCAGCCCCTGGTTCATTAATAAGAGGCCTGCTTAAAACACCAGTGATTGGGTCATCGTAGAAAAACCACAAACCAATCATATCATTATCCGCACTGCTCAAGGGTGCACCCCATTCATTCCATTCTAATCCGGAGGTCATAGTTAACAAATGCTCAATAGTAATTTTATCTTTCCCATCGGTATTGAGATGTTGATGCTCCGGTAAATAATCAAATACAGATTGATGTACACTTTTAATAAAACCAAGATCTATTGCGATTCCGATGCAAATTGAAGTTATGCTTTTTGAATCGGACTTAATACCATGCAGCATATTCCTGTCCCAGTTTACCAATTCTCCGTGATGGCCAGGAGCATCCCATTTGTATTTGTGCCCCTGAAAATATTCTTCAAAAACCAATTTGTTGTCTTTAAAGATCAGCATTGAATGGACTTCTTTAAATTTACCTTTTGCAATCGCAGTTGCTGCGTCACTTAAGTACCTTGTATCAATTCCAGTCTCAGCCAATGTGCCTACCTTTATTCCATCATCAATCTGCTCTGGAGGTTGGTAAGAATATTTAACAGATGAATTTATATCACAACTGGTACCAATAAAAATCAGTACAATTGCTGCTTTGATTATTATTTTTCTTAATGTTTTCATTTATTATAAATAACTATTGGTTAGTTGATTGTAAATTACAATTTACGACTTACTTATCATCTCTGCAATAATTGGCCGTGTTGATTTTAGTTGTTCGTAATCCAGTTGTAACCCTAATGGGCCAAGTGCTTTACCCAGGTAATCGTAAATACCTTTTACGGCTTCAAACGGGGCTAAAACTGATTCAAGGGCTGTTGACCCGGCATTATTCCTGATGTTTTTATCAGCGCCATTATCCAGTAAAATCTGAACAATTTCGGTCCTGCAAAAGAAAGCTGCTGTATGAAGTGGTGTTGATCCGTCATTTTTAATGGCATTTACATTAGCACCAGCTTTAATTAAAGCCATAACTACTTCAGTTTTGCCAAATGCTGCGGCTGTATTTAAAGGGCTTCCTCCATCATTGGCATCTTTTAAATTTACGTCGGAGCCTGCACTAATGTGTTGCTGAATTACTTCAAGTTCACCCCTAAATGCAGCCTCATGCAGGCTCATGCCTGGAGCAACTACCTCTGTTTGAACTTGTGAAACAATATTTTTTTTCCACACTTTATTCTCAATACCTCCATACTGGATAATGGCAGCAAAAGCCACAACAATAACAGAAAGTGTTGAAAGTTTTAAAATAGTATTCTGTTTAAATAATCTTTGGTAAGCAGTAACAATACTGCTGCTTATTGCAAAAGTTGCAACAGTTAACACGATATATTTTAGAAAAGCCGGAATTGTAATGTTTACCAAAATAACCGCCAGGACTCCTAAAACAACCATATGAATAATATACACCTGGTAAGAGTTTTTATTCAATTGAGCCATAATTTTGTAGTTTTTATTAAAACTTTGGCGGAATGAATGAATAAGTATATACATAAAGCTTAACATGGCTAATAGAGTCGAACTATAATATCCTACACGGTCGACAAAGTCTGAAATATAAAAGTGATTTCTGGCAGGATCAATAATGTTAAAGAAGAAGTTCAAAGCAACAGCTGTATAAATGCCAAGAGAAATAATTAATACAATGCTCGAAGTTATATAGTATTTCTGCGTTTTAATGGCTGATTCAAAAACCTTTAACCTGGCACATAGAGACCCTAAAAGGAAAACCATAAAATAGACCAACAACCTCTCTCTTTGAAAATCGAAAATAGGTGAATGAGCCCAACCTTTTAAGCCGGAGTTTGAAATGATCATACTATAAACCAATCCGATTACAAAGGTTAAAACCACACCGGTTTTTAACGACATTTTCACCTTTAGCAAATTGATTTTTGACATGGCCAAATAAACTACTTGAAATAAAAACAGCACAGGCAGGAACCATAACCAACTCTGAGTTGGATTGTTAGCATAAAAACTTAAATCGGATCCGGCTCTTTGGAAAAGGTGGAAATATGAAAACCATTCTTGCTGCGGCAATCCTCTTGAGTATAGGAATATGGCTTTGTACGCAGGAATTAAAGTAAAAACAGCAACAATCCAGGGAATAAAAATCCTTCGGAATTTTGAAATAAGGAATTGCCTACCTGATTTATTTTTAAGAGAGTTTGGCACAAAATAACCTGAAACAAAAAACATCACAAACATGATAAACAGGTCGAGGTACATACGCACCAGTGCTATTGGATTTAATTTAGCAGGGTCGCTAACTATCCAAAAAGAGTCAAATCCTGATTCATAAGTCATTCCGGCGTGAAGTAATACTACCAGGAAGATTAAAAAGGTTCTTAGGTTGTCTAAAAAATAAATGCGTGCTTTCATAACGTATTGTTTTAATGGTTTAAATTGTTTTTTGTTTACTTATAAATTGGCTAGTACTATATTATCCTCCCAGCACAAAGTGTCAATCATCCAATCTTCAAGAACCAACGGCCTATCAGTTTCTGCCTCCAGGGGTGTTACATGCATATCAAAATTGGAATCTTCGATCATCCAGTCTTCCATGTTTAACAATTCATCGGTTTCTGTTTCCATAGGAATTATTTCTATTTCGAAGCCGGTTTCATTAGTCATCCAGTTTTCCAATTCCAAAGGGCTGTCTTTTTCTTCTGTTATTGCAAAAAAGGCGGTTGTTTTGGTTGAAATATTTAAGTTATTATTAATGGTATTGTTATCGGCAAAAAGAAGAATCTCTGTTTTGCTGCTGGATAGAGAGTTGTTTAAGTTGTCATGAAATAGTTCATTGTTCTGTGCAGGTGCGATAACTGTTATCAGCAAGGTTGCAATTAGAATTAAATTTTTCATTGTATTTGATTTTAAATGTTTGTTGTTTTTCGATAGTGTAAAGGTCCATCAAACCGTGATGCATGACTAATCAAAAAAAAACCAAAAAGTATCAAGTTTGGTGAAGGATTATAAACTATGATGCATGGGTATAAATTATGATGCAAACCGTGATGCAAAGAGCTGAAAAGCCCATGATTAAGCGAATTTATTTTGTCGAAAATATAGGATGAAGTTGTTTAAAGTTAAACTGCCTAATAGCCTTCAATATATAGGTTTGCGAATACTTATAAGATTTTTTTGTTGATATTTTCAACTCAAAAATCTTTAATTGCGAAACAATATATCTAAAAGTAAAATTTGACTATTTTAGCAATAAACACCCAATAAAAAAATAAAAAATTTAAAACCAGCACAATACAACTTTTAAATTGGATATTCCTTATTGGATATTTTATATTTATTTTTTTTGGAAAAAATTGGTTATCAACAAATTCATTGGATTTAAGCAAATCTTTCTTCCAACTTTTTATAACTTCGATAATTGATTTGACCATTCTTAAATAGAATTCGTATCTTATTTAAAAATTTCCTAATTTCGACTAACTAATAAAAACCACGCCTGATTCTTTTTTCCATGGAAAATGATTTCTTAAAAAAAATAACTGAAATTGTTGAGGATAATATCTCCAGTGAACAATTTGGAGTTTCAGAGCTTGCAGCCGAATTAGGTATGAGCCGCTCAAACCTGCTTCGAAAAGTCACTAAGTTATCAGATGTTTCGGTGAGCCAGTTTATTCGCCAGATACGTCTCAAACGTGCTATGGAACTGTTGCAGGAAGGAGAGTATACTGTTTCGGAGGTCTCGTATAAAGTGGGTTTTGGAAGCACCTCTTATTTTATTAAGTGTTTTGGAGATATTTATGGTTACCCTCCTGGCGAAGTTGGGAAAAGGGAAGTGGAAGAAAACGGGCAGGCTTCGCAAATACACCAGTTAGCTGCCATCATGTTTACCGATATTGAGGGTTATACAGCCCTGATGCAGCAAAACGAAGAAAAAGCCATTGTATTCAGGAACCGGCACCGCGAAGTTTTTAATACTGTTACTTTAAAATATAAAGGCAATATATTACAATATTTTGGCGATGGCACATTAAGTACATTTAACAGTGCCATTGATGCCGTCAGGTGTGGAATTGAACTTCAATTGGCTTTTAATCAGGAACCTAAAATTCCTGTACGGATTGGCATCCATAGTGGCGACATAATTTTTAATGAAGAAGGAATTATTGGCGATGGTGTAAATGTGGCTTCCCGAATTGAATCGCTGGCAACAGCAGGCAGTGTTTTTATTTCCGAAAAAGTGTACGATGAAGTAAAGAATCAATCGGGTATAAAAACTGCGTCGTTAGGGGTATTTGAACTTAAAAACGTAGATAAACCCCTTGAGGTATTTGCCATTGTAAATCAGGGACTGGTTGTGCCTCAAAAAAAACAAATAAATAAAAATGGAAACAATGACTTAAACCCGGAACCTATAAAAGCCAAACCCGGACGAAAAAAGAGTGGTCTAAAATGGTTAAATATTATAGTTGCGAGCATAATTCTTGGTTACCTGATTTATACATTTATCCTTTTCCAGATAAAAAAACCATTTGAGCCTTCGATTGATCAAACTATTCCTAAAAAATCCATTGCGGTGTTGCCATTTATAAACGATAGTAACGATTCAAGTAATGTGTATATCATTAATGGTTTAATGGAATCGATACTTACCAACCTTCAAAAAATTGAAGATTTAAAAGTAATTAGCCGTACATCGGTCGAAAAGTACCGCAATTCAACAAAGTTGATGCCGGAGATTGCCAAAGAATTAAATGTCAACTATTTTATTGAGGGCAGTGGACAAAAAATTGGCGACCAGATTTTACTAAATATTCAGTTAATTGATGGCCCCGGCGATAAACATGTTTGGGCCGAACAGTACAATCGCGATGTTAAGGATATTTTTAAGTTGCAAATGGATGTGGCAAAACAAATTGCCACTAAAATTGAGGTAATCATAACTCCTGAAGAAGAAGAAAGGATTAATAAGGTTCCTACTTCTAACCTTGATGCTTATGATGTTTATTTAAAAGGTAAAGATTTACTATTTACAGAAAATCGTGAAAGTATAGAACAAGCCATTATTTATTTAAAAAAAGCAATTGAACTTGATAATGAATTCGCTGCAGCTTATGGTGATTTGGCTGCAGCATATTTTTTCCTTGACTTTTTTATGGCCGAAAAGAAGTTCGCTGATTCGATTAATTTTTATGCTGACAAAGCTCTGTTTTTTGATTCTGAAGTACCACAAGGATTAGTGGCTAAAGCCTTATTTTACATGAATAATGGAGAATACCGATTGGCAATTCCATATCTTGAAAAGGCCTTGTTGTTTAATCCAAATTCTGCAGTGATAATTGGTATTCTGGCAGATTTGTACGCAAATTATATCCCTAATACAGAAAAATACCTGGAATATGCCCTTAAGGGAATTCGCTTAGATATTGCAGCAAATGATTCAGCTACTGCAAGCCTAATTTATTTACGGGTTAGTAATGCTTTAATACAATCGGGCTTTATTAAAGAGGCTGAAATGTATATAAACAAGTCGTTAGATTATGATCCCAAAAACCTGTATTCTGAATATGTAAAAGCTTATATCCTTTATGCTAAAAACAGAGACCTTGAGAAATTAAAAGAAGGTTTGATAATAGCATTTAATAAAGATAACACAAGATTGGACATAATGCAGGAAATAGGTAAGGCATGTTTCTACCTTAGAGATTACAAAACTTCATATTACTATTATAAAATGTTTACTGATATCAGAGAATCTCAAAATTTGAATATCTATAGAAGTGAAAATGCAAAAATTGGGGTTGTATATTCTGAAATGGGGCTAAAAGAGGAATCTGAAAAATATTTTGCCGATTATTTAAATTATGCCGAAAACAATACCTCCATTTATAAGCATATGAGTTTAGCAATGTATTATTCATATAATGGCGACACTAAAAAAGCCATTGAACATTTGAATCTTTTTTCGGAACAAGAAAACTATTTTTATTGGACGGTTATTTTTATAGAGATAGATCCACTTGTGGAAAATATTAAAGATACCAGGGAATTCAAAAGGTTGTATAAAAAAATAGAAACGAAGTTTTCGAATTACAATGCAAAAATACGGGCTTCACTTGAGGATCAGGGATTACTGTAAAAATTTTAAAGTAATTGAATTGCTGAGTAAACGATTGCAATAATTCCCCAATACAAAAAAAATCCCCAGTAATAAGTATAATAAGCCAGGTAACCAACTGATGGGTAGCTGTATTTTTTTTCCATAACCCAAAATAAAATGCTAAAGTATATTGAAAGGATTCCTAATGCTACCCATAATATATATCCCCATGAGTGGCCGAATAAAACACCAATATCACCTATAATTAATAATGGGAAAATAATTAAAATATCTGCCCAGGCAAAAGCAAGTGCCGAACGAAAATGTGTCGTATCGCGCCAGTCCTCCCCTTTCCCTATTATCAGCTCTTTTGTTTTCTGACCGTTTGGTTTAAAAAGCATTAGTAATTGTGCAAACAAAAGAGGCAAAAATGTAATTGCGCCAAATACTATAATAATCCAGGTTACAATAGTTGGTGGTATCATTCTTTAAGGTTTAAATAATTTTCGATTAGCCCATAAACCAGCAATTCCCAAAAGAGAAGGAATTGCCCAAAGAATTACTGCACCAATGGCTGTCATCATAAATGTATTCCAAAGTTGGAAAATGTAGAAAAGTGGAAAATAAACGCATACAGCGAAAGTCATCATTGCTGCAACTAATCCCAAAAATTTATTTCTTAGAATTCCGATAATGGCTAAAACATTTAAAGGCATTACCCAAATCAGGTCGGTAATTGCCTCGCCTTTCTCTTTGGCTGCCATGGCCTGGCTAAGAGGGTCTCCTTCAAAACTTCCATTTTGTAACCCCATTTTAAAGGCTTCTTCCCAATTAAAAAGAGAATAGGCTTGCATTATCCATGCCGACATTGTAAGTATTAATGCGGCTAGAGTTATCCATACTCCCAAAGGATATCGGCCAAATTTTTTGTTTAAAAAAATCATATTTTAAGTTACGATATTTTTGTGTAATTTTTAAATTAAAACTTTTGCTTCAGTTTTGAAAAAAACACCCAGATTATTTTCACCTGTGCAGGGTGCAAGCATTTCGATTGACATTACAGTAAGAAAAAATTCTATGGGCCCATATTTTATGGGAGAAGTAAATGTTCTTACAAACCAAAGTGTAAATTTTTGTATCCAGTCAGGCAAATGAGAAATTCTTTTCTTTTTAGAGAACGCATTTAATGCCATTTCAGCTATTTCGTTTTGGCTATAAACATCAGGACCTCCAACTTCAATTTCTTTTTCTGAAGAAGCCATTGCATCAACACAAACTCTTGCCAAATCTTCTCCATGAATTGGGTTCGATTTTAATTTTCCGTTTCCAAATAAATAGACTCTTCCACCTTTTGCCATATTCAGAAAATCTTTCATATCAGAAAAAAATCCATTTGGGCGAATTATACAATAATCTAAACCCGACATTTTTAAATAATCTACCAATTTTTCTTTTGCTTCACAAATTTTAAGATGCCGTAGGTTTTCACCATTTAGGACAGATATATAAATGAATTTTTTAACTCCGCTTTTTTTTGCTTCATCTATTAAATTAACATTTGCCTGATAATCCACATCCATATATGTCAATCCGTCCTTTTGCCTGGTAATTCCTATAGTACTAATAACCACATCAATATTGTCGCATACTTTACTAATTGTTTTAGGTTTAGTTACTTCAGCTTCAACAATCTCGTAGTCTGAAGTATCAAATTGAATCTTCAATTTATCCCTCACAATTAGTCGGGTTTGAAAATTTAAGTCTAGAAGATGTTTTGCAATGTAACTTCCTAAATATCCTGTTGCCCCTGCCAATAATACTTTTGTTTTCATTGTAACCAATTTTATAATTAATAGGCCAAATTTATTAACAGTGTATTTAAAAACTCTTGACCATCGTCAAGAATCTATTTTATTCCTTTTTCCCAATACTCTTTTTTTTATTCTACTCAAGGTTTCGGGAGACACGCCTAAAAAAGAAGCAATGTATTGTTGGGGAGCTCGTTGAAATAAGGAAGCATTATTTTTTAATAATTCTAAATACCTCTCTTCGGGTGAAAGTGTAATAAATGAAGCAATCATTTGCTGACAAGTAATTAATTCATCCTCAACAGCAATCCTTGCAATTATCTCAAAATTCGGGGAAAAAGCCAACATTTTTTCAATAAATTGTTTATCTAAATACATTAGAACCGTATCTTCAATTGCCTGGTAGTTTTCTTTGGCAGGAGTTCCAAAAGTGTAACTTTCGCCAGCACAAACAAATTTTCCTTCGGTATAGAAGAAGGCTGTTTTTTCGTTTCCATCAACATTGTAAAATAATCGCACACAGCCTTTTAATACAAAATAGATCGTTTTTGATACTCTGCCTTCACTAAAGAACAATTCATTCTTTTTAAAAGAACGGATAGGTACATTCTTTTTGAAAAAATCTATTTCTTCAGGATTGAGCGGAGCATAAAAATGAATAAGTTCTAAAAATTTATTGAACATGGTTACATATGCTTTTTACATTAAAGTTTATTATTTTCAATAAAATTATTTAAAAGATCATTATTAAGTTCCATAGAATTTATACTTCCATTTATTGCTCTTTTATTCATAACCTTAAACACAAACGATTTTTTGTATTCCTCCAAATGTTTTTTTGATTCCCATTGATACATACCCTGCCAATATCCATTGTTTGGATTTACAGCATATATTTTCTTTTGAAATCCTGGAAATCCGGTTATCAGTAACATCGGAATAATTGATGCTATTTTATTGGCTTTATGAGTTAACCGGGCAAATTTAAAACTGACAATAAAAACAACAGCCTGTTTATTATCTCCAACAGATTGAGCTATATGCCGAAAAATTTCAAACTTCTGCCCATCTTCCATTTTAACAGAAGTTCCAATGTGATTTTTTGAATATCTCACTCTTCCGGTTAATAATCTAAAAATTGAAATTCCTAAACAAACAGGTGGGCTTTTTCTGATTTTTGTAGCCATTGAATAAATTTTTCAATTAATCAATTACATCGTTAAGAACTCTGTTCAATTGCGCCTTTATCTTTTTTCTTTAAATCAAAAAAAGACAATACCGACAAAAGCAATAAATCAATTAAACTTATAAAGGCATGTGGTTGTGCCAATTTAATCACAATAAAAATGCAGAAGATTACTGCAATTAAATTGCTAATAAAACATAATTTCCTAATGACATGATCCGTTGATTTTAATCTGCAAATATTAATTATCCCGAGAAAAACAAATGCCAATCCCGCTCCTGCAAACCATACTGCATTCAAATCAAAAGCTGCATGAAATAAAGGTGTTAAAATAATATGGATTGATCCTAAGATCAAGATTAGGCTAATAGCGATATAATTTAATATTTTTTTCATTGTTTATTTTTTAGCGATTTTATACCCTAAAATGTCAAACTATTTTATGGCTTTTGGAGCTTTATACCTTCTCCAAAATTTATATTTACTTAATGAAGTATAAGCAAAAATCCTATTCACAAATTTAAACCTCATAAAAAAATGCAGAATACCATAGCTCATAAAAACAACCACAAGAAATAATAACCAATCGATGATTGCCCAAACATTTCTTGTTAGAAATGATTGATAAATAAAGTCAAACCACCCCAATGATTTTAATCCTGTAACAATAAATGGGGAGAACACCAGAGAAAATAACAGTATAATAAGGAAAACAAAACTGTGTGCTGTTTCAATGGCTCTTTGTGGGCAAATATTTACACAGCGCATACAGCTTTCGCACCTATATGTCCAGAACAGCCTGTTATTAACTTTAGTAATAGCTTCAACCGGGCATTTTTTAATACAAATATCGCACTGGTTACAAGCATCGGTGGCAATCAATGTTTTTGCGAGAAAAAAACGGCCTATAAAATAATATGCAAAGGCAATTGGAATAACAGCAATATCGAATGGCAATGATAAAAATGCTTTATACTTCTTTCCCCCATTCAGTAGTCGTAAAGCAAATTTTTCAGTAATACCTTCACACCTTTGATAAATTGATTCAACTACTTTTTTTCGTAATCCCGGATGAAGGATTAACCAGTTTGAAGGTAAATCCATCGGTTGCATTCCTACAATCCGAAATCCTTTTAATCGGAGTATTAAAGCCGGCAGAAATTGAGCAAGTCCGCTTAATCCGGGTATAAATAATTTCGAAAGTTTTAATCCTCCCCTCGTGTTTAAAATAAAAACATCGTTATTCTTTAGTTTTGGAAATTTCCGGATGAATTTTATAACCAAAGGAGGCATATTAAATCCATGGGTTGGGAAACAAAACCCAATTAGCGTTTTTTCCGTTAAATCCGGAATTTCAATTGATTCAAACCGGTCGATATTTATTAGGTGAGTTTTTAAGCCATTTTTTTTTGCTACATTGATTATCCATGAGGCGGCATTTTTAGCATTGCCGGTTCCCGAGAAATAGTAGATGATCAGCTGGCTGTATTGCATGAGTTAATTTTGTAGTATACAAGTTCTGATTAATTTACCTTAAATCCAAAATTTACATAATACTAAATCCACAGAGTATGTTACATCCACCTTTTTTCTGAAGTTTCAGTATGGAACAACAGGTAATCGTACATTTGCCTGGCCATGATTTGATTAATGTAGGGTATGGTTAACGATCCCGATGCATTTGTTAACCGGAGGCTAGCCAGCTTCCTTCGTTTTTGAAAAATAGTCTGCCTAAACTCAACCGACTGAATTTTAAACAATTCCATTTGTTCCCACTTTTGTGATATGGCTCCTTTTGAAATGCGTATTTGGTAATTGTTTATTCTGAAATACCTTTTTTTCAGCATTAAATAGCTATAACCTGCTGTGCCCAAAAGCCATAAAACAACGCCTATCCAAAATAACCATTCATTAAATAAAAATCCGGCTGGCAGCAACACCGGCAGCCATCCCATTAACAGCCACAAACGCCTAAAATAAAAAGAGTCAGTAAATATGCGGGGTACTTCGGTTAAGCTATCTTCACCAAACAAATCGGTTTTTAACGCTTCCAAATGAACAGCCAAACAACCGGGTGCATCAACTACCTGCACTTTACGATTTTGGCCACTTACAGCCTGTTTAAATACCAGATTATAAATGCCAAACAATTGTTTAAGAGGGCCTGTTTCCCAGTTTAATTCCTGGACCTTATTGTAAGGGATTAACACATTCCGTTTATTTAATAATCCCGATTCAATACGGAACTTGTTGCTTTTTTTCACCAGCGTAAAATCGTAATATTTAAATACTGTTCGAACCAATGAAAAAAGGACAGAAACTATTAAAAAGAATACAAGCAGAAAAACAATAAGAGCCAAACTTGAGTTTGACATAAATTGCACAAATTCACCTGAATATTCTTCAGCTTTTTCTTTAAAAAGGTCTTCCACCTGTTGGAAAATTTGAAAACCAAAAGCCACAATAATTAATCCGGCCTTTAAATGGTTCTGGCTAAGCCCTATTTTAAGCAAATCGGCAGGTGAAAGTTTAAGTACTAGTTTTTCAGTTTCTTTTTCCTCTTCAGCCTGAATATCAGCATCTACCGTATTTATGTCTTCTTTTCCCGATTTTATTAAATTGTTCAGCTCGGTAGCAAATAACTTTTCGAGGGCATGAATTTTTAACTCTTTGGCCGCTGCTCCGGCAGTATCAATTTCGAGGGTCACAACATTTAATATTTGTTGAATCAGGTTTTGTTTGGTATTAACACTTTGAATACGGTCGAGAGGAATAGTTAAGGTTTTTTTTCGCAAATACCCTTTTTTTAAAATAAACTCGGTATCAGTTACATAAAAATAAAAGTTCAGGTAATAAAGGATTGAATGAATAACCAATAAAAATAAAACGGCAACTCCAATATAAGCAATAATACGTTTATCATCCAACCATTTATTCTGTAAAAACACAACTAAAATGATAGCCCAAAACATACGAATAAGTTGCCTTAATCCCTGAATAAAAATAAAAACCAGGCCTTTTAACGATTGCCTTGTGGGTTGAGCCAGGTTTATATTATTCATGTTCATTTATTTTATCTGTTAAAAAAGATTTTAGATTTTGGGCAACTGTAAAATGTATGCCCGGAATAGAAAGGTCGCTGGCAGTTCCCCCGGCCGTAAATATTTTTATGGATGACAAATGGAGCAATTTTGCAATAATCCCCTGATTTACTTCGACATGCTGAATGCGGTTAAAAGGTATTGAAATAACTTTAAAAGTAATTAATCCTCTTTGGTAAGAAATATCGTTTTCGCGTACAAGGTAACCTTTCCGTGAAAATCCTAATAACATTACAATAATCGACCAAATACTCAGTACAATAATTACTGGAATAGCAATATACAGTACCGTTACAATAACTTCTTCGGCAGCTATAATCCAGTAGGCTCCTACTGATCCGGCCATAAACAAGAAAAAAAACAGTTGGCGGATGTATAAAATGGTAAGGTATTTTTTATCAAGCCGGTTAAAAGTTGTCGATTCAATTTGTGGCAGGTTTTCAGGCAATAAAACCGAATTTGTGAAATTTTGCATGAGTGTTTAAAATTTATCCCGTTAATTTATTAAATAGGCAAATGTAAAAATACATTAGTATTATTAAAAAAAAATAATTACGATTTGTAACAGGCAAGTGTTTCTTCTTTATTTAAAGCAACATTTATTATGAACACACAACATTAGTATCGCTATAGTTGGGAGGGCAGGTATTATTAAGGGCTTTTATTTAATTAATTGTTTATAACCTTCAGGTATGTGTGTTTGTACAAATGTAAATCCAGTGGTATTTGTTATTTTGAGAGCAGCCAACGAATCAGATTTAAATGCCGCCCGTCCCCAATAATTTGTAATATCCACCCTGCTACAATACTCCAGTTCAATTCCATTGGAATAAAAACCGGGCAGGTTATCACCCCAGGTAAGCCTAAAATTATCGAATGACAGGTTATTCACATATCGTGCAAAAACCCCTGGAATATCATGCTCAAATAAACGTAATTGAGGATTAGCTACCGGCCGTAAATCAAAATTACCACCGTATGCTTCTGTCTCTTTTCCACTTTTTAAATGTAGCCTGACATTATTAAACGTTATATTTTGCATTGGTTTTAGTTTTTGTGCATAAAGAATAATGCCATTTTCGCCTGTAGCCACCACATTAGTAAATTGAACATTTTTTATTAATCCCGGAGGTTCCTTTTCGAAACGGGAAACGGAAGAAAGATGAATGGGTTCGCCATTGCCCCACCATTGGCCATTGTGTAAACGGGTATCAATTGTAATATCCGAAAAAATTAAATCTTCGATTGAAGCTTCATCATGCGCAAAAAACTCCAATCCCGCGGTTCGATTCAGCAATGATGATGTTCGAGAAAATACATTTTTTGATTGGATGTTGCCCGTATCCCACACGAATGGCTGAAGACCGGGATTGTAAATAACAATTGGTTACCTGAAGGTTTCCTCCTGTCAGCGATTTATTGCCATGTGTATACAAATCCTGTTCCTTCGAATTGTACCCGGGAGTTTCTTCATCTTTTGGAAATCCGGTTATAATAATGGCATCGTCGCCAGCCACTATATTACAATTTGATATACGGATGTTGCGGGAGGCTGTACAATGAATTCCATCGCTATTGGGAATCATTTTATTGTTTATGACCGATATCCCATCAACCACAACATCGTCGCAATAACCAAATCTAAATGCCCACACAGGCGTATCCTTTACTTTTATTCCACTTACTTTTACCCGGGTACAATGAAAAAATACGATCGACATTCCGGGCATAGGTTTGCGTTTTAAAGGGCCATCTGTAAAAAACTCTCCTTCAGGCATGTAGTTTTCTTTTTGCCGTGTTAGTTGTTTGTCAAATTCTTCGTAAATATGGTTTTTATCGGTTTCATAAAACAAGGAGCCCAACCCATTTATTGTCCCTTCGCCACTTATACTGATGTTTTCAGCATCCTCGCTAAAAATGATGCCATGCCTGTTAAATGTCCTTAAAAAATCATCAGGATTGGTACTTGACCTAAGTTCAGCCCCGTTATCCAAAAACAGGTTAACGTTACTTTTTAAAACAATAGTGCCTGTAATAAAAAGGCCGGATGGAATTATAACTTTTCCACCTCCTGCTTTATAACAGGCATCAACAGCCCGCTGAATGGCTTGTGTACTTGTTCTTCCTTTTTTAGCGCCAAAATCAAGAATATTAAAATGGCCATCCTGTACCTGACAGCCTGATATTATAAGCAGAAAGCTTAAAAACAGTTGAATTGGTTTCATATTTAGTATATAACCTGAATAAAATGTTTTAAAAAGTATCCGGTTCAATTTTTGGTGGAAAATTAGTTAACCACCAGAAATGCTCGGGTAACGTTATTGATGGAAAAGCTCCAAGGTCATCGGGGGCTCCATTTTTTCCGGCATACTCCAAAATTGGATTTCCAGCCTGAATAGCATTGGAGGTTAATTTTAAACGGAAATCACCGAGTCCGGGATTTTCGAATAGCGGATCGGCCAAAATTGAATTGAGTCCCGTTGTTGGAAATACAGAATCTTTTGCCCATGTTTCCATATAAAATGGCCATTCCCAGGTATTGATGTCTTGAATAAGGTTATAACTAATTATAATGTTTTGTTCTTCAGGAATTTTAGAACCATACTCTGAAGAAAATCCAATTTCGAACGGGAAGTTTTGGGCAAAAATATTGTTGGTAATTACTACATTTTTAAGGTTGGTTGTAAACAAGTAACATCCACCACTGAGCCAGTATTTGGGGTCTTTTGAAAAATTGGCCCCCCATCCGTTTTTATAGAATGTATTATTATAGATTTGAACATTTTCCCTAAAATTATCAGCCCCCCAACGCGAAAAGAAAAGTCCGGTTGCCCGGTTGTTATAAACCAGGTTGTGATGTATTTTCAGATTTTGGGCAGCGGGGCCTTCTTCCGAAGAAACGGCAATTCCTGCCTCGCAATTAAATACCACATTCTGATACATTTCTATATTTTCGAGTAGCCCAAACCAACTGTCGATGTACAATCCCTGCCGGGCGCAATCGTGAACATAGTTATGGTGTACTTTCCCGAAAGCGGCAGTCTCTTTTACATCAATTCCTTCCTTTTTACAATTATAAACATGGTTCCATGCCACCTCAAAATAATGAGGGCCAGCCATACTGATGCGGCTTCGTGTGGTGCTTCGCTGCCGGTAAAAGGCTCCCAACTCATGTTTTTATCGTTGGCATTAATAACCGTATTTCCCAGCACACGACATGTATTCACATTGCTGCCACGCAGCAATGCCGGGTGATAAGCTGTTTTCGGCAGTACAATTTATTACATCAATGTGGTGGCTATCCTGGATATTAATTCCCGACCTGTGGGAATTTTGAACATTAATATTTAAAAGGCGGATAAAGGCTGCATTTTCAATTTGAATTAATCCGGTATTGTAAGGATACTTTCCTCCTGAAGGAATATTGGCTCCGGCACCATCAATTATTACTTTAATACCCTCTTCTGCCTGAATGGTTATCCATTGATTTTGATTTCCAATCAAAGATATACGTAGTGGGTTACTTAACAGGTATTTTCCTGCCCTAATACATAACGTGTCTCCTGCATTTAATTTTTTTAATCCGGCAAAAAGGGTTTTTAAAGGCGTTTCAATTGCGCCCGAATTTTTATCATCGCCATGTGGAGAAACACTAATATTTATTGGAAATATAAGAATTAAATGTTAGGTTCATTTTTTTTGAGTAACAACTTGTATTTAGTATAATTAAGAATATCAGAGCAGAACTCAGGAAACCCTGTTTAAAATATAAAACATTCATGTTTATTGAGAATTTTTGAAGTTTGATTGAAAATAATATTAAAATAAATCATTGTAGTTAACCAATTGAACGCCCTTTTTCAGCAAAGCCTTTTTTACTTCAGGATGTGTAAAAATATCAGTTACATGTTGCCGGTTGATGGCAACATTTCCTTTTACGGCCTGCATTTCAGGGCCATCAAGGCCGGGATGTTCAACAAACAGGTAGTTGCCGGGAGTTAACTGTTCGATATTAGTAATAAACTGTTCTACTTTTTGTTCCAATAGAGAATCATTTTCCCATCCCCGAAATCGTTTTGTTTGAATATCCCCTTCTGTTTTAAGGTGGTATTCATGTGCTAATTTTGTTACAAGAGCCGCCACTACTCAGGCGCAAGTGACGTAAAACCCATATGTGCGCTCAAATGTGTCGTTTGCGGAGAGGTGTTTTAATCCCAGCTTTATTTGCGCCCGTAATTCCTTTTCTATTTCCTCAATTTTCACTAGGAAGTTTCATTTAAAAACCGATCGAGGGTATCGGTGCCAAATTTCCAGATAAAAGGGAAAAAATAACCGTTACGGTCAACCAGGCTTGGCACGCTTGTTAATGGCCGCCATTTAATGGTTTCCCATTCACTGGTTAAAACAAGGTGTATTCCTACATCGATTGCAGGATTTTGGTTGTAGCATTTTAACCGCTTCGCGGGAACCAGGCGCATGGCACCATAATTTCCACACTACGGGCAATACCATTGGTTGCTGATTGTGATACAGGCAAATATTTGCATCGTGAAACGAAGCGATATCGTCGGCCCTAACCAACAGTTTTATGGATTTGTTTGTTTGGGCTAAACAGCCGGATGATAAAATAATGGCAACAAACAAAAACAGCAAATATTTATTTTTTGATTCCATGCGTGAAAATTATTTATCTGATTTAAAATTAAAGGTTAAACAATCAGAGTCGGCTTAATTATATAAACAGACTAAAACTTCAGGTTTTGCAGGTATTCTCCACTGTTTTTTAAACAGGCCATTCCATCCACCACATTGTCGTATTCAACAAAAAAGTGTTGAATGTTTTGGTTGGAGGCTTCTTTTAAAATAGCTGGAAAATCAATGGTCCCACTTCCAACACACTCAAAAGTCTGCCGCTCATCGGCAGTCATATCTTTCAGGTGAAGAATTGGGAACCTGCCGGCAAATTTTTTGAGAATTGTAACCGGATTGGCACCACCTTTTACTGCCCAAAAAACATCCAATTCGCATCCAACCAAATTTTTATCAGTATGTTTCATCAGATAATCAAATGGCAATCCTTCCTGCATGGGTAAAAACTCTTTGTCGTGGTTATGCCAACTAAAACGGATGCCTCTTTTTTGACAGACCTTACCCATGGTATTCAAAATGGGTACACTTTTTTTACAATCTTCCAGTTTAAATGGGCCTCCCGACCTCCATGGCCAGTAAGTTACAGCTTGTTTTATTTCTAATTCATCCAACTCATCCAGGCTCTTACTGAGTAATTCTCCATCGTTGGTAAAAGGAATGCCCTTTACAACCGGTTTTATACCAATTGAATGGCAATAGTTCAGAAATGCCTGAGCTGATTCTCCTTTGTAATTACCTATTTCAATTTCAGAAAATCCATATTCAACTGTTTTTTTCAGAACCGATTTCCAATCACCTTTAAGTTCTTTTCCGATTATACCTTCAATAAATCCGAATTTTTTGAGGGAGTGATTACCCTGCCCATTGCAAAACCGGGAATCATGGCAGCTGATAAAACAGCCGCCGATGTTTTTTGAACAAATGACCTGCGTGAAAGCATATTTTTTGTTTTATTGTTAAACTTTTGGCAGGCTCATGGTTTCCGGTATTCCGGAATTACCAATTTATTGGCCGCATCACTGTTTGTAAACCTGTTGTTTTTATCGTCCCATTCCAGAACTGATTCTCCAACCCGTCCGGCAATATTTGCCATGTGGACATGCAATGCAGCCACACGTCCGATTTCAGGCGGGCAAGCGGTTTTTTCGCGTGATTTTATGCAGTCGAGGAAATTACGGACATGTTCGTTGTGCGATTCTTTACCTTCAGTATAAGAATATTCTTCGGTTTTGAATTTTTTAGAATTATTATTGTATTCAGGTTTTACTATCAATTTTGATCTATCGGTTAAAATGGTGGCATCATCACCTACAAAGGCAATTCCGTACAACATATCATTTGGGCCACTTTGTAATCCGGCAGTCATATCCCAATTGATGGCAAAATCACTTTTGGGGTAACACACAGTCATGGAATCAAACGTTTCACGGGCGCGTGGTTCATGGAATGTATTCGCGGCATACACCAACACTTTATCAGGCGCCTGGGTAATGTTTTTCGCCCACAATCCCATATCAATGAGGTGAACTCCCCAATCAGACATCATGCCACCGCCAAAATTCCAAAAATGCCGCATGACCCGTGAAAATGAGCGGAATTAAATGGCCGTGACGGTGCAGGCCCCAACCACATGTCATAATCAACTCCATTTGGAACCGGTGAATCAGGTACAATTTTGGAACCTGCCCCATATTCAAAATTAGCCCACATGTTTATTTTGCGAAGTTTGCCAATTTTTCCAGATTTTATAAGTTCCATTGTTTTGTTAAAAACAAAACCTGAACGTTGCTGCTGCCCAACCTGTACTACCTGATTATAGCGGTTGGCAGCTTTTACCATTATGTTACATTCTTCAATGGTATTGGCCATTGGTTTTTCAACATATACATCTTTGCCCGCCTGAAGTGCGTAAATTGTAATTAAACAATGCCAATGGTCCGGGGTTCCAATAATAACAGCATCGATGTCTTTTTGCTCAAGCATTTTTCTGAAATCCTTGTACAACTTTGGATTTTGATCGTGTTTTTCCCTTACTTCTGCAGCTTTTTCATTCAATATATTTTCATCAATATCGCACATGGCAGTACAGTTTACTTCACTGTATCTTAAGTGGTGATTTAAAATTTCAAAACCCATATTACGGCATCCTACCAATGCGACATTTATTTTGTCGCTGGGAGCCGGTTTTGATGACCATACTTTTGAAGGTAAAATGGTGGCAAATCCAATACCGGTAGCAGCCATAGTTGAATTGTGAATAAATTTCCTGCGGTTTAATTCCATGATGTAGTTATTTAGTTGGTTTTTATTTAGCTTTCAAATTACAAAATTCAAATCACACTTCCACAAAAATATCTTATAAAAAGGAATAGTTGGTTTAGGTAAAGAACAGGCGAATATTTCACCTGTTCTTTAAAGTAGAATTGTATAATCTATGCAACTATTTTAGTCTATTTAGTATCCTGAATTTTGCCCGCTGGCAGCCATTTCCGGATTTCTCTCTAATTCAGAAATAGGAATTGGGAAAACAAGGTTTTTTGACGGGTCAAAAGCAAATAGGTTGACATCGTATGGAAATCCAAAATCGGTAGCAGTCCAGTTTTCCAGGTTGATGTAACCAGCGGCATGCCAACGGCGGAGGTCGGTCCAGCGATGGCCTTCTTCGCCCGCTAGTTCACGGAAACGTTCATCCATTATCTCCTGCATTGACACTGAAGCCAGATTAGCAGGCACATCTGCAGCAATTCCATCCTCTGTTGAATTACGGGCACGTTCGCGGATATCGTTTACCTGTTGGAGAGCCGCTGCAGAATTCCCTGTTGAAAGAAAAGCTTCAGCAACAGCTAATTTTACATCGGCCAACCTTAGAATGCGAGTGTTGTTTCCCGATGAAATTTGCCAAGTGTTATCATATAAATTGCCACGCTCACCATTCACATATTTAACCATCTGATAACCATTAAATTTATCCCACTCAGGAGTTACCCACCACAGGGTCCATTCAAGATTATTTGCATTGTTTGATAAAGTCTCAGCCATTCGGGGGTCGCCTGGTTCAAAAGCATTTACCAGTTTTTGTGTTGGCCCGATAATTCCTGATGAATAGTTACCCCAATGCCCATTAAAATAGTGGTAAAAGGCACCCATCTGACCTACATCACCACCAAAATCGTTATCCAACCAGGCATTGTCCTGGTTAGGGGCATGGCTGGCCTGAAATTCAAACAACGATTCAGCGTTGTTTTCAGTTCGGTAATCAAAATTATCACCATATGACACTAATTCGGCTGATGCTGAAATTTTATTAAATGCAATAATTGCTTTTCCATAATCCTCTGCATTTTTATTATTGTAACAGGCACGCAGAACATAACATTTTACTAATAAACCATATGCAGCGTTTTTGGTGATTCGCCCCAAATTCCTTTGATCCCATGATTCAGGTAACAATGAAGCTGCCTGCTCCAACGATTCGATGGCATTATCAAGCATTTGAAAACCATCTGATGGAGATAATATTGCATCTTCAATTGAAGCAATTCGTTCATTCTGAATAGGCGCTTTCCTATACCAATCCCATAATTTATAAAAACTCCACGAACGTAGAAACAACATTTCACCTTTGTTGTTGTCAATTAATCCATTGGTTGTATAAACATCTATAATTTCAGGATCTTCCAATTTTTGAAGCATAAAATTGGTACGGGCAACAATTGCATATAACCTCTTCCACATTCCTTCAACTCTTCCATCAGATCCGTTTAAACCTGAAAAAGTTTCCAAAGAATTACCTGAACCATCGAAGGTAAGGTCATCGGCGGGTAAAAGCCATAATGGATGTTGAGTGGATGAATTTAATTGGGAACCATAAATATTAGTAATGGCTGCATAGGCAGCACCAATTCCTCTTTGAACGCGTGCTTCTGTTTCAAAATAGACGGTTTCAAGTTCGCTTGTGGGTTTTATGTCCAGGTTGTCCTCACAGGAAGGAAAAAAAAGCAATCCGCTTACAATCGCTGTAAAAGCTATGATATATTTTTTTAGTTTCATAATTTCAAAATTTAAAATGAATACTTAATTCCAATTAGAATTTGACATTTAACCCCATAAAGAATACTCTCGGCTCAGGGTATTTATCATTTTCAGGATCGAAACCTGTATATTCTGTAATTGTAAACAAGTTTGATGCACCAGCGTATATTCTGATATTCCTGACATTCCCCCTGGCAAATTCATAAAACGATTCGGGTAAAGTATATCCCAATTGAATATTAGATAGCCTTAAATAAGATGCATTCTCAACAAAATAATCGGAATTCCTGAAGTTATTAGCAGGGTCTCCACCAATTACCCTTGGCATTGTTGCCGTAGTATTTTGTGGTGTCCATGAGTCAAAAATGGCGGTAGAAAGGTTATTTCCAGTTCCTGGAGTATATTCAAGAGCCTGCCTGATAGGATTGTATTTCACCACATCGCCAACTCCTGTTAATTGTGCTACCATATCAAATCCTTCATAGGCCAAACTCAAATTGATACCATAAAAATAACCGGGTATTGATTTACCAAGATATACCTGGTCATAACTGTCAATTTTGTTATCTGGCTTTTCGGAATAAAATTCATTTTCCTCTTCCGGAGCGCTTTTCAAATCCTGAAAATACATGTCACCGGGAGCAATTTTAGCATTCTGATAATTGACATCTTCGTTTTGCGATAACCAGGCTGAAACTTCTTCTTCAGTCTGAAAAATGCCGCCTAATTTATACCCTTTTACATAAAACATTGGATACCCTTCTTCGATGTTCCAAAGCGGGATGTGGTTATACGTTTCATCAACCACGTTTTTTACAGTTGTTAGATTTGCATTCACTGCATAATTTAATTTGCCGATTTTATTAGAATAACCCAATGATAATTCAAAACCTGAGTTACTTACAGCAGCAATATTGTCGACAGGTTGCTGAGTAACACCTACACTATTAGGCAATGATACTTCCTGCAGGATTCCACTTGTTTTTTTGTCGTAATATTCAAATGACAAGGTTAGGTTTTTTAACATTAATGCATCAAAACCGAGGTTTAAGGTCGAAGTTTTTTCCCATCGTAATCCTGGGTTAGCTAAGGCAAAAACAGTAGCAGAGGAGCTAAAATATCCGTATCCTTCCCTTTCTGGATTATACCCCCATGCAAATGTTGGATTTGTTGCGATTGGTGACAGATATGCCATGTTGCGGACCTCCTGATTTCCTAATTGCCCCCAGCCGGCACGTAATTTTAAATCGTCGAGCCAGGCAACATTTTCCATAAAAGACTCATTTTTAACACGCCAGGCTGCTGAAGCCGAAGGGAATGTCCCCCATCGGTTTTCAGGAGAAAACCGGGCACTACCATCGCGGCGCACAGTCAGGTCGAGGTAATATTTGTATTTATAGTTGTACCCAACTCGACCCAACATTCCTGAAAGGGCCCACCTGTTTACATCCGAACCCAGGTTGGTATATTCATTTTCCCCACCCAATTTACGGAGGTAATCAAGCGTGGTTGTCATATAGTCGGTTGACATTCCTGTATATTTACTGTCGTACACCTGGTTCATTCCATTTACCAACACATCAATGTTATGATCGCCAAATGAGTTGGCATAATTAGCAGTTATTTCCTGTACATAATTGTTGTTGTAAACATCACGTTCGCCATAACTTCCTACTGACTGGCCTCCACCTTTTGAGCGGGGATCACCTGAAGTATAATTAAATACAGAACTTGAAAAATTGCCAAATTCATACCTGTGAAATACATAAATATCCATGCTTGCCTGGGCTTTAATTTTTAAGTGTTTTACGGGTTCAATTTCAATAAAAATATTCCCCATGTTCCGCATCGATTTATAGTTTGTTTCATCGTTGGTTATCATACCAGGCACATTAATCCGGGTTCCTGCACCATACAATTTGTCGCTTCGGTAAATCCCATCATCACCTAACCCGGGAACTGTTGGAGCATAGCCGCTTGGGCCATTGGGGTCATAAATAGGCTGCCAGGGGGGTGTTTGTGCTGATTCCCATAAAGAAACTCTAAAATCATTGTCTTTACCTTCAGTCGATGAAATGCGATAATTCATACCGGCTTTTAACCAACTGTTTATTTCAGAATTAAATTTAAATGATCCAGAAAGGCGTTCAAGATTGCTGCCAATTAAAGTTCCTTTTGTATTAGCATAACCCAATGACACATAATAATTCATGCCTTCAGTTCCACCCGAAATTCGTAGTGAATAATCCTGTGTTGGTGCGTTTTTGTTTTTTAATGACTCCTGCCAATCATAAGTTGTACTGTTGCCAAGGTACTTAGGACTCGTGGCATCAAATACTCCTTCATTTTCAGGTGCAATAGTAATGGTGGGGTCTGAAGCAAATACATCGTTTACATGTTTTACATATTGTTGTGTATTTAAAACATCCATTTTTTGCGTAATGTTCTGAAAACCATACCGGCTGCTAAATTCAACTGAAGGTTTTCCAAGTTTCCCTTTTTTTGTTGTAATTAATACAACACCATTAGCTGCCCTTACTCCATAAATAGCAGCAGCCGAAGCATCTTTTAAAACCGAGATAGATTCAATATCGTTGGGGTCGATCATCGCCATAATATTTATTGGCCCCCTCACATCAGAAGCACGGGCATCTTCCTGCCCTTCGATACCGGCCCCAAATTCAGTGATTGGAATACCATCGATGATATACAGCGGTGAAGAAACCCCCCATGTATTTACACCCCTGATTTTGATATTTGGCCTGGCCATTGGATTTCCACTATTCCCTGAAACCAAAACTCCGGTCATACGTCCTTGCATGGCCATCTCAGCACTCATTGAAACTGATTCATCCAATGATTCAGTTGTTATTGATGATATTGCAGTGGTTACATCTCGTTTTGACCTTGTTCCGTAGCCAATTACTACTACCTCGTCAACTCCAATCACATCATCAACCATTGTTATATCAATGATTTGCCTGCCACCAATTAAAACTTCCTGTGAACGCATTCCAATAAATGAAAAAATCAGGACAGAGTTGTTTTCATCAACCTCAATGGAATACCTCCCATCAATATTTGTAACCGTCCCCTGGTTTGTACCTTTTAAAACCACAGAAACACCCGGAATTGGTGAGCCATCTGTTGAACTGATTACAGTTCCAGATATATTTAATTCACCCAGCTGTCCGGAATTGAAATACCCTTTTTTACTCCTTATAAGAATATGACGGTCAAGTACTTCGTACGAAATATCGGTGTTGCTAAAAATATTGTTAAGTACTTCATCTATTTTTTGATTTTTATAATCAACATCCATTTTTTTTGACAAATCAACCTGGTTGTTATTATAAAAAAAACGGTATTCCGACTGTTGCTCAATTTTATCAAAAACATCGGCTAAGGTAGCATCGTTTACTTTGAGGTTGATTCGTGCAGCTTGCGAGTAACTATTTGCAGAGACTTGCATAAGCCCCAAAATCATTAATACAATTGTAATCCTTGCCATCAAAATAAGTTTATTAAGCAGGAGAAAAAAATCATTTTCCTCCCTAAATTGTTTTTTTTTCATAAATTTAAGGTGTTAAGTTAATTTACAGTTTAGCTTATCTAATTTTGAGGGAAACACCTAAAATGTTTCCTAATTGAAAGTGGAAGATGTTGACGCATTTTCCGCTTTTTTTTTATTTAATCCATTATACCATAGGCAATTCTATTTTTTAAGTTTCAGATAAATCTTATTTTCGGAATAATGGTACTCTACCGACTCAACCGATGTTCGTTTTACTGCTTCCATAAAAGTAAATATGTTATCGTTGATGCTTAAGGTACCTGTATATAATAAATGTTTTAGAGATTCGTTTTCAAAAATGATGGTTGTATTATATATGCGATCAATCTTTTTAGCCAGGCTTTCAAGGCTTTCTTCCTTAAATTCATAAATTCCATCAATCCAGTAATTGTAATACAGCGGATTTACTATGTGTTTGAAAATTTTACCACTTCCTTTAACATATTTGATACTATAACCTGGATCTAAGGAATAAGAAACAGATTTGTTATTAGTTAAAGTTTCAAACTCAACACTTCCCGAAAGCAGGGAAGTTTCAATAAAATTATCATCAGGATAAGCACTTACCGAAAATTTAGTTCCTGTTACTTTTATCCGGTTTTTACCCATATTGACAAAAAATGGGACTTTATGATTTTCTTTCACCTCAAAAAATGCTTCTCCTTCCAGGTCAACAAAACGGGTATTTTTGCTAAACACACTTGGGTAAATAATTTTAGAGCCATTGTTGAGCCATACTTTTGTACTATCGGGCAGATATAGCTGTACCCTATTCCCCTTAGGGACATGAATAGTAGTATAAGCAACCGTTGTATTGGCTTGTTTTTCATTCAGGTTGAAATAATTCATAGCAAAAAAACCAGTGGACAAAACCAAAATAATTACTGCAGCAATTTTCGAAAATCTTATAATTAAAGGTTGTATGCTATGTTTTGATTGGTATTTTTTAATCCGGCTATTGGTGTATTTAAATAATAAGGGCAGTTTCTGATTTATATTGGTATCAGAATTCCACACTTCATTCAAGTGTGAATAAATTTTTTGGTTCTTTGAATCTATACTTAGCCATTCAGAGATGTTCTTTTGATCTTCATCAGTAAACACACCTGTTATTTTTCGGCTTAAAGAATTCCAAATGTTTTCCATAAACTATTAATTTCAATTATATAAACACTAACTTTTACTGATTCCCCTAAAGCGGGAAACAAATTATTTTATAACCAACACATTATTTAAAAAAGGAATAAGGTTTAGATGGAAGAATCAGGGTTCAGGAAGGAACAAATAACTGAAATAAAACAGAAAAAGGTGTGTTTCTATTGGATTCATCAAGGTGTTTCGAAATTGTTTCTGCTATTTTTTTTAAGGCAATGGCTACCTGGTTATCAATTGTTTTTACTGAAATATTTAGCACAATAGCCATCTCTTTGTATTTCATTTTTTCGACCTTTGCCAAATTATATATCAATTTGCATTTAGGGGGAAGGCTGTTTATGGCTTTTATTATAGTTTCTTTTAATTCTTTTGTGATTAAAGCAGTTTCAGGACAAATACTATCAACAATCAAATCAACTTTTATATCTTCAAGATTAATTGCTTTGATTTTTTTCTCCTTTTCCAGATAATTTAAGGCTGTATTCCTTACAGCAGTGTATAGGTAAGATTTTTTCCTCTCAATTTTGGCGATGGATTTGCGATTTATCCAAATTTTAAAAAACACATCGGAAACAGCTTCTTCCGACAATTCATTATTTTTCAGGAAAACATTGGCAAAATGTACCAGGCGAAAAGCATACATATCAAATAGTTGCCGAAAAGCCTTTTCGTCAGAATTATCCGAAATACGGTTAAATATAGAATCTATAGTATCGTTAGGTTTCAAAAACAGGCTTTATTTTGATCGCCTAAATTTAGAAAGATTTATTATTGAAACAATATTTTTAAAAGCATCTGATGATATATCCATTATTAATATGGATTATTTTTTACTAAAAAGCTCAGATAATTTTACTGTTTTATTATCGACCAATGGTTTTGCCCAGAATGGAATAGACAGGATATACCCCAGTGTTACAAACAGGAAGAGCATGGCAAGCCGCAAACCAATCTGGTCGCCAATCCAGCCAATAATAAGAGGCACCAATGCCCCTCCAAATATACCTGAACACAAAATTCCTGAAAACGACCCATGGTGCTTTTCTTCGGAATTTAATGCCAGTGAAAAAATTACCGAGAACATGATTGAGATAAAAAATCCGGTAATAGGGAACGCCCAAAGTGCCATTTGTGCCGGCCCGAATAAGGCAATAACAACAGTAATCATGGCAAGAATTGTAAATACTTTAATTGCCAGTTTTGAATCGATTAACTTTAAAATAAGCAATCCCAACAAACATCCTACCGACATTAATCCCCAAAACCAGGCAATTGCCGATGCCCCTTCCACTTCGGGGCTAAACCCATGATATGTATTCAAAAACTTACTCATCCAGTTCGAAAGGCCTTGTTCGGTGCCCACATAAGCCATAATTCCAAGGAAATATAAAATAACTTTTTTCTTTTTTAACAAGTCAATATAACTTTGAAAAGCGCCTGTTTTTTCATCCTCTTTTAATTCAACTTTCGGTAATTTCACAAAGGCAATAATAATAAGCATTGCCACAATAATAACTGAAAACACCCAGTAAAGCGAACTCCAGGGAAGTTCGGCAGGGGTAATTTTACTTAATGTATCAACCAAAAAATTCCCTCCTCCGGTATAACCACTTAATTCGCGCATGAGGTATGTAAATACAAAAGGGCTGACGAATGAAGCACCCCCAAAAATAAGCTGCGCCAATGCCGAATTAAAAGCAAAGTTTTCCTCTCCCCCGGCTTCACGCATCAGCGGATTGATAATTACCTGTAACATAGCCATTCCAATTCCAATAATAAAAAGCGATGTTAAAGCCATTATATAAACAGGGAACATTGCAAAAAGGAACGAGCCGATAAAAGTCAGGCTAAATGCTACCAGCATCGATTTTTTTTCGCCATACCGTTCAATCATCATACCAGCAGGAATTGACATAATTCCATAAGCCAGGAAAAACGAAAATGGCAGGAATGCCGCCATGGTAAGGCTTAATTGGTAGTTGTCGATAATGGCCGGCATTATGGGGCCTAAAATGTTTGTAATAAATGATATAACAAACCAAATAAATAATATCAGCAGGACAATCAGATTATTTCGTCTCATCGGTTAATAGGTTTAGTATTGTTAGTAGTTAGTTTCATTTTAATTTAATCACCTATGGCGTTTTGTTCAATTAAGCAAACCACATTCGGATGCAGCCATAAAAACGATGCTGGTACTAAATTGGTTATTTTTTTTGAAAGAAACTGCTTTACAATGTTTCTTTTTTGTTTGCCATTAATCAGGACGATTATCAACTTCGACTGCAAAATCTCGGCCATTCCTAATGTTAACCCATATGTTGGCTTATTTTTAAGTGCTGAAACCATTAAATGCTGAAGCGATTTATCGGAAAGTTTTGCAACATGAGCCAGGGGCTGTAAAAATTCAGAAGGTTCATTTAAAGCAATATGCCCGTTAATGCCTAAGCCTAAAATACAAACATCAATCGTCGATTTTTGTATTTGATTTTGAATCCTTTTACACTCTTCGTGAGGGTCTTTTGTTTCACTTTTAAACGAAATATACCTCTCCTGTGAAATTTTGAGTGGTTGAATTAAATGTTTCTGCAAATAAAATTCACATGTTGAAGGATGCTCCATTGGAATACCACCCCATTCATCCAATTTTATTATACGGAGCTCAGAAAATAATTGTGGTTGTTTTATAAAATCTTCCGCCAATAATTCATAAGCCCTTGTGGGGCTGCCTCCGGTGGCAGCACATAACAAAAGTTTTTTATTTCGGATAATTTCCAACGAAATTATTTCTTTGGCTTTTTGACTTACCTCCTCGTATGTATTTAAAATTTTAATCTCCATACGTTTATTCTGTGGTTTTTAAGGTGATACTAAATAAAAATCAGCCGGTTTAAGTCTCATTAAAACCAAAGTTTTAGTGTTCACAAACCTTCGGTTTAAATAAAAAATAAAATACGGCAGCAAAATTTCACTGCCGTACATTTTTCATTTTACAGCATTGGCTTTAAAAATAACCCAACGGACTAACGTAAGCTGTAAAAGTGATAAAATCCATTCCCCATTTTGAATTTATAATTAACCTTTGCCTCAAGATTATAATTTTAACTCACCCCATCCTTTGCGGTATTCACGTTTAATAAACTGGTTGGCCGCTTCGAAATTGGTGATGCGCATATTTTCGCCATCCCATTTGTAATTGATATACCTGCCGGGGTATTTATACCCTTCCTGAATACCATAAACCGGGTCTTCCCGTTTAATTTTTTCACGTATATTAAAACTACGTAACAACAGGTTGCCCATTAAAACAGTTTCGGTTAAGGGGCCTGCATACCCTTCAAAAGGTGAACTAACTTCGGCATTGCCATAACCTGCAATACAAGCATCAATCCATTGCCAGTAATGGCCATCCATATCGCCAACTACGCGCGGGTATTTTTTGGGGACATTAAGGTTATCATTTAATGAAAGCGGCAATAAAATTGGGTTACGCCCTCCCCATCCACAGGCGGCTTTTCCTTTTGACCCTATAAAAAGTGTAGCTCCTTCATAATCGCCAAGTCCTGGCCAGTCGCCCATAATATCGTTCATATTAACATCGGGGCCCAGTTCATTGGGGCGTTCAGGAGTGATTCCGCCATCCATCCAATAGAGGTCAAGTTTTTTGCCATTATCCAAATCGTATTTAAACTTGATAGAGCTTGAAACGGGCCCACTTTTAGGGAATTGTGCTTCCGAAAAAATACCGTCGTACACTGTGCTGGCACTTCCCGAAACTTCGGTTGGGTAACCCAATTTAAGTAATTTAAAAGGAGGCCCCATAATATGGCAGCCCATATCGCCAAGTGCACCGGTACCAAACTCCCACCAGCCACGCCAGTTAAAGGGAACCAGGTTTTCGATGTAGGGTGTTTGTTTGGCTGTCCCCAACCACAAATCCCAGTTTAATCCTTTTGGAACCTGAGGCCGGTTGGTTGGCCATGGGATACCTTGTGGCCAAACTGGGCGGTCGGTCCAGCAATATACTTTTTCAATGTCGCCTAATATTCCGGCTTCAATCCATTCGCGCAGGGTTTGCATGCCAGCTGTTGAAGCTCCCTGGTCGCCCATTTGAGTCACCACTTTGTATTTGCCGGCTGCCTGTGTTAATATACGTGCTTCGTGTATATCGTGTGTTAACGGTTTTTGCAGGTACAAATGTTTGTTCATTTGCATGGCAGCCAATCCAACAACACCATGGTTATGGTCGGGTATAGCAACAGTTACTGCATCAAAGTTTTTATTTTCTTTTTCAAACATTTCGCGCCAATCGTGGTAATACGGCGCTTTAGGATACTCTTTTCGCATGGGTGCCGACTGGCGGTCATCGACATCGCATAAACAAGAAATAGCCACATTTTTTTTTGGTGCACGCATATGGGTTTTTACATCAGCAGCCCCTTCGCCACCACAGCCAACAACTGCCAGGTATAATTTGTCGCTGGGAGGTACATGCCCAAGCCCACTTACCGTAAAACTTGGAAGAATGGTTATTGCAGCAGCTCCTGAAGCTGCCATGCCAACAAATTTACGGCGTGAAAATTCTGATGAATCAGGATTTTTATTGCTCTCTTTTTTCATAACAAATTGGTTTTTAATAACTGGTTTGACTATTAGAATTAACTGATTGCCTTATTTTAGGGGTTTTACAGATACTTCCTTAAAAAAGACAACATCATGGTCACCATGATTTTGTAAACCTATGTAGCCTGAATTTGGTCGGCGTCCGTGGTATGGCTCAAAATCAAATTTACGCTCAGGAACAGGGTCTCCCTCTTTAAAGTCGGTTACTTTTACGCCATTTACATAAACAATTGTACGGTCGCCATCCAAGGTAATTTCCATGGTATTCCATTGAGGGCCTGGCAAACCTGGCCTCGCCAATGGGTAAGTTAATGAATACAATCCGCCGGTATAATGGTAATAATCTTCGTCCGACAGTTCAGGTTTATTATCGATTTGAACTTCGTAACCATAAAATACCGGCATCCACTCCTCAAAAGGTTCAATGGGAATTCGGATAAATACGCCGGCATTGCTGTTTTCGTCGCGCATTTTATAAACTACACGAATGGTGCAATCGCTAAATTTTTCGGCTGTCCAGTATAACAGTCCCATTCCGCCATGGCCTCTTATTAAACCATCTTCGACCGACATGGATCCGCCACCAACATGTTTCCAGCCGGTAAGGTCTTTGCCATTAAATAATTGCCTCCATTCGTTTTTATTTTCTTGTTTAACTGCTGTTTTACCTGAAGTAAACGCCACAAATCCGAAATTTATCAAAACAATAAATACGATTCCTAATACGATTTGTTTTTTATTCATTTGATTAATTTAATAAGTTATTATTTAGTTTTTATCAAATATATGGCAAAAACATTACTTTCGCAACGTTTCCTTTCTAATAAATTTAAGTTTCTTTTAATTTCGTTTTGTAGTGATTGCAAAATTCAGTTAATTAGCATTTCAGGATATTACTAATGAATAAATTGGCAGTTTTATGCTGGTATTATAGAATTTTAGTGACATAATAGTAAAAAATGGCAACACAGCAGATTCTCTCAACCGTTGAAAGGCGGCGGATTATTTTAGAAGAACTCAAAAAAAACAAACAGGTCGACGTTTCGCAATTAAATGAACGTTTTGGAGTAAGTAAAGTAACCTTACGAAAAGACTTAAAACACCTTGAAGATAAAAACCTGTTAATTCGCTCACGCGGAGGTGCTATGTTGCCGGTAAAAGTTGGTGATGATTTATCGGTTAAACAGCGGAAGGTTTTAAACCTTGCCCAAAAAAAGCTGATAGCCATAAAAGCCACATCGTTGATTAAAGAGGGAGATACATTAATTTTAGATTCGGGTACCACACTTATGCAACTGGCCAAACACCTTAAACGTTTTAAGAAACTTACCATTATTACCAATGCATTAGATATAGCTTTTAAGTTATCGGAGTTCGACAACATAAAATTAATTGTGCCGGGTGGTATTTTTCGTAAAAAATCGGTTTCGCTGGTGGGTGTAAACGCCCTGGAGAATTTTCAAATGTACCGCGCCGACAAATATTTTGTGAGTGCCGATGGAATTAATAATGAGGGTATTTTTACTTCCAACCTTGAAGAAGGCCAAATTGGAAAAATAATTATGTCGCACGCCAAAGAAAACATTGTGTTAATCGATTCCAGCAAATTTAACCTTACGGGAATTATCAACTTTGCCCCTCTTTCAAAAATTAATACCATTGTAACCGACAGAAATATTCCGAATCATTACCGGGAGTTATTTAAAGAACTACAACTAAAAGTTGTTATTGCAGAATAGGCGGCAAAGGGCGCAAAACGTTTTGTGCAGGGAGTTATGTGCAACTTGTTTTGCTTCGTATTTAATGGGAAATCAAAAAATAAATCACACCATCCTAACTGTATCTATTTAAAACATAAATTAACCTGCAGCCAAACAACAACTATGTTGCACAGATTATAAAAGACCATTCAGGAAACATAAAAACAGCCGGAAAACAAAACTACTTACTCGTTCCACTTTTCCAGTTATATTATTTTACATGTTATAAATCAAAATTTTTTGGGCATTTTTTGCCATAGGAAACAAATTGGCTATTTTATAAATAAGTTTTGTTGCCCACTCCATTTTTTCAATTTCTTGGTTGGAAGTAAAAACAATTTCATTTTCAAAATGAAATTCAGAATTCCATTTTTCAAGTTCTTTGATATTATCAATTCCCCAATGGATGTGAGCCCCCGTTTTTTTTACAGAAGGATGATTTTTTACCTTTTTTGCTGTGTAAACACTGTAAGTGTCAAAAATAAGGGTGTAATTACCAACCCTTTTTTTTATGTGATTGAGTACTGTTTTTATTTCATCCTCTTTAAGATACATAAATAATCCTTCAGCAATTACCAAATAATTTGTACGCCCGTAAGGGATGTTTTTAATCCAATCGAGTTGTGTAACTGAAGAAGCTATTAAATGATATTTTTCAGACTCCTGAAAAAATTGTTTACGAATACTGATTACTTCTTCAAAATCCACATCAAACCAGTCCGCATTTTTACTGTTGGTTCTTAAATACCTGCTATCTAGCCCACAACCTAAATGTAAAACAACAACATCATTCCTTTCCTTTAAAAATTTGTTGGTAAAATTATCAATAAGTTTAGCTCTTAAACACATCATCGTGCTTGTTTTTGCAGAGATTTTTAATGATTTAAAATCATATTCTAATTTTTCAATAATTTCAACAGCTTTTACATCAAACAGGATCGGATTTTTTTTCCGGGTTTCCATGGCTTTGCCATATAATGGTATAAGCAGTGTCTCTTTTTCTTTATTAAGTGTAATCATATTGTTTTTATTCCATAAAAAATTTCAATATCTGTTAATCAAAATTTATAAATTCATTTTTACCTTTTTTTAAATAATCCTGCCCCCATTTCAGACCCAATTGAGCCTGAAACCGGATGCATGTAGTCAATTGGCAGAGGTTTATCGACTTCATCTAAAAAGGGTTTGTCATCAACACCTGTCAACCTTAATGCTATTTTACCCTCTTTAGTTATATTATTCTCGTTTATTTCAAATTCTCCCGGACTCAAACGCCCCTTGTCTGGTATCCCTGTGTAATATTGATTATTTACAATCACACAATTGTCAAGTAAGTATTTTGTTGGGTTGTAATTGTATTTTACGAATACATACCGGCAATTGGAAACAATATTGTTTTTAAATTTAAAATCAGTATCGGGCGATACTGTCCATACTGCCTGCGACGCACCATAAATGATTGAATTGGTTAATCCGTTGCCATACTTAATGCCATTTCCTGAATCCTGAAAAAATACCACCGTATTCCTGATTTTATAAAAAATACAGTGATCAATTTTTACTTCATTTCCATGCGCAATAACACCTGCCTGGATTTGAGAAATATTGGCATCGCCAATAAACATACATTGTTCTACTAATAAATCGGTTTTTGATTTGTTAAACCTCGCAACGGGAAAGTACCGGACATGGGGATAAAAGTAGCCGTGAAACTTTAGCCCTCGGATTGTAACATGGCTCTCTTCGATTAGAAAACCAACAACAAAATTAAAATGTACTGGTATTTCACCTTTTCTAGCCTTACATACAATAACAGGCATTTTTTCAGGTGTCCAGGATGTATCACCAGGTAAAACACTTGCTTCAATTATAAGACGTTTGTTAGTTATTTCTTTTTCGGTAACAACCGATACGTGGTTTTCCAAGGCATATATCCCCGGATTTAATCGTATTATATAAATGTCATTATCCCGGCTTTTAATGATTTTGATGGCTTTGTTAATAGAATAAATAGGGGCTATTTCAGTGCCAGGATTATTATCATCACCGGTATTACTATCGACATAAACTGCCTGTGCCCGGGTTGTTAAATGGTAAATAATAATCATAAAAATTAAGCATGTTTTTTTCATACTTCAATTGATTTTTAGTTAATAATTTTAGGTTTTTTAATTATTAACAAATGTAGGTACCTTGTTAAATCCTTCGACTATCATTTTGACTAAGGAATTGTCATTTTGTATACTTTAATCTATACTCATTTGGGTTAATTCCTGTATGCTTTTTAAAAAAACGTATAAAATTGGAAAGGTTAGAAAAATTCATTTCGAAACAGATTTCTTTAACAGATTTATTTGTAAATAATAACTCACGTTTTATTTCGATTAATAACCTTTTTTTTATCATAACAGAAACAGGCAACCCAAATACTTTTTTCGAAATATTGTTTAAATGGGCACGGCTAATTTTCAGAAAAGCTGCATAGTCTTCTACCCTATGGTAATTCCTTGTTTTAATTTCCAACAGTTTTTTTAACTGAAGTCCGGTATTGTTCTGAAAAAGATTGACTGAAAAACCATAAAACGCAGTATATTTCCTGTTTATTTGAATCAGAATATTGTAAAGGATTGAGCGTAAAAAATGATGGCTATCTTCTTGTAAATTAGTTAATTCATTGTTTATTGTTTTACAGAGGCCAATTAATGTATTTAAAAAATCATCAGTACATTCTAATGTATAAAAGGCAGCATTATGAAAAAACTGAAAGCGATAAATAAAAAAGGTATCCTGAAAAAAAGTCTCAATAAATTCATTTTCAAATACCAGGAAGTAACCGTCAAAATCAACCGATACATTTAACCATTGTCTGACAAGATTGGGTTGAATAAAAAAAAGGGTGCCTTTTTTTAAAAAAATTTTACAATTGTCAAGTAAAATTGACCCCTTTCCTTTTGTTACAATTATGATACCGTAAAAATCTGTAATAAAAGGATTTATGGGAAGTCTTGAATTTAATTCAGAGTATAGGGAACAATCAATTAACAATTCCTTTCCATATTTTCTTTTGCGAAAAAGCCGTTTTTCTATTTTCAAATCTATTAATTTAGGTTTTGCACATGTTAAAATTACCCATAACAGTTTTTTATGGTTTTGTTAACCGCCGGCCTGTCAGGCCCTTTATCGTTTTATTCATTTTTTATTGCCAGATTACAACAGCAGCCTACCTTTATCATAGTTTGCAGTTTTTTGCTACGTAAAATGATTTGTTACCTTAAATAATTGATACTCATCTCAGGTTGATATGAAATTTTTGGTTTAGCTAAAAATTCAATAAACCTGGCACCCTTTTTCGGATGAAACAGATTTGCTGATGAACAGCTTCTGATTACACATGCCGTATCAAGTCCTTTTTCAGTTCCTGCAAATGACAACACCTCCTTATTACCCGGTAATATTCCTGAATCAACAGACATTAATACTGTTTCTAAACAAACCAAAGTACCCGTTGAAATTAATTCTAAAGTTTTAGCAATAATGTCTAATGAACTAATATGGTTTAAATGTAACCTCATTGAAAAACTGGGCCAAAAAAATGGTATTGTACCCTGAACTATTGACACCCCCCTCGATTCCAGTTTTTCTTTTACCGTTTTACTAATACTCATTGGTATCTTTTTTTTGCCTTCCTTTATCCACTGGTCACGGATTTTTTTTAATCCTTCAATTTTGCTGAATGGGCCTTTATTCATTTTATCTACCTCAAAAAACATATCCTGTGGGCAGGTTACACATATTATTTTTGATTTATCGACAGTGTCAGATAACTTTAAGGCTGACTCACCTGAAAGTGAAGCAACAACAATGTATTCATATTTATTTGATAGTTTCTGAGCTATTTTTATTATTTCATTTGTGTTATCGGGGCCTGGTTCATTAAATAGTACCATATTTTGTTTTTTTTAAGTTGCTAATTGTGATACACATTGGGCACTTTTGGTAAGGCAGGTGGAACTGGTTACAAAGGTTTGCCTACACGAACTACAGTTGGATTACCCATTAAAACCCGCATACCAGTTACATTTTGATTGCGGCTGCCTTTTATTACCTGTGAATTTAGAAATTTTTTATAAACAAGTGAAAACAAAAACAATATCAATGCCCTAAAATAATGTTTCCAAATGAATGGATTAAAAATGACGGATACAACTTTTTGATTTTATACCTGATATATCCGAGTAACAATCCGTAGGAAATATTAAGTAAAACTTTTTGTACTACTACATTTAACATTAATGGTGCATCGGTCGTAAAACCTGTTTCATAAGAATATTCATAATAACCAAATACATGGAATAATCCGAAAAATACCCCGGTGATAAAAATGATTGATATATCTTCAACTTTACTCTTTTTTAACCTGTAATAATCCGAGACCTTATTTTTTGCAATTGCACAAAACCAGGTAAAAACACTGCTCTTATAATGGAAGTCAGGAATTTTTTCAACGGCACTAATCCATGTTTCCTGCCATATATCAGATGCAGCCTCTCTGTTATTATCAAGTTGACGCAAAATAAAAGCGAATACTAAATCGGAATACTTTAGGTATAGCTCCTTAAAAGCGTTTTGGCTCCCTTTTTTAATCCTCTTAACTAATTCTTTGTCAGTCGTCAGTGTCATTCTTTTAAATTACAACTTATTAGTCGTGAATAAACCTGAATCCTTCGATTTTTTTTGTGATTTTTTTACTATTATGATCACTACTATACGGTTAATTTTGGTGAGGTTTTTTATTTCATTGCGGAGCTTTTAAAGGATTTTGCATTAAAGAAGTCCACTCCTTCCTGTGATTTTATCAGAAGTTTTGTCTGTTAAAAAAAAATCCAGCCGGAATATCCTTTCTTCTGCTTACTTTCTTCTTTTAAGTAATCTTCTTCAGTCCGATGCCCTAATTTTTTTTCTGAATATGTACTTTTTATCCTCAGGAGAGAATTGTTTTAGTATTAGCCTTTTTGTTTTAATTATTTCGAAATTTATCATTTACAGGATTCTGTTTTTGAATCCTCCCAATTTTCCAGACACCACCCTATAATGTTGTGCATAAGAATAGTGGCCAACTGAGTGGTACTTCCTTTTTATGGTTCAGACAAGCCGGAGCGGGTTACAATTTTTACATTTACTACTGTTTCGGCAATTCTTTAAACAGTATTGTGGGCTGGTTCTGTTTCACCTTCTTCAATTCTATTTAAATGGCAAAATAATAACTCCCCAGTTTTTTCATCTCTTAAATGTAACCCATTTCCTTCGCAGTAATCAAAGAATGCACAATCACTGCAAATCCCTGTTTTTGTCCAGCTTCGGTCACGGTACATTAAATATTTATTTTGCCAGACATCCTTAAAATTGTCTTTGTAAATATTTCCTTGAATAAAATTGTCCCGCAAATTTGGACAAGCAGAAATAGAACCATCAACAAGTATTGATGCAACATTAATTCCTGCCCGGCAAAAAAAGAAGTTATCCCTCACACGGCCTTCATAATCTCCTAAAAAGCCCTCACATCCGTAGTTTAACTTTATTTTTCCTTCTTTGCGCACTTTTTCAATAAAATCAAATAATTCTTTAAACTCTTTTGGTTTTAACTGAAGTGTGCCATGTTCTTTTGCCCTGCCTATTGGGAAAATAGTAAAGATACGCCATTCCTTTAAACCCAATTTTAATAACAAATTATAGAGTTCAGGCAGTTCATTTATATTTTTTTGATTGGCACAGGTTACAACATCGTATCGTAACCCTTCTGTTTTACTTAGAATATGTATTGCATTTGTTGCATTCCTGAAACTTTTTTTGTTGCCCCGCAACCAATTATGAGAATCCTCTAGTCCATCAAGACTTATTGTTATTGCTCTAATCCCTGAATCAATAAGTTTTTTAATCATTAACTCTTGCATACCCATGCCATTGGAAACAACTCCCCAGGGAAATCCCCTTCGATACAGTTCTTTTCCAATTTCAAAAATATCCTTGCGCAAAATAGGCTCACCTCCTGTTAAAACAATCATCGTTTTATTGGGAGTAATATCAGGTGTTATTTCGTCTAAAGCTTTAAAAAAATCCTCATTAGGCATATCGGCGATGGACGAATCTTTCGTGCAGTCGCTACCACAATGAATACAAGTTAAGTTACACCGCAGGGTGCACTCCCAAAAAATATAATTTAGTTGATGAATTTTTTTTTCATTTGCCCGATACTTCTTATACAATTTAAGCGCAAGTTTCTTTTTAATGGAGATTTTTTTAACGGTCATTCTTTGTTTTTGAGTTTTACATTTACTTCTTTTTCTGTTTCCCCCCAATCCCAACTGCCTGTACCTCCAGAAAACTCAGGGTCAATAAATTCAACAATTGTATCAAGAGGCTGATACTCTCCGTTGGTTTCTCCATCTATGTCTTTAAATTCAACTAAGTAAGCCTGATTGCCAGGCGAATTTGTGTTTAAAATCTGATAGTTGCCTGAATTATCTGTATATGTTGTATCCGATTCCAGTACTACTCGAATATTTGGAATGGCATTTGAAGTTATCTCTGATACAACCTTTCCACTAACTTTAAAAGTAGCAAAAGGAGTTCCGTATTCAACAACAGGGTCTCCATACATACAACCATTAAAACTACATACTGCTCCGAAACCTAAAATCGTTAACAGGAAACTTATAAGTGAATTACTTTTTTTTAGCGAGAAAGTTTTTATTCTTTTCATGGTCATCAATTTTATCATAGATGTTTAGCCGGTTGCGATGGTTGCTTTTTTTTGCCCATAACAGGGATGCACTTAACACGCCTGTTATAACCTATTTTATTTCAGAGAATCGGTTGATTTAGTATTAAATAATTGTACGAGTTTTGTTTTAAAATATCCGGGGGGCAGTTCTTTCGCTTTTCCCGGAATTATTGGGAACCTTTTCCTGTTTGCGTCCGGTTTAATAATGTTTTAAAAATAGAGATAATAAATAGGAGAAACAATGGTATGGGGGTATTTTATTGCAGTTAGTTGAGCCACTTTAAAAAGAAACCGCTCCTGCTGAAAGTATTTTAAAGGCACCAATTATAAATACTCGCCAGCGGGAGGAGTTAATTTCAACCTTTTGATTTAATAATCGTAAGGCGCTAATTTTTTAAATACAAACTTTTTTATATTTCCTAAAAAAGTTTCAGAGAGTGTTTAATTTAATATTTCTGAAGAAGCGATAACATTTTCCTATCGAGTTTGTGCCCAAACCAATCTTCATATTTTACATCGGGGCGTTGACTGTCAAGAATACCAAATTTACTTTGGCCAATAAAGTCCCAAATACCAAAACCGATACCCATATTCTTAAAAACATCCAGGACATCTTCGAGCCAGGCCAGAAAAACAGCATGTGGCAATCGGTGTGAGCCACTGGTTTCGCCCATATTAACTCCAATGCCCTGTTTAACCAACCGGCCCCAGGGAGCATAAAACTCTTCTAACTTTGTTCTGTCCCATACATAACCATCATCTCCCATAGCTCCCGGCCATTTAGGTTCCGGCCAATCGGAGCGGTCCTTCATCCAGTCAACTTTGTAATGGCTTATATTTCCCGGAATATAACAATGAACACTTTGATTGATGCCCAAAGGAATTAATTCAGGAACACACAAATTCCCGGCGCCCATACCATCGGCAATTATTATTCGGTTTGGGCTAATCTCCCGAATGGCACCTACTGCCGGAGTTATTCCATTTTTATAGATTTCGCCATTAAAATTATCGTTGGGCCAGGGTGCCTCGTTAAATAAATTAAAACTGATTTTTGATTGTGGAACACTGCTGTAACGTTTGGCAAACATTTGCCAGTGGTAGGTAAAAGCATCAGTGGCTTCTTTATCCCGAAACAGTCGGAATGGTTCACCGGTTTTTTCAGTAATGCCAATTCGGTACCCTGGTGCATGATGGAAACACAGATTTACATGAACACCGTGTTTATCGCCATAACCGACTGCTTTATCAATTAATTCGAGCGTGTTTTCATCAATGTCATAAACATCGTCTGCTGTTAATGGCCTGCCGCCTTTTTGAGGTTTGTATTTTAACCAGCTACGGTAGGTCATTGGCATACGAACAAAATCAAATCCCCAATCGGCTATCCACTTAAAATGTTCCTCATTGGGTTCATTAATTCCCCTGCCCATTGTGTATATGTACTGCAGGTTAAATCCGCGCCAACGGGGAAGCGGGTTGTTGGATATGGAAGTAAAGGATGCTGCGTGGCTTTTTGTCGCCTGTATAGGCAACAAGGATGTTGCCAGTCCCAACAAACCGGCGTTTTTTATAAATGACCTGCGATTATTTTCCATTGTATACTAAATTTTAATTGTCCTTATGGGCTGTTATATTTTATCAGCTATGTTTTTTTAATCAGCCGTAATCCCGTATATGTATTTTTCCATAAACCATCAGCGTAACTTTTTTCCATCCATTCCAGATTTTGATGATTAAAATAGGACGCCAGCAACCCCGCAAATTTTACTTTTTCTTCAAAAGGCATTGGTTCAAAATTTCGTAGTATATCCAAATTTGATTTTACTACATCCAGGCTATCCATACCTACAATTAAACCATCCGGGCCGTTTAACGATAATGCAAAACGAACCAGGTCGGGGATCTGGATTGATTGAATGTTTTCTTTGGGCCGTACTACTTTCATTAACATCACTCCCATACCTTTTTGATGAGCTGCAGGAATTGCCAACTCCTGCCGTTGCTGTGGATTTGTAGTACCGTTATAATGATTCATCGCCATTAGCATGCTGTCAAAATCACCACGATCGGCCATTGCTGTAAGTGCAGCAGCGTTGTTATGCCCCGAAAATCCAACAAACCGGGTTACTCCTTCGGCCTTCATCCGCTGAACAATATCAATTAACCCACCCTTTTTGCTGATTAATTTAACATCATCCATCGATTCGATTGAATGAATTTTAAGCATATCCAACCTATCTGTCTGCAACCTTTTTAAACTGCCTTCAATTTGCCTCATGGCTTCATCGGGATTGCGACTGGTTACCTTGGTTGACATAAAAATCTCATCCCGCCGATCCTTGATTATTTTTCCTATTCGTTTTTCGCTGACAACTCCGTTTTGTGTATTCTCATAGATATATGCCGTGTCCCAATAGTACAAACCATTATCAAGGGCATACGTTAAAAAATTGAGTGCCTCATCCTCATTGGTTACACTGCAAAACCGACTGCCCAATCCCATGGCAATCCGTGGAATACGAACACCCGTTGTTCCTAACTCTGTAGTGGGTAGTCCTTTTGCATCGTATTCATTGCATGAGGTTAAAAGATTGGTACTCGCAAGTACAACTCCTGTTCCTACGGCGCCTTTAATAAATGTCCTACGTGTTACATTCTTTTTTTCCATACTAAAATGTTTTAACGAACGGTGTAAGGTTCAGTAAATTCAACTCTAATTCCATTTCCATTTGAAATGTTCAACAACCATCGTTTCCCATTTCCAATACCAGGATTGGCAAGTTCGAATGGTTTATTACGCTCTTTTAATTGGTAGATTGTTTGTTGCATTTCGGGAACACTAAAACATGGATGTGATGAATTTTTATTACCATTCACCACATATTCTATGTTCTCGATACAAGTTGCCGGATGTAAATAAATATAATTGTCGACAGCTGAATCATCTTCTTTAAACCGCCACATCTCCTTAAAACCCAAAATTTCAACAAAAAGAGAATTTGCCTTATCAACATCGGAGACAAAAAGGCCCGCATGGTGTATTCGGTTGGCTATTCTGTTTTTACCTAAAAATTTCCCAGTGGTGCTTTTATGTAATCCATTGGGTGTAAATCGAATAAATTCGATGTTGTAATCTTCAGTACTTTTAAAAACAAGCTTCTCATTCCCGGCTGCATCAATTGTTGTGGGTGTTTTTATTTCCACATCATGTGATTTAAGGTAGTTTTCCATCTGCCCTATTTTATCACAATCAAACGAAACACAAATAAGGGAACTTGCATTTTTGATGTTTTTATTCTCTACAAATTCAATAAATTGCCGGTCGTTAATTTTAAAAGAAATTACCTGCCCCCAATCCGATTCATAGGTAAATGTTTCTTCAAACCCAAGGTACCCGCCGTAATACTCACGGGCCGAAGAAAAATCGTTTACCCAAAACGTCATTTTTGCAACGCCCCAAATTTCAGGCCGTTCGACGGCGCCTGCAACAGAATAATAAAAATGAAGAATCAAAAATAATATCAGAAAACAGGATTTTTTTTTCATATCAAAAAAAAAATTAAAATTCAGGTTATTGATTTTTTATAACTCATTAAATGCTGTTTCCATTAAAATAAAAAAAGCCTGCCCCTCAGTTGCAGTGCCGGAGTGTAAAAAATCGGGCGACCCACATACCCCATGAACCAAACCATATTCGTCAACTTTACTGTGTGCCGCAGCCCGCATAGAGTCGGCTTTTTCTTTATAGGAAGAATCAATCCACCCACCTGCAATTCCTTTATATATGGAATAAGCCAACATTTGCCCCAGGTTGGTTTCAACAAACGATTCAGGATTATCAACCACATCATGGAAAAATCCATCATCCCGCTGATATCCCAGGCAGCCGTCAATCAGCTCTTTTTGATAATCAATAAGTTTTTGCTTTTCATCCAACATACTGTTGGGTAAAACATATATTACTCGTGAAAGGCCGGCAGCTGTCCAACCATTGCCAACTCCCCAAAAGTCTTTCCTTGGAAATTCTTTTTTCTCACAATCCCACATGTGTGAAAGCATCTTTTTTTCATTGTCCCACAAACAGGCTTTAAATCCGTCAATTTGTTTAATGGCCTCCTCGTATTTACCGGCACATGCCAGAAATGGGGGAAGCATATAATTGATATCGCTCCAAATTTGTGGGATATTACTAAAATGGTAAAGAATACCTTCATCGGTTCGAGGAGCTTTATTCATAATATAGTCAAGCAATTTGTCAAAACCATTTTGGAGCGTCGCATCGCCTGTTTCTTTGGCCGCATACAAAATAGCCTCGCCTGGAGAAGCTGCATCACTTAAGGCAAATTCTTCGCCTAACATGGCTACCCGCCCGTCCTCCTTTTGGCGAAGGATTGCATCTTTCGCCATCAAAATGACCAATTCCTTATCGCCTGCCTCTAAAAGAGCCTGCATAGCAACTCCTTGTTCCCAGGTTGCCCTTTGCATGGTGAGCATGGCCAATTTTACTTTCTCAATAACATTTTTATCTACAAATGGCAATTCAACAGATGATTTATCTGGTTGGGAACAGGCACTGGCTAATCCTCCTGTTATTCCCAGGGTTGTTCCAGCCACCGAAATTTTTGAAATAAACGATCTTCTTTTCATTCAAATTCAATTAAGATTAATTTTGAAACCACATAACGGCTGTTTTTTTGGCGCCTAACGCTACATTAAATTTAACACATTTATCTTTCATCTCGAATTTTACAGCTTGGTCATCCAACAAGTTTATTGCTGATTTATACGTCTCTAAAGAATTCGCAACAAGCACATCACCGGCATAAATTTCATCAGATGTATTCACCACATAAACTAACAAACCGTTGTTTTTTGTCGTATGAACTTTAACAGTTAGCCCTTTACTTTTCTCACCCAAAATAGCAGTAGGATTTACTCCGGCTTTTAGGGCAAGGCCACTGATTAATTCTCCGGTTGACTCATTGTTTTTGTAGTTGGAGCCGCCAAGCGGAACTGCGCTCAAATATGCATTCCCTTTTCCGTATTTGTTATAAACCAATGCGGGTTCGTTGGTATCAGTGAATACAGCCAGAATTTTGCCACCTTCTTTAACTTCCAGGTTTTCGTGGAAATATAACCCCTGGTAAACAAATCCCTTCTGAAGATTTTTAGTATCAATATTGCTTGTTAGCTCCACATCGAACGATTTTTGTGCTGCAAAAAGGTCAAGCCTTCGGGCAGCAAATAATTCATCGAGCCCGGCACCAGGATTTAATTCATAGCCAAAATCCAGTTCATCCATAATAGCGGTTCGGGCATCGGCAACAACTGTTCCACCATTGGCAACATATTGTTTTAACATATCGGCAATGTTTTGCCTGATAACCAATTGGTAAGGAAGGTAAAGGATTTTGTATTTTTTCAGCATTTCGGGCGTAACGCTCATATCGGTTCGCACAATATCCACCGAAATGTTTTCGTCCCACAAAGCCTTGTAGGTTCCTTCAAAACTCTCATTCATAAAATAGCCTGTTGAATGCGCCGATTCATGCCCTCCGGCTGGTTGGGTAGCTGCTTCGAGCGATTTATGTAGAGCAACAATGTCGTATAAAATAGCTGCTTCAGCAGGCTTCATTTTTGCATCGTGTATTACTTTGCTGTATTTTTTTAATACAGAACCAACATCTTTTGCAGCTTGTCCTCGTGGTGCCAATTCGCCGTTTGCTTTTGTTAATCCACGGCCAAAAGCCTGTTGCCCCCTATAAAATGGTTTCCATTTCCAGAAAATTATTCCTTTACAATCGTCGGCAAAAGCTAACCACGACATCAAATGAATATCATCGTAACTTAAGAATTGAAACAAACCCATTCCGTTTTGTTGGTTGGTTTGTGCCTCAACCAAAAAAAAGGGTTTATCACCCGCGTCACAACGTGTAACATCGTAAATACAGTTGTATAACCAAGCAGGCATTGGTTTTTTATTGATGTTGTAATATTTGTCAGGATAAAACGAAATGCCAAAAACATCGGTAAAAGGAGCAATTTGACGGCCATCGACACTCCATTGGTTTTTACCGGGATTATTGATTACCGTACCAACCGTATTGATGGACATAAAATGTTGTTTGTCGTATTTCCGCATGGTAGTATAACACCACTCGGCAATGTCTCCATTATTTGAAAATCGGAACAAATCCCAATCGATGATTGACATGGATGATTCCCAGTTTCGCCTTAATAATGGCGTAATCTGATCCCAGCTGCTGTAATCATCAGCCCAAACCCTGTTTAGTTCTGCTAAAGTTCCGTATTTCTCTTTTAGCCATTCCCTGAATTTTGGAATAGTAATTTCATCAATCGATTCATAATGGGTTTCATTCCAAATATTATATCCAACCATTGAAGGACTTTTCCCATAACGATCGGCAACACTTCCAAAATAATCATCGATTGATTTTAAGATTTCAGGATGCATGTATTTTACATCTTCATTTATCCGGCTCACTTCCGGGAACTCCCGTATCCCGTCTTTTATCTCCAGCCATTTCCAGGTTGGCAGGTAAGCCCGGTGGGTTGATTTGAGCATTATAGGGAACAACATCAGATTATTTTCTTCCAGTTTATTTACCAGATAATCAGTCCTGGCCCAATCCTGCTTTTGTGATTCGGCATTCCATTGCCCAAAAGGAAATGGCATAACCAAATTAAAATTGGCATCCTTAATTGCCTGAATATCTTTATCTACAAAACTTTTATAGATATCATCGGTTTTATACCGGTCGTGAAATATATTGTATACTGTACCATAAATAATGGATTCCGGCATTTTAACTTGTGTTCTTCCTTTTACTGCAAAAGCGAGTAAAAGAATTGCAATAGCCAAACTTTTTATCGGGACTCTCATATCACTCAAAATATTACAATAGAATTTGTTTTATTTTACCAATACTGAATTATAATCCCAACCCTGTTCTTTGCAAAGAACCCTTACATGCGAATCCCAGGTTGGTTCATCCTGATTTCTAATACCTCCAAAACAGTCGATGGCCAGGTATTTTAAGGTAACACCCTGGTCGGCTTTGATACTGTGCCATACGCCAACCGGAATACGGACCACATCGCCGGGGCCAACCTGTCTATTTTTGGGAGATTCTTTTCCAATGGTAAGTGTTCCTCCTCCTTCAGTCACATAAAAAATTTGTTCGGTATCGTTGTGTTTATGCAATGGAGGCGCTTTTTCGGGCTCTATGACCACAATAAAAACTTCAGAGAAACGGGCCTCGGAACGGTCCATTACAATGTCATTAATGTGTGTTGGGAATTTATACCGCATCAGATTTTCAGTTGAAAAAACAAAATTATCTGATGGTGTTTGTTTGTTCTGCGCCTGGCATGTCCCAAATAAAATTAGCGTGGCCACAAAAAGTAAACCTGCTGATTTTAACAGATAATTCAGAAAGGTGCTAATAACTCCCTTTTTTTCCGGATATAGATTTTTTCTTAGTCATAATTGTAAATTTTAGGATGTTAGATTTTACTTCCAGTATATTATCTCTGAAAGGCTTTATTAATTTTTAAATTGCAAAAAAGTAGTTGCTTCCTTTAATTGATTATTAGTTTTTTAGTAATTTGCTGTGTTTGTGTACGAATACGTAAAAAACAGAGTTGGGTTTTTTACTCCCGGCATATTAATCTTAAAATTATTTTCACCCATGTTTAACTGATGGGAGTGTTTTTGCAGCAACTTCCCTTCCTGATTAAATAATTCATAGGTTAGTTTTTCGTTTTCTTCCGACCAAAATGTCACATTACAATACTCCGATGTGGGATTGGGAAATACTGTTACTTCAGTACTTTTTTTTTTCAAATCCTGTGAAAAAACTGTAATATCTTTATTGGTAGTAAAAAACAGGGCAATTTCCTTCCGGGCTGTCAGGTTTTCCAAAATAACCAATGGTTCTCCTTCATCCCTGTTTATCTGCTGTACATCAGAAAAAGTTCCTCTCGCACAATCGTAAACAAAGTAGTACAACCCGCCCGTAAAATTATAATTGTTTACATCAATGGCGATATCTGAGATATTGATGGTGCTTTTGTTTCTAATCCATAAAAAAAGGTTCTGGTCAGAAATTAATCCCAATTTTTCGACTCTGCTATCGCCTGTCACTACTATTGGGCGGAGAGAGTTTGTCGAATTTTTAATCAGAAAATCGGAAAAGGTGTTTATTTTATTTAAGTCTTCAAATTGCCCGTTTTCCATAAAATACTCCCACCACCAGGTTAAAGGCAATATTGGAGCTTCGGAAAACAACCCACGCCATAATCCGAGGTGAAAATAATTATTATAGAAAATTTCGTTAACAGGAGCAGGTGCCCCGGTCCAGTCGTAGGCAAATTCTCCAACAACTCCGGGTTTGTTATACGAACTTTTAAGGTCGGCAATGGTTTCAGCCAGATTTGTTGTTTGGCTGTAGATGTGAGCCTGTGCAAAATCAATATTTTTAATGTCAAATAATCCATCAATTTTTCGGTGGCTGATACTGGTTGAAACAATATGATCATATGGATCAATTTCCTGCAGATAATTCGCCATTTCGGTGTGCCACAAAACAATATCTTCGGGAGGAATATTTTCATCGGCCATGGCGTTATCTACTTCATTCCAGAATTCTATAACTGCCAGGTGAGTGTGGCAGCCCCAACGCGCTATAAAATAACGTAAGCGGTTTTTGTACTGTTTTATGGCTGATGGGTTTGAGAAAAAATCAGCAGGAGATTCACAAGGCCCTCCATTCGCAACATTGTAAACATTACTTGCCCAAAAATTTCCCCCACCCCAATAATTTGGCTGGGTTTTTAATTCGCCATGAAAATCAAGCGAAAACATCATATAAATGCCATGTTGTTGTGCCAAATCAAGTACCTCATCCATTTTGTTTGCTCCCGAGGTATTGTACCGAAGTGTATCGTCAATATAACGGTGATTATCTACATCATTCCATTCAAGCGGTAAATTATGTGGTGCCATCCAACTGCGGGCAAAATTTCCGTTATTGGCTTCCAGCATTTCAAAATAGTAGGGATAAGTAAATTTCTGATCTTCAAAATCTTTGGCTTCCCAGCCAAAATCGGTCCCAATGCCCCTGAATTTTTTTCCTGAATCGAACCTGAAAAACAAAGGTGATTCAGCCATTGATAAAAAACCATTGGCACCTGATTCAACAACCGAAAAATTTAACCTGCCAGATTTTAAACTGGTTTCCTGATTTTTGAGTAAAAGGTAAGCCGAAAACGGCCCAACTTCGCGTGCTGCAAAACGTACTTCCCATTCCGATTCGTTTTTATCCCCCTTCTGGTAAAATCCCGGAATTATCAACGAATCGCCTGTGGGAGTAAAAACAATGGCATTCAACAAAATATCCTCCTGGTCATATGGGTCATTAAAATCGATGCTTGCTTTCAGGTTAAATGTAATTTTTGAATATAATAAAACCGATTCTGTCGATTGTTTGGCCTCAATAATATGTTGGGCAACCAACGCTGAATATGTAAATACGAAAAGAGTTAAAAAAAATATTTTCATTTTAAATTTTTTGATAATTAACAAGTAATTCTGTAAACGACAAGCCCGTTAATTTTCCGATTCTTACACTTAAATAATATATAGCAGGTTAAAAAAAAGAGGATGCAATAAAAAAGTATATCACACCCTCTCTCTTCAAATCTAATTTTTAACCAAATCGTACCAGAAACTCTGGGTACTTGTTATTTCCATTACCCGCCATTTTTCATCACCGTTCCATTCAGTGCTTAATCCTGAAGGGACAAACATTAATTTAAGCCGGCTGTCGTTTTCGGTAAACTCCAATTTTTCAGTTACCGCTTCTGAACCTGCACCTTTGTTGAAGTATATCACATTATTGGCAAAATCGCGTTCCCATGTGCCTTCCCCCACAGGAATTGTCCTGAATTTTGGATTGTAATCGTTTGCAGGAGGAGCCGGAATTACTTGTTTTACCAAGGTAAATTCACCAAATTCACCATCGGCACCCGGGTTATGTACAATTTTACCATACAGGTTACCATTTTCCCTGACACCTTCTATCGTAAAAGTTAACAGGTCGTCGTATTCATAGTGAGCATTGGGGAAATATTTATCATACCCTTTTGTTCCTCCCCATCCCCAATCTTCACCAGGGCCAACGTACCATGCTATTAGCATGGTATCAATTGACCAGGTACCGATAAGGTTATCCTGGAATTCTTTAATTTTAATGGTCCATTCACGTACTTCACCTGTTTCAGAGGTAATAGTTATTTTACTTGTAGAATCGGCATTGGCAAAATTCAATGTTGCCCCTGAAGCCGGGTTACTAATTGCTAAAGGCGAAATCTGAAGAGCCACGTTCATGGCCGAAATGTCGGTTCCCGGAATAACATAAATAGATGCGATACTCGTATTTACAGTCCTTTCAATTTCAGCTACACCAATTTGCCCCGGTGTCATGACAGAAACAATTGCGCGTTCATGACTTCCTCCGCCATTGTTATAATCGGCAAAAGGATCTTTTTGGCAACTATTTATTCCTATAATCAGGGAGGCCAAAATGGCCATATATAATGTTGATTTCATATTGTCAGTATTTAATTGTTTAATGCAGGATTTAAATCTTGTTCCATTAAAGGAATATCATAAAAATAGGGTTGCTAACAATCGTTTTCCCATATTTTCCGTTCAGAATTTCTTCCACTTTATTTGTCCTGCGGAGGTCCCACATACGGTGCCCTTCAAAACACAGTTCCCACGACCTTTCCTGAATCACAGCATCACGGAAATCCTGAACCGATAAACCAGTTTCCAGGTCATCGATACCGGCACGCCTTCTTACTTTATTAATGGCTGCATACCCTTGTGTGGTAGGCCCTACAGCTTCGGCATATCCCAACAGAATGTCTGAAAAACGGATGGCAATTGGTTTTGCACTGGTACGGTCGCCAACATAATCAGGATCGATAAACTTACGTGTAAATGGATAACGCAATCCTCCATCGGGCCAGGTTTTAGGGTCGCCTGCCAAATACACAGTTGAAACCATCAACAAATCTTTCCGAAGGTCTCCCTCAGAAAAACTCTCATAAAATGGAATTTCGGTTTCCAACGAACCCCAGCCATCAACAGTTTTTACTGAATTGCCGTAAATATCATTTATAACCACATCGCCACCAACATAGGGTATTAACAATTTTGGAATTTTAGAATAATTACCCTCCTGCTGGCCTCCACGGTCCATACTGATTACAAAAATAAGTTCAGGGCTTGAAGGGTCTAGTACATCATAAATATGTAACAGGTCATCGTCAAATCCGCTAACAGTTGATTCATTCATTACTTTTAAAGCATACTCGGCAGCTTTTGAATATTTGGCTTCAGCATCTTCAACAAATTCATATCCCGGGCTTCCGGTAGATTTTCCTGAGGCCTGGTTCAGGTATACTTTTGATAATAAAGCCCATGCAGCATCAATGTTTGCACGCCCCAACTCCTGCACCGAAGAGGCAGGAAGTAATCCGATTGCCATTTCAAGGTCCGCTTCAATCTGAGCATACACCTCAGACATTGGGCTTTTTGGGACATCAACCTCTGCAAGTTCATCAATCATATTGGTCCTGACTGGCACACTGCCAAATGCCCTGGCCAGGTTAAAATGGTGAAGTGCCCTTAAAAAATAGGCTTCGCCTACATATTTATTTTTCAGGCTTTCGTCCATAACAATACCGGGTACCTTTTCAATAACAGCATTGGCACGGTTAATTCCAATATAGGCATACCGCCAGACATCGGAAATAATTTTATTGTTCGACAAGGGTTTAAGGTCGTCTAAATCGTGTTGTTCAATTCCCTGGTCATCTTTAGGCGAAATTTCCTCCGATGGCATTTCTGCCAGGTAATAGAGGTGGCGCGTATAATATTCAATTTCGGGCAACATACTGTAGGCATGCAATATGGCAGCTTCAGCATCATCCTTTGTTTGGTAAAAATTTTTATCTGACAAAAAGCCATATGGTTCTTCTTCCAACGAACAAGAGCTTATGAACAGGATGCATATAAAAGCATATATAATTTTTTTCATCTTTTGTAATTTTTCGGTTAATAACTATTAGAATGTTACGTTTAAACCAAGTGTTAATTTTCTTAGGCGAGGGTAACCACCCCAGTCAATTCCTAAAGTTCCAACTTCGGGGTCGTAACCTTTGTATCCTGAAAATGTGTACAGGTTTTCAGCATTAATAAAAATGCGAGCAGTATTAATAGCTTTTAGTGTTGATACATCAAAATTATATGCAAAGGTTAAATTTTGAATTCTCAGGAATGAACCATCTTCAATCCACCAATCCGACACATAATATGACCTGCCATCCCTTAATCGCGGGAAATTGTTGTTTGGGTTATCCGGAGTCCAACGTTGTAGTTTAGTGCTGGCGGTTTGAAACTTTGCCATGTTAAATACATCGTTGCCATATACGCCATTCAGGAAGACACTCAGGCTAAATTGTTTGTATTCAAAATCGAGGTTTAAACTCCCGAAAAAGTCAGGATTTGGATTTCCAATAACGGTCCTGTCGTCAACATTAACAACACCATCATTATTCGAATCGATGTATTTTATTTCGCCGGGTTCAGCCATATCCCCGGTTAATCCGGCAGCCAAACCTTCTTCTTTCGTCTGAATAATTCCGTCGGTTAAAATGCCATAAAAAACATTTCGTGATTCACCTTCTCCAAGAATATTTAAAGGCGACCTGAACCGTTCAATTTCGCTACCCGTAAACTGGTACACCATATTCGACGATGTTGTAGCTAAACCTTCGGTTGCATCACCAATATTTACTACCTGGTCTCTGTTTTTACTTAACATGAGGTTCGCCGAAAAATGGAAATCCTGCTTGTCAATAATGTCGGCCCCGATTGACAATTCAATTCCTCTATTTTCAATTTCACCATCATTCACCCAAATTTCGTCGTAGCCCGATGAAGGAGAAATACGCTTAAGCCTTAAAAGGTCGGATGTGTGTTTAAAATAGTAGTCGGCAGTAATACGCAGTTTATTACTAAAAAAGTTCATGTCGACACCTAAATCAAACTGCGACGTTGTTTCCCATTTTAAGTCGGGATTGGGAATTCCACCCCAAATTTTATAGATGTATTCCCAACGTGAAATATATCCGGGGCCAATTGTTGTTTGCCATTCGCCATTATCATAGTACCTGGCATTTCCAAGCCTGCTAAGGGTTTGATAAGAGCTGATACCTTCATTGCCGGTATACCCAAAACTCGACCTGATTTTAAGTAAACTAAATACCGTTTGGGTTTTCATAAAATTTTCGTTGTGAACATTCCATCCTAAAGCTGATGACGGTATAAATGCCCACTTATTGTTTGCACCAAATTTTGAAGAACCATCGGCACGTGCTGTTAAGGTAAACAGGAACCGGCTATCGTATACATAGTTAAACCTACCTAACCACGACATTAATGTTGATTCGGTAGCGCCATTGCTTACTGTTTGTTTTTCGGGATTACCAGTTGAAAGGTTTTCATTTTGAAGTACGTCATTTACAAAATCAGATGCTTGCAGATGCGACGAGCGCATTGAACTCTGCTGAGCAGAAAAACCACCCATAGCGGTAATTTTATGAACTTCACTAAACGTTTTTGAAAAAGTCAAATAACTTTCGCTCAGAAGGTCGGTTGCAGCCCAGTTTGAAATGCTGCCCAAACCGTTGTTTAAATACCCATTGTTGGTATACACCCGGGGTTCGTATTTATCAGAAACAGAATTGCCGTATTTGTAATTTAACTGGGTTCTGAAATTAAGTTCAGGAATTATTTGCCAATCAAGGTAAGAATAGGCTAAAATATCCAGCGTTTTACTTTTATTTAGTACTTCATTAGTAATAGCTACGGGATGGTAAAAATCACGCTCTCCTATCATATAATAGCTGCCATCGTCGTTATAAACCGGGTAAATAGGATTCCTGTTAAAACTAAGCCCCGAATTATTGTTCCTGTTGGTTGAAGTAATAATTACATTATTTGATAACGTCACGTTACTGTAAAGTTTTCTGTCGAAAGACAATGAAGCTGTAATTTTATCATAGTCATTTGCAATTTCAATGCCTTTGTCTTTGTAATAATTAACACTTGCTTTGTATTTTGTTTTATCGTCGCCACCACTTACCGAGAGGTTGTAATTTTCACTAATGGGATCGCGGAAAGTATAGTCGGGCCAATAAGTCTGGTGTGGCCATTCGCCCGATTGCAGTTCGCTGACCGACGGGTAATAAACCCCTAATTCAGAACGGCCAACATAATATGGCTCCCATCCCTGGTTTATACGCCCTTCGTTATGCAGGTCGGCAAATAAAACCGGGTCGTTGTAGATATCAAGTTTTGATGTAAACTGCGAAAGGGTTGTTTGAGTTGAAAATGTAACCTGTGTAGTTCCGGCTTTCCCTTTTTTTGTTGTAATCAGAATTACACCATTTGCACCCCGTGATCCATATATTGCCGAAGAAGAAGCATCTTTTAATACCTCTACCGACTCAATATCGGAAGGATTAATTTGTTTGAGGTTACCCGCTGAACCAAGAGGAAAACCATCGACTACCAGCAAAGGCGAATTTCCTCCGTTTATTGAACTTGCACCCCTGATTCGAACGGTTGTTCCTGCTCCGGGGTCATCAGATGAATTAATAATCTGAAGTCCGGCAGCCCTTCCCTGCAGTAATTTTTCAACGTTGTTAGCCGGAATTTGATTTAGTGACTCAATTTTGACATTTGCCACCGAACCGGTTAAATCGCTTTTTTTCATGGTACCATAACCAATAGCCACAACCTCTTCAATGCCAATGGTTTCTTCCTGAAGTGCAACATTAATAATTGCCTGATTGTTGATTGATTGTTCCTGGGTTTTCATACCAACAAACGAAAATACCAAAACTGCATCAGCTGGCACATTAGTCATCGAATAATTCCCATCAGAATCGGTAATGGTACCATTGGTAGTTCCTTTCACAACAACTGTAACTCCGGGTAACGGTAATTCATTTTCGTCGGTTACTTTTCCGGAAACAGGTGATTGTTGTATCGACATTTTTAAAGGATTGTTTTTATCCTTTTCATGGACAATAATTAGTCGGTTATTTATTGAATAAGTTATGTCGGTACCTACCAACAAATAATCCATAACCTTTTTTAACTGGCCGTTTACAATGTCAATTTTGACTTTTTTGCTCAAATCAACCTGTTCTTCATTGTAGAAAAAAGAAAATTCAGATTGGTCCTCAATCATCCCGAACACCTGTTCGATGGTCAGATTATTACCCGACACACTGATTTTTGTGTTCTGAGAGTATGTCGATGCTGAAACCTGAACCAGCGCGAACAATAAAAAAAGACAAATTAACCTCATAATACGATAAATTTTAGAGAGTTTAATCAATGAATAAAACCTCCCTCGATTTCGTTTTTTTTTCATAAATTTGAAATGTTAAGACAATTAATATTTGATTGTTATTAAGGCGGGATGTTGTGGAGACAAACCGCCTTTTTTATTTAGTTATTCACTTGCATAAATTTTAATTCAAATTCCCTGAAGTTGGTTCTGCTGTAATCAATTGGCGAAGTTAGTTTTAGTGCATCAAGCACCTGCCAAATGGTTTCCTGGTTTTTAAACCGGCCGCTGTACGTTAACATATCGAATTCACTGCTTGAATAATTTAATTGTACATTATACCACCGCTCAAGTCGTTTGATTAATTCAGGAAAAGCTATTTTACTGAAAATAAACTCGCCGTTTTTCCAGGCTACCTCAGCATCTTCGTTATAGGTGGCATAAGCAATTTTATTGTTAAGCCTATCCAATTTAATTTTTTCGCCAGGCTTCAGAACCAACGGCTTTAAATTAGGTGCCGATAGATTTATTTCTCCTTCCAACAAAGTAGCTGTGGAATAATTGTTATCATCGTACGAACAAACATTAAATTGAGTACCTGTCACATTGATATCAAAATCGGCTGTTTTTACAACGAATGGGTTGGTTTTATCAGAAGTAACATTAAAAAAAGCTTCGCCTGAAAGAGAAACATTGCGGTTATGGCTACTGAAGTTGGATGGGTAATATAATGTACTTCCCGAGTTTAAATTAACATGTGTGCCATCGGCCAATACAACTTCTGATCGTGAACCTAAGGGTACTGAGTAAGTAATTATATTTGATTCGGGAATATCCGTTTTATTTAATAAAACTGCGAATAACAATCCTACGAACAAAACCGCCGCAATTCCGGTTGCCATTCGCCAAAGCCGAATACTTTTTGAAACACGGTTGTTTTTATTAGCTTGGTTTTTATAAAAACTCAACAAGGCTTTGTCCGAATTATCGGTTTTTTGCAGACTTCCATCCCAAGTATCTTTTATCCCCAGGAACAGTTTTTTATTCGTTTTTGATTGATTTATCCATCCCAGCAATTGATTTATTTCGTCTGAGTTACAATCGCCATTGAGGTAACGGGCTATTAAACGTTCATTTTTTTCAACCATACTTTTACTTGTAAATCTTTATATACAGAATACAACATGCCCTAGTGATTTACGTCATCAAAAAGTAAAAAAATGAAAAAATGAAATCCCATGTTATTTTAAGCAGCTCATAGACAGCAAAATGTATATCAATTTATCCGACAATTTTTGTTTGAGTTCGGTTAATGCGCGGTAAAGCCTTGTTTCGACTGTCCGAATGGGGATGCCCAATTTTATTGCAATCTCACCGTTTGTTAAGCCTTCGAAACGGCTCAATTGAATTACCTCCTTGTGAATAGCCGATAATGAGTCGATGGCTGAATAGATTTTTTCCAATTCCTCAGTTTCAATCAACGACTTTTCGCCACTTTTATAATGGTTTAATTCCAGTTCAATAAGTTGTTGTTTGTGAAAATTGGTGTGTTTTTGTATTACTAATTGGTGTTTTAAGAAGTTCAGGCAGCTGTTTTTTAAGGATTTAAATAAAAATCCTTCTAAATGGTTATCGTCTAATTTATATTTTTTTTTCTCCCAAACATTTGTAAATAATTCCTGGACAATATCTGATGCATCGTTTTTATTCTCCATAAATTTTAAAGAATATAAGAACAACCGGTGGTGGTACTTTTTAAAAATAACATCAAATCTATCCATACACAAATATATGAGCAATGAAAAAATGAAGTGGGCTTATGAATTAATTATACCACTAATAATTCATTTGGATGCTAATATACTTTTATTTTTTTATACTCAAAGTACCATAATTTATATCCTAAAAGTTATAAAACAACTGTTGGATTCTGAAAAAATACAATAAAAAAACCGAAGAGAATAAAACATTTTTTAGTGATAATGCTTTAATTCCTTCGGTTTACAGATAGCTTACTATCTGGCCTTTAATTCAGTAATATTTTCGTTGTTTTTGATTATTGTTTGCAATAGTTTTATTTTTCAAGTTGGTTTTCAACTGGTTGTAAGGTTAGAATGTGGTTTTCATAAATTTTTTCTATCTCTGCAATTACTTCGGGATAGATTTCAGCTACATTATTTTTTTCAGCAGGATCAATATTCAGATTATACAATAGAGGGACATCATGTTTTGTTTTAATATTACTTCCATACTCGGGTTGAGTAATAAAATGTGCTTTAAAGGCGCCTTTGCGAATGGCAAAAACTTGTTCTCCACGGTAATAAAACACTTCATCTCGGGGGCTATTAGCAAGCTCAGACAATGTAGGATATAAATCATAACCATCAAAAGTTCTATCATTAGGAAGTTTAACATTTGCTAATCGTGTAATGGTTGGCAATAAATCCAAAGTTGTACCTAAATCCATAACGACCCCTGGTTTTACTTTTCCCGGACACCAAAAAATAGTAGGTTCACGCATCCCTCCTTCGTAGGTCCCTCCTTTTCCTCCACTTAGTAAACCGGCACTGCCGCCATGATCTTTGAAAATTAACCATGGCCCATTATCTGAAGTAAAAACAACCAGCGTGTTTTTATCTAATCCGTTTTGTTTTAATGTTTTAATAATTTCACCGACGCTCCAATCCAACTCTTCAATTACATCGCCATAAGTTCCACGAAGGCTCTTGTTTTCAAATTCTTTGGAACGAAATAAAGGGACATGAGGCATGGAATGTGGCATGTAGAGAAAAAATGGTTTTTCCTTATTTTGTTTGATAAAATTTATTGCTTCGGCTGTATACCTTTTGGTTATGGTTGTTTGATCCGCCGGACGTTCGATGATTTCTGAATTCCGGAGTAAAGGCACATTAAAATATTCAGTTTTAGGGTTTCGGTTAGTTTCCATGTAGTTAAGCCCTTTTTCCATATCCATATCGTTACTATAAGGAATTCCAAAATAATAATCGAAACCATGCTTATTTGGAGAATATTGAGGCAGGTGGCCCAAATGCCATTTTCCGATGCAAGCCGTGGAGTAACCCGATTTTTTCAGGGCCGATGCAATGGTTATTTCGCTGGTAGGCAATCCCCCTTTTGAATCGGGAAACAATACCCTCCGTTTATCGCTGCACATTCCAGTGCGGATTGGCAACCTTCCTGTTAGTAACCCAGCCCTTGAAGGGGTACATACAGGTGCAGCAACGTAAAAATTTGTCCATTTTTGGCCTTCATCAGCCAAATTATCCAGATTAGGCGTTTTAATTGTTGGATGGCCAAAAGTACCCATATCGCCATACCCCATATCATCAGCAAAGATGATTATAAAATTGGGCTTTGAATTGTTGCTATCTTGAGCTGCATTTAAAGTGCGTGTAAAAGTAATTGCCATAAATAACAAACTGATTGAGATTATCAGTTTTGAAATAGATATTTTTATAGTATACATCATAAAATACGAATTAGATTGATTAATTATTTTCCTTTTTGCCAGGGAATTGCTCCTGCCCTCCTGATATGTTGTGATAAATTTCGCTTAAGTTCTTTATATTGTTGTGAATCTTCATCGAGTGGATATTTCTCGAATGGATCGGAATTTAAGTTAAAAAACTGTATTGATTCATAGGGTGTATTTTGAACCAGTTTATAATCCCCATTTCGCAGAGCATAATACGACAAACCTCCATAAATACCACCTTCACGCCGCATAAAATATACTTCCCTGTCGTTAGGGGTTTTATCTGTTTCAAGAGAATTGGATAGAATATTTACACCATCGATTTGATGTAAAACAGGTACCTGTGCGATGGAACAAAGTGTAGGAAAAAAATCCATAGTCAATCCCAATTGACCAGAAACTGAATCGCCTTTAAATTTATTTTCCCATACCAAGCATGTAGGGACTTTTATTCCACCCTCATACATATCTTGTTTGCCTCCTCTGAGTATACCATTTGAAGCTCCACTTGCCAAATGTCCTCCATTGTCGGATGTGAAAATTATTATGGTATTATTATATTGCCCTGATTGTTTAAGAGCTTTGATAACTCTGCCAATACCAGAATCAAGATGCTCAACAAAAGCAACATTTTTTGCACGTTTTTCAGTTATTCCGTCCTCTCTGTTTTTAACTATTTCAAGATACTCTTTGGGTGGTTGAATAGGGAAATGTGGTGCATTGTATGCCAGATATAAAAAATAGGGTGTACTACCCTCTCTGTTTTTATGAATGTATTCAATTGCCCAATCTGAAAAAATATCGGTGGCATGGCCAACCGGATTGATTTCATTTTCATTTAACCTCATATAGTTTATGCCATGACGCAGGTGATTCCAATAATTGTCCATCATATCTCCTAAAAAACCATGAAAAAAATCAAATCCACGTTCGTTAGGAGTATTTGGTTTTTCCAAACCTAAATGCCATTTTCCGATAATTGCAGTTTTATACCCGGCTTTTTTTAACATATCAGGCAATGTAATAGCTGATGGTGAAAGGTATCCCCAGCTGTTTGATTCATGAGTCCTGATTACGCCGGGTACACCAACCATGTCGGGATAACATCCGGTTAATAACGAAGCCCTGGATGGTGAACAAACCGTACAATTAGCATAAAAATTTGAATACCGGATTCCGCTCGAAAAAAGATTATCAATATTTGGCGTTTGAATATCCCTCCCACCTTGACACGACAAATCACCGTACCCTAAATCATCAACTAAAATAAATATTACATTCGGATGAATTGGCTGTGACGATATTACGTTGAATGAAATTAAACTTCCAACTATCACAATTCCTAAAAACTTAATTGTTTTTTTCATACTAATTTTGTTTTGTTTCACGAATAAATAAACTTTGCCGGTTTTTTAAGAAGATCAAATAAAGTGGGTTTGCTGAATTGTTCAAATTTAACCAATTCACCCTCACTAATCCTTTTATTTGTAGCTGTAACCTTTAAATGTATTGACTACCTCACAAAGTTTAGTTACTGAGGATTCAGGAAAATTCTCCTGAATCCTCAGTAATAGTATTAGAAATAAATTCTTTTGTTACCAGCCTGTATTTTGTTCCAGATTCTCATTTAACGAAATTTCGCTGTCAGGGATTGGCAACAAATTATAATACTCCAGATACCCATTGGGGAATTTAGTTTCCAAAATATTTCCGGTATGATCTTTCACTTCAACCGGGTAAATATCTTTACCGATGCCCCACCTTTTAATATCCATCCAGTACAAACCTTCCATAGCAAACTCAATTCTTCTCTCGTGCCTCAGTTTTTCACGAGCTTCAGTTTGTGATAAACCCAACGGCAATTCAGTGATTTTAACATCATCGCGCCCGGTCCTAATCTTGTTTATTAAAGTAATTGCTTCATCAATATTACCATTGGTTTCAATTAAAGCTTCGGCTTTTGACAAAATTACATCGGCATACCTTAACACAATATTATTTAAACATGACTGCCCTGACGGAGGTAAATCTGCCATCGGTTCAATGCGGTATTTCCTTGTACTCAAATGCTTTAACCTATTGCCCGGGTGATTAAAAGCCCCTCCCGGGTATATGTAATTCGGGAATTGATATCCCAAAATAAATGCACCTGGTACAACAACAGTATATTCCAAACGTGGGTCGCGCCCTTCGTAAGGATTTTCAGGATCAACGTCTGAACCGTCAATCATTTCATATGCATCTACCAAATCATCAGTGGGAACATAACGTGAGCCTCTGGTCCAGCTTCCTGTACCTGTACCACAATATTGATCGTGTAATGACCCCTGTGAATTTTCACCAGAAATATACTGAATATCAAAAATTACTTCTTTATTATTTTCATTTGCCAATTGAAATAAACCTTCATAACTGTTAAATAAATCATATTTACCCAGTGCTTCAATTTGCGTTACCATTTCAAGGACCTTATCATATTTATTTTGGTATAGGTATGCCCTCATTTTCATGCCGAGTGCAGCTCCTTTGGTAGCTCTGCCAACTTCAGGAGCATCAACATTGAGGTTCTGAATAGCCATATCATAATCTGAAATAGCCTGATTCCAGGACTCATCTTTTGAAGAGCGGCCTATGCTCCTTGCTTCTTCGGTTGAAATTGATGATTTTATAATCGGAACACCTCCATACGATTCAACTAAAGTTGCATATGCCAGTCCCCTTAAAAAATGAGCTTCACCCAGGTAGGTTGATTTTACCGCTCCATCCAACTCAACAACTTCCAAAGCCTCAAGTAAAAAATTGGCTCGTGATATTATACTGTAACACCTTTCCCATCTATAAGTAACAATATCTCCATCACCAGAAGTAAGTTGACCATTACCAGCTTTTGCAATAGGTGTATTTCCCCAATTAAAAGCATTGGGAGTTGCCCCATCGAGAATGCCAAAACCAAAAAGTCCTTCATTATAAATCGACCGTTCTCTTAATTGAGCATATACTCCATTTAATAACAATTTTATATCACTTTCATTTTTAGGGAAAATTGCTGAAGTGATCTTATCCTCAGGGAAAAAATCAAGGTATTTATCAGTACATCCGTTAAAAGCAAAGAGCAGGATTGATATTAAACTATATGTTAAAATATTTCTAAGTTTCATTGTTTTAAAAATTAAGATTAATACCGAGTGAAATTATTCTTGGAATAGGATACATATTTTGTCCTGAACCAAATGTGTTCCGTTCAGGATCATATCCTTCATAGTCTTTGTTTACTATCGTAAACACATTTTGAGCATTTGTATAAACATAAATTTTTCCAAGCCCTAATTTTGAAGAAACAGTATTCGGAACAGTATATCCTAACTGAATGTTTTTAAGTTTCAGAAAACTAATATCATGCACCCAGAAAGATGACTGTGAATTATCCCACGAATCGTTCATTTTTAAACTTGGGATATTTGTATCCTTATTTTGAGGTGTCCAGGCATCTCTCCATTTTGTTGTGAGGGATGGATTATCGCTGGTGAAATTTGTAAGGTCATTTTGGGTATAGGCATTTATACCGGCTACTCCCTGCAAAAGGACATTTAAATCGAAACCCTTAAAAGTAAAATTGGTAGAAAGCCCATACATAAATTTTGGTATTGTGTTACCTAAATCCTGTTTGTCATCAAATCCGAGTTTGCCATCGTTGTTTAAATCTTCAAATTTTAAATTTCCTGCTTTGGGCGTAAAGCTATTAGAATGCATGTGGCTTGCGGCTTCTTCATCAGTTTGATAAATTCCAATTGACTTATAACCATACAAGGTTTGGTAGGAATAACCTTCTCGAATAAGATATAGCTGGTCGGGTGAATCTCCTCCCCTGAATTTTGTAACCTCATTATTAATATAGGTAAAATTGGCATTTAAATCGTATCCAAACTGGTTTCTGTCCAATTTCGAGTTATTATAATTGATGCTAAATTCAAACCCTGTATTTAACATTTCTCCAACATTTTCATAAGGAGCAGTAAGCCCGCCGATAATGAGGGGAATTGGCAATTGTACAATAATGTCAGTGGTTTTTTTCTTAAAATAGTCAGCTTCAATATTGATCTTACTGTCTAAAAATGAAACATCAATCCCAATGTCAAGTGTAGAGGTTGTTTCCCAGGTTATGTCTTCATCAACCAATGCTGTAACAGCGGCACCTGGTTTAAAACTCCCATTATTGCTATAGCTTAAATTATTATTTTGGTTTATAACAGTTAAATAGGGCCAATATCCTGCAATATTTTGATTCCCTAATTGCCCCCATGAAGCACGTAATTTTAGGTTAGAGAACAATTCAGAATTCTCCATAAATCCTTCCTCAATCACTCTCCAGCCTGCTGAAAAACCAGGGAAAATACCCCATCTGTTCCCCTCAGCAAAACGGGAAGAAGCATCGGCCCTAATGTTGGCTTCAAACAAATATCTGTCTGACAAAGAGTAGTTTAAACGTCCAAAATAGGAGAACATTTTTAGTCCTACCATATTCCCCTCTCCAACAATTCCAGAAGTACCTGCATCAACTTGCGTTAATCCTTCTTTGGGAGCTTCAGTCCGCCGGGCATATACGTTTTTAATTTTCCTGTCTTGCAACTGTACACCGGCAATGGCTGAAACAACATGAATTTCAGCTAACTCTTTGCTATAATTTAAAGTTGTAAAAAAATTATTTTCAATGGTTGATATTTGTTCCCGGTTTATTTCCAAACCTTCTCTGTTAAAGTTTTTTGTAGTAGTCTCCATACCAGAATCAGAGTATCCAAATATACTTTCATTGTATCTGTCAGTTAAATTCCAGTTACCTGTTGTTGCCAATGTGGTATTCCATTGTAAATCATCACTGAATTTGATAATAGCAGATGCATTTGCAGTAATGTAATTCTTTTCTCTGGATGTTAATCCGTTAGCAGCATCAATCAATGGATTTCTGTTGTCATAAAGGAGGCTTCCATTTTCATCTATTGCCTCTACAGAACCAAAACGGCCATCTCTTGTATATGGGGCTGTAAATGGCGCAACACTTGAAAGCATATAAAATACACGGCCCAAAGAACCATAAGTTACATCTTCATAGGGTTCTGTTGAAACCTTCCTGATATAATTAAACCTTCCACTTACACTAAGCCAATTATTAATGTCAGAGTCTAAATTTGCCCTTATTCCATACCTTTTCAGAATTGGTATTTGGTACCATTCCTTCCTGGTTTAAATAATTAAAGGAAAGAAATGAAGAACTATTTTTACTACCGCCTCTAATTGATACATTGTGTTCTTGAATTGTTGCTGTTTGAAATAACTCATCAAAAAAGTTTGAATTTGGGTACTTATATTTGTCAGTACCATTTTCAAAAGCAGAAATCATGTAATCGGGAAAAAGGGGGCTTGAACCTTCATTTGCCAGCGCCTGGTTCCATAACTGCATATACTCAACACTATTATCAATCATATCATACCTTCGGCCTAACGATTGAATTCCATAATAAGATGTGAGGTCGACTTCCATCTTTTCATCCTTTTTGCCCATTTTGGTGGTAATCAGTATAACCCCATTTGCTGCTTTAGAACCATAAATAGCAGCACTGGCAGCATCTTTCAAAACTGAAATACTTTCAATATCCGTCGGATTTATTTGCTCAAAAGCGCCTTCTACACCATCAATTATTACCAACGGATTCGAATTGTTCATTGTACCCCAGCCTCTCACGCGCAATTGAGCTCCATCGCTACCTGGTTTACCTGAATTCTGACTTACCCATACTCCAGTAACTTTCCCGCTAAGTGCCTGGGTTGCATCAGTGATGGGACGGTTGTTTAATTCATCATCAAATTTTATTGATGATATTGAACCTGTTAGGTTCACCTTTTTTTGAGTAGCATAACCAACAGCAATAACTTCTTCGATACCAATAGCATCCTCAATTAAAGTAATGTTTATTTCTGTCTGGCCACTAAAAACAATTTCGTGAGTTTTCATTCCTACAAATGAAAAAACAATAGTTGCATCGGGCGGGACATTCGACAAAGAAAAAGTCCCATCGGTATTTGTTACCGTCCCATTGGTAGTACCTTTAATTACAACTGTTACTCCGGGCAGAGCACGCTGTGACATGTCAACCACCTTACCTGTTAGTACCTGATCCTGTTGCGTCTCTTTGATTACATTAGGGACAAGAAAAATTTTACGGTTGCTAATTGAATATTCGACAGAACCATCATCAAATAACTGATTTAATAATTCTTCCACATTTACATCGGTAGCCTCAATATTTACTATACGTTGAGTTTCTATCAATTTTTCATTGTACATAAAGAAAAATTCACTTTGATTTTCAATAACATCAAGGGCCGCCTCAATTGTTACATTTTTTAAATCAACTGAAAACTTCGTTTTTTGAGAATAGGAGTTAATCGCAAAAACCTGAAGAAAACCTACTAAAAGAAGAATAACTGTTATTCTCATAATTAAAAATGTTTTTTTGAGGGTATGGAAATACCACCCGTCAAACGTTTTACTTTTTTTCATAAATTTGATCTGTTAAATAATTAATAAAATTCTGATTGAGTTTTTTAGGGAAATCGTTGGCGCGGTTTCCTTTTTTTTAACATCTAGGGGCCATTATTTGAATTCATATTTTAATGGTTTTAGTTAATAGTTATTTTCGGATAGTTAATATTACTTTTTCTTTTCCCCAAATTCCATCAGGACTTAAACCACCAGGGATAGTTTGACAGTTTATTTGTGAGGTAACAGTTAAAAAACGAAGCACTTCATTCAACGAATCGTCTTCGAAGGTTGCTCTGAAAGTGTAAGCTTCCATCTCTTTATCAGCAATTTCAACATCAATATTATACCACCTTTCAATTCGTCGAACCAGCTCACCCATATTGTCGCCCCTGAATATAAGTTTGCCTTCAGTCCACCCTTTAAATTTTTCAGGATCGGTTTTTTCAATTACAATTGTTTTATTGCTATACACAAGCCGTTCCGATGGATTTAATATTACCGCTTCGGTTTCGGCTGCACAAAAAGCCACACTTCCTTCGGCTAATACTACTTCTACATAATCTTCGTCGGAATAAGCGCTGATATTAAAACTGGTGCCCAGTACTTTTACCTGCGAACCATTTGTGTTTAATGTTAAAGGATGTTTGGGATCTTTTGCCACATCAAACCAGGCTTCGCCTTTTAATTGAATATTCCTGTTTTGCGTAAATGGAATTGAATATGAAATGGATGAACCACTGTTTAAATAGCCGGTACTGCCATCGGGTAGGTTAAAAGCTACACGCGATCCAAGGGGTGCATATATAGTTGACGTTGCCTGCTGTTCGGGTAAGGGGTTTTGCCGGGATTTTTGTTGCATAAAAAATAGTGCCCCGGATATTAAAATAGGAATTAATAAAACAGCCGCAATTTTTGCATATACCTGTATAAACCGGTTAAAGCCAGATGTTTGTTTCGACAATTCTTTTTTATGAATTATGCGGTGCACACGGTCGAGTATATGAGTTAAGCCCGGACCATCAACAGATTGTGTTGTTTTCCAATCGTCATTTAACCGGTTTTTAAGAATCGGATCAGTAGTGCCCGCGGCCATTATTTTTTCAACAAGCACTGTTTCTTCTTCATTTGTTTCACCATCAATATACTGCTGAAGAAGTTTTACGTTTTTATTTTGTCCCATATTTGTTTTTCCTGTAAAGGTAGAATAGGCCACCCAAATCAGTTATACACTTGTGAAATAAAAATCTAATATTTTTTTTAAAGATTTTTTATTTTATAAGGTAAAGAGCAACAAATAAGAGGACATGTAGATTGTTTTTTCCAAGTTTGGTTTTTAAGAATTTGACAGTCGAAGAAATATAATTGTCCACTGTTCCGGGCGACAGGTTTAATTCTTTGGAGATTTGTCCTGACTTCTGACGCTATCAAAAAAAGACAAGATTTAAAGATATAATTCACATATATTGAGCATGTTGTGATTTTGTTTATATGAAAATACCGCACTAACGCGTACTTTTATGGTATGTATTCGGTACGAAAAGTAAAAACCAGGTCAGGCTCAATTGCCTTGCAAGTGGTGCAATATGTTGCTCACCGTTCCATTATTATCAAACATATAGGTAGTGGAAAGGACGATATAGAAGTTCAAGCTTTACGTAAAAAGGCCTTTGAGTGGATTGAAGGGCATTCCGGGCAATTATCCTTATTCCCGGACCAGAAACAAAAGATATTATTGGTCGATAGGGCTGATTGCATAGGGGTAACACACCATTTTGCTTTTCGTTTTTTCATGAGCTGCCTTGATGAATGTGAGTTGTCCCATTTGCCCCGGTTATTACTTGATTTTGCTATTATCAGGTTAATTGAACCAGCTTCGAAACTGCGGTCGATAGAACTATTACAACACTATTTTGGGATACAGTACTCACAACGCATTTATCGCAATATCCCTAAATTAACAAACTATAAGGCCGACATTGAGCATTGCGCCTATAATGTTGCCCAAAAGAAATTTAAAGAGCCCTTCTATTTTGTACTGTACGATGTAACCACTCTTTATTTTGAATCCTTTAAAGCCGATGATTTTAGAATACAGGGGTTCTCAAAAGACAATAAATCACAACAGCCTCAAATAGTAATCGGGCTTTTGGTAACTCAATCGGGTTTTCCTTTGTCGTACGAGGTTTTTGCCGGAAACACCTTTGAAGGAAAAACCATGCTGCCGATAGTTGAACGGTTTATTGCAGGACACCCCCAGGTTAAACCTATTATTGTGGCAAATGCAGCCATGCTCGATGAACAGAGGCTTTCTGAACTCAGGGAAAAGGAAATATCATACATTGTCGGTGCACGGTTGGCCAATGCGAACCTTGATTTAGTAAAACGTATTCACAATACACTGGATGGGAACCATGGCACAAAGGCCCGTTTCTCTTCGATACATGGTGATTTGGTTTGTGATTTTTCAACCAAACGGTATAAGAAGGAGTTGTATGATTTTAACAAGCTTGTTCAAAAAGCTGAAGAATTGGTAGCCAAACAATCCCTGAAAGTCAGGGCCAAGTTTATCAGAAAGGTCTCCAAAGAGAAAATAGAACTGAATACCGCATTAATTGAAAAAAGAAGGTTATTGCTGGGAATAAAGGGATATTGTACCGACTTATCTGAGCAACAATTATCTAACGAGCTAGTAATATCACGTTATCACCAACTATGGCATGTAGAACAATCATTCCGAATGAGCAAGTTTGACTTACAGGCACGGCCTATTTATCATCAAAAGCATGATGCAATTAGGGCCCATATATTGATTTGTTTTGTTGCATTGATAGTAGAAAAATACCTGGACTTAACAACCAAGCTATTGCTTAGGGAAATACGCTTTCTTGTAATGAACATCACTGAAACCCATATACAAGACAGCGTAACAAAGGAAACATTTATTTTCAGGTCACCTACCAAAGAAATTTTGGAAACCCCATTAGCAAAGTTGATATCAAAATGGAAATTGCTACCGCACTAATCGTCAGAAGTCAGGATGAATTAGTAATACGAATAAAAACTCATATTGATTTAATAAATAGTAAACGAAAAATTGAACAACAAGCAAAGGAACTTACTGCAACCAATGCCCTGAAAGACAGGATGTTTTCGATAATTGGACACGATTTAAGATCACCTGTTGGCGCAATTAAGCAAGCCCTTGGATTTATAGTAAATGGTACAATAAACCCAAAAGATGAGGACTTTTTAGAAACACTCCAGTTACTGGTAAACACCACTGATGACGCTTTTAATTTATTGGAAAATTTATTGGGTTGGGCAAAATCTCAAAGTGATACATTAAAAATCATCCCCGAAAATTTAAACTTATTCGACATTGTTTCAAGCACGTGTGCTGTTTTAAAAATAAATTCAAAAAAGAAAAATATAACTATTAATATAAAAATCCCAAATGACATTTCGGTAATTTCTGATTTAAATATGATAAATTCAATATTACGAAACCTACTGGGTAATGCCATAAAATTTACACCCGAACAAGGATTAATTGAAATCAGTGCAAACAGAATTAACGATTTTGTACAAGTATTTATTAATGATAACGGAATCGGAATGGAACCCAACATCGTTTCTGAAATTTTTACCTCCAATAAGCACTTCCATACACATGGTACAAATAATGAATCAGGCAGTGGTTTAGGACTTATTTTATGCAAAGATTTTGTGGAAAAAAACGGTGGCCAGATTAGCGTAGAAAGTAAAATTGGCGAAGGAAGTATTTTTTCTTTTACTGTCCCTGCCGGAAAATAAAATAGCTATTTATTGAATAATTATTGGTTGAACTAGAGTATAACCATTTTCGGCTGATATTTTCACCAAATAAGCTCCTGACTGGAAGCGTGTTCTATCAAATGGAATATGTACCGTTTTCTTATTTGAAATAAAATCAAAATGATTCAGGAGGGTTTTCCCTTCCATATTTAACAATTCGATCTTTACTTTTTGTTGCTTCATGGCTTCGGAAAAATTAATATTTAAAAAATTTGAAGCTGGGTTAGGATATATAGTGTATATATGACTATTTACGTCTGGTTTTAGATATAGAGTAGCATTAGCTGTAGTTGTATCAGATGAAACAAAAACTATTTCAATTCCACTTAATTTAGGATTATTGACAACATGCATAAATTCAATTTCAATTTGACCGTTATTATTCACAACCTCAAATGATTTTTTTAAGGCCTTAAGGCCTGCTTCCGCAAAAATATTGAAATTTTCGGCCACCGTGTTATCCTGGATTTTAATATCACAAACAACTGGCCCATTTGCATTTACGTCAGATTCTATTTCTGCAAAAAAAAGATTGACAATATATGTTCCATTTTCACATGGAAATACCCACTTCATTTCATCACCACCTGCATAATCGAAACACCAGGGGCCAAATAAATTATCAGGGGCAACGGTTGTATTTATTCCGCTCCAGGTATGGCTTCCGGTATGGTGGTTATCATTTATTTCGTATGGCAAAGTTTCATAAAAAGCACCTTCCCAATTTAAAACTGTATCTTCAATTTCAGGCCCACCACAATTCACCCGAAATACCGGCATCCCTGATAGTAGCTTTTTGGGAGTAATTTCGACAGTAAATATTATTGAATCATACAGTCCAAAGCCGTCATTTACAGTCAATTGTATGTTTTCATACACTCCCACATCGATATAACGTGGCATTAAACGAATGTAATAATTTTGCCCGTTCTTAATTAATTCGGCAAAATGTGGAAGGTTATTTGCCGTAACTTGCACAGTATCATTGTTTGGGTCTGAATAATCAATAAAAATTGTTTCCGAACTTAATGTTTCCATTTGATAGTTATCAACCATCTCCAGATTGGGTGGCTGATTTTGAGGATTCCTGATTGCTATGTTAATTTTTTCACGGGCTTTTGCTTCATGAGACAAATCAGAAACAGAAATCTTTACCGGGTATTTCCCAAAATCGGTTACATCGGGATTAACCGATAATTTTAATCTTCCATTCGAGACCTCTTCTAATGTCACAAAATCAGGGAGATTCTCAATCGTAAATGTAAGAATATCATTATCTGCTACAGATGCAGAAATATAAAAAACCGAGTCTTCGTCCCAATCAATAAAATAATTTCCAACTGAATATAAAACAGGTTGATAATTAAACACATATGAATTATTTTCAAGTGGCCCCATTCCTTTAAAAATTTCAGAATTATCAGGTGATAAACTAAAATCTCCGGCTTCAGGATTTACCAGCTCTAGTGGAATAAAGGAGCGTTGAACATTATTCCACTCTTTTAAATTTTGCGTATTTCCTGAATTATTTTTTAAAAAGTATGACGAACCGTACCAAATATTATCATATAAATTAATAGGATTTAATTCGTTCTGATTCGTAACAATAGCCTCGCCAATTATCCCATAAAAATGATTGTTATTAATAATAATATCAGCATCCTCAATGGAGACACTCCGATTGTCGATAAATAGTCCCTTGTTATAGCTGAAGTAATTATTTTCCATCGAAATATCGCCTGCCCCCAAAACAATAACCCCATTTTCAAAGGCGTTCATCATAATATTATCATAAACGTTCGCTTTAGTATTATCACCAATTTGCAGGTTATTGCCTTGAGAGAACAAACGATCGGTGCCTGAGTTAAGTATCAGATTATTATATATTTCAACATCTTCAACAGCATTTGCAATCTGAATACCCTCTCTTTTGGTATTATAAAGAATATTATTAAATATCCGAATGTGCCTGAACTCCATTCCCGGCGTTGTGGTTTCGCCAAGATACATACCCTCCGAAACATTTTCAACCAAACAATCATGGATCACCAGTTTTTCAAAAACAGGAGTTGGATTTGGAGGCACACCGTGGTAATCTTTTTTTGCCTGAATCCCCACAAATCCATCAAAATCGATATGAACAAATTCAAGTTCGCAATTCGAAGAAAGTTCAGTAAAGGCTACCCCACTGTTTTGAGCTGAAAGTTTAAAGCCATAATTAATACCTTCTGTTCCTTTGCCCGAAACTTTAATATACCTGCAATTTTTAAATTCCAGCGCACTCCAATAATCGAATGAATTGATATTTACCAGTCCTCCTGAATTAATAAAAACAAGCGGTGTTGTTTCATTTCCGTTAAAACCTTCAAAAACCAATGCCTGTGTACGATTATCGGAAATATAAACAGTATCCCCTCCTTCAGGTTCTTTTTCAAAATAAGACGGATTTATAACAGTAGGTGAATCCTGAGTAATTATAAAAGTTGGGGTTTGCCCATAGCCCTGTAAACAGCTAACTACAAATAAAATGGCATATACTAATTTTTGCATTATTCATCAAATTTCCAAAACTATCCAAAACTCCGGCAACAAGCATAACTATTTAACAAACAACACATAAGGATGTTTACCCGCGTTTGGCACGTTCCCATTTTACCGATTGATTTCCCTTTAAATATCTTCTGAAACCCAAAAAAACTGACAGGTTCATTATAAAAAAGTAATAAGGGATAAATAGTACTTTTACTTTAATTTTCCGGTTTTCGAGGAACCATCCGGTAAGTGCGGCCACATAAAAAACCAGTTGCCCCACAAATAAGATATTATATAAATCGACATTTAAAAAGCCTCCATTTAAGGCAAGGATTAAGTTTATGGGTATTATCAACAATAAAAGCAATGGAGTAACTGTCCAACGAAGTACACGGTGCGAAATGTATTGAAAAGAAAGCCTGCCATATTTAAAAATATTCAATAATGCACGCAGCCGTATTACCGATTGGATTCCACCTGCCGAAATACGTATTTTTCGTTTAAGTTCTTCTTTTACATTTGCAGAAGCTGTTTCAATGGCATAAGCTTCAGGATTATACTGAATGGTATATCCAGCCATGGCGACTCTCAATGAAATAATAAAATCGTCGAGTAAAGTATCTTTTTCAACTTCCTGCCACAATTCAGTACGAATGGCAAATAATTCACCAGCAGCACCAACAACAGAATACCATTCAGCGTCCCATTTTTTGAGCGTGGATTCGTATTTCCAATAAATTCCTTCACCAGCACCAGCAGCTGCATCAGCCTCGTTTGAATAGATCCTTTTTTCGCCCGATACACATCCAACCTTAGGATTTCGAAACAGGTTAACAATTTCCTGAATTGAATTTTCTCCAAGGTTTGTATTCCCATCCGAAAAAATAACAATGGGCGTTTTTACAAACTTCATCCCCCGGTTCATAGCGCCAATTTTGCCTCCGCGCTCAGGCACATGGTGCACTTCAACACCCTCGTATTTTTTTAATAAATCGGGAGTTCCGTCATCTGAGCCATCGGTTATCCAAACTTGTCGGACCTTATTTTGCGGGTATTTTAAACTCAGAGAATTTTTTACTTTTTCATCGACATAATCCTTTTCGTTAAAGGCTGCGACAAACAGCGTTACTTCAGGTTCGTAATCATCATTCCCTTCAAATTTCTTTGATAAACCCAGCAAACGCCTTATCTTGATAATTAAAAACAACAAAATTCCATACCCCAAATAAGAATAGAATATGACAAATAAAAACACCCAAAATAAAATCTCCAAAATTTCCATGCCTATATTATTTAACCACTAATTAAACTTTTTCCCACTTCTGAGATTCATGATTGTATTGCTTGATAACTCGTCCAGGGTTGCCAACAACAACCGAATAAGGAGGAACACTTTTTGTAACTACACTTCCTGCCGCCACAATGCTATGTTTCCCAATTGTAACTCCAGCCACAATTACCGCATTTGAACCAATCCAACTTTCGTCTTCCACAACAATTGGGGCTGTTGAAACACCTTGCTCATGAATGGGCAAATTAATGTCGGTATAATTATGATTAAGTCCTGATAATACAACATTTTGCGCTAACCTGATATCGTTACCAATTGTAACTGGTCCAATAATTGTATTTCCGAGGCCAATTCGTGTACGGTCACCAATTATTACATCCCCTACTCCATTATTTATGGTTGAAAAATCTTCGATGGTAGAATCGTCGCCCAACGAAAAATAATTAAACGGTAGAACGTCCATCCGTGTGCGCCTGCGTACCAACGACCTTTTACCTTTGTGATGTTTAAATGGATTTAAAAATAATTTCACCCATAACCGCGGACGCGCCTGATTGTGTGGCATAATCATCCATAAGGCCAGTTTTTTTAATCGGGGGTTGGCTTTTATTTTTGCAACTATACTCATACCTTTAACCGTTTTTGAGTTTCTTCAAACTTCTGATAGATTGCCTCGACATTGTTTGTCCAGGTATGTGAAGCAGCAAAGTCAGCCCGTTTTTTTTGTTTTTCAGGTGTATCTTCAGCTAAGGCTGTTTCGATTAAAGTAACATATTCTTCTTTGTTTGCTGCCAGGTAAGTAAACTCCCCAAAATAATCCATTGCCTCAGTTTTTGTGGCAATAGTTGCTTTTCCCATAGCCAAATATTCATCAATTTTGCGCGGATAGTTTCCAATTGTTATTTCATTTAGCAATTGAGGATTTAAAGCGACATCGAATGCCGATAAATAAGATGGCAGTTCTTCTTCAGTTTTATTACCTGTAAAAAAAACATTGGGCATTTTGTGCAACTCCGAAGCCTTAAATACTTCATCTTCGGGCCCTACTAAAACGACACTCCATTCAGGTTTACTTTTTGCGATGTATTCAAGGATTTTAACATCTAACCGAAGGCTTTTTAAAGCTCCTATATAACCTATTACAGGCTTGGAAATTGATTCAAACTCCTTTGGTAAGGTATACTCGTTTTTAATAGCAAATGCTTCGGTTTCGCATCCCTGTCCTACAAAATATGAGAAAGGATTAAATTTCGAAGCCAGTTTTGCCAGATATGTAGAATTTGCAACTACAACATCCGCTTTTTTCATATGCAGCGCCTCAATCCTAATTCCTTGCTTTTTCCAATAATCAACAGCCACCAAATTATCGCGCGTGTAATACATATAAACCAGCGGATTTAATAGTCCTTTTAAATAGAAGCTACGGAACATGTCGCTATCATTAAACAAATAAAAATCTCCAATTCCCAATTTGGATTTTGCATATTCTATTTCAGATGCAAATCGTTTATTGTTAATTTTATTTAACTTATCGAATAAAAAATCGGGCTTTAACTGATTGATTGACTCATTTATTTTTCGTGGATAAAAAACCGTCAGGTTTGGATTAATTTTTTCAAATGGCTCTATTTCACCTTTAATGATTTTTTTTCGTTTTGCCACACGTGGATCATCTGAATGGCGCATAGCCGTTAATCGGTCAAGTGCCGGATTAACATATAACACCCGATTATTTTTTGAAAATTCGGCTGCAATATTTTTACAATTGCTTCCAATTTCAATATCCCAGGCTTGTATTCCTACAACAATAATATCTTTCCCTTTTACCATTTTTTAAGCCTTAAGTTCATTATAAACCTCCTTATACAATTTTAAATAATCATGGGCCATATTTTTCCATGAGAATTTTTTTGCCCGTTTAATCCCTTTCCGACAAAGTTCATCATGGTAGGTTTTATCAGCCAATATTTTAATTATTCCCTGAGTTATTTCACTTGAATTATGTGGGTCAACAATATGGGCTGCATCGCCCGCTATTTCAGGCATTGAGGAAGTATTAGAGGTTATTACAGGCACGCCGCATGCCATCCCTTCCAATATTGGAATGCCAAAACTCTCGCGCAGCGAAGGGTATAAAAAAACATGACATTGACTGATGATCGCTGGCAAATCAACATTGTTGATATACCCTGTCAGAAAAATATCTTCACGCAATTCAGGATGCCCAATATCTGAAAGAATTTTCCGAAGAGCATTTTCATCGTAATCGAGCATTACAAGTTTGTAGTCAATTGTACTTTGTGCTTTAAAATCGGCAAATGCTTTCAGCACATTAGGTGTATTTTTTTTAGGGTCGGTATTGCCCAGGAAAAACAAAAAATTATCGGGCAACTTGTATTTTTCCTTTGCCTGATTTAATATTTGTTTATCGGTTATTTTTTTAAAATGACTGCCAACACCATTGTATATTGCCACCAAATTATCACCCAATCCCATAAATGATTTTATCCGTTCTTTTTCAAAATTTGAGACAGTGGATACGCGTTTACTTTTTCGTACTACCGGCGGAACCACCAATCGGCGATACATATTCCCCAACTTTTGATACCACGAACCGGCCTTTTTAAAAATGCTAATACTTTCGAGGTAAATAATATCGTGAAGAATGGTAATTAAAGGTACTTTCGACCAAATTGGACCAGTATTACTGGTACAATGAAGGATATCGCACCCTTCGGCTTTTGCCGCTTTTGGCAAAAAAAACTGTTCCCATATTGGATAAGGCCCTCCTTTAAGCTCAACAATCTTAAAATTTGTGGCCTTCGGAATACAACTATTATCTTCGTCGGGCTTTACAAAAACCACATATTGGTTTTCGGTATCGATCTCCTGCAGGTTTTTTATAAGTTCTAACGCCACCATGTCCATCCCGTGTTTCTTTTTACGGTATAACCGTTGGCCCTCAATCCCAATTTTTATCATAAACAAACTATTACATTTTATCTTAAAAATACGCTAATTATTCCATTTATTCCTTACGAAAAACAGGTTTTAGTAATTCTTTTTCCCTGATTTTTAACGAGTTTTGACCTAAGTTTTTAAAATGGCTAATTTTTAAACATAACATATGAACATAACAATTCGTTCAACCGTTTTTACTATTTTAGGGAGAATATTAAGATTTTAATACAATTTATTAAATAGAGTCACGATTTTAAGTTAAAATATAGGGAATCAGAACCTTGTAATTAGTTTTATCATAAATAATAAGCATACAAAACTATACCACTGAATTTTTAATTATGCCAAAAATAATACTGATTAAACGCAAAGAATGCCGTGTACTCACCTGGCAAGGAAAAATCCTGCTTTTTATTCTTTTAATTGCCTTTGTAATTTGTTTCGTAAAAACCCTTCCTCTGTTTTTAAGTGTTAATAAACCAATTGGAGGAAATATTCTTGTGCTCGATGGGCAAATGCCTGATTTTTCGGTTAAAGAAGCCATGCATATTTTTGATTCAGGAGGTTATGATTTAATTGTGACCACAGGAGGAAAGATTCAAACAGGTTATTTTATGACTGAGTTTAAAACCATGGCTGAATTTACAGCATCGACATTTGTAAAAATGGGCTTCCCTGAAGAAAAAATTGCTGTTATTCCGGGAGGTGAATATAAGCGCGATCGGACGTACAATTCGGCCCTTTCACTAAAATCATGGATTAAAGAAGAAAATAAAACGGTAACAAAAATAGATGTACTTGCTGTGGGGAGCCATGCCCGACGAAGTAGGCTGCTTTTTCGGAAAGCCATGAAAGACGAATTTTCTGTAGGCATTATTTCTGTGGAAGACCCAGCTTACAACCCTCGTAAATGGTGGACAACAAGTGTTGGAACCCGCACAATATTGAGCGAAACAATTGCCTATTTTTATGTGTTATTCTTCTTTACCGATTAAATCAGTTGATTTAATTTCGACACCATGAGCTGTGTGAATAAATTTTTTATTTGCTCCCTTTAACTTAAAAAGGGAAAGGAACATCAGGAAAAAAGCTTTTGGAAGTTTTAAAACAGCCGCCAGGGTTTTTAAATTGTAAAAACGACGTGGGATTGCCAAAACAAATGCCACATACACGAGAAGAATAATATTAAGCCAATTGCTAAAGCTAATGGCTAACATCACATCAATTGACGGTACCAGATTTACCAGTCCATAAAAAATGGTTAAAATGGTTACCAATCCTAAAAGTAAAATCCTTGGAGGAGAAACCATCTGGTAGACCTTATCAAAAAAGTCGACATTCCCCCTGAGGAAAAGTTCTTTTAACCCGGAAAAAAAATAACGCCTGAAATAAATAAATTGAGCCGAAAGCCACCGTTTACGTTGAGTAGCAAAAACATCGGCTTTTTGTACTTTTTCATCAAGAACCAAAGCAAAATGCAGGTATTCAATGGTATTGCGGTCGCGTAATAATTTTAATTCAAGCTCTTTATCAAAACCACCAACAGCCTTTACATTAGCCATTGTATCTTTAAAAAAGGCATACTCAAATGCCATTCCTGAGCCAATTAATGCCGATGACAAACCTAGTTTCCGGTGGCCTTTCCTAAATATGTGATTGTTTACTTCCTCACTTATGGCATCCAATATTGCAAAAGCAGTATTCGTATTTTTAGCTACCCTGTGGCCTTGAACAACCTTAAAACCACTATCAAAAGCAAGATTTACTTTTTCGATAAAATCAGGTTTCATCATATTATCAGCATCCAAAACCAGAGCAACATCATAGTCATCGCCAATTGTTTCCATTGCTTTGTTTAAAGCTTTTGATTTGGTGCTTTTTTCAAAGGAAACCTCAACAAGTTTAACCGGAATTGTTTTGAGCTGTTTAATAGTTTCGGGCAAAAACGAATCGGCAATAATGACCACATCAAACAGTTCCTTTGGATAGTTTTGATTTAAAGCATCAGTTGCAACATCTACAATAACTGCATCCTCTTTATAACCCGGTATCATCACCGCAAATTTTCGTTGTTTTTTGGGAGTCCCCTCCCTTTTCTTTTCAGGGAAAACTCCCATAAAAGAAAATACAAATACATAAACTGCAGCAAATCCAAAATAAATAACAAGCAGGTATTCAATTATATGTATTATAAATTTTGCTATTTCCATTTAATTATTTTTTAGTTGATGGTTTTTATGTATTGATTTAAAATGTACACAATTCCATCCTAAAGCTCGTAGGTAAGCTCCAAAATGTTTAAAATTAAAATTTATCAAAAATAATAGCAGATTTTTTGGAGCAGCAGCAAATATTTGGAACAAAACACTTATAATTAAATATTTGCCTTTGTAATTCCGTCGGGTGAATACCAGCCGATTCCGCGTAATATAATAGGTTTTAAATGGGCTGTTTTTCCCAGTCGATACCGATTCTTTATGAAGAATATATGAAGCCGGTTCGTAGAAAATTTTATATCCGGCACGTTTTACCATTTGTACCCAATCCTGTTCTTCGTAGTATAGAAAATAAATTTCAGGCATTAAACCTGCTTTTTTAACTACCGACCGGGGAACCATCATGGCTGCACCGTGAATCGATTCTGTTTCTTCAGGATTGTCATAATCAGGGCCATCGGGCTGATGATAACCTATGGAATGATTACGAATAGTATAAGGATTCATTTTAGTATATCCGGCATATTGAATCAATGATGTGTCCCAGTGGAACTTTATTTTTGGGCTTACCATTCCAATGGATGGATTTTCTTGTAGCCGCTTAACAAGAGGTTCAATAATATTTTCAGGAACAATGGTATCGTTATTAATAAAAAAGAGGTACTCCCCTTTTGATGCTTTAATTCCCAGGTTATTGCCGCCTGCAAATCCCAGGTTCTTGGGACTTTTAATAAGTTGAATTTCAGGGAATTCTTCTTTTATTCTGTCAGGTTTTTCAGTGGGCGATGCATTGTCAACAACAATAATTTCAACCGAAGTATAACTTAATTTCCGCAGTGACTTTAATAAATCGATGGTTACATCAACTTGATTAAAATTTATTGTAATTATTGATACAAGTGGCCTATTATATACTTGTTCCTCCATAATATTCGAACTTCCCATTAATACGATTACACAATTACCTTCATTTTGGTTTCCTCAACTTTAGCTTTTTCATTTAATGCTTCGTTATCCAGCTTTTCGGCTAAAAATAAATAAGCCATGCTTGAATAAATTAAAAGTCCGGTAGGTATTTGCCCCAATACTCCATTGCCATAGGAGGCAACCATAATCCCAAAATAACCGGCTGCCAAGGCGCTTAACTGGGCTTTTATCCAATCGTCACGTACTTTAAACATAATTTTATACGAACTTTTAATCAGAATATAAAACAAAATAAAGAGGTGTAGCATAAGCCCAATCACGCCATTTTCGGCCCAGATAGCCACATACCAGCTGTCGGTTGCGGTGTTTGCCAAAAAAGTATTTGGAGAAAACCGCTGTCCCCAGTTTCCTGCCGAGCCTAACCCTCCACCAAACGGCCGTGTGGCTAAATATGTTTTGAGTTTTCGTTGATTTTCGAGACGAACAAGTAACGATGCATCGTTCGGATCAAATGCTGTGCGCATCCGCCGAATATTGTAGTTTCCATTTCCGATACTGGTGTATTTAAAAAATATAAAAACAGCCAAACCAGCCATCAAACCAAGCACCATTATTTTGATATTTTTCCGAAGAATAACGTACAAAGCCACTCCCATAACAGGGACAGCAATGGCACCTCTTGTCCCGGAAATCATCAATCCGTAAATTCCAAATAAGGCTGTTATTGCATAAAATATACGTAGTTTTAAGTTGTCTTTTTTATTAAGAGCAAGAATTCCAAACACAACTCCTGTTTGCCCTTGCGAAGCCCCAAATTGCCCGGCATCCGAATAAAATGAGAATACTCTGAGTTTGCCAAAAAGAATATGTGTCACTGCACCACCACTATCTAACCATTTCTGTTCAAAGGGGTCAACACCGAAAGTCATTTGCATTATTCCTTTTAGAGTACCAAGGATTGAAAAAACCGCCCAAATCATCAGAAAAACATGCATGTCTTTTTTCTTGCCAAAAAGGATAAAAATAAGTGGAATAATCAGCAACATATAAAAAGCCACTCCACGCATGGCATAAAACCATGCGACTCGACTCACCGCTTCGGGATTTACTAATTGAAATAATGCATAACCGTACCAGATAGCCGCCAAAAGAGTTAAATCAGATTTTGCATTTATCCATTTTATTTTTGTGCGGAACGATTGTAAAAACAGTGCCAGGTAAGTCAAAACTAATATTCCATCGATTGATAATCCCCAAGGGGCAGGCACGTACCTGTTAATTCCAAGTGCCGTAAAATTAAGTACAAAAATGGCTAACAATCCTACCCGCGGGTACAAAAAAACAACCGAAAGGAATGAAATAACCATGGGCAAAACTATTATTCCAAGCCCGGCAATTAAGCCTATTTTGGCAGTTACCCATGCACAAACAACCACAATCAACATCAATAATACAATGTACTCTGGTTTTTTTAATAATTCTGCACCTCGAATTTTTTTAAAATGCTCCATATCAATTATGGATAATCTTTTTAATATTTTTAAAAAATTGGATACCTTCAGTAAATACAGGTAAAACCTTAATTTGAATTGCTTTTATCAAATAAAAATTCCCCATCCAAATGCCAATAATGGTAAACACAACAGTTACAATAGCAACCACTTCGAGCGATTGAAAAACAAAAACTCCAACAATATCGCCAATAATATTTGCTACAGCCATTACAATAACTTTGTACAAATTCAGGCGGGGTTTATTGATGCTATCAAGTGCCACTCCTGTAAACCGGTCGTAGGGTAAAAAGAGGGTGTAAAGCGTAAATATTCGAAAAATAGTAGTTAGCAAAGGTAACGAATCACTGTATCCTTGTCCTCCTAAAAACAAAACAAGTTGTTCTGCAAAAACAAATCCAATAATTGAAACAGGAATAAACAAAATAGTAATCACACCCGTGTAACTATAAAATATTTTACGTAATCCTTCGAGGTTATTATTTTTACTGAGTTGTGCCATTTTAGGGTAAGCAGTCATTGTAAATGCCCGAAGCGGTATACCCAGCAAATCGGTCAATTTTAAAGGTATAGCATACAAGGCAATTCCTGCTGAACCTAACACGGGGCTTAATCCGATAATAAATGTATCGGCACTTTTTAACAGCGACGATCCAATTAATGTGCCCATCGAATATTTCCCAAAATCAAGAAGTTCCTTAATCGTATTTGATGTTGCTTTCTTCAAATAAACCAAGCCATCCCATTTATAAATCATACAATAAATACTAGCTAAAAGGTTGGCCCCAAGATGTACCACTATTATCTCATTTAATCCCCAGTGAAGAAAAAACAAATTGACAGTTAAAAAAGCAACAAAAACCACCAAATTAACGGACTGAACTTTTAACATTAACAAAAACTTCTGATCGGCCTGAAACAACGATAACGCATTGTTCCAACTTAAATTAACAAGTGCTAACAGAGGATACCATTTTAAAAAAAGCAGGTATCCATTACTGATGTTTACCCCGGACTTGCTTACTATAAATGCGATGGGCCAGCATACAATAGCTATAAATCCTAATAAATAGAGGTTAATTTTAAAACTGGCACCGAGGTAAGCTTTTTTGTTTTCGTCAGAAGCACCCGACATAAACCGGACAACAGCAGTACGAGTTAAACCAAACCTCAACAGGTCTAAAAATGAAGCGAGGGTTACATACAACACCCAATCGCCAAAAAGGATTTTATCGAGTGAACGGATTAACAGCAAAAAACTTAATAATCCTAAAAAGGCAGATGAAACATTGCTTAACAATGAAGCAATGTTTTTTTCATAAATAACCTTTTTGATTATAGCGATCATGAGGCCACTTTATTTTTAGAATAAAAACGTAATCGGATAATATTTTTTAAAATCCGGCGGAACATAGACCTTTTACGCGGTAAATCGCCAATAATTGTCTCCATTTCCTGAAGTTCAACACCATTAAGAATGATAGCAGGTTCAGGACCTTTTACAATTGAAGTGAATGTTTTTATTACATTTTTATCGGCAGCTGACCATGGACGATTGGCACGGGTAACCAGATAAATATGCTCCGATTTATTGAATAATTTAACTGGAAAAGCATGGTTCAGCAAATCGGGGACCTCCAGAAAAATAAAATTGTAAGCTGCCAGTTTCTCAGTTGACAACTCAGGAACTAATTCTTCCAAACTAGTGACTCTGTAAAACTTTTCGGTAATAGAATAATGAACCACATCAACTTCGGGACTTTTAACCTCCAAGTTTTCAGAATTTGAAAGTAATAATACTTTATAGTCAAGAGGTATCAAACGGTCTGAAACCAATGTACAAAGGAAACTTTTACCCTCCTCTTTTTGTGTTGAAATAAAAATATTCAGGGCCGGATTGTTTGATTCATTACCAGTAAATTCATTTGAAAAAACAACGTGCCGCACAATGGCATCGGTTGCTTTGTCAATGATATAATCGTTGTCAACTTTCTTATTCGAAGTTTCAATCCTGGGGAAAATCCCTGCTACTTTTAAACCAATTTTATCCTCAACTCCCCTTGCATTTTTAATATTAACATCTAAAAATTCCAATAAAAGAATAAAAAAGGCTACCAGAACAAATCCCATTATTCCGGCAATAGCCACCAATATTTTCCGTTTACTGGCTTCGGGCATAATAGGGAAATAGGGAATATCAATCATTTTCAAATTCGAAGTTAATTCAATGTTTTGCTGCTTTAATTTTGCCAAAGCCAAACTATGTAATAATGATAGATACTCCTTTTCTGCCACGTCAATTTTTCGCTCTAACCGTTTCATAGTTGCTCCCAGCGGTGCAAATAAGGTATATAATTCGCGAAATTCAATCCGTTTTTGCTCAAGCACCAACAACTGGGCTTTTGTACCTTCGTACTCGATAATATTTTTCAACCAATCTTCAAGAATCGAATTTGTTGACAACCCATCAATATCATTATCAACCCAATAAAGGGTATCCATTGCCTGGCGTAGGTCATTATTCAAACGTTCGGCTTCAAGTTGTAGTTCAGCCAATTCTTTACCAGCAACAACTGTTGCAACCGAATCTAAACCCAAATTCAGGCTTTTCATTGCAATTTTAATGTTAACGGCTGATATTTTATTTCTGGCTTCCAAAACACCTTCGCTGGCTACACGCAATTTTTGCCGCGAACTCATTTTCGATTCCAAAATTTGTGAAACCGATTTTGTCGCTTCATGCCGCATTTGAACACCCTGATATTCCATCTCAAAATGCTCTTTCTGAGAAGCAATGTGTTTTGTTTGTTCGTAATAATTAATAATATTATTTGAACGGTTAAAATCAAGCAGCTCATCCTCGGCTTCGGTTAACCGTTTATTCGACAAAGCCAACTGCTCGTTAAAATACTTAACAACTGCATCCGATTGATTTACTTTCATTTCGGCGTATAAACGCACAAATACATTCGACAGTATTAATAACGTATTCTGGCAAATTCCTGCATCGTCTGATTCATACGATATTTCGACAAGGTCGCTATTAGAAATCCGACGGACAGTAATTTTACTTAATATTTTTTCGGCACTATAATCGGCGTGTTTTAGGTTAATTAACTTGTACACAAAATTTTGATGCCCCGATTCTTTTGCCATCCGGAAATTTGTAAGAGTTTTCTGATAATCGCCTTTAACAACCAGCTTTTTAATACTGTCGGGGACTATCTCCATAAGGCTTTGATATTTTTGGGGAGAAATAATTTTAGAATCCGGAATTTCTAAAAGCATGTGTTGGGTAAACAATTCCAATCCTACATTTTCAATTGTATTTCGGGCTTTTACAATATTTATTAGGTTATCAAATGCGGTGTTGGTGGCGAAAAAATCGAAGCGTTGATTCTCTAATACCTCGATTGATGACCCGGAAGCAATTCCAGTATAAATTTTTGTTTTTGATGTAAATTTCTGAGGCTGGCCTTTTGTAAAGTAAAAAACCAAAACTGCCAAAATAATTGGTACTGCTATAAGTAGGGCGATATGCCTTAAAAATAATCGTATAAAAAATAACAGATTAAAATTCACAATTAGTGTTTTAAATTTATACCAACAGTCTCCTGCAAAACCAAATATGCCAATTGAAAAGCAGATTTATTTGATTCAAAATTTTCAATTCCCCTGGCAAGCATCTCCCTTAATCGTGCTAATTCAGCAATATTTATTTTCCCATTCAAAAAATCCTTCTCGGCACGTAACACCTGAACCTTAAATGAGGTAACATTAGCATTATTTACAATCATAAGCCGGTGCGATTTTAAAACATTATTATACTGGACAATTACCAGTTGCCGTAATTCTTTTATGGCTGCTTCGTGCTGATATACTGCTTTTTGAGTTTCTGATTTGGCAATATTTATCCGATTTTTGCGGTCGGCAATTTTCGATAATGGAATACGTAATGAAACTCCAACAGAATAACGTGTTTGTTCGGTTGTTGAAGCGGCTAAATCCTGAGTCCCCAAATCTTCTTTTAGTATCAGGTTATCAAACAGCCCATACCTGGCATCGGTTTCAAACGCCAGATGTTCCATCCAGTCCCGTTTTTCAGAAACAACTTTTAATTTATTTATAATAATATCGGCATCGTAAAACCTGAGCAATGGAGAATTTTGTTCAGCAAAAAACATGAGTGAATCAAGTGTTGGTAGTTCTTTACTAAAGTCATTTTCTCGGAGACTTTTAGTAATAACATCTTCCTGCAATTGTGCTTTTGCAATTCCTGAAAAAAACAGAAAAGTGAATACAAAAAAAAGTTGTTTAAATACCATTACACATTTTCTTTTTGAAAAACAGCAGGTATTGTGCGTAAAATAATCCAAATATCCTTCCAAAATGAAAACCTGCTGTTTGATATTTCTACATATTTATTATCCAAACCTTTACGTTCTTCGGGCGACATTTTTGATGATTTGCCTCTGGCTTCAACCTGCCATAAACCAGTTATGCCAGCAGGCCCGTTAAAGCGATCAGTCCAGCTATCGGTTGTTAAAAGTTCGGCTTCGTATAATGGCAAAGGCCTGTTTCCAACAATCGACATATCGCCTTTTAAAACATTTATAAGTTGAGGTAACTCATCAATACTTAGTTTCCGTATGATGTGCCCAACTTTTGTAATGCGTGGATCATTTTCAAATTTCACAAATGCGCTATCCTGCTTTTTACGTGTCGAATTAATATGAGTTTTTTCGTCAATTTCAATATCATCGCCAAATAATATGGTTCCTTTTGTATCAGAAGAAGTGGATGCCTTACTTATTATTTTATCATCCGAAACATTACTTAAATTTTCTTCCGACTTATCGGCATATTGATTAAGGTGCTGAAATTCTTTCATCCGTTTATCAGCATCGGGGTACATTGACCGAAGTTTCAAAAAATTAAATATTTTATAACCAGTGCCTACCCTTTTCGAAATATAATATACCTTTCCTTTTGACTCGAGCCTGATGGCAATTATAAAAGCCAGCAAAAAAGGTGACGCAAATAATAAAGCAATACCTGCAACTAAAATATCGAAAGAACGCTTAAAAAAAGGTGTTTTATAAAACTCATTAGACAGCTGTACTTTATTCGTACCTCTCTGATTAATAGTCGGTTTTAATTGAGATAAAAAATTTAATCGGCTAACAATGTTTTTTACGTTTATAGGAAATTCAAAAACATCATCGATTTTTTGAAGTAAAGCTTGTTTTTTTAATTCAGGTGATAGTTTTTCCACAAGAAGGACAAAAGGTATTTTCTGATTTATATCGAACAAGTTGACAAAATACTTGTGAAAACTTAGTCCGTTTTGTCCGGGTAATTCTTGCTCACAAATTATACCGTCTAATTTTTTATTCTCTTGAAATAATTTTGAAGCCAATAATGGGTTGGGTACACTATAAAAAACAAAATCTTCACTGTTTCCGAGTTCATCAATTAACGATTGATTAGATCCAACATACAAAAATACCGGCCCTGTTTTTCCAACTTCCATATCTATCGGCTTAAAATTCGCTCTATTCTGATAAGAAGTTCTTCGGGATTAAAAGGTTTCATTATATAATCTTCGGCCCCTAACCTCAAACATTTTACACGGTCATCGCTACTATCTTTACTACTCAAAACAATTACCGGAATATCACTAAAATACCCACTTTCTTTTAATCGTGAAATCAACTCCATCCCATCTAAATTGGGCATTTGCAAATCGGTAAGAATTAAATCAGGGATATTACCTTCCTGAAGCCAGGCCAGTGCTTTTAGTCCATCTTCTTCGGTATGCACTTCATAAGTTTGACTTAAAAACTGAACAATCAATTTACTTATTGAAGGTTTATCATCAACTACCAGAATTTTTTTCATACGTTTAATTATAGGTTTTTATTGGTAACGTATTAAACACACATTGGTTGCTAAAACACACTCCAGTGCACTTTTTTAACCACAATCAATTTATTATTTATCGATTACTCTGTAATTTACATTTTTTCAATTGATGTTTGTAATAAATTTACAATTAATATTTTATCCTAAACTTGTTATTTTCAAATGTAAAAAAAAATATTTTTCGATTTTATAAGGTATTACCTCAAAATAGCTCTAAAAAATTGATTAATATAAATAAGTAGCATCGCGGTAACCCGAAATATTTAAGTACCAATCGGGATATTGCGAACCTGCCGATTCAGCCCAATTGACAAATTTTAGATGCCCTTTGTTGATACTTGCTTTTTCTTTTGGAATGGCGTATGGCCCTGCTATATTTATAGCCCAGGGTAAATTATTATTTGTTCGGTAATACCTGCCTTGTGCAGGGTTGGAAAAATCAGAATTTTGTCCAAATAAGCCACTATTTGCCTTTGATGTTGGAGGTTTATCAGCTAAATGTACCTCACGGCCTCTATCGCCATCAACAACCATAAATGGGTTAAATGGGAAAGTCCCAAGGCTCGATGAACTGATCGCATTGGTAAATTTTACCTGAATAGTTAAGGTTTGTCCATTGACATTCCACCCATCATCAAAACCAAAAATAATTGCATTATTTACACCACTTTCAGTTCCGTTTGACGCGATATTAACATAATTTTTAGAAAAAATAGCCCCGGTAACACTCTGAACAGACGATGCAGGTACCGGTAATTCAAAAGCAAATCCATTGTGAAAAGAGGCCCCAATATGCCTGATTGTTAGTTGAATTTCCAAAATTTTTATAAGGTTCGATGCATCTGTAATTGGATTAAACTTATAATCAACCACCAAATCGTTAAAATCAAAATCACCAATACTTGGCCATAAGTCCTCAAAGGCTATTGAACCGGTATTCCCTGATACAGTATTATTATTAAATGCCAACGTTGCATCGGTTGGATATGCATCCAATATATCAATAATACCATCACCATCGGTATCAACAGGCGATGTTGTTGCACTCACATTGGTTAAATCAGCAGCGTTCAAATTATCAAGCGTAATATAAAATACAGCATCATTAAAATCATTGTCAGATGTACCATTGTCGCGTCTTTTATCTTCAAATCCTAAAACAATTACTTCATTTTGGATATCTTTTAACAAAATCATGTGGTTTTGTAAATCTGAGCTACCTTCTGGATTAAATGAAGGAACAGAATAATAAATCCCATTAATATCGTAAACCAACCGGTCCTTTTTACTCCACCCATTGGGAACTAAAAACCAACCTATGGTAGTATTAGCAGGAAATTCGCCTAACAAAACTTTATCTCCGCTGTGTAACGAACCTCCACTTCCGGGTGCTGATGCATTTGGGAAAATAATGATGTGTTTATTATCAGCGGGTTTCGACCCATCATAAATAAAATAACCCAAAGCACTTTCAAGTGGTGTTCCTTCTCCGGCAAAAGTAACATATACTTTCGAACGCTCTTTTAACACTAAATTTGTTTGTGAACTTCCTGCAATAAATTGTGGTTTTGTTTTAGGAACAGATACACCCTCGGGCAAAGTTTGATTTAAATTGCTTAATAACGACTCCCATGCTTTATCGTTAACAGTATGTAAATAATTGGGGTACCCATTTGCAGTATACGTGCCCATGTATGAAAAACCAGCTACTTCGGCCGACTTAAGAGGAACATTAGCTGATTTGGGCTCTACTTCCCTCTCTGCATTAAAATGCACTGAATAATCGTATTCGGCTTTCCCGTTAAGAATAGGCAGTTTAACTTCCTGTTCTAATCCAAAATACCTTGAGGCAATTTCAATTGTATCAATGTATGCCGGAATACTTACAAATGCCGAAAAGGAATTCCCAGGTGAAAAAGCACCGGATCCCAATTTGATTTTCCCTTCGAGAAAATTTTGATGATAAATATCAAAAACAGCTCCGTGCAAAAAGTCAGGAGCTATTAAATTAATTGTAACATCCTGTGTTGTCCTAAAATTAAAATTAGCAGGAACTACAAGCGATTCCAGGACATTCACTTCCTCCTCCGCTGGCAAATTAATATCATCTAACCGGCTTTTTAAGCATTGTGTAAATGCCAGGCCTATAAAAATTAATAGAAAATACCTGAATATATTTTTCATCATTAATTGTGGTTTTATTTTACTAAACCAAAAACTTTAAATATAGTTTATTGAACAATCCAATTTTATTCAATCAATCCATATGTACTAACATGATGCCAAATGAAATACAGCCTCATTTACAGCACCTTAAAAACAAATTAATTTTTCATAAAGTTTTATTTTGAAACAAAAGTTTTATTCTGAAACATTTCCCACAAAAAGTTTGTCATAGTATCATTGATGATTAATTTAAACTAAAATGCAAAATTTTAAAATTTTTATTATTGAAGATGATACGTGGTACGCTGAGCTTCTGGAATACAATCTGGCACTTAATCCTGAATACGAGATCGAAAAATATACTTCAGGGGCTGAAGCACTAAAAAACCTGTATAAAAAACCATCAGTAATCACCCTCGATTATGGGCTTGGTGATATGAATGGTGAGGAAGTCCTCAAAAAAATAAAAGAGGTATATCCGGAATTACCTGTAATAATAATTTCGGCACAAGAAGATATTGGTATTGCTGTAGAACTATTAAGAAAAGGGGCATACGATTATATTGTCAAAAATGAAGAAACCAAAAACCGGCTTTGGAAAATAATAACGAACATTCGTGATTACCAGGAATTGCAGGAAAAACACGAAACCTTAAAAAAGGAAGTTAAAACCAAATATTCAGCACAATCGGCAATTATTGGCGAAAGTCAGGAAATAAAGCAGGTTTTTCAAATGATTGAACGAGTAAAAAATGCCAATATTACAGTTTCTATTACCGGCGAAACAGGTACAGGTAAAGAGATGGTTGCAAAAGCCATTCATTACAATTCAAACCGAGCAAAACAAACATTTGTAGCCGTTAATGTAAGTGCCATCCCTGAAGGATTAATTGAAAGTGAGTTGTTTGGGTATGAAAAAGGAGCCTTTACCGGTGCTAACTCTCGGAAAATAGGCAAATTTGAACTAGCTTCGAATGGGACTCTTTTCCTCGATGAAATTGCCGAAATGGACCTAATAGCTCAAACAAAAGTGCTCAGAGTAATTCAAGAACAGGAATTAACAAGGCTTGGCGGCACACAATCCATTAAATTAAATACACGGTTAATTATTGCCACTCATAAAAACCTTTCCGAAGAGGTTAAAAAAGGGCTGTTCCGGAAAGACCTTTATTACCGTATAATGGGTGTTCCAATAAACTTGCCACCTCTGCGAGACAGAGGTGCCGATATTATTATTCTTGCCAAAACATTTATTAAGAATTTTTGTGATGAGAACAATCAAAATCAGCCAAAACTATCTGCCGAAGCGTCTAAAAAGTTATTACAATACCATTTCCCGGGCAATGTCCGCGAACTTAAAGCCATTATTGAATTGGCAATAATAATGGCTGAAAACGGTACTATAAAGGAAAACCATATTATTTTTTCGCAGAATAATAATATGGACTTGTTAAATTCGAAGGAAAAAACACTGGAACAATATGACCAACAAATAATCAGGCACTTTATGGAAAAATACAACAATAAAGCTATTCTTGTAGCTGAAAAGCTGGGTGTTTCAAAATCAACTATTTACAGATTACTTAAAAATATGGGGTACCAATTTTAATGCTTATTAAAATTCTCTAACCAATATAAATTATTTGTAAATATCTAATTCACTGGCACTAGTTTTAAAACCTCTTCAGCAAATTTATTAGTCGATGAAATAACAGCATCCAACGACCCCGAATACAGTTCGCAGCCAATTACATGGTCGTCGGCTTCGGGAAATGCCTGTTTCACTTTTTCATCAGGTGCGGTACTCAATTGATCGTACATTTTAAGCATGGCACTGACTTTCACAATTGGGTCCTGGTTATCTTTGTCTTTGTAATAATAACCCAAAAATACCGGTGCAGTTATATTTTTGTAAGTTTCTTTTTTCATAGTGGCATCAATGAGTTGTTGAAGAAAAACAACTGCTTCGAGCCGGTATTTACAATACCAGTATTCACACCCTTTCGAATCAAAATTTTCATCAACTACCCTGAATTTATCGCCATAATTGGCTCGTGCAATTTGTAATCCCCATGGTTTCGAAAGTAAAAATGCGGCCGGATCGTTGATCCTGACATTAGGAGAATATAAAATTAATCCTTCAACATATTCTGGAAAATCGGCAGCTAATTTTAATGCCAGGGTGCCTCCGGTAGAAGTACTCATGATAATTACCTTTTTTCCAATCCTTCGGGCAATCATTAAAGCTTCTTTGGCCGATGTCCAAAGCCTATCAGGTGTCATATCAATCAATGCATCAACAGTATCGATACCGTGAGAAGCCAATCGTGGCAAATAAGCATTACAGCCATATCGTTTGGCAAAATTCAGATTTGTTGGATAACCTTCGTACCACGAAGCTGAAAAACCATGCAAATACAACAAACAATAATTGGTACGTTCGTGAATACTGTCGTTTGCCCAATATATTCTTGATTCGTTATCGGTTCTTATTTTTATAGCCGATTCCTTTTTTTCAATCACCTTGTCAATAGAACTGATACTTCCCTGAATAACAGGTAGGTCTTTGTTTAATTCAGGTTTTGGAGGTTTTGGGCCCAACACATACCCTACTATTAAAACAACAATAACAATGGCCAGGTATCTTTTTAGCTTTTTCATGGAAAAATATTTAATAATTAAATATGACTCTCCCTCTTCTCCCTCTCTACACGTAGAGAGGGAAGATTGTGACGCAGTCTCAATCAGGGTGAGTTTCTCTTTTTAATGGTTTTGATTTTTCAGGTTAGCATTAATATTCATGCCCTTTTTGCTGCTCATTTAAATTTATTTATCTCCCGACATTTAAACATCAGTTAAATTTTATTTTCTTCTGCAAAATACCGATTTTTTTAAGGATAATAAAAGTATTGGATTAAGTAAAATTTAAATTGGCTAATAAAAAATTATACAACAAGAATAACCGCCCCAAAAAAATAATTTGAGACGGTTATATCTAATGAAGTTGTTTAAAGTCCTATATGTTAACAGCTCTCACCCCAAACCCCTAAAGGGGAAATCAGCCCACAGCGCAGGATTCCCTTTAGGGAATAAAAGGGTGTGCAGTGGGTAAGCATCATGATTAGGACAACTCTAAACAACTTCAAACTATAAAAATCCTTTTTCTATTCCTTTATTTGTAATAAAAACTGAGCACTGTCAACTTTATATGAAAGCCCTGTACCTCTATACGGTTCCGGATTTTCATAATCAAAATGGGCCTTTAAAAAATACAATTTGTATTTAGAATTAAAAACGGCCTTCTCCCAAAATACATTGGGTGGTGATGAATTTGCCGTTGAAAGAGAATCCAGATATTGCAAAGATAAACTCCCACCTCTATCATAGAGAGTAGAATGGCGAATCTTCACCTCTCCTTCTTTTTGATGTAATTTCCATGTAACATTGGCAATAGAATAAAAATTAACAAAGCCTAGCTTATAATCCGAAAAGTCATTAAAATCCACCACAAGGCCTTGTTCCTCAAAAATAACCTGTGAGTTTTTTGTTACTGTAAATGCCTCACTTAAATCAGCATATTTTACAGTCCTTGTTCCAGGGGTATCTTCCTTATTGCAACTCTGTGCAAAAAATAAAACTATAAACAATAAATAATAATATTTCATAAGTACTATATTTTAATTTTTTATTCAAAGGCTAAACAATTAGTAGATGCTATAAATACTTATAAGGTTGCTTGGGTTTGAATTCTGATACTTTATTTTATTCCCAACACTTGATTTTTGCCTTTGATTAAAAATTTCAATTCCATAATTTAAGGATAAATTCCTCAAAAAATAATAAAAAAACTAAAATACAATCAGCTTGCCCACAAATGTTGCTATTTTTACAGAACAGAAAACTTTAGGCTTGTTCTATGAAGATCATTCTTTTAATTTTAGTAATTACTTTTCCATTGTTTGTGTTAGGGCAAGGGCTTATGCAGCCCGAATTACCTCCCATCGACACAACTGAATTTGGAAAAGAAACAATTAGCCCTGAAAAAACGGCTATACCTAATTTAATATCAGGTGGGCTGCTATCTCCCGGTTTTAAATTAGAGCCATTCGCGGCTTCCAATATGACTTTATCGCCCGAATTTTATAAAAACTTAAATTCAGAATTTGATTTTTTGGCACAACATTCGGCAACAACCACAACTTTTCCACAACGTTATTTTTTTAACGCAGGAGGATTGGGCGATCCATTTTTAAATTCAGTAACAGTATTCAGCAGCGACGCCTATAAATTATCAGACAAATTTACTGTTGGAGGAAGTAGTTTTGGCGCCAGCTCCAAATTTACAGCCCCTCTCCCAACCTTCGATAACAGCCAATATGATATTCGTGGAGCCACCATGTTTATGGAATACAAAGTTTCGAAAAACTTCAGGATACAAACACAGGTGAGTGTCACCAACCGAGGATCGAATTTAATTCCGCACCCATAATGATTACTGTTTATAAAGCCTCTGCCGGGTCAGGCAAAACATTCCGGTTGGTGTTGGAATACTTAAAACTTATTTTAACCAACGAAACCAACTACCGCCGCATTTTGGCTGTAACTTTTACCAATAAAGCGGCTGCCGAAATGAAAGAACGGGTGGTGAAACAGCTAGCCGAAATTGCCGGAGATGATCCGAATAATCCCTATACTTCAGCATTAATTAAAGAAACAGGGTTACCATTAAAAGCTTTAAAAACAAGGGCCTCAGCAGCACTAAAAAATATTCTTCACGATTACAGCCGGTTTTCAATCAGCACCATCGATAAATTTACACAACGCATCATCAAAGCGTTTAACCGTGAAATAGGTATTTCGCCGGGCTACAAACTCGAATTAAACACTGATGTGCTGTTACAGGAGGCTATAGACAGGCTTTTAGCCAAAATCGGATCGAATAAAGAGCTGTTAAATTGGCTTAAAAACCTTGCCGACGAGCGCATTAAAAACAACAAAAGCCTGTTTATTAAATCTGAAATACAACAAATTGGGAAGGAGCTATTTAAAGAACAATTTCAACAATATTATACTTCAAAAACCCAAAAACTATTTGAAAGGTCTGAACTTAAATTATACAAAACCGAACTCCGGAAAATTGAACAAAGTTTTGTAGAACATTTGAAAACCCTAAGCTCCAATGCCCTGAACTTTATCGCTCAGAATAATCTGGAGATAACCGATTTTTCGTATGGCAAAGGCGGAATAGTTGGTTTTTTTGAAAAACTAAAAGAAAATACCATTGTTTACCCCGGCACTCGTGTTCTAAAAGGAGCTGAAAATCCGGAAACTTGGGTGGCTAAAAAACATAAAAACCGCGATGAGGTAATGAATGTGGTAAACACTCACCTCCACCCCATCCTTCTATCCATTTTATCGGTTTACGATGCTGATTATGTCGGTTATATGTCGGCAAAAAAAATTCTGGGAAACCTTTATACTCTTGGCGTATTAAACGACCTTCAGCTCGAAATAAGCGAACTAAGGCACGAAAAAGGAATCCTGCCAATATCTGATTCAAATCTTCTGTTGAGCCGAATAATAAGTGAAAGTGATTCACCCTTTATTTATGAAAAGCTGGGCAATATTTACAACCATTTTATGCTCGATGAATTTCAGGATACATCGGGTTTACAGTGGAATAACTTTAAACCACTTTTATTAAACTCAATTTCGGAAGGTAAAAACAACCTGGTAGTTGGCGATGTTAAACAATCGATTTACCGCTGGCGTAACAGCGATTGGAAAATTTTGGGGCATCAAATAGAACATGATTTTTACGATGGGCAGGTGAACACCCAAATCCTTGAAAATAACTGGCGAAGTGATTCAAATATAGTTGAATTTAACAACGCTATTTTCCCAATCCTTGCAAAAACCCTTGGAGATGTTTTCGAAAACGACTATCAATCGGCATTTCCCGATTATACAACAACGGCAGAAGAGTCCATAAATAACATTTACGCCGACGTCATTCAAAAACAATCGAATACCAATAACAATGGGCAAATTGAAATAAATTTTATTGAACATCAAAATCAGGAGGAATACACCGAAAACACACTTGAACTTCTTCTAAATCAACTAAAACACCTTCAGGACAAAGGTGTTGAAGCAAAGAATACGGCCATTCTATTACGGTCGCACAAACAAAGTAACAGTATCATCCGGTTTTTACTGGAAGCTTCAGAACAACCACAAAATAAAAATTACAACCTTTCAGTTGTGTCAAACGAAGCACTTTTCCTTGGGTCATCGACATGTGCCATATTTGTGGTTGGCATTTTTATGCACCTTGACGACCCGGCTGATAAAATTATAAAAGCCACTCTTTTAAACGATTTTAAGCGGTATTTGACTATTTCAAAAGTTAAAATAAACAAGCAACAAAACCTACTTGATTTTGAACAAAAAGAGGAAACCGAATGGCACCTGGTTAATACATTCGAAGATGAATTTGAGAAGCTTTTGGGAGGCCAACTTAACCACTTAAAAGCTGAGATACTAAATACATCCATCGACGAAGCAATACTCCTAATTAGCAAAACATTTGGGCTTTTCGAATTTGAAGAAGAAACACCCTTCCTGCAGGCCCTGATTGACCAGGCAGCCCAGTTAAAATCTTCGCAGGGCAACAACATTTCATCGTTTTTGGAATGGTGGGACGAAAAAGGGTATAAACAATCGGTGAATGTCAATGAAAATTCTAATTCCATAAAATTACTCACCATTCATAAATCAAAAGGGCTTGAATTTGAAGCGGTGCTTATCCCCTTCTTAAACTGGCCCCTTACCTGGGGAGGGAATCAAAGCCCTACAATATGGTGCCATCCGCATGAAGCCCCTTTTAACGCAGTTCCATTGGTTCCATTAAAAGCGACCAAAGACCTGGCTAAAACCATCTTCTACAAGGAGTATTTTAATGAAATACTCCAATCGTACATCGATAATTTAAACCTTGTGTATGTTGCATTTACGCGTGCCAAGCTGGTTTTAATGGTAAATGCCCCGTTTAAGGCAAATGAAAAAAACACCAATCTTCAGAACCTTTTTTATACCACCATTAAACAAATTTCGGAAACAAAATTGTTTGAAAATTCATGGGCCGAAGAAAATAACAAATTTGTATTTGGCACATTAAAATGGACCAGACAGTCCGAAAAGTCAAGCACAGAAACGCATACACCATCAAAATATGTGTTTAATGAATTCAGTAGCCGGTTAAAACTACGTTTAAATAACGATGATTTTTTTGAGAAGGATAACAAAGGAAAAACCATCAAAAACAAGGGGAAAATAGTGCATGAAATAATGGCTGGTATTAAAACCTCAACCGACGTAGAAAAAGCTTGTAAAAATGCCTTAAAACAGCGTAAAATATCAGATGAAGAATATTCAAAGATAGTCCCCTGGATTTCAAGCCTGGTTCAATCCGATCAAGTAAAATGCTGGTTTTCTGACAAATACACCATTTATAACGAACGAAATATATTATCGCCCAACACAGTTAAACGCCCCGATAGGCTGATGATTTCGGGTGATACAGCCGTAATAGTTGATTTTAAAATTGGCGGAAGCGAAATGCAACAATACAACCAACAAGTAATGGATTATGCCCTGGAAATAAAAAAAACCGGCATACAAAAAGTTACCGGGTATTTGTGGTATTTAAAAACCAACAACATCGAAAAAGTGTGCGAACTTTAATATCGCTTCCGAAAAAAAACTATTTTTGCAAAAAATGTTTTTAAAATGATTCAACGCATTCAATCAGTCTATATTCTTGTAGCCGCCATTTTTATCGGATTTTTACTGGCTTTGCCCTTGGCCGAAATTGCAGCCAATGGCGAAGTGTATGTATTTAAAGCAACTGGTGTTTATAACGGCACCAGCCTTATATTCAGCGGCATTCCAATTTTAGGTTTTATTGGGTTAATTTGGGTATTACATTTTGTAGCCCTTTTAGGCTATAAAAAACGCATTAGGCAAATGCGGGTATTGGTTTTTACAATCATTCTAATGTTAGGATTATTTGGATTGATGTACTATTTCACCTATGCCAGCTTCGAAAACGAACAGGTAGCATTTAAAATTCCGGTGGTTTTCCCTTTGGTTGCGATTATACTCGATTATTTGGCCATCAGGGCAATTGGGAAAGATGAAGCAATGATTAGAAGTATTGACCGGATCAGATAATAAATGAAAGCACTCATATTTGCCGCAGGAGTAGGAAGCCGTTTAGCTTCCGAAACTCATAATAAACCAAAAGCGCTTGTAAAAATTGGCTCAAAAACGTTGCTTCAAATAGTTATCGAAAAACTGGCAGCCTTTGGTATCAGCGAAATGGTGGTTAATGTACACCACTACCCCAACAAAATAATCCGCTTTTTAGAACAGCATAACAATTTTGGAGTACATATTACCATTTCCGATGAACGGAAAAAACTGTTGGAAACAGGTGGTGGTTTAAAAAAGGCCGCACCTCTATTGGCCGGCAACGAACCCATTCTGATTCACAATGTAGATATTTTACACGACATAAATTTTCAACATATAGTAGATTTTCACACCCGGTCGAAAAGCCTGGCAACCATTGCTGTACGGAAAAGGGAAACACAACGTTATTTCCTATTTAATGAGGAAATGGAATTGGCCGGATGGAAAAACAAACAAACCGGCGAAGTAAAATTGTGTGACAAAAACGATAAAAACACCCTCACCGAATTGGCATTCAGCGGCGTTCATATTATTGACCCATCTATATTTAAATACATTTCCCAAACCGGTAAATTTTCGATTGTTGATGTGTACCTGCAACTGGCAAAAACACACAAAATTTCGGGTTTCTACGATACATCCGAATTGTGGATGGATGTAGGCAAACCCGATCAGTTGACTAAGGCTATTCAATTATTTGGTGGCAAATAGAAAAGCAGTTCTGGCTAAACTTCTACAAAAAAACCAACAATCAGCCAAACTTTAGCCTTTTAATGCGTATAACAAATGCTCCAATTGGGACAATCCCTTTAAAATGATGGAAAAAAAATTCCCTTCCTGAATATGCTCCATCCTTAATGCTCCTTTTAGATAAAATTTTAGCTTTGTAGAGTTAAATTAAAAACCAACGCTCACCTAAATGCCAGCAAAACGAACTATCAGTCAACTAGCGCTGATTTTGACACTTATTTTATTCTTTCCTGAGAAAACATTAGCCAATTTACATTGGGAAACTATTTTTTATTCCGACGTTGTTTTTCAATACACCACCAGTAATTCGGGGATTCCCGATCCCAACTGGCGCAATCCCGATTTTGATGACTCGGGATGGAAATTGGGAGAAGGTGGAATTGGGTATTCCGATGAGGATGATAAAACAATTATTGATGCCACTATTGCACTTTTTTTACGGCATACTTTTACTGTTTCCGATAAAACTGAAATTGAAAGAGCAATTTTAAGTATTGATTACGACGATGCATTTGTGGCTTATCTAAATGGCACAGAAATAGCCCGTTCAAAAGGTTTATCAATAGGTTTTCCCGACTTCGATGAAATTTCAACGCACCTACACGAAGCCGTTGTTAAACAAGGAGGAAAACCTGAAAGTTTTATTGTTGAAAAAGATCAAATTGCAAAGCTGTTACAAACTGGTGACAATGTGCTGGCTGTTGAAGTTCACAATGCAGGTATAAATTCATCCGATATGTCGTCAACACTGTTTTTCTCTGTTGAACTTAATACCGATGAAACCCGCTACTTGGCAACCCCTTCCTGGTTTGAAATTCCCATTGATTTTAGTGGCTCCAACCTTCCGGTTTTTGTCATAAATACTTATGGAAATACAATTATTGATGACCCAAAAACAGATGCGCACCTTGGTGTGATATACAATGGCCCTGGTCAACGAAACAGGCTCACTGACCCCTTTAATGATTACGATGGAGTAATTGGTATTGAATTAAGGGGAAATTCGACACAGTCTTTTCCAAAAAAGCCCTATTCTTTTGAAACACGAAAGGAGACTGGCGAAAATTACGATGTGGCTTTACTTGGATTCCCCAGAGAAAATGATTGGATTTTACGCGCTTCATATTACGACCATACTTTTATTCGTAATCCACTGGCACACCACATGTCGCGAATAATGGGCAACTGGTCAAGTGGAAACAAACATTGTGAAGTAGTGTTAAATGGCGAATACCAGGGTGTATATATTCTGCTCGAAAAAATAAAACGGACAAAAAACAGGCTCAATCTCGAAAAACTTACAAGGAATGAAATTTCGGGCGAAGAAATAACCGGAGGATATATTTATGAAATTGCCGGGCAAACCGATCATTTTGGCGAAGCCAGGCGGCTCAGGTATCCTAACTTTGAAGAAGTTGCGCCCGAACAGTTAAGTTATATAAAAAAATACGATAATGATTTCCGCAAGGTGATGGAAACACTTTCATCGGAAGACCCGGCAAGTATTTATAACGAATGGATTGACCTGCAATCGTTTGTCGATTATATGCTAGTTCAGGAAGCAACACGGAATCCTGACGGATACGGATGGAGCTGCTATTTCCATAAAGATAAAAATGGAAAACTTAAAGCCGGCCCTGTTTGGGATTTCGACCAGGCTTTAAACAACTCGACTTACCGCGATGGTGACCGGTGGTATGGATGGAGCATTGATTACCAGTTATGGCCCGACCCTCCGTTTTATATGAAAATGATACACGAGCCTTATTTCGAATCGCAAATGAAAAAACGCTGGGAAACCTTAAGGGAAAATGAATTCCGTACCGACAATTTGTTTTATTATATCGACTCAATTGCTGAAAGTTTATCGGAAGCTACCGAGAGGAATTTTGAAAAATGGCCCACCCTCGGGCATCAAATATGGCGTGAATTGCCAGGTTTTAATTTGCTCGACACGTATCCCAAACAAATTAGTAATTTAAAAAGTTACCTCGAAAAAAGATTAAACTGGATCGACCAGGAATTGGCCAAAGTATCGGTATACGCAGTAGTTGAAAAAATACAAAATGAAACGGAACTTATATTGTACCCAAATCCGGCTAAAACACATCTGAATGTCGATATTACTCTCTCTCATAATGAACCGGTTGAGCTTTCCATTTATAATAGCCTGGGGCAAAAAATACAACAAATCAAAACAATACCCCATTTTGCCGGAAAAAACCACCACCGTATTCATCTGGCACAAAATATATTACCGGGAGTATATATTTTGCAGGTTCGTATAGGAAATTCAAAAATTATAACACAGCGATTTATAAAAGGAAATTAATATTCACAGGAAACAAAATATGGGCAGGCTTTACTTTGTTTCATTTTTACAATGTACAACATCATATTTAACATAACATATGCGAATCCATTTGTTGTTACTTCTATTTATTATATTAAAATTTATAACACATAAAAACCGGCAGCACACAGGAAAAGGATTCTGATTCCCATCGAAAAGTGAGAAAGGACTGTACCCCCGGATTTTCTGAAAAACTTTAATTAATGACATGAGTTAAATTAAAGCTTATACAAGTATTTGTATAATTAAAAAAACAGGTATAAACGAAATAAACACAAACCATTAAGCTCAAAACATCAACAAAGCCACTCATCTGACATACAATTTTGAGAAAATGAAAACACAAACAACAACAAATAAGTCCATCATCCTAATCATTGGACTTATTGCATTCACAATTCCATTCTATTTTACTATTGGCTACTTTAATTTTTCTTATTAACTTAGTAATGATTTGTTTAGCATAGTTACCAATGTTTTTTGGGGATTGACTGTATGATGTGAGATTATAAAGGAAAGTTCCTCTCTTGCAACAAAGGCAAGTGCGAGAAATTGGCAGTAAAATTACCCTTATCCACTCATCCTCCAATGGCAAACAATTTGCCTTCGGCACCCAAATATTAAAGCTCAAATTACAAATACCTGCCAAGGTTTTTAAATTGAGGTAAAATAAGTTAACACCAATTACTACGTTTATGAAACGTAAAAAGAAAAAAAATAGCTCCCCAAACAAACAAGAATTTCGGCACAATTGTAACGAGTTTCTTAAAAAGATGAAAAATGTAATTGCTCCCTTAGGCGATGTTTCCGCTTTCAATTTACTTGACAAAACGGAGCTCACTATATTACACCATTGTCGTTTGCGGCCATATAAAATTATTAATCCAAACGGGCAATCTAAAGTAAGTAGTTATAACCTTCGCTTTATAAACAATAAATTAAGCGATTTATTACACAAATCATTTATTGAGGTTGGCAAATCAAAAACAAAAATTAGTTTATATGATTTTTCAGTTTATGTGGAAACCCTATATCTTATCTGGCGAAATATGCCAGAAGATAATCCGAAGATTGCAACCGAATTTCAAGCATGTTTCCCTTTTTTTAACGAAGACTATAAAAATACAAGGAAGGAAGCTTTTGTTCAAATAAAAAAAAACCTGAGCTTACTGGCCTGGTTATACTCCGACTTTACCAACAACATCATCCGGTTTGTACAAAAAAAAATAGAGAAAAAATCGTCGCCATTTGACAATTCAGCTTTTTACAACAATTTGATTATTGATCTAAAACAAGCAAAAACGGAGCTATTAACAATAGATGGCAATAAACGAAGAGTATACCAAATACACATAACTAAAAATCAGGAGTTTGTAGATTTTACTATTCCGCCTGAAAATCTTGGTATCACAAAACAGTTTCCGATAAAAGTTTTTATTCAACAGCATGCTTTGAACCGGATTGGGGAAAGGATAGGTAAACTTTTTATGTATCTGAGTTATTTGTTTATAATTACGGCAATTCTGAGAGACCCCATTCCTATAAGAAATAAAAACAGCTTTTTGTTTCCGTTAACACACAATAATATTAAATTAGGTTATTTAAAAGGAGATATTACAACCAACAAATTGGTAATCCGAACTTTCCTGTTTATTACCAACAACGGGACACCTGAAGGAAATAAATTGCACAACCTTGTTGGGCTTCAAAAAATTGATAAAAAATTCCTGGGAATAGACAAATTAAGTACTTTTATTCTTTCCGATATAAAAGAAAATGAAAAATTAAAGGCCTTGTTTTATCAAGCAGGTTGTGGTGATTTGTTCAAGCTTGATAGATCCATATTAGATCAGCCTAACAAAAAAGAAATTGCCTGCGCTGAATATTTAATCCACTATCTGGATATATAACAAACTAATGCGTCCCTGTTTAAGCAAGGCTTCTTTTGATGCCTTTTTACTGTTTCACCGATCAGTACCAACACAATAATTTGAATAATCGGTTTTGAAGGCTTTTAATGAAAAACTTATATCTCCTCTATAATCTGCGCCAATTTTTGTAGTTTTAATGCTTTCAAAAAATGATACTAAACAAGATTCACTTTGTAAGATACTATGAAGATATTAGCTAAAAACTCTATGAAGAAACTTCAACTAATAACCGTCTTGATCCTGATGTTTGCCTCCATTCAAACAGATGGCCAATCATCTCAAGTATTGGATTATTTATACAGCAATTCGGGGAAACAAATCATTTCCGGGCAACACAACAAAGAGCCAAATGCAAAACCAGCACTATGGACCAACTTCATCAAAAGAACCACCGGAAAATACCCTGCCTTGTGGAGTGGCGATTTTTTGTTTCAACAGGAAAATATCGATAACAGGTGGGGTATGATTAAAGAAGCAAAAAAACAATGGGAGAATGGAGCCATCATTAACCTGATGTGGCATGCCTGCCCACCCGACGAAGGGGAACCTTGTGGCTGGGATCCCGGATTACTTAACGCTCAATTGGATGATGCACAATGGAAGGAACTAATTACCAAAGGCACACCACTCAACCTACGATGGGAAAAAAGAATGGATGATATTGCTGTTTACCTGCAATTCCTGGAAGATAATGGTGTAGAAATACTTTTTAGGCCTTTGCACGAAATGAACCAGGGGAAATTTTGGTGGGGGGGCAGGCCTGGCCCCGATGGCACAGCTAGGCTTTACCAAATTATCCATGAATATTTTACAATCGATAAAGGTTTATCCAATTTAATATGGGTTTGGGACATGCAGGACATGAGCCGTGATTTTGAAGACTATAATCCCGGGAAAAACTATTGGGATGTATTTGGTTTTGACATTTACGACAAAGGGTACGATGTATCGTGGTATAACTACATTCTTCCTATTGTTGGAGATAAACCTATGGCTATTGGTGAATGTTCAACACTCCCCTCTCCTGCTGTAATTGAATCTCAGCCGAGGTGGGTATTTTTTATGCCCTGGGCTGAATTGGTAAAAGAAAGTAACTCAACTGAAAAAATTATTGAAATTTATAACCACCCAAAAGTTATTATCCGCGAAAATATGCCGGGGTGGAAATAACTGTAAAACCTTTATAAATTCTCTGCTAAATAATTAAAACCGCCGGTGAGCAAATAATTATGTTGGCAGGTTAGTTTATAGAAGTGGTTGTTTTGTGTTGTAATAATTCGAAAAATTGTAAATCTCCATTATTTACAGATACAACGACATATTGTTTTCCCTTTATTTCAATAGGCTGAATCTTCCGGGCATCACCATTTATTTTAAGCCCGCTCTGCTCCGGCATTAAAGTTTTATACGCATCATTAATGTTTTTCCCGCCTAATAAACACCATCCATAGCTTGCATCGTAACGGCCATAAGAGGGCCTGGCTTTATAATTATTCCCTACTAAAAGAATGTCCTCAATTCCATCGCTGTTAAAATCATTCGCCAATATATCGCGAACAGGTGAAAACTGGGCAGCATCAGGTAGTTCTTTTACTTCAAAGGTTTCATCACCATTATTCCGAAACAAACAACTTTTTAATAAAACTGCTTCTTTTATAATTGATTGGCTAACCAGCTCTTCTCCAAAAATATCATTTACTGTTTGGCCTCCAAAATCAGAATAGTTTGGATATTTTTTTATTAAACCAAAAATCTGGTTAGACAACTGGTCTAACGAAGCGACCGGATAACTTATACCATTTTGGTAGGAACAAATCACTTGGTCAACTGACCCTATATTATCAAAATCATTCAGGTACATTTTTAATGGTTCAGTTTTAGAAGCTTTCAGTATGGAATTTAATCCCAAATTCCCTGCAATTAAGTCCAAATCGCCATCCTTATCAATATCAGCGACCTTTATGCAATTCCACCAACCCGAAGTTTCATGAAAACCGGCAACATCTGAAACATCACTAAAATAGCCATTTTCATTTTTATACAACATCACTTTCATCCATTCGCCAACCATTACCAAATCCAAAGTACTGTCATGATTAAAATCAAACCATTGTGCATCGGTTACCATACCCACATTTTTTTGCCCCTTTAATTTAGTGTCAGTAACATCGCTAAAAATGCCTTTCCCATTATTGTCGAGTAAAACCTGGACCGGAGGCATTCCATATGCCCCAGGCACCGATCTCGACCCCACAAACAAGTCTAAGTCGCCATCGCCATCATAGTCTCCCGGACGGACACACGATCCGTTATTTGCGATGTAAGGCAAGGCTCCTTTGATACTGGCAAATCCACCTTTCCCATCATTAAAGAACAATTTATCAACGAGAAAAGGATCTCCGATATTTACTTCATTACCACCGCGAACAATGTATAAGTCGTTATCGCCATCGGTATCAGCATCAAAAAAAACAGCATCAACATCTTCCGTGAAACGGTCATTAATAAAACCAGGTACTTTAACCGATTTAAAACTTCCATTTTTTTCCTGAATAAATAACGCCGCAGATTGCCCGCTGGCACCTCCAACAAATAAATCATCTAAACCATCGCCATTTACATCACCCACTGCCATAGCAGGCCCTTCTGCCCCCAGGCTATGAGGAATCAATTGTTCTCTACTAAAATCGGTGTAATCATCTTCAACATGCTTATTTTGAAGCCCGGCAAGTTGTACAAAATCAAATAATTTGCCGTTCAATTTTTGCTGATTATTCCAACGTTCAATTTTTTCTGCATTTCGAATATCAAAAATAATGGTTGTATCGGCCTTAATATTTTTAATCAGTTGCACCGATTTATCAGGCCAACACACAACTACAGAATCTATTGTACTTTCTTCTCCCAACCCAAAATGCAGCACTTCCGAAGAGGCTGATAAAAATCCGCGGGTAGTAAATTGTTCAGCCACCTGTTTTTGCCCTTTAGAATACAGAGTAACCTTAGCCCCTACACCTTTAGTATTCAAATCATTCCCTACAAATTTTACCGATAAATAATGATTGTTTAGTAATACCTGGGTATTATTTCTGTAAATAAATGCAGGTGCATTTATATTATTTACAATAAAATCCAGGTCGCCGTCATTATCAAGATCAGCGTAGGCAGAGCCATTTGAGTAAGACCTGGTATTAAATCCCCATTCAATGGCTTTATTTGTAAACGTCAGGTCGCTGTTATTTTTAAAAATATAATTAACATTTGGGTATAAAGGCATCTTTTCATACAGCACATTATCGGGAACATTACTATTATTATTTTCAGGAAAATACCTGTTGCCGCCTGTTAAAAATTTAATGTAATCCAGGTCATTGGGCCTGCGGTATATTCCATTGGTGATAAAAATATCTTTCCATCCGTCATTATCTGCATCACACAACAAAGGTGACCAACTCCAATCGGTAGCGTAAATACCTGCAAACCGTCCAATTTCGCTAAACAAATCATCGCCCAAATTAAGCTGGAGCGTATTACGTACAAACTGAGGGTGGTAGCCTAAATCTAATTTTAACTGAGAAAGGTCGTAATCATCTTCGCCACCTGATTGTTTCCGAATTTCTTCCTTATCAGGCAACATATCTAAAACCATAATATCCAATAACCCATCGTTATTAACATCTCCAATATCGTTGCCCATCGACGACCTGCTTGTATGGCCAATCATTTCGGTTAATTTTTCTGAAAACGTCCCGTCGCCATTATTTATATAGAAGTAATCGTTTTCGTGAAAATCGTTTGACACATAAATATCGGGAAAACCATCGTTATTAATATCCGAAATATTTACTGCTAGCCCATAACCAATAAAACTGCTATATATTCCTGAACGTTCTGTCACATCCTGAAAAATATGTTTTCCATCCACAACATTGTTTTGGTATAACCTGTCACCTCCTTTTCCATCTTTTTCAAGGCGTAATGACATGCTGCCATAACTTCGTGAAGTATGTATCGAATGGTTTAATAAATACATATCCAAATCGCCATCCAAATCGTAATCGAAAAAAGCTGCCTGAGTTGAAAATCCCTCAAAATCGAGGCCATACGCTTTGGTTTCATCTTTAAATGTATTGCCACCTTGATTAATAAACAGCTGATTTTCACCTTTAAACTGCTTATAATTCCCCACATTGCATACATAAATATCTAACAAATCATCGCCATTTACATCGGCCATTGTAACGCCGGTGGTCCAATTCCCTTTTCCGGTTATACCAGCTTTTTCTGTTATATCCTCAAAAATTAAATCGCCCTTATTCAAGTATAATTTATTAGAAAGTTGATTAGAAGAGAAGTATAAATCTATCAATCCATCATTATTAATATCACCGGCGGCTACACCGGCTCCATTATTAAAATAAAGGTATTCAACAATATTAAAATCTTCTGACTCGGTCAACTGATTTACAAAATCGATATGCGTATGAGGTGGTGGCATTAATGTAAATAATAACTCTTTCTCTTTTCCCTCCGGATTACAGGAAAAAAAAATTATCATCAGAAGTAAAAAATGAGATAACTTTCTCATGAATATAAATAAAGGTAACAATTCAGCATTTTATTTATTTAGAAGTACTGCTCAATTTGTTATTTACGGCATCAATTTTTTATAACCTTAAAAACCTGCAACGAATCATTGCTTCGTGATACAAATATAGTTTTCCCTGATGGAGTATTAACACCCATAATATCCCTTATTTCTCCGTTAAGCTGAAATCCTGAAATTTTAGGAGCAATATTTTGAAATCTACCCTGCCCATCGCCCAATAAAAAAGAGCCATAGCTGGCATCGTAGCGCCCAACTTCAGGTTTAACATTAAACAGATTACCTCCAAGCAGGATATCCAAATTACCATCATTATTGATATCAGCTACATCGGCTGCATAAACTGATGAAAACTGAACTTCAACGGGTAATGGTTTTTTTGAAAATTGCCCGGAACCATCATTTAGATATAAAGAAGTTTCCAAATTATAAACATTTAAAACAATAGAACTTTTTACCTGTTCTTCTGAAAAAATATCTGTTATGGTTTGTGTTTTGTAACTTTCATAAGTTGCATATTTTTTTTCCAATAAGGGCAATTGTTTTAACATATTATGTTTTAAAGCCAGAGGATATGAAACATCTCCATCGTAAGTACAAATTACCTGCTCAATAGAACCATTCAAATCAAAATCGTTCACATACATACTCACAGGTTTTTCGGCCGATGCTTTGAACCTTGAATTTAAACCCTGATTTCCGGCAATAAAATCCACATCTCCATCATTATCAAAATCGCCTGCAGCTAAACAATTCCACCACCCCTGAGTTTTAGCGGTTCCAAATGCATCACTATTTTCCTTAAATTGTCCTTTGTCATTAATAAAAACTTTTAAGGGCATCCAATCGCCCGATACAATAAAATCGGTATCTCCATCACCATCAACATCTTCCCAAATCACATCCCGAATCATCCCAACATCTTTTAACTCCGGAGCTATTTGAGGTGTTACATCTGTAAAATTCCCTTTACCATCATTCTCAAGTAAATACCCATTTACAGGGACACCGTACAAAAATGGTTTTAAGCGGATACCAACAAACAATTCAACAACGCCGTCGTTATCAAAATCTTCGGCATGGATACACGATGTATTTTCATACTTTCCTCCAGGCAAAATTTGTTCCGATTTTTTAAATCCTTCTTTCCCATTATTTATATATAACCTGTCGCTCAATGCCGAAGAACTTAACGAAAATTCATTACTGCCACTTGCCACATATAAATCAATATCACCATCCTGGTCGGCATCAAACATGGCACAATCAATGTCTTCCGAAATTTTATCAGCTTCAAATAATTGTTTTTCAATAGGTGAAAAAGTCCCATTCCTTTGTTGTACCAATAAAACGCCTGCCTGCCCTTTGGCTCCTCCAACATAAACATCATCCAACCCATCACCATTCACATCGCCTTTGCACATGCGAGGCCCTTCGGTCGACATCATGTTATAAATAAGAGGCTCACGTTTAAAATCATCAAAATCATCCTCTTTGTGCTGAAAATCAATTTTTAGTTCAGCTTGAATATTTTTGAAATACACTTTCATGTTTGTTGCTGTATCAACCACATTTACTGCTTGTTGTGAAGCATCCTTTTGGTTTAGTGTTAAAATCTGATTGGTAGTAACATTTGTTTTAACTGTGAAAAGGCCATCAGGCCATTCAACAATAAGTGAATCGATAATTTCTAAAGAACCTAATCCAAAATTTGGACGCGAATCAACCGTTGATAAATAACCCCGCATTGGCATTTGCTCAAGGTAGACCAGTTTACCATCATTTTTAACCGTTATTTTTGAACCAATCGCCTGTGTATTCCCAGGATTCCCTTTTAGAATTACTTTTAGAAAATGATTATTTGGCAATTTTTTATTGGTTTCATTCCGGTAGATAAACATGGGCATATTTACATTATTTACCACTAAATCGAGGTCCCCATCGTTATCCAAATCGCCATAAGTTGAACCATTTGAGAAACTCGGATCGGCAAGCCCCCATTTTTCAGTAATATTTTGAAATTCGTAATTCCCCTTGTTTTTGAAAGCATAGCTTGGAATTTTAACCGAAGGAATTGCGTCAATCAGTGCCCTGTAATTGACATTATTATCAGTCACAATAGACATTACTACATCCCTGTTTGAAAAATACTGGATATAATCCTGGTCGGTAAGGTCTTTATATATTCCATTCGCCACAAAAATATCCTTTAACCCATCGTTATCAAAATCAGTAATTAACGAACCCCACGACCAATCAGTAGCCGATACACCCGTCAACCTGCCAATTTCACTGAATGTACCATCGGTATTATTTAATTGAAGCATGTTCCGTGTAAATTGATAATGGTACCCATTATCCACATTTGATTTGTAACTGTCCCAGCTATCAAAAGTTGTTTTTGTTTTTAACCGGTCATTATGCTCAGGGACCATATCGGTGGCAAAAATTTCAGGATAATGGTCATTATTTATATCGGCCATATCGGCTCCCATCGAAGCCGCTGAAGTAGTTGGCATCATATCGGTTAAGGTTTCCCTAAATGTTCCGTTTTGGTTATTCAGATAGATATAATCACGTTCAAAAAAATCATTGGAAACGTAGATATCCATCCACCCATCCTGGTCAATATCACCTACTGTAACTCCAAGCCCGAAAGCGATGGTACTTCCATAAATACCAGCCTCCACACTAACATCAGTAAATATATTACCGTCGTTTCTGAAAAACTTATGCCCTCCAAGCGAATCGCGGATTGACCGTTGATTAATTTGAAGATCAAAACTACCAATAGCCTTTGGGAAATTTTTCAACAAATATAAATCTAGGTCGCCATCTTTGTCGTAATCAAAAAATACGCCTTGAGTTGAATTTCCTTGTTCATTTATCCCATATTCAGCTGCCTGTTCCGAAAAAGTTAGGTCGCCGTTATTAATATACAATTCATTTCGACTTTGTATTCCCGATGCATTTCCCGATTTACATACATATATATCAAGCCAGCCGTCGCCATTAACATCGGCAAAACTAATGCCGGTAGTCCATCCTTCTCCCTGAATTCCTGCTTGAACTGATATATCATCAAACTCAAAATTCGCTTTATTCAGATAAAGGACGTTCGATTCCATATTGGACGCCATAAAAATGTCGATAAGTCCATCGTTATTAATATCGCCTAAAGCTGCGCCTCCACCATTATAAAAGTTACGGAATGTATAGATATTAAACTTGCTTTTTAATTGTTTTTCGAAATCAAGGGAGTTACTAAAATCGGCATGTGTAACCGAAGCAGGCATCAGAGTAAACAAGTGATCCCCCTTTCGGTTGTTGGCCTCTTTGCCACATGAGATAAAAAGCAAAAGAACCGGTATCCAAATCAGGTTAAGTAAAGGTGTTCTAAAATCACATGTTTTTCCCATCCTATTGTTCTAACCTGTTAGATATATCTTTTTGAATATCGCCTATTTTTGATTCAGCATTTTTTAATTCCTGTTCTACAAGCATATTGGTAAAAACTGCCCATACATGCATATCGTCTCCTTTAAATATAGAAATACGCCTGTTTCCATCTATTTTTACATAAGCTATTCCTCGTTTTGAATGTTCAACTTCTAAAAAACCGTTACCATATTGTTTCTCATACCATTTCAGAACATCAACCTGAAGGCTGTCTGTCGATAAACTTTTATTCCATGGTGTCCAACCGTTGTAAAGGAACTGTACAGGCAATTCAGAAATTATACCATCAACAAATTCAGGATAAAAATCCATGGTTCCAGGGTACTTTAATTCATCTTTTAATATGTATTCAACAGTCATGTTTCTCATACCCTGTTTGATTAATCCTTGTTTGTTGAGATCCCAACACCGTGTATAAAACTCCTTTTCTGACATGCCAAAATGAATCCCCATAAACAAGGTATCATTTCGAATGCCGCTTTTTAGTTCTCGTTTTAACATCCGTTCGTATTTAGCGTTAGGAGTACACCCGGAAAATATCCAGATGAAAATAAAAATTGGCAAAAGCCACAAAATTTCCTTCTTCATACCGTACTATTGATTTTTATAAAATTTTAAATTATTATTATTTCTTGCAACCACAATAATCCGTTCCCCATTTATTTTAATAACCTTCAGGTCACGAATTTCTCCCTTTGAATAAAAACCGGAATTTGTATTAGAAACTGATTCCCATATTCCATTATTTTTCGCTTCTAACAAAAGGCCATAACTTGCTTCATAAATCCCTGTTTCAGGTTTTGCCCGGTTCTGATTTCCTCCAATAAGGATATCACATTCACCATTGTTGTTAAAATCCTCAGCAAAAATTGCATAAACAGGCGAAAACTGGGCTTCTGCTGGTAAAGGATTAAGCTGGAGTTTCCCCTCTCCGGTATTGATCATTACACAACTTTCACTCAATCGGGCATTTAATACAATTGATTTTTGCAATAAATCTTCCGAAAATAAATCGTGGATTGTTGCATCCTTATAATCTTCAAACTTTTTATACCTATTTGCTAAAAGTGGAATTTGTTTTACCAGGTCATCCATCATTGGTACCGGATATGATTTATCTCCTTTAAAACTACAAATAATTTGTTCGACACTTCCATTAATATCAAAATCGTTTACGAACATGGTTATGGGTTTATCAACAGACGTTTTAAAAAAAGTATTTAAACCATGATTGCCTAAAACAAAATCAACATATCCATCGTTATTCAGGTCTTTGGTGGCAACCACATTCCACCAGCCTTCGGTATTTGAGAGCCCAAATTGTATGGATTTATCTGAAAATATTCCATTGGTATTTATAAATATTTTAACCGGCATCCAATCGCCAACAATAACCATGTCTAAATCGTTATCATTGTCAATATCAGCCCAGGCCATATCGGTAATCATACCAATTCGGGTAAGTTCCGGAGCTTTTTCATTTGAAACGTTAGAAAAATCGCCTATCCCATTATTTTCCAGTAGGTAACCGTTTACAGGCATACCATATGAAAATGGCCGTAAACGAATTCCAACAAACAGGTCAATATCGCCATCATTATCAAAATCAGCAGGTTGCACACACGATGTACTTTCGTAATTTCCAGCAGGCAAAATTTGACCTGATTTAGTAAAATTGGCATTGCCATTGTTAAAATAAAGACGATCGGCCAAGGCTGATGAACTCTCCGGCAATTCATTACTTCCACTGGCTACATATAAATCAAGGTCCCCATCGGCATCGGCATCAAAAAAAGCACAGTCGGTATCCTCCGAAATTTTGTCGGTTTCAAAAAGTAATATGTTTGTTTTGTTAAAATGGCCATTTTTTTCCTGAATAAACAGTGCTGCTGGAGAATCTTTTGCCCCACAAATAAAAATATCGTCCAATGCATCACCATTTAAGTCGCCAACGGCCATCCGAGGCCCTTCATTTGACACCATTTGAAACAATAACTTATCACGGTCAAAATCGTTATAATCGTTTTCAACATGCTGGTAATCTATACCTTTAATAGATTCAATTTCTTCAAATGGAGTTTTACTATTGTTTTCAAAAAAGATAAAATCACTTTTAATGTAAGTTTTTTCATCAATTACTAAAATTTGATTTGCTGCCACTTCGTACAATGCTGAGCTCTTCCCATTGGGCCAAACAACTATTAACGAATCAATTTTTTTTGAAGCTCCAATCCCAAAATGCAATTTGTGTTCAACCGAAGATTGAAATCCGCGCATAGGGATTAATTCCTGGTAATTTAACAGCCCATTATAATATAATGTAACCTCAGCTCCAATTGCAGCTGTATTTTTTCCATCCCCTTTTAACTTCACTTCCAGAAAATTTGTATTTGGTTTTCCCTGTGTTTCATTCCGATACACAAACGGAGGCATGTTCACATTGTTTACAATCAGGTCCAAATCTCCATCATTATCCAGGTCGCCATATGCTGCACCATTTGAAAAAGAAGGCGTTCCCATTCCCCATGTATCTGAAAGATTTGTAAATGTAAGGTCTCCATTGTTGTGAAAAGTATAGTTTGGGACTTCAACCGATGGAATTAAATCTATTAATTTTAATATTGCTTTTTCCTCAGTTTTAATCATCGATTGAATAACTGCAGGATTAGAATATAAATCGAGGTAATCGCGGTCCAGCAAATCTTTAAAAATACCGTTGGCAACAAAAATATCTTTCCACCCATCATTGTCCAGATCCATAATCAACGCTCCCCAACTCCAATCAGTGGCACTAACTCCACTGTATCTTCCTATTTCGCTAAAAGAAAGTCCCTGGTTATTAAGCTGAAGGACATTTCGGGCAAATTGATGGTAGTAACCTTTGTCAAATTTTGTTTGGTACCTTTCCCAGCTATCAAACATTGTTTTAGTTTTAAGCCTTGCATTACCTTCGGGAGTCATTTCTGTAGCAAATATTTCAGGATATGTGTCATTGTTTATATCTGCTATATCACCTCCCATAGCCCCAAGGCTAATCTCACTCATTCTATCCTCCAATACCTCAGAAAAAGAACCGTCTTGGTTATTTAAATACAAGTAATCGCGCTCGAAAAAATCGTTCGACACATAAATATCCATCCATCCATCTCGGTTTACATCGCCCACACTAACACCAAGGCCAAAACCTATTTTACTTCCATAAATACCAGCCTCATCACTTACATCAAGAAAACGGCCTCCGTCATTCCTGAACAGTTTATTACCTCCAAGTGTATCGCGGACAAGCCTTTGCCCTGGTTTAATATCAAATTCAGTTACCGATTGAAAAGAGTTGCTTAATAAATAACAATCCAAATCACCATCCCTGTCATAATCAAAAAAGGAGGCATGATTTGATAATCCGGTTTCATCAATCCCGTATTCTGAAGCTTTTTCTGAAAAAGTCAGGTCTCCATTGTTGATGAACAATTCATTTTGTCGGTTAGCGCTGTTAGGATCTCCTGATTTACACACATAAATATCAAGCCAACCATCACCATTTATATCGGCAATGCTTACACCGGTAGACCACGAACCGTGGCAGGCAACTCCTGCATACTCCGTAACATCTTCAAAAACAAAATTTCCTTTATTAATGTAAAGTTTATTATCCACCAGGTTGCCACAGAAATAGATATCGGATAAACCATCGTTATTAAAGTCGCCCAAACCAACACCTGCACCATTATAAAAATTCCGGTAGGTATATGTATTATAATTTTCGGTGTAATTAAGCTGATTTGAGAAGTCAATGTGCGTTTGATTTTTATCCAGCAGAGAAAACAATGGTTTTTGTCCCTGATTAAAATGATTTGTTTTGCATGACCACACTAAACTAAACATCAAAACCAACATCCATGCGAACAAACCTCTGAAACTCAAGCATTTCATATTTTAAACAAACATTTTTAAATGAGATTCTTTAAACCTAATTCACCCGTATCTTTCAGAATCCATTTTTAGGAGATGAATTCCCCTTTCAATAATTCCTTTTACAGGGGAAAAATACAAGGCATTAAAATAACTGATATTTTTTTTATAATGGCAATTCTTGCAACTTTTATCCTTAAAAAGAAAAAGAGTAAGCAATTATAAAAATTGCTTGCTCTTTTCTTTTAATGTTATTTAATTACAGTTACTAATACCCCGGATTTTGAACCAGATTTGGATTAGCTGCAATTTTATCTTTATGAACAGGAAACAAGTTAGTATATTCATCTGAAACGACAACATCACCAACATTGTAATGAGGAAGAACCCATTTTTCAATATCGGTAAATACACCCCAACGAATCATTGACTGCCTTCTGCTTTTCTCAAAAGCAAGTTCTCGTCCAAGTTCATTAAATAATTCTCCTCCAGGAACAACATCGCCTTCCAAATCGAAACTTAACTTTCCATCAAGGGTAGTTAAGTCAGCAACACCAGCCCTGGCCCTGATTTGGTTTACAAGAACCAGTGCAGCGGGTGTATTACCATTACGCCATAATGCTTCAGCTTTCATCAAAAGTACATCGCCATAACGGAATACCGCATAATCATTACTCATTTCAGATAAACCACCCATCTCAAATTCCCATTTACCAATACGAACACCTGCTTCGCGTAAAGCCTGTGGGCCTAGTTCATTAATCTGAGGCCTACCTGAACCGATACTACCAAAATTAAATGGTTTTCCATCAGGGTCGCCTAAAAGAGGCGCAGGTTTACGGTCAAGGTTAGGAACTTCAAAACCATCGTCCTGTAAAATTGTTCCGTCGCTTGAATATTGATAACCGGCAATAAAATTTCCACGCTTAATAGCTGGGCCTTCGAGAGTACCAGCATCACCTTTTCTTAAATCATCATCGGTATATGAATTGTAAAATTCTTCCAATGAACAAAATCCATTCCATGGTTGAGCAGCCAGATTGTATGTTTGTTGATTTAAATAACTCAAGGTCTGCATCACTAAATTAAAACCAGTATAGAATATTTTATCGTAAGGAATGGCAAAGATAAATTCTTTAGAATTAGAATTATCTATATTAAAGTTGGCAAAATAATTGCTTTCAAGCGAATACTGACCTGAATTGATTATCTCGTCACAGGCAGCAATTACTTTTGCATTTTGCTCAGTTCCAGAATAAACTTTTGCATTCAAATACAACTTTGACAATAACGCCTGCCCTGCATAATAATTCATACGTCCATATGTGGTTCCATCAACAGCCTTTGATAATTTCGGTACAGCTGCTTCCAAATCACTAACAATAAAATTATATACTTCAGCCCTACTTACTGTTGGAGGAGTTGCTTCAGCACTTGCAAAATCTGTAACCAACGGAACATTACCGTACATATCAATCAATTGCCAGTAGAAAAATCCTCTTACTGTCTGAAGTTCTGCAATATAGGCATCGGCAACAGCTTGATCAACCTGCCCACTCTCAACCAGAGATGCGAATTGAAAAATTAATCGGTTAGCAGTATTTACACCATTAAAACCGAAATTCCATGCACCACTCATTACTCCATCTTCTTTCGTCCATGAATGTAAATGTGCCCTTCTCCAGTTACCACCATCATCCCAATCCTGTCCACGAGTAGGAGCGGTCATTTCGTCAGTTGTCATCTCTTGTAAAGTCTGAGGATCACCAGCACCCCAACTTCCAAATTGAGTATATGCAGCCCCTAATGCTGAAATAAATTCCTCTTCAGTATTAAAGAAATTAGCTGGTGTTACCTCACTAAATAATTCTTCATCGAGATTCGTACACGATTGATTTAAACTACTTAATATAAATACACCGGTTAGTATTTTTATGAGAAATAGTAATTTTTTCATTTTATTTCTTTCTTTCGAATTCATAATTTACTCATTTTTAGGGTTAAAAAACAATGTTTGCGCCGAATGAAATTGTTCTGGTTCTCGACCACAAAGCCCTTCTATCAATACCTGGAGCAAGAGGATTGGCATCATAGCTTCCTTCAGTACTCAAGGATTCTGAGTCATCGCCATATCTAGGATTAGGATCAACACCCTTATATTTAGTAACATAGAATAAATTATTTCCGGCTACATATAATCTGATTTTACTAAAAGCCGATTTTTCTGCCATATTAAAATTATAACCTAAACTCATATTATCAAGAGAAATAAATGAAGCATTTTCAACATGAGAACTATTAAAAACTCCTGAAGAGTTATTTAATAATGTTCCTGTAGTTGCATTTCTCATATCAGTAGCAGTTTTTGGCAAATTATATGATCCCATCACATTTGGAACTTCATAAAATGCACGGAATGAATTAATAAGGTCATGTCCAAATACTCCGCGGAAAAATACAGAAAAATCAAAGTTTTTATAAGTAAAATTATTACCCCAACCCATTAGAAATTTTGGAATACCGTTTCCAACAATTGTCCGGTCAGCAGCATCAATAGTTCCGTCTCCATTAATATCTTCAAGAATAAGGTTACCATCGCCATCTATCTCAACAAATTTAAATGCAAGTATCTGTCCAATTGGTTTTCCTTCTTCCGCCCGAATAAGAGGTACTTGATTTTGTCCGGGTGATCCCATATTTTCAATCTCACGTACTCCATATTGTAAATCAGCTCCGTTGTATTGCCCTGATAATGAAACCAACGTATTTTCAATATTATACGAAGGAGAAAGGTCCATGCTATAAGAGAAATTAGGAGTCTGTGCTACTCTCCATGAAAATGATAGCTCTAATCCACTACTTTTTATTTCACCAAGATTTACTAATGCCTCATCGAAAAGGTTTGGTGGAACAGGAACTTCATAATTAAATAATAAATCGGTAGTTGTTCGAGTATAAAAATCAAACGAACCTGAGATTTTAGACCTAAAGAATGAAAAATCCAAACCTATATCAATTTCAGATTTTTTCTCCCATCTAAGATCTTCATTGGCATTACTAACAGGAGCATAAGCAGGTCCAAATGCGCCGTTGTAAAAGAAATTACCTGAAGGCCCTAAACGCATTAATGAAAGATAACTATCATTAGGTTGATTTCCAGTCATACCAAAATTAGCACGTAACTTTAAGTTGTCCAGATAATCGGCATCAATAAAACCGGATAAATCAACTCCACCACCGATGGCAGGAAAAATACCCCATTTGTTATTTTCTCCAAACCTTGATGAGCCTTCATATCTGGCACTAGCTGTTAAAAAAAACTGCTGACTGATATCCAAATTTACGCGTCCAAAAAATGCAATCAACGAATAAGAATTTTGATAACTTCCTGCTGTACCTATCCCATTTTTGAAATCGAGAGCAGCACCAAGATTATTGTAGCTAAAAGCATCGGTAAGATAATCACCGCCATGTACATCAAAACCGTCAAAAGTAAAATCCTGGTATGAATAACCGCCTAAAGCAGTTAATTTAACATCAGGAGCTACATAACCACTATAATGTACAGTCGATTCAAAAAGTTGGCTTTTTGAAAAGTCGACACGTTTATCCGTCATACCATTGGTATTACTACCAACCCAAAAACTATTTTTTGAATAATAGGTACTTCTTGCACGTGAGCTATTTTGCGTAGAATAAAATGCATCGACGTTCAGGCCTTTCATAATTTCATAAGTTCCTTTTATTGAAACATCATAGAATTGGTCCTTCCCATCATTTTGATTTTCTTCAATTATTTGAACCGGGTTAAAATAATCAAATAATGTTTGATTAAAATAACCATCCCATTTATCATAGGCCGCATCATCACTTTTAACAGGCGCTGTTGGATTATAAATGGTAGCATGTTTAAATGCATCGGTAAAACCGTAACTTGCTGTTTTTTGTGTAGCTCCCAGATTTAAATCAATGGTCAGCTTATCATTTAAAGCTTTTTGGGTGACATTAATTCTTCCATTAAGCTGTTTAAATCCGGTTGTACGAGCAACACCAGTAGCATCGCGGTAATTAATTGAGGCTCGGTAAGTGGTTTTATCTGTTCCACCCGACAATGAAAGATTATGCACTTGCGAAAGGCCTTTCTGAGATATTTCATCGAACCAATCGGTATCAAAACCAAAATCAGTACCTAAACCAGTTTCGGCAGACATTTCCCTCCATTCATCCGAATTCATAACATCGGTATGTTTTGCAATCATTTGAACACTTACATAAGTATTGTAACTAACTACAGAAGTACCCTTTTTACCACGTTTGGTTTGAACCAGAATTACACCGCTTGAACCCCTTGAGCCATAAATAGCAGCAGCTGAACCATCTTTCAGCACATTTATCGATTCAATATCATTAGGGTCCACATTATCCAAAGAACCACCGATCATACCATCAATAACTACCAGAGGGCCTGTATTTGCACCAATAGTACTTAATCCCCTTAATCGAATATTAAAACTTCCATTGAGGTCACCACCTGGTTTACTTATACTTAAACCAGAAACTTTACCCTGAATCAATGCTACAGGATTGTTTACACTTCCTTTATTAAACTCCTCAGATGTTACACTACTAATTGAACTGGTAACCTCTTTTTTCTGTTGGGTTCCATAACCCATAACAACAACCTCATCGAGGGCAGTCAAAAAAGGAGTTAATACAATATTTACAGTTGAACGATCCCCAACTGTTACAGATTGAGAATTAAAACCAATTGCAGAAAACACTAATACTGTTTCAGACCCGGTAACGCTTAAACTGTAATTACCATCAAAATTAGTAGCTGTTCCTTGAAAGGTTCCTTCGATTAAAATGTTTACACCGGGAATTGGTTCATTTTCTTCAGAAGTTACAATCCCTGTAACTGTTTTTTCCTGCGCTTGAACAAAGCCAAACAAAAAACTGAAAAAGATTAGAAATACAATACCCTTCTTCCATAAAAGAAATTTTTGCATGTTAGCTAGATTTAAATTAATAAAACGATTCTTTAGTTTCCTGATTTCTGAATTCTGAATCTTAACAATCTATTTTATCATTGATTAAATGTCACAAATACAATTATTGAAATTTAACATTTATTAACCAAAAAACATATATCAGTTTGTAATTTAGATACCTTACAAATAACATTTTAAGACATTCATTTACTGCGTTTTATAAAATCTTCTTACTGTTCCGTTCTGTTCTTGGCATCAATCCTCCCAAATATTTTAATCAATTAACATAAGTTTAATTAAAAAAATTAATTAAAGAATCTAAAATAAATTATGTAAACAATCCCGGCACAATGCAACATATGTTCAATACAGTTGCTATTTAATAGCTACTAATTAAAAAATTGTAAATAAAAGCCTCAGGTTTTGTTTAATCCATTTATAGATAATGCACTATTTACAATGCATTCGAAACAGATATAAGTGAAAAAACAGAACTATTTGTTTATAAAAACAGGTCCACCATCTCCGAAAAAGCATTTTCTTCGTTCGATAAAGCACTATTATATTTACCCTTAAGTCCTTCAGGGGCATTATCCACCAAAAACGAATGATGGGTAAAATTTAGCAAGTCAACATCGTTGTAATCATTTCCAATACCTACAGTATGTTCAGTATCGATGCCCCAATTTTGGCAAATGTGCAAAACACCATTGCCTTTCGAAACACTTTTATGAAATACCTCCACCCAAATATTTCCGGTGCCAAGGGGCGAGGTAGTCCGGATAACACGGATTTCCGGAAATTTTTCCTCCAACTCTTTCTTCAGCTTATAAAAGCGGTTTTCATTGGGGGGCAAAATCACCAAAAACTGGCACAACATTTCGTTTATAACAAAATTAGGTTCTAAAGGAGTTGAATAAGAATTATGAAAACTAAAGTAGGTATCAAATTCATCGTTGGCATTTTCCATTTTATGGTACCACAAATTATAATTCTGAGGTACGGCATGAAAAGCATGGAAACTCAGATTATTAATGGATAAATAACGGGCAACATTGTGCGACGTTTCGACCGAAATATTTTTACTGTAAATGGTTTTTTTTGTTTGGCAATTATAAATCCCAGCCCCTGATGAATAAACAATAAAATCAAAAGGAATATCAGAAGAAATAACTTCGAAGGCTTTTTTTAAATTCCGCCCGGTCGCCGCTACTCTGGTTATATTTTGTTTCCCAAGTTTATTCAACGACAATATATTCTCCTCACTTATCGACCTGTCATTTTTTAAAAATGTGCCATCAAGGTCGGTTGCTACCAATTTTATGATCTTATTCTTTTCCATAATAAGGCAGTGAAGATATAAAAACTCTTTTTATTTGAATTACTAAAATGTTGGCCCTATTATATGTTCTGTTGGCCGAAATTCTTTTGACGTCCGGCAAAAAGTCGCTTACATTTAAACATTATTATATCTTTGTGCTTTGTTTGAAAAAACAATCCTCTTTTTTAATTAATTGCCTTTAAAGGCAATCATTAAAAATCAGGAATTAATAAAGGAAATTACACAATAAAAATATTGCAGGAATGAAATTAGCCTTAATAGGTTATGGGAAAATGGGTAAAGAAATTGAAAAAATTGCCCTTTCAAGAAACCATGAAGTATCTCTTAAAATTGACATAAATAATCAGGACGATTTTAACATTGAGAATTTAAAGAAGTGCGATGTTGCCATTGAATTTACAATTCCGGCATCAGCTATTTCAAATTACAATACATGTTTTAAAGCTGGGATACCAGTAGTAAGCGGAACAACAGGGTGGCTAGATCAAAAAGAAAACGTGTTCCGGAATTGTTTAGATAATAATGCAGCCTTTTTATATGCCAGTAATTTTTCGATTGGGGTTAATTTATTTTTTGAATTGAACCAGCAATTGGCAAAACTAATGGCGCCGTTTGCCGATTACAATGTTGGAATGACCGAAGTACACCATACTCAAAAACTGGACGCACCCAGCGGAACAGCCATAACCCTTGCCGAGGGGCTTTTGGGGAACCTTCCTGAAAAAGAAAGCTGGGCATTAGGAAAAAGCGAAAAAAAATCTGAAGTTGGAATTATTGCAGAGCGGACCGGTAAAGTACCAGGTATTCATACAATAAAATACGAATCGGAAGTTGATTATATTGAAATAACACACAGTGCTAAAAGCCGCAAAGGTTTTGCTTTAGGAGCTGTGCTTGCAGCCGAATTTTGCCTCGGTAAAAAAGGCATATTTACCATGAAAGATTTATTAAAAATATAAAAGCCAAAATACAATATGAAAAAAATTTTGTCGAATAAATGGTTTAAATTTATTGTTGTTGGATTACTTTATTCATTATGGGTAATCTGGTTAGAAAGTTATTTGTGGTTTCTTGGATTAGGAATAATTTTCGACATCTATATCTCACAAAAGGTCCACTGGGCATTCTGGAAGAAAAAAAATCCACCCAATGGAAAACAAACCAAAGTTGTTGAATGGGTCGATGCCATAATCTTTGCTGTGATTGCAGCTTCATTTATCCGTATGTTTTTTATCGAAGCCTATACCATTCCAACATCATCCATGGAAAAATCATTATTGGTAGGCGATTACCTGTTTGTTGGTAAAACATCGTATGGGCCAAAGCTGCCAAACACACCCGTTTCTTTCCCATTTGTGCACAATAAATTGCCACTTCTGAAAAATAAAAAATCATATACTGAATGGATCAAAAATCCATACAAACGTATTGCCGGATTTGGTGATATTAAAAACGACGATGTGGTTGTTTTTCACTTTCCTGAAGGAGATACTGTTGTGCAAAATTTCCCAACTCAGAGTTATTATATTTTAAAACGCGAATATGGACGTGAAAGAATATGGAACGATGAGCGAAGTTTTGGAAAGATAATTGTTCATCCGGTTGATAAACGCGAGAACTATATAAAAAGGTGTGTAGCTATCCCAGGCGATAAAATTGAAATTAAAGAGGGTGTTTTATTTGTGAACGACAAACAACAAGACCCCATTGATGGAATGCAATACAATTACATGATTAAAACAAATGGCACATCCATCAATCCCATACAACTCGACAGGCTAAATATCGCTGTGGACGACAGGTCGCAGTATTCGAGCGACAAGTATTTAATGCCCCTAACTGAAGAAAAAATAACTGAATTAAAAAAGTTCAATAACATTATTTCGATTGAAAAAACGCTGGAAAAACCGGGAGATTGGGATAAAAATATCTTTCCTTCTGATATAAATTACAAATGGAATGTTGATAATTACGGGCCAATTACTATTCCTGCTAAAGGCGTAACTGTGCAAATCGATACGTTTAACCTTCCACTTTACGAAAGGGTCATTTCAATTTACGAACAAAACAAACTCGAAGTTGAAAATGGAACCATAAAAATTAACGGCGAAGTGGCTACCAGTTATACCTTCAAAATGGATTATTACTGGATGATGGGTGATAACCGCCATAACTCGGCCGACTCGCGTTATTGGGGATATGTTCCCGAAGACCACGTAGTAGGAAAAGCTTTATTCATATGGTTATCGATGGATAAAGACAAAAGCCTTGTAAATAAAATACGGTGGGACAGGTTATTTACATCCATCAATTAAAATAAAATACTTATATAACTCGTTTAAAGGATAATGGAAAATCATTATCCTTTTTTACTTAAATAAACTGATATGCAAGCTGTCATAATCATTGTTGTTATCCTGGCTGTATTACTGGTTATTTTTACCCTTCAGAATTCAATCGAAATTTCTGTCCATATATTTATGTGGGAAATTACGAATGCCCCACTTGTATTGGTTTTAATCTCGTGTATTGTAATTGGATATTTGTTAGCTGCATTTTATTTTGTTCCTAAAATATGGAAATACCAAAAAGAAATTAAACAATTAACGTCGTTTAGCGATGAACTTAAAGAGCTCCATGAATTAAACCATAAAAAAGAAGAAACTTTACCCAAAGAAAAACAAAACATTGACCCCGAAGGCATTACACTGGACGACGACAGTGGCAGTAATAACTCTTTTTTTACTGATTAAAAATGACTTCTAATCCGGTACTTTTGTCTTCGACTTATTTGGGCCCCATTCAGTTCTATTCCAAATTTTTTTTAGGCTCAACTATTTTTATAGAACAATACGACAACTTTATAAAACAAACCTACCGCAACAGGTGTGTAATACTGGGAGCCAATGGCCCAATTTCATTGGTTATTCCGGTCGAAAAAGGAAGGAATGCCAAAACACAAGTAAAAGACGTAAAAATCTACAATCAGGAACTTTGGAAACGCAACCATTGGCGGTCCATTTTTTCGGCTTACAATTCATCGCCTTTTTTTGAATACTACGAAGACGGGCTCCATAAAATATACGATCGGGACTGGGTGTACCTCGTCGACTTTAATATGGCAATACAAAGCTGGTTGATGGAAGAATTGGAACTTAACAATTCAATATTTTTAACCGAAAATTATTTCCCGCAACAAAAATCAAACAATGATTTCAGAGAATTAATTTCGCCAAAAAACAAACAAAAAGATAGTCATTTCCAAAACGAACCCTATATACAGGTATTTGAATCGAAGTTTGGGTTTGTCCCCAATTTAAGCGTAATTGATTTATTATTTAATCAGGGGCCCAATAGTAATTCAATCCTCGAAGCAAGTTTAATCTAATTTCTGATAATTTATAAACTCCGATAATATCGAAGAATGGTCAAAAGCCAGTTCAGGCAGGTTATTAACCGGGAACCATTTAGCTTCGGCAGCATCATCGCCCCCTGTAACATTCACTGTTTCAGGAATAAAAGCAAAATAAACCACAGAAATAGTTCTGTGCCGTGGGTCACGATCAATAGCATCGAAGGTTTTAAATTGAGTCATTGCCTCAATTTCTACCCCTGTTTCTTCTTTTAATTCTCTGATGCTTGCTGTTTCAAGAGTTTCATCTAAATTTACAAAACCACCCGGCAAAGCCCAAAAATCTTTATAAGGAGGTTGCCCACGTTTTATGAGTAATACTTGTTTTTGTGATCCTCCAGCAATTACAATCGAATCGGCAGTTAATGCTGGCCGTGGATATTTATAATAAACCATGCTATACCATTAAAATATAATAATCGGTACTATTTTCTATTTCCCGTTTTCCAGTACCGAACAATCAATATTACAACTGCCAAAAAAAGTAATATATAAATGAGTAGTTCGGTCCTTTCCATTTAATCGAATATTTTTTTCATTACCCGCATTTTATGCGTATACCGCTGCAGGTCAACATCAAAAATTCCAAATTGATCAACGTTATCAATTTTCACTTTCCCTGATGCATGAATTATTTTATTACGTTTCCAGATTATTCCAACATGTACAATTTCACCTTCATCATTGTCAAAAAAAGCCAGGTCTCCGGGTTTAGCCTCATCCACAAAACTTAAAGGTTTGCCACTAAAAACCTGTTTTGATGCATCGCGCGGGATTGTAACACCCGCTTGTTTGTATATAATTTGTGTGAAACCACTGCAATCGATCCCAAATGGCGACCTCCCACCCCACAGGTAAGGTGCATTAAAATATTTTAAAGCCTGTTCAATAGCGACATCCCTGGGATCTTTTATTTTCCCATAAACTACACTTCCGGGCATTGAAAACACCTGCCCGTTTAACTTAAATTCTTTTTTATATGGCCTCCAAACAGGCAATGTGCTTCCGGCCACAATCATCTGATTTTGTTCTTCATTAATCGGGATAATCGAAAATACATCAGTTGTAATTGCAGCATGCGAAGTCTCAATTTTAGTATAGGCCCTATGTGATAAAGGTGTCACCATCTTTTGGTCAATCCAGCCTTCATAGTTGTCAAATGCCAGTAATACATGGCACCATCCAACCATCTCCTCAATAATTTCAAATCGTTCTCCATAAAGGATTTGAGTAACCATTTCACTTTTCTCTGATGGTTCTTTGCGAACAGGAATAATACTTAAGGCTGAAATACCGTAATTCATCAAGAAATTTTATTAATTTTATTTTATCAAAGATAAAATTTATATCAAAAAAAACAGCGCAATCACTGAATACATTGATTTATTATGAAAAGTTTTCGCCAAAGGCTAAAGAATTATTCCCGAATATTTTATTGGATATTTATTTTTCTAATTACTGCCTTTTTATTACACCTGATTTTACCGGGAGAGCCTAAATTTAAATATGAATACCAAAAAGGTTCACCCTGGAAACATGAAAACCTTATAGCCCCCTTCGACTTTGCCATTTTTAAAACAGATGAAGAAATAAATAAGGAAAAAGAAGAGCTAACAGCTTCTATTCCGCCCTATTTCACACTTGACACCCTGATGACTGCATCGCTTATCGAAAGGCTTCAGAAAGACCTGAGACAGTACATCGATACAACTGTAATTCTCAATACAGGAATTGAAAAAGACATTACTGAATATATCAGAAACCTTCAATACAATGGGATATTATTACGGAGTATTGACTCATACAGCGAGCTAAAAGGAAAAACAGAGATTTACCGATTGATTGGAAATAAATCGGCCTTAGTGCCTGTTTCTCAATTAAATTCTGAAAAAACAGCATACAATGAACTAATCACCCGTGTTAATCTTTTACGTGAAAAATATCCTGAAATTTCAGAACAACTTTCGCTAATTAATTTTAATACATATATATCAGCAAATCTGGAATTTAACGAAGTTTCAACCCAAAGGCAAATTGATGAAACCATTGCAGGAATTTCGAAAACCCATGGGTTAGTGCAAGCTGGCGAACGTGTTATATTAAGAGGAGAAATAATAAATAACTCAAACTTTACTACGCTTGAATCGCTCAAACAAACCTATGAAAAAAAGCAAGGTATTGGCGTTAACAGGTATATGGTTTCGTTTGGTAAAGCTATACTCATTTTAGTTTTCCTAACTCTTATATTTATATTCCTGTTTTTCTACCGAAACGATATTCTTATGCATTTCAGGCAATTATTGTTTTTATTGTTCCTGATTGTCCTTGTAGTTTTATTATCGATGGTCGCCAATCAGTTCGAAGGACTTCATATTTATGTTGTTCCTATTGCCATTTTACCTATTCTGATACGCACTTTTTTTGATTCACGAACAGCCATTTTTACGCTAATTATTACTTCATTAATGATTGGATTTTATGCGCCAAACAATTTTGAATTTGTTATACTTCAAGTAATTGCAGGCATGGTGGCTGTATTCAGTTTAATAAAGATGCACCGCAGGGTACATCTGGTTATGGCGTCGCTTTGGGTGTTGATAGCCTACATTTTAACTTATTCAGCCATCCAAACCATACAGGAAGGAAATGTTTTAAATATTAATTACCGTATGTTCCAATGGTTCGCCGGAAGTAGCCTTTTTATATTTTTAGTGTACCCACTAATCTGGGTTTTTGAGAAAGTATTTGGGTTTATTTCGGATGTAACGCTAATTGAATTATCTGATACAAACCAACCACTACTTCGAAAATTAGCAGAGGAAGCCCCAGGGACCTTTCAACATTCGATGCAAATTGCCAATCTGGCTGAAGAGGTAATCCTTAAAATTGGAGGTAATCCATTTTTAGTGCGCGCGGGTGCTCTGTACCACGATATAGGTAAAATCGCCAAAGCCTATTATTTTACCGAAAATCAATTCGGGATTCAAAATCCACACGACGAATTAAACAATTTTGCCAGTGCCGAAATAATTATCGACCATGTTAAGGATGGTATCAAAATGGCAAAAAAACATAAATTGCCACTAAGTTTGTTTGAATTTATAGCAACTCACCATGGTACCACCAAAACAAAATATTTTTTAATTAACGAACAAAAAGAGAACGTTGATACAAAAATTGATGAACTTCCTTTTACTTATCCGGGGCCACTGCCTCATTCAAAAGAAGCAGCTGTTGTTATGCTAGTTGATGGAATAGAAGCCGCGTCGAGAAGCTTAAAGGATAAAAATATTCAAAATATCAAAGAGCTTGTTGATTCTATGATTGATTCAAAAGTCAGGGACAACCAACTTGATGAATCAGACCTTACATTCAGGGATATTAGTGTTATAAAAACAGTCTTGTTAAATAAACTTATTAATATTTACCATGTTAGAATAGCATATCCAAAAGAAAAAGCAAATTAAAACGTTCATAACAAAAAAAGTTTTAAACAGAAAAATGAGTGCAGTTAAAAGATTAAGTTATGTAGTGTTTTTTTTAGTTGTTGTTTTAACAGCATGTGAAAAGGATCCTATTCCAACAGGTACAGATGACCCGAATATTTCGGCCTCGGTTCTTACAATAAATGAATTTATTTTTGAGAACATGGACCTTTATTATTTCTGGAATGAAGAAATGCCGGAACTGGATTATATGCTTCAACCCGATTCATGGGAATATTTTGATACGTTATTATACAAGCCAACCGACCACTGGTCGTTTATCACCGATGATTACGAATCGCTTAACAACAGTTATCAAGGAGTAGCACAATCAATGGGGCACTCGTTTGCTCTGTATAAATATTCCGGATCGGATAACGTTTATGGCATCATTCAATTTGTATATCCCAACTCCCCCGCAGCTGAAGTTGGCTTAAAAAGGGGCGATTTTTTTACAGCTATTGATGATGTTAATCTTGATATTGAAAACTACAACCTTCTTCTTAACAGGCCATCGTATACCCTTACTGTTGCTGAGCTTCAGGGAACAGTTATTACGCCAATAAAAAATGTGACACTTTCGGAACGTGAGATTGAAGAAAATCCAATTCTGGAGTCGCGTGTAATTATTGTTGATGAAACAAAAATTGGCTACCTCAATTATAAAAACTTTATAACCAATTACAATGACCAGCTTATTGATTCAATGGCGTTGTTAAAAGAGGCTGGAATTTCTGAAATGATTTTGGATTTAAGGTACAACAATGGAGGTTCAATTCCTGCCATGGAGCACTTGGCAAATATTTTGGTTCCACTTCCACAAATAACAAATCAGGATGTAATGATTGTGGAGGAGTATAATTCAAACCTAACAAAATACTACAACCAGATTGGTATTTCAAATGTCACTACTTTTTCAGATATTGGCTTAAACCTTGGGCTCACAAGGATATATATAATAGTTGGTTCTACTACAGCATCGGCTAGTGAGGCATTAATTATTGCCCTTGAACCGTATATGGAGGTTATTACTATTGGCGAACAAACACACGGAAAATATGCAGGGGCATGGGTTATCCCCGACCCTAAAAAAGAACATAACTGGGCCATACAACCAATCGTTTTTAAATACTCCAATTCAGTTGGATTTACTGATTTTAAAGATGGATTACCGCCAACCATCGAAGGAGAAGACGATTTGCTTAGCCCTTTGGGAAACATATCGGAAGAACTATTGGCTATTGCGCTTGAACAAATAACCGGAAACCGGGCAATATTCGATAAACATGCCAGTATAAAGGAAAAACTAATCCCACTTGAATCATTTGACAGGAACCAACGGCGTAAAAATATTCCTCTCCTAAAAGAAGACTTTGTTTTGGTGAAATAAGTAAAGAACAGGAATGCTATAAAAAATCTTTTCGCAAAGGCGTAAAACTGTCAATTAACCGGGCATGTTCTGTTAATACTTTAATTGTGTGTTTTTTATCGGGAGGTACAGCAAACATATCGCCTACTTTTAAATGCTGTTCTTCTTCGCCTTCGCAGTAGAATATGATTTCGCCTTCGGCAATATACGAAGTTTGTTCATGTGGGTGTGAATGTGGTGGCTCAGGTCCACTCCAGGGCCCGTTGGTAAAATCAATCAATACAGTCATTAAATGATCAGTATGAATAATTTTTCGCTGTAACCCTTCTTTTACAACTTCATAAGAGACATTATCAAACTTTAATACAGCCATATTCTTCTTTTTCTTCAAAATTAATATTTTTAGATTGAGCAAAAAAATAATTCCGATTTTAGTACAATTTTGCATAACATAAAAAAGCCCTGAGGAGAAATTTTCCGCAGGGCTTTAATTTTAAATTATCGTTTTTTTACTGATTCAGAATAGCTTTTGCTTCTGCATCAAGGGCGTCAGTCATAAATGGTATATCCGTAATTTCGTTTGTTTCACGATTGGCCGAAATCAGGTCCTCCCTGGACATTTGATTTAGGTCGAACTTACGGGCACCAGCCATAAATTGTTGTAATCCACCAGCCAATTTATCAGCATATCCATACATAGCAATTGCTCCGAAAGGAATATTCTTCATTTCATCATCACCGACTTTATTCTTCACTGCCTCCCAACCTGAGAATATTTCCTCCGGATATTTTCCATATTCAGCAACCGAAGCAGGCAAAGCATCCCAATGCCCATTTAAACTGGCCTTCCGATCAGGATAGAAAGTACCTTCAATGTTACTGCCTAAAAATCCGGCAATCATTGGAGCACGGCCTAAACAAACCAATTTTGAGAACGGTGCTCCCAAAGCAAGTGATTTAAACAAATGGTCTTCACGGGCAAAACCTCCGGCAAACGAAATATCAGGAACTTTTATTCCTTTATCCTGCAATATTTTACAATACTCATAAGCTTTGGCGTGTAATGGCAGCGAAGGAATTCCCCAATGTTGCATCATATTCCATGGGCTCATACCAGTTCCACCACCAGCACCATCAATTGTTAATAAATCAAGACCTGCATCAGCCGAGAAACGGATAGCCATGGCCAGATTTTCCATACCATAAGCACCTGTTTTTAAAGAAATTCTCTTAAACCCAAGCTTACGTAAATAAGCTATACTATTCATAAAGTCTTCACGTACGGCATCAACCGAATGTTTATTAGTAGAACCTAGCCGGCTGTGGCGGGCAAAACTTGTTACCGATCTGTTTTCGTACCCTTTTATTACAATCGGATCGGTTGGATCAGGATCGACAATATAGCCCCTCTTTTTTAAGAACTGAGCATATTCTAAGCTTTTTACTTGAATTTCGCCTCCAATATCTTTAGCTCCTTGCCCCCATTTTAATTCGATGATAATATCGTTTCCGTACTTATCAATGAGGTATTCAGCCACACCATTACGTGTATCTTCAACATTCATCTGAATAATTATAGCACCATATCCATCGTAGTAGCGCATAAAATATTCGATCCGCCTCTCCAATTCAGGGGCTTTTAAAATACGCCCATTTTTTAATTCCGACTGTTTATCGACACCTACAACATTTTCGCCAACTACAATAGGGAATCCTGCAAGTGCTGCCCCAACAGCAAATGAAGGCCAGTACCTGGCGGCAATAAATGTAGAACCTAAAGCTCCTGTCATAATTGGAACGCGGCATTTGGTTTTAACTTCATTACCGAATTCGGTCTCAATTTTTACATTTGTAAAAATACAGTCATCCGGATCATCGGTAAGATTGTTTGGCATACCTTTCGAACCATAGGCATATCCCTGAATTCTTAACGAATGATAACCGATACCTAAAGGTGCTATACTATTTGCTCCCGAAGTTGAATGCCCAAATTTCCTTGGGTAAAGCATTTTTCTCCCTTCAAGGCACGATAACCAGGTTTCGCATTTTCCTTTACAGGCGGAGTCGCACAAGGTGCATAATCCAGACTCGCATGGGACGCCACGATTTACCGCTCCCAGTGCATCATTGTTTTTGACAAATTGTTGCATTTTTTTGGTTTTTGTTATTGAATTATGTGAATTGTACTAATAATAGTAATAATTCAATAGTTTTCCAATATTTTTGCTACTAAATCATCAATTTAGATAAATTTTTTAACATATAAATACATCGCCCTAAACATGACATATGACATGTTTTTGAAAATTTATAAAGAATGAATATTGGAAATATAAAATTTGAGGAATCTTTTAGAGATGATACTTTTATTTAATTATCAGAATAAAAAAGGTTTACGGTTAATATTTCCACCTATTTGCCAAAAAGACCAATGAAAGCATTACAGGTACTTCAACTAATACTCCAACTACTGTTACCAATGCGGCGGGCGATTGTAATCCAAACAAAGCAATAGCAACAGCTACTGCCAATTCAAAAAAGTTGCTTGCACCTATCATGGCCGATGGCGAACAAATGGCATGGGGCAACCTTAATTTTTTTCCGCTAAACCAGGTAATAAAAAATATAAAATAGGTTTGAATAATTAAGGGAACTGCAACCAAAAGGATAATTAGGGGATTTTGAGTTATCGTATTTCCCTGAAAAGCAAAAAGTAAAACCAAAGTTAATAACAAAGCTATAATTGAAACGGGCTTAAATTTTGGTAAAAATGTGCGTTTAAACCATTCTTCTCCTCTTTTTCGAATTAGTACTTTATGCGTAATATATCCTGCTAACAACGGCACTACAACAAATATTAAAACACTTGCAACAAGCGTATTGTATGGTACCTGAACATTGGTAATACCCAAAAGAAAACCAACAATAGGGACAAAAGCAACCAATATAATCAGGTCGTTAATTGATACCTGCACCAATGTATAATTAGGGTCACCATCGGTTAAGTAACTCCACACAAAAACCATAGCCGTACAGGGGGCAGCACCAAGTAAAATGGCTCCTGCAATGTACTCCCCGGCCAATTCAGGAGTTATAAATGCAGCATAAATTTTTGTAAAAAAAATCCATGCAAAAAATGCCATTGTAAAAGGTTTAATTAACCAATTAACCACCAGGGTTAATATTAATCCTTTTGGCCGTTTTCCAACATTTTTTAAACTTGAAAAATCGATTTGCAGCATCATAGGATAAATCATCATCCAAACCAATATAGCAACAGGGATATTAACATTGTAAATCTCCATTTTGCTCAAAAACAGCACACTATCTCCTGCAATATTTCCAATCAAAATACCTGCACCAATACATAAAGCAACCCAAACTGTCAGATACTTTTCAAAAAAACCAATATGTTTTTTAGGATTGCCCATAATTTATAATTGTGGTTTTATTTGGTCGGTGTACAACTTATAAAATCCCTCCTTAATTTCGTCTCTCACACGGTAAAATTCACTCCAGATAAAATCATCCGACCCCTTTGCAAACGAAGGATCATCAAAACCTATGTGTAATCGGTGTTTTACTTTGCCATGAAATGCTGGGCAATTTTCATTTGCACCTCCACAAACAGTAACTACATAATCCCATTCATCGTTCAGATACTTTTCAACCGAATCGGAAGTATGGTGGCTGATATCAATGCCTATTTCTTTCATTGCCTGAACGGCTTTCCGGTTTAACTTCCCCGATGCTTCAGTACCGGCCGACTGTACAGTAATGGTTTTATCAAACGATTCCATAAATCCATGTGCCATTTGACTGCGGCAACTATTTCCGGTACATAAAATTAATATTTTCATAAATTATACATTAATTAATTATTGACAACACGATTTATTTTGCTGAATTGGTGATCCAAAAGAACAATACACACAACAATCACCGCTTTGGGTTTTATTAGTGAATGGCACTCCGGGCATTCGTAAAAAAACGCGCAAGCATTTGTTGGCATTATTTCTTCTTTCTGAAAACTACAAACAGGACAAGTAATTATATAACTTTAGCAGGATTAACTTCACTGAGCCAGCAATTTTTCCGTTTTTTTATATATTTCGATGATATTTTGATCGATAGCAGGTGTTTCACCTTTTTTATACCCCATATCTGTTAACCTGATATGCGTAAAATTGTCTAATCCATTTTTTTGCATCACTAACTTACCACAATCTAAAGGGCATCCATCAATCACTACCATGTTGCTATCTTTAACCGAATCGATCATATTTTGAATACCTGCCCCTACAAATGCAAGGCATTTCATTTGTCCATGGTTATTTTGATGAAGTTTACGTGCTACCTGGTCTGAGATATGCCCCAAGTCGGCTGCTCCCGAACAGGCAAAAAGAGTAGTGTTGGTTTTTTCACCACAACCACATGAATTTTTAGTTTCCATTTTTTTGAGTTTAAGTTTAAAAATATTATATAAAAACAAGATAATTAAAGATGATTCCAACAATTAAAATCCCACTTCCAACAACTCCTATAAACACAGCTATTAATTGCCATTTTAAAACTTTTTTCAGAATAATAATTTCGGGAAGCGACAAAGCTATTACCGACATCATAAATGCCAATGCTGTCCCCAGGGTTACCCCTTTTTCAATCAATACACTCACAATTGGGATTATACCAGCTGCATTCGAATACAATGGTATACCAATTAAAATAGCAAGTGGAATGGAGTACCAGTTTTCATTTCCCAAAAGGTTCGCCATAGCTTCATCAGGGACAAATCCATGAGCTCCTGCACCAATAGCAATTCCAATAATTATATATATCCAAATTTTACCTACAATTTCTTTTACTGAAGCAAAACCAGCAGAAATCCGGTTCTGAAAGGTAAGTTGGCCTTCTTCCAACTGATTATTTTGGGCCTGCACTTGATAAACCCATGCAGCAACGTATTTTTGAAGTTTTAATTTTTCGAGGATAAAACCAGCAAGAATAGCAATAACTAATCCTGTAGAAATATAAATCAAAGCTACTTTCCATCCAAACATGCTGGCAAGTAAAACCAGGGCTACCTCATTGATCATAGGAGCTGCAATCAGAAATGAAAAAGTAACGCCCAGCGGAATACCCGCTTCAACAAAACCAAGGAAAAGAGGAATAGCCGAGCAGGAACAAAAAGGTGTAACAATTCCTAAAACCGATGCCATAACATTACCTGTAAACAATGATTTCCCTTCAAGTGTTTTGCGTGTTTTTTCGGGTGAAAACCAAGACCTTATAACTCCAACAAGGAAAATTATAAGAACTAATAACAAAATAACCTTAGGCACCTCAAAAATAAAAAACCAAACAGATTCAGTTAAATGCGTTTCTGGTTCCATATTAAAAATCCCAAATACAATTGTATCTGTAATTTTCTCCAGATTTAAATATACCCCTACCCAAATAAGGATCAAAACCACTACAACTCCAATATTATTTAACTTCTTCATATAAGGCAAGACTTATTCGGCACAATTAACTGCCGTTCAGTTTATTAAGAGAACAAAATAAACAATTACAACATAATATATTCCTACACCAATAAACACAAGGGCGACAATCCTCCGAAACCAGATTTCAAATGTTTTTAGTTTATTATAGAAATTACCCATCGATCCTAGGGAAAATGCAATTAACCAGGCAAAAATAACTACCGGAATACCGGTTCCTAAGGCAAAAACTGCCGGAAGATATAAACCTGTGGCACTTGAAATTGTCATTGGAATTAACATCCCAAAGTATAAAACACCACTATATGGGCAAAAAGCCAGCGCAAATACGATCCCCAAAAGTAAAACTCCCCAAAATCCACTTTTTGATTTTCGTTCAACTTTTTTTGTCAGCGATTCAAGGCCTGGTAATTTTATATTAAACACTCCCAACATAAAAAAACCAAAAATTATTAAAACAGGGCCAAGAATTTTTTCACCCCACTGCTGAAAAAATCCTGAAAATTCAATTTGATCTGCCCCAAAAAAGAATATCAAACCTATTAATGTATAAGTAATTGCTCTTCCCAGCGTATAAACCAAACCGTTATAAAAAACTGTTTTATTACTTTCAATATCTTTGCTGATATATCCAATAGCTGTTATATTAGTGGCTAACGGGCAAGGGCTAATAGCTGTCATCAGTCCCAAAAGAAATGCCGAAATAAAAGGAATACTGCTGCTTTCAAACAGGTCCTGAAGTAATTCCATAAATATTATTCAAGTAGTTTTTCAACAGTTGTTTTAACCTTTAATTTTAGTTTTTCAGGTTTGGTTAATGCATTCATAAAACCAAAATTTGTTAAATTAACTTTTTCTTTTTCAGAAACAAACAAAAGAGTTTGGCCTGCAATTTTAAGTTTTTTGGCAGCCGCTTTACCTTCGTCTTCTTCAAGATTTAACGATATAAACGAGATGGAACCATCGGTTACTTTTGAGGCAAAGTTTTCTTTTAATGCATCAAGTGTCACACTTTCAACAGCATTACAAGTAGCACAGCGTGTGGTATTATGGAAATAATAAACACTTACTTTTTCAACATCTTCTTTTTGAGTTGAAACTGCTCCTGCTGTTAAATTTTGAAATGGTAAAAACATACCTAACAAAACAATTGGTAATAAACATTTTAAAAATCTCATGATTATTGATTTTGAGTTAATAAACTTCTTAATTCTTTTGAAGAAGGCAGTGAACCTGAAAAAACGACCTTACCATCGATAACTAGCCCTGGAGTGCGCATGACTCCAAATTGCATTATTTTATAAATATCCTCAACCTTTTCAACTGTTGCTTTAATGCCCAATTCAGCTACCATGTCGTTGGTTAATTTTTCCAGTTTTTTACACTTTGTACACCCTGTTCCTAAAACTATTATTTCCATAACTTACTGCTTATTTCGTAGTTCGCAGAATAGCGAACAGTTTCATTAAATTTTTTTATAAGTTCAAAGATTCTTTAAATAAATCTTGCGCCTTTTTCCAACTCTCTTTATTAATGCAATACTTAATACGAGGCGCATCAATTTCGCCCTGAATAAGCCCGGCATCTTTTAATTCTTTTAAATGTTGCGATAAAGTAGACTTGGCTATGGGCAAGATTTCAGAAAGGTCGCCACTGTAACAACAGGCTTGTTTTGACAATAGTTCCAAAACATAAACCCTCACCGGATGGCTCATGGCTTTTGCAAAACGAGCCATTAATTTCTGATTTTCACTAATTACTTCTTCCGATTTTTGCATGTTCGTAATTTTACGAACAAAGGTAAACCTTTTTTGAAAACCACAAAAAAAACCAGGCCAAAAAATGCCTGGTTCAATTTTTAATACAACAATTTTTAAAATAAAAACGCCAAATTAATGGAAGCGGCTTTATTTCTTAAATCAGTATCATAATCAATAATCGACGATAAACCCATGTCGTAATTTATCGAAAACTGCAAAGCATTACTTTTTACCGGTATTTCAATTCCCAATTCAAAGCTCATTCCAAAATCAAAATTTTTAGTTTCATCTTTGATATCCATATCGGAATCACCCAAAACTCTTTTTGAATCAAGCAAATAAGCCAAATATGGGCCCGTAGCAAAAAACACTTTTTCGCCTTTTTTTAATCCAAGCCCTGATGTGCTTGAGAATTTTGCTTTTAAAGGAACCGATAAATATTTGTATTTTTCAGAATCCTTTGTATCTGATATTTCAGTTTGGCCAATTTTTTTCCCTTTGGCACTATAATACATGCCTGATTTTAAGGCAAGCCAGTCATTAATCCCATATTCGATTACAACCCCCGGATTAAAGTGGCAACACAAATCTTCGTTGTTCCACACATTTCCTAATTCTGATTGAGTTACTGCGCTAATTCCTACATTTGCTCCTACTCTGAATTGAGCACTGCTCACTGTTATAGTTATTACCAAAATTACTATGGTAAATACTATTTGTTTAATTCTGTTTTTCATTTTTGTTACTTTTAATACTTGTTTAATTGTTTTCTATTATTTGTTTTTCACTTAACTTAAGAGGCCTACTTTGTCCAAGTCATTTCGACGTTTATTGTTTTTTGGTCGAGCCCGAAGCAAAAAAAATTTAATGGTTTATTCCCTTGAATAAAATTTCTAATATTTCATCTATATTCTTAATCATTTCAAATTCATTTTTTCTTATAAAAATTGGTATTTCAAGACCTTTCATAATTGTAGAAAAAGTACGTGCTGTCAGCGGAATATCAAGTTGCCTGAATACTTTTAGTTTTACCCCATTTTGTAAAATTCCTGAAACAATTGCTATCTCCTGGTTATCAAAAGCGATACGAATTTCTTCAATAAAATCGAGGTTTGACAAATAAGTGTCCCTAACCGCTTTCGACAGGGTTTTTAACTTGATAACACCTGAAATCCTGGTAATAATATATTGCCGTATCTGCTCTTTTGGATCCTCATGCAATTGAACCTCGCATTTTATATTTTCGATCAAAAATTTTGCTTCCTTTTCAACTACTGCCTGAAATACTTCCTCTTTACTTTTAAAATAATAATAAAGCGAACTTTTCCCCTTTCCGGCTGCAACTGCAATCTCATCCATAGTGGTTTTACGGTAACCAAATTTCATAAATGTTTCCTGTGCAACTTGAATAATATTTTGTTTTACATTTTCAGACATATTGCTTTCGACCAAATGACTATTTTGGTCCAAATGTATTATTTTATTTATTAATAGCAATAAAATATTACTCGTTTTTTTCGTAATAGAAAAATTGTTAACAGAAAAAATAGATATAGCTTAAGGATAGCATTAGTTTTAGGAAGTTTTTAAGAAATAACCAGCAATCGTTAAATCCACATTGTATTTAGTAACAACTTTATCGGTTTTTATGGGCCTTGCAGAAAAAATTAGTTAATTTCATCTGTTAATTGCTGTGGATAATAATCGTAACAGATGGAACTTACTTAAAACATCCACCTGTGAACTAAGTTTCAGCATACTCGTTTCATAATTTGATACGTATTTACCATTATGACACCCCAGGAAATATGTCATTATTGAGTAATTAAGTATTAAACAACGTTGTTGTTATGGCCCTTTTAAATTATTTCAAATTTCTGCGCATATATATTGTATTAATGCTGTTTTGTTTGTGCACTGCAGGAAATGCCCAGGACTCAATACCCGGTGCTTTTAAATGGGGAAATACATTTTATACCAACCTCGATCCTGGCGATTCCATTCTTTTTCAGGGGCAAACAATTGAATTGTTAAACAGCGAACAACTTGAGAATACATTCAGAATTAACAAGGATACATTAACACTAAAAGTTTCCCGCCGGGCTCTTCCAAAAGTTTCCGGGCAAATACGGTTATTTGTAGCTGATAACAAAACTGTAAAATCGCTTACAACCGATTCGTTAACTCACGGGCTTCTTACAAAATCAGTTGTTGTTGGCCTTTCAAACATAAACAAAGTGCTTCTCCCACGCAATAAATTTACATTTCCGATTAATTATTCAGATGGTTTTATCTGGAATATGAATGAAGAAAAACACATGTTCGCCTATTTGGGAGAATCATCGCCTGGGCACTTTCGGTCATTTGAAGGCATTGCTTTAAATTTAAACGATGCCAGAGGCCGAGAAAAACATCTTATTGTAGCCATTGAAGAAAGTACTGTTATCTGGATTGAAGAAAATACATCAGAAACGGGTAAAAAAGAAGCTTGTGTTTTATTACGAAGTGAATCATCGCCTGGAATTTATTATGTGTACGATCATTTATACACTAAAAACGTTTTTGTTAAAAAAGGGGATAAATTAAAACCCGGTTACGAATTAGGCTATATATGGGGCAATAACAATTGGGGGTTTTTACAATTTGCAGCTGTTAAATCCGATTCGGTGCCAAATTATCAAAACCGCTACTCCAATGTTATCAATTGTTTCCCCCAATTTGTGGAGTTGTACCGCAATAACCTCGCTAATTATTCTGCCTCTTTCACAAAGGGGAAAATTGAATTTGGCAGGCCATCCTTTCAGGATGGTGGCAATAAAAATGTAGATGCTTTTGAAAATTATTCAGGGAAAGGCTGGATATTCACAAAATGGAATCCGGCGGATAAAGTTGAGTATATCTCAATAAACAATCTGGGAAATGCAAGGCTCAAAAAAACACTATTCCAAAATTCACCCGCTGAGTGTATAAATCCTTTTAATTTTTTCGAGTACTTTATTAATGTTAGGAATGGAGTATACCGGATCAGTGCCAATGTAGGTGATTTAAAAGAAGAATCATGGCAAAAGGTTGAGTTTAATGGTGTTTTGGCAGCTGAATATACCCTGAACGCCGGGGAATTAAAATGGACCAGTGAAAAAGCAGTAAAAGTAACTGATGGAAAATTAAGGGTCCGTATTTACCATAACAAGAACAAAATTGCCGGAATCAGCGAAATTGTATTCCAAAGAGCTTATTAAAATTTCAATTGATATAAAATAATTAATTCTTATCAGTTATTTTTAACAAAAAAACCTAACACCTTTAACCATGTACAAGTTTTTTGTAATACTTGCTTTTGTGTTTTTAATTTCATGTGCAAAACAACCTTCTGAAATCAAAAACTCCGAGAAAATCACCTCTTTTAAAACAATTGAAGAAGTTTTCCATAATCCGCCAAAAGAGTACCGGACAGCTCCATTTTGGGTTTGGAATAATGCCGTTTCAAAAGAAGATATTTACCGCACTTTGTACGAATTTAAGGATAAAGGAATGGGTGGTGCTTTCCTTCATCCCCGCTATGGATTAGTAACAGAATACCTTTCAGATGAATGGTGGGAATTAACTGACTATGCTCTTCAAGTGGCTAAGGAATTGGATTTAAACCTATGGTTATACGACGAAAATTCATTCCCCAGTGGTTTTGCGGGGGGGCATGTGCCTGACCAAATGCCCGAATCATATAATCAAGGCATTGCATTAATTCCACATTTTATGGATGTACTCGAAATCAATCCAAAATTTCAAAGGGTAAAACACGTATTTGTTTTTCGAAATAATAATTGGGAAGAAATAACTGAGGATTACAAATCACAAATAGGGCAAAAAGGAAAGTTTTGTATTCTTGAACTAAAAAACCCGGATAAATCAAAATGGTATGGTGGTTTTTCATACACCGATTTATTGGTAAAAGGTGTGACCGAAAAATTTATTGATATCACAATGGCCGGTTACGAAAAAACTATTGGGGAGGAATTTGGTCAACGAGTTCCTGGTATTTTTACAGATGAACCTAACATATCAACGGGTTTTGAGGGAGCAATACGTTATACTCCCGACCTTTATACAGCATTCGAAACAGAATGGGGCTATAAACTTGAGCCATATTTACTTTCATTAGTTACCAAAACCGGTAACTGGCAGAAGGTCAGGCACAACTACTACTCTACCCTTCTAAACCTTTTTATCGACCGCTGGTCGAAACCATGGTATAAATACACCGAAGAAAAAGGATTAGCGTGGACCGGGCACTATTGGGAACACGGCTGGCCAAGCCCCAATCATGGTGGTGATAATATGGCAATGTATGCCTGGCACCAGGTACCGGCAATAGATATGTTGTTTAATGCTGAAGAATCACGCCCCGACCAATTTGGAAATATCAGGGCCGTAAAAGAATTGGCATCGGTTGCGAACCAATTTGGCCGCCACCGCACGCTTAGTGAAACCTATGGTGCGTCAGGATGGGAACTTACATTTGAAGATATGAAACGCCTGGGTGACTGGGAATTTGCACTTGGTGTTAATTTTATGAATCAGCACCTGGCTTATATGTCGCTGGCAGGTGATCGAAAACATGACTTCCCTCAATCGTTTGGTACACATGCCCCATATTGGGGATTGTATAAATACCAAGCCGATTATTTTGCCCGTTTGTCGTTGGCTTTATCATCGGGAAAACAAAACAACTCTATCCTGGTTATGGAACCTACTTCCTCAGCGTGGATGTTGTACAATCCATCGGGGCCAAATACTAAAATGAATATTTTGGGAAACCGGTTTGAAGATTTCCTTGGTACTCTCGAAAAAGAACAAATTGAATATGACCTTGGCTGCGAAAATATCATTAAAGGCCATGGTTCTGTAATAAATAACCAGTTAGCAATTAATAAATCATCCTATTCGATGGTTGTTTTACCACCCGGGATTACCAACCTGGACAAACCCACATTTCACCTGTTAAAACAATATGTTGAATCGGGTGGTACACTAATAGCAATTGATGCAAACTTAACTACAATTGATGGATCAAAATCGGATGCATTATCAACTATCACCGGTTCAGAAAATTTTGTTAAAGCTGATTCACTAAATGAAAAAATAATAGCCGATTATTTCCGCAATCAAAACATCACATTCGAAAATCCTTCTCAAATAACTGGGCAATTATTTCATCAACGTCGTGAATTGGACGATGGGCAGTTGCTTTTCCTGAGTAACTTTGACAAACTGCAGTCTTCAGAAGCAATCATCCATATGCCCGGAAAATCAGTTATAGAATTAAATTCATTAAATGGAAAAATTGAGCCTTCAGTATTCACAAAATCAAAAGGTAATTTAAGCTTTAAAGTAAGTTTGGAACCTGCCGAAAGCAAATTGTTATTCATTTCAAATAAAACAAAAAAAAGCAAAGAGTTGGTTGAAGAAGAACTAACAATTGAAAACCTACAACCATCAACAATTCAGACAATTACTCCAAATATATTAAACCTCGATTATGTTAGTTTAACTATGGCCGAATACAAAGCTGCCCCAATGTTTTATTATGAAGCAGCAAACAAAATCTGGAATCAACACGGATTCCCTGATAATCCTTGGGTATCGTCGAGCCAATTTAAAACAGAACTAATTGATGCTGACACCTTTAAAGATGGCACCGGATTTAAAGTATGTTACCCGTTTTACATCAGCGAAGGTTATTCAACCGAAAATATGGAACTTGTTGTTGAACGCCCTTGGTTATATACTATTTCGGTAAACGGACATGACGTAACACAAATTGAAGATAAAACCTGGCTTGACCCTGACTTTAAAGTATTCGAAATATCGGATGTTATAAAAGAAGGGCAAAATATTATAGCACTTACGAGCCAATCCATTTTTCGATGTTTTGCGAAATTGAACCGGTTTATTTTTTAGGTGATTTTGCTGTTAATTCAACTTCCAAAGGATGGGCCCTTTCAACTTCTGATAAATTACAAATAGGTTCATGGAAAAAACAAGGCATGCCATTTTACGGGCAAACTGTTTCATACACCAAATCACTATCGGTGAGTATCAGAAGGCGATTATATTATTCAGGCTACCCGAATGGAATGGCACTGCCGCCGAAGTAATAATCGACGGTAAACACATAGTTGGCATTATTCAAACTAAGGCCATACGAACTAAAAACCAATAATTCCAGTACGGGAAACCATAAAATTACTGTTAATGTAGTTACTGGTAGCCTTAAAAAATACATTGGGCCCATTCCACAATTTTACAACTCACCTGGAATAGTAACTCCCTGGAGTTTTAAAACAGCTCCTGAAGTCCAACCACCAGGTAATGAGTATGATTTACTTGATTACGGATTAATGCAGGATTTTGAAATTTATTCGGTGAATTAACAAACCATTTATTAGAGCAAAAAACACATAAAACTCAAAAAATGTTACTTAAAATTGCTTTACTATTATCGATGGTTTTCCAGCTTAGGCGCAACCGTTATTGCTGTTGGATTAATCAGGCGGACCCGGTATAATGTTTCATGGATACTTATTTCCATTGGATTTGTATTAATGGCCATTAGGCGGCTTATCGATTTTTTTAGCATTTTCGAGGATACAAAATTAATTTCCGATCCTACTTTTAACAGTTGGTTAGCTGTAATCATCTCCATCGTCATGTTTATTGGTGTTATATTTATCACGGCAAATATTTAACCTTCAAAACCGCATCGACCAGCTTACGTAAAGAAAATGAAACACGCGTATTTTCAGCCATTATTCAAACCGAAGAAAAAGCCAAACAGTCAATTGCCCGCGAACTTACACGATGGATTGGGGCCAATCCTTTCTTCAGTAAAAATGTCAATTAGTGCCATATCTGCCTAATAAACTTGATAAGTACAATCAGGAAATAGTAAATCAAACAAGCATGTAGCTATCGATGAAGCAATAGTATCGTTAAAAGAGATTTCGAACGACTTAAGCCCTCATTTGCTAAAAAATTATGGCCTGTTTAAAGCACTCGAAACATTTACTGAACAATTAATGGCAAATTCCACAACCATTTTTTTATTTAAACTCGAACAATTAAAAACAGATCGGTTTGATAAAAATTTTGAGATAAATATGTACCGAATTGCCTGCGAACTGATAAACAATGGAAATAAACACGCAAATGCATCAGCCATATCACTTTCAGTTGATAAAATCGATGAACAGAATTTTATCCTTGAGTATATTCTGATAATGGATGCGGTTTTGACCCAAACATAATTTCATCCGAAGCTAAAGGAATGGGATTATATAATATACAATCACGAATTCATTCCCTCCGCGGGACTTTTTCGATTAATTCCGTTGAAGGCAAAAAAACCATCCATAAAAATACAGGTACCAATTGTATGAAACGGCTTAAAATATACCTTGTTGACGACCATGTCCTTTTCCGTCAGGGATTAAAGTTTTTACTTTCGAATGCTTCGTTTATTGAAGAAGTATACGAAGCCGGCGATGGCGAAAGTTTTGTAAATAGTCTCTCAGAATTACATCCCGACATAGCCTTGGTTGATATTGAAATGCCCGGAATGAGTGGTATTGATGCCACTCAAAAAGCACTTCAAATTACAAAGTGGACCTAAAAATAATTGCTTTATCGATGTATACCGACGAAAGTTATTATTCATCGATGATTGAAGCCGGGGCAAAAGGTTTTTTACTCAAAAACTCCAATTTCAGCGAGGTTGAAAAAGCCATTCTAGAAGTTTATAATGGGCGGAATTATTTTTCGCATGAAATTCTTCAATCAATCCTGCAGAAGCTGAATAATATCAAAAAAATCACTAAGAAACCAGCGAATTAACTACTCGCGAAATTGAAATACTACAGCAAATTTGCAAAGGATTATCGAATCCTGAAATTGCTGAATTACTTTGTATAAGCAAACGTACAGTTGATAAGCACCGCGAAAACCTGCTTCAAAAAACCTTTTCGAAAAACACGGCCAACCTGGTTATTTATGCCATAAAAAACGGCTATTTTCAAATCTGATACGCTAAAAGACGTACGTGTAAATTACGTTTAAAAGCGGTTAAATACATAATCCTATGTCTATATCTTTGACATAAAAAATATGATTTCGAGCATTAAAATAATTTCAGGGAAAGATAAAAGTAACCAACCGGAAAAAATTAAAGAAACAACCATTTATCAAGGTGAAATAGTAGGAATAGTTGGCCCAACCGGGAGTGGGAAAAGTGCCCTCATCGAAGACATTGAACAATTGGCTCAATTAGATACAGCTACTGCACGTCAGATTCTGGTAAACAATAAAGTACCAACCGAAGAGCTAAGGCATAATCCAAAAAAAAAGCTGGTAGCTCAACTTTCTCAAAATATGAATTTCCTAGCCGACATGACCGTTGAAGAGTTTTTAATACTTCACGCCAAATGCAGGGGGAAAGATTCAAAATTAGTGGACAAGGTTATCTATTATGCCAATTCTCTAACTGGCGAAAGTATCACTAAACACATGAACCTGACAATTTTAAGCGGTGGGCAAAGCCGGTCGTTAATGGTCGCCGATGTGGCTTTTATAAGTAATTCGCCCATTGTTTTAATTGATGAAATAGAAAATGCAGGAATAAAAAAACATGAAGCACTTGAGCTGCTATCGGGCAACGGAAAAATCATATTGGTGGTAACCCACGATCCCGTGCTGGCTTTATTAACTAAAAGAAGGCTTGTGATGAAAAACGGAGGAATTGAAAAGTTGATAACAACCAGTATAGAGGAAAAATGCCTTTCAGACCACTTAAACCAAATTGATCGTGAATTATTTGGAATAAGAGAAACAATAAGGCATGGGGAAACCATTTCTTCATTTATTCCAAGGTTTATAGAAAATAAAATGCAACTGCCATTTCTGGAAAATAAAACGTTCTAAAAATGAAAATGATTATTGTAGCAGGAACTCCCGGAGCAGGCAAAACAGCTGTTTTATTGCATACATTAAAACACATAAAAACCGGAAAACTTAAACCGGTTGTTGTAAAAATTGATTGTTTGTATTCTGAAGACCACCTGCGTTTTAGAAAAACAGGAATTCCAACTTTATTAGGATTATCGAAAGATATGTGCCCCGATCATTATACCATTTATAATACCGGAGAAATGGTTGCTTTTGCGAGTAAAAATAAAGCCGATACGCTAATTATTGAAACAGCCGGATTATGCCATCGGTGTGCCCCATATACAAAAAACAGCCTTGGAGTATGCGTTATTGATGCTACCACAGGGCCTAATACTCCTCGACCTGACTTCTGACGCTATCAAAAAAAGACAAGATTCAAAGATATAATTCACAGATATTGAGAATGTTGTGATTTTGTATATATGAAAATACCGCACTAACGCGTACTTTTGTGGTATGTATTCGGTACGAAAAGTAAAAACCAGGTCAGGCTCAATTGCCTTGCAAGTGGTGCAATATGTTGCTCACCGTTCCATTATTATCAAACATATAGGTAGTGGAAAGGACGATATAGAAGTTCAAGCTTTACGTAAAAAGGCCTTTGAGTGGATTGAAGGGCATTCCGGGCAATTATCCTTATTCCCGGACCAGAAACAAAAGATATTATTGGTCGATAGGGCTGATTGCATAGGAGTAACACACCATTTTGCTTTTCGTTTTTTCATGAGCTGCCTTGATGAATGTGAGTTGTCCCATTTGCCCCGGTTATTACTTGATTTTGCTATTATCAGGTTAATTGAACCAGCTTCGAAACTGCGGTCGATAGAACTATTACAACACTATTTTGGGATACAGTACTCACAACGCATTTATCGCAATATCCCTAAATTAACAAACTATAAGGCCGACATTGAGCATTGCGCCTATAATGTTGCCCAAAAGAAATTTAAGGAGCCCTTCTATTTTGTTCTGTACGATGTAACCACTCTTTATTTTGAATCCTTTAAAGCCGATGATTTTAGAATACAGGGGTTCTCAAAAGACAATAAATCACAACAGCCTCAAATAGTAATCGGGCTTTTGGTAACTCAATCGGGTTTTCCTTTGTCGTACGAGGTTTTTGCCGGAAACACCTTTGAAGGAAAAACCATGCTGCCGATAGTTGAACGGTTTATTGCAGGACACCCCCAGGTTAAACCTATTATTGTGGCAGATGCAGCCATGCTCGATGAACAGAGGCTTTCTGAACTCAGGGAAAAGGAAATATCATACATTGTCGGTGCACGGTTGGCCAATGCGAACCTTGATTTAGTAAAACGTATTCACAATACACTGGATGGGAACCATGGCACAAAGGCCCGTTTCTCTTCGATACATGGTGATTTGGTTTGTGATTTTTCAACCAAACGGTATAAGAAGGAGTTGTATGATTTTAACAAGCTTGTTCAAAAAGCTGAAGAATTGGTAGCCAAACAATCCCTGAAAGTCAGGGCCAAGTTTATCAGAAAGGTCTCCAAAGAGAAAATAGAACTGAATACCGCATTAATTGAAAAAAGAAGGTTATTGCTGGGAATAAAGGGATATTGTACCGACTTATCTGAGCAACAATTATCTAACGAGCTAGTAATATCACGCTATCACCAACTATGGCATGTAGAACAATCATTCCGAATGAGCAAGTTTGACTTACAGGCACGGCCTATTTATCATCAAAAGCATGATGCAATTAGGGCCCATATATTGATTTGTTTTGTTGCATTGATAGTAGAAAAATACCTGGACTTAACAACCAAGCTATCGCTTAGGGAAATACGCTTTCTTGTAATGAACATTACTGAAACCCATATACAAGACCGCGTAACAAAGGAAACATTTATCTTCAGGTCACCTACCAAAGAAATTTTGGAAACCCCATTAGCAAAGTTGATATCAAAATGGAAATTGCTACCGCACTAATCGTCAGAAGTCAGGAAAAAACAGCCTTGGAGTATGCGTTATTGATGCTACCACAGGGCCTAATACTCCTCGAAAAGTTGGTCCATTTTTAAGTACCGCGAACGTTGTTGCTATTACAAAAGGGGATGTTATATCGCAAGCCGAGCGGGAAATATTCAGAGAGCGGATTTTAGAAATGAATCCTGAATGCCGAATTATTGAAACCAACGGCTTAACTGGAAAAGGTTCAGCCGAATTGGCCGAATGTTTAACTATTTCGAATGAAATTGATTACCCAAATGAAACATTGCGTCATAATGCCCCATTTTCGGTATGTACACTTTGTGTTGGGGAAACCCGTATCAACCATACTTATCACAAAGGAGTAATCAGGCATTTGAACGGAATGCAGGAATACATTGGGGAATAATTTAACTGCCATGGAAAAAATATTGGAATTGTTACCTGGATTTAATTGTGATATTTGCGGCCAAAAGAACTGTTCAGAATTTGCCAGGCTTCTTCTTGATAAAAAAACAGCAACACATCAATGCACAGTATTATTACAAGAACGTTTTAAAAAGAAAAAACAGCATATTGATGCCTTGCTTCAACAGGCCCATTGCCTTGAAGCAAGGCAAATTAAAGGATTAATTGATGGAGCCAAAGCCGATTTTGAGCTTTTCCCGCTGAACAATGAACCTTCGTGCCGCGAAACACTCGTTTCTTTTGCCTCGGTGCAAATTCCCGAAGGCAGCCTTATAAAATACCGCCCTTTAGGTTGCCCCATCACTCATTTTGCAAGGGTCATCCATATCTCATACGGTTTAATTGATGTATGGGTTGAAGGCCCTTGTATTTTACTTAAAAAAAATGAAACTCCCATTGAATTAGGAATTTGTATGGTACTTTCTTTTCAAGGTACAATTAAAGGAAATCTGCCAAATATTGGACAAACAGTAAAATTCCTCCCCAACCATTGTATGATGGGGAAAATACATTCAGGAATAATTGTTAAAATTGAAAATGAGCAAACTCAAATTGATTGTATCGATTTAAAAATATGGGAACATACTACTTAAATCAGGTAATTATAAAAATCTTGATTGAGCTCATGATAATAAATAACTCCAAGAACCACTATGATTTAGAAATTCATATTAATTTTTGAATTGTTTTATATATTTTGAAGGTAAAATATCAAACTCGTTTTTAAAATGTTTACTAAAATACTTCGGATCGTTATACCCCACTTTGTAAGCTACTTCCGAAATTGTCAACTGGCTTTTTTGTAACAGTTGTGCAGCTCTTTTTAATCTAAATATCCGCATAAATTCGTGAGGAGGTTTTCCTGTGAGGGAGACCAGTTTTTTGTACAAATGCATCCGGCTGATACCCATTTCCTTACTGAAATCTTCAACAGTAAAGTTTATAACACTCAATTTATTTTCAATAATATGAAGTGCTTTTTCCATAAATATTTCATCAAGAGATGTAATACTTATGTCTTTTGGCTCAATTTGAAGTTTGGTATTTAGAATTTTGCGGATATTTAATTTTAATTGAATCAGATTTTTAATTTTTACTTCGAGGATATTTAAGTTAAAAGGTTTTGAAATATAGTCATCGGCACCAGCCTCCAAACCAACCAATTCCTGTTGTTCAGTATTTTTTGCTGTAAGGAATATAAAAGGAATATGGCAGGTTATATGATTGGTTTTAGCCAATTTGCAAAACTGAATACCATCCATCTCAGGCATCATAATATCGCTCAAAACCAAATCGGGCATCGATTTCTGCAACATTGGCCATGCTTCCCTACCATTTTCAGCCTCAATAATTCGATAAAATGGAGAAAGGTTTTCTTTTAAATAGACTCTTAAATCATGGTTATCTTCGGCAATTAATACCAAAGGTTTTTCAGAGTCAGGCACAACAGAGACTGACGCGATCGGCACCTTCGGTAACGGTTTGTGAGACTCTTCGCCAAGCACCATGGTTTGAAATCTATCCTGCTTTATTAAATTTCCTTCGCCTTCAACCGGTAATGTTACAGTAAAACAAGAACCAACCCCCAATGCACTTTCAACTTCGATATGCCCCTTGTGGATGGAAACATATTCCTGTACCAATGATAGCCCAATTCCGGTTCCCTTTTCACTCACCTGACTAGAGTTATCTGCCTGATAAAAGCGGGTAAATATTTTATCAAGTTTGTCTTTTTTTATGCCAACACCATTGTCCTTAACTTTTAAAATCAAATTTTGTTTTATCCGACTTTCATTTTGTTGGGGTTCACTTTCAACACTTACCTCCATCAAAACCAAGCCATTAACAGGAGTATATTTAAAAGCATTTGAAAGCAAGTTAAACAGTATTTTTTCCAACTTATCTTTATCAAAAAGCATTTTTAACTCTTTAATATCGGTCGCCATACGAAGGCTGATATTTTTATTCTCGCTAAGGTCATTAAACGAAATAACCACCTCATTAATAAAAGCAATAATATCTTCATGCGAAGGATCATAAGATAATCCTTTAACATCCATTTTCCTAAAATCAAGCAACTGATTAATCATGTTTAGCAGCTTTTTAGAGTTTAGGTAAATATGTTTAAGGTACTTTTCATCGGGGCTGTTTTTATACTTTGGAAGCAATTTTTCAACGGGCGACAAAATAAGTGAAAGTGGTGTACGGAATTCATGTGAGATATTCGTAAAGAACTTAATTTTTAACATATCCAAATCATGAATCCTCTGAGATTCTATCCTCTCATGTTTTAATCTGACATTCAGGCGTTCCCTAAAAAGTATCATCGACCTTAAAATAAATAAAGCCAAAGAGATTATTCCTACATAAAAAATAAAGGCATACCACCGTTTCCAAATGGGGGGAAGAATTGTAATATTCATTGAAATACCCTCGGTATTCCAGGTTCCATCGGCATTTGCACCAATAACCTGAAAAACATAATCGCCATTATTTAAATTTGTATATGTAGCAAAATTATTATTCCCATCCGTATCAAACCAGTTTTCATCAAAACCCAACAACCGGTACCTGTATTTATTTTTATCGGGCGATAAAAAGGTTAGGGCTGCAAATTCAATGGAAAAGAAATTTTCAGAATATTTTAGAACTACCTCATTTGTTTTAAAAATGGGTTTCTCAAGGACTACACGGTTATTAAATACCTGATTAGGTAAAATAATTTCATTAAAAATCCGAAAGTTCAGAAAAAGCAGCTCAGGCTTTTCAATATTGTTTTTTATCTCATCCGGATCGAAAATATTGATCCCATTTATACCTCCAAAAAGCATTTGATTTTTGCTGGTTTGCAGAGCAGCAGTTTCTGAAAACTCATTACTCTGAAGCCCATCGGTTTCATCATAATAAGTATAAGTGGCAGTAAATGTGCCATCAGAAAGAATATTTGTAAAGGCAATTTTTGTTAATCCGCTTGAGCTGCTTACCCATAAATTCCCATGTTTATCTTCCAATATACGATTTACCGGATTCGATAATAATCCATTATTTGCATCAATAACAGTAATTGATTTTTCTTCGTAATTAAACCTGATTAAACCATTACTGCTACACAACCACAACCACCCACGGCTATCTTCGAATGTAGAAACCAAAATTCCAAAAAGGTTGGTACCTGTCCTCCCTTGAGGATTATTAAATGATTCAAAATCATCAGTTTCCTCATCATAAATACTTAATCCATCGGAGGCACTTATCCACAATCTGTTCTTTGAATCAAGGTATAAATGGTTAATGTAATTCCCAATAATATTTGAATTAGTGGTTGAATATGTTTTAAATTGGCCTGTTGACGAATTATACAGATTTAAACCTCCACCCAGGGTTCCTACCCAAATATTGTTTTTATTATCTTCAGCAATACTCCAGATCCTGTCATCCGAAATACTTGTAGAATCGCCTGTCAAGTGTTTAAAAACTTCTATTTCTCCTGTTGCTTGATTATATTTATTAAGGCCACCAAAATAGGTTCCGATCCATATATTTTTATTGGAATCTTCGAGGAGCGAAACAACAACATTACTACTTAAACCATTTGGTTTTCCACTTTGGGCAGTAATATGCCTAAAATTACCATTCTCAGGATTTAGGATGCTTATTCCTACTCCATTGGTTCCGAACCACAAATTTTTATCCATATCCTCGATAATACAATTTACGTCGTTCGAAATAAGGCTATTGGATGATCCTGGCTGATGGCGCATTAATAAAAATTTCTTTTTATCCCTTTTAAAATAATCTAATCCATGTTTGTATGTCCCAACCCATACAATATCATCTTTATCGATCATTAAACCATAAACACCATCGGACGAAAGACTGTTTTTATTAAAGATCTGATGACGGATATTGGAACTCGTATTCTTTTTAGTATCGAATATATATAAACCAGCCCCATCAGTTGATATCCAAATATTCCCGTCCCGGTCGTCTTCAATTCCGGTAATAACCTTATTACCAATTTTTTCAAATAACAGCTGATTTAACTCTGCATCCCATTCATTTTTAAGTACATCAAATACATACAAACCAGCCTGGGTCCCAATCCAGAGTTTTGAATTTTTATCCATCAACATATAAAAAAGGCCGCTGGTATATTTTCCTTCATATAAATCGGGCAAAACATATTTGTGAACAGCCTTATTCCCATTGCCTAAACGAATTAAACTCCTGGTATTTGTGCCTACCCATATATTTGAATCGGCATCCTGGGCAAATGAAACCACATAATTCACATCAGAGGTAAAATCAGTTGAATCAATCAAATGATGTGTAAACTGGCCCTTGTTATAAACAAAATACCCTTCGTGTGTACCAATATACATTTCGCCAGCCTGAGTCCGAAGCAAATCAGTTATATAATTTATATCATTACAATTAAAGGCATTGTAATCATAAAGCGAAATCTGCCTAAAATCATTGAGGTTTTTATTCATGATGTTGATGCCAAAGGCAGTACCAACCCACAAATTTGATTCACTATCTTCCGAAATGCAGTTAATAATATTACTAGCAAGGCTGGTTGTATCTGAATTAATAGCGGCAAAAGTTTTGATATTATAACCATCAAACCGATTTAATCCCCTTTTTGTACCAATCCAAACAAATCCATTAGTATCGCGGTACAAAGCAGTTATCCAATTAGCCGACATACCATTTTGCACGCCAATATTTGAGAATTTATTATTCTCAGTTTGTGCATATATTACCACTGAAATAAACAAGTAATATATAATAAAACATGCTATTTTTATACTTTTTCCACTCATACCCAACTTCCTGTTTTACCATCAACAAATCAAAAATCCTAAACTTTATATTTTGTTTTAAGCCTAAAATATTGAACACAAATACTAATTTAAGTTTTGTTCTAAAAGAATTTGTATAAAAGCGCAAAAAACATGGTATTTTTTTTAGATTATCCTATTTGTCCTCCTTTTGTTTACAAATTTATACCTAATATACCATTCACAGATACACTTGTTTACAGTTCATACACCATGCTGGCCTTCAAAACTCCTAAATTTGATTTTAGAACTTATGAACTAAAACGTATGCAAAAAAGGAAAAATAAAAATGTCTTTATAATTATCGAGGGTATCCTTTACCTGCTCATTATATCGCTCATAATTGCCTTAATCTGGTTGATTTAAATTACTTGAATATAATTAAAAAACTATGTCTTAATAACTTAACTAAAATCTCTATGAAGAAAAATCTGATTTTATTTTTAATGTTAATCTTTTTTAGCTCAGCAACATGGGGTCAAAAAAGGATAACAGGTACTGTTAAAGATGCCCAAACATCAGAAGCATTACCGGGAGTAAATGTAGTTATCAAAGGAACTACAAATGGGACGGTCACTAATATTGAAGGTGGCTATTCATTAGAAGTTCCGTCGGACGAAACAATCCTGATCTTTTCATTTATTGGTTATGAGAACCAGGAAGTTTTGGTAAATGCACAAAATGTTATTGATGTATTATTAAAAACCGAAGTAACAGGCCTCGACGAGGTTGTTGTTGTTGGTTATGGTACTCAAAAGAAAAGTGATTTATCAGGAGCCGTTGTTTCAGTATCAGAAGAAAAACTTGGAGGTTCGATTGTTGCTAACCTCGATCAGGCTATTCAGGGACGTGCAGCGGGTGTAACTGCTGTTAACACATCAGGACAGCCGGGTTCTTCTGTATCAATTAGGGTCAGGGGGCAAGGTACATTACGTGCCGATGCTGCTGAACCTCTTTATGTTATTGATGGAGTCCCAATTCAAAATGTGAGCCAGAGTGGGCATGCTGTTGGGTTAGGTGATAATTTAGGAAACGGAAGTGTTTCAACTTTTTCAGGTTTATCATCCATAAATCCCTCGGATATTTTATCCATGGAGATCCTGAAAGATGCATCAGCCACAGCCATATATGGCTCTCGTGGTGCCAATGGTGTTGTATTAATTACAACAAAGCGTGGTAGTGCCGGCGAAGCAAAATTTAGCTACGAAGGATATTACGGTGTCCAGGAGCAGGTAAAACGTATTAGTGTTATGAACCTTCGGGAATTTGCACAATATAGTTCTGATTGGGCTGCAGAAACCGATGGGCGCGACCCACGGACAGAACTTCAAGATCCTTCAATTTTAGGAGAAGGGACAAACTGGCAGGATGCTGTTTTTCAGGTTTCACCAATGCAAAGCCATCAAATTAGCGCCATGGGTGGAACAGAAAAAGTAAAATACTTTATTTCAGGTAGTTTTTTCGATCAGGAAGGAACAGTAATAGGGTCAGACTTTAACAGGTACTCAAGTCGTGTAAACCTTGATGCCCAACTTAAAAGTTGGTTTAAAATAGGTACTAACCTTATGTTTTCAGGTTCACAAGAACACGTAGGGCTTAACAACAGCAGCGAAGGTATTATTAGTATTGCTTTAAGGACTTCGCCCGATGTACCTATTTATAATACCGATGGCACATATTCAGGTGATGAGCGTGAAGGCTCACCTGGTAATATAAATCCAATTGGTAAAGCAATGGACGAAGAAAATCTGCTTAAACGGACAAATTTTGTAGGATCGGTATACAGTGATCTGACTTTTATGCCAGGTTTAACTTTACGTACTGAGGTAGGTATCGATTTAGGTTATTCAAATGCCTATACCTTTACACCAACATTCCAGTACGGTTCGGTTTCAAACAGTTCAAACGAATCGGCAAAACAATACAATCAGAACATGTTCTGGCAGGTAAAAAACTATTTAACGTATAACAAACAAATCGATAAACATAACATCACTGTTATGGCCGGGCAAGAAGTTTCTGAATCGATGTACGAATACCTGAGAGGTTCAAGTACAGGCCTGTCAAGTAACGACATCCACGAACCAAGCCTTGGGCAAGCGGCTACTATGAGAGTTGGTTCAGGGCACGGAAGTGGCTCGATGGCTTCGGTATTTACCCGTTCGAATTATGCATACGACGAAAAGTATTTTGCTACTTATACGTTCCGTTATGATGGTTCCTCAAACTTTGGGCCCAAAAACCGCTGGGCACCATTCCATGCTTTTGCATTGTCATGGAGAGTCTCAAACGAATCGTTCATGGAAAGTATTTCATCGGTTATGAATAACTTTAAAATTCGTGCCGGTTGGGGGCAAACAGGTAATGCCAATATTGGTGGTTACCGCTGGGGTGCATCCATTGGAGGTATGAATTCAAATCTGGGTCAGGGTTTCAGGCAAACAAATATTGCTAACCCTTACATCACCTGGGAAAAGCAGGAACAGATCAATTTAGGTTTTGACCTCGGATTTTTTGACAACCGCCTGGGAATTGTCATCGACTTATACGACAAAACTTCATCAGCGATGTTGATGGATATGCAATTACCCTCATACATGGGTACCAGAGGGAATAGTTCTATTCGTTTAAATCCACCAATGGGTAACTTTGGTGAAATCGAAAATAAAGGTATTGAAGTATCCATCAATGCTCGCCCTTTTGAAGGCGACTTTTCGTGGGATACTGATTTAGCTTTAACTGTTAATAAAAACAAACTGATAGGACTCGATGGAACTCCAGCCGCACACATCGAAGGATATGGGCAATGGACCGACCTTGTGAGTTTAACTGAAATTGGAGATCCTTTGTATAATTTCTATGGATATAAAGTAGAAGGCATTTACAAGGATTTTGCTGACATCGAAAACAGTCCACATTCAAAAGCCTACCCTGCCGACGGTAACTTTAACCGTTCAAATACGGTTTGGCCGGGTGATATCAAATTTGCTGATATTTCGGGCCCTGATGGTGTACCTGATGACCAAATTGACGAGTATGACCGTACAAACATTGGCTCTCCACTTCCAAAATTAACTTTCGGTTTTAGTAATACGTTCCGCTACAAAGCTTTTGAATTAAATGTATTCCTAAACGGAGCTGTAGGTAACAAAATCTTAAATTATGTAGGCAGGAGTTTAAGTGAAATGAACAGCATGTGGAGTAATCAATTACAATCGGCTGTTGACCGTTCAACTCTCGAAGCTATTGATGCCAATAAACAATACCCGTTTGTAAATGCATCGGGCTCAACCATTAACGAATGGTACGAGGACATTGACAACGTACGCGTTGCCAATCAGGAAACAGATATCCCTCGTGCTATTTCAGGCGATCCCAACGACAATACGCGTATTTCAGACAGGTACATTGAGGATGGTTCATATTTAAGGTTTAAAAACATCACTTTTGCCTATTATGTCCCTAAAAATATCACTTCAAAAGTTGGTATTAATAATCTGAAAGTATACGCCAATCTTCAAAATATGTGGACAATAACCAATTATTCCGGTTTTGACCCTGAGGTTGGAGCAAGCCAGGCAAATGACAATGTAAGTGGCTTGGATAATGGCCGTTATCCTTCTCCAAGGATTTATACATTTGGGCTAAAATTTGGTTTTTAATTCCTGAAAAATGATAAATATGAATAAGATATTAAAATACAGTAAAATTTTGGCACTCATTGTCTTACTATTTTCAGTAAGTGCCTGCGAGGACTTTTTAGACCGTCCGACTGAAGATACATATACCATTGATAGCTTTTTTCAAACCGATGAACAATGCTTTCAAGCTGCCAACGTGCTATACAATGCACCATGGTACGATTTCCAACGGGGTTTCTTTTCAATTGGTGATGGTTTATCCGGAAACGAATTTAGAGGGACCGATAATGCTTACCAGAGCTTTAACTTAACCTCGGCCGATGCCGATTTGGCTAATGCCTCCAACTCATTATGGTTGGTGAATGGGCATTGCAACGCTGTTATCGAAAACATTGCTTCAAAAGCCGGCCCTGATGTCAGCGAATATGCGAAAAACACCGTCACAGGCGAAGCTATGGTTTGGAAAGCAATGGCCTATTTTTACCTGGCTCGTGCATGGGGGGCTGTCCCAATAATTCACAGTAACAGTGATATTATTGGTGCCGGAAATTCAAATGAGCTGATGAAAAACAATGTGGCTGATGTATACCAATACATTATTTACACGCTCAACGATGCGATTGAATTACTTCCTGCTCAAAATGAAGCCGGAAGGATTGGTAAATATGCTGCTTATGGTTTACTATCAAAAGTATACCTCACGCGTTCGGGTTTAAACCAAAGTGGAGACCGTGTACAAGCCGACCTGGATAAAGCAAAAGAATATGCTGCAAAAGTAATTAATGAAAGTGGTGCGGTTTTAGAACCTGTTTATAGCAATCTTTTCCGCATTTCTACAGGTAACCGGAATTCAGAAAACCTGCTTTCATGGCAATGGGTTGTTTCATCCCGGTGGACTTCACAAAACACTTTACAATCAGACCTATCCTTAAATGGATTTTCAGGACTGGCTGATTCATGGGGAAGCTGGAGAGGCCCATCATTGGACTTACAGGCTTTATTTAATGAAGATCCTCGCGAAGACCGTAATAACTACGATGACCGCAGGAAAGCAACGATGATGATGAGAGGTGATTATTACCCTTATTTCTGGAGGCACGTTGGTGGATTTACTGCCACATGGGACGATACAAATGTTGCCGAGGCAACTTTTGGTGTTGGAACTGGTGCTAACGATGTTAAACACATTGTAGGCCATTACGAAGGCGACCATACTGATGAAATTGGCTACCCGGCCGAACGTATGGCAACAAGCCTTTCAACACATGTGTTAAGGCTAGCCGATGTTTACCTGATTTATGCTGAAGCTGCTTTAGGCAACTCTGAATCAACCAGCGATGCTGAAGCACTACGCTTATATAATGCCGTTCGTAAAAGATCAATTAAATCGCATGTTGATGTAACATCCATAACCTTTAAAGACATTTTTGATGAACGCAGGCGTGAATTTGCCCTTGAAGGCGATACCTGGTACGATTATGTCAGGTTACATTATTACAAACCCGATTTAGCAAAACAATGGATAAATGACCAGGAAAGAGGCCAGTACAATGGGCTAATGGATTTTTACGATGGAACTATTGCTAAATCAGATGTAACTCTGGAATCATTTAAAGTTAACATTACGGATGATAAACATTTTACCCTGCCATTCCCTGAAGTTGACCTGGCAATGAATCCTAACCTGATGGAAAGTGTTGCACCGGTCCCGTTTGACTTTAGCTCGATTGGCTATTAATAAGTTAACCAAAAAAGTACAGATAAGAAATGAAAAAACAGATAAAAAATAAAAAACCGGTATCATTGGTTATTCTTGTTTTAATAACCTTTTTTGCCGGCGTCATTTTCCAATCATGCGAAAAAGACGAGGATACCAGCACCGGAGGAATACCTGTAATCAGGTATGTCCGAATTACTGACCCGTTGAGTTCTGATTCTTTGGTAACACATGCATTTATGGGTAATGTAGTTGCTATTATGGGAGAAAACCTTGCGGATGTTAAAGAAGTTTGGTTCAACGACCAGTCGGCTTTATTAAACACCAGCTTTATTACTGAAACCAGTATTATCGTTACAATTCCTAACGATATTCCTGAAGTTGTAACAAACGAAATAAAACTGGTTACCTCGGCTAATCAAGAAATTGTATATCCGTTTGGAGTAGACGTCCCTGCCCCATTCCTGCAATCAATGTTATGTGAATTTGTTGACGATGGCGAAACAGCAGTGATAAACGGGAACTTTTTTATTGACGACCCAAGTTTACCGTTGTCGGTTTTATTTCCTGGGAATATTGCAGGCGAAGTATTAAGCGTAAGCCTGAATCAGGTTTCAGTAAAAGTACCTGAAGGTGTTGGTGTTGGGCCAATTGTAGTTAAGAGTATTTATGGTTCATCGCGTTCAAGTTTTTATTTCCGCGACGACCGTGGATTAATCCTCGATTACGATGCGTTAACAACTAGCGGAAGCTGGCGTGGAGGCACAATTTTAAACGATGCCAACAGCCTCGATCAGAACTATTTAATGCTCAAAGGCGAATTAGCCGATGGAGCGGGTGGAGAAGACTTCTCAGGTGGTGGTTTTGTTTCAGAACTATGGAGCGATGCCAATGGCCGTCCTGAAGCAAACTTTTTCACCGGCGATCCTGCCGACTATGTATTAAAGTTTGAAGCCAATGTAAAAACATGGACAGGTGCTTACCTGAATATTTGTTTTGGCCCATGGGCTTCGAGCGTTGGAGGATTCCAGAATCAACTTTACTGGTCTGATATTAATGCCAGGGGACTTTGGAGGCCATGGGAAACTAATGGTGGTTCATTCGAAACCGATGGTTGGATAACTGTTACAATTCCTCTTACCGAAATTAAATACAACAATCAGTTTGGTGCAATGGAGTTTGACCCATCAATGGCGGGAAGTTTGTCTTTTTGGATGAATGGCCCCTCTGCTGAAACAGGTGGCACCAGTGTAATGGAGTTGTATATCGACAATGTTCGAATTGTAACACAATAATAACTAACGAAAATAAATAGTGATTATGCAATCAAAATTCATAAAATATTTCAATTATACCCTGCTATTTACGGTATTGTTTATAGCAGGAGCATCGGTACTTTTTACTTCGTGCGAAAAAGACGAAGAAGAGGGGTATGGAAGCGAAGTGCTTTTTGAAAGTTACGGGCCGATGCCTATTGCCCGCGGGGCAGTATTGAATTTTATCGGAAGGAACATGGACCAGGTAACAGCTATTGTGTTACCGGGCAACATCGAAATTACCGAGTTTGGTACAAAAACATCTGAATTGGTAACCATCACAGTACCTCAAAATTCTGTGGAAGGGTACGTTGTTGTAAAAACTCCTCAGGGAGATATTACTACCAAGTCGCCTATGAGCTTTTCGGAGCCTATTTCAATTGCCAATTTCACACCAGCTACAGTTAAAGCCGGCATGGAACTTACTATTACCGGTGATTATTTGAACCTGGTAAAAGAGGTTATTTTTACCGACCGGATAACAGTTGGCGATTCATCATTTATCAGCCAAAGCCGTGCACAATTAAAATTAATAGTGCCAGCCGAAGCTCAAACAGGTAAAATTGCTGTTTCGAATGGTGAAGAAGATCCAATAATTATTTTTTCCGAAGCTACTTTAGCGGTTACATTACCTGCATTTACTACAATTGCTCCTAACCCTGTAAAAGCCGGAAAACAACTTACCATTACTGGTACCGACCTTGACTTAGTAAAAACAGTTGTTTTGGGTGGCGACAAACAATTAACAACGTTTGCCAGTCATTCCGAAACTGAAATTGTAATTGATGTACCTGACGATACAAAAGATGGTACTGTAACATTAATTCCTGCCTCAGAAGTAAATGTTGTGTCAGCCGAAGAAGTAGTGATGGTGCTTCCAACAGTTTCAGTTGCCCCTACTACTGTTAAAAATGGTGCTGAAATAACTGTAACAGGAACCGACCTTGATATTATCGACAAAGTAGTTTTTGGGGGTGATACAGAAGGCGTAATTGTTAGTAGCGACTCAACAACACAAATAGTTGTGACTGTTCCTGACGATGCCATTTCAGGAGAAATAAAATTCCTGACAAAAGCCGATAAAGAAGTATCTGGCGGTTCATTAATTTTGGTTGATCCTGTATTTACTTCATTCGGCCCAGAAACTGCCAAAGCCAATACCGACATTGTTATTGAAGGTACCGACCTCGACCTGGTTGTAAGCGTTATATTTACAGGAGGGATTGAAGGTACTATCGGTGATAGAAGCGAAACACAATTAACTGTTACTGTTCCAATTGGAGCTAAAAATGGCACAATAACACTGGTAACTAAAAATGGCACCGAAATAGTTTCAACAAACGAGATTACAGTTCCTGCCAATTTACCTGAAATCACTTCTTTTTCAGAAGCTTCGGGAAAACCAGGTGCCATTCTAACTATTAATGGAACAAATCTGTTATTAATCAAAGAACTGGTATTCCCTGGTGATATATCGGCCACAGCATATGGCCAAAAAACTAACGAAGTTGTTGAAGTTTATGTCCCTGCTGATGTAGCTATGGGTTATGGAAAAATAAAAATTCTGACTTACGAAGGTGAAGAAGGATTATCACCTGAGCTATTCTTCGGAGGAACCGATCCTATTGCTGATCCTGCCTTAATGATCAGCGACTTTGACGATGACTTTAGCGAATATGGTTACTGGGGTGGCTTGGCTGAATCAGCTGACGACCCTGCATACGCTTTATCCGGAAGGTATATGCATGGTACAGGAACTGTAAGTGGCTGGCAATGGATATGGGCCAATAACTGGGTTGCATTCCCGGGAGTTACCACTGCCGATCACGTACTAAAAATGGATGTTTGGGTTGAAAAACCATTTGGAACAACAAATGCACATTTCCAATTTGTACTTGGTGGAAACAGGATCGATATTGGTGCATTTGGTATGACTGAGGCCGATCAAACTACTGCCGGCTGGATTACCATTACCTATGACCTATCCACATTTAGTGAACTACCCGCAACACTTCCAACAGGTGGCGACTGGGGTATAAATTCGTGGTATGCTGATGGAGACATCGATTTTACAGGTTTCTATTTAGATAATATCCGTTTTGAGAAAAAGTAAAATATTTGAGCTAGATTTATAGTATAATTATTGGGTTATCTCATTTTCCTGAAAAGGAATGAGATGGCCCTTTAATTTTATTAATTATCAACCAATAAAAATTCAGGGTTTGTATTTCACTTCCTGAATATTATTATCTATGAAAAAAATGCGTTTTATTTTTATTCTGATCTTTTTAGCCTTTAACAGTTATATTAATAATACTTATGGCGAAAGTATTACAATTGAAGCCGAAGATTGTACCCTGTCGGGAACCTTAACAATTGAAAAAACAACTTCGGGTTATTCAGGTACCGGGTATGTAAGCCGTTTTGAGAATAGCACAGATTTTCTCACTACTTCAGTCGAAATCGATACCGAAGGCCCATACAATGTTTACATTGGTTATGCTGCACCCTATGGAGAAAAAAAGAACTATGTATCAATAAACGGAAATTCTACCGAAGTAAATTTTCCGGTTTCTTATTCATTTAAAGAAGCTTCTGTAGGAAAGATAAACTTTCAAAAAGGAGCCAACGAAATTAAAATATCAAGTAGCTGGGGCTGGATTTTGGTTGATTATATCAGAATTGAACCCAATACCGATCCGGAGGTTACTTTTAATATTTCGGGCAATCTAGTTACACCAAATGCCAGCAACGAAACTTATGCATTGTACCAGTTCCTTCAGGATAACTTCGGGAAAAAAATTATTTCGGGAGTAATGACCCTCAACAGCCTCGATGAAGCAACATGGCTAAAAGAGACCTTCAATAAAGAGCCGGCACTTCTGGGTATTGATTTTATGCACTGCAACAGAGGTTATACATGGTACAACAATGAAGCACCCGTTAACGACGCAAAATTGTGGTACAGTAAAAACGGCATTCCGGCTATGATGTGGCACTGGAGAGACCCATCAAGAATAACCGAAGAATTTTATACATCGAACACCTCTTTTGATGTCTCAAAAATAAATGACCCAAATTCAGCAGAATATACGGCTATGCTTAACGACATTGATTTTATTGCAGGAGAATTACTGAAACTAAAAAATCAAAATGTCCCTATTTTATGGAGGCCTCTTCATGAGGCATCAGGAACATGGTTTTGGTGGGGGGCCAAAGGTCCTGAACCTGCCAAAGTACTGTGGAAATTAATGTTCGACAGGTTAACAACATACCACAAACTAGACAATTTAATATGGGTTTGGACTACCGATTCCAACAGCGATAATATGGATTGGTACCCGGGCGATGAATATGTCGATATTTTAGGTGTCGATATTTATGCCGAAACAGGAGATTATAGTTCACAGGTTTTAATGTTTGAAAAAATCAAATCTGATTTTCAGGGGAAAAAGATAATTTCTTTAAGTGAAAACGGAGTAATTCCTGATCCTGATAACCTTGATAATGACAATGCAGGATGGTCATATTTTATGCCCTGGTATGGCGATTTTGTGCGAGATGGATTTTCCAATCCAATTTCGCATTGGCAAAAAGTACTCAACCATGAGTATGTCATTACACTCGATGAAATGCCTGATTTATCAACTTATTCATCAACCAATAGTTTTATCAGAACTTTAAAAGAATCGAACTTTAAAGTATGTGTTAATCAGAATCAATTAAACATAACAACAAAAAATATTGAAAACAAATACGATGTTTACCTCTATTCCATTGGTGGTAAACTATGCGTTGAACAATTAAATAACACGGCAAATTCTGTTATCGATTTAGCTTGTTTACAAACTGGAATCTATATTACCAAAGTGATAACAAATGACAAACAAGAATCATTTAAAATTATTAAACACTAAAATGAGAGGCAACGGGAGCCGCTCCTAACACTATTACAATTAAAAAAAGAATAAAAGTGTATTTTGTTAAAATCAGATTATCCATATGTTGTATAAATATTTTTTAATACCAGTAACACATTGACTGTTAGCTTTTTTTTGTGTATTTTATGATCAATTCCTATTCATAAATTTAAATTTTAATACCATGAAAAAAACACTCTTTTTAAATGTATCTACACTATTCATTTTAGTATTATTATCATCCATTTCTATTTCAACCACTGCAAAATCAGCCGATTTTTCAGGAAACTGGAAACTCGACGAATCGAAAAGTACTTTAAATGAACAATTTAGTATGGCCCCGTATAAATTAATAATTGTTCATGAAAAAAGCACCTTAAAAACTGAAAAACACTCCAGCTTTCAAGGACAGGATTTTACTTTCAGCGACACTTTAACACTTGATGGAAAAGAATGTATAAATAAAGGATGGCAGGATTCAGAAAAAAAATCAACTGCCGTTTGGTCCGAAAACAAACAATCGCTAGTTGTAACCTCAAAAATAAATATGGGCGATGGAGGTGAAATGACCATAATCGAAACATATTCATTAAAGAATAATAATCTATCGGTTTTGGTTTCCGCATCATCATCGTTTGGCGATATGTCAGAAACACATATATTCAACAAGGAATAATCACACAACTCAAAAAGCTTGTAATAGATAATATTACAAGCTTAAATTTAAACCAACTATAAACTAACTTATGAAAACTAACCGACTAACCTACACCCTGTTTTTAGCATTTTTATTTTCCATTTTTTCAAACCATGTTTTTGCTCAACCCGAAGTAATGGCCTGGGGAAATTTAACCGGCATCAGAATTCAAGGCCAATTAATGGAGTTTGAAACCAGCTTGTGTACGGTTGAAAAAAACTGGAAAAACATTCAAGCAACGGGGAAAGAAAAACAGCGCCCAAAATACCTGCGCGACGGAATCAAACAAACAGTCAATACTAAAATAGGTGGCATTTCTTTTTCGCAGATTGTAGAAGACAGGACCGAAAATTCGGCAAAAGTCACAATACAAACTACTTCTGAAGTTGATTCAGCACTTACAGGCGTATTTTTCAGGGTCAATATTCCACAAGAAATATTTCAGGAAGGAATAATTAAGTTTGGTAATAATAAGCCCAAAAAGTTACAATCATTTGATAATATAAATCCTTCAAAACCCTTCCAAACAGCAGCTAGTAAAATTGTTATCACATCCGATTTACAGGAATTAACTATTTTGATGGATTCCAAAACTAAAATATTTGTAAAGAACGGAACGGACACAGAACTGTTTATTGCATTAATGGGGACTAAAGTAAAAAAAGGGCAAAATTCAAAAAACACATTCATTTTTCAGGTTACTGGCAATATTGATAACTCTCCGGCTGAATTAGTTTTGGATGCTACCAATCCAGGCAGGCAATTTTTAGGCTTGGGAGGTAACTTCCGGCTTCAAAATGCAAAAACCGACCCGCAGGTAATTCAGTATTGTTTAGATAACATCAGAGTGGCATATGGCCGTGTTGAAATGCCCTGGATGTTCTGGCATGCCGAGGAAAATACAAATCCACTTGAAGCCGCTAAAAATGGGGACATCCATCCGCGTGTCCATGCCGCGATGGTTATGGCACAAAGGCTGGCAAAAAAAGGCATGCCAGTAATTGTAAGTGACTGGTCGGCTCCCGATTGGACAATTATTGGTGAACAAGCCGATGCCTACAGGTTCCGAAATAAAGGTATTTTTGGTTATCCTTTAAACTCTGAAAAAGCAGATAAAATATATCAATCAATAGGCGATTATTTGGTTTTATTAAAACAAAAATACGGCGTTGAAGCAGTTGCTTTTTCATTTAATGAATCGGACCTTGGAATTAATGTGAGGCATACCGGCGATGAACATGCCACATTTATAAAAGGATTGGGTGCTCACCTCGCTTCGAGAGGTTTGGCAACTAAACTTTTATTAGGTGATAATTCAGATGCAACAACTTTCGATTTTATCCTCCCGGCGTTAAACGACCCTGAAACCCATAAATACATCAGTGCTATTTCATTCCATTCATGGCGGGGATGCACCAACGAAATTCTCAAACAATGGGCAGGTGCTTCGAAAAAACTAAATGTTCCATTAATCGTCGGCGAAGGAAGTACTGATGCCGCAGCCTGGAATTACCCCGATATTTTTTCAGAAGAATCATTTGCTCTTTATGAAATAAATCTGTACACAAGGTTATTAGCTATTTGCCAACCTTTAACAATTTTACAATGGCAATTAACAGCCGATTATTCAGTATTAATCGGGAACGGTGTTTTTGGTACCGAAGGAAAACTTCGCCCAACACAACGTTTTTGGAACCTTAAACAATTGGCTTCAACACCCGAAAATGCGTTTGTACTTCCCCTTTCGTGCAATAAACAAGGTATCAATTGTGCTGCAGCAGGAAATATTGCCACAGGCCAATATGTAATTCACATGGTAAACAATGGTGCTGAATGCGAAACAACTATTTCAGGTATTCCTTCTGAAATAACTGAATTTCAGGTATATGTAACTGACAAAAAACGCAATATGGAAAAAACTCAACGTATTTCTGTTTCAGATGGGAAAGCAAAACTCTCACTCCATCCAGCCGGATTTACATCGCTTATGAGTATAAAATAATTTTTACAACCTAATCCAACTAACCAAATAAATTATGAGAAATCCATTTTATTTAATCATTTTACTGATGGGTGTATTTGTATTTTCACACACCTTATCAGCGCAAGAAACAGCAACTAAGGATTACCATGCGTGGTGGAACGATGGATCGTGGCGAAGGCCGGTAGTAAATCCTCAAGCCAGGCAACTTCCTTTAATATCAGTTAAAGGAAATAAGTTTGTAAATCCCGATGGAAAAACGATCCTCTTCCGCGGCCTGTCAATTTCCGATCCCGACAAAGTTGAAAACCAGGGGTACTGGAATAAAAACCATTTCGAAAAAGTTAAAGAAACAGGAGCAATGTTGGTTCGTATACCAGTACACCCCGTTGCCTGGCGTGAACGTACTCCTGAAAAATATTTGGAATTGCTCGACCAGGCTGTTGAATGGTGTACCGACCTTGGCATGTATATTATTATCGATTGGCACTCAATTGGTAATTTAGAAATGGAATTGTTCCAAAATCCGATGTACATTACCACACAACAAGAAACTTATCAGTTTTGGCGCACAATTGCCACACATTTTAAAGGGCATAATACAGTTGCATTTTATGAAATATTTAACGAACCAACCATTTACCGTGGGCAATTAGGAACAATGACCTGGCCTGAATGGAAAAAAATCAACGAAAATGTTATTAGCCTAATCAGGGCATACGATAGCGAACCAGTCCCGTTGGTTGCTGGCTTCGACTGGGCTTACGATTTAACACCACTTCACATCGATCCGGTAAATGCTGAAGGAATTGGGTATGTTTCGCACCCTTATGAGCACAAACGAAAAGAACCTTGGGAACCTAAATGGGAAGAAAATTTTGGTTTTGCAGCAAATAAATACCCGGTTATGGTTACTGAATTTGGATTTGGTGTTAGGCCAGGAACAGAAATAAACAAAGATCACTATGCCAACCACATTGTTAATTACCTCGAAAAAAAAGGAATTAGCTGGATGTGCTGGGTGTACGACCCGGAATGGGGCCCTCAATTGTTACAATCATGGGATACCTATGAATTAACTCCTAGTGGTGAATTTTTCAAAAAAGCAATGCTTGGAAACTTGGACTTTCAAAAAGACTGACAAAACCTAAATAATCAACCAAATGAAACTTAACCTAACAAATTACAAATGGATTAGCCCTCTATTAATTGCTGTTGTTCTTATCGGATGTTCTCAGAAGTCAGACAACCTTACCCGTGGAATTGGTATTTACCCGGGAAATCAGGCGGAGGATTTTTCTCCTATTTTAAAAAGGGATAATACAAACTACAGGAACATTGCTAAAAACCGGACAGCTTATCATTCTTCGAGTTACGATTATAACCTTACGGCTCAATTATTAACCGATGGGATTATTACCAATCAAAAACCAAATTATGTATCTCTTTCGACCAGTGCGGGTCCATTACTTAAACACGAGCGCGAATGGCTGCTCGATCATGTAACCGGATCAGGCATCGATATTGACGGAACAGATATCTGGCTTCAAATTGAATTGGGAGGCGAAACAGCTCCACCTGAAATTACACAGATTGATATAAACGGAGGATTAACATACGATGAAACAAAAGCATCGAAGTGGGACTTTGTTTTATCAGGCTCAAACGATGGAGAAAATTGGGAAGAACTAAACCACTTGAAAAAATCAGGTTTACCTGGAATTGAAAGGGTAAATCCGTTTGCCGAGATGATGAAAAACTTAAAAAAGGATTCAACCGGCAAGGTCATAAATCCGTTTGCCGACTTTTTTGGGCCATCCGATCCCGATGCTCCAAAACCGTCATTTACATTTAATTTTAGCCCTCCTGAAAGTTCGAGGACACTTCTACAATCCTTTAAATTAAATGAACCTGTTGCTTATCGATTCTACCGTGTAAACCTCAATGCATCGAGTGCTAAAACCTGGACCATTGGCGATTTTAACTTCTTTAATGGCGAATCACAAATTGAAGTAGCTCCTTCCCACCAATTTAAAAGTGCATGGATGAGTGCCAGTACCGGCCAAGAATCGGTTACTGTTGACCTTGGTGCATCTTCTACATTTGATCAAATTATTTTGCACTGGTTAAATAAAGCTGTTTCCGGTTCAATACAGATCTCCGAAGATAAATCAAATTGGACCAAAATTGCTGATTTACCGGGATCAGATGAGTTAACAGACAACATTTCGTTTGATGGTAAAATTACAGGCCGCTATATTAAAATTAATATGACCGAAGCAGCTTCTGGTCAAAAAATATATTTTAAGCGAAATTGAAATAATGGGTAAAGGTGGTTTGGTAGCCAGCCCAAAACCAAGTCCAAAAATTTCAGATAATCGGATGGATTTAATTGGAGGAAACTGGAAAATCCAACGTGCATCAGAAGTCTCTGCCACTGGCGAAACCATTTCCAAAAGTGGTTTTGAAAGCAAAAACTGGGTTGTTGCAACAGTTCCGGGAACTGCCCTGGTAAGTTATTGGAATGCCGGTGCCCTACCCGATCCCAATTACAGCGACAACCAATTAATGATTTCAGAGTCATTTTTTAATTCTGATTTCTGGTACCGGAACGAATTTGAAGTTCCTGCCAGTTTTAATGGCGAACAACTGTTTTTAAACTTTGATGGTATTAACTGGAAAGCCGATATTTTTGTTAATGGTACAAAAACCGGAAGGATTGAAGGAGCTTTTACTTTAGGGAAATTTGATGTAACAGACTTAATTGTTCCGGGGCAAAAAAATACCATAGCGGTTCTAATTGTCAAAAATGAAAATCCGGGAAACATTAAAGAACAAACAGCCATTAGCCCCGATAAAAATGGCGGTATTTTGGGTGGCGATAATCCAACATTCCATGCTTCGGTAGGTTGGGATTGGATTCCAACCATTAGAGGCAGAAATATAGGTATTTGGAATGATGTATTCCTAACCACTACCGGATCAGTAACAATTGAAGATCCTTTTGTTTCAACCGATTTGCCGTTTGCCCAATTTAACTTCAGCCGACATAAACATTGAAGTAACCCTTCAGAACCATAAAACAGAAGCCGTTTCAGGTGTATTATCAGGAAAATATGGAGCTATTACTTTTGAGCAGGAAGTTTCATTGGAAGCATCAGAATCAAAAATCGTTAAATTAGATGCCGCAACTCACCCAGCTTTACATTTTGAAAATCCTGAACTATGGTGGCCTAAAGGTTATGGCGAACCACACCTTTACGATGTAGAATTGGTATTTAAAGCAAATGGCACATCGGTTTCAGATAAAAAAGAATTTAAATCGGGTGTGCGTGAAATGGCATTTAATGAAGATAATAATATACTCAGCTTATTCATCAATGGCAGGCGTTTTATTGGCAGAGGTGGAAACTGGGGATTTTCAGAATCCAACCTAAATTACCGTGGCAGAGAATACGATATTGCTGTTGGTTACCACGCTGATATGAATTTTACTATGATCAGAAATTGGGTAGGACAAACCGGCGATGATGAATTTTTTGAGGCTTGCGACCGTCATGGCATAATGGTATGGCAGGATTTCTGGTTGGCAAACCCTGTAGATGGGCCAAATCCATACGATCCGGACATGTTTATGGATAATGCCGAAGATTTTGTCAAACGGATAAGGAACCACCCTTCCATTGCCATCTACGTTGGCCGGAACGAAGGAAATCCTCCCGAAGTACTGGATACTGCCATTCGTAACATGCTTCAAGAAATTCATCCGGGAATTCATTACATTTCAAACTCATCAATGGGAGTTGTAAGTGGCGGTGGCCCATACAGGGCACTTCCGGTTCGCGATTATTTCCTCCTGTATGGTTTAAATAAATTTCACAGCGAAAGAGGCATGCCTAATGTAATGACCTATGAGAGCCTTCAACAAATGTTACCCGAATCGAAATTGTGGCCTCAAAACAGCCAGTGGGGAATTCATGACTATTGCCTCGAAGGTGCTCAGGGGGCTGCCTCGTTTAATCAAATTATTGAAAAAGGATTTGGTCCAGTCGATAATGCCAAAAGATTTACGGAACTGGCACAATGGATCAATTATGACGGATACCGTGGGATGTTCGAAGGTAGAAGTAAACACCGGAAAGGATTAATACTTTGGATGAGCCACTCAGCCTGGCCCTCGATGGTATGGCAAACCTACGATTACTATTTTGATCCAACAGCTGCATACTTTGGATGTAAAAAAGCATCAGAGCCCATCCATATCCAATGGAATCCGGTATACGATACCATCGAAGTTGTTAACCTTAGCGCCGGAGATATGACGAATTTAACCGCTACAGCTCAATTAATCAACATGGATGGTTCAGTTCAATGGGAAAAAGTAAAAACATTCGATAGCAATGAAGATACCACTGAAAAAATGTTCAAACTGGAATTCCCTGAAAACCTCTCAGCAACTCATTTTATAAAACTGGTTCTTAAAAAAGGCAGCGAAATTATATCCGATAACTTCTATTGGAGAGGTTTGGAAGATGGAAATTTCCAAGCATTAAATGAATTGCCCAAGGTTACTATCGAAACTAAAACAACGGTTAAATCTGAAGGTGATAAATGGTTGATGGAAACCGAACTTAACAATACTTCCGATCAACCGGTATTAATGATTCGTTTAAAAATTACCGGAACCAAAACCGGGCAACGTATCTTGCCAGCACTTTATAGCGACAACTTCATTTCGTTGATGCCGGGTGAATTAAAAACCATTAAAATGAGTGTAAAAGCTGAGGATTCAAGAGGTGAAAAACCAAAAGTTGAAATTTCAGGATTTAATTTATAACAGGATAAAAATAATATTATGAAAATCAGATCAGTTTATCTGCTTATACTTATAGGTATTTTTATATCAGGGATTACGGGTAAAACGTATGCCACAGAACCTGTAACTCCCAATGCTTCAAAAGAAGCCAAAGCCTTGCTCGAATTGATGTATTCCATTTCGGGGAAATATACCCTGACTGGACAACACAATTACCCGGCAACTAAGGACCGCAACAGTCAGTTTGCAACCAAATACATTGGCCAAACTCCAGCTATATGGAGTACAGATATGGGTTTTGCTGAAGACGGTGATACGGACTCATACCTTGCGCGTCCGGATATTGTAAAAGAGGCAATTCGTCAGCATAAAAAAGGGTCAATAATTACTATTTGTTGGCATGCCGTACCTCCCACCGCCGATGAACCTGTAACATTTCAACCTCGTCCGGGAGTAAAAGTTGCACCCGATGCGTTAGCAAGTGTTCAAGGGCAATTATTAGATGAACAATATGCCGAATTATTGACTCCGGGAACCAAGTTGCATACAAAATGGCTGGCACAAGTCGATTCGGTAGCTGTATATTTAAAACAGTTGCAGGAAGCTAAAATCCCCATACTCTGGAGGCCCTACCACGAGATGAACGGTGATTGGTTCTGGTGGGGTGGCCGTGTTGGCAAAAACAGCACCATCGATATTTATAAAATGCTATTCGACCGGTATGTCAATTTTCATAAACTAACCAACCTTGTTTGGGTTTGGAATGTTGACAGGCCCAGTACGCCCATCCGCAAATTTTCCAACTTTTATCCAGGGACCGAATATTTAGATATTGCCTCATTGGATGTTTATGGTAGTGACTACCAACAAGCTTATTACGACAGCCTGATGGTATTAGCGCAAGGAAAACCATTACTTTTTGGCGAAGTTGGCAATCCTCCCTCTCCTGAGATCCTTGACAAACAGCCTAATTGGACAAGCTGGGTAATTTGGGCAGGAATGGTCAGGAATTTATCAAAAAAACAACACCATGTATTGGTAAATGACCCACGAATTTTAAGTCAGGAAGACCAAGCTTATCATGAAGTTATGGCTCCTTTCAGGCAATCGTGTGAATTGCCGTTATTACCGCTGAAAGAAAAATACCCGTTAAATTTCTCAGGAGAATGGGTTTTTAACGAAGATAAAAGTGATGTTGGCAATGGTGGTACAGGAAATATTCCTTATAAAATGGCAATTAATCAGGATGGAGATATTCTTTCGGTCAAAAAATTTATGATTGTAGAATGGGGTGACGACCGAATTACAACTGAAGATATTTTTATGGATGGTTCTGAAATAAAATCAGTATTTTATAATTCACCCAGGATATCAAAAGCCGGATGGGATATAGAAAAGCCTGCACTTAATATCAATTCGAAAGTAACCATGAATTTTGGAGGACAAACCACTGAAATGAAAAGCAGCGAAAACTGGATGGTAAATAACAACCAGTCAGAACTTATAATTAACTCAAAAGCTACTGGTTTCAGAGGTGGTGAAACTGTTGCAAAACTTGTATATGAAAAACAATAAAAATCCTTTCAATTAATTAAACAACTAACTTAATCAATCAAAAAGGGGTTCAAAAAAAAATTGAACCCCTTTATTTATTATAAAAAATATTATTGATTCATTTTAAACACTTTAAATGAATGAGGCATTAATTTTACATTATAAACTGCTTGTGTTTCAGGCATTCGAAACATACCGGTTACCGGTGGTATTTCAGTAGGTTTAATTTCATTCTTCGAATTAATATCTACAAGTGTAGTAATCTTTTTGTCGGTTAACAATTTAACATCAATAACTTCATCAGCAAAAGACTCAACAATAACAGTATTGTTATCGTATACAAATAAACTTGTTAATCCGGGCCCATCAAGCACAACCGGAAGGTGTTTTGCTAAAACCTTTTTAATTCCTGTTAGAACCTCATTTGGAAAAAGATACATATCTGTAAAATTATCAGGTATTGTTAACACCCACAGTTTTCCAGTTGAATAACCAGCCCAATGCAGAATAGGCCAACCATTTGTTCCATCTAAAGCTGATATACTTTCCCATGAATCGTTGGTTAAATAATGAATTTGAGGGATAAGGATCTTCTTATCAATTGAAGCCTGTCCGAACCAGCCAATTTTAAAATTATCAACCAAGGCTTTTTTATCAGAGCAACGAATTTCAGCAATATCTTCAATGCCTTTGCCATTCAAAGCTTTTAGCAAACCCGAGGTTATCATTACCTCTTTGCCATCCATCAATTGTTTTTTGATTTTTGATACAATTCCTGTATCAAATTTTGCCGATTCAGTTAATAGAATCATTGGTTCATCTACAGGGAATTCAGGGACAATATCCATAGGAATTCCAACCATTCCTAAATAACTCTGCAAAAAATCTTCTCCAGTTGAATGATATGGTTTATAACATTTCACACCTACAGGGTTTCCCAATTCGCCCATAAATTTATCAACCTTCTCAAATGTATATCCGGCTGCACGGGCAATGGTGGATGGCACAACCATTTTATTATTGGAATCAACTGTTGGTTCCATCATTTCATCAAAATCGAAACTACAGGCTAAATTTTGCCATGGTGCCCTATTGTTTTTATCAATAGCGCGCTGTAATTGCCTGATATCAAACAAAGTAATTTCAGGTGCCTTGGCAAATAAAGTCAGCCACAATTGTTCGCCATACCTGTCGTAATCACCAATACCGCCTGTATCGACCCAACCCCCTCCGTTGCCTCCTGGTTTTAAATTTTCGAAATACCGCATTATTGAATAACCATGGTAAGCTTGTAGATGCTGGCTCCCTGAAGGATCGCGGGTTTCAGTTCCGGTATAAACACCATCAAATAATCCGGGTTGCGCTTCTAAATTAAATCCCAATCCCTGAAAATGCTCATACCAATTAGGGTATTTAATTACAACTTTAATGTTTGGATTAACAGCCCTTGCCGGATTTATAACCAATTCAGTAGCAGCTTTTCTCATCAACTCCAACCGGTAATCTGTCCAACTTTGGTCGCCTTTGGCAGCAATACACAAATCGCATTTACAACTTGTAAAGAAAAAATCATCGAGAATTAATTCATTAAAATGTTTGGCTGTATGTTCAACAATTTCTTTCACCTTTTTCCGGTGCTCAGGATTGGTATAACAAAACGTTTCAAAATTATTCCGTTCATTAACAGTTAATGTAATCCCTCCAGCAGTTTCAACACCCCGCTTCTTAAAAAAATCTTTTGCTTTATTAAGTGTTTCGTCATCAACAATTAATAAATCGCGGTGTGTTTCCAAATAAATTTTATCGACTTTTACCTGACGGGTGATTTCATCCCAAATGGGCTGAATGTAATTTAAATCACCCATCTTTTGGGTCTCATACGACCGGGAATAAACCGATACTTTAAAATTTTTGTAGTTTTTTTGTGCCACCGAGAATAGGCTAAAAAACAGAAAATAAAAAATCAAGAACTTCTTCATTGGGTAAAATGGTTTAGTTAGTAGTAATTAATTGGTTTAGATAAAATAATACTCTAAAATAACAATTAAAACAACATCAAACCCCATTCATTCTATTAAACATACGTTAAATAGAATCCTTGAATTTATATATTTATTTTTCTTTTGTCCTGTATAATTCGGTATGTGTTTCGGTTAATAAATCTAAAATTGGTATTCCTTTAGGGCATCTGCCCGTATCTACTTTTTTTACATTTTCGATTGAAGCAAAAACTCCAGGAAACCAATGGTCTTTTTCCTGAAACATATTATAACGGTAATATCCAAAATCTTTCATATCGTAACATTTCCACAATTTTCGAAAACGTAAAACTTCTGGAATATTAATCCCGGATGGATCATGCTGCATATCAAATCCTTCGTACGATGCATATTGATCTTCAAGCACAAAGGAATCAAGTTTTAATTTAACTTTCTGGTCATTTTCAGAAAATGGAATATTTGTTGGGAAAATGCCGTTCATTTCATCAATATGCGATGGATGTGTTAAGCCGAATGAGAGAGTATGAATGGCTGGATTTTGTAAATCGAACCTGGCATTCCATTGTATTGGAGTTGAAGGAGCTACAGCATTTTTAAGTTTTACAGGTGCATTAAATAACTGCCCTCCTTTATCGTTTGGCGAAATAATAAAGACACCCATATCTTTCGACTCAGCCAAGTCAATAGCCCCTTTGTTCCGTTGAAAAAAGTAATAATAGTGAAGGTTAACAAACTCGAATAAATCGGTTTCGATGGCTCTAATAATTACATCAAGAGGAGCATGAGTACTAAATCCAACGTGTTTTATAATACCCTCTTCCTTCATCTTTATCAACTCTTCGACAGGACCATTTTTCCTACAGGCTGCTTCACAAATCTCCATAGTATTGATACCATGCCACCCATAAAAATCGATGTAATCGGTTTTTAAAGCTTTTAGTTGTTGTTCAACCAAACTGCGGGTCTCTTCAGCTGTTGCCGGACTCCCTTTAGTCATAAGGTAATACGAACTGCGGTCGACTTTTAAAATGTCGTTTAAAACAATACCATAGGCATGCTCACTTTTATTATAACCATAAGCAGTTTCAATGTGGTTAATACCCGATGCCAAAGCGGCTTCGACAGTTTCTTTACACTGCTGTATGGTATCCTTTGGAATCACATCGCGGGGGTCTTCCCAACCATGTTTATAGCGCATTCCTCCAAGAGTTATAACACTTATTTTTTTATTCGTTTTTCCAAATCTTCTATACTCCATTTGAGGTTGATATAATTTGATATTGTTAAAATCCATAATTTAAAAATGCAAAGATAAAGATTAAGTATTCTTTTTATAATTCTTAACAGTAAACTTTCCTTTCATTAAATTTGTTTTAAAACTAATGTATACTATTAAAATTCAACTTTATAGAAAAAACAAATACAAGAATTATTAGAAAATTTAAAAAAATAGTAATAACTTATATATATTTTAATCAACAATCTTGTTGAACATGAATAAATCTAATCATACTAAAGTTACGTCATCAAAAAAAAACATTTTTGAAGACCTGCTAAATAATCCCTCTCAGAACAATAATATACTTCAGTCTATTATTAATTCTGTACGTGATGCCATTATAATGATTGATAATAATGGAGATATTCTGTTATGGAACAATGCAGCAACCAAAATATTAGGGTTTTCGAAAGAAGAAGTTTTACATAAAAACTTACATGCTATTCTAACTCCTGAAGAATACTTAGAAGAACATAAGAGGGCATTTGCTATTTTTCAAAAAACCGGAAGAGGTGCTGTAATAAACAAAACGCTTGAATTAAAAACAAAACGCAAAAATAAAACAGAAATCCCCATTGAATTATCTCTTTCAGCACTAAAGCTAAATGGGAAATGGTGTGCTGTTGGGATACTGCGAGATATTTCGGAGCGAAAAAAAGCAGAAGAAATTATTCTGCAAAATGAAGAAATGTTTAAATACCTGGTAACAGCTTCCTCCGAAATACTTAAACTACCGGACTTAAACAGCATTTACAAATATGTTTGCTTTAATTTGCAGAAACAATTTCCGGGTACTTTTGTATTATTTATAGCCATTAATGAACAGAAAAAACAAGCACAACTGATTGATATTTCGGGATTAAATAACATCCAGGCAAAAGCCATTCAGCACATTAGCGGATTTAATCCAATCGGTAAAACATATTTACTCCATACTGAAATCCACCAGCATTTAAAAACAGGAAAAATTAGCGAGTTCTACAAAAGTTTAGCCGATTTATTACCTCCTGAATTTAATAGTAACGCCGCCAAAGAAATAGAAAACTTGATAGGATTCCATAAAATTTATTCTATCGGGATAACAAAAAAAACAGAATTGTTTGGATCGGTTCATATTGTTACTATCGACAATAATGTAATTACACAATTTGATTTTATTGAATTATTTGTAAAACAGGCCGGGGCAATTATCCAGAACAGGCTGATGCAACAATCTCTCATAAAAAGTGAAGAAAGGTTCAGGACAATTTTTGAACAAGCCCCAATGGGTATTGCCCTCATAAATTCACTTACAGGGCATATTTATGAAGTTAATTCGCGGTTCGCTGAAATTACCGGCCGGACGATGGAAGAAATAATAAATATTGATTGGATGAGTATTACACATCCTGACGACATACAGGAAGACCTTGATAAAATGTCATTATTAAATTCAGGTAAAATAAATGGATTTAATATGGACAAACGTTACATCAAAAAAGATGGTACGGTTGTTTGGATAAATATTACAACCGCAAAAATTACTGTTGATGGTAAAGAAGCACCACGTCATTTGGCAATGATTGAAGATATTACTAATCGAAAAAAAACAGAAAACAGACTCAAAAAAAGTAAAGAAAAACTCAAAAGAATAAATACAACGAAAGATAAACTATTTTCGATTATTGCCCACGATTTAAGTAGCCCCTTTAATTCTATTTTAGGCTTTTCAAAAATGTTATCAGAGGACATTGAAAATTTATCAAAAGAAGAGATCAGTACCATATCGAAAGCATTAAATACAACCAGTGAACATGCCTATAATTTATTGAGGAATTTATTGGATTGGTCACGTACCCAATTAAATAAGATGAAGGCTAATCCTGAAGAAATTAACCTTCAATGGATAACAAAAAATGAAATTGAAGAAGTTCAGGATTTGGCAAAATCGAAAGACATAAAACTTCTTTGCAAAATAAATCAGGACCTTGTTGTAGTTGGTGATTTGAGGATGATTCAATCCGTCCTCCGAAATTTATTAACCAATGCCATAAAGTTTACTCCAACAGGTGGAAATATAAATCTCAAAGTAAAAACAAATAAAAATTATGTAGAAATTGCCATTATCGATTCGGGGATTGGAATTCCCCCAAAACACTTAAAAAACATATTCCGAATTGATAATGAACACTCTACACCAGGAACCAACAATGAAAAAGGCACTGGGTTAGGATTACATTTGTGTAAAGAATTTGTTGAATTAAATGGAGGCACAATAAGGGCTGAGTCAACTTCGGGTAAAGGATCTGTATTCTATTTTACTTTGCCATTGGCTCCTAAAACTCTTTTATAAGTTATTTGATTAAAAATTACCTTCCATTATCAGCTTCCCTTTTGGAAAAACCACACTAATTTTTTGAGAAATCAATAAAATCGGGATATATTCGGGGGTTGAATCAAAATTCCCTTTATATTATGCAATCATTTATTTCGCCCGATAACCATTTAGTACTTTTATTCGTAATAGCCGGTGCTGCTGCATTAGGTATATATTCGGAGCATAAAAAATGGTTTGGAAAAGTTTCTGGTATTTTAGTGACGATGATCTCCATGTCGTTATTGTCGATGACAGGAATTATACCAGTTGCTTCAAATCCCAAAATCGAAGTAGGTGTTTATTCCATGGTTTTCAGCTTTTTTATACCCATCGCTATTCCATTGTTACTTTTTAGTTCAAATCTGGTTAAAATAATTCGCGAAAGCGGGAAATTGTTAATCGCCTATATAATTGGTGCGATTGGTATTGTTTTAGGATGTTTCCTGGCTTACCATTTTATTGATTTGGGTGAAGGTGCAGGAAATACCGCTGGCGTAATTGCTGCCACATTAATTGGTGGAAGTGTTAATTTTGTTGCCACTGCCGAAATTTTAAATTTTAGCACCAATCCCCTATTTACTGCAACAATTGCCATCGATAATTTTGCAGCCAATTTGTATGTATTGCTTCTTTTTTTGGTTCCGTCAATTGGATTTTTGGCGCGTTTTTTTGTTAAACCTAAAACTAATTCTGAAGAAAAAACACCTGTTGTCCATAAAATTGAGAAGAAAAACGGAATGACTATTGAACGGATGGCTGTCTCCATTTTTATTGCAGTATTAGTGGCGGGATTAGGCACTATTGCCGCACCATTTCTTCAAAACATAATCCATACAGAACTTAACCTATCCATATTGCTGATTACAATTTTGGCAGTTGTGGTAGCCAACTTGTTCCCAAAATCGTTAAAAAAGTTAGAAGAAACAGCTTTCTCAATCGGGCTTTGGATGATGTATATTTTTCTGGCAGTTATTGGCGCAGCTACTAACCTTCAGGATATGTTACACGTAGGCTTGCCGGTATTGGCATTTTACCTGGCTATTATGCTGTTTCATTTTTTGCTCCTGCTCGCACTGGCAAAATTATTTAAACTCGATGTTTACGAAGTTATTATATCGTCGGCTGCCAATATTATGGGCCCATCGGTTGCTGCTCCTATGGCTGCATCGCTTGGACAGAAAAAACTAGTTACTCCTGGGATTCTTGTTGGAATTTTAGGATACATAATAGGGACTTTTATTGGCGTATCAATAGCATTGTATTTATCCTAGCCATAAATTATTAATGTGAATCAAGGGTTGAATTTAGTCCTATAAATCAAACAATTAACTTATTGAAGACAAATAATTTCAAAAACTCAACCCTTCATTTGAATAATTACTATTATGCCATTTTATCCTGTTTAAACAATTATTTGCCTTATAGCTCAATTATACATCGTTTAGGTTTGGCAGAAATAATAATAGAACATATTTTTACCATAAAGAAATTAGATGCCTGATAAAAAAGTTCCTTTATTATTCCGTTACAGGTTAGCCTGGCACCTCCTTTTTTGGATTACAACTTATTCGATGTACGTTTTTACGTATGGAGGGTATTGGTGTCATTATTACGAAGAAGCCATCATCAATCTGACCCTAATGCCTGTCAGAATAATTGGAACATATACTTTAATTTATGTATTATTACCCCTTATTTTAATTAAGCCAAAATTCAAAACATTTACTATTCTGGCAATAATACATGCTTTGGTTTATGGGTTTTTGCTGTGGTTAACGCTGTATTTATTTAATATTTTTCCTGCATATACTGATTATTCGGTCTACCGACTTTTTTATTTCTCTAAAATTTTTAATTCTGTCATTTCCAATTATGGCATTCCGGTACTTGCAGCAACAGTTGTCATTTTTAAGAAGTGGTACCTCGATGAGCAGGCCAGCCGGAAATTGGCAAAAGAGAAAATGGAAGCTGAGCTAAAATTCCTCAAATCACAAATTCACCCACATTTCCTGTTTAATACTTTAAATAACCTATATGCTTTAACACTTATCAAATCAGATAAAACACCCGATATTGTTTTAAAACTCTCGGGTCTACTTGATTATATGCTTTATAATAGCAATGAAAAATTTGTACCACTTGAAAAAGAAATCGAGATATTAAAAAGTTATATTGAACTTGAAAGTATACGGTACGATAACCGGCTCGACCTTAATTTTAATACCGAAGGGAATATTGGCAATAAAGAAATAGCCCCTTTGATCCTTCTTCCATTTATTGAAAACAGTTTTAAGCACGGAGCAAGCGCCGATAGGTCAAAATCGGTTATCACAATTACAATAAAAGCTGATCATCAACTTTTAAATATGATTGTAGAAAACAGTGTGCCGGCCAATAAAATTAAGGATAAAGATTACATCGAAGGTATTGGTTTAAAAAATGTAAGGCGGCGGTTAGAATTAATTTACCCAAATTCATTCCAGCTTAACCTTGAATCAAAACCTGATTTGTTTAAAATAAGTTTGAAGATTTACTGGAACTTTAATAAATCCTGAACAGATTACAATGAAAACAAAATGTTTAATAGTTGATGATGAACCTCTGGCCATTGAGGTTATCAAATCGCACATCAAAAAAATTGAAACATTTGAGGTTTCCGGCACTTGTAAAGACGCTTTTGAAGCATTTAATTTCCTGAGGAATAACGACATTGACCTTATGTTCCTTGACATACACATGCCCGAGATGAAAGGGACTGAGCTTATCAAAAACCTGATAAATCCACCAAAAGTTATATTAACTACTGCCCACCGCCAATATGCACTCGAGGGTTTCGATTTAAATGTGCTTGATTATTTATTAAAACCTATTTCATTCGAAAGGTTTATGCAAGCAGTCAATAAATATTCAAATTTGGGAAATGAAACCGATAATATATCGCTACACAATGATGCAGATAAGACAGAACAGTTTATTTACCTGCGCGAAAAAAACATTATTCATAAAATAAAACTTACCGATGTAATATATATCGAAAGTATGGGCGATTACCTAAAAATCCATACCAATGAACGAACCGTAACTATAAGAGGCACCATCACAACAATTGAGAAAGTTTTACCTGAAAATGAGTTTTTACGTATACACCGTTCATTTATTATACCTCTCAACCGCGTTTCGAGTTTTGGGCCTGTAACAATATTTATCGGTAAAAAAGAATTCCCTATTGGCCCCAGTTATAAAAAAATAGTTTTTAACAAACTGGATTATACTGGTTTTGTTAATTAGAATAATTTCAATTCAGAAATAATAAACAATTGTTCATATACAGATAAAATGCAATTATCTTATTACAAATGTTATTTCCAATGTTTTAGCCTTCATTTGTCTCATAAGGTTTTTATATTCAAATAGCCTTTTTACTTTAGTACACTAATTAATTTACTTATTCAGAAACCAAAAACAATTATTCCTTAAAACCATGAAAACAATTTTAATTATTTGTTTATTTATTTTATCGATTTTTAATAGCTCAGCGCAATTAACCCAGTGGCGCGGAGATACACGCGATGGGCATTTCTCAGAAACAGGACTATTAAAAGAATGGCCTGTAAATGGGCCTGAATTACTCTTTGAAGTTGAAGGCCTGGGCAAAGGTTGGTCGTCTCCTATCGCTACTGAAAATGAAATTTTTGTTAGCGGAATGATTGACACCTTAGATTATTTAACAAAGATGTCGCATAACGGCGAAATAATATGGCAAGTACCTTATGGCCGTTCCTGGAATAAATCGTTTCCCGATACCAGAAGTTCCCCAACTATTGAAGAAAACCGCATTTATATTCAAAGCGGCACTGGCCGATTGGTTTGTATAAACCGCGAAACAGGTGAAGAAATTTGGGCTGTAGAAGTAGATAAAGATTATGAATCAGAATACCATATTTGGGGGAACTCCGAATCTCCATTAATAGTCGATGACCTGGTAATAAATACACCTGGTGGAAGTAAAACAAGCGTTGTAGCTCTGAATAAATTCACAGGCGAACTTGTTTGGCAAAGTAAAACATTGGGTGGTGCACGCGCCTATGCCTCTCCTACTTTATATGAATACAAAACCTTCCGGTATATATTAGCTGTAATAGGAACCGACCTTATAGCATTGGTTCCAGAAACAGGTGAAATTGCGTGGAGCTACAAGTATTTTTCAAAAGAAAAGTGGGCGTGGCAGGATAACGGTTTGATCTGGACAAATACACCGGTATTTAAAGATGATGAAATTTTTATTTCAAAAGGCTATGATTATAATGCAATTATGTTGAAGATGGACTCAACGGGCCTTGCTGTTTCAGAAAAATTCATCGACAGAACAGTTGATAACCACCATGGAGGACTTATACTTCATGACGGACACCTATACAGCGCAAACTGGCAAAATAATAACAAAGGGAAATGGGTATGTATGAACTGGGATACCGGTGAAATAAAATACGTTACCAACTGGGGATCGAAAGGTTCTATGGTTATGGCCGATGGCCTTTTATATTGCTACAATGAAAAGGGAAGTGTTGGTATAGTAAAACCCGATCCTGATGAGTTTAAGGTGATCAGCGAAATAAAAATCTCAAAAGGTAGTGGGCCTCATTGGGCACACCCATTTATAGCCAATGGAAAATTGTATATGCGCCATGGTGAAATACTGATGGTTTATAATATTAAAGCCTAAAACTTAACACACTAAAATATAATTAATTATTCCTTTTGAAATAATGGAAAGAGAGAATCCTCAAAAAGAATATCCTGCTATATTTTTTGAATCACCGGTAAAGATTCCACAGGTGAATTTTTACCGGCGATTAAAAAGTGTTTTAAATCTTTCTTTTATTCCTTCTGAAACAGAACAATTTTATTGCAATAAATACCAAAATTGTATTAATCCCATTTTATTCTTTAAATTAAGCCTTGTTGCTTACCTCGAAAATATTAAAAGTGACGAGCTTCTTTTTGATTTTTGTGCCCAAAAATTCGATATCTTATATTTTTTAGATTTAAATTTCGACAGTAATCTGCCACCCTTTGAAATGATGGAAACTACCCGATTACTTTTTCCAAATTGTTTGTATATTTCTATATTTGAAAAGATACTTACCCAGTGTAGTGAAAAAAAATTAGTATCAAAACATAAAAGTGTTATTAGATATACTTTTGTGTAACATTAAACAACCACTAATTTAATTATAAAATCTAAATCTACTTTTACCATAATCAATTAAAATAGAAACAAATACATACCTTCCGGTAAATACCACGTGGTTTTTTATTATTTATTCCTGATAAAAATAATATTTCAAATCGTTCTAAATTAAACATATTCAAATTTTAATAATTTAATCATATGTTGATAATAATTTTTAACAATTTTGTTATTAGGGTAATTTATTTTATTCCATATCCCTGAAAACCTGACTGTAGGAGAATATATTAACTTATATTATAACAGAAATGGGACAAACTCCATCTGTTATTTAACATCTATAAATATAAATAGTTGAATATGTCTAATTTCCTCTAAACTAATAAATTCTATAAATCCACGTTTTTTAATTAAATTTACTTACGTAGTTTTTAATAAACATGGATACATGACGAAAATTATTCATACTATCTATCTGTACACACTTAGTATTATAGTAATAATTACATTTATTTCGTTAGGTGTAAAAGGAATTTCATACTACACAATTCCATTAGAAGGAAGATTTTATAACAACTTACACGATTTTTATAAACCAAGCGGAATAATTGGCCATGGATTGGGAATTGTTGGCTCAGCAGCCCTAATCATTGGAGTTTTTGGATACATGGCCAGGAAAAGAATAAAAAAATTTGCGCGAATTGGGTATTTAAAACACTGGCTTGAGTTCCATATATTTTTGTGCTCCTTTGGTCCTGTTTTAATCCTGTATCATACATCGTTTAAATTTGGAGGTATTGTTGCTATAAGTTTTTGGAGTATGATTGCGGTAGTAGTAAGTGGAATTATTGGCCGTTTCATTTACCTTCAGATCCCTCGAACAATTGAAGGGCGTGAAATGAGCCTCAATGAAATCAACCTTCTCAAATCAGATTTAAGCCAAACTTTAATAAACAAATTTAACATCGATAAAAGTACAATCGTTTTGTTGGAAACCACTTTTGAAAATAATCGCGATTCAGATTCAGGAATAACTTTTTTCAAAATTATTTCCGACTACAAAAATGAAAAAGCAGTATTAAAAAAAATAAAAAGGAATCTAAAAATTCAAAAACTTGCTTCAAAAGATTACCGCCATTCAATACACTTAATTAAAAACGAAATGGTATTAAACCGCCGCATAAAATGGCTTGTTTTAATGCAAAATCTTTTACGGTATTGGCATGTTGCGCACCTTCCTTTTGCGCTAATAATGTTGGCAATAATGATTGTTCATGTTACAATTGCGTTAATGTTTGGATATAAATGGGTTTTCTGATTATGGATGTATGGCTTGAAAATACAATCATTTATGGCATAGTAAGCCTCTTTCTGGCAGGAGTTTTTTTAATTTATATCCGAAAACTCAGAAAAGAATCAAAGATTGTTGGAGAAAAAATTAAAATCGCCAAAGAAGAAGGATTATATGAACCTGTTTCACTTCATCCGGTTGTTGACCCAAATTCGTGCATAAAAAGCGGGGCATGTATTACCGCCTGCCCCGAAAAAGATATCCTTGGAATTAGAAATGGAAGGGCAACAATTATAAATGCCAGCAGGTGTATTGGCCATGGGGCATGTTTTCACGCTTGTCCGGTAGAAGCAATTTCGCTACACATTGGTACCGAAAAACGTGGTGTTGATTTACCACATGTAAACCAATCGTTCGAAACAAATGTAAAAGGCATATATATTGCCGGCGAAATGGGTGGCATGGGACTTATCCGAAATGCAATTGAACAAGGCAAACAAGCCATTGAGAATATTGTTAAAAGCCTGAATTCAAAATCAAAATCAGATTATGATTTAATTATTGTAGGCGCAGGCCCTGCCGGGATTGCTGCATCTTTAACTGCAAAAAAACATAAACTTAAGTTTTTGATTTTAGAACAGGATTCGTTGGGTGGAACGGTTTATACTTTCCCTCGTTCAAAAATAATTATGACCGCTCCAATGGATTTGCCTCTTTACGGAAAAGTGAAATTATATGAAACAAGTAAAACAGAACTGTTAACACTTTGGATTGATGTCCTCCAGAAATTTGCGATTACCATTCATGAAAACAAAAAAGTTGAAGCTATAACTGGAAGCGATGGGAATTTTGTAGTCGACATAAAAAACGGAAGCAGTTATTCAACAAAAAAAATCCTGCTTGCTGTAGGCCGGCGAGGATCACCACGTAAATTAAATATTCCGGGCGAAATAAGTGAAAAGGTTGCCTACCGATTACTTGAACCGGAATTAATCAATAATAAAAATATTATTGTAGTAGGTGGTGGCGACTCGGCCGTTGAATCGGCACTTCTTTTGGCTGATAATAATAACGTTATACTCTCATACCGGGGCGATTCTTTTGCCAGGATTAAACAAAAAAATACAGTACATCTGGAAAAAGTTATTAATGAGGGGAAAATAAAAATCATGCTGAATTCAAATTTAGTGTCAATTGAAAATAAAAGTGTTAACATAAAAACATCTGATTCAGATACTGAGATAAACATATCTAACGATTTGGTTTACATTTTTGCAGGAGGTGAATTACCAACAGAGTTCCTGAAAAATGCTGGTATTAATATAACCAGGAAATTTGGTGAGGCAATTTTAAAACATTAACAGTGATTTAAAGTATAATAAGTGGGCATGAAATAGATGGTAAGAGTTATTAAAATCGGTTTTTATTTACTTTGTTTTTGGGGCAATCCTGTTTTTGGGCAGATTTCTCCGGGCGAATTAACTCAAACACATGCCCATCTCGAAGGGATTTCGAATTGTACACAATGCCATGTGTTAGGCGAAAAAGAAACTACGTCGAAATGCCTCGAATGTCATAAGGAAATTAAAAACCTTATAAACCTAAACAAAGGATACCATTCTTCAACCGATGTAACTGGTAAAAAATGTGCCAGCTGCCATAGCGAACATTTTGGTAGAAATTTTAGCTTGGTTAAATTCGATACCATAACTTTTAATCATAAATTAACTGGTTTTACATTAATTGGCACACACGCTGAATTAACCTGTAGTAAATGCCACTCAGTTACTTTAATCGAGGTAAATGTTTCACAAAAAAAAGGCAATACCTACCTGGGAATGGGAACTACCTGCCTTTCGTGCCACAACGATTACCATCAACAAACCCTGGCAAATGAATGCACTAAGTGCCATAATCAGGAAAAATTTAAGCCTGCAACTTTGTTTGATCATTCAAAAAGCAAATTCCCATTGTTGGGGAAACATCAATCAACCGATTGTATAAAATGCCATAAAGAAAAAAACAAAAATGGTGAAAAGTTTCAGGAGTTTTCGGGCATAACACATAATAATTGTACCAGTTGCCACAAGGATGTCCATGAAAATAAATTTGGCAAAAATTGTACTAAATGCCATTCCGAAAATTCATTCAGGGAAGTAAAAGGATTGTCTAATTTTGACCATTCAAAAACCAAATTCGCTTTACGAGGTAAACATCAGGATGTTAAATGTGTATTGTGCCATAAAGAAAATTACACCAAAAATATCAGATATAATCGATGTGACGATTGCCATAAAGATTACCATGAAGGACAATTAAAAAAAACCGGAATTACTACTGATTGTTCAGAATGCCATACAGTTGAAAGTTTTAAGGAAACAAATTACACCATTGAAAAACATAATTTTTCAGGATTTATTCTGGAAGGAAGCCACGTTGCGACTCCTTGTGCCAATTGCCATAAAACCAAATCAAAATGGAAATTTAAAGGTTTGGGGAAAGAATGTGTTGATTGCCACATTAATATCCATAAAAATTATATCAGCGATAAATATTATCTCAATCAAAATTGCACCAAATGCCATATAACTGAATCATGGGTGAATACAAAATTTGACCATTCATTAACAAAATTTCAACTTTTAGGTAAACATTCACAGGTATCATGCAGGACATGCCATTTCACTGAAAAAGTACCTGTAGTCCAAAAATTTAAAGGATTATCACAAAGTTGTGTAACCTGCCATAATGATGTCCATTTTAACCAGTTTAGTATAAACAATCAAACCGATTGTACGAAATGCCATACTAATAATAATTGGAAACCCGAAAAATTTAACCACAACCAATCAAGATTTAAACTGGATGGAGAACATGCTGGGCTGGATTGTAAAAAATGCCATAAACCAAGTATAAATACAGAAGTAAAATATATCAATTATAAATTCAAAGACATATCATGCGCAAGTTGTCATTTATAATAGGTTTATTGATTATTGTCACAAATTTATTGGCTCAATCTCCTCATGGAGAAAGGCTTAATATTGATTGTGCAGTATGCCATACAACCGGGAGTTGGAATTTCATAAATAAAAACTCAACTTTTCATCACACCACTCAAACTCAGTTTGTACTAGAGGGGCAACACCAGTTCACAACCTGTAAACAATGCCACGAAACACTAGTTTTTGCTGATGCCGATGCTGAATGTATTAGTTGCCATACCGATATGCATAATTCAACTGTTGGCCCTGATTGCGCAAGGTGCCATACAACCAAAATATGGATGGTCGATAATATTACAGAAATCCATCAAGCTAGCAGGTTCCCTTTGCTGGGAGCGCACAACACTTCTGATTGTGCCGAATGTCATAAATCAGTCTCACTCCTCGAATTTGAGCCTTTGGGAATTAATTGTATAGATTGCCACCGTGATAATTTCCTGGCTACTACCGATCCAAATCATGTTAACGCCGGTTTTTCTGAAGATTGTTTTAACTGCCATAATTTATATTCTCATTCATGGAATTCTACTGGTTTTAATCATAATTTTTTCCCATTATCCCAAGGGCATGAGATAAATGAGTGTGAAAAATGCCACGGCTCAAACATTCTTGAGCCACTTTCAAACGAATGTTATTCATGCCACCAACCTGATTATCTATCGGCTTCAAATCCTTCACATGTAAATTCTGATTTTTCAACATCGTGTGATGAATGCCACACCCTTGATTTGGGCTGGAAACCTGCCAATTTCAAAATTCACGACCAATTATATTTCCCAATTTATTCAGGAAAACACAGTGGTGAATGGGACAATTGTACTGAATGCCACACACAACCTGAAAATTTAAATACCTTTTTATGTACCAATTGTCATGAGCATACTATTTCAAAAATGAATAATGAACATGACAATGTTAATGGCTATTCTTCTGATAGTTATGCTTGTTTTGCCTGCCACCCGCAAGGAAATAAAGACGGTGGATTTAATCATAATTCTACAGGTTTTCCATTAACCGGAGCACATACTACATCAAGTTGCCTGGAATGCCATACATCAGGTTATGCAGGAACATCGGCCTTATGTAGCAGTTGCCATACTAACAATTATAATCAGGCTGCCAATCCAAACCATACCAATGCAGGAATTAACTTAACTTGCGAAGATTGCCATACTACCAATTCATGGACACCATCAGGATTTAACCATACAGCAACAGGATTTGAACTAACGGGCGCACATGATGGAAAACAATGCGCTGAATGCCACATAGGTACTACAGTTGGAGCAAATCCTGATTGTTACAGCTGCCATTCACAAAATTACAACGAAACTGAAGGGCACCTTACACAAGGATTCCCTCACGACTGTTTGGAATGTCATAATACAACAAACTGGGACGATGCAACCTTTAACCATAACGTAACAAATTTCCCGCTTACAGGAGCACACATTGCTACCGAATGCTTAAGTTGCCATACGAACGGATATTCAGGGACACCAACTTTATGTAACATTTGCCATTCAAACAATTATAACCAGGCAGCCAATCCAAACCATACCAATGCAGGGATAACAACAACTTGCGATGATTGCCATACAACAACTGCATGGGTGCCTTCGCTGTTTAACCATACTACAACAGGTTTTCAATTAACAGGTGCTCACACCGGAAGGCAATGTGCCGATTGCCACCAGGGAACAACTACTGGTGCCAGCCCGGATTGTTACAGCTGCCATTCCGAAAATTACACAACAGCACCAGAGCATGTTACACAAGGTTTCCCTCACGATTGTACACAGTGCCACAGTACAAATACCTGGGATGGGGCTTCATTTGACCACAATACTACTAACTTCCCGCTTACAGGGGCACACATTGCTACCGAATGCTTGAGTTGCCATACAAACGGATATACCGGGACACCAACTTTATGTAACAGTTGCCATTCAAACAATTATAACCAGGCAGCCAATCCGAACCATACCAATGCAGGGATAACAACAACTTGCCAAGATTGCCATACAACAACTGCATGGGTACCTTCGCTGTTTAACCATACTACAACAGGTTTTCAATTAACAGGTGCTCACACCGGAAGGCAATGTGCCGATTGCCACCAGGGAACAACTACTGGTGCCAGCCCGGATTGTTACAGCTGCCATTCCGAAAATTACACCACAGCACCAGGGCATGTTACACAAGGTTTCCCGCATGATTGTACACAATGCCATAATACAAATACCTGGGATGGGGCTGTTTTCGACCATAACACAACTAATTTCCCACTTACAGGGGCACACATTGCTACTGAATGCTTAAGCTGCCATACAAATGGATATACAGGGACACCAACTTTATGTAACAGTTGCCATTCAAACAATTATAATCAGGCAGCCAATCCGAACCATACCAATGCAGGGATAACAACAACTTGTGAAGATTGCCATACAACAACTGCATGGGTACCTTCGCTGTTTAACCATACTACAACAGGTTTTCAATTAACAGGTGCTCACACCGGAAGGCAATGTGCCGATTGCCACCAGGGAACAACTACTGGTGCCAGCCCGGATTGTTACAGCTGCCATTCCGAAAATTACACAACAGCACCAGGGCATGTTACACAAGGTTTCCCTCACGATTGTACACAGTGCCATAGTACAAATACCTGGGATGGGGCTTCATTTGACCACAATACTACTAACTTCCCGCTTACAGGGGCACACATTGCTACTGAATGCTTAAGCTGCCATACAAATGGATATACAGGGACACCAACTTTATGTAACAGTTGCCATTCAAACAATTATAATCAGGCAGCCAATCCGAACCATACCAATGCAGGGATAACAACAACTTGTGAAGATTGCCATACAACAACTGCATGGGTACCTTCGCTGTTTAACCATACTACAACAGGTTTTCAATTAACAGGTGCTCACACCGGAAGGCAATGTGCCGATTGCCACCAGGGAACAACTACTGGTGCCAGCCCGGATTGTTACAGCTGCCATTCCGAAAATTACACAACAGCACCAGGGCATGTTACACAAGGTTTCCCTCACGATTGTACACAGTGCCATAGTACAAATACCTGGGATGGGGCTTCATTTGACCACAATACTACTAACTTCCCGCTTACAGGGGCACACATTGCTACTGAATGCTTAAGCTGCCATACAAATGGATATACTGGGACTGCAACTCAATGTTCGGCATGCCATCAAACAAATTATAATCAAACAACCAATCCAAATCATACAAACCTTGGATTCTCTACAAGTTGCGATTTATGCCACAATACAAATCCAGGATGGGAACCAGCACAGTTGGTTAATCATCAAGACTACTATGCCTTAAATGGAGCCCACGCAGCAATTGCCAACGACTGCTATTTATGCCATGCGGGAAACTATACCACCACACCAAATTCGTGTAATGGATGCCATTTGACTGATTATAACAATACAACAAATCCTTCGCATACAGCAGCACAGTTCCCAACAAATTGTGAATCGTGCCATTCAGAAAATGCCTGGACTCCATCAACATTTAATCACGACGGTCAATATTTCCCAATATACAGTGGAAAACATCAGGGCGAATGGAACTCATGTGCCGATTGCCATAAGGTTCCTACCAATTATTCGGTATTCACCTGTATCGATTGCCATGAACATAACAGTTCCGACATGGCAAACGAACACAACGATGTGAGCGGTTATGTTTATAACAGTACAAATTGTTTTGCGTGCCATCCAACAGGTAGAGCCGAAGATTAATAAAAATAGTATAATGAAGAAAATTCAATCATATATTAAACAATTATTACTCTTGTACATAACAATTGGTGGAATTACAGCAACATCAATTGCTTATTGTCAGGAAGGTATCAGTTTAATACAGGGTGAAGTTTCATACATAACCGGGCAAAATATCTATGTTAAATTTGTCAGTACTCAAGGAATAAAAAATGAAGATTCGTTATTTATAATGAATGAGGACATTTTAATCCCGGTTTTAATTGTAAAACACCGTTCGTCTATTTCATGTTTATGTAATTATACCGGAGATTATAAATTGAATGTTGCTGATAAAGTAGTTGCTAAAATTATTCAACCTAAGGTAATTGATGAAACAAAATTTGAAGAAAACACTGCTATTGAATCCGACTTAAACGAACAGGCATTAAAGGCATCGGTGAATGAAATAACCCCAAAAATCAGGAATCAGGATTTTTCTGGAAGGTTGTCACTTTCCTCCTACTCAAATCTTTATAACAATTCGACTGAAAACAACCACAGGTTTCGATACACTCTTTCACTTAATGCAGCAAATATTTCAGGTTCAAAACTATCATTTGAAAGTTATACATCATTTTCACATAAATTAAATGAATGGAATGTTGTTAATAAAGATATTTTTAATGCCCTTAAAATTTATAATCTGGCGCTAAAATATGCGCCAACCGATAAACTTGAGGTTTGGTTGGGCCGTAAAATAAATACACACATAGCCAATGTTGGCGCTATCGATGGTTTACAAATTCAGCATAATTTCAAAAACTTTTATGCCGGTGCTGCTGTAGGTTTTCGCCCCGATTTTAATAATTACGGGTTTAATGCAAATCTCCTTGAAATGGGGGCATATGTTGGGCATAACTATAAAACCAAAATTGGAGGTACACAAAGTTCGATGGCATTTTTTGAACAGCGGAACAATTCAAATACCGACAGAAGATTTATTTATTTTCAACACAGTAATACACTCATTAAAAATATTAGTTTTTTTTCGACCGCAGAATTTGACTTATATAAATTGGAAAATGGAATTCCAACCACAAACCTAAGTTTAACAGGACTGTACCTATCTTTAAATTACCGGATGTCGAAAAAAATATCATTATTCACTTCATACGATGCCCGCAAAAATGTAATTTATTACGAAACATTTAAAAACTATGCCGACCTTGTATTACAATCCGCAACCCGTCAGGGATTACGGGCACGTGTAAATTACCGACCTTTAAAGTTTGTTAGTGTTGGAGTTAACGGAGGAACACGTTTCCAGCAAAATGACAATCGCCGCGCAAATACATTAAATATTTATTCGACAATTAGCAGGTTACCATATTTAAAATCTTCGTTGTATCTGTCAGCTAATTTAATGCAAACAAGCTATTTAAATGGTGAAATTTATGGAGCCAATCTTTCAAACGACTTTTTTAAAGGAAAACTTAATTCCCAACTAAGTTACAGAATGGTAAATTTCAGGTATATGAATTCAGGTTTAAAACTCCTTCAAAACATAGGCGAACTCAATTTATCATACCGCTATAACAAAAATCTATATTTTGCTGTTAATATTGAATCCACATTTCAGAAAAATGAAAATTATCAAAGGATTTATTTTAATATCAGGAAAAAATTCTAAGAACAATTTAACCAAATACCCAAATAAATTATCAAGCAGAAACATATAATTAATAGTTGTATTCGCATTTTGTGTACCCCATTTTTGCATATGAAAAATTTGATATCCGCCATGTTGAAATATAGATGGTTTATTGCATAAAAACATGATTACAATCTAACTATAATTACTCCCTACTTCCCTAAATTACCTCGTTCAATTCAATAATAAATACACGCACCAACTAACTCAACTACAGCTATTTAAATAGTACTATTATTGATTCTACATTATGTAACTTAAATATTAAAAATTAAACTAAATAAAATACAATCAATAACCACAGTATTAATTTCCTCCCATACAAAATATTTGCTTTATACAAATCGAACCACACTACACATGATATATTTATTACTTTATCGATAATACCTGTTGAATAAATACTTAGTATTTCTTATATTTATATATACTTTTTCTAATCAACTAAAATAAACATCATGAAAAAATCAATTTTTTTAATGCTAAGTATTGTATTACCTTTTATTGGGTATACACAAAGTAGTATGGTGTGGGATTTCTCATGGAAAGACATGCACAATAAAGACTATACCACACCAGTTCAGGATCAGGTAGTAAATGGGCCTTGTGCTATTTTTGCTTCGTGCGAAGCCATTGAGGCTATGTACAGTATACATTACAACCTTCCTGATGTTAACATAAACCTAGCAGAAAGGTTTACTTATTCAGTAAGGGGTATCAGTAATCCATATTCAATTAGCGTATCCAATGCATTAACGTCATTAAAAGATACCGGCGTTGTATTTGAGAATGATTATCCATACATTAACGATTCTGCCACCGGAGTGGCATATGACGGCCATTATTATTGGGGGAATGCAGCAAGCAGCTTTACTTTTAACCTTGCCACTGAATCGCCGTACTTAAAAATAAATTCATGGACCCCGACCAGCTTCGGAAGCGGAAGTGTTTTAACAGAAACAATCAAGGACAATTTAAAACGTGCCATTATCAATGAAGGGCCTGTTGTTGTGAATTTAAATTCACCAGGAGTAAGCCACAATGTCTTATTTACAGGTTGGTCATATAATGGGTCTATAACTACGTGGGAATTCATGAGCAGTATGGATATTGGAGTATTTGATTACGGAGTAAATAATCTTTCTGATTCCAATTTTTCAATACCACAATTTACCTACTATACGGTTCGCCCTTCATCAGGTGCACCATTTCAAACTATCAGGGGATGCAGTACAACTGTAACACCAGTAGATGATGACGAAGATGGCTATTATGTGTGGGGCCGGATATCAAAACCAGCAAACTCAGGCATTTATGCCCTTCAGGATGGAGATGATGACAATCCCATACTTGGGCCAAGAAACACCACAACTGGTAAACTCGATACCATTTGTAATATTAACGAGGATGATATGCTTATTACTTCAGGGCCTTCGTATGTTTGTCCTAATACAGATTATGAACTATACTTTTCATGGCCAGAAAATGCAACCTACAAAGAAATTGAGATCAGTGGACAAGCATCTATTGTTAGTGGTGGCACGTCCTGGATAATTGTTTTAACAGATGTTAGTTTTGGCTATTTTCAAATTAAAATGAAAGCAAAAAATGCAATGAGTTGCGATTGGACCGAAAAAACTTTTCCATCATATTGGTACGATTATTATAATTGTAATAAATCAGCAACAATTAATGATCTTAACTTAAATGAAGGTATTACAATTGACGCAGTGGAAACAGAATTCAAAATTGATGAAGGCAAATTTAATGTATATCCAAACCCTGTGTGCATAAATGAATCATTTGCTGTTACACTCAAAAAGGATGAATCAATTAATCGGTTAGAATTATTTGATATGCAAGGTAAACTATATAAAACTTATTTGCCAATGTCAACCAAAAAAATAGTGAGTACTGCTGGATTTACAACCGGAACATACATTTTAAAAGCTACTTCATCTGAGAATAAAGCTTATAAAAAAATTATAATTATTGAATAACAAGTAGAAAATTTAGCCAAATCAAGTACCATTCTTAGAGCACTTACACATAAACTGTTTTGATAAAAATGCCGGAGGTTTTAACCCCGGTATTTTTTTTTGAGGACATAATGGCATCAGTCCTTGAATATCAACCAAATCACAATTTTTTACTTCTCCATCGGAAAAATTTCCGCTCAAAAAATTTAATAGAATTTAAGTTATATCTTTGTTCCATTATTATTGTTTTACTGGATTAAAGTATTGCAAATCAAATAGTATTAAACCACTAAGTTACACAGATTATAACAAACAGAGTTACACTGAGTGATAATATTTTGACGATTATCTCTATGTAACAACTCTGTATCCTCTGTGGCAAACATTGGCAATCACAGCAGTAAACCCAGCTTAACAATTACGTATTTTATTTAAATCTTTAATTTTTTTGAAAATATGAAACTTAAATTTTTAATAATTATCATTATTGGATTTCTTATATCCTGCAGTCAGAGTCGTAAAAATAATCAAACTTTAAGTCCTTCCGAAAAATTAAAAAAAGAGGCTGTTACTCTTGCTGTGGAATATGTTAAAACTCAATTAACAGAAGCCCAAACAACTGAGAAAAATGGTATAATTACGATCAGTACCACCGAAAAACGGTATACAATCGATCCTTCGGAAACACTTATAGGATTAATCGACCAAGATACAATTGACGATGCAATAGTCTCATTAACTTCTTATTACAAAAAAGAAATGGGTTTTTCTGAGCAACTGTTCTTTATAAAAAATAATGGAGAATTAATATTAGTAAAGTCAATAGAAGACGATATTAAGATTCTAAAGTTAAAGGATAGAATAATTACTGCTGAGCGTCACACAAAACCCAGAAATTCACCACTGTACGATTGCGAAGTTTGTATAGAGGTTGATGATTATGCTTTTGAAAATGGAGAATTGGTAATAGTAGAATAATTAATTATACACTTTGTGATAAAGTGTATAATTAATTACTCAATATATTTTACTTGTTTAACTTATAAACAACTGTTTCGGTCCTATTGGCACCTGCAACAATTAAAGGAATATCACCTTCCAGAATATTTAAGGACTCTATCATACCATGTAGTAAAATTCCGCTTTTTGATGGCGGAAGAACATCAAACGATTGTTCCTTGCCATTACTCAGTAATACAAAACCTTTATTCGCATCGAAATACCCGGTTGCAATATCGTAAGAATAATCATTACCTGAAATAAGTATATCAGGAGTATTATCACCATTAAAATCTCTTACTATCATTTTTTTAATGGGTGAAACCTGTAGTGACCTTGGCAATTCTTCCCACCTAAACGTATTATTTTCATTCCAAATAATAAAGCTAGAAGTTGTATTTACATGTAGTTTAAAATTTACTTTTTCCAAAATTTCAGAATCCAGCAAATCATTAAAACTTATAAAACTAAAATCTTTATAATTCTTACATATCTTTTGAAAGTAAGAAGATTGACCAACAAGTTCATCAAGGTAATGTATAGGATACTCAGTTTTAACACCGCTTGAATCATTCCAATAAGCTGTACTAATTGGGTCGATAGTGCCATTATTATCGATATCAATGGCGTATAGGTTTAATGGATACTCGTCACTTACAGTAAAACGGTTATTAATTCCAAGGTTTCCAACAATATAGTCATCATCGCCATCCTGATCGAAATCGCCGGCAACAATTGAATTCCATATACCACATTGTTTTTGCATTTCTGGAATATTTTGAGGTACCAGCTCAGCCCCTTGCATATTTTTACATATTTGAATTGTACTCCATTCGCGTGTTACAATAAGGTCTTCCCAACCATCATTATCATAATCGCTCCAAATGGCATCTGTTACCATACCCAGATTTAACCTATAATCTTCATTGACGTATAATGTCCCATTTATATTTTTAATAAGCCATGAATGATTTGCGTATGGAAACATTCCTTTTTTTACTCTGGAGCCAATAAAAATATCAATATTACCATCACGATTAAAGTCACACAACTTAATTACCGATGCAGGAAACGGAGGTATAGGAAGTGGTTTTCTGATAAATGTACCATTTTGGTTTTCATAAATAAAGTGCTGGTATTCTTTCTCATCAGCATTTTCGTATCCCCCTGCTATAGCAATAACATCGTTATCTCCGTCGCGATCAATATCAACAACTTTTATATCCGATTCAGAAAATTCCTTCTGAGTTGTTAATCCCTCAAATTTAGCCTCCTCAAATTTATCACCGTTCCGTAAGAGCACAGTAGTAGGTAATTTATTAGTAGAACCTATGATAATATCTTCAAAACCATCGCCATCAATATCGCCTTTAGCCATGACTGGACCAATCTGAGAGAATTTATGGGGAATGATACTCTGATTAAATAAATAGTCAACAACATCTTTCTGAACATGTGTATAGTTTAGTACATCCTCTTGTTTTTCAAATAACTGTGCACTATAAGTTTTTTGTGTAGGTTTATTTACATATAGGCTTGTGTTTTTCTCATCAATTTCGACCAATTGATTTGCGGTAACATTTTTTAGGATTGAAATATCTTCAGACGTAGGCCAGGTAACTTTAATCGAATCAATTAGGGTTTCGGCTGCAAGTCCAAAATGAATTACCGGATCAACTGACGAAGCATAACCTCTGGTCGGGAATTTCTCCATAAACTGGTATTTTCCGTTATACCATATGTCAACTTTTGCACCTATTGCCGATGTATTAGCGCCTTTACCGGTAAGCTTTATTTTAATGAATCCGACTTCGCCCTTTGATTGTTCCATGGTCGTATTTTTTAATACAAAAGCCTTATCGTCAATATTGTTTGTAACATAATCAAGGTCCCCGTCGTTATCAAGGTCAACAAAAGCAGCACCGTATGAAAATGACCCTATTTCAGGGAGCCATTCTTTCGACCGTTTTATAAAATTAGCTTCTCCCACATTTTCAAAGGCAATATTAGGAACTTTTAAAACCGGAGCCATACTAATTATATAATCTTCATCGGCAACAAAACCAAATACTTCAGCCTTTAAACGCGTCCAGTCCTTGTCAGTCATATCAACCGGATAACCATTGGCAATTATAAGGTCTCTATCTCCATCGTTATCAAAATCGGCAAATAAAGGCGACCAACTCCATTCCGAATGATAAATACCAGCCATTTGGCCTACTTCGCTGTATGGAAGCATTTCATCCTTAATAAAACCATTGTGGAGATGAAGCATATTCCTTAGATACTGGTGCTCAAAATCGTATTTTTCATCGTAAACATAGAAAACGTAACTGAAACCGTTTATTGTTTGTTTTTTCTTGTAATATTCCTGAGGAAACATATCTAATGTAAAAATATCGGGGTTTCCATCATTATTTACATCCGATATATCATTTCCCATTGATGATTTTGTTTGGTACGAAAGATTTGCCCGTATTTCGTTTCTGAAAGTTCCATCCCCCTGGTTTATATATAAAATATCATTCGAAATAAAATCATTGGAAACATAAATATCCGGATAGCCATCTTTATTTACATCACCCACAGCAAGTCCCAGTCCAAATCCTTCGATTAGAATCCCAGCTTCTTTTGTGACATTGGTAAAAGTCCCATCTCCGTTATTACGATAAAACTTATCATTATTTTCAGAACTTCCGTCGGTTATTTTAAAACGGTAAGACGTATTCATCCGTTGAGTTACAGTATTATTCAAAACATAAAGGTCTAAATCTCCATCTTTGTCATAATCTAAAAAAGCTGCATTAACTGATTGGCCGTCCTCATCAATGCCGTATTCCTCAGCCATTTCAGTGAAGGTGGGGATTTTACCATCCTTACTTCCATTGTTTATCCACAGCTGATTTTTAGTTTTATGTGGATCATCGGAACCGGTAGAAGTAAGATAAACATCGGTCCAACCATCACCGTTTAAATCGGCTATTGTAACGCTGCTATGCCATTGTTCGGTTGACAATCCCTCAAAATTGGAGGTGATATCAGTAAATTTAAACTTGCCTTTATTTAAATAGATTTTTGTGGATACCATATTGCCTGCAAAAATTATATCCTGCAGTCCATCATTATTTAAATCGCCAATACCCACACCGGCACCATTATAAATATATTCATACGTCATAACATGAAAACTATCGGTTTCAGTTATTGTATTTTCGAAAGTGATACCTGTTTGCCCAGGTTTCATTAGTTTAAAACGGGTTGACTCTGAACAGGAGAATAAAAAGACAGCCAGGAAAATAATTACAAGGTTCCGCATTTGATTTTAAAATCTATCTGTTAAACAAGTATAAAAGTTGTCAAAAGTTAAAATAATATCTAATTTAGAGCTTTAATAAACATCCTCTCTGACTCTTCCTCGTCGTCCTCTCTACGAGTTTAGAGGAACAACTGTAACGTAGTCGCAACAGGGTGAGTCTTCAAATAAAATGCTTAATCATTTTTTTAAGTTACTCAAATAATTACAAATAGGCTTAACTTTTAACATACTTAATATAAAAAAAGCGGACTAACACTTTAAAAAGGCAGTCCGCTTTTGTATAATTTATAAAAAAAGTATTATCTGTTTTGCACTAGCAGACCATTACTCAAGTCAATTTGATTCTGAGGTATTGGGAAAGTTACATCCTCTGGTCCAACAGTAGCATTTCCATTAAGGTACATTGAACCACTACCCCACGGAGTTGTTTTTTCATAAGCCAATACTCTGTTCAGTTCAGTAACAGTAATACCCCAACGGTTCAGGTCAAAATATCTGTGTCCTTCCATTCCCAGCTCTAACTTTCTTTCCATACGTAAAGCTTTTTTGGCGAAGTCAGCATCAGGAAATGAATCGTATAAACCTATTACATAATTAGCTGCTGGTGTTCCATCTTCATTTTTAACAAAACCATCAGGATTAGTTGCTCTTTCACGCACAAGGTTGATATTTGCAAGCGCTCCGGCAAGGTCGCCACCTTCAATCTGGCATTCTGCAATAAGCAGAAGAACATCAGAGTAGCGAATCATACGATACCCATTAGCTGTATATCCTGATGTCCAGTTACCAACTTCAGTCCAAACTCCTTCTTGAGATTTGGCATAAACTTGTTTTTTAGTATTATACGGACCAGCATATGATTGGTCACGAATCCAGTCAGAACCAGTATGTGGGCCCCAGTCCCAGTAAGGGATACTTCTTCTTCCAACCGACCAGTCAAGTCGTGGATCCAAATTTCCTGCATCAGGAGTAAAAGGGGCATCCGGAGCTAAACCCTGGTCACTTACCACTGGATCATCATTATAAGAATTGTCAAGCATAGGTAATCCGTCAGCGGTAGTTCTGAATGAATTTACATATTCCTGTGTTGGAGAGAAAAAACCACAGCACCCACCTGGAGATGCACCACCTTTGTAAGGAAAATTTAAAACTTCACCTGATCCACCATTATTTCCACCTGAACCATCATTAACAGAATACTGTACAGTATAAACTGATTCAATTCCATTACGGTTTTCGATGTCAAAAATCTCACCATAGGTTGTTGCAAGTCCAATAGCTTCGCCATTAGGTTTTGTTCCGCCTTTAGCTGTGTTTAAATTTGCTAACGCACCTGAATAGTCATGGTTCATTTGCATCTTTGCTTTAGCTAAAAGAACGTTACAAACAGTCGCATTAAAGCGGCCAACATCACCCATATCGTTTGGTAAAGTTGTACCAGCTTCTAAGTCAGCAATAATTTTACCTTTGATATCTTCTGTATTCGTTAACTCAGTATGAACAGTATTTTCGTCAACATAAGGTACTTTTTCCCACATTCTCCATGCATCAAAATGGTACCATCCCCTAAGGGCTCTGGCTTGCTTAACAAACATGTCGGCCTGTTCCTGAGTAATAGATCCTTCTTCCAAAGCTTTTGCAGTTACACTAATAACACTGTTACACCTTGTTATTGCTTCATACACAGCTCTCCATTTCACATTAAAATATGGATTTGTTGCAGTTTCAGAAAAGGACTGTATAGGATTGATATCAGGTTGGTCTCCCGAGTCAGTCCCTTTATTTGCAATCATTCCCCTGATGTCACCATATACCCAATTGGAAGAAGTTGATTCCCATCCAAAATCGGCAGAAACACCATCAATCATTGAATAAGCTCCAATTAGAAGGGTATTGATACCTTTTTCGGTAGCTAATACGTCTTCAGCGAGGCTTCCTTTTGGTTTGATTTCAAAAAAGCTTTCTTTGCAGCCACCCAATATAATAAACGCAGCTAAGAAAATGGATATAAAAATTTTATTCTTTTTCATAGTATTTAAGATTTTTTAATTATAGCGTAATATTGAGTCCAAAAATAAATTGTTTCACGATAGGATAGTTTCCGGAGTCAACACCAGAAGAACGGTCATCGCCACCAATTTCAGGATCGAGTCCTGAATAATTTGTTAACGTGAATAAGTTCACACCCTGTACATACATTCTAACAGATCCAATATTAACTTTTGAAAGCATACTTTCAGGCAATGTATAACCAAGTGTTAAGTTTTTTAACCTGACGTATGAACCATCTTCCAAATAATAACTATTTGCAACAGTATTAGTAGAAAAATTCGATGTATTAGATGCCTTTGGAACAGTTGCATTTGTGTTATTTGGAGTCCAACTATCATTTAATAAGGCTTTACTTTTTTGTCCCTGGAATGAAGGCCAGAAATCTATCCACCACTTATTAAAATTAAAGATATCATTTCCTTGTGAACCATAAAAGAATGCTGTTAGGTCAAAATTCTTATAAGTTAAACCCACATTTAAACCGAATGTCATATCCGGATGAGGGCTACCAGTAAATGTCCTATCTTCATCATCGATTGTTCCACTGTTATCAATATCAGCATATCTGAAAAATCCTGGTTCAGCACCATCTTGAGTAGGAGCAGATGCTACTTCAGCCGCATCTTTAAATATACCAATCACTTCGTATCCATAAAATGCACCCATTGCATGTCCAACCTCGTTCCTGTCAAAAGGACCAATTCTTGAATCTCCAAAAGTAAAGTAATCATTACTTCCAGAAACTTTAGTAATTTCATTTTTAACAGATGTAATAACAGCACTGGCATTAAAACCAATATCACCAAAATTATCTTTATATGATAACTCAATATCAATCCCTTTATTTAACATTGAAGCAATGTTTACATAAGGTGCGGCAGCAGAACCTGCAGTACCCGGTAACTCTGGATTATATAAAAGGTCTTGTGTTTTTTTGGAATACCAGTCAAATACAATACCTACTTTACTATTAAAAAGTAATGCTTCAAATCCAATATCGGTAGTAACATTGGTCTCCCATTTTGCATCAGAATTACCGATCCTATCTAAACGGAATCCCTGAACTGATGAATTACCGGTTCCCATAATGTCATAAAAAGAATGATTGGCAGCTCCTGAGTAAAGAGAAAAAGCATTCATTGGCGAAACAGCAAGTTGATTACCCATTTGCCCCCATGAACCTCTTATTTTTAAGTTCGAAAGGAAAGTAAGGTCTTCAAGGAATGGCTCATCGCCTATCTGCCAAGCACCAGCAAAAGCGGGGAAGATACCATAACGCGTATCTTCACTAAATACTGAAGAACCATCACGACGTATTGTGGCACTCAATATATACTTCTCATTAAATGAATAATCGACTTTTGCAAACTGAGAAACTAAAGTAGTTGGCGTATATGCATCAGATGAAGCATCTAAAATTGAAGCTCCATTTGACAAAGTACGGAAATCAACATCATCTGAGAAATAATCGGCACGCTGGCCAAACATTTCACGTCCCATACCATATTTATTACTTTCATAACCTATTAAAGCAGCAAATTTATGGGCTCCAAAAGTTTTATTGTAATTCAGCTGGTTTGACCATGTCCAGTTCCCACCATGACTTGCTCCTTCCTGAAAGCTTGGAGTAGCAGTATTTTCAGCACTTTCATAAGTTGCATGAGTATAGGTAATATAGTTGCCACTGTAATAGGCTCCACCAAAAGTTGTTTTAAAATTTAACCCTGGCATAATTTCAAAGTTGGCAAAAATACTTCCTAGTAACCTTGCAGTATTACTAACATTATCTTTTCCTCTTTCGAGGCCTGCATATACGTTGTTACCATTACCCAAACGTGGTGCAATACCTGTTCCACCATATTCGCCCGGAAGGTATGTATGTGCTGTTGCCCCACCTTCGATAGTTTGTCCTTCAGGTATAATATGAGGAACAATAGGCTGATTTCTGTAAACACCCATTTGAATTGGGCTGCCTTCTTCAAGGTTAGCTACTCCGTTTCCTGAAGTATGTGTTACAGAAATATTCTCACCAATTGTTAATTTTCCGTCCAGAATATTAAATTCAGAATTAAAACGGGCGGTGTATTTTTTAGAATACGAATGGTTAATAATACCTTCCTGGTCGAAATAACCTAATCCAGCAAAAAACCGTGCATTTTCATTACCGCCTGAAAGCGAAATATCATGGTTCTGAATTGGTGCATTGCCTGTTATAACATCATACCAATCGGTATTTGCAGCCCAACTAGGCATAGTAGGTGATGCATTTGATGAAGGCCCGTAAACAGGGTGGTCTTCAGAAGTTCCATCATTGGCATAAACTAGCCACTGAAGTTGTGCATATTCGTCAGCTGTTAGCAATTCATTTGTAGGTCCTTTCCCGGCAAGTTGAACACCGGTATACATGCTATAGTTAACATTTACTCCTACACTACCTTTTTTAGTAGTAATAACGATAACACCATTAGATGCCCGTGAACCGTAAATAGAAGCTGCACCAGCATCCTTAAGTACTGACATTGATTCAACATCGTTTGGATTCAGTGAAGCAATATCATCAGTAGGAACACCATCAACAATATATAGAGGATCATTGTTCTCAAAAGAACTAAAACCCCTAATCCTTAGTTTAGATGTTTCTCCAGGTTCACCAGAACCAGTAACAGTAACACCAGCTGTACGTCCTTGTAACTGGTTCGTAACGTTTCCTGCAGGTTGAGACTTTAATTCTTCAGCTTCAACAACTCCTACAGCACCGGTAAGATCTCTTTTCCTTTGGACAGAATAACCTGTAACAATTACTTCGTCAATGCCTAACACATCAGGTTCTAAAACCACATCTATTTGGGTTTGTGAACCAACTGTAACTAGACTGGCTTTGTAGCCAACAAATGTAAAGGATAATACCGCAGATGGACCAGGTACTTCAAGTGTATAGTTCCCTGATATGTCGGTAATAGTACCTACTGTGGTACCTTGTACAACAACAGTTACACCAGGAAGAGTTCCTTCTCCCTCGGCAGTAACCTGTCCTGTAATGGTTACTTGCTGGGCAACAACCACGCCCAACGACAATACCAAACTGATTAATACCAGCGCTACGCGCCGCACAATTGTAGTAATTTGCATAAATTAATAATTTAGTTAGATTAATGAAAAGTTAGTTATAATTAAGGAATTTCGATTTTTTACTATAAAATAAAGTAAAACAAATACTTTTCGGATAGAATTTATCCATGAAGGATTTTTTTCCATAGGCACTTAGTTAAGTTAGTTAGTTAGTTCGTCTAAATTATATAAAATATTAGTTTTTACCAATTTTCGACTGTGTAATTATACAAAACATTTTTATGAATAAATGTGTTAAATAATATTAATTTTTTTTTTTTGTATTTTTCACAATAAGCACAGTAAACTACTATTTTACAAACGACACAATAAAATTCTGAAAACCAACACGTTATTAATACTTGATTTTTGATACTTCACTATATCGCGACTTTTTAAAATTTTATGAAAAATTTTTAACCAATGAATTTACTTGTTAAAATCAAATATTTTTTTTTAGATAAAAATTGAATTTCTACCATTTATACCCTAATAATTTTTCTGAAACACATTGTTTATTGGTGCCAAACAGTTCATTTTCAACAATAACACCAAAATAATTTCCTGTTGAGCGTAATTAAATTTTATTAGATTATTTATTGGAAATAGCATTTAAATGCTTACAAGGGGCACAAATATTTGTTTTTAAACAAGGTTGGCTTGTTCAGTATAAATAGTTGGTTACTGATGCGTATTGCCATCTATTTTTATCGTCAATTGTTAAATAATGTTAAAAGTATTTTCATTATTTGCATGAATTTTTTCAATAATCGCTACTACATCCTATCCTGCATATTTCAATTTTATGTAGTAATTTAAATTATTTAAAACCTCCTTTATTTATATCCCCGTTAAATTTTTTACTTTTAAAAAATAAACCTAATACTATAACTAATGAAACTATTATCGCTATTAATTTTATTCTCTCTAAACTTAACCTTAGCCTCAAACAATCAGTCGGATAAAGTCAAACTATCGGCAAATGATGTAATCGATAAAATAAAAAAGGAAGTCACCTGCAATTGGATGGAAAAAACTGTTGATACTTTTAAAACCGGCAATCCGAAAGATAATGTGACAGGTATTACTGTTTGTATGTTTGCCGACATGAAGGTTTTAAAAGAGGCAGTTGCCAACAATTGCAACCTGATTATTGCACACGAACCAACTTTTTACAACCACCTCGATGAAACAGGTAACCTTCAGAACAGCGATGTTTATAAGGATAAAATAAAATATATTAACGACAACAGACTAATAATTTTCAGGTTCCATGACCATATTCACATGACTAAACCCGATGGAATTTATGTTGGAATGATAAATCAATTGGGTTGGGAAAATTATAAAGTAGAAGGTTCACCTCTGTTTTACAAATTTGAAGAACAAACTTTATCAGAGTTTGTAAATAAACTTTCTACAGTATTTGACACAAAAGACTTCAGGGTTATTGGCGATAAAAACTTAAAATTCACAAATGTAGCTTTATCGGTTGGCGCACCAGGTTCACAAAGGCACATAGGCATGCTTAATAACGAAAAAACCGATGTACTGGTGGCAGGTGAAGCTTCGGAATGGGAAACCTATGAATATGTTAACGATGCTGTTATGCAAGGCAAAAAGAAGGCTATTGTTTTTTTGGGGCATATCCACTCCGAAGAAGCTGGCATGAAATACTGTGCCGAATGGCTTGAAGGTTTTATTAAAGATATCCCAATCAAATACGTAAAAAACGGACAGGTTTATTGGTCACCTAAATAAATAGCTTTAACAATATGGAACAAGGAATTGGGCTGTTAGCAGCTCTGGTAATCTCGGTATTATTTATAATACTGGGAACTTCAAAATTTAAAATACATCCATTTATTGTACTACTTCTGGCTTCATATATTGTTGGATTTATTGCCGGTTTACCTGCCCCGCTCATTTCATCTACCATAACCACCGGTTTCGGGAATATCCTTGCATATATTGGAATTGTTATTATTCTGGGTACAATTATTGGCGTTATACTTGAAAAATCGGGTGCTGCACTAAAAATGGCAGACATGGTGATAAAAGTCATCGGGAAAAAACATCCCGCATTAGCCATGGGAATCATAGGTTATATAGTATCGATACCTGTTTTTTGTGATTCGGCTTTTGTTATTTTATCAAGCTTAAAACGGTCATTAATTTTTAAAACCGGGAAACCTGCTATTACATTAAGTATAGCACTTGCAACGGGTTTATATGCCACACATACTTTTGTACCTCCTACCCCTGGGCCAATTGCCGCTGCGGGAAACCTGGGAATGGAAAACCATTTGGGGGTTGTAATTTTGTTTGGATTGTTTGTTTCGGGAATTGCGATGTTGGCCGGTTATGTTTGGGCACTTCATTCAGGGAAAAAATATATATCGGGCGAAGATGTATTGGAAGCATCGGAAATGGAATTATTTGAAGGGAAACAACTACCCAACGGATTTTTAGCTGTTCTGCCTATTCTATTACCTATTTTATTAATAGCCATTCGGTCTGTTACAAATCTTCTTTTGCCAAATCAAACATCTTTTACTTTTCAGCTTATCGATTTTATGGGCAATCCTGTAAATGCCTTGTTAGCCGGATTATTTGCCTCATTTTTATTATTACCTGGTTTAAATAAAGAAACTCTTACCAACTGGATTGGCAAAGGTTTAACCTCCTCAGCCTCGATATTAATAATAACCGGTGCAGGCGGTGCATTTGGAGCCATGTTAAAAGCAACCCACATAGGTGATTATTTGGGAGAATCCCTTTCGGATTATAACCTTGGAATATTTTTGCCATTTATTATTGCAGCTGCATTAAAAACGGCTCAGGGCTCATCAACCGTCTCACTAGTTGCAACATCGGCACTTGTTGCCCCTTTACTTGTGAGCCTTGGCCTTGATTCAGTTACCGGAAAGGCACTAACTGTTATGGCAATTGGCGCGGGAGCAATGACCATTTCTCATGCTAACGACAGTTTTTTCTGGGTAGTTACACAATTCAGTAAAATGGATACAAATACGGGGTATAAAACACATACAATAGCTACTTTAATACAAGGAGTTGTTTCGATGGGTGTAATTTTTTTATTAAGCCTTGTGTTTCTTTAAAAATAAAAGTGTACAATACTAATGAACTTCGAGCGATTTTTAATTCATAAGGAGTTACATCTTATTACCGCAATAAATATTATTATTAGATGAAAAAATTCAAAGCAATCATATTTGATATGGATGGAGTGCTTGTAAACAGCGAACCGCACTATATCAGAATGGATAAAGAAATTTTTAAAACACTTGGATTAACTATTTCAAACGAAGAACACCTTACTTTCCAGGGATCAGCCACAGACCATATGTGGAGGGTTTTAAAAGAAAAATACGGTTTGAAGGCTCCAATAAGTGAATTGGTAGAAATGTCAAATAACCTCAACTACCCATACTTTGAATCGCTCAAAACCATTGATCCGATGCCCGGAGTTAAAAAACTAATAAAGTTCCTGAATAGAAAAGAAATTCCAATTGCAGTAGCATCATCAGCTTATCCAGGTATTATTGATATATTACTCACAAAAACCAATCTAAAAAAATATTTTAAAGTGGTTATAAACAGCACAATGGTAGAAAAAAGCAAACCAGCCCCCGATATTTTTTTACTTGCAGCAAAATCGCTGAATATGGAACCCGAAGAATGTATAGTTATTGAAGATTCAACAAACGGAATTCAAGCAGCTAAAAATGCCGGAATGTATTGTATAGCATTCGCAGGGCCGGGTTCTGAAATACAGGATCAATCAAAAGCAGATAGGATAATAACCCAATTTGAAGAAATAATACAATCCTTACAGGTTTTATTTTGAAAACAAAATATATTCCGATGTCCAATTCTCGGACTTACCGGGTTCGATATTTAAATCCACAAAATTTTCGGGACATAGCGTTGTTGTGGTAGCCCAAAAAGCCAGCTTATTTAATGGCCTGTCAACATTGACCTGAACTCCGGCACCCGTTTTTTCATTTATCAATCTAAATTGATGGTCAACGACTTCCGAAGAATAGCCTTTTAATTCCATCCAAACAAAACCATCAATTATTTCTTTAGTAAAGGTAATTTGCCTGTCGCCTATTTCAACGGCTTCCTTCTGGCCATTTAATCCTTCGACAGATGTAATACTAAACGGAACTTTAACCTTAAAATCGGGCCCAGCAATACCTTTGTCAATTACAAAAAAGTTATGATTAAACTGGTCTGTCTGAATTGTTTTTTTACCTGTGTTTTTGAGGGTATGTTGAATGGCAAATCCGGGTTTTTCTTTTAGCAAAACAATCTTTTTGGTATAAATATATGCCCAACCAACTTTACTTTTTAATGTATGCCGAAATTCAATCCAATCATTTCCTTTATCAATTTCCCATTCTCCAAAATCGACAATTTGATAGGTATGCCTCCACACAAACGGGCCATCATTTTCTTTTTTAAGCATTCCCACACCAATACGCATAAATGACTCACCGGGTTTTGCTTCGTCGTACCCCATTCCACCATACCGAAAGGCCTCTACAGGGCCTGTTAAATCTTCATGAAAAAATGGATCGTGTGTTGATTTCCACTCACCAAAATACTGATGGCCATCGTACTCAAGGCTATAAATAATACCCGACCAATCAAAACGAGTGGCCCTGTAATAACCATTTGCCTGATCGGGTAAATATAATTTCATAATTACATTTTCATTAGAGATTTGCGCCTGAGGATAATTTTTTGTTTGTTCCTGTGCTTTAATAGATAAAAAATAAGCTGGTGTCAGGAAAAAAATAAGGCTCCATAAAAGATGTTTCATTTTTTTGATTTTGGTGAATTTTTCTTGGAACTTCCTATTAAAAAATAAAAGTTATTTCCATAAAATCTAAAATTAGTATTTTTTCAGATAATTCAGAAACAACTTTTCCTTTAAACAACTAATAACTATGGTGTTTATTAAATAACGTGAGTTCGATATAAAAATGCTACTAATAAGCTTTACAGCAAATGAGTAAAGATGCTGGTTGTTAAACAGTATGGGGCTTTGCCCCACACCCCATTTCATTTCTTTTCCTAGATGAAAAGAAACGAACCAAAGAAAAATCATGTCAAAATTAAGCTTTTCGGTATTTCAAATAGCGGGTTAGCCCGATTCACGCAATTTTGACGCGCCCGTACATGGTTAAATGCCTTTAAATTAACATACTAATCTTATTTCTTAGATCGAACTCACGTTAAATAATATAATTTACTTAATTCTGATTCCATACAACGAACTATGAGTGGTTACAAAAAGAGTATTTTTATCTTTTCCACCAAAAGCAATCGAAATAGGCCGTTCTTCCACTGAAATTCTCCTTATTTCAGAATAATCAGAATCATAAACAAAAATCTGCCCATCGGCTACATACAGGTTACCTTCAAAATCAACAGCAGTGCTATACTCCCCCCTGTTTATAATTTCTTTCATATTTGAAACTTTACCATCGGCAGCCACATCGAGTTTTACGGTTGTTTTATTTATTTCTTTTGAAACATAAAAAGGTTTTCCGGGAATAGCTTCTGACAAAGCAGCCGATCGCCCCAAATCATATGTTTCAGGAATAATGGTTACTCCATCGGGGGCAACAAATGTGTTTTCAGGAACATAAGCTACTGTACGGTCAAAATCAGACCGCCAGCGACTGGAAGGATACAACGCTTTTTGTACAGTGGTAATTTCACCCGAAGGCACTCTTTTTAAAGGGTTAAATGTTTCATCCGGGTTTTCGGGATTTAAAGAATAACCCCAAGCAGCCCAGCCGCCATTACCCCAGCCACTGTACATTGGATTATCATCAGCCATTGTAGGAACGGTTTCCTGTTCTCCATTTACCATAAATCCCGGCTGCGGATCGTACCTAAAAATTACTAGAAGGTTGTCTTTTGTATCAGTTGCCAATGTAAAAGGTTTCCAAGGATGGTCGGTTAATAAAGAAACGGTATTAGTTTCAGCCGACAATTTATAGATGCGTTTCCGGTCGTGTTCACAAAAATACACATTACCCTTACTGTCACTTGTTAAGCCTGTTCCGAAAATTAAACCCGACAACAACTTCTCAACCTTCCAGGGCTGACTATAGTTTACAAGGTTTCCTGGCTCTTTTCCCGTAATTGTAAGTTTGGCAAAATCCCATGGATAAACAGGCAACTTTTTATTCATGTCGTATACCGGAAATTCATACACCTGCAATTTCTGGGTATAATTGTGGAGGTTCCTGAATTCGATATTCCGGCTATTGGATACCCTAACTCCAACGGGCTGCGGGGTATTTACTCTAATTGTCCGGTACATCCATTGGTTGGCAAACAACAAGTTATTTGAGTTGGAAATATCAACCATCATACAATCCTTGCCTTCCACACCTTCTTCTTCAAACTGAAAAGCATACATCCGCCAGTTCGAAACATTGGAAAACCGTGCTTCATTGCGTACATGGTGTTCAAGCGACATGGCGTAAATCCGGCCGGGAGTTGATGTATTACTCACATACAATCCGCTTGCGGCATAGGTATTAGCTGTCCATATATCCTTAAGTGTACCTCCCCCATTATTTGTTACCCAAAGGCTCCAATACTGGTTATCCCATGCCTCGTCTTTTCCACGGGCATATACAGGGCTTGATGGGGAACTGATACTTCTTGGCCCTCTCGCCCTTCTTGAAAATCTTGTATTCTCAGAATTAGGTACAGGTTTGCGCATGGTTCCATGCCCCCCTACAAATTTTACATCGTTAAGCAGCGATTTTTGGCCTGCCATCCATTTACAGCCAACTACCCGGTAATTATAAGCGCCGGTTTTTATCCCGATTCCATTTAATATATCGTCGCCTCCCTCAGAACTTTCAACCATAGGTACAGGTGCACCAAATCCGCTAAAAGCGGGTTCACTTTCATTAATTACAAACTGAGTGCCGAACGGATGAAGGCCAATCAAATTTGTTCCGGGTTTCATTTTTAATGTTCCGATAATCCGGTACCACCCCTGAGGGACATATATATTTTTATAATTTTCTATTGCATTGCGAAAAACTTTGGTATCATCGGTTTTACCATCGCCAATGGCTCCCAATTCCTTAATATTAACCCAGGTCTCCATTTCAGGAAGTGAAGGAATATCTTTTTCCAATAGTTTGGGAAATTGGCTCAATGGTTCAATTTTGCTAAGGATTTTAATCTCTGAATCGGCAGCCATATTATCCATTATAAGGCCCGATGTAAGATCCTTTACACGATAGATTTTATCGGGAACACTTATTTTTTTCCCACTTTGCCTGAATTTTACTATAACTGGTACGTCACGGCAATTTATATTCAGCATGTTTAATTGGCTCATTGTATTGTTTTCGAGGCTAACAATTATACCTGCATCGCTCACATTTTCAAAAATGCAATTTTCCAGGAACAGCCTGTCCTCATTATTTTCCACCATTTCAATTCCAACAGGGACATCCTTCACATGCATATTAACAATTGCAAGTCCTGCTTCATTTGTTTGAATGGCGGCTTTGCGCTGCCCTTCAAAATAGGTATCTACCATCAGCATTGGCCAACCCGGAGATGTCCGGTTGGTAATTATGCCATAATCACCACCAATAAATTTAACGTTCTCCATCTCATTTCCTACATCAAACAATCCGGCTTTTCCATTTCCTGCGTTAATTACAGAATGGCTTACAAAACCATGCTGGGCAAAATGAGTACGTAATCCAATTGCTTGTGGATTACCATCCTCAATAGTTAAATTAATATTGGTAAAAGCGCTGTAGAATGTGCCAGCTCCGGCATCGCGGGGTTGGGCACCTTCAGCAACTATTCCTCCGGTATACCAAAACATATAATTGGCTTTCCCTTTATCCGAATCAACTGGCTGCTGGTAACCAGGTGTATTTTTGCCAAGTATAATTTCAGGGCGATTTTTACCGTATCCAATTAGTCGTATGGCACCCGGAACGTAAATAGTTTTGCTGATTCTATATTTTCCGTCAGGAATAAACAAAATACCAAATGCTTTTTCTCGTTTCACCTGATTGATAGCGGCTTGTAAAGCTTCGGAAACATCCATTTTCCCATCGGCTTTAATGGAATAATTTTCAGGAGTAAAATAAAAAGCCTCTGAATCGTTTGGTTGAATCTTATATACTGATTGGCTTCCAAATGTACTCTCTTTTGCCTTCAGAAGCCCAATGGTAAAACATAATAGACATAGTACTACAATTTTCTTAAGTTTCATGGTATAGGTTTTAGATACAGCCTACAATATACTTAATAATAAATTTATTTCGGCCTTATTAAAAATCCCAAAACAAAATAAAAAACCCACAAATCAATCGATTTGCAGGTTTCATAATCAATATAAATTAATGCGAATCAAGAGTTAAATTGCTAATGTTATAAAAGCTGTAGCCAATCTTCCAAAAGCATGAACCATTAAACCTTTTGTAGACCTAACTTTACTAGCTTTCTGAATATCAGCCTTTTCAATCAACCAATTAAATATTGCTTCGACTGGTTGCCTAACTTTGGAAACAGCAGTTGAAAATAAATCATTAGCTGCTTTAATCCTTTGTCTTATTACTTCAGGCATTCCTTTTACGGCTTTCACTGGTGTAAGCATTTCAGAATTCTGATGTTTCAACATCTGTTCATTCAGTTCGTTTACATAGTATATCTTATCGCCCCAAAAAGTCCTGTTCACAATACCGGACCATGCTTCTTTGAATACGGTCACATCATTGACCGAAGCCGGGGTAAACAATATCTGTTCAGGATGGGGCAATTTTCCAATACGTCGAAAACCTAACAAGTGCAACTTAAGTCCATAATAATATATTCCCTTTGTTGAACAAAACCCTTTATCTGTTATCTCCCTTGCAACCTTGCCTGAACGCTTGCCAGAACAGGTTATAATTGGCATTGAGTCTAATAAACTTTGATCCAAGCAACAATCATCTGGCTGAAAATCGGCAAGGAGGATTTCAACAAGCCTGGTAAAAGCACCTCCCAGTTTGTTCAATCGATTATTGAATGCTTGGTAGCTCCCAAGTTTGGGAAACCATGACATTAGGTATTCCGAAGCAAACCGATGAATTTGCTTTACCTTCATATGCCCTTCATGGTGCATGGTATATAAATATATAGTCATAATCTCTTGGTCTGTAAATTCCGGCTTGTCATTATTACTAAACCTTTCACAATAAAATTGTAGTTCTTCAAACTTATCACAGATATAAAAGTAAATTCTTACTAACTTGTCGTCTTTATCCTTGGAAATCATATCAATTTGTCAATTCGTAACTGACTCTAAGATACTGATTTTCAAGGATTCAAACAAATTTAACGCGCTAATCATCAGCCATTTAATGAGCTTTTTTATACTATTTTCAACTCTTGATTCGCATGATTTACTGTTAGAGTATTAATTTATTCCTACTATTTTAACTGGCCCCATCAAGCCTGATTTTGGCAATTCATCACTTCCTCCACGCCCAAAACTTAATCCGGAACCCGATAATATCTTTTTACCATCGGGAAGTAAACGGTCACCGGCAATCCGGTTGGTCCACTGATTAGTTACCCTGATCTCTAAATGATTTTTTCCTTCTTTTACAACCGATGAAATATCTGTTTTATACGGTTTTTTCCAAAGAGTTTCTACCAATTCCCCGTTTATAAAAACTTCGGCAATATCTTTTACTTGACCTAAATCTAGAATCAATTTGCCATTTTTAATTTCGTTATCCGACAAAACAATTTCTTTGTCATAAGTTGCTGTCCCCGAAAAATATTTAACTCCTTCAGCTTGATCTTCAGTCCATGAAGCCAATTTATCGAGTGTTATTTTTGCAGGCGCGCCCAGGTTGGGAGCAAAATCAACTTGCCATTCTCCTGAAACCAATTGAACCAATTTTTCATTCTGAACAGGTACTTCCAGGCTTTCATTTTCAGTTTGATTTCTTAATACCACAAAAACACTTTCGTGGGCATTTAAATCAAGTGGCACTATTGTCCTTCCATTTTCAATTTTGTACCCTGCTAATTTTGTTTCACCAGTAACAGGGTTCCAAATTTCGGGTTGTTTGCCACTTATCCGAAGGCTTACTTTTACATTTTCTATCTGGTCGCGTTGATTGGAAATAAAAAAAATATCAGCTTCTTTTGTCTGCCTGTGAATCCAATTCAAATGGGTATTAAAGTTTGGCTTTGTAAATTGAAGATCTTTTGAAACATTTTTTTCAGCCAAAATTCCTTCGAGCCCTATTCCCCAATAAACCTGACCTTTGCCATAAGCATTAAAAAAATCGAGATTCCCATCACAATCACCCCAAATTTCATTGGCTAACAACTGCATCATTTTATCCTCAACAGGAAAATTTTTCAGGCTTGGAGAATGTGTTGGTTTTGGACCAATAACAGTAGCTCCTTCTCTTATTAATTCTTGAATTTTTTGAAGAACAGAAAGTGTCATTTCTTTTGTATCAGGAAGTACCAATACTTCGTATTCCATTCCTGAGTTCAAGACAATTTTTCCATCTTTTACCTTCATTTGTTCCAAAAGGATCTCTGTATTAACACAATCGTAATCGTAACCTTCAGGAAGTGCTGGATTTAAGTTTTTCCAGTAAGGAACCGCTGAAGGAATTCCTTCGCCAAGGAAATAAAGAATATCGGCAACAAATTTCCCTTGCTGTAACATAAAACTATTCCGGCCGAGGTAGGTAAAAAATGGTTTTGCCTGTTCGGCCCAGGTAATGTTCCGGTGAAAATGTGCTCCCACCATCGAATTACCAGGTTTTGTATCTAGTGGTTGGTGTGTGGATGTATGAAAAATAAATCGGTTAACACCTTGCGTATTCCAATAGTCGCCAATTTTACTGAGCGCTGCAGGAGCTTCAAATCCCCCACCCGTCCACGATTCGGTGGCCACCAGTTTTTTGCCATAAATATGCGATGCCGAAGCTGCCTCTCGCACATCAACCTGATGGGCATTCATACGGTCGCTTGCACCACGGTAGGCATGCACTTTTTGCAACTCATCGGCCGACATCCATTCTCCTGCAGCTGATAAACCCTGTGTCATCCCAAATTCTCCCATTGGAATGTCAACCTTACTTTTATTCAAAAGGGCATCCTGAATAACCGGTAATGAAATTCCGGCAGCTTCGGAATATACTTTAATACCGTCGGCATGTGCCAGGCCTGCAAAAGCGGCATAATGGTCATCGGCCAATAAATCGGCAATTGTCCTTCTAAAATCCCAAAGAAAACGGTCCGAAATTTCAGAGCTTCCAACTATCCTCCCCGCCAGAACAGGTAAATATGGAGTTGGGTCATACCCTCTTCGTTTAGTAAATTCAGGAATCATTTTATCTGTCCAGTTTTGGGCATCAGCTTCGTAACTATCAACCAAAAAATACTGCAACCGTTTCCCATACAATTCGCCGAGGTTTTCTTTAAGCATACTGGTATAACCTTGATAATAAGATTTCATATAATCGGCACTTAATTTGTCTACTTCGAAACCGGTTCCTGCAGGGACTGCCGGGCCATTTTTAGCACCTGTTAATGAATAGCCCATTCTTAAAATAGCCCAGTTTCCAGCTGGAGCCTCCCAATTTAAAGTTCCATCTTCATTCATATTCGAACTCAGATTGATAACATCTATCGGTTTTATTACTTCAGATGCTTGAACCTTTGGAGTAGTAATGGCATCAAAATTAAACATCACTGCAAAATTGGCTTTGTCTTCCCACCTGTTCACTCTGGCGCCACTGTGAAATTTTGCTTCCACTAAATCAAATTCCTTCGAGGAGCTTCCTCCCATACGGCCACCACCATCAGGACCTCCAACGGTAGTTATACCTGATCCCGGAATAAATTCAATACGGAAATATTTTGCTGTAATTTCAGGAAATGAGAAGGTACGAACCGGGATAGCCCGAATATCGTGTTGGGTTCCAGGTAAAGAAACAATGGTGCTAAAATGAATGCCATCACTACTTACACTAACACCTCCCGGGCGTACATTACTGGTTCCATAATTACCAACCAGTGGATACGCAATTGAAAAAGCCTGAACGGTAATTTCTGAAGGATATTCATATTGAATCCAACTTGTTTTCTCCTCCGTTGGTTTTGGAATTTTGATACCCGATTTTAAGTCATCGTCCAATAAACTTTTAGGGTCAAATTCACCAAAGCTAGAACTGGTTTTAGGAATTAAATTTTGGATTCTAGTTTCCGCCTCAGGCATTTTGTATGCAACTACAATTTGATCCTTATAAAATTCCGGATCTGGTTTCCCATTTCCTGATGCTCCTAATCCCCCCACTGGTTTCGCCATATTCCTTATTGGCCCAATTACAGATGAAGGCATTGGAAGTTTTTCAGAAATTTGTTTTCCACCAACAATTTGTTTTTCACTCCAAACGAGTTTTTTAACGGCTTCTTCAGGTTTTACCCAAGGCCCTCCGGTTTCGCTCCATCCGGCAGAACTGTGCATGGTCATTTCCAAATCAAGCCGCTCAGCCTCTGATGTAGCATGTTTTAACATGTCGAACCATTCAGGTGTAAAAACAACTTTTTTATCTTCAACCACCTGCCCCATTCCAAATGATACATCAAACAACATAAATCCACCAATTCCCGATCGTTTCATCCATTCCAGGTCTTTGGTAATTCCTTCTTTGGTAATATTACTGGCTGTCCAGTGCCACCATGTGCGTGGTTTGGCTTCTTCAGGAGGTGTTTGAAACCCTTCTAAAAGGCCATTTTTAGATTCTTGTTCCTGAGCCAAAAGGTTACTCTGAAAACCAATTCCTATTAACAAAATAAATACGCTAATTATGTTTTTCATTTTCTTACTAATTAAATAATTTATGCAGAATTATTCTAAAAATACTGCTATCCTATACAAAATTACAGGTAATGTTAATTTCAAATCTTAAACTATAAATGTTGATCGAACCAATCGGCAAAAAGTATGGAATACTCTTTCATATCGGGCCAAAATCCATGCCCAATCCCCTCCTTAATAATTAATTCACAATCAATCCCGATTGATTTGTATTTTTCAATAAATTTCTCTGACTGGCTAAGTGGCACTAAAATATCGGCATCGCCATGTGCGATAAAACAAGGTGCATCGTCGGGTGTAATAAAATAATAAGGAGAAATATTTTTTGAGATTTCTGTTTTTTCTTCAATATCTACAATAGGATAATAATGTTTTGTTTTTTCATCCCACTTCATAAAATCAAAAGGCGCCTGAAATTCAGGAATATCACTTTCCAATACCACATTATCACCTTCCGAAAAATAATTCATAAAATCAGTGGGAGGGAAAAAACAAGCCGCTGCCTGAACTCTTGATGACACTTTTTCCAAGGGATTGGAAGAATCCGGAATGCCATCATCACCTGTGGTTGCCATCATCAAGGATATATGCCCTCCTGCGGAGGAACCTGTAATTCCAATTTTATCAGGATTTATGCCATATTCATCGGCATGAAGGCGAATAAACCTAACCGCTAATTTTATATCTGAAATAACATCGGGTACCGTATACTTTGGTTGAGATCCATGTAATACATAAAAACAATGATAACCCCTTTCCGAGATTGGTGCATTCAACATTTCGAACATTCCTATCCAGTTATAATCGGAAGTCCATCCCGCACTTATTGCCACAATTATGGCTTTATGCTTTTCATTTTGTTCAGGAACTTTATGCAACATGGTTAATGCCATACCATCTTTTCGTGCATAAATTATCTCCTCCATTTGAGAAGTACCTGGTTGAGCACCCAACAATTGAGGTATAAGAAATAAAAAAGATAAAATTGTAATTTTGATAACCTGTAATTTCATAATTAGGATATTTAAAGATCAAATTATATTAAAAAACCTGAAACTCTAACCACTCGTAAAATCGGTCCAACCACTTGTCAACCGGCGAATTCATTTTTTGAGTTCCAAAACCATGGCCGCCTTTTGAATAAACATGCAGTTCGACCGGAATTTTGACTTCTTTCCAATTGTGATAAGCACTAACTGTTGCATTTGCCAAAAAATCGTCGGCAGCGACGGTTATAAATAAAGGTGGAGCATTAGCCGGGACTTCTTTTCCATCAAGTCCTCCGCCATATATCGAAGCCGCAAAATTTGGCTGGCTTTCCTGGCCAGCATTAAGAATTACACCCAAAGTAAGCATACCTCCAGCCGAGAAACCCATAATTCCAATTTTTTCAGGATCAATTTCAAATTCAGCAGCTTTTTGCCTAATTAATTTAATTGCCTGTTTTCCATCATTAACAGCTAAAGTGCGGACATCTTCTTCAGCATTATTGGCTGAAGAAGTTACCAACTTATGGTTATCGTCTTTTGCCATTGCCATAATTTGGCCATACAATTCCATGGTTACTTTTTGGAATTCTTCCTCCGTTTTACCTGAATTCATCAACCTGTATTTTAACACAAAAGCAGTAACTCCTTTATTGGCGAGCCATTCAGCCACCTCCGTCCCTTCGTGTTGCCACGATAACCAACGAAATCCACCTCCGGGGCAGATTATAATAGCAGAACCATTGGGATTTTCGGGCATAAAAACGGTTAAGGTAGGTTGAACAACATTTCGGATCATTTGCCCCTTGCTGGTAGGATCAATGTATTCTACTTCGGTTTGAGTCCAGTTTTCAGAACCGGGAGCGTTACCTTCATAAAGGTTAATTACCTGTTGTTGGGCACAAAGGCTTATACCGGCCAATACAAATACAGCAACGATAAAGAATGATTTCATAGGTATTTTGTTTTATATAGTTTAGCACGAAAACACTAAAGATCAACCATTTTTTAATTAAAATTAAGCTTATGGAAATAAAAGAAGCAGTTCCAATTAAGAATTTTCAATTAAAACTGCTTCTATAAATTCTTTAATATCCCGGATTTTGTACCAGGCTTCCTTCACTTTTTTGAATTTCAGTATAAGGAATTGGTATTAAATAATATTTATTATCCCACACTTTGGGCAACAATGTAGTTTGTTCGTAGCTATATTCACCATCAGATACTTTTGTAATTTTAGTACCAATTATTGGTATAATTTCAGTTTGAGGAGCAATCTTCCATCTTCTAACATCATAAAAACGGTGTCCTTCATAAACCAACTCAATCCTTCTTTCATGCTGGATTTTGACCATTAAAGCATTACCACTTTCAGTGATTTCGGGCATATTTGCACGTTGCCTAATTTTATTAACATACTCCCTGGCAACATCTTCATTTCCCAACATAAATTGTGCTTCGGCATAATTTAAATAGATTTCGGCCAAACGAAAATATATCCATGGAGTTGAATAGGTTGAAACATTGGCAATAAGCACCGATTGATTCATAAATTTATTATTGTGGTACCCGGTTGGGCTGGCATCATTCCCAACATAATCAATCCCTCCGGGATAAATTTCTAAAGTCCGGTTTCCAAATAAAGCACCATTGTATAAAACCACATCGTAAAAACGGGAATCCCTGTTTTCATAAGGATTGTCCGGATCAAACCCAGAGGCTGGATTTATCGTTCCATCATCAAGGAGAGGTAATTGGCCATTAGCCATCTCATAATCATCCACCAGGTTCTGAGAAGGTGCATAATGCCCATAACCTCCTGATCCTGGTGGTGCTGACCTGTGGTTAAAAAATGACCCATTTTCAGGATTGTGGTACATTTGGAAAATAACCTCACTGTTGCCATCGACCAAAAATAATTGCCCGTAATTTGGATAAAGAGAATAACCTGCATTTAACAAAACCTCAGCAGCATTTGAAGCAGCCTGCCATTTCGCCTGGTCGTTTGATGGATTATTAAAACTACTGGCATCGTATAATAATACCCGCGATTTTAAAGCTTTGGCTGCATCACCACATGCCCGTCCGGCATTTGCTCCAATTTGTTTTGCAGGAAGTGCAGAAATACATGCATCAAGGTCATTTATAATATAATTCAAAACTTCCTGATAACTGTTTCTTGTGATACCGGTAAGATCTTCTTCCAGCGAAAATACTTTGTCAATAATAGGTACCCCACCGTAATTCTTAATCAAATTTGAATAAATAAAAGCCCGGATGAATTTCATTTCAGCCACCATAGTTGTTTTAGCATCTGCTGTAACCGGTGCTTGTTCAATTTGCTTAAAAAAGACATTAATATTCCTGAGATAACTATAGGCTGTTGTCCAATAATTTAAACTGGTAGAAAGGCTGGCAACATTATCCTGAGAAATACTTCCATCGCCAAATGACCATGAAAGAACATGGTTAAACTGAGAATAAGCTTCATCAGAATAATATTGAGTTGCATTATCAGCATTCAAACCATCAAGAAGTGCGTGGTACTGAGAATTGACATATGCCTGAATTAAGTTTTGATCCTCCCAAACAGAGGCTTCAGATATCCTATCCTGAGGAGTAAGCTCAAGCAAATCTTCATTACATGAAAAAAGTAATAAGGATGTTATGATAATTAAAAATATTCTTTTCATACTGATACAATTAGAATGTTAGATTAAAACCAAGGTTAATAATTCTTTCAGGCGGATTACCACCCCCAACAACAGTTGTTTGTTCAGGGTCAACGCTTAATTTTTTTGCATGATCAATTGAAAACAAGTTATAACCAGTAATATATACCCGGCACCCTTCAATTCCAGCTTTCCTCAGCCATGGACCCGGAAGGTTATAAGCCAACTCCGCATTTTTTAATCGTATAAAAGAACCGTTAAATACACGAAAATCTGTTCCATTGTAACCATTATAAAAATTTAAACCCGGCCTTGGTTTAGTTCCTGAAGGATTTTCGGGTGACCAACCATCCTCAGCCAGCCAAACATTAAAATTCCCCCATCCTGCAGGATCATATGGTAGTAGGTTTAATAGTGCCACTCTGGCCCGAGCCTGCCCCTGAAACATAAAACTTAACTCAAAACGTTTGTATTCAATTTTTGAATTGAGTCCAAAAACAATTTCAGGAGTGCTTGTTAAACTCTGACGGACCTGGTCCTTACTATCGATAACTCCATCTTCATTCGCATCCTTCCTGATTATATCGCCTGGGACAGTTCCCGGCAAATGTGGGTAGGAATTTACGTCATCCAAATCATCAAAAACACCAATAATTTCGTATAACAATTCAGCACCAATTGGTTTACCTTCAATTTTTTGATATGGTTCAGGTTGCGGAGCTTCATCCATATAAACCACTTTGTTTTTGACATAGGTAAAATTACCAGCAATTGAATAACGTAAATTATTATTAACGTATTTATTGTGAGAAATGGAAAACTCTACACCTTGATTTTTGACTTCTCCAATATTTTCGTCAGGCAAAACAAGCCCGGAATAATCAGGAACAGAAGCATTTCTTTTGGCCAGAATATTACTTCGTTTTGTATTAAAATAATCAAATTCCAAGCCGAACAATCCATCAAATAATTTTGACTCTAATCCAACATTTGTAGTTTTTGCGATTTCCCATGTTATATTTGGATTTGGTGTGCCTGATTGTTCTAATCCTTGAGCTGTAACACCATTTAATACATAATTACTTCCATATGTATAGGCAGTCATATACTGATATGCATCCACTTTATCATTTCCCATTTGTCCCCATGAACCGCGGATTTTAAGAAAATCCATAAATTCTAAATTCTGAATAAATGGTTCTTCCGATAACGTCCAACCTGCAGAAACACCGGGAAAAAAACCAAACCTGTTATTTGCAGGGAAATTTTGTGAACCATCGTATCGGAATTGAAATTGGACCATATATTTATTCATGTAATTATACAATGCCCTTCCAAAGTAGTTTTGCCTTGCAATTTCGCCTGTTAAACTATTATTGGAATGATAAGCCGTATTAGAGGTACCTGCAAAAAGTTCCTGGATTGATCCTGTTAAAAAAGCTTGCCGCCCTGCGCTCAACATATTGGCATATCCTGTATTTTGTTCATATCCTACAAAAGCATCAATGTTGTGTTTTTCATTAAAACTTTTGACATAAGCCATTCGAATATTTGCTGTTTGAGAAACACCTTGATTAAACTCAATATTCAGGCGTGGAGTTGAAGATTTACTATTCCTGTATTGATCATATTCACCCGTATTTTGATTGAATTTATAATAATAGGTAACTCCAAAATAATCTTTTTCATATTGTTTATTATAATCGTAGGCATAAGTTCCTGACACGGATAAACCGTCGATCCATGGAATTTTGTATTTTAACGATAGATTTCCAGTAAACACTCCACCATCAGTACTCAAATAACCATAATCTTTTTCACGTGTCATTATCAGGGCATTATCTCCTGTCCGACCTTCACCATAAAGGCCATTCGGATGCAATGGAACCTGGTAAGGAAATCCAAGATTAACGTGGGGTTCATCAATCTGTGCCGACATAATATCATCAAGCCTCCCGGCTAAATCAAACGAAATGGTTAGATTTTTTGAGATATCGGCATCAATATTTGCCCTAACATTGTATTGTTTATTGTATGAAAAACCTTTATTGTAAGGTGAATCCTGATTTAAATACCCTCCTGATAAAAAGTAGCGGACATTTTCTGTTCCACCCGAAACAGAAATATTTGTTTTCGACTGGTTTTTCCAATTCCGGTAAACTAAATCGTACCAACTTGTATTCGGATAATTAACAGGATCTGAACCATCAGCAAATTTCTGAAGTTGTTCAGCAGAATAAACAGGATCCTGCCCTAAAGCCGTCCGTGATAAATTTACCATCCTTGCAAACAAATTTGAACTTGCCACTTCTTCAATTCGTGTAGGTTGGGAAAATCCCTGATTGTGTGAAAAACTAACGGTAGGTTTACCTATTTTCCCACGCTTGGTAGTAACTAAAATAACACCGTTTGCTGCCCTCGACCCATAAATTGCAGCCGAAGCATCTTTTAAAACAGTAATTGATTCAATTTCATTTGGATCTAAACGGTCAAGTCCATTATAATCTCTTACAACACCGTCAACAACGTATAGTGGAGAAGTATCTTCAGTAGTACTTTTCCCACGGATAAAAATTTCAGTAGTTGACCGCCCCGGCTGCCCACCACGCGAATTGATAACAACTCCCGATAACCTACCTGCCAAGCCGCTGGTAACATTACCTGCCGGGCTCATTTTAACATCCTCTGCCTGAACAGTTGTAATGGCACCAGTAACAACCTCCCTTTTTTGGGTTCCATATCCAATAGCTACAACCTCATCAAGCCCAATAGTTTCTTCTTCGAGTACTAAATTAATCACCGATTGATTGCCAACCACTATTTCCTGGGTTTTCATACCAACAAAAGAAAAAACCAGTGTAGCATTTTCTGGTATTGAAGAAAGAGAAAAGTTACCATCAAAATCAGTAATAATTCCTTGTGTTGTCCCTTTAATGACTATAGTAACACCCGGAATTGGCTCTCCCAAACTGTTGGTAACAGTACCTGTTACTCTTGATTGTTGTCGTAAACTATTAATTTCCTCAGCCTGATTTTTATCAGAAATCACTACATACCTGTCAATAATCTTATAGGTAAGTTGGTCATTATCCAATATTGTTTTTAGAATTTGATCGAGGTTCACATCTTTAACATTAATGGTAACCTTATCCATAGGATCGAGTGATGATTGTGAATATGCAAACCGAAAATCAGTTTGTTTTTCAATCACCTCTAACAGCTGTCCAATAGAGACATCGCGGTATTCCAGATTCAATTTTGTGTTCTGCGAATAGACACCCGCCGAAACAAACATTGCAGAAACTACAAGTAAAAAGAATGTTAGTCTCATAATCTTAAATAATTTTCGCAACCAGCTATATTCATACCTGGTTCGGTTTTGATACTTTTTTTTCATAAATTTGGTTGATTTTAAAGTTTAAAAAAATCGCTATTTTAAAGGGTAAGCAGAATCGTGCCAACTTTTACTGCTTACCTTTTTTTTATTTTCTCATTATCACATATCCATTTTCGTTTTGATTTACATTTATACCCATTGCCTGGTCAATTATTTGAAATAAACGCTCAATCGTTTCATCTTTTTTAAGTTTTACAACAAGTGTTTCATTCGTAAAATCATTAATATTATAAGTGATTGTTACATTAAACCAGCGTTCTATTTTTTGAAAAACCTGATTCATAGGTTCATTTTCAAATATTAATTCGCCTTGTACCCATCCAATTTTATCGTCGGTAGAAATAGTAGTTACATCGAGTGCCTTTTTACCTTTATTTATTGTTGCTATTTCGCCCACATCCATCCGGATTTTTTGTGCTTTTTTCCCTTCGGGAGAAAAGTTAAACTCAACAATACCCTCCTTAAGGTAAGTTGATGCAGTTGCTCCATCATCATATGCCAAAATATTAAATTCGGTACCAATAGCCTTCACCTGAAAATCCTGAGCCTCTACTACAAATGGAAATTCCATTCCTTTTGCTACTTTAAAAAATGCTTCACCATTCAGTTTCAAATTACGGTTGGTTGCATTATAGTCAGTAGAATATTCCAGTTTTGAATCAACATTCAGCCATACTTCCGACCCATCGGGTAAAAACAGGTGCGTATGTTCACCTTTTGCAGTAGCCAACATCATGGTTGAAGCTTTTGGTTGGGAATTCATCAACAACCATACACTGGCAATTAAAAGTGGAATAGCGAGAATGGCTGCAACTTGTTGTAACCACCTCACAGTATGTTGTATCCGGCGGTTTTTTGATTGTTGATTATATCCTTTTATCCGGCTTTGGATTTCCTCAAAAGAAATATCAACGTCGATATTGCCGGCTTTTTGCCAGTTCGATACAAGCCACTGTTCAGTTTGCTGATCTGATTTAGCTTGATGCAGCCAATTTTCCAAGCTTTGAATTTCATCCCTTCCCAAAAAATTATTGCTATATAAACGGGATATTTTTTCGGTGATGTGATTTGGTATATTCATAATACAAGTGATTTCAACTAGTAATATGCATAAGTTAGCTTCTTCCGTGATCGGAAAAAAAATTATTTTTGAAAAAAGAAAATGAGGAAAAGGTGAAAAGATGAAAGGCTAGATTTATATTTCTCTTAGTCAAATAGTTAAAAACTATTTTAATGGATGAGACTTTGTTTTTTTTGGGAAAAACATAAAAACAAAAACCTGCATTTTTTTTCGGATATTTACTTTTAAAAAAGTAAGAGCTTTCCTGATTTGTGAATCAACTGTATTTTCGCTAATGCCTAACCGTGCAGCAATCTCTTTATAACTTAATCCTTCATTTCGGCTTAAAATAAAAACTTCCCGGCGTTTTTCAGGCATCGATTCAACTAGTTGAGAAATCAAATCTTTAAGCTCATTGTATGCAATTTGTTTTTCGGTAGTTTCATCTGAACGGTTTAAGGTAAAATTAAATTCTTCGATGTACTTCCTGCGAATTAATAGTTTTCGCAAATGGCCGTAAAGTTCGTTTCGGGCTATTGTATATAACAGGGCATTTAATGATTTATTTGGCTCAATCTTGTCTCTGTATATCCACAACCTGGTAAAAACATCCTGCACAATGTTTTCAACTTCTTCGTTGGAGGATAAACTGCGCCGTAAAAAATCGAAAAGTTTGCCTTTGTATCTGTAAAAAATTAGTTCAAAAGCAACCTCATCGCCTTTTTTTAAGCGAAGTAATAATTCTTCTTCTTTACTAAATTGAGGTGTATCCAATTGGTTAATCCTTTTATGCCGAATTAACAAATATAGAAATCATTATTGTATAAAGTGGATTAATTCAATTTGTATTAACAAAACTTGGAATAACAAAATGCAAAAATTCGACAAGAATTATCACTAACTTCTAATTATGTATTTATTTTTACAGACTGCTCAAAACTAAGTGAAAAATTTATTAATTATAAATGTACATTTTGAGTTTTTATTAGTTAAATAACTGAATTACAACTTTTATATTAATTATTTCCGAAATCTAAATAAAAATCAAAAAACGGCAACATTTGGTTAGGAATACGGCCTTCTTTTGTATAAATCCCATTTGTATGAGTTCCGATATATTCTTCGGCAAAATGTTTTATACCAACGTTTTCAAGTCGCTGGCTAAACATCGAACACTGGATAATAAAACGGTCGCCGGCATTTCTTCCCCAATCAAATTTAATAGCTTTTAACTTTTTTAAATTGCCTAAATTTTTGTCAATCATATGTACAGGCATATTGGCGTACCATTTTTGCAGCACATTTTGATTCACAACCAATTCATCATTTTTATACTCAAAGGGTATATCGCAGAAAAAAGGCGGGTTATTGGGATTTGCAGACCACGATTTTGCAAAGGCAATGATTACTTTTCCAAAATATGTTTTACTGAGCCCTTCTACCGTTTTTATGGTTGACAATTCTTTATAAGTATTACTATTGGGGCCATACTCCCTTACAATTGCTAAAGCCCCCGGGCTTAAAGCATAAACACTACTAAATATTTCAGGGTAATGCATGGCGATTTTAAGGGCTCCATACCCCCCCATACTATGCCCGGTAATACCCCGGCTATTTTTATTGGGCATAGTGCGGTAATTTTTTATCCATATATTCTACTAAATCGAATGCAGTAAAATCTTCCCAATTGCCAAAAATGCCCGTATTACTATAAAAACTCCCATCGTAGGTTGTTTTTTGATTAGGAACAACCATTATAAAAGGTTTGATTTTATTAGTTGTAATGGCAAAATCCAAAAGCTCCGACATGGGCTTAAGCATTTGATGATCGCCCATAAAACCATGAAGAAAATATATTACAGGATAATTTTGGTTACCTTGGTTATAATTTGGAGGAAGGTACACTGCAACTTCTCGTGTAGCATTTTCACCAAAATCATTTTCCAGGTTTTGAGAATAAAGAGAATCGATAATTACAGTTCCTTTTTGATTCTGAGCCACAGATAATAATGAGCAGCAAAAAAGAATAAGAATAAAAAAAGTATGTTTCACTATGTTATTAGTTTTATCTATTAGGTACTATGTGATAAAGATAATTATTTTAAATGTTTTAGAAGTAGTAAATTAAACGATAAAAAACTTATAACACACAATTTTATGGTACAAATAACTATCTTCCATCAAATCCAAAACCAAGTAATATTTAAAGCTTAAACTTGTGGTCCTACCTTACTTGTTTTTTTGCACCATGCACTTTTAAAATCATTTTATTCAACAATAATTTTAATTGTTGTTTCCTTTAATCCAATTGAATTTGCGGTAAGTAATATTTCCCCTGGTTTATTTCCCAACGGGCGAATTATCGCAAGGCACCTGCCTTGCCATGTTTTTTTACGGGGCTGCTGAAAACTTGACATATCGGTAGGGCTTCCACTTCCCACTCCGGCAATCTCTCCCTTGCCACTGATTTTAAAGTTTACCAGGATACCATCAGCATTTGGGACTACATTTCCTTCGGTATCAACTATTTCTGCCATCACATACGACAGGTCATTTCTATCAGCTTTTATAGTTGACCTGTCGGCTGTAAGCCTAATAGCAGCTGGTTTTCCGGAGGTTTTTATGGTTTCGGATGATATCTCATTTCCATCATCAAAACAATAAGCTGTTAGCGTTCCTGGTTCGTAAGGCACCTCAAAAGTTGCAGTAATTGATTTACTATCATCAACAGTCTGTTCTCCAATAACTTCACCATTTAAAACAAGCCGTACCCTTTCGCTTCGTGTGTACACATGTACCAACATTTTTTCTCCTTCGTGGCCTTCCCAGTTCCAGCTTTTGAGCTCGTCGGGGAAACCCCAGGGGCTGGCAACTTCTTTTTTCCCTTTAGGAATTGGTTTATGAACAAACATAGATAGTTTATGATCGCGCCAAACAACATGTTGGTAATAATATGCTGTTTTAGGATTCCCAATTAAATCAATATCACCCTGAAAATTAACATACATAGGCCATGAGTTCTGATCGAAAAACTGCATTATTTGAGCAAATGGAAATTCATTGTCTTCAACAGGTTTATCATCAACCAGGCGTGGTATACCTGTTCCTGCCTCGCCTATATAATCCATAGCAGTCCAACTGAAATTCCCAATAACATACGGCAGGTCTTCAACGGTTTGCCAATTCTCCAAGGATTGAGGAGGCATAAATTCAGATGCATACATAATCCTTTCAGGATGATTTTTATGGTCCTCCGCATATTTTGTAAAACCATAATTATAACCAATCACATCCATCAACGCAAGGTGAGGTGCCCGTTGTTCCCACGTACTAGGCCTTCCCATTTGTGCTCCCATTTCAACATGTGCCTCAGTAACAGGCCGGGTAGTATCGTATTTTTTTACTTCATTCACCAAATTTGTGGCAATTCTTAACCCAGATGAATCGGCTGCTTCATGTATTTCATTACCTATACTCCACATTATTATGGAAGGATGATTGCGGTCGCGGAGTAACATTGACTGAATATCTTTTTGCCACCATTCTTTAAAGTATAATGAATATTCTTCGGTGTCCATGACTTCACCACCAAAAACCTCGGCTGCACCCCCCATTTTAGGAATTTCCCACATATCAAAAGCTTCGTCAATTACCAGCATTCCCAAACGATCGCATACATCAAGCAAATATGGCGATGGAGGATTATGGCTGCACCTAATGGCATTAAATCCTGCTTTTTTAAGAATTTCAATTTTCCGCTCTTCTGCCCTATCAATCGCTGCAGCGCCTAAGGGGCCATTGTCGTGGTGAAAACAGCCACCTTTTAAAAGCATGGTTTCTCCATTTAATGAAAAACCTGTTTGCGGGTCAAAATTTAATGTCCGAATACCAAATGAAGTCAAATAAGTATCTGCAACTTTATTATCAACCAATACTTCAACTTTTGCCTGATATAAATTCGGATCATCAACCGACCAAAGGAAAGGATTTTCTACCTTAATATTTAAGTTTAACTCAGCCTGATTATTTTTAATTACGGATGACTCCATTTTTGATTTTCCGACTATATCTCCTGAAGGGCCAATAATTGTAACATTATAAAAAACAGGCACATTAGTGCTGCCAACATTTTTAATTGTAGTTTCTATGTTAACAGTTGCCGATTGCTCTGATATATCAGGTGTAGTGACAAAAACCCCCCAAGGAACAATATGAACCGGATTTACTAGTGTAAGCCAGGTATGCCTGTATATTCCCGAACCAGAATACCATCTGGCATTTATACCTTCATTTTTAACCTGGACAGCTATAACATTGGATTGCCCAGCAGGATTTAAAAATGATGTAATATCGTACCAAAATGAAGTATATCCGTATGGATGGTTTCCGATATGCTGCCCGTTTATCCAAACATCAGCATTCATATAAACACCATCAAATTGAAGGTAAGCAGTTTTTTGCCTATCCGATGAATCAATAACAAAATGTTTCCTGTACCAGGCTGTACCACCAATAGTATAACCTGTCCCCATTCTTCCGATGGAAACCTTGGAAAAAGGGCCTACAACCGAGTCTTCATTTTGACCAGGTAAATCTTCAATGCTCCAATCGTGAGGTAAATCAAGGGGCCTCCAACCCGAATCATCAAAATCAGCTAACTCTGCACCTTTTGGATCTGCCTTAATAAAACGCCATTCCTGATCAAATAAAATTGTCCGTGGTTGTTTAAAAGTTTCAGAATTATCACATCCCAAAAATTGAAACAATACAATCCATAAAATGAAAGTAATTCTTAAAAATTGAAGCTTTTTCATAATGGTTTATTTTTGATTATTATTGTATAATTGCTTTCGATTAAATTGTTGATTGTATCAAAAATAGATAATATTTTTATTAAAAGGCATTTTGCCTCAAACTATTTTGCTAAATTTCCTGAATAAATAGAATCATGGAAGATAATTCGTTTAAAAAACTGCTCAAAAAAACTTTTAGCAAAGGAACTGGAGCATATTTACCCCATGTAGCTGTGAATAGTGTTGTTTTTGGATACCAACACCCGAATTTAAAAGTAATGGTAATTCAATTATCAAATCAAAATTTATGGTCACTGCCGGGAGGATTTGTAAAACGAAAAGAAAACCTGGAAGAAGCCGCTTACCGCAATTTAAAATTAACAGGAATCGATGAAGTTTTTCTAAAACAAATCCGAACTTTTGGTGATCCACACAGGGTACCAGAATTTTCAGAACCAAAAATTAATTATTCGCCTAAAATTTATCAGATAATGCAATGGATATCACAACGTTTTATTACCGTTGTATACTACGGCCTGGTTGATTTTAAAAATACAAATATTTCAGCACACGATTCATTATTTGGTACAAAGTGGATAGATGTGAATGAAACAAATAACCTGATTCAGGACCATGCCAATATCATTGCTGAAACCCGAAAACTACTTATTACAGAGTTATTAAATCATCCGATAGCTTTAAACCTTTTACCCGAAACCTTTACAATGAATGAGTTAAGAGGGTTGTACGAAGCTATTCTCGACCGAACAATTGACCGTGGCACATTTAGGAGAAAAATTCTGAAACAAGGATTAATCGAACAAGTTGACAAAAGAAAAGATGCGGCAGGGCGTCCCTCATTTTTATTCCGGTTTAAAGAAAAAGCGTATCAAAGTTTCCTAGCTGAAGAAACAAAATTTGGTTTTTAAAATGTTCGTAAATATTATTTAGCAACTTTAACGCATAACATTTGTTTTTGATCTCGGATTAAAAGTTTGCCATCAGCAAGCGCAATTGGTGCCCAATTTTGGGTTCCAAAACGTTGGTTCTGGCCTTCTCCTTCATTAAGCAATTCGGCAGATGCAAGCGGCTTAAAACCTGAAGGGTCGGGTTCAATTAAAAACAATGACTTGGCACCATCTGTAGCCAGAATCAGGCCATCAGCCAAAATCATACTGCCTTTATTAAACTCGGGCGACCTTCCTGTTTTCCACATTATTTTTCCATTCATATCCATACATACCAACCCATCTCTTCTTTCATTAGTTGAATAGTGAATATAAAAATAGCCATTATGCAAAATCGGAGGTTTTGTATGTCCTCCAAAATCCTCAGTTTTAAAAAGTTCTGTAACAGTATACTTACCTTCTGCACTTTTTCCAACTTTTATCATTGCTGTTCCGGCTTTGTACCCACCGGTTATAAGTACTCTGCTTTCGCCGGCATCAACTGCACTGGGTGCAGGAATACGGCACTTCCAGTTGGAATATTCCCAAAGAATTTTTCCTGTGAGTGGATCTATTCCTACTACCAAACCTCCCGTTTCTGGTGTTCCCCTACCACCAGCAGCGGCGGTTATCATAACCACATGGTCTTCGCCGCCCACTTTTACACTTGCCGGGCTGACGTATCCAACTGGACCCAACGAAGGAGTTGACCATTTAACATCGCCTGAGAGTTTGTCATATGCAACCACACCAGCCTCGGGAGCCTGTGATGCAATAATAAGTATATCGCCATAAACCATGGGGCATTGCGAAATTGCCCATTTTGGAACTTCCTTACCGCCAAAATCGGCCCAAACGTTTTTATTCCAAACAGGTTTGTGAGTTTTAATATCAATACAATACAAGTCGCCATTGGGACCGCACGAATAAACATAATTGGCATCAACAAGTGGCACACTTCGCGAACCTGGAAACATCACTGAACCGGGGGAAGCATATCCAAATTTCCAGAGTTCTTTTCCATTTGAAAGGTCAAAACACCGCATATTATCACCAACTTTATCATCTCTGTCGAGCAGATAAATTTTGCCATCTTTAACTACAGGGCCACCATAACCAATACCAACATCTACAGTCCATTCAACTTCGGGCCCACTTTCAGGCCATGAACGTAAAATTCCTGTTTGATCAGAAATACTATTTCGATTAGGCCCAAGATACTGGGGCCAGTCTTGAGCATACATATTTACTGTCAGAAAAAATAAGACTACAACCGGAATAAGCTTAATTTTTTTCATAGTTTCTTTTTTGGCTTTTTGAAAAGTAAAAGATTTATATAATAACATATTCATTTTTTGACTGCCACAAATCATATTGGTTTAAACAAAACAATTACATAAATCAAACAATAACATACAAATATCAAACAATTTGTATTAATTAGTTTAATGATTCCTGTATTTCGAAGGGCTTATTCCTGCATGTTTCTTAAAGAAATTATTAAAATGGGTGACTTCATTAAAACATAATGCATAAGCAATTTCAGAGACACTCCAGACACTGTGTTTTAGTAAAATTTTTGATTCTTGTAAAATTCGTTCAGCAATTACCTGAGTGGTTGTTTTCCCGGTGGTTGTTTTTACAGCCCTATTTAAATGATTTACATGCACCGCCAATTGGCTGGCAAAATCAGAGGCTGGACGCAAACTCATTTTTTGATGCGTTTCATCAATAGGGAATTGACGCTCTAAAAGCTCCATAAAAAGCATTGAGATTCTTTTATTGGCATCCATTCTTTCCTTCACAAAATTTGAAGCAGGCTGCATTTTCATAGCAAAATGAAGCAATTCAAAAATAAGGTTCCTTAACACATCGTATTTGTGTATGTAGTTTGATTCAATTTCCTCAAACATTTTTTTATAAATGCCAGCGATATGTTTTACCTGGTCGTCAGTTAATTCGAACACCCTATTCCCTTCAGGTTGGAATACAGAATAGTGATTTAAATCACCATACTCATGGAAAAATTTCTGATTAAAAATACAATAATAGCCATATTCAATTCTTTCCAGGTTTTCACAACTATAAGGAATCTTAGGATTTGAAAAAAATATAGCTTGTTTTTTAATCGAAACAACTTTGTTGGCATAATTCATATCAATATTGCCAATTACAAGCATAATCTTAAAAAAATCTCTTCTTTTATAAGGAAGTGGTTTTGTTATACCGGGTTCAATTGGTTCATGTTCAAATACATTAAAATGCCCAATTTCATTACGAATATTATCGGGAACCCACTCAAATTTCCGTTTATAAAATTCTTCTAAACTTTCAGTTTTATCCATTATAAAAATTTCAGAACATTACTTCATACAATTAATTGTATTACATATATTTTTTATTAAAAGAATATATTATACTTACGTTCCAAAGAAAATCATCCCCACTTATTTCACTTTTAATTGTTTTATTAATCATTGCCGAGGCAGAGAATGGAAAATTTCTTTTAGCCAATGAAAAACCCGAAGCCACATAAAATCCATCAATATTGTCCATTTTTAAATAAAATAATTGAGGCGATATACCGGCATAGATTTGTTCGGTAAGCTGAATATTGGATATACTTCCCTGAAGGGCAATATAATGAGTATTTGTTGGCACTTCGGCTTCAAAACCATAAGCATACAAATAATAAGGAGAAATTTTTATATTTTTTGCAATTGAAAAAGTGGGTGCCAATTCTCCTGCCAGGAATCGCCGCACAACAGTTCCGTCTTCAGAACCGCCACTAGCCGATAAATCCCTGGTTTTAAATGAAAATGCAGGGTGTGCACCTATTTTAAATTTAAATTTTTCATTGTTTAATACATTGGTAACGCCACCAAAAAATAAATGACCATGGTTTTCCTTCCATAGCAAATCGGAACTGTGGTTCAAAAACCAGTTTTTCTCCTCCTATGGAAAATTCAAAAATGGCAGCCGGTTTACCAAGTGTTAACGATGGAATTAGTGAAATGCCATTATTGGTTACAGAAATCCTTCCCGAAAAGTGGCCATCTTGTTTTGTAGTGTCTTGGGTTTGTGAATATGAAAACCGAACAATACCCATAAACAGAAATAGAAACAAAATTATCTTTCGAGGTTTTTGAGAAATTAGAAATAAAGTTTTACAAAAGAAACAAGCTTTAAACATTGATCTATAATTCATTTGCTTTTTTATTTATTCAATAAAAATACTCCTAACTACTCAATCTATTGTCCTCCTGAAATACAACGTACACATTATCAAGTAATTTATAAATTAATTATTCTTTACAAAAGAATCGTTTTAATATTAATTATTATAATATAATTCAAATTAATATTTACGAAATTCAAACAATTGACAATTATTATACCTCGATTATTTTTTCAAAGGTTTATTTTAACAAGCCGGTAATATTTAAATACTCTGTAAAAAAACTATAGAATAAATACTGATTTTTCAAATACCAAGGATAAAAGGCGCGTAATAGTATTAACTATTTTTTTTCATATATGATTGGGTCCAGGGGCAAAAAACAAGGCATTCCAAACAGGTATTACATTTAAATACATCCATTATTTTATGGCGAGGAGTACCCGGTTTCCAAATATTCCCTTTGATAGCATTTACAGAACACTTATTTACACAAATTGTACAATCTCCACATTGTGATTTGGCAGGCGCATACAGAACTGTTTTTAATGGGGCATCTGTTAAAACGGTACACATACTAACAGCACTTCCAAATTCAGGAGTTACCAGCAGATTATGTTTTCCTATCCAACCTAATCCAGCCATTAAAGCAATGGTTTTATGTGGCAAAGGTGTATTGTTTGTTTTATGATTGTAATGACCGGATAATTCAATATTATCTTCCGATTGTGAATAGGCAGAAAATCCTTTTGATGTTAAATAATTTGCCATATAATCAGCCAACCTATCGGTTCTAATCTCCATCAGGTGAAATTCATCCTCTTTTATCTGGTTATTAAGAACCATATTCTTTACAAAATCAGGAGTGTTTGTTATTTTTTGAATGTATTCAGAAGTTAGGAGCATTCCAAAAAGAATGGCATTGGGGAACCGTTTATTTTGTTCTTGGGCTAATTGTGAAATATCAACAAAGTGCACAAAATCAGCTCCTTTTGTTTTTAATTCCGATCGAAGTTCATCCTCTAATGCCATTATTCCATTTAACCTAAAAAAATATTTCTACTGAATAAAAATATAAAAATGCATTTAATTAAATAAATAGTTGATCTTAAAAAACAAAACAAACATCCTGATAAAAACAATCCCATACCCCAAAACACAATTGTTTTAAGGAAAAACAAAAAAGGGATGCTATACTAAAAAAAGGCTTTCCTTAAATCTTCAATTTCAGTATCACCTATTGGCACAAAATTCCCTAATAAAGTACCCATAACCAACGATTTTGCACTAAACTCAGCTACTTCCAATCGGTCGAAAGTGCCCAAAAGGTTATCTCCGGTCACTAAAATCGAATCGTTGTTAATAATAACTGCCGGTGTATTTACCGATAACTTTTCGAGGATTAATTCCTCACCTGCAAAATGAGACCCAAAAGGTACATTTGGGATATCCTGAAGGAAAATCCAACTTTCGTGTATTGTGCGGACATTTATTTTTTCGCCGGTTACACTAAAAGCCATTAAATAGGGCGTTTGGGTCAGAATAATGGAATTAACATGTGGGTTGCGTTTATAAATTTCCTGATGAAGCCAAGTCGATCGGCTAGGTAATTTATTTGGCTCCCTTTTACCATCTTTTATCTGAACAATGTCCTTATTCTGAATATCCCACCGGGCAACATTGGTAGGTGTAATTAAAAAATCATCTCCTTTCCACCTAACCGAAACGGTTCCATATGAACTGATCATCAACCGTTGGTCACAAGCCCTGTGAACTATCCTTTTTATTTGTTCGCGGATAGCCCGCTCATCCGAAGGGTGTTCAGTGTTTTCCATTTCGGGTAACAACCGTGGAATTTGTTTTTCGAATTCCTCAATTTGGTTATCAGTCAGGTAATTGGGTTTTGCAATTGTATTACCGTTAATAAGGGTACTGCAACAAAATTCAAGGGTTTCGAACCGCTGAAAAGCATCGCTCAAATCTTTTCCACCAACCACAGTACCGTGGTTTTCCATAATAACTGCATTAAACCCTTTTTGAAATTCTACGGCAATTACATCGCCAAACTTATTGCTGCCAGGAATCTGATACTTTGCTAATCCAATAGGGTCACACACATTTTTTGCCTGAGAAATAACATTCGTATTTAGAATTTGCCTCACAATACTAAACGATACCAAAGCCGGAGGATGTGCATGAATAACCGCCCTGATTTCGGGCCTGCACTTATATATTGCTTTGTGAAATGGATATTCTGACGAAGGTTTGTGCCTTCCTTCAACTGCCCCGTTTTTACGCACACACACAATGCCCGATGGCCTTAAAGTACCCTTGTTGATGGCAGAAGGTATTACCCACACATCTCCATTGTCGTCGATGATTGAAATGTTTCCTCCCGAGGTAGTCGTTAAACCACTTTTGTATATTTTATCTATGATCATCGTAATCTGATCACGTGGATGCATCCATTTTGTATTTAATTACATCATTGTTTTTGTATTTAAATAATTGCTTATATTATCTGAATACAAATTAACGGCTATTTTTTATACTTTCAATCCTGATGTATCCTACATAAATTATCGATTTTTGCTGTCTACATTTTCCTGTATTTTAAACAAAAACAACTCAACAGAATCGTATCCAAACATAGCAACTCTATTTAAATTTATTCAGAATAAAATAAACAAAATACCCGCAAAAGCATGTAAATAAACAACTTAAAACAATGATTAAAACTTAATTTTAAAAGTGAATTTTATATTTTGCACAAGCGTCCAAACAAATTTTCATATGCCGTGAGTCCATTATGTCAGCCTGTCCTAAAAGCATAGGTAAAAAAACTTCTGCGATTTGTTTTTCAGATGTTACCCTTTTCAATAAAATGCTTTGACTATAACCATCAAGTTTAAAAAAGAGTGCCGATAATTCCATATTATCTTCAACGATTTTTAACGGCAAAGGAATTCTATTTAGAATATTTACACAAACCAGAGGGACGCTTTTCATTAACACTTGCCTGATCAATCCCCACGAAGATTGAAGATCTTCAGAAGTCATTTGCCCAAGTGCATATAACTGAGTATTGTAATTATCTGATGATAACATTTTAGATTCCACCTTTTTTGAATAAATGCCTCCGGTATGTTTACGAATCTGATTTTTTGCCTGTATATTCACAAAATGCCACAACTCGTAAGAAGAATAAACAGCTCCCTTAACAACTGCATTTTGGATTGTTAAGGGGGTTGCACCAGTAACAGCATCGACAACATTTGATTTTAAAACAATATCGGGATCAATTAAATCCTTTTTTTCAAGCAAACGGAGTGGACTGTTCTTATCTTTTAATATTTCATCCAATTTTGAATAATCTTCATCTGAAAATAACAAATGGTCAAATTTGATTAATGGGTGGCCCGGTATGGTATCAAAATGGGTGTAATTCCCTGCCAAATCCCAATAGGCTTTTAATATTACATTCCGGCATAATGTATCTTCACAAACTGGCATATTAAGGTTTGCAACATATGCATTTGGTGTATTATCTGAATCATAAATAACCTTCACAGTATTAATTCCTGGACTTCCGGCATGATGAATCAAAAAAGCTTCTTTAGATTGATAAAAGCCTTGTCTAAAAGAAGGAAGTGGTTTTTCATCAATTCCGATATTAAAAAGTATAATCAAAATGAATAATAACATAATATCGATACCGATTATTTCTGATTCTCAATCAATTTAAGGTACTCATTTAAAAACTTTTCATATACATCTTTAGGATCCGCGTTGTGTTTTTTACAGATTTTTGCAGCCAATCCAACTGCTGCCCCCATTTGTCCTGTAGTTCGCATAACACGAGGGCCACCAAGCCCAACATGCGAGCAACTGAAGTCGCGCCCGGCCATAAACAGGTTGTTGATATTTTTTGAATAAAGGCAGCGATAAGGAATGTAATAAGTTGGTGTTTTATAAAATAAAGCTTCCGACAGGAAATCAGGTTGATCATCATCTAATAGATTTTGCTGGTAATGCACATCCACTTCCCTATTTTCGAACACTACTCCATCGTCAAACTTCCTATTCTCTCGTACATCATTAAAAGTGAAAATATAATCGCCCACTAACCTACGCGATTCTCTTTTGCCCAGCAAATAGGAAACCCATTCCAACTTCATACTTTCGATAATTTGCCGGTGTTTTTTCATTTCGACTGAACTGTATTCAGCTCTATCCTTAGGTTTCTCTCCCGCATAATATTTAAAATTATAGAACGATCCGTAAATTGCCCGGAGCATGTGGTCGCGAATTGTTTCTGCATCATCAATTTGATTCAAATCATTTCGTGAGTACTCCCATTGCCACTCTCCATTGGCAGCACAATAATCTTTTGCTACATCCATTGCCCATGGAACTTCGGGGAAATCGACCTGCTGTCCTGCATTTTCCGACCTCCACAACAGCGATGAACCCATTACAAAATCATCTTCTGTTTCGGGGCTCCACAAAGGGCCATGTTCATCCCAAGCTTCACCATATTCTGAAGAAGCTTCACGGCCATACATGTATTCGGCACCAGCCCAATAACCTATCCAGCCATCGCCGGTACAATCGACAAATAATGGCGCTTCAAAACGGATAAAGTTTGCTGTTTCAGTATGCCGTGCATCAACCGAAGTAATTTTGCCTTCTTTTGTATTTGATGCAAATGCACGGTAATTTAGATAAAGGCCGATATTATTGTATTTGGCAATATTTTCATGGCGCCTTTTATCTTCTCCTAAAGCTTTTGGTGAACCATTCGGATAATGTTCGGTATCCAGCATTTTCAGGATACGTCCAAAATTACCGTAAATCCCCAGCGTATGCACACGTATTTCACCGCTTGCATTTCCACCCAAAACAGGGCGGTCATGAATCAATGCTACCTTTAATCCTTGTTCGGCAGCAGCAATCGATGCGGCACAACCGGCAATTCCGCCCCCTACAACTACTAAATCATATTTGACTACTTTATCAGGGACAGCATTTACTGATGAATGTTTGATCCTCCATTTAGCCAGTTTCTCAGGGCTGTTGGGGAATTCCTCATTTTTATCTGTTGTAAGGAATATGGCATCGCAACGTCCTTCAAAGCCGGTCAGGTCTTTCAAAACAAATGTTTCTTCGCCTTTTGAAAGTTCAACTTTTCCGGCATATTCCCAATTCCATTCCGGATTTAACCCCAGCTCATTTGGTAATTGTTTTTGTCCGATTGAAATTTTAAACCTTCCCGGTGCCTCCCATTCGCCGGGAACCCAGTTTTTTGTACGTGCCCATACATGGTAAATACCAGGTTTTTCAATTTCAACTTTTGCCTGTGCATCCTCAACTGGGATTCCCATTCCGTGAGCCAGCAGGTATGGCGAACCCATTTGTTCCACAAACTGAGGATCGACAACCCAGCCTCCTTTTTGCTTAAAGGATTCAGCCTCAATTAAAATTGATTGCCCAAAAGAGACAAAAATATTCAGGAACATAAAAAATAGAATAGCATATGTTTTCATGTAAAATTCCTTTTGTTAGGTTTACTTCCTTTGCAGATATATAGCCATGGCAGTTGCAAGATCTTTCCCTACAAGTCTTGCATTTTGAGACGTCACATTTTGCCCGTTGTGATTGGAATAAGGTATCTCCATAGAAAGTGCTACCGATATGCCACCGATTGTTGATGCCCATTTACTGAATCCCCATCCTTTGATGTTATTATTCGAAGTATTCCATGCTGTGCCATATTCAAGACAGATGTTGGCAGGAAGCATTTTTAGCTGTCCTTCCTGATTCATTATTAAGGTTTCAATAAATTGTTTCTGTCCCCAGGCAAGGTTTTCTTCTCCTGAACCAACAATATATATATTTTCATGCCATTCACCAGTAATATAAGGGCAATGTAAATCCAATGCGACTTTTAACAATCCTTCACTCCAATCAGGAATTTTTTCTCTCATTGCAGATGTGCTTTTATAAATACTTTTACCTGAATAATCCCTGTTATGGTCGCGTGGTTTACGGTTTTTCCCCTGGTCGCCATCTTCAACGCCATCTTTATCCATAAAAGGGATAACCAGAAATTCAACATTATCGCGAAGCCATTTCATATCTGAATCCTTGCCATTTAATACAGATTCTATGATCCCTTCCAGGACGTAATTAGCCATCATTTCGCATGCGTGGTGGCGTGCCGTAATCAGAACTCTGTATTTGGGATCTTTTTTTGGATGCTTTATATTCAACTCTTCAACGTCCCTCCCTTTTTCAGAAGTGGTAAATGTTTTTAAAGTAACATATGGATTATCATTGAATGGAGAAATAAATTTTTCGAAATCTTTTTGAAGATAAGGAATACCCATACAAAATAGCACCTGATTTTCATCTGAACTGAATGTAAAGGAGAAATGATCCTGTCCTTTTCGGGAATTTTTATAAAGCCATTGCCACGATCCTCCTCCATCAATGCTAAAGGCAGGTCCAAAATTTCCCACATAATCATCGGGAAACTGAAAAAACATTGCCCTGTTTTCAGCACCCGACACCTTAAAATACCAGTAAAACCATTCGCCTTCGGTATCACGCAGGTCTGGCCTAAGATTCACTGTATCCAACCTTACATGGTAGTATAATGTACTCCTGTTCACACAATTTTCGACAATTATATTTCCTCCGGGGAAATCTGTTGATATTTCCACATAATCCTGCCCGTACAGGAAAAATGAAGAAAAAGTAAGGAAAGCAAAAACTACTATTTTTCTTAATACCATGGTTTATACTTTAAAAAACATTATCACTTTTAGGGCTTTGAACCTGATGGATAAAAGCTTCGGCATATTTGCATCCGGCTTCCAACCCCCTGAAAGTTTCCATTGTACCATGTGACGTTTTATACCATTCCTCAACATGTTGGCTTTCATGCATATAACAAGCTTCAAGCTTTTTGTCTATTACATTACTAATATCCATGTAATCAGTCGGAATAAAGTTCTGGCTTTGCATCCCACTCATTGCTTCACAATAATAAAGTGAAAACCTTTTCCCAGAATGTAACCAGGCATCATACACCAATGATGAGCAAATACGGTGGTCGCGATGTGTATCGATGGACCAGTGTGTAATAACAATATCAGGATTTTCTTTCTCCAGAAAATCGTGGACTTCCTCGTACCTGGCAGGTGTTATTTCACTGCTTCCATCAATTTGCGTAAGGAATTTTGGTTTAGCATTCATTATTTTACAGGCTTCGATTGCCTCGGCTGAGCGAATCTTTGATGCTTCTTCGTGCGATTTACCTGGAATACCCGCTTCTCCTTTCGTTAGATATGCAGAAACAACTTCATGACCTTGTTCCGCTAGTACAATTATAGTTCCACCACACATTGTTTCCGGGTCGTCGGGGTGGGCTCCTACAACAAGAACCTTCAATTTTTCGGATAGCCCTTGATCATTAACTGCTTTTAGCGGGGAGGCAGCCATTCCTATTGCAGCAACTCCCGTAATTTTTAATACATTTCGCCGTGTTATTTTTTCCATAATTAAGTTTTAAACAGTTTTTTTAGAATTCTTGTATTCAGGATTTACTTCCATCAGATATTACATTTTATTTAGAATTGAACAGCCCCTGTCTTTCCATGCCATTACTTATACAAAACCAAAGTTTTGCTTTCGTTTTTATTCAATTGTTACTTATTCTTAAACATACTTTATTAAATCCCCTCATTGTTTAGGTGTTAATTGATTATATAACAATGTATATTCCTCTAAAATATTGCCAAGCTCATCTATAAGCCTGAATATAACTGTTGGCTTTACTCCTTTAGTATTAAAAACAAATTCACCAAAAGCGATTAATTTTTCTCCATGATAGCCAAACAGTTGATTAATACTGTCTTTTGCTATTGCTTCAGGCCCTGGCACTCCACCAAGTGTTCCTACTTCAAATTCATATAAATTAAATCCTGATGGTCTGTAAATAATAAATCCGCGAGAACCATGACGGTCACCACAAACCAATAAAACACCGGAGATATTTTCTTTATCAATAAGATCAAAAATTTCTTCGCGTGCCTCGTTATCCCAAGTACCCCACGAATCCTTACCATTACTTATATAGTCGCTCCACATAGTCCCACTGCAAATAATCTTAAATGGAACTGTCGATTTTTTTAATGTTTCTTTTAACCAGGTCAGCTGTTCAATACCCAAAAATGAGCCAATTTGTCCCCTCCGGTCATTTTCCCGGCATGAACGAGTATCTAGCATTATTAATTCTACCGGTCCTATTCTGCTATTAAAATAAATACCTTTTCTTTTGTTTTCCGGGTTGTTCCAATTCTGATGCCACACAACTCTAACTGCCTCGCGGTCTGTAGCAGTGAACCCTTTAGGGATGCCACTAAGGTCGTTATTAAAATAATCATGATCATCCCAACAGCTATATATTGGTACATTAGCTGAAAGTTTGCGCCATGGCTGTGAAACATCTCGAAGGAGGTAATCTGATCTATGCATATTAACCTGGTTTTCCCTATCATCGACTGCAATATCCCCCAAGAGCATTATAGCTTGTGATTCCCTTTTAAGAATTTGATTTATAAGATTCGGATTGTGTAAGCCTATTTTATGAAAATCTGCCCCAAAGGTCAATTTGAATATACTTTTCTTGTCAGGTTCCGGTGCTGTTTTAAATCTTCCTTGCGCAATCCTTCGTTTTTTTGCATAAACAACATATTTGTAGTCTGTATCGGAAGACAATCCGTCTAATACTATTCTCTGCTCTACGCCAGGCTTAATAAAATTCTTTATATACGATTTTTCTTCTTTGCCATCAGATGTTGTTACTTTAACAATTAAAGGCTCAGTGGTTGACGGACGTAACCAAAGGATTACTCCACATTTGCTCAAATTACCAAGCATGGGACCACCCATTAAAAGTAAATCGTGTTTCAGTGCGGCGTTTATAATTTCAGCATTCGTAAAATCCGCATCTGGAGTTTTAGAAAAAACTAAACGTGCATCAAGATAAAATTGCCTAATGTTTTTAGGTAAAAGTCCGTAACTGTCAAGCAACATAGTATCAATTTCTAAGCTTCCAATATGCGCTTCAGAAAGTGTAACCTTAAAACGTGGTGCAATGGTATCGGTGCTTGAACTAAAGCAACTGTTGTTGAAACAATATATTGCAACAAAAAATAAAACAATCTTAAAGAATCTCATTATTAAACTATAGGTTTGAGTCCACAGTGGTTTATTTCATTGATAAAAGAGCAAGAAGTTTTACCTTCTTGCTCTTACTTTTTTAATAATTAGTATTCTGTGTCAAATTAGGATTAACATCCCTGTCACCTTGGGGAATAGGCCAAAGGTAGTCGCGATTTGGATTAAAACTTCTCTGGGCAATAATCCTGATTTTGCTGACATCTTCGCCATAATCGGGAATCCCATCTTCATCTAGGTTTGGTGTCCCGATAATATTATAATTTCCTTTAGGCCTTCCGTAAGCAGGCCTGTTCATGGCTTTTTCTGCAATCCTCCATCGCTTGATATCGTAATAGCGTAATCCTTCAGAAGCCAATTCAACTTTACGTTCCCGGCGCACAATCTTTCTTAATTCTCCCTGAACCATTGTTGTTACTGATGGCATATTCACACTAGGACGCTGTCTGACCTGGTTGATGGCATCCAGTACAGATTGGTCAATTTGGTTGCTTTCAATTTTAGCTTCAGCATAAGTCAACAACATTTCTGCATACCGTACCAGAATTAGATTAAGTTCCGACTCAAAAGGATTATCATAAATGTCTTCTTCATCGAGGTATTTTTTCCAATGATACCCCGAGAAGGAGGCATAAGCACTGGTTACATTGGTATTTTCGACCCTTATTGAATCGCCGTTATCGTCAAACTGCCACGTTTTAGTGCTATCAGGATGGGTATAAAATATCCAGTTAGCGAATTTCATCCCATCATGAATTATGGTTTGATCCAATCTGGGGTCACGGTTTTTAAAGGGATAATTCGGATTATATACAGCCGATTCGTCAATAGGTTTCCCGTCAATTGCTTCATATGAATCTATCATATCCTGCAATGGAACAGTCCAATTATATGCAGTTGAAATGCCTTGATCAGGTGCAAGTTCAATTGGATAACTGTGATAATTTGTTGGTGTTTTAAATTGATAGTCGAAAATAATTTCATTACAATTTTCTCCTTCATACTTAAATAAATTTTCATAATCGGGATACAATGAATATACGCCAAGGTTCATCACCCGTTGGGCCGCGTCGATAGCAACGCTCCAGCTTTCGTTATATAATGCTATGCGAGCTTTAATTGCAAGAGCAGCACCTTTTGTAGCCCGGCCTATTTCAGAACTCCCATATCCTATAGGCAGGTCTGCAGCCGCCGCTTCCAATTCATCGAGTATAAAATCAACGACCTGCGTTTTTTCAGAGCGGGAAACATTGGCATCTTCCAATGACGGTGTTTTTTCCAATAAGGGCACATCGCCATATAGTTCAACAAGATGATGATAGTGATATGCCCTTAAAAACCTTGCCTCAGCTTTTATCCGTTTAAACAGGTCGTCACTCACCATATCTTTTGCTCTATCCATGTTATTAATTAATTCGTTACACTTGGCAATGCCATTGAATAAACTACTCCAAACCATTTCAGGCCACCACGACTGAGAATCGTGGCTTCCGAAACAAATGTCATTCCCGTACCTTTCCCAACTAATATCACTCATGGTTTCAAGATGCCATGGAAACAACATACTTTTAAAAGCCCCCCAATCATTACTAATAATAATGATATTTGTATAACAAGCATTTACAGCCATAATTAATTCATCTTCATTGCTGTAAAAAGTTTCACTTGATGGGGCATCCAGAGGGTACTTTTCTAAGAATCCATCTTCGCAGGCACCAATCAATAGTATTAATGCCAACACCAGATTTATTTTAATAAACTTACAATTATATTGTTTCATCATATTTGTTTTTATTTAATTTAAAAATTTAGGTAATTAAAACTGAACATTAATCCCTATGGAATATGAAGACATGAAAGGATGGTTATTATCATCCAGTATATTTGTCTCCGGATCCCATCCGGGATAGAAATTGTCAAACGTAAATACGTTATCACCTGCGACATATATTCTTAATTTTTCTATATCTAACTTGTTAAGCCACTTTTTAGGGAGGGTATATCCAAGCTGTACATTTTTTAAACGTAGATAAGCAGCGCTTTTCATCCAATACGATGATGCCTGCGTATTATTGGTATAACCTAACCAATAACGGGGATATTCAGCATCTGGATTATCCGGTGTCCAATGCGAATCGATATGCCATTGTTGAAGCTGACCACCATTGTGAAATGCCCAAACACCATCTCCATTAAGGTATCCATCCACATCTCCTACGCCCTGGATAAATATTCTGGCATCAAAGCCTTTGTATTGTGCTGTTAAATCAAGGCTATAATTAAACCTTGGTATCTGATTCCCGATTACAACACGGTCATCAGCATTTATAACTCCATCAGAAGCATCTGCGATGCCATCACCATCACTATCAATAGTCAGTTGATCTTTATACTTAATATCGCCTGGTTCTACCGTCCCAAACTGGGTAGCATGCTGATCAACTTCTGCCTGGGTTTGAAAAAGCCCTTCTGCTTCATAGCCAAAAATAGCATTAATAGGTTCACCTTCCCTGATGGTTGTTACATCATAATTAAAGGGGCCTGTATCTTTAAGGTCTATAACTTTATTCCTGACATCAGACAACATAATTGTTGCGCTATACTTGAATTCGCCACTATTGTCGTTATAGCTTAAAGCCAAATCCCAACCTTTATTTTCAACGACCCCGGCATTTTGATATGGCGCCTCAAACCCCATGGTAGCAGGAATAGGAAGCCTTAATAAAATATCTTCAGTCTTTTTGATATAGTAATCGTAAACCAGAGATAACTTATTATTAAAAAGTCCTAAATCAAGGCCAATGTCACTTATTGTGGTAGTTTCCCATTTAATATCTTCGTTGGAATAAGTTGTAATAGAAGCACCTCCATGGGTTTGTTCCCCGAAAACAACATCATGATCTGTACCTAAATCAACGGTTGTTAAAAACGGGTAAACCCCAATTTGCTGGTTGCCTAACATCCCCCATGAACCTCTTAACTTCAAATTGCTAATGAAATCAACTCCCTCCATAAAACCTTCTTCGGAAATACGCCAACCTGCTGAGAAAGAAGGGAAGAATGAATATTTATTGCCTTCAGAGAACCGTGAAGAACCATCGTACCTGAAATTCGCTTCAAACAAATATTTCTCACTAAAATTATAATTTACCCGGCCATATACAGAGCGCAGGCTCCATTCATGCCCACTTCCTGAGTTTTGCTGATTTACTGCATCGCCGGCATCTAATACTGGATAATCCTGAAGTACAAAATTTTCCCGGTATGCGCGCGTCCATTCATATAAATAATCTGTTTGGTCATAACCGGCAATAATATTAATATTGTGTTGCTCTATGGATTTCTTGTACCTCAACAAAGCGTTGGCATATATATTTTGGCTTTTATTAAAATATACATTCAAATCGTTTTTTGTAGGATATGTTCCTGCATGGTTGCCTTCCCATGTATAAGTATCATACATTTTTATAAACCTATTTCCTTCAAATATTTGATATGTAGGAGCAAATGTGAACTCCAAGGTTAGGTTATCCAGTAATTTATAATCAGCTTTTGCATTTATAACAGCTAATTTTGTTTTACCCTCGGATAATCCTCCATCTTGTGCCTGAGCCAATGGATTAAGGTTTCCGTATCCAACTCCATACCTTCCATCAGAAAGTAAAGGAAGTTGATTGGGTTTTACACGGTGTATTTCGTACCAAACACCTTGTGAAGGTTGTTCATCTTTTGAGCTTGCCCCTTTGATATCAAGCCCGAAATGCAGTTTGTCAGTTGCCTGGATATCAGTATTGATACGAATCCCGAACCTACTAAAACTTGTATTTGGCATGATTGATTTCTGGTCAAGATAAGTCAGGTTAACCAGGTTAGTAACCTTTTCTGAACCGCCATTAACCGTTAAGCTGTGTTTTTGTTGGAAAGCTGCATCTTTTAATACCACATCAAACCAATCGGTACTTGGATACTCGTCACTATTGGGTTGGTTATTCAGCCAATTCTGAATGTATTGATCATCGAATATCTTTGCTTTCCCTTCATTTTCAAGAGCTTCGTTATAATACGTCATAAAGTCAAAAGCACCTGAATATTCAACCATATCAGTAGGAACCTGGTAACCCATGTTTACATTATAATTCACAAACAATTCACCCTTTTCCCCTCTTTTGGTCTTTATCAATATCACTCCATTAGAAGCCCTTGAACCATATATTGCACTTGAAGCCGCATCTTTAAGAACAGATACACTTTCGATATTATTTGGCTCTACATCGTTTATATTGCCTACAATCCCATCGATTAAAACCAATGGATTATTTTTAGATGCGGATGCCCCAATTGTGAGTGTCCCTAAACCTCTCACCCGAATTGTACTTTGGCTTCCTGGTTGTCCGGATGATACATCTACGTTAACTCCGGGTGCAATTCCCTGTAAAGCATCTGCTGTTTGAATGACATTCCTTTGTGTAAGTTTATCGCCTTTAATATCAGATACAGAACCGGTTAAGTTGCTTCTTTTTTGTGTTCCATACCCAACAGCAACAACTTCTTCCAGCCCAATGGTTTCTTCTTCTAAGGTTACATTAATCGTCGTTTTCCCGGTAACGGGAATTTCCTGCGTTTTCATTCCCACGAACGAAAAAACCAAAGTAGCATCGTTGGGTACTTCTGAAATAGAATAATTCCCATCAGTATCGGTTATAGTTCCCTGGGTTGTGCCTTTAACAACTACTGTTACTCCAGGAATTGCTTCGTCCAAAGTGTTGGTTATTCTTCCATAAACCACATTTTGTTGTTGACCTACCTCTGAATTGCTTCCTTCAACTGATCGTTCAACCAAAATAAGATTATTATTTACTTCCTTAAAAGAATAAGGTAAATCAGTAAAGGCAGTTGTTAATATATCGCCAACTGATTTATTTTGTAAATCGATTGATACTCTTTCTGAAACATCAATATCATCGTTATTATAAAAAAAGCGGTATTCGCTATTTTCTTCAATTTGCCGGAACAATTCCTGAATGGTAGAGTTAGTCAACTTTACATTCATTTTTGTAGTTTGCGACCATAACGAAGCTGAAGCATTTATGGTCAGGATCAGAGTAAGAAACCAGGTTAGTTTCATAATTAAAAACAATTTTTTCATTTCCTTTCCCATCAAAGTGGGCAGGAACTTTCGATTAATTTTCATAAATTTGAATACTTAAAAAAGTTAAACTTCGGTTTAATTAATTTCGAAGGGAGGTGTGGGGCACTTCCCTTTGTTTTTTTCATTTTATTTTTTACATATACTGAGTTTTTAGTTACTGTTTTTTGAAAAGAATGTAATTTTGTTTCCTTCAATTTTGTAATTAACATACCGCGATAAACCAAAATATGAAACAACTTCGAGAATACTTTCACGTTCCAGAATACCAGTAAATTTACGCTGTTTAACAGCATCATCGGCGAAAACTATATCTACATCAAACCACCTTTCGAGTTTTAACTCCATTTCTGCCAACGATTCATTACGAAATACCAACCTTCCTTCTTTCCATTCCGTTTCTTGTAATATATCGGCCATTTGGGTTAATGCCATTTGTTGTGTTTTCCTATTGTATACAACCTTTTGCCCTGGTTCAATTTTCGTTTTATTATAAGGACTGGCCATTTTTATGCTACCCTCAATTAATGTTGCTGAAACTTTGCCTTCTTCTGAATAGGCTTTTAAATTAAATTCAGTTCCTAATACTTCAATGTTTATTTCATTGGCTTTAACAACAAAAGGATTATTTTTATCCTTCTCAACAGAAAAGAAGGCTTCACCCTCAAGAAATACCTGCCTTTCACCTTTTTTAAAATTGTTATTAAACCTTAATTTACTCCCTGAATTAAGCCATACTTTTGAATTATCGGGCAAAATCATTTCGGTTTTATCGCCCAAGGCACAGGTTATCGTGGTATATGAATCAGGGAATTCAACCCATCCTTTTCCTACAAAAAAACTAATAGGTAAAGATATAAGCAACAAAATAATGGCTGCATATTTTAGAGTATTCCGAATAAATTTCTGTCTACTTTCCAATTTTTTACTTTTATTTATTCTATTGCGAAAACGGACTATAGCCTTTTCCAAACCATACTGGTCAGAATTATTGGCAACACCACTTTGCAGCCATATTTCCTTCAAGTCGTTATAAAATTTTTGGTTTTCAGGCGATTGGCTCAACCAGTCCCCGATAGATTTTTTTTCTTCAGGACTGGCTTCACCTATGAACAATCGGATAATCGATGTGTGTATTTTATTATATAAGTCCATATTATAATTTGATTCATTAACATGATACCAATACTGTAAAAAACCCTGTATTAAACTAGTATTATTTTCTTATTTTTATTCAGAGGAGGACCAATCAACAGGTAAACAGGAATTTATTAACCTGTTACGATTAGAAATATAATTACTTCAGTAGTAAAAAAAGTAAAAACGCAGGTAATAAATCTTTTAAATTATTACGTAAATTAAGTATGGCTTTTGAAAGGTGCATTTCAACCGTTTTCAACGAAAGATCCATTATTTCGGCCACTTCTTTATTCTTTTTCCCTTCGATGCGTTTTAATCTAAAGGCTTTTTGCTGTTGTGGTGGTAAATCATTAATTGCATTCTCGACCTGAGAAAATACATCTTCCATTAACAAACTTTGTTCTTGTATTTCCATTGGAGAAATATCAAATCCAATATTTTCAGAAGAGGTATCTAAAAAATAATCTTCAAGGCTTTCTTCCTTTTTTATTTTTCGAAGGTAATTAAGTGAATTATTACAAACTGCCTGAAACAAGTAGGCTTTTATGGAGGTAGCAATTTGTATCTTTTTCCGATTTTGCCACACTTTAAAAAAAGTTTCGGAAACAATTTCTTCAGCTATGTCTTTACGGCCAACATACCTGCGAGAATATGAACAAAGCGCAATATAATATTCACGAAAAAGAAATATATAGGTTTCTTCATCACCATTTTGCAGGCCCAAAATAATATGTTTCTCTTGATTTATCATAAAAATTGGAAAACAAATATATCAATTGTAATCTATTATTTATAAAAAGAAAAAAATATGGCATAATTAAAATTATGCAATCAAATCTTATAAACCAGGAAAAGTCCACTTCTTCAGTGAATCAGGAATCAATTTATTGTTGCGGCATACATAATTGTTTTTCCGAATAAAATTATCCAATTCATCTTTTAACTGTTTTTGAATTTCCGAATTATCGATTGGTTCAATATCCATATTCGGATAAATTTGATACAACCTACCATTCGCCCAAAAATTTTCACCATTTACAATATCCATTATTTCATTTTTATTCCTCATCAATGGATAGGTGTTTATGTTCCTAAAATCAGTTGAATTATCAAGTCCATGCCCCACCCATGATGCAGCTGTAGGGCGCGAAATATAGTTGCCTCCGTTCAATAGAGCAATCAACGAGGGTGTTATATCGAAATGAGTAACCACAGAAGAGAATTTTTCGGGTTTTTTAAGTAATGGAGAATAAATTAACAGTGGTACATGAAACCGGTCGAGTTGAGTACTTATTGGGATTTCAGGCATACGGTGATCACCTGTAATTACAAAAATTGTATTTGAAAACGAGGGCAACTTTTTTATTTCATTAAAATAGAATTGTATCGATTCATCAAAATATAAAATAGAAGCAAACTGTTTCTTGTACTGCTGATTAAACAATTTAATTTTACTGGTTAACTCTAACTGGTCCAATTTTTTTTCAAATTTTTGGTCGTAGTTGTTTTGATCCGGAATATTAAATGGATCATGCATGGCAATAGTTAACAAAACATCGATACTAGGTTTTTCCTGTTTTACTTTAAATTCCTGTAAATGCCTTTTAAAAATATCTTTATCACCATATCCCCAGGTAAAACCATTGTTAGTTGCTGGGAGTTTGGAATACCCATCACCAAATTTATTAATATCGATTATCTGGGTAATCCCTTGCCTTTTAAGGAACACATCCATATTATCAAAATCAGCTTCGCCCCCATAGACAAATGAACTGTTATAACCTGCTTGTTTTTTTAACAAACTTATGAGGCTTATATGGTCGGGCATTTTTTCGTCCAATTCGGCAAAACCATGGTCGCCAAATGGCACCGATGCCAACATAGAAGGTAAAACCTCAAAAGTACGCCCCGACGTACTTAGGCAATTTTCCCAATAAAGGCTTTGTTCCATTAAAGAATCCAAAAACGGAGTGTAACTCCCTAAATATGCCCCTTCTCCAACGTACGCCCTGCCCAGGCTTTCAACTATTATAAAAACAAAATTTGGTGGTGTTTCACCTAATTCAAAATAGGTTCCCAATACATCGGGTGTTGTTTCAGTGTGAAGAAAGGGAAATTCAGAATCAATGTAAGTAAATGGATTTTCACTCGATGAAGGTACCTCCTTTTTAAAAGTATATGTTTGATTATTAATTTTTCCTTTTTGCCAATAATGATTGGCAATACTTTCAGCAAAAAAATTCAGTTTATTAGTTGCAATAAACAGCCTGAATTCATTGGTATATTTCGAAGGATTTTGGTGTAACATTTTTAAAGGTAAAAAACTCCCTATCATCAAAACAGTTAAAAGTACTATAAACCATGGTTTGACCTTTATATAAACATGTTTAATAAAAATCCTGACCATAAAAGTCAGGTACAACACAATCAATATAAACGGTATCAGATTTAAATCACCCGATGTTTCAATTGTATGTTTTATTTCATCGATTGAATAACCCAATAAATCGGCTCCCAACGGTACTCTGGCGGTCGAAAAATATTGCAGCATCAGCATATTGGTTAATATGAGGACCACACTTAAAACAATAAAAAAATACTTGGCTGCTTTCTGACTAAAATAAGCAATTAACAAAAAAGGTATTATTAAAATTGCCGAAATTCGTAAATATAAAATGAGGTCGTATTTTAAACCTATTAAAATACTCACACTGCTGCCCGGAGGATAATTTGAAATGTTTGAGGTTACAAAAAACTCATATACCCGAACCATCAAAACCATAGAAGCGAGTATAAAACTTAAACTGATAAAACGCCTGTATGACCGATAAATAAGTTGCAAAGATTCTCTAAAATGCGTCATATAAAATCTTAAAATAATCGTGCTATACTAATATCAACGGTATAATATCCTGAAAATGTGCCTGCTATCCTTTCTTCATTGCCCCATACTCCGCCAGTATTTAATATCCAAACATGGTTAAAAATATGGTTAAACTCCATACGTATCGACCGCGTTTTTAATGTAAGTTTTTGCCCTGAATCAATCAAATTCCGATTATCGTCGGGCGAAACACCATAACCTAAGCGTAATCCCAGGTAATTTTCAGGATCAGAAAAGTAACGCCGCATCTGCAATAATCCTGAAACAGACGTACCATCATCGCCGGGGGTTACAAACGAACGAAGTGAAATCCAATAATTCCCCACATATTTTCCAAGAGTTGCTGTATAAATACCTACATTTGAGCTACTGAAAAATAACATTCGCATTCCAATTGAGCCCTCAAATGACTTCGGAAAATTGTGGTACAATTCCAGCCCCATGCGGTTTTTAGGGAAAATTGTATTCTCAGAAAATCCATAATTTACATAACCATAATTATTTTCACCCAATTTAGGGTAAGCATCCACTTCGTACTGATAACCAGTTGTACCAAACCGGTTTGCCCTATTTGCCCGCAGTATAACTGACCCAAATTTTGTTTTGCGGCTATATGATAAAGCCGCTATTTGCCACGGATCGCGGTTAAATTCTTTATCAAATAAATCGAGGGTATATGATATTTTAATTGCATTTTTCATCAAATCAAGCCGGTATTCCTTCAGTTTTTTTATTACTTCAGCATTACCCGGATTTTTTTTGTAAAATTCCTCGAGAGTAATAACAGCTTCGTCAAATTTCTCATAACTGTGCAGTATTTTTGCTTTTTTTAATACAAATTCAGCCGCTACTGAATCTTTCTCCAATGCCATGTCACAATATTCAACTGCTTTTAAGTAATTTTCCGACCAATATTCAACATCTGCCAGAGCTCCTAGCACCTCCATATTTTCCGGTTTATTTTCCCTTACATCATAAAAAACCACTCGTGCCGAATCGTATTTTCCATCCCAAGCATAAGTGCGCCCTAACAAAAGCGCCACATCAGAATTAAATCCATTTGACAGAATTTTCCTACAAACTTCCCGAGCCTTTTCACGTTGACCATTAAAAGCATAATCCCGGGCTTGATCAAATGTTTGGGCGATAGTGCTATTACTAAATCCTAAAATCAAGGCCAAAGCCAATAAAGCAACTGTTCGATGAATAAAATTATGCAGCATAATATTAAAATTTAAACTAAATATACTCCTGACATTATTGTTTCTAATTTAATAACCAAAATACATAACCTGTTGTTTAAGAAACTGTTCAATCAATCCCTTCTTCGCTATTATTTTGTTTGCTAAAACCTTCCCTTGTCATTTGCCCCCATGTTTTTTTCTTTTTTATAAAATAATCAATATTTCCCATGATAGCCCAATATACAACCAATGGGTGATAAAATATTGGTTCAACCCAGGCAGTTAAAATTAGCTTTAAAATTTTCCATCTCTTTTTATACCTGTGATGCGCTAAATGGTCGAATAAAATTGCATAAGTCGAGAAAGTGATAGAGAAAAAATAAACAAAAAACACCATCACATAAAAATAAGGCCAATTGGGTTCCCCGAATAACGCAATAATTATAAAATATAGTATTCCCGCTATTTCAATAAGAGGTGCCAACCATTCAAACAATACCCAATAAGGGTGTGAAACCATACCCATAAATTTATATTTAGGGTTTAAAAAAATATCCCAATGCAGGAACAAAGTGTCAATGGTACCCCTTGTCCACCTGTTTCGCTGGCTCCCCAACACTTTTAAACTAGACGGAGCTTCGGTCCAACAAAGCGGATCGGAAATATAAACAACCGAATACAGATTTTTTTTCTTAGCCATAAATTTTCGCATGCGGACGACCAATTCCATGTCTTCACCAACCGAGTTCGTTAAGTATCCGCCACATCCTATTACAACATCTTTATCGAACAAACCAAGCGCCCCTGATATTAAAAGCAACCCATCGAGACGGCTCCAGGCCAGGCGCCCCATTAAAAAAGCCCTGTTGTATTCAATAACCTGGCAACGGGGTAAAAATTTATCGGGCACATTGATTTCAACCAATTGCCCGTCTTCGATAACACATGAATTGGCAATTCTGATTACCCCTCCAACTGCTATCACTTTTTTGTCGGTTTCTTCATAAAATGGTTTTATCAATTTTTGAAGTGCGTAGGGGTCAATTATTGAATCAACATCGATGGAAATAAAATAATCGCCCTTAGCGATATTTATCCCTGAATTAAGGGCATCGCCCTTCCCTCCATTCCGCTTATCAATTACTGTTAAATTACTAAACGCCTTTTTTTTCGATTTATAAACACTCAATATTTCGACACATGGAATTTTGTAATCAAAAACATAAGGCACTTCTTCCAAATCAAATGCGGCAATTGTCTTTTCGAGTGTGTCATCGCTACTTCCGTCATTAACAATTACAATTTCGAAACTCGGGTAATGTAAACCATGCAACGCTTTAATATTTTCGACAATGGTAAGCGATTCATTAAAGGCAGGGGCAATTACTGATATTAATGGCGCAAATGGAGATGAAATAATCGCATCGTAATTAGTAATTTTTGCATTGTGATAGTTTCGGCGTAACTCTTTTGCCGAAAGAATTGCCAACCAAAAATATGCGCTAAAAATCACAATGGCATAAATAAGTATAAATGTTTCGAAAATAATTTTAAAAATTTCTGCTGCCATAATCCTTTAATTTCGTAAATCAGTAACATGAGCAATAAAAGGTGCCAGCTTTTTTTCAAAGGAGAGATTTAAATCCTCTAACCTTTCTCTGGCAGTATTATTCATATAATACATTGACCGGCATGCTTCAGTTTTTGGCGAGATTGAGTCCGTTTGAATTATTCCTTCCAAAAATTCAAAATCATTTTCATCGCCAATAGTCCGAAATACTTTAATAATTTCCAGCTTATTCTTTTCCGTTTCATCCGAATAAATATTTTTAATCAACTCTTTTCCATCGTATAACCGCAAGTCATTAATTGCTTTAATACATAAATAACGTGTCAATTCAACAGGGCTTTTAAGCAAATTAAATATTTCGGAGGCATTTTCGAGCTGTTGAAAAAAACTAATCATCTGCAAACAAAAGTTCCTCACGTTCGGATGTTCCGAGTCTAAATAATCGACAAATGAAGGAACAGGCAGTTGGTGCAACCGAAACAGGTGGAAGGCAGTTAATTGAGTCCAGCGGGTAAATGGACTTGTTAATGTTTTCAGAAATTCAAATGGTTTATCTTCGTGTAACCTGATGTATGAAGTTTGCGCTTCGGCCCTCACCAAATCATTCGAATCGTTCAAATAATCAGGAATAATTTCTAAAGCTCCTTTCGAGTACAAATAGGTCAAATCGCGCATACCCTGAACTTTTTTATAGTACATTGCCGATTTAGCAGCTTTTAAGGCACTTTTATGCAATCCAAGTTTTACAAATATTTCAGGGATCTGATCATCCATTCCGCCTTTTAAATTATCCTGAAAATTAAATAATATGGTTGAAACAATTTTTTTATTTAACGGACGAGATATTTTTTTCAATTTAACCAGAACTTTTCCCCAATCAATTTCACCAAATAAATACGAAAGCAACACTTCTTCGTACATGGTTCGATAAACCTTAATATAACGCTCTTTCCTATTTTTTGATTTATTGGAATAATACAAAACCAGAACTACAAAAATTACATTCAGAATAAAAAACAGTATCAATAAAATTAAAAGTAGGATGATTGGGTAAACGAATATTTTCTCAACAACCCGACGGTAAAACCGATTCAACAGAAATGGAAAATGTTTATCCCCGTAGATAATCAAATTGTTTTTTATTTGAAGAGCCTTTTCTTCTCCAATTAGATTTAATAGCAAATAATTATTTTTATTAAGTGCTACCTGCCTTTTATTTTTTACAGATGTTTCAGGAATATTTTGTGGTTTTATAATTGTAGTTTTAATACTGTCTTCCAGAGGAATTATGGTGTCAGTAATAGGAACAGAATCACTTATTTGGGTTTGTTGTTGAATACTATCAGCAACCTCAATAATTCGAGGGTACGCCATTGGCAACTTGGTTTTTTCCACAATCTCTATTGAATAGTCTGTTGCTTGTTTTATAGTTTCAAAATTACCAACATAATATTGATACCACCCCCCCAAATACACTTCGGTTATACTATCGGAAACGTTGTACTGTTTTACAAAATCCTGAATATTTATGGCAGTTTTTGAGGCTCCGATTTGAACAACAATTTTCTGATTTGTATACCCGTCGAAAGGAACCATTACCAGAATTCCCACAAGCAGACTCGCACTATAAATCATCAATTTTACACAAGTAAATTTGATTGATTTCATCCCATTTTTTTTATAATAAACTAAAATACCCGAAGGCTTTCATATTATCTCCTCATCGCCAACAACTTACGAACCCTTACATTTAACTCTATCAAACTAAATGGTTTAACCATAAAGTCATCAGCCCCCAATTCAAATGCTTTTAAAACATTATCCTCAGCCCCGGCAGCAGAAAGCACCATTATGGGAGTAGTATTTTTTCTTTCTTCGTTCAGAATCGAAATAACTTCAAGGCCATTCATACTTGGCATATACAAATCAGTTATAATCAAATCAACCTCAGTATCCTCAAGTATCTTAAGGCACTCCTTCCCATCAGCAGCTTTTATAATTTCATAACCTTCGCGGGTCAGGCTATGCGCAATTGTCTCAAGTATTAATTTGTTATCTTCAGCAACTAATATCCTCTTCATTTGTGTATAAATTAATTCTCCTTGTATCTAAAATACCAATTGACCATCCAAGATAATAATTTTAGTTTTGTAACTATAACGAAGGTATAAAAACAAAACAAATAAAAAATGAATTCAACAAAGGTTTTTAACATAAACCAAATATCATTATATACCGCCACATTCATGCTTACAAGTTCAATCATAAGTTTGTTATACTAATAATATAACCATATAAAATTATAAATACAATTTAGTATTGAGATTATTCCTTCATGAATAAATCCTCATGAAAAACAGCAACTACAGCATCTATAAAACAATTATCACCTCCAAATTTTTAGGTTTCCAGAACTGATTTAGGTATTTTTAGCACCCTAAACTAATTAATTATGAACCGGATTATACTTGCCTTATTTCTATCGGTTGTAGCTTTTTCCTGCTCTAACAAAAAAATCATCGAACACCCGAATGTTATCGTTATTTTAAGCGACGACCAGGGCTGGGGCGACCTTGGCTTTAACGGAAATACTAACCTTCAAACACCCAACATCGACAAACTGGCAGAAAGCGGAGTTTCGTTCGACCGGTTTTATGTTTGCCCGGTATGCTCCCCTACCCGTGCTGAATTTTTAACCGGAAGGTATCATCCGCGAAGTGGTGTTTACTCCACATCGGCAGGCGGTGAACGCCTCGACCTCGATGAAACCACCATTGCAGATATTTTCAAAAATGCAGGTTACAGCACAGCAGCTTATGGGAAATGGCACAACGGAATGCAACCACCTTACCATCCAAATGCTCGGGGATTCGACGATTTTTATGGATTTTGCTCCGGACATTGGGGAAATTATTTCAGCCCAATGTTGGAACACAATGGGGAAATTGTAAAGGGAGAAGGTTTTATTGTTGATGATTTAACAACTCACGGAATAGATTTTATTGAAAAAAACAAAAACAACCCATTCTTTTTATACCTTCCCTTTAATACGCCACATTCACCCATGCAGGTTCCCGATAAATTCTGGAATAAATTTGAAAACAAGAACCTGAATCTGCGAAACCGAAACCCTGAATCGGAAAATATTCAGCACACAAAAGCAGCACTTGCTATGTGTGAAAATATTGATTGGAACGTGGGAAGAATTACAAAAAAACTTGAAGAACTGGGGCTTTCAGACAATACTATCGTTATCTATTTTTCGGACAACGGGCCAAATGGTTCGCGATGGAATGGAGGTATGAAAGGCCGCAAAGGCTCAACCGATGAAGGAGGAGTACGCTCGCCATTATTAATTAAATGGGACGGAAAAATAAAACATGGAAAAATAAAACAGATTTCGTCGGCAATTGATTTATTACCGACTCTAGTAAGCCTTTCCGGGATTAATTCTACAACGGAAAAGCCATTAGATGGAATCAACCTTTCGGAACAAATTCTAAAAAGTAACAGTGCCATATCCGAACGGTATGTTTTTAACCATTGGGGAAACCGTACCAGCGTCAGAAACCAACGATTCAGGCTTGATTATGATTTAAAGCTTTTCGACATGGACAATGAAGAGGGGCAAATTACAGATATTTCGGAATCGTTTCCAGAGATTAAAACCAAAATGGTTCAGGTTAAAAATGAATGGGAAAAAGAAGTTGTGTCGGAGCTACCTAAAATTGATAACCGTACTTTCCCTATTGGGCATCCCGATTATATTTATACTCAAATCCCTGCCCGCGATGGTAAAGCATTTGGAAATATTCAACGCTCAAACCGTTACCCCAATTGCAGCTTTTTTACCAATTGGACCAGTGTTGAAGATAAAATAACGTGGGAGGCAGAAGTCCTTGCCGAAGGTAATTTTGAAGTAACGCTGTATTACACTTGCCCCGAAAAAGATTTAGGTTCATCCTTTGAATTATCGTTCGGAGAAGATAAAATATCAGCACAAATTACAGAAGCAAATGACCCGCCTTTAATGGGCATGGGAAATGACCGGGACCCACGAATTGAATCGTATGTTAAAGAGTTTAAACCCATAAATATGGGAACAATTCACCTCTCAAAGGGGGTTGGTAATCTGGAATTAAAAGCAACCGAAATTTCCGGAGCACAAGCAATGGAATTTAGGATGCTGGTTTTAAAAAGGATTATTTAATTAAGTCAATTAATATCTTCTGAATTAAGGATTATAAAATTTGGCGTTATGGGAAATAAAAAAGTAACGGGTATTGGAGGTATTTTCTTTAAATCTGAAGATCCTAAAAAAATGAGAGATTGGTACAGTAAAAACTTGGGATTGGTAACCAATGAATATGGCTCGTTATTTGAGTTCCGGAATTCGGAAGAACCAAAAAACAAGGCGTATTTGCAGTGGAGCCCGTTTGCGGCCAACACCGAATATTTTAAACCTTCGGAAAAAGAATTTATGATTAATTACCGGGTCGAAAACCTCGAAGAATTGGTTGTAGAATTAAAAGAAGCAGGTGTTATCATCCTTGATGAAATTGAAACTTACGAATACGGGAAGTTTGTACACATCCTCGATCCTGAAAACAATAAAATTGAGTTGTGGGAACCTGTTGATTCGTGTTTTACGAAATTGTACGAGGGGAAAACGACTAAATAAAAAACACTTTCATGTGGTCAAGGCAATTAAATCTTTATTTTACGAAACATTTTATATTGGCTTTTTAATCGCTCAACAATTTGTTTAATTTGTTCATTAATTTCTATTTCGACTTCTTTATTTATCTGAATATCTGATTTATTTCTTTTATCAATTTTATTCCTAATTGACTCTTCATTTAAATCACAAATTTGTTGAAAAATAGTATATAAAGTTGCCCGCAATTCCTGATAATTATCTATCCATGATCTTGAAAAAGCATTGGCATGAATTTGATACAAATCCTTAAGTTTCTGATTATGATCAGCATTTGGCCACGAATAAAAATTCGGTTCTATTCTTTTCTCTTCATCGTCAATTGCCTGATTATAAAATATTTTTCTGGTTGGAAGCCCTACTCCTCGTACAAAACGTTTATATTCTTCAGAGGTTTTACACAATGCCTTAATAACATCCATACCCAAATTTTTACTAACCGAACCATTCCTAATTCCAATAAACCAATCACCGGTAAAACCCCTTCCAGGTAATGCGCCAATTTCAACATTATTGGCTAGTTTAGGATCATCTTCAATTAAACTCCTTAATTGAGAGTACCAACCAAGAAAAATAAAATCTTTACTTAATAATTCTTTTCTCTTTTTAGTTAATAATTCTTTTCTCTTTTTAGTTAATTCAGTATTTTCATCAAAATTTTTGGAGTAAAATTTAGCCTTTTTAAAAATAGTTCTAAAGGCATTAAATTCGCTTATTGCGTTATCAAAACTTCCAGCACTAAAAATATCATCAATAAATTGCTTATATTCTTTTTTATCTATTTCTTTTTTATCTTTTTCTTCTTTATCTTTTTCTTCTTTATGATTCGCCGAAAAAAGTGCATCTAAAAAAACACAGGCCAAAGTTTCTTTGGGGCTGGTATCACAAATAAGTTCTACCTTTGGGTGAGTCTTTAAATAATCAGAAATTCCTACCCATGAATCAAAATTATTTTTATCATTATTTTTATCAATATTTTTATAAGCTAGCAAAAGCACATTACAATAATAAGGTAAAAAATAGGTTTCCTTTTTCTCTTCAATAAAAATTTTATCATACATTGAAGTAATATAATTTTCTTTCATAAATTCTCCACTCAGTTTTTCTTTGCTAGCTTCCTTATTATCTTCTTTTATTTCTTCCGTTTTAAAAATTTCATTAATATTTACAAAATTCTTTTTTGTCTTTTCACTTGTAACATCTAAAAATTCATCAACAGAAATAATGATTGTTTTTTCAACCGGTTTTTCACTTAAAATATTAATTGATGAATGAAAAGCTTCTGACTCTTTTGGTTGAATAGGTACCACACTAAATTCTGTATCTTCGCCCAAAGCAGATTTCAACAAATTTTTAATCTCCAAATTATAGTTGATATGTAACGGCTCATTTTCCTCGAAAAGTTGAAGTAACAGTTTTGGCCTTTTTATTTTTTTTGTATCAAAACCAATCAGCCCTCTTAGGTATGAATGGTCTATTGCGAACCTATTAAAATCTCCTTCTTTTGTTTTTTTTATTATACCCGGAACAGGTTCTGTTATTGCATTGTCATCACTACCTCTAAGCCCTTCTCCTTTTATAATAATGTGTTGTTCTCCAAAAATATTAATAACATCCGATGAAATAACAGTATCAGACAGTGCCTTCGCTTTTTTAACGGATTCGTCAGATTCTTTATACTCCCCAGTTGTTCCTATCATTATCAATTTTTTTCCCCTGTTTCGCATTAAATGAACAAAACATGGCAGAAATAAATCGCTTGAGTTTTTACTTTGCTTAAGCAATGGGTAACTTACATCAATAGCACTAATATCATCTAAAACAACATACTCAATTTTAGGATCTATATTCAAAATCCTTTCAACTTCAAAAATAAATTCTTCAGGTAACAACATTCCAGTTTGGAAGGCCTGTTCATATATTAAGTTTTTATCATTCTCGAGACCAATTTTTTGGACAACAATCTTTTTATTACTTAATGAATCTTCTGGCCGTTTAAAAAGTTCACTAACCGCGCCATTTTCTTTATGAATATCTTCTAACCGATTTTTAAATGGATGATTTTTAATATCAAATCCAATCCTTGATTTTAAACTGATCTTTGGTGTATCATTTAATGAGATTAGCAATCCAGACACTTCATTCCCAATACCCTTTAACAAAAAATTATAGGCCATTGTTGATTTAAATGTACTTCTGGGTCCTTCAATGGTTATTACCTGTACTAATGGAAATTTTTTATCCGGCAATAAACTTTTAATACCATCAATACCAATAATCTCATCCCATTTTATTACGCTTTTATTTTTTGTATCATTATTTTGGGCATCATTAAATTTATTTTCGGTGGCTGAAACAATATAATGCAGGGATGGGTAAATATGAACTGCTTGTTTTAAACTCTTTTCTACTTGAATCTTAATCTTATTTTCATCTTTAGATATTTTAAATGGGTGCTTCCCATAAATCTGATGTTGATATCTCGACTTTAAAGTCTCCAGGTATCTGACATAATAACCGTTTTCGTATTCAGAACTTAATGAAATAACAATATCAGCCAGGTACTCAATTTGGTAACTATTATTTTTAAGATTTCCAAAATCATCTTCAATAATAAATACTCCTATTGTTTTATACCGTTTAAAAAGGTCAAATATTCTGAACAATTCAACCCGGCTCAATGGTTTGTTTCCAAAAACATTCAGGCTGTCAATACAAAAAAGTTTTATTTTAGGGACATTTTTATACTTATCAGTATTTTTTGGATCATCGGGCTCATTAAAAAATTTTGAAGCAACTAACAAGTCCTGAATCTGTTTGTACCTCTTCCAAAACAAATCAGAATTTGATTCATCATCATTGTCAATTATACTTCTTGGAGAAAGCGAAGGAAGTAGAACTTTACTTACATTCTTATTCTCACAATTATCTGAATTTTTAAATATTTCTCCCAAATCATTTGCTAATTGCTGAGGTGAATCAGAATTTTCGGGATTATGCAAAAGTGTAATTGGACAAAGGTGTTCTTTCCACCCAAATAATTCAGATTTATCAATCACTGTATTTACATGTTCTTCAAATGATAAGTAGATTGCTGAATGATTCCCTATGGCACAACTCACTGCAATTTGCATGGCCAGGGTTGATTTGCCGGTTCCAGGACTTCCCTGAATTACAATATTACCACTCCATAAGTGTGAATCAGGAGATCCTTCAGGAAAAGTCAAGCCACCATATTTCTCTTTAAAATTTTCTTTATCGGATAGTTGTGTATTTACATATTTTACATAGTCAGAATATTTGCAATCCCGGTTCAGCAAAATATCTAATGGATGCCCCAAGTATATTCTATTATTTGGCTTCTTCTTATCCACCATAACCTTTAATTAATAATATTTATATAAGGTTTATCAAGCTCTTTTATCATATCATAAACCATTTCTTTTGAATTATGTAAATTTTCCAGAACAAGCCATTGCCAATGAGTAGAACTATACCAAATAGTTTTTTCTTTAAAATATTTCTTTTGTTTTTCTTCTCCAACACCTTGATTCTCTTTTTGTATTTTCGTGTTTATTACAGGTGCAATAGTATTAGTAACGATACTAATTCGTTTTACAGCCAATTTAATTTTATACACATTGGGGTCTCTAACTTGTGCTGCAAGATCAAGGTAAGTAAAAATAGAGGAGCCAAAAATCCTGGAACTAAGTTGCCACATTCCATCTACAATCTCTTTTAGATATTCAATTGTAAACAATGGTTCATATGTTAACCCCCCGGAAATGTTATACAAATTATCTTCATATTCAACCAACCATGCCTTTAAAGGAAATTCCATTGATGTCAATTCATTATTTAAAGCAAATAAGGTTCGCTGATTCCTTTTAATATCTTTCAGAATAATTGTCAATAAAATTTCATTGGGCCATTCTTTATTAGGATCAGTTTTATTAGTATTTATCAAATCATTATAAACAGCATCTAATAAAACCTTATCACTACTACTACCATTCACTTTATAATTCTCAAAAAGGCTATAATCACCCATTTTTATTTTATTTTGAGAAAACTTTTCAGATAATTTATTTTTCAGCTTAACTAATTCTACTGATAAATCATCATTTTTATTGCTACTATTATAATCTTTCCAGATTTTTTCAGATGTTTTAAAAATTCCTTGAAAACCAAATTGATTATTAACTGATAAATCTGATATTTCTAATTTTATTTCTAAAACTTCCTCAAAGAATGATTTACTAGTATCTTTTTCCTTTATTAAATTGATAAATGCTTCCAACTTCGATAAAATAGAAATATATTTATGGTATTTGTCTTCATTGCTCCAATATTCGGATGCTGTATTAATTGAAAACTCAATTTCAGATAAATTTTCTTGATTCTTATCTTTTTGTTCATTCTCAGCTTTTTTCTCTTTCGAATCTTCTTTCCCAATCACCGTTTTTACATATTGCGCCTTTGATACAATACTTACTCCTGAAATTAATTTTCTGAACGCACCAATTATTTTAAATTCATTGGCTCCCTTAATATAAGTTGGGAGTACCCTAGTATAAGCACTATCTAAATTATCGGCAAGCCTAAGTAAAGTCCCAAGTATTCCTTCCCTAACTTCACCATATGGATCGATGGTAATGGTATGGAAGTTTATATCGGCTTTATCATTTTTGGGAGGATCGTGAAATTTGCAGATTTTCCCAATTATTAAAGCTATTTCATCATTAATAATCCCTAATTCAGCCCGTCTATTTTTTATTATCTCTTCTGATTTTGATGCATGATTTATGCTGGATTCAATTTTTCCAATATCGTGAAAAAGGATTGAACTTAACAAAATATAAAATTCAATTCCGGTGAACGAAGAAAGCACCTCATTTGATTCATTTTCTTCAAATATCCTATCAAGGTAACGCTCAATATTCCTCAGATGTGGATAAGAATTGTATGAATCGTTTTTAGCTCCAAATGCCGGCAACCATTCTTCAAAAGCTATTTCCCAACTCCTTTCTAAAATTTCAAATAATTTTAAATCGATCTCTTTAAGTTTTGACCTGAGGTAATTCATGCGCAGAGAGATTTTGAATGTAAAATTAGGGCTCGTATTATAATACAAAAAACCAAAATTTAAATAATGAAATTATTCAACATTAAATATAATTATAAATACTTAATTATCAAATAACCATAATAATAAATCAAAAATAAATGATAAAATCCTATATGCACAAAATCCTATTAGTCCCATTTAAACTTTAATATATTAAAGCCGAAATTTTTACATATTAGCATATTCGTTTTACATAAAAACTTCCTCTTCATAAAATATATAAAGAGGAAGTTTAACTTATATCGGGTAATATATTTACTATTCCGAAGTTGCTTTTTTGTTTTTTGTTATAACAGTTAAAACAATAAATGCAATAATTAAAATAATAGGAAGAACCATCACATTGCGTAGAGTCATTTGTGGCCCGGCAGTTTCAATTGATTTTCCCATAATAGGTAATACCATTGATGTAGCTACAAAACCAGCACCACCCAGGATTGACATTCCTAAAGCCCCGCTTTTGGGAACATATTCCGACGCAACGCCAATCATTGTAGGCCAGAAATAACACACTCCAACTGCAAACACAGCAGCCGAAAGTAGAGTCATTACCGCTCCACTTGAAATACTAAGTAAAAACAATCCTACAGTTGCCAGTACCGAAGAACCTAACAATACACCAATTGGATTTAAGCGGTGAATTAAACCACCGGCAAAAAACCGGCCTACAGCCATTATTCCTGTAACAACAACAAGTATAAGAATTGGATCAGAAATACCGTTATTTGCCAGCAAGGCATTGATCCATTGTGTTGTACCCAATTCAGTTGATGCAGTTAATAACATACAGAAAAAGACCAATGGAAAAATTAAACTCATTTTATTTAATGCCTTGCTCTCAACAATGATAAATACAGCAATCGCACCAACAATGATTAATGGCAATTCATAACTTGAAGTAATAGCTGCCGAAATAGTTTGATTAGTTGCCACCAATATCATAAATATTACAGCAAGTGTAATTGTATAAGGGGCTCCAACATTACGCATCATTTCTTTATAACTTACGCCACTTGTAAATCGTTCAGTTTCAGGTATTTTTTCATTAAAAAACAAAAACCCATAAATGCCCAAAGGAATAAACAGCAAACTAACTAAAACCTGCCATGGCAAATTAATTTGATCCATCACTAACCAGGCTAATAAACCGCCAATTACGATTCCACCTGGAAACCATACATGGAACCGGTTAAGCATTTTTGTCTTTTTTGTAGGGAAAAGAGTCGTAACCAGAGGATTACAGGCAGCTTCAACACTACCATTACCCAAACCAATAAATACATTGGCAATAAAAAGCGAAGTATAATCCTTGGCAAGAAGTAATAAAATAATACCAACAAAGTGCATTCCAAATGCCATCCTTACAATGTTTTTGGTTTTAACAATGTCGATAAAATAACCGCCTGCAAACATAGCAACAGCAAATCCCCAGAATGCAGGGCCAAAAGCCCGGCCTACCTGTTCACTTGTTAATCCATATTCATCGGTAAACACACCTTCAATTTTTGCCCTAATAGCAAAAGTAATAGCCGTAACCAACAGAGCCAGGCAACTGGCAATAAAAAGTCTTTTTTGATTTACATTTTCCATAAATTTTAATTTTTAGATTTAGTTTAAAAGATTTTATAGGTTAGGTTAGGATTTTACTAAATATTTTATCGAATTTATTATTAGGTTCCTGAAATTCTTATCGTTAAATGAATGTGTATCGTGGCCTGATTGTAAATAAATAATTCTTGATGAGTTAAAACTATTTTCCCAGCCAATGATTGGGCTACTTTCAGGATGACTTGTTTTTAACAATGGAACAACCGATGGTTCAACCCGATAATTGCCATACACTTCATCGTAAAGCGAAAAATCGCTCATCCCTTTTGTAACATGATGTTCCGGGTCAACAACTTCAACAGCAACAGTTACACCATGTTTAAAAGTTGAAAGTTCATTGGGTGTTTGAGAAAAACCCTTTTCAATATATTTCCCACCAATTATTTTCTCAAACAGCTTCCACTTCTGATATGAAACTAGCGAATGGTGTATAAAAAGGAACGGTTTGCCTTGTTTTGTTAATTTAATGTAACCTTCTTTTTCCGATTCGGAAATTACATTCCACATGTCATAAAATACCAGCACATCAAATTCGGCAACCTGGCCCTTGGCAATTAATTTATTAGCCAATGGTTGCTTTACAATTTTATATTCCAATTCCTCAAATGAATCAAAAAGGTTAAAGAATGCTACAGAATCAAAATCATGCCCTCCTGTTACCAACAATATTCTTACAGGTTTGGCTTGAACCTGAATAACCGTAAAAAGGAAAAAGAAGGCAATCAATACAGTCCTCATAGTCTGACATTTTATTGTAATCGGGTTACCCTCAATGGGTAAAAAAATAATTGACGAATGAAAAGCCTACTTACTCTCAAAATGCCAGTCCTGTAATTAATAATTCAAAAAAATATCAGGCAAAATTCCCCTCTTCCTGGTTAAGGCTAATTTAAATCAACATTTAAAAATAATAAAAAGCTTTATGTAAATCGCTTCTTCAAGTAATTTTTTAATTATCATTTTACCCTATTGCTTTGAAACAATAACATATTAACAATTAAGTTGTAAAAAATGGGTGCTAAATAAACTCTTAATAAAGCAACCATTTTAAAATTGGCTATCTTTATGAAAAACAATATTAATGAAACAAATGCCTAAAATATTCTTAAAATTCTTTTTATGGATGGCATTAATAGTGGTGATTATAATAACGGCTCTGTCAGTTTATGTTTATTTTACAGCTCAATCGTACCTCAATAAAAATTTATCGGAACTAGTTGCCAAACAAACAAATAATCAATACAACTTTGATTTTAAAACCATTGAACTTGACATATCAAATTTTTCGTTAAAAATAATTGGAGCCGAATTAAAGCCCAATATTGAAGAAGCAAAAAAACAAAAAAGTAATGCTCCTGAAAAAGTATTCTATTCGTTTGAATCACAAGAAATTCAGTTGAAGAACATTCGAATTAAGGAGCTTATTAAAAATAAAAACTTTTTATGCAGTAACCTCACCATTGTATCCCCTTCGTTGGAACTAACCGGGCAAAAAATCCTGCAAAAAGACTCCACCAATACACTTGACCTGTTTTTTCATGAATTAAAACCTCTTTTTAATACGAAACTAAAAAAAATACAAATCGATGAAATAGATTTTATAAATGCTAATTATGATTTTTATAGCCTCGTAGGCGACTCGTCTAAAATTTCGAGGGCCAGGAATTTATCAATTAGCATTAAAGATTTTACAACCGATTCGGCGATGATTTTTAATTCAGCAAAGTTATTCAACACAGAAGATATCCTCATTAACATGAATAATTTTGAAACTGACATGGGCGACAGCCTCCATGTAACAAAAATCGATACGCTGAGTTATTCATTAAAATCGTCAGATATCTGGGCAAGAGGTTTTCATCTTATTTATAAAAATGCTGACCACACAAAAAGCCTTTACGATGTAACTGTTCCTGATATTTATTTAAAAAGCAAATCGGTTACAAGCTTAAACATCAACGATTCTATAAAGATCAGGTATTTGGAATTTAACAATGCACAGATAAAATTCTACCAGAAAAAGGGATCAAAAGAGCTTGATATCAAAGACATTAATAATTTTGACCTTTATAGCCTTATTAAAAACCAATTTTTTTTGATCGATGTTGATAGTTTTTACATAAAAAATGCCGAGCTACAAATATTTCAAAATACTGATTATACTAATTACCAACAGCATTTTGGAAACATCAACATCAACCTTCATGATTTCAGGCTCGATTCATTATCGAATAAAAATACGGGTAAACTATTACACGCCGAGGACCTACAAATGGCTATTACCGATTACCATCTTAGGCTTGATGATAATGAACACGAGTTTATTGCTGATTCACTAATGGTGTCAACAACCTCCAATCAATTAACTGCCAAAGGAATAACCATACAACCAATTGAGCCACAAAATGCTAATTCACGCATCGATTTAAACATAACCTGCAATACAGTTTCCATTGAAAATGTCAATTTAAAGAAATTATACCATACGCGCACTCTGCCAACAAACAAGGTTGAAATAACACAACCAATTGTCTCAATTCAGTACAGGTCGGATATCAAACAAAAAAAGAAAAAAGATAAGGCAGGCCTGCTTTTTAACCTGATAACAGCTTACTTAAAAGGGGTATATTCAAATGTTGTTTACATAGAAAAAGGGCAATTAAAAATTCAAAACTTATCAAATGGGCGGATTCAGGGCTTTTTTGAAACAGATTTTACGTTTAGCCTGACTGATTTTAGCCTCGATTCGACAAGTTTAACAAATACCGACAAATTTTTTTATGCCACAAATTTTTCATTAGACTTCTCGAAATACCACATGAAACTGGTTGATAATTTGCACCAGCTAAGTGCCGACAGCATTTCGATATCGAGCCATGAAGTAAATGCCAAAATTTTTGGCTTTCACCTACGACCGGTAATTTCAAATGTTACAGAAGAAGTGCTGCAACAATATAACCGTTCAGAACTGTACAACATTTACATCCCTAAAATATCTCTTTTTCAAACAAATTTACACAAGGCTTTTTTTTGGAAAGAACTAAAAATTGCCAGGTTCACTATCGAAAATCCGGTTATTTATTATGAAAGTTTTACCGGATTAAAAGAAAACAGCAACAGGCTAAATTCGTCAGAATTCTACCAATTGGTATTTAATTACCTCGACGACATATCGGTGCAAAAGCTTGAAATTCCGGATGGTACATTGACATGGGTGAATCATTCAAAAAAGGGAAAAACCATCACCGTTAATAATAAATTTTCATCTGAACTTTTAAATTTTAGGTTTAATGAATCAGAAATAGGCAAACAAAAGCTCTTTTTTTCAGAAAACTTTAATTTTTCCCTCAAAAACCAATTGTTTAAACTGTCAGACAATGTGCACCTACTACAAGCAGGGCAAATCGATGTATCTTCTCAGCAAAAAATGGTACGGTTTAAAAATGCGGTATTGTATCCCGATATTACTTCGCCTGATTATTTAAAGTTGCCTACTACCTTTCAGATATCAGTTCCTGAACTAAAATTTTCGGGTATTGATATTAAAGAAGCCTATTATTCAAAGCATTTAAAAGTATCTGACATCTATATTAATTCGCCAAAATTTGAGGTTTATTCGCAGAAAGGCAAAACAAAAACTCTGGAATTTAAAGGACTAAATATTCCTCTTCCAAAAACAATTAATTCAATCGCCGTAAACAACATACACCTAACCGGAGGAAATGTTATTGCTTACCGCACTGAGCCAAATAAAAAAACACAATACAGCTCCTTCCTCCTCGATTTCGAAGCCAGTGACATAGCCCTTAAAAACAAGGAGCAAAAACCAAAAACCAATTTTTACACAAAAAAAATAACCACTAAAATATCTGATTTTCAGTTAATTCTTGATAACAAATCACATATAATAAATATCGACCGTCTCTTTTATGATAAAATTGGAGGGAAAATAAATATTGAAGGATTTAATGTAAAACCCACTTTAATTGATACTTCAAAAAACCTATTTAATATTTCGGTACCATCCCTAAGTTTTTCTGGCTTTGATACTGATTTAGCGTTTCAGGAAAACAACTATTATTTTAATACAATACATGTTGATGCGCCAAAAATTGGTTTACAACTTCGTAGTACTAACAATAACCTTGAAATTAAAAACCTTGAAAAGATTGAACTTTATAAGTACCTTGAACCTTACCTTGATGAATTAAAAATAAAAAACCTGGAATTAAAAAATGCAAGCCTTTCTGTTATAACCAATCAAAAGAAGCTTAATCACGACAATATAAATATTACATTCAACAACATCGAGGCTAGCTCAACCATTTATAAAAACAGGTTACTTAACTCCGAAAATATAAATGTTACTACTTTTAATCTTATAAAACATTCAAAAAATGAGCTTTATACTTTTTCAATAGATACATTAAATTATACCACGCGTTCAAAAACTATAAGATTAGGGAATATCAATATAACACCCAAATACCCATTGAATCAATTTGCCCGTCAAATTGGAAAACAAGTTGATGTTTCAGAAGGAAAAATAAGCTATATTTTAATGCGCGATGTTGATATCGAAAAATTAATAAAAAATAAAATACTTGAAGCAAAAGAAGTTGTTTTAGGGCCAACTGATTTAACAATTTTCAGAAATAAAAGGTTTGTATTTGATCAAAATCAGAAACCAATACTACCCAACGACCTTTTGTTTTCTATTCACGAATCATTTGTATTTGATTCAATTATTTTATTGCCTTCCACCATTAATTATTCTGAATTGTTGGAAACATCAGATGAACCGGCAAAAATTAGTTTTACCAACGTAAAATTAAATATGGGGCAGGTAACAAATATTAGAAAGCTGATTCAATCAAATCAAAAATTAAAAATCTCAGCTTTCAGTAATGTATTTAAGGTTGGTGAACTAAATGCAACATTTATATTTGACATGAACGACCCTGATTTTTCGCACCAGGTTACTGGTTCGTTACAACCAATGCCATTAACTTTATTAAATGGTTTAATTGAGAAAAATGCAATGATATCGGTTCAGCATGGGCAGCTAAATAGGTTCGATTTTGATTTTCGAGCCAATACTCATGAAGCAAATGGCCATCTGTATTTCGATTATGACAATTTTAAGGTCGCCATGTTGCAATATAAAAATGATAATATTAAAGTATCAAAATTTAACTCGTTCCTTGCAAATAATTTGGTGGTCCAATCAAAAAATCCACGTGGAAAAATTTTTGAACCTGAAACTATTTTTTACAAAAGAGAAACAAACCGGTCGGTCTTGAATTTTTGGTGGAAATCGATATACAGTGGCGCAAAAAAAGCTGCAGGAATAAAAGAAAAAGAACCTTCGAAATAATAATTTTGAACAATGTCCAGTTAATAATGTATCTATATTAGATGTTAATTATTAAACTATCATAAAAAGAATCACGTAAATTTATATCAAATTAAAAAAATGACACAAAATAAAATTTCAATATTTCTCCTGCTCCTTGTTTCTGCACTATTTGTATTTAATGCTTGTCAAGATCCTTTTACGGAGACTCCCGGAAGTGAAAATGATAAATACCTTGTTTCATTTGAACAGTACAAAACAATTTCTTTAATAGAAATACAGCTGGCATTTTCACAATTAACAGGGCTATTCCCTGATACAAATATTGATGATTTAATTGATGCTATTGAATTTAGCACCCGCATTTTCAAAGTTAAATATAACACAACATTTCAGGGTGAAGCCAAAATTGCTTCGGGTATTGTTTGTATTCCTATTGGTGAAGGGCCATTCCCTTTATTAAGTTATCAGAATGGTACTAATACTTTACATAGCGAAGCTCCCAGTGTAAATCCGGATAGGGAACTGTACTTGTTCCTTGAATCGGTTTCGTCAGCCGGATTTGTTATTGTAGTGGCCGATTACCTTGGATTTGGAGAGTCAGACGACATGATTCACCCATACCTGGATAAAGAATCGAGCGTACAACCGGTTGCAGATTTATTAATGGCAACCAAGGAATTGGCTGCTTCACATAATTTAAAAGCAAATATTAGTGATGATTTGTATATTTCGGGGTATTCTCAGGGAGGATGGCTAACCCTTGCTTTACAAAAAGAGATGGAAACAAACTATACCAATGAATTTAACCTAAAAGCCAGTGCATGTGGAGCAGGCCCTTACAATTTATTTTATATAAATAATCACGTTCAAAACCTGTCTGATTATCCCATGCCCTATTTTCTTGGGTACATGTTAAATACATATTCGTCGCTTGGTTATATTACTAATCCGTTATCCGAAATTATTAATGAACCATATGCTTCAAAAATCCCGACTTTATATGACGGTACTAAAACCGGTGATGAAATTAATGATGAATTAACAACCTCAGTTTCCGAACTATTTACTGAAGACTATCGGAATAATTACCTTGCAGGGCAAAAATATTCATCGGTACGAACTACATTAATGTCGAATAGCATTGAAGCCTGGAATATCTCCACGCCACTTTTATTAATACATGGAGGTAGTGATTCATTTGTCCCCCCACAAGTTACATTAAACATGTATCAGGATATGATTTCGTTGGGTGTAAGCGAAACAATGATTCAAAAAGAAATAATTCCCAATACCGACCATTCTGGTGGAATTATTCCTTCAGGAATTGCTTCGATTAAATGGTTTTTAGATATAAAAAACAATTAATCTACAACAAAGCCTTTTCATAAGCTTCATCATAATATTTCCGCAGGTTACTCCATCCAAACTGTAATGCAGCTTCTTCTGATTTATACCGAAGGCCTATTCGTTCTCTGCGGTCTTGCTTAACAAATGCAAAAAGTATGTTTGCTAATTCTTCAGCTGAATCGTTAAAACTCCTGAATTTTCGTTTTGTAATAAACATCCCGTTTACTTCATGATTCGGGACATTGTTTATTACGTAATCGCCAAACCCCGACAAATCGCTTGTAACCGATGGAATACCACTGGCAAGGCACTCAAGTGGCGTATACCCCCAAGGTTCGTAATAACTCGGGAAAATGCCCAGGTGGCACCCCCTGACGAACTGATTGTAATCCATACGGAACAATGGATTTGATGCAGATATAAAATCAGGATGGTATACAATCTTTACTTTGTCATCCTTATAATTCAACAAATTTGCAGTCCGTAAATAATTCAGAATATCGTCTTTATTATCGTCAATCAAATTATGTGTAACAACAGTTGGCATTTGTTTTGATTTCCAACCTTGAATAAACCGCCTTAATTTAAGCCGGTCGTAATCATCCACCATTTTATTTAATTCAGGGAATTCATATTTGCCATCATTCGATGTAATATTCTCATACAGCCTTTTGCCAACTTGTTCCTGAATATCTTCGCAAACATTTTGAATTTCTTCCATTTGAGCCCTTGAATGTAGGACTTCGGCATTAAATGAATGAAATGGTTGTTTGGTAACAAAAAAAGTTACTACTGTCCTGTCGATATTTGCTTCTTTCATTTTCCAGTTAAGCCTGGCTAATGCTTCAAGAGTTAAATCATACCCTTTATTATGGTATTCATACCTTCCCGAAGTAAAAAAATAAATTGTATTATCGAGGTCGAAGGAATAACTTTGAAAAAAATGCCCCCTGACAAACTCATGAATTTTTTCTTTAAAATCCATGTGCATTGTTTGTACATGGTGTAACACTTCAAATCGTTTAACATTTATACCATTGGGTAAAATCACATCGGGTTTTCTTCCTAATAAATGTTCACATTCCATTGCAGTTACATCACTCACAGTTGTAAAAACATGGGCTCCATGTGCAGCTGCCCTTTCGAACTGAGCTATGGGTAAAACATTAAATCTTTTTGCTTCGGCTTCCCAATTGTAATTTGATAAATTTTTATAAAAATTGGGATCGTTCATTGCCAGATACCTGCCAATTAATGTTGCATGGGTTGTAAAAACAATTTTCACATCCAGGTTCTCCCTGCGTAATTCGGGGATTGGCACTCCAGCCATCCATTCGTGAAAATGCGCAATAATATTTGCATCCAATAACTTGTGGTAATGAAGGACTTTAAAAAACTCTTCAACCATATACCCAAAAGCGGTTACCTGATTATAAAGGACATTATCGGCAGGTAATTCTATGGCATGATGCTCCCATAGTTCATATTTAATTTCGTTTAACCGTGAAAAAGCAGATTCAATATTAAATAAAATAACTTTTGGCCTTCCTGAAATCAACCAGTTTCCATAATATATATCCAGTCCCCCATTTTTAAGTATCTGAGCTGCTTTAAAAATCGGATCGGTTTCATCATATATTGGGTCAAATACAGCAGATACCTGTTCTTCGAAATATGGGCCAATAAGGCAATAATTTTCAGTGCCCCATTTTTCAATTACTGAAGGTACTTTTGAACGAATTACTGTATAAATTCCTCCTACCTGATTACATACTTCCCAGGCACATTCAAAAAGAAATTCAGATTTAGAACTATCATTGGGCTTATTATTGCTTTTTATTTCCATAATTTGGCTGTTCATCTACAATTTTACTTTACAACTTTTGATAAATATAGAATTAAAGGAAAAGCAAAACAACTTTAAAATCCTGTTTTATAAAAATATTTATTGCTATTGTTCAAACTCCCGGTTAGGTAATTGGCTTTAATTTATATTCCGACAAACAAATCACATTTATGAAAAAAAAAAAACGGTTGCCTAAAAAGAACTTTTATAAGGCAACCACTTAATATATTTATCAAACACAATTTTCTACATACTCTGAATCGTTTATTCAATGTCTTTTTTAGTTTCTATTACTAACACACCATTTGATCCCCTGGATCCATAGATTGCGGCCGAAGTGCCTTTTAACAGATCGATACTTTTAACATGATTAGGGCGAATTCCACTTAAATCACCAACCGGTATTCCATCAACAATTATTAATGCACTGTTAGAGAGAGTAAACGAGCCTTTTCCCCTAACAATAATATCTGTTCCTGAAATCTGAACCCCGGCAAACCTTCCTTTAATTAATTCATAAATATCTTTGTATTGCGAGAAGTCGGTATCACTTCTTCTTAACGAAGCAGTTGCAGTTACTTTATCTTTTTCAGAAATATGGCCGTACCCAACCGCAACCATAACACTTTCTTCGTTAGGTTTAAGTTTTAAATTAATTAAAGCCACTTTTGTTTTAGGAGTTAATTTTACCCTGCTTTTTATAAATCCCCGGGCCGATACTACAATTTTATCATCGGGCATACATTCTATTTCAAAATTCCCAAACTCATCGGTAAAAGTTTCAACTTTTGAACTTTTTACCAGAATGGAAGCTTTCATTATTGCAATACTATCATAAGCAGTCACATAACCTTTAACGATTCGTTTTTGCCCATTTGCATTGTTAGAAAAAATCACACTTACCACAAACGCTATTACTATTAATAAAGATACTTTTTTCATCGTTTATTTTTTTAGATAAATATCAAAGAAGTTTTTTTAATAAAAATTATGTTACGAAATACTATTGGTACATATTGCGTTTAACTAATGACAATTACCAATTGTAATACCCTTACTACAGGTTATACAAGATTGGATTTTTATTCTAAATTTCCCAAATCACACAATAGAAGCTATTATAAACACTTTCTTCTTTTTCCAAATCAGAGAATACTCAAATTCAGAAGTATTCATTCATAAAAAGTCCCACCCAAAAAGGGAAAAATTTTATTCTCTATTGAGAGAATTTATCATAAATAGTAAACCACTTAATAGTCATCACCTCTTTTTGTTTCAATAAGTACTACACCATTTGACCCACGAGAACCATAAATAGCGGCACTGCCATCTTTTAATATATCAATACTTTTAATATTGGTTGGAGATAATGCACTTAGGACTCCTGACCCTACAGTTATGCCATCAACTACTATTAAAGCAGCACTTGACAAGTTAATTGAATTTTGACCTCTGATAATAATATCGGTACCCGAAACCTGAACACCGGCAAACCTACCTCTAATTAAATCGTAAACATTAGTGTACATCGAAAAATCCATGCCATCATTTTTCATTGAAGAAACAGCCATTAATTTATCCTTATCAGCAACATGGCCATACCCAACTGCTACCATAGCACTTTTAGGAGTATTTTTAAGTTTTAAATTAATTAAAGCCAATTTAATTGAGGGCGTTAATTTTACATTCTGACTGACAAATCCTCCGGCCGATACCTTAAGTTTATCTTTGGGTAAACACATCACTTCAAAACGTCCATTTTCATCGGTAAAAACCTTAACCTTTAAGCTTTTTACCAATACGGATGCCTTCATTAGCGCTATGCTATCAAAGGTAGTTACCAAACCTTTGACCATTCGTTCTTGGGAGGTTGATGTATTAGCAACCAGAAAAGTTGCAATAATCACTATTAAAAATAACGGGGATACTTTTTTCATGGTAATATTTATTTAGGTAAAAAAATATAATTTTATGACTTTACTCAACACGATGTTAAATGATTCATTTTAACCTATAACATTCAATGTTTTAATAAAGACAATTACTCACTATTTTTCCCCTACTGTACTAAATTTAAAATTCCACAAAACTGCTTTATAAAAAAACAGAACAACTATACTATAAGCTGTTTAATTAAAGTAACAACAAAAGGTATCCTATTTAAGATAATTAATCATCTGCTTTTTTTGTTTCAATCAGGACTACACCATTTGCTCCACGTGAGCCATAAATGGCAGCACTTCCATCTTTTAAGATATCAATACTTTTGATTTCAGTTGGAGATAATGAGCTAAGTGTGCTCGATGAAACTGTTATTCCATCGAGAATAATTAAGGCACTGCTTGAAAGAGAAAATGAATTGGTGCCTCTGATAATAATTTCAGTACCAGAAACCTGGACGCCTGCAAAACGCCCGCGTATTAAATCATAAACACTAGTATACTGGGAAAAATCGACATCGTTGCTTTTCATCGATGAAACAGCCATCAGCTTTTCTTTATCAGTCACATGGCCATATCCTACAGCCACCATGGCACTTTTAGGAGTATTCTTAAGTTTTAAGTTAACCAACGCCATTTTAATTTCGGGTGTCAACCTTACATTTTGTGTTATAAAACCTCCGGCCGAAACCTTTATTTTATCTTTTGGCAAACACAGAACCTCAAAATTCCCTTGTTCATCAGTAAATACTTCAACCTTGGAACTTTTGACCACAACAGAAGCCTTTATTAATGCAATACTATCAAAAGTAGTTACATATCCTTTGATTAACCGCTCTTGCCCAAAGGAATTACATACAAATACAATACTTATGGTGATTAGAAATAAACATGAGGGAATTATTTTCATGATGAATTATTTTTGGTTTTTTATTTAGGTCACAAAAATCAAACCAAAATTCATACATATAATAAACCTAATTAAAATATTGTATTAATATATGTGTAGATTAAATATAATATTTTAATTAGGCTAAACAAGCTTACTTCTCGACAGTAATTTTTATGACTGTTTTTGTCTGGTATTTTTCACCAGGATTTAAAATAATACTTGGAAATTCAGGCTGATTAGGGGCATCAGGACTGTGTTGTGTTTCTAAGGCAAGTGATTCCCTGAATTTATATGGTTTGCCTGAGTTGCCAATATCGCTACCATCCATAAAATTTCCACCATAAAATTGAATGGCAGGTTCCAGGGTATAAATTTCTAATTTACGTCCGCTAACTGGTTCAACAACTGAAGCAGCAAAACTCATATTACCTTCTTCCTTATTTAAAACAAAATTATGGTCATAACCCAATCCATTTTGTAATTGAACATTTTCGGCCTGTTGATCTAAGTCGGCTCCAATTGCTTTTCCGCTTCTAAAATCAAAAGGAGTACCTTCAACAGCTTCATTTTCACCGAAAGGGATTAACGTTGAATCGACAGGTGTATACATATCTGCATTTATTGTCAGAATGTGGTCATTAATTGTTCCATTTCCTTCGCCTGCCAAATTAAAAAAGGCATGATTGGTTAAATTAACCGGTGTACTTTTATCAGTTGTAGCACTATAACTTATTTCCAACTCATTGTCATCATTCAATAAATAAGTTACTTCGGCAGATAAATTTCCGGGGTAACCCATTTCACCATCTTCCGACAAATACGAAAGGACAATGGAGTTTTTTGTTACCTCTTTTACATCCCAAACAACGTTATGAAATCCACCGGGGCCACCATGTAAGTGGTTGGCACCATTATTTAATGGTAAAGTATATTCAATTCCATCGAGATTAAATTTGCCTTTAGCAATACGGTTTCCAACACGGCCAATTAAAGCTCCATGAAATACTTCATTGGCATTCAAGTATCCTTCAATGCTGTTGAATCCCAATACAATATCAGCCATTTCACCATTTTTTCCAGGGCAGTATAAACCTACAATACGCCCGCCATAATTGGTGATCGCTATTTCTAATCCATTGGCATTTTTAAAATGATAAAGTCCGGTTTGTTTGCCATTAATTTCTTTAACGAACTGTTTAGAATCCAGTTTACAAAAATCTTTGTCAACTTTTTTAGGCTGTGCACAAGCTGTTAATACCAAAACTACTGCAAAAATTAATAAAAGGTTTAAATTCTTTTTCATGAGCATTAAATATTTTACTGAATATAGTTAAAACAAAAAATTACAGAGTAATAATATAAAATAATACATTAAAGCAAACGAATATACTCATAACAAAATACAATTAAATTATAAGTGTTGAAAAAACGCTAAAAAAATATTGACTAATAATATATTTGACTTTGCCAGTCATACAATGTAAAAGACACTGTTTTAATCCCAACAGCCCACTCTTTAACTGATCCTCTGCCAACTATTTTCCTGCTGTTGAAACAACACGTTTTACACGGAATGGCGTTTTACCTTGCGATTCAAAATAAGTACGCATTTGTAATTCAGCAATTATACCTGTGGTAATAAACTGAATTCCACCCATAACCATCAATATGCCAAGTAACAACAACGGTTTTCCCCATATGTCCTGTCCCTGGAATTTGAGGATTAGCATGTAAAAATTAATTAAGACACCCACGCCTAAAGTTAAAATCCCCAGGGTACCAAAAAAATGCATGGGACGCTGCAAATATTTTTTAAAGAAGCCCATTAGCAATAAATCACTGATGACTTTTGGCGTACGATTAAGATTATATTTCGATTTCCCAAATTCACGGGGCCGGTGATTTACATCAACCTGGGTAATATGAGTTGAACCTTCGAGGGCAATCAATGCCGGGATAAACCGGTGCAGTTCGCCATAAATATGAATACTTTTTATGGTATCGTTTGTAAAAACTTTTAACGTACAACCAAGGTCTTTCATTTTAATACCGGTTGCCCGGCGAATCATATAGTTGGCAATTTTACTGGGTATTTTACGCAAAAACATTCCATCTTTGCGGTTTGCCCTGGCACCAGCCACCATATCCCACTCTTCTTCTTCAGCCATTTTTACCATCCATGGAATATCAGCAGGGTCATTTTGAAGGTCGCCATCAATTAAAACAACAAATTCCCCATCAGCTTGATTAATTCCGGCCTGTAAGGCAGAACTTTGACCGTAATTACGTTTTAATTCAACCAACAAAAACCGGTCGCTGTTAATTTTCATAATCTCTTTTCGGGTACGGTCGGTTGATCCATCATCTACAAAAATAGCTTCGTAATCGAGCCCTTCCAATGCCAATTTTATCTGATCACTAAGAGGTTTTATATTTTCTTCTTCATTATAAACACAAATGACGACTGATATTTTCTTCATGGGATATTTGCTTTTTATTTCTGAATTCTTCAGCTTTTTTGTTATTTAGCACTGCGAAAATACAAAATTCATTTTCCACTTGTTCATTTTATCGAACTTTTGCATAAATTTCCAAAAGAATGATTGAAAAATTGGCATCGAAAAAATATTTTACGTTTTTACTGTTTGTTATATCGTTTATCATTTTTTCAGCAAACATATGGGGTGTAAGCATTTATATTATTGATGAATCACGAAATGCATCGTGTGCCCGCGAAATGTTCGAAAAGAATGAGTTAATAGTCCCTACTTTTAATTACGACTTACGGACAGACAAACCCCCACTCCATTATTTTTTTATGATGCTTAGCTACTCCATCTTTGGTGTTAATGCTTTAGCAGCCCGCCTTTTTTCCGCCTTATTTGGAAGCCTTACAATATTCATCACCTTTCTATACACCAAAAAATTCTTTAATAAAAAGGTGGCATTCTGGTCGGCAACCGTTTTATTATCATCCATTCATTTAGCTGTTCAATCGCATTTTGCAGTTCCCGACCCCTATTTAATTTTCTTTTTTACCTGGAGTTTATTTTTGTTCTATTCAGCATTAAAAACAAACAAGCTTTCAGATAAATTATTATTGTATGTTGCTCTAAGCCTGGCAGTTTTATCAAAAGGGCCTGTATCTATTGCTTTGCCTGGCCTAATTTTCTTAATATTTCTAATTGCAGATAAAAAATTCAATCTAAAAACCATTCTGAAACTAAAACCCCTAACTGGTGCATTTATAGTTTTAGCCATTAGTACCCCCTGGTTTTGGCTGGTACATTCAAAAACAAATGGAGCTTTTACCGAAGGATTTTTCCTGAATCATAACCTCAATCGTTTTGCTTCACCAATGGAAGGCCATGGTGGTTTTTTCCTTATTACTTTTTTATTTGTATTGGCTGGTTTATTCCCCTTTTCTTTATTTATTTTTCAGGCAATTAAGTTATGGTGGAAAAACCGGAAAATTAGTTTCCTCACATTCAGTGCCATTGCAGGAATTACAATAACCATATTTTTTAGTATTTCGGGAACAAAACTTCCCAATTATACAGTTCCTGCTTATCCATTTTTTGCAGTAATTTTGGGTTACTATTTATCAAAAATCACACAAATAAAAACACATGTTAAACCCAGCCTTATTGTATTTACCATTTTGGCAATTTTGATTCCAATTGGTGGATTTATAGGGATGAAATACGATGAATCGCTTAAAGATGCAAATAATATTGCCTGGTGGTTTTTAAGTTTACCTATTGGAGCAATTGTCGCATGGTATTTTTTCAGAAAACAAAAAACGATACATTCACTCCTATCAATCTCAGCTACAGCTATACTTACCTCGCTGATATTCTTCTATTTTGTTTTTCCGGTAATCGACAACCAAAATCCGGTTAAAAACAGCTTACATTTATTAGAAAACAAAAAGGTTGTTTATTTCGAAAAGTATTGCCATTCCTATTCATTTTACCTCAAGAAGCCTATTCCTGCTATTCAGGAAGATAAGTTTGAAGAATTTTTCGAAGCAAATAAAAATGGTATTATTATTACCACAAAAAATAAAATTAAGGAAATAGATTTACCGTCGAATTGCAAAATAGTATTCAGCCAAAAAGATGTTTTTGAATCGCCAACAACAGTACTAATTGGTTCCTCGAATGAATAATTGAACTATACTTTTTTGCATAAAAGGGAATTTTTTGTGATCCAGGAATTTATTCAGAATGGCTATTGCAATCAGTGAACTAAAAACACCCAAAATAGCTCCAAGGTAAGTATCCATAAAAAAATGCTGCAACAGGTAAATTCTGGAAATACCAACAATTAAAGCCAGAGTAAAGAGCAAGAATCCAACTGCTTTTTTATTAATAAGGTACGCCAACATGCTACACATAGCAAAAATAGTCATGGTGTGCCCCGACGGAAATGAGTTAAAATAAATAAGAGGGGCATCGTGCAAAAAACGCGGGAAATCATCGTAATAAAAATAGAAAAACGGCCTTTCAAAACCGTTAAAAACAAACTTTTTTAATACATTGGTAAAAACACCAACAAAAGCCAGGCTTGATAAAACCATCAGCGACCAACGGATACGGTAAAATAATAAAATGGCACCCAGAATAGCTACAAAACTACCTAATCCAATGTCGGTTATTATCAAAAATACTCTATCCAAATTTTTAGTCGAATATGAGTTGATCCACAAAACAATATCGCCTTTTTTAAGAAACAGAATCAACAGAGCCCCAAAAATCAAGTACACTAAAAACCCCCAAATAAATCCGGGTAACTTCTTAGGACTAAAAAAAGATTGTATTTTACTCGATAATTGATTCATATTCAAACTTTTCCTCCGGTTTTAATTAACTCCTTTAAAATGCCAGATTGCTGAAACTTTTAAGGTGGTATAATCCCAGTTATGAATTCCTTTTATGTATTGCAAACGAAGGGTTTTATCACCCATATTTTTTTTCAGCCCCAAATTAAAAACAAATGGCTGGTCGCGTTCATTTTTATAACCTGCATAACCCGAAACCGAAGGAGTTATGGTAACACTCTGGATATTAAAATCAATCCCTGCCCCCATCATTAAAGCATCGTTCTGAAGGTTCAATTCATCGGTGGTTTGCCAGCTGTAAAATCCAAAAGCAAGGTGAGGCAACAGGTTTGATTCTGCGGAAAGAGTAATTTTTTTTGAAAAACTCAAATCGAAAAAATAGCCGGGGCTATCGGAATACCGGGCTGCATTGTATGCTCCTCCCGAAGCAGTTTTTCCGGTTAAGCGAAGGAGGGTATTTGGAAATTTCCTGTCTTTTGAAAGCTGAATAAGTGTGGAGAAGTACAAATCGCCCTGAACAATTCCTTTGCCATCCTTGTCACGGGCAAAACGTTCATCACGTATTGTTTCCGACATTTGGTATTTTTCGATAATCACACCATATAATTCAAGGGCGATTTTACCTTTAGCAAAGGGTAATGTTATCCTACCCGAAAGGTCTTGTGTAGGGTCGCCTGTTTTAAAATGGAAATCGGCACCAAACTCAACCTCACTTTTTTCAGGAATGATACCGTTTTTTAGCTCCGGAACCGGTAATGCATTTGGCCCCAGGTAACCCGGGCTGATATTCAGCCATAACCTCCACCCACGCATACCTTCTTTCCACCCATGGGTTGTGTTCCACCATTGGTAATCATCCTGGGAAAATCCACTCAGGGTACAAAACATTAGAAATGTGAAAATTATTTTTTTGACCATTGCAGGTTTTTATGCCAACAAATTAATGCGGCTAAAAGTAAATAAAGGTCAAAAATAAAAAAACCCCGCTTGTGCGAGGCATTATAATAAAGAAAATTCTTAAAGTTGACTTTCCCCGAGGCAAGCCCCGAGGAATTATTCGATTAAAGATTTAATTTTTTTCGAATGCTTTTGGGGACAGCGTCCTTATGAACCATTATACACATGGTTTTATAATTAAAATATGGTTTCGAAGCATAAAAATTACCTTCAAACTTATTATAATTCCCCCATGAATTTTTGACTTTGTAATATTCTTTCCCCGTTTGATCACGAGCGGTACCAATTATATGCATTCCATGGTCATCGGTGGTTTGATAATTATCGAAAGCGATCTGCCTCATTTCTTGTGTAACATCTATTTCATGGCACGGTTTGTCCAATTTATAAATTTCATCCATCCGCTCTTTTTCGCTTAGTTTTTCCCACCTGGCAATTTCAGCATCCGATAATTCTTCCACATCCACATCAGGCATTACAGCAATTCCTTTGTTGGAAGTTGAGAATCCTTTTTCACTCACATCGGCAGCCCAGGCGACAGTAAATCCGTGGCTAAGTGCATAATCAGTTATTTCCTGTAATTCGTTCACAGGAACATTGTATACCTGATCCCACGACCAGTTATCAGGAACTTCAAGCATAAAACTTGAATAAAACGGGTGGTGTGTGTATGATGAAATTTCAATGTAATCGTCGAGATTTAAACCCACCTTTTCATTTGCAAAACTAATAGGTGTATATTCCTCGCCATCAACCTCAAATACTTCAGGAATGGTTCCTAAATAAGCATCAAGTGTACCTTCCAGGCTTTTTTCCCAGGCAGTACTTAATTTTTTGTTTTTATTTTCAATAACGGCTTTTACCTGTTCTTCAACAACACGGTCCATTTCGCCATGCACATGTTTTTCTTCGCCATAATTTAAGCCTGTATAAACCTGTTCAGGTACAATTCCATATTGTTTAATCATGTTAATTACATCGTGAAAAGCTCCACCTGCCCCAAAATTCAGGTTTCCATGAAGCCTGACATACTTATCGGCTTTTTCAATGTAAGTCTGCCTTACAATATACATTTCGGATAAATCAATTTCGGATTTACCCAAACGCAGCATTTCAGACTCAAGAAATGACAATCCTGAGAATGACCAACATGTACCCGATTTATATTGATTTTTTATTGATGTGGCTGGTAAAACAATTTCATCTTCAAACTTAAATCCCTCTGGCTCTGCCTCATCTCCCCGTTTTTTAGCTTCGCTATTAAAAGCAAAAAGCATAACAAAAAGTATGCTTATAACTAACTTAAAATCCTTCATATTCCCCAAAAGTTTTTTTGACATTTTAAAGCATCAAATATAAAAAAATATAAGAATTAACAAAAAGACAATCTTCACATAACTATTTGTTAAAGAACATAAAAAAATAATTTGAGGTTATATTTTTTTGTTTTACCCCCTATTAATGGGTGAAAGGTTTGTTCATTAAAAGGAATTAATGCTACACTATTTTTTCTATTTTTAATCTTTATTAACTTCTTCATATCGGAAACAACCTGTTAAATGATCGTTTACCATTCCAGTAGCCTGCATAAATGAATAAACAATTGTTGAACCAATAAATTTAAAGCCACGTTTTTTTAAATCTTTCGAAATAATATCTGAAAGGGGAGTTTTTGGTGGCATCTCCGAAAAATTCTTCCAACGGTTTATAATAGGTTTAAATCCAACAAATTGCCAAATATATTTATCAAAACTTCCAAACTCTTTTTGAACTTCAATAAAACGAGCTGCATTGTTTATACTTGATTTAATTTTGAGTAAGTTTCTAATTATTCCTGAATCCACCATTAATTCAGATATTTTTTCTTCGGAATAAAGTGCCACTCTGGTAGGGTCAAAATTGTCAAAAGCCTTTCTAAAGTTTTCGCGTTTTTTCAGAATGGTTATCCAGCTTAGGCCTGCCTGAAAACTTTCAAGGACTAAAAATTCAAATAATTGCCGGTCATTATGAAGTGGTTTACCCCATTCGGTATCGTGGTATAATTTATATATTTCACTTATGTTCCCCCACTCACAGCGAAACTTTTGTGTTTTATTATCTTCCATAATGGTAAAAATTATTTTAAGAAGTTAAATAAAACTAATATTCTGATACCATAAGCCCGAAAATATTATTTTTGCCATCGAACGTGTACAGGTAAAAAAAATATTCTCGATTTTATGAAAAAACTTTTTATAATAATCATCCTCTCTGCTCTTGTTTGGGAAGGTCATTCGCAATTAAATATCGACCACTATATGAGGGTTGGCCGAACACGAATTCAAATTGGAAATTATACCGGGGCAATTGAATATTGCAATATTGTTATAAAATTTAAACCTCATTTACCTTCTCCTTATTTTTACCGTGGAATAGCCAAACATTACCTCGAAGATTACCGTGGTGCTATAAATGACTACAACACAGCCATTGACATAAAACCATATTACCCGGATGCTTACACGCACCGTGGTATGGCTTACCATGAATTAAAAGATTTTGATAAAGCCATTTCGGATTACAACAAAGCCCTTGAACTTAATCCAACAAACGAGGCTGTATATAATAACAGGGGAATTGCAAAAATATCGCAAAAAAATGTTGAAGGGGCTATAAATGATTACAACGAAGCATTAAAAATAAATTCGAACTCAATAACAGCATTGATGAACCGGAGCAATGCCTGGATTATTCAGGGAGATATTAAATCGGCCATAAAAGACTTAAACAGTGTGATCATTATTAGGCCACATTATGCAGGTGCATACCTGAACCGGGGTTTAGCAAGGTATGAATTGGATGATTTTGCCTCGGCAATTCGCGATTACGACCAATGTTTAAAGCTTGACCAAAAAATGCTCAAGCTTATAATAACCGAGGAATTATTAAACAGAAACTGGAAGATTATGCTGGTGCTATTATGGATTACGACATGGCTTTAAGTATTGACCCAACTATGTCGAATGCCTATTTTAACCGCGCAATGGCTAAAGAAATATTAAAAGGCCAGGATTTGAAGCCGATTACCAAATTGCTGCTGAACTTAATCCACGTTTTGACCTAAGCCGAAACCGTATTGACGCTGAAGAACTGCACAAAACCAAAAACAGAATACACAACAGCAGCAGCAACAACAAACACAGCAAAATAAATCGCAACAGCAATCTCAAAATCAGCCCCCGGCAAAAACCAACAATACACAACAGGCAACGACACAAAATGTAGACAACAATTCACAAAACAACGACGAAAAAGATAATAAACAAGCAAAAGAATTAGCCCGAAAACGTAGGCGTGCCATTAATTTAATGGTTTCGGACAACCGTAATTTGCCTAACGAAGAAGAGTGGGATGAAGAAGATGGCCGTATCCAAAACAAAAATATCATCATCGATTTGCAACCCATATTTTTAATATCGGCTTTCGAGAAAAATTCGGTTAACTACGACCAATTACAATACTTCAATTCGGCTATCGAAGCCATTAATATTGAAAATAACTACGACCCACTATTAACCATAACAAACATTCCGAATTATAACAATTACGATGTTTTTAATAATTTTATCCTGTTTTTTAATGCCAAATTAGAAATTCTAGAAAATGCCCACAACTATGTTAACCGAGGCATTTTCAGGACATTAACAGGAAATTACAATGGTGCCATTAATGATTTAAATAACTCATTACAATTTAATGATAAAAACCTGCTCTGCTATTTTACACGTGGGAACTGTAGGTTTAAATGATTGAACACATCGAGTCGTTACCTGATTTTAACAATCAATTATCGCTGGCTCTTACAAACAAAGCATCGAACACACCTGTAAACAACCAAATGAACCAGATGATAAACGATTATGATAAAATTCTGGAAGATTACAATAAAACAATCTCGTTAAATCCCGAATTATTCTTTGGTTATTATAACCGTGCCTTTTTTAATTTACGGTTACACGAATATCAAAAGCCCTCGATGACCTTAATAAAGCCATTGAATTGGAACCTGAGTTTGGCGAAGCTTATTTTAACCGTGGGCTCACCCGCATTTTCCTCGATGACATTGAAGGCGGCGCTTTTGATTTAAGTAAAGCCGGTGAATTAGGGCTTCAGGATGCATACAACATTATTAAAAGGTATTGTAATTAACTAGTATTGAATAAATTCATAGTTATAGAACTATAAACCAAAACCAGCCAAAATTACAACCTTCCAACAAACATCACATCATTGTTGTTTTCATGTAATTGACTGAGAATATTTTGCAGCTTACGCTTTGCATCAATATCCGGTTTGTTTTCTTTTAGAATCTTATTAATCTCTTCCATCAATTTAAAGGCTGGTAGTGATGAAGAAAACATTCCCCAACTTCCAATTATACCATTAATGGGTATTCCCCCATAATAATCGTTGGTTAATTCAAAAAGGCTTGCCTTTAAAGTCTTTTTATCGATGAGTACATCATAGCTCTTATATTCTCCATTCCCTTGTTTAACATAGCTGATCCCAAAATAATAGTCAGGAAGTTCTCTTAATATTTGTCCTGCGCTGTTCGGGAAAGGAGAAAAAATCAACTTCGGCTCTAAAATATTCTGAATTGGGTTATAGTGAAATAGAGTATCAATGGATGTTATTTGAAAATCAAAACTATTGGTATTACTTGAGAATATTTCACTGCTATAATCTTTGACTGTTAAGCTTTTAATAATTGGGAGTTTTTGAATTAGTTTCCCATCGAATGTTTGTTGATAAACAACCGAGTTAAATCATCTAAAACCATAGAGGTTATGGTAATGGTATCCCCTTCTATCCAGAATTTGGCTTTAGGTGATTTGTATAACAAAGGTATCGGCTTTACAAAATCTCCTTTTAAATCATACCATAAAATTTTATCAATATTATTTGGAGGAAGTAAAAAAATACTGTTGCTTTTTTCTTTTAGTAATATTTGATAGGGAGTAGAACCATATTCTCCTGCCCCCTACCCAGTTTTCCAATATCACAAATAAAACTTCCATCATGTTTAAATAGCTTAACAGGCCCTTCAAACCCTGCAACACAAACGTAGTTTTCAGAAACCGCATGACGCCTAATCTCTGGCAGTAAGGAAGTTTCAGTTGTTTCAAGATGTATTATTTCACAATTTTTCACCAACTTACTTAACGGAAGTTTTACTTTCCTATTTATTTTGCTTACATCGCAAACAACCACATCTTGGTTCCCCGATTTTTCTATCGTCGCATAATAGGCATTTGGGTCACGTTCTTCAGAATTTTTCTTGCTGTTACATGATGTAATAATTAATACTACCAATAAAAGGCTTAATTTCAAAATTGAGCGATTAATTTAGAAAATGAGTGTTTCATGGTTAAAGTTTTCTGGGTTAATAGATTATAAAACTCAACAATAATCGTACCTAAAACTTAGTTGATAAACTAATATCCTAGTTCACGTATGCCAAACATCTAAACTTGAGCTTATTACGAATGGCTTAGTCACAAAACCAAGAGATAAATCTACTAATCCACTTGTTTTTAGCACGTTATTCATAACCTTTCCCAAAGGCCCTAAACTTACAGAAAGGTAATCATCTGATTTACTGTAAAGTTTAAACCCTTGAATCACATTAGTCATATTATTAAACAATAAAATGTAGAGTTTAATAATACTAAAGTCGATAAAAATATTGACGTTTAATCTTGAGCGTTGAAGTAATTATAAACCGATTCAAAATCGGTAGTTTCCATCAAATCGGCGCGCATTTTTGCTGCCCCCGGAAAACTGTTCAAGTAAATTTATAAAACCGTTTCAGGATATTAAAATTCTTTTTGTTTTTCCAAATCGATTCGAATAATCGGGTATGTTTTAACAGCAAATCAATCCGTTCCTGCTCGGTGGCTTCTTTTTTTACCGGATTAAATATCCACGGGTCATAGAATATTCCCCTTCCTACCATAATTCCATCGGCACCTGAACTCTTTAGACGGTCACTGGCTATTTCCATGGAAAAAACATCGCCATTTCCATAAACAGGGATGGCGGGATTTAATGTACTCCGAACCTTTACGGCCCTGGCAATCTCATCCCAATTGGCTTCACCATCTGATTGCATACTTTGAGTGCGTCCATGCAAAGTAATAGCATCAGGATTTGCTTCAATCAGCTGCTTCATCCATTCTTCAGTATTATGTGCCGATATACCCGTCCGGGTTTTTACACTTACTGGTAAATGAGTCCCCTCTTTTGCTGCCAGTATAATCTCTTTTGCCAAATCGGGTTGATTAATCAAAGCGCTGCATGCTCCCTGTTTAACAATTTTTTGACCGGGCATCCCATGTTAATATCCAAGCCGTCAAAATCATATTCTTCGGTGACCCATTGTGAAATTTTATTAAAAATCTCAGGTGTTTTTCCCCAAATCTGAGCCACCAATTTAATGCCTTTTTCCTTTAAAAGTTTCCGCTCAGAATCACTTACAATAAATCGTTCAGAAACACGAGTGCGCCCAACCGGGTGATTTAATCCTTCAACATTACAAAATTCGGTAAAACAACCTGTAGCCTTGAAGGATCTGAAATTCCCAACACAATTTCTCGAAAAACTGTATCAGTTACATCTTCCATGGGAGCCAATGAAAAAACAGGCCCCGAAAAGTTATTCCAAAAATGTGTTATTTTAGTTTTATCACTCACACAAAATAATTCAATATAATACTTAAAATAGTCCCTGATTGGGGATGCAAAAATAGAAAGTTAAAACAATACATCAACTTTTACGAAAAAAAATTCCCTTCCATATCAATTTTCTAAAAACAATTTAATTATTCGAAATATACACTTTAGGCATTTTGATACAAAATCCTTCAGAATAACAGCCTAAATCCATGATAAATATCAACGAATAAATTCCACCCTTTTTGTTGATTTGCTAATTGAAATACCTTTACAATTAAATTGCAATTTAAAAACAAAAAGTTATGGCATTTTTAACTAATGATAAAATATTCAGCAAAAAATGGCTGAAAGATTATTTGTTTATTTTGGTTGGTTCATTTATTCTGGCTGCAGGATTTGTTTTTTTTATTGCGCCCCATAAAATTGTACCGGGTGGAGTATATGGAATTGCAATTATTGTCCACCACATGACTAAAGGGATGTTCGCTTTCTGGCCCGATGGATTTCCCATTGGTTTATTCGGATTAATATTAAATGTGCCCCTTACGCTTGCCGGCGTTAAAATTCTGGGCCCCCGGTTTGGTATTAAAACTGTTGTAGGTTTTGTATTGTCATCGGTATTTATTGATACTATTATGTACATGCGTGTTGATGGTGAAGCCGCCCTGGTAAACGATATTCTATTATCGTGTTTATTTGGAGGTGTATTAATTGGTTTTGGGCTTGGCCTGATTTTTAAATCGCGCGCCACATCGGGAGGTTCAGATATCATAGCCATGATAATTGCCAAATATACCCGTATTCAATTGGGGAGGTTGATGATTTATGTCGATTCGGCTATTGTTTTGATAGCGTTGGTAGCTTTCCAGGACTGGCAAATACCACTTTATTCATTGGTAGTAATATATATCACCGGAAAAACAATTGACATTACCCTTGAAGGAGCCGACTATAACAAAGCAATGATGATTATTTCAAAAGAGCATTCTCAAATTAAGGACAAAATTCTGGTTGACCTGGAACGCGGAGGTACCTACCTGTGCGGCGAAGGAATGTACACCGGCGATAAAAAACAGGTTATTTACACGGTTGTTAGCCGCAGGGAAGTAGCCATACTTGAAGAGTATATCAGCAAAATCGATCCCGATGCTTTTATAACTGTCACTGATGCTAAAGAGATTTTAGGGGAAGGATTTCAGAGTATTAAAAGTAAAGTTGAATCAAGTTAAATTGCTTTTAAATTTTTTCTCCTGTAAAAATCGGCAGTTTACCGATAATTCAACATTTTATGCAAAAAAATTGGGATTAAAATATCCTAAATGAGTAAATTTGGTAAAACAGAAAATCAAAGCCGGTTTTTGCCATGAAACATGTTATTCCAATCATTTTAGTCCTCCTATTATTTTCATCAAATGCATTTACTCAGAAAGTAGGTTTAGTATTAAGCGGTGGCGGTGCCAAAGGCTTAGCTCACATCGGTGTAATTCGGGTTCTCGAAGAAAATAATATACCCATTGATTATGTCACAGGAACGTCAATTGGTGCCATTGTGGGAGCCCTGTATGCTTCGGGTTATACACCCGATGAAATGGAAGCCCTCTTTCGGTCCGAAAGTTTTTATTTTTGGTCAACAGGATACATTCAGGAAGAATACCGTTACTATTTTAAAAAGCAGGAAGAACAGCCCATTTGGCTCGAACTTGATTTACTTAAAAAGGACGATAAATTAAAAATTTTACCTCCTACAAACATTATCCCTCCTGAACAAATGGATTTTGCTTTTATGGAATTATTAGCAACTACCAATGCCGTATGTAAAAACAATTTCGACAGTTTGATGGTACCCTTCCGCTGTGTAGCCGCCGATGTAAATAAAAATAAACCCTTGGTGTTGGGTACAGGCGACCTGGGAGAAGCTGTTCGGGCATCGATGACCGTCCCTTTTTATTTTAAACCTATCAAAATTGATGGCATACTTTTATTCGATGGAGGGATTTACAATAACTTCCCTTACGATGTTATGAAAGACACATATCATCCTGATATAATTATTGGCCATAAAGTTGACGATGATGACCGGGAATTTGAATCAGATGATTTGGTGCTTCAAATTACAAATTTGATCAAAAGGCCTTCAAATTACAATATGGACCCTGAAAAAGGAATTTTTATGCAAACCCGCTCAGAGAATGTTGGTTTGCTCGATTTTAGAAAAATCGATCAAATCGTAAAAGCAGGGACCATTACAGCCAATACTATTATTGACAGTATAAAAACACGGATCGACAGACGTGTTTCTCTTGAAGAATTAAAAATAAAAAGGCAAAAATTTAATGATAGAAAACCCGAATTGCTTTTTCAAAATATCCAGGTAGAAGGTGTTACCGACCCCATGCAGCGTAAATTTATAATACAATCCATCAAACACAGGTCAAATGTATTTTCGCTGGCAACTTTCCGAAAAGAATATTTTAAACTGGTAGCCGATGAACAAATTAAATCAATCAGGCCGGTTGCATTTTTTAACCACGAAACCGACTACTTTGATATCCATTTGATTGTGGAACCTGAAAAGAAATTCAAAGTCCAATTTGGTGGTAATGTCTCAACAAAACCAATCAATCAGGGATTTTAAACATCGATTACCATATTTTTAAAGACAGGTCGTACACTTTAAATTCCAACATCTATTTTGGAAGGTTTTACAGTTCATTTAAGTTTGGTGGACGCGTTGATTTCCCAACCGAAGTGCATTCTATTTGTCGGCTTATTCAACCCTAAACCGGTGGGATTTTTTCTCAACCAGCAGCGAATTGTTTTTTGAAGATGTCAGGCCACCATTTATTATTCAGGATGAATATAATTTTAAAGTGGAAGCTGGATTTCCATTGGGTGTTCACAATAAACTAAGTTTTGGTTCGGCTTATTTTAATGCGCGCGATGAATATTATCAAACCAAAGTATTTAACAAAGAAGATGAGCCCGACAAAACGGATTTTAACGGTTTTGTTTTTTACTCAGGAATTGAAAGCAATTCATTTAATTACAAACAGTACGCTACAGAAGGGAAATACAGGTGTTTATCGTTTAAATATGTTACAGGGAAGGAAATAATTACCCGGGTACTACTTCACAAAATATTGGCAAAAGCGCCAACCACCATGATTTTTATTTACTCAGGGGAGTTTACGACAGGTACTTTAAAATAAATAAACTGTTTACTTTGGGAACCAGAATTGAAGGAGTTTATAGTAACAAAGATGTTTTCAGAAATTACCAATCTACAGTGCTTGCTTCGCCTGGTTTTTACCCAACTCCGCATAGCAAATCGATGTTTATTGATAATTTTCATGCCAACAAATTTGTTGCAGGTGGACTGAAAGGAATTTTTAACCTAAGTAGCCAATTTCACCTCCGCCTTGAAGCTTATACTTTTATGCCGGTGCGAAAAATCGAATCGGATAATTTATTTAATGCAAAATACGGGGAAGATATTTTTACCAGAAATTACATAATTGCTGCAGGCGCATTGGTTTATCATACTGGTATAGGCCCGGTTAGCCTCGCATTTAATTATTACGAAAAACCAGATACTAATTTATTCGTAACACTCAATTTTGGGTATGTTTTGTTTAATAAACGTGGTTTTTAGATCTTGCGAATTGATTCTTTAAACTGATTTTTTTGCATAACACTTTACCCATTCAACATCAAATGAAACAGGCATTGATGAACGTACTTCATTGACAACAATAGTTGACAGGTTCAAAAACGTAGCAAATTGAAATCCGGAAGCTGGCATGGTATAAATGACACAATCGTTTATCGACCAAATTAATTGTTGTTGGTTTTTTTCTATACGAAACAGATAAAAATACCCCTTTTTTAAATTATCGATATTAGGGCCAGAAATAAGCGCTTTGCCATTTTCAACCTTAAAAACTCCTACCCTGTTTTTGTTACCCATTTCCAACAGGTTTATCTGAGGATTAGGCTTTTCGCCCGACAACTGAAAAAAGCTGACCACATCTGTTACAGGATTAAATTTAATTTTGGCTTCCAAAATCCCATTCTCAAACCAAAAACCGGAAGATGTATTAATCATATCCGATGTGTAGTTAAAAGTTTGAGGTGTAAAACCAACCGCTGGATTCCATGCTTTTCCTTCAGCGTTCTCTTTTTTAACTTGCAGCGATAATCCTTTTGTACCAAAAACCAGATTTTTTCCTGCGTTATAGGCCTGCAAATCGCCGGGTTGCGAAAAATTATCGCCTAATATGTCATTGGCTCTGTGATGTTTGGTTTGCCATTTGTGAGTATCAAGTTTGCTCCCATTAAAATTATCTTCAAAAATTACTTTCCATTGTTCAAAAAATGAAAACTTTGTGGTGCCAACATAGCTAAAATACTTAACCAGATGCGGGTATTTTTCCATCTCCAGGAATTTTTGCTGCTTTGCAAACTCTTCAGTTTTTTCCCACTTTTTTAAATCTTCCAGATAAGCTTTTTTTGCCAGGAACTCTTCAGAATTTATCAATTGTTTTAATTCGTTGTGCCTCTTTAAATCAGCAGAATCAGCAACAGCGATATAGTTTTTATAATTTTTTGATTTTTCATAAGCCAGGTAAAACTTCACATCACCATCGGCCGATAATTGTTTTAATTTTTGTTCTTTTTGAAAAGCTTCAGTTTTAGTGAACTTAGTTTTATCTTCCAAAAATGTTTTCCGGGCTATAAATTCTTTGGAATTTATTAGTTCCGATAATTCTGTAAAGCGTGACAACTGATGGCTATTTACCGTGCTATGGTATAATTTCAGTTTTTTTGATTTTTCGAACCTAAAATATTTTTTTATTTCAGGGTTACGCGACAATTGTTTAAACTCAATTTTTTGTTCTTTCCCTTTTGCAGGTGTATTTTTTAACTCGATGTAGTTTTTTAGTGTTTCTGAATTGGCAAAAACCTCATGTTGCTTTAATTCAGGCGAATCATTAAGTTCAAAATATACTTTAATTGCTTTTGACTTTTGAAGTTTATTATATTCAAGCAATTGTTTCTGCTCAGGAGATCCTTTAAACACCTGTTTTAAACTATTTTTTTTCTCTTCCTGAAAAGGCCCTTCAAAAACATATTTATGCAACAAATAATACTCGGCCAGTTTATCTGATTGCTTAATTGTTTCAAATCTTTTTATTTCAGATGATTGTTCAACAGTAAAATAATTTTTTATTTTTTTTTGTTTTTCCAGTTTTTGAAATTCAAGCAACTGCTTTTGTTCCTGGCTTCCCTTAAAACGAATAGATTCAATTTCTTTTTTACGATTTTTAAAATCGTCAGAATTCACCCATTGTTTTAATTCTTCAAATTCTTTTAACTCATCTGACCCTTCTACTTTTTTAAACTCCTGATAATCACCTTCCAAAAGAGTACGCTGCGCTTCAATTTTTTCAGTTGGTTTTAGTTTTCCAAAAGTTTGAAGTGTAAAAAGTTTAAAAGACATCTGCTAAATATTTATGATTAAATAGTAATTAAGTTCAAATTTAAAAAACAAAACCAATCTTAAATAAAAAAACAACCGAAATAAACTTTTTATACCTCTTTTGTTTCTGTTATATTTGAAATCTCAAATATCATAGAGTTATGAAACGACCATGAAACTTTGTTTCAAAAACAATCAGAATTAAAACCATGGGAGTTTCATCGAATGCAAATGAAACAAACAAATTTATTGAGATGAAAAAACAAATAATATTAGCCCTTCTATTAGCATTTTCAATATCCGCATTTTCCCAACATTTTTTTGAAACCGAGTTTAACAATCGAAAAAAATACCTTATTCTTACAAATCCAACTGTCCGAAATATTCAAGCGATACAATTTTTGATGGCACAAAATTTATTGGACATCAAAAAAAACAAAACTAAATTTGTGGGTGTTTACCATTCCAGCCAAAAATATGATTTTAGCAAATCGTTAGAATACATCGCTGAAAATGGATTAAAAAACTTCTTTTTGCATGAAATAAATGATGAACTTGCTCTTAAAACCATTTTCCAAAACAATACTTGCAGCGACGATTTTAAAACCATTTTTGATAATTCAATAGGCGTATTCTTTTTTGGCGGGCCAGATATTCAACCTGAAATTTATGGCGAGGAAAATTTATTATCTGTTGTTACTGACCCTAACAGGCACCTTTTTGAAGCATCATTTCTTTTTCACCTTCTTGGCGGATCGCAAAATACCGGTTTTAAACCCTACCTCAATTATAAACCTGACTATATGGTAACCGGTTTTTGTTTAGGAATGCAAACCATGAATGTAGCCACCGGCGGAACCCTTGTTCAGGATATACCTGCCGAACTGTATAGTGCCTCAAATGCTGAAGAAACACTCGACATTGGCCGGGCAAACTTACACCGTAATTACTGGCAGAAAATAAGTTCCGACACATTACTGATGGGTATTAACCTTCATAAAATAAAAATGACCAGCCATCCGTTTTTTGGAAAAACCATTAAAATGGGCAAAGGTTGGGTACCTCGTATTTACAGTAGCCACCACCAGTCGGCTGAAAAACTGGGGCAAGGATTTAAAGTTACCGCCCTTTCGATGGATGAAAAAGTTATAGAAGGAATTGCCCATGATAAATACCCCAATGTGTTTGCTGTACAATTTCACCCCGAAGTACCCGGCTTATATGTTGACCTGAAAAAATATAAATTTCACCCCGATGATTCACCTGAAACTTACCACCGTATTATAGGACGATCAAGTGTAAGGTTTCATAAAAAATACTGGGAACACATTTCAACTGTAGTCCGACAATTAAAAACAAAAAGAGGCTCTGAATAATATCAAAGCATTTCATTAACTTTTGGTGGCACTATTTTTGGTAGTTTTATAAAACATAAAAATAAGTTATGAAAAAGCTATCCCCTTTTATGTTTATATTTCTAACTATTGGTGTATATGCGCAGGACCTGAGCGTTTTAGATTTCAAAGAGCTATTCAGGAAAGCAAAAAAAACAAATACTGAAGTAACCATTTTTCACCATGCTCCAAATGGATTCCGATCAGATAGCGAATATTATTTATTAAAATCCCAATTGACCTCCGCCAAAGGAGTAGTTCTTGATGTAATGAATACCGGAGTACTTTTATCAAAGGAATTTAGTAAGCCGGTTACCAAACAAAAAGAGGATAAAATATACAAAACCGAAGTATATTATGTCCCCTACCATCAAATAGTAAAAGTTAAATTTGTTATCGCACCCAACCAATCAAATCCCTATAAAAAAGAAGGTATTTTTAAGCCTAATGGACAAAACCCTAACACACTGATTAACAAACCATAATTCTCACCATTAATAAATTCAACTATTTGATGCAAAATTTGCGATTTGTTTTTGCCTTTGTATCTGAATGACTACTTTTGCGCCGTTCAAATTTGAAACAGATATGACTTTTATTGAAGAAATTAACAGGCGGCGAACATTTGGTATAGTAAGTCACCCTGATGCAGGAAAAACAACTCTCACCGAAAAACTATTGCTTTTTGGAGGTGCTATCAGGGTTGCCGGTGCTGTAAAAAACAACAAAATAAAAAAAGGGGCTACTTCCGATTTTATGGAAATTGAAAGGCAAAGGGGAATCTCTGTAGCCACTTCAGTAATGGGTTTCGAATACGATGGTTACAAAGTAAACATTCTAGACACTCCAGGGCACCAGGACTTCCAGGAAGATACTTTCCGCACACTTACAGCAGTCGACAGTGTTATTATTGTTATTGATGCTGCAAAAGGGGTTGAACCGCAAACAAAAAAGCTAATGGATGTATGCCGGATGCGAAAAACTCCTGTAATAGTTTTTGTCAATAAAATGGACCGCCCAACTCAGGATACTTTTTCGTTGATGGACGAAATTGAAGAACAATTGCAAATAAAAGTTAGGCCATTAAGTTGGCCAATAAATAGCGGCCCTGACTTTAAGGGTGTTTACAACATTTTTACTAAAAGCCTGCAGTTTTTTAATCCAAGTATTCAAGACATTGAACCGGGAGTGAAATTCGAAGATATTTCAAATCATAAACTGGAAGAATACATAGGCAACGATGCCCAGATTTTAAGGGATGAATTAGAACTCGTAGAAGGTGTATACCCCACATTCGAAACAACTCCTTACCTTGACGGTGAATTGGCGCCTGTGTTTTTTGGAAGTGCTTTATATAATTTTGGTGTCCAGGAATTATTGGATGCGTTTGTTAAAATAGCCCCTCCGCCCCAAAACAGCCATACCGAAGAACGCGAAATAAAACCTGATGAAAATAGCTTTAGTGGTTTTATTTTTAAAATACACGCCAATATCGACCCTAACCACCGAAGCCGGATTGCATTTGTAAAAATCTGTTCGGGTGAATTTGAAAGGAATAAACCCTATAAACATATACGATTAGGTAAAACCATACGTGTATCGAGCCCAACAGCATTTATGGCTTCACAAAAGGAGATTGTTGAAAAAGCCTATCCTGGCGATATAATTGGTATACCCGATTCGGGCAATTTTATCATTGGCGATACAATAACCGAAGGCGAGGAAATCCATTTTAAAGGGCTACCAAGTTTTTCGCCGGAGCTGTTCAGATACATTGAAAATGGCGATCCCATGAAGTCAAAACAGCTGGCAAAGGGAGTTGACCAATTAATGGACGAGGGTGTTGCTCAGCTTTTTACCAGCCAGTTTAATGGCCGTAAAATCATTGGGACTGTAGGGCAGCTCCAATTCGAAGTTATTCAATACCGTTTAGAACATGAATATGGGGCAAAATGTAATTGGGATCATCTCCAAATGCATAAAGCCTGTTGGATTAAATCGGACGATCAAAAACTATTAAATGAATTTAAAAAACGGAAGCATCAGAAAATGGCGAAGGATAAACGGGGCCGCGATGTTTTTATGGCCGATTCAGGTTTTATATTACAAATGGCTCAGGACGAATTTAAAAAAATCGAATTCCATTTTACTTCCGAATTCTAATACCTATTTCAGAAATACACCCATTTAAATTCCCTCCTGAATCGAAACTTCAGGGACAATATTTAGTATATTTATACAAAAACTAAAAGCGATGATTTTACTGGAGACATTTTACGACAGTAGTTTGTTTACGTTTGTTTTACTGCCACTTATAATATTTTTTGCCCGAATTTGTGATGTTTCATTTGGCACTATACGTATTGTTATGGTCTCAAAAGGGCAAAAACTAATTGCTCCGCTGTTGGGATTTTTTGAAGTTTTACTCTGGTTGATTACCATGACAAAAATAGTTCAAAACATGGACAATTGGATTTGTTATATTGCCTATGCCGCAGGTTTTGCTACTGGAAACTACATAGGGCTTTTGTTGGAAGAAAAGCTGGCAGTGGGTTTAGTTAAAATCCAAATTATTACACGTAGAGAAGCCTCAAAATTAATTACTGAACTTAGAAATTCGGATTATGGTATTACACACCAGGACGCCATGGGCAATAACCAAAATGTAAGTATTATTTACAGTATAATTAAACGAACAGATATTTCGAAAGTTGAAGGAATTATAAGCAAATACAATCCCAACGCTTTTTATTCAATCGAAGATGTAAAATTTGTGAATAAAGGTGTATTCCCAATAAATGGAAAAACCCGTTGGCGAAAGGGTAAATAAAACCTTTGGCAATTCATTTTCCGGGTAAACCACAGATTAAGAATTGCCAAAGATGATTATTATTTTTTGCTTACAGCAACTTTAAACTCACTGAGAATTGTCTCAAAAGTTTCTTTCACTGAAATTATTTTACTTGTTTTATATGCATTTGCGCCGGCAAAAGCATAACCATTAAAAAAGTTACCTTTCATTGCACTCATAAGAGCGGCAAATATACAATAAGGCGTTTTTTCAAAATCGCATGTCCTTAAACATTTATACGGGCACTTTACTGGGTGTTTTTCACCTCTGTTTATTTTATCAATAAATTCGTTTCGGATGGCCCTTCCAGGCATTCCTACCGGACTTTGAATAATTTCAAGGTCACTTTCTACTGAATTGATATAGGTGTTTTTAAATGCTTCAGAAGCATCACATTCGTCGGTGGTTACAAAGCGGGTTCCCATCTGGACAGCCGAAGCTCCAAGGTCCATTATCTCTTTTATGTCGCTTCCCGAATAAATACCACCAGCTGCAATTACAGGAATCGACTGATTGTACATTTCTTCGAAAGGTTTAACATGTTCAATAACCTCAGGCACCAAATTTTCAAGTGCAAATTTAGGATCATCGAGTTGAGCCCTTTTAAAACCCAGGTGCCCACCTGCCTTAGGACCTTCGACAACAAATGCATCAGGCAAGTAGTTGTATAAGTCTTTCCATTTTCGGCACAAAATACCAGCTGCGCGTCCCGACGAAACAATAGGAACCAACTTTGTTTTGCTCCCTTTTGTTAAGTATTGTGGCAAATTCATTGGTAATCCGGCACCTGAAAATATAATGTCTACTTTTTCAGAAACAGCTGTTTTTACCATATCTGAGAAATTAGTAAGTGCAACCATTATATTTACACCCAAAATACCATTTGTATTCTCTTTGGCTTTCCTTATTTCGTTTTTTAATCCACGAATATTTGCATCTACAAAATCCTTAGCATAGTTTTTTTCAAACATTCCGATACCAACAGCAGCTATAACGCCAACTCCTCCTTCATTAGCAACAGCAGCAGCTAACTTCGACATCGAAATTCCTATACCCATTCCTCCCTGGATTATGGGTAGAGATATTTTTAAATCCCCAATCGTTAATGCTTTCATTTTATGATATATTTATAAATAAAGTTTACAAAGATAACCGAATAACAATGCCTACAGCGAAAAATGGTGTATTTAAAGCATTTCTAAAGATGGACGGATTTACCTAAATGTTCGAAAAATAAATTTCAAATCTTCGATCCATATAAATCATAATCCGTAGCACTGGTAATTTTGACCTGGCACAACTGCCCGTTATGTAGCATTTCTTCAGATGTAACAAATACTTCACCATCTACTTCAGGCGAATCAAACTCAGTTCGGCCAATATAATATTCGCCTTCTTTCCGGTCAATTATTACCATTAAATTTTTATCAATTTTCGATTCCTGAATACCAGCCGAAATTTGTTGTTGCAACTCCATCAATTCGTCGGCACGGGCTTGTTTTATTTCTTGAGGGACATCGTCTTCAAATTTTTTGTAAGCATATGTCCCGTCCTCGTGTGAATATGGAAATACACCCAGTTTTTCAAATTTCACCTGAGTAATAAACTCCTTTAATTCCTGAAAATCAGCCTCTGTTTCACCCGGATAACCCACTAACATTGTTGTACGTATTCCAACTCCCGGTACTTCTGATTTTATACGGGCAATCAGTTTTTCAGTTTCTTCGCGGGTTACATGCCGCATCATCCGGTGCAATACAGGGTCAGCTATATGTTGCAAAGGCATATCAAGGTATTTTACAACCTTCGGATTATCGTGCATAATTGGCAAAACCTCGTAAGGAAATTTTGTGGGATAAAGGTAATGTAACCTAATCCACTCTATGCCATCAATATCAGAAATACCATTTATTACTTCAGCCAGTTGAGTTTTACCATAAATATCAATGCCATAATACGACAAATCCTGAGCAATAAGCAATACCTCCTTCACCCCTTTTTTAGCCAGGTAACGAGCTTCTTTTATAATATTTTCGAGCGTTTTTGACTTATGTTTGCCAGTCATTTTAGGAATTGCGCAAAAAGCACACGACCTGTTACAGCCTTCAGAAACTTTCAGGTAAGCAAAGTGCGAAGGAGTTGTTATTTTCCGTTCATAAATATACTCAGGATGGTAAGTAACTTTTAGTTCATCGGCAATAGCCCTCAAATCGAACTTACCAAAAAACCGGTCAACTTCAGGAATCTCGGCTTTTAATTCACCAGGGTACCTTTCCGACAAACACCCCATCACATACAGTTTACCAATTTCGCCTTGCTCCCGGGCATTTGCATATTGTAAAATGGTATCAATCGATTCTTGTTTGGCATCACCAATAAAACCACAGGTATTAACCACCACAGCATCAAAGCCGGTTTCATTCGAATCGTGAGAAACTTCAAATTTGCCACTCTCCAATTGACTCATCAAAACCTCTGAATCAACCAAATTTTTTGAGCATCCCAATGTTACAACATTTACCTTCTTTTTTTCCATCTCTCCTTTAAGTTTCAGCCTGCAAAGAAACAACAATTTTTGGTGCACAAAAGTTGTAACAATTTGTTTTCAATGAATTCGCAAAAAATTTCTTCAATCAATAAGCAGATTAATAGATGCATTTGGCCGATTGATGAGGTAGTTTGACAGAAATAATTTCATTCACACTTCCGAAACGGCTATTTTGTACTGTGATTTAAACAAATCGGTTTATATAAACCATGCTTTATTAAGTTGCTTTTAATAGTACAAAAGTATTTTTTGAGCGAATTGAATGGATAACTTTAAAAATTAAACAACTGTTAAACATATGAAAGCCATTATTTTAGTTTCATCGTTATTTTATTTATTGGGTTTAAAAATTAGTGGGCAAAACGAAACAATCAAAAAAGATACCCTATCGCAACCTGTTGTTTTTATAAATAATGAACTCCCGCTTGCTAACAATAATTGTTTGCTTTTTCCAAATACCCTTATTTCGGAAGACGAACTTTCATACGATACCCTAAACCATTTTACGATACCTGGAATTACGCTGCCTTCAAACGCATATAAATCAACGCAAACAAATTAATTTTCAACCAATGTAATCTCAATTTTTTGTCAATAATTTAAGATTTTTTTTACAAGCCAATTATTTATCAAGGTACCTTTCCAAACACCTAATACTTTACAAAATTTAAAGTAGAGCCAATCACTTTTTATTCATTTAACAATCAATTTATCTTCTAGCTTCAATACTTTACTCCCCATATAAATACCCACCTTTTAAATGATTTTTATGGTAAGGTAAATAAACCATGTTAAAATTATTCTCTTTTTACAACTATTTATTAGTTTTTTATCATCTATTTTACTCTATTTTATAATATTTTTACTTATTTTTCAACCGTTATATATTTATATATAACAATTTAAATCTTTAGTATAACATACTATATTTAATTTTAATATCTTCTTTCTATTTTTCAGCATATTTTTTACTTTTTTTGATACTTTTTACTGTTTATCTTCAATATTTATACTATTTTTATCTATATTTATTTGTATTTTATCATTAAAACTCCTTTCTTTACATATGTTATTTTAAATAACTGCATAATGGAAAAGATCAACATTGTAAACATTGTAAAACGGGAGCTTTCGAAAAACCATGTAAGCCCGGCAGAATTGGCAAGGCAGTTAAATGCTCATCCTTCAACTGTTCATGGAATGTTAAGCAGGGATACATTACAGGTCGGAAAACTTATTTCATTGTCGTCAATTTTGCAATACAATTTTTTTAAAGAGATTGGTCAAATGTTGCCTTACGAAAAACCTGAAGAGAATAAAAACAAAGAAACTGAAAGCGCATTAAAAGAAAGGATTAAAGAACTGGAAATTGAAAACACTATTTTACGGCGAACATTAAAAGATATTTTAAAAGGTTAGACTTGATGTCTGATAGCAAACCCTAATTTTGCATAGAAAACCAATTTCATAAAATTTGCCCCTTTCGCTTGAGGGGCATTTTTTTTAGGTCAACACCTTTCATTTTGACCAAATGTTATTATTAGTTTTCAACATTTCAAAATTTTACTAAAAATGATAAAATGATTTTAGTAGTTTAATATTCCAAATACAAATTCCATGTCTGAAGATAAAAATCTGCTTTTAAAAACGATTACCCAACACGACCTGGAATTGCTATTGCAGTTTACTTTTGATGGTTTGCTAATTCTTCAGGACAACAAAATAATAGACCTCAATAATGCTTTTACAGATATTACCGGTTATACAAAAAAAGAATTATTAGGCACAGACATACTCGATTTATTTGACGATTCGGCCAACAATCATGTGGTTTTAATGAAGCTTTCTCATCCATCGCCAGCAAGGTTTACCCTAAGAATAAAAAACAAAAATGGAAATACTGTCCATATCGATATTCAAACCAGGGACCTAAACTTAAATGGCAAACCGATAATAGCCTCAACAATACGCGATATTACAACCTTTAAAACAACGGAACAAACACTCACTCTTAACGAAAAAAAGTTAAGGAACTTGTTTGACTATATTAACGATGCCTGGATCTCAACAACTCTTACCAATAAAATAATCGATTGCAACAAATCACTCATCACGCTGCTTGGTTATACAAAAAAAGAGCTCACACAGCTAACATACAACGATATAACACCTTTAAAATGGCACCAATCAGAAAAAAAAATTGTGTCGGAAATCCTTATAAATAAACTCACAAAAGGTGCATATGAAAAAGAATTTATTAAAAACAATGGCACAACTATCCCTGTTAAAATTTCGGTACACGTTAATAAAGGGTACGATGGATTACCCTCCTCTTTTTGGTTTCTTGTAAAAGACCTGACAGAACAAAAAAAAGCAAAAAAAGAATTATATGACAGTCAGCAAAGGTACCGTTTATTGCTCGAAAACTCAGGAATAGGAATTGGCTATTATAATTTAAGCGGAAGGGCAATATTGCTCAACAATATAGCTGCACGTGAACTTCAGGGCCAGCCGTCCGATTTTGTAGGAAAATCGCTTTTTGAATTGTACGGTGGCGATTTTGGCAAAAAGTATTACCAACGTATTTTACAGTCAGCGCGATTTAACCACCCGCTTGAATTTGAAGATTTAGTACAAACATCATCTGGCGACAAATGGTATTTATCGATTTACTCAAAAATTTTTGATGAGAGAAAAGAAATTAATGGTGTACAAATAGCCACACATGATATTACAGGGCGGAAACAAGCCGAGATAGCACTACGTGAAAATGAAGAAAAATTCAGATTGTTATTCAGCAACATGCACAATGCTTTTGCTCTTCACAAAATAATCACGGATAATAATAACGTTCCAATCGATTATGAATTTATTGAAGTAAATCCGGAATTCGAAAACCTGACTGGCCTTAAAAAAGACAATATAATCAATAAACGGGTGTTAGAAGTATTGCCCGGCATTGAGGATAAATGGATTGAAAAATACGGTAAGGTAGCCTTAACAGGTAAACCAAATAACTTTCTGGATTTTTCAATAACATTCAATAAATACTTCGAAGTTTCGGCTTATTCACCCAAACCCGGTTATTTTGCAACTACTTTCTCTGATGTTACCCGAAGAATTACATTTGAAAAAGAAGTTGGTGAGTACCAGCAAAAATTAAAGGCACTTAACTCGCAGCTTGTCCTCATCGAAGAAAAAGAAAAAAGAAGATTAGCTATAAATTTACACGACCATTTTAGCCAGTTGCTTGCGATTTCTAAAATGAAAACAACTGAATTAATTAACTATAGCGATACTGAACATATCAAATCAGAACTTGAAGAAATCAGGAAATACCTCGATAAAGCTTTAACCAATTCCCGAAAACTAACATATGAATTAAGCCCTCCAATTTTATATGAACTTGGTTTGATTCATGCTATAAAATGGAAATTACAGGAAACAAAGGAGACCTACGGAATTTCATACCGATTTATAAAAAAAATATCGACAATAAAACTGGATGAAAGCACACAGATTATGCTTTACAGGATATTTAGTGAGCTGATAACCAACATCACAAAACATGCAAAAGCAAAAGTTATAAAGGTATTTATCGATAAAATAAATGATTTATTATACCTTGTGGTTAAAGACGATGGAATAGGTTTTAACACAGACTCGAATATGACTAAAAAGTCGAGTTTTGGTATTTTTAGTATTAAAGAACGTATTGATTATTTAAATGGAGCACTTACCATCGAATCGGCTTATAAACAAGGGACTAAAATAAAAATCACACTACCATTAAATAAGAAAAAATGACACTAAAAGTTTTACTGGCAGACGATCATTTTATTATAAGGCAAGGCCTTAAAAACATCCTAAAACACGAAAACTGGCTTGAAGTTGTAGGCGAAGCAGAAGATGGAAGGCAAGTTTTAAAAATGGCAAAAAACTTAAATCCCGACATTGTCATAATCGATATAGGTATGCCAGAATTAAACGGAATAGAAGCTACAAGGCAAATTAGAAATACGAATCCTGACACTAAAATACTAGCTCTTTCAATACACAACAGTATCCAGTTTATTGAGGAAATGCTTGATGCCGGAGCATCGGGATATTTGCTTAAAGACTGCGCTGTTGAAGAACTTATTAAAGCAATTAAAACGATAACAAAAGATAACATTTATATTGCCGAATCACTACGGATGATGGTCTCGAAACACCTTACTGATTTTAAACCGGGGAAAAGTAAATCAAAACATATTCTTTCAACACGCGAAAAAGAAGTATTACAACTAATCGCTGAAGGCAATGCAACACGCATCATTGCTGAGAAATTATTCCTCAGCCCCAAAACAGTGGAAGCCCACCGCAAAAATATCATGGATAAATTAAATTTATTTTCATTGCCTGAATTAACTCAATACGCTTTAAAATCAGGAATTATTCAGATTTTATAATCGCATTAAATAGTTTCAGTATTACAATTACAGAAACAATTTTGAATCAACTCATAAGCAATAAATAATACAACTCATTATCAGCCGATTTAAGGAATTCCCTTATAGGATATCTGTCCTGTTTTCTTCAATTTTAATCATGCAAAATAGTCTGTTTATATATTCTACCTGCAAAAATAAGATTGATAATGAGGAGCATAAAAAAAGGCAAACATCTGATGGATAAAACAAATAACCCTCAGCAAAAGATCCATCAGAACAAGGGACGTATCAGCCTACTCAACAATCAATTATCGGATAATAACTTTGAAATAAACAGTATAAACAAAGACCAGGAATTAATCCTGAGCATCATCGACAACATGCCAGGAATATTCTATATTTTTAATAAAAAGGGAAATCTTCTTAAATGGAATAATAATTTAAAAACCGTTACTGGCTATACCGACGATGAATTAATTCGGAAAAAACCCCTTTACTTTTTCGAAGATAAGTATAAAGCCCTCATCTGGGAAAAACTTAAACAGGTATTTGCCGAAGGATTTTCAGAAACAGAAGCACAGATTACTACAAAAAATGGAGATCACATATGGTATTATTTAAAAGCCAAAAGGATAGAATCCAATGGCGAATACTATTTTTTGGGCAATGGAATTGACATTAATAAAAGTAAAAAAATAGAAGACAAACTTATTTTTAAGTCAGAAAGGTTAAACCGCATTTTAGATGCCTCAAATACCGGAATATGGGAATGGGATATACTAACCAATACGTTTTATTTTTCACATCGGTGGAAACAACAATTAGGCTATAATAACCATGAATTACCAAATGTTTTTGACACCTGGACACAAAATATACATCCTGAAGACAAGGAAGATATATTGAATAAAATTAATGAGTTTATCGAATTCCCCGCGGGCGATTTTAAGCATGAATACCGAATGAAACACAAAGATGGTTCATACCGGTGGATACAAAACCGTTCATCGGCAACTTTGAACCACCTGGGGAAAGCTGTACGAATCTCCGGGTCGCACCTTGATATTACTCAACAAAAAAATGACCAGCAAAAAATCGAACAATCAAGGGCCAATCTTCAGATGATTCTGGACACACTACCCTTTGGCACCATGATTATTGATAAAAACAAAATTATTAAACAAATCAATAAAACGGGCTTAAAAATTACCAAATTTAAATCGGGCGAAGAATTAGTAGGAGAAAAGTGTTTTAATACTGTATGCCCTGCTAATTGTAATAAATGCCCTATTCTTGACTTAAATAAAGATATTGAAAATTCAAAAAAATTCATCCGCACCAAAACCGGTGAAAAAATTCAGGTAATAAAAACGGTATTGCCTATTGTAATTGATGAGGAGGAGGTGCTACTAGAAACATTTATAGATATTACTGAACAGGAAGAACTAAAAAAATCAATATTAAAAAGTGAAGAAAACTTCCGTCAAATTTTTGATTCGGTAAACGAAAGTATTATAATCATTAATCTGGACGGAAAAATAATTGAAGTTAACAAAAGTGCCTTCAAAAATTTCGGTTTTACAAAAGACCAATTCCCCACCCTCAGTTTTAAAAAAATTATTGCAAAAGAATACCAACATCTTTTTGTAAAATTCCTTGAAGAATTAAAAACAAAAAGAAGTTTTAACACTGAAGCCGAAGTCCTTCGAAAAGATGGCTCAACTTTTTTTGGGCAAATACGGGGATCGTTGGTAACTTACAATGGAACACCACATATTCGTACTTCGATAAATGATATTACGGAACGCAAAAAATACGAACAAGACCTCCAATCAACATTAAATGACTTAGAAAATTCAAATACTGAACTTGAGCAATTTGCTTATGTTTCGTCGCATGATTTGCAGGAACCTTTACGCAAAATTAAAAATTACACTGAATTATTGGAATACCGCTACAAAGGGCAATTAGATGAAAAAGCCCAGATATACATTAGTATTATTACTCGCGGGGCCACCCGAATGCAAAAATTAATAAACGACCTATTAACCATTTCGAGGATTTCGACACGTGGCAATACTTTTGAAATGGTGCCAATAAAAAAAGCTGTTGACGATGTCATTGAAATGTATGATTTAAAAATATACCAGGAAAACGTTTCAATTGTATGCAATAAACTCCCTACCCTCAATGTTGATGAAAAACAAATCATTCAATTATTTCAAAACCTGATTTCGAACGCCATAAAATTTAAAGATAAAGCTGACCCGGTTATTGAAATTGATGCAGTAGAAAAAAAAGACCACTGGCAATTTTCAATTACCGATAATGGGATAGGATTCGACATGCAATTTGCCAATAGAATATTTACAGTTTTCCAAAGGCTACACACCCGCGAAGAATATAGCGGAACAGGAATTGGATTAGCTATTTGCAAAAAAATTATAGAAAGGCACAACGGTAAAATCTGGGCCGAATCAACTCCAGGATTTAGTTCAACATTTTATTTTACATTACCAAAATAGACACAATGGATCTAATCTATAAAAATATTAAGGTATTAGTCATCGATGATGATCCTGATGACACAAGCTTACTGGTTGAAATACTAAAGGAATACATTTCAGATATTAACATTGATGTTGCGTTAGATGGTTTAGAGGCGACCAACATATTAACTGATACAATAAACCAACATCTATCACTTCCCAATATTATTTTCCTTGACTTAAATATGCCACGGAAAAATGGTTTTGAAGTTTTGCTCGAATTAAAAAATAGTATCAACCTGAAAAAAATACCAATTATTATTTTCACGTCCTCTAATTCTATTCACGATGTCAATATTTGTTATGAAGCAGGTGCAAATTGTTATATACACAAGCCTTCGGGGTATCGCGAATTAAAAAAAGTTATTCTATCGATTATAAATTTTTGGTTTTCGGTAGTAAAATTTCCAACACAAAAAAGGTAAACAATTTAATTTAATAGAAATGGAAGATTGCAAACAAATAAATATACTTTTGGTGGAAGATGATCCTGAGGATGTTCAATTAACTCAGGAAGTACTGCAGATGACCAAAATGAAACTAGACATTGATATTGCAAGGGACGGTATTGAAGCATTGGAATTTTTAAATAACGTATCAAACGAGAAAAAGAAAGGGTTACCCGATTTGATATTGCTTGATTTAAATATGCCCCGAATGAATGGGCATGAATTTATTAGAGAGGTAAAAAACGACCATCGGTTTTCAAAAATACCGGTAGTTGTACTATCCACATCAAGCACTGAGAACGATATTAAAGAATCATATACTTCGGGTGTTAGTTGTTATATTACAAAACCTGTTGGATTAAAAGAGTTTCAGAAAGTAGTTGAAGCAATAAACAATTTCTGGTTTACAGTAGTAAAATTCCCTGATAATTTGTCTTAAAATTTATTCGAATCGAAAATAAATCTATGGCATTAAAATCAAAATATAAGGTATTAATTATTGAAGATGATTATGAAGATGCCTTTTTAATAGAGGATCTGCTTGAAAACATTGAAAACTATGTATTTAGCATTTCTCATTTTACAACTGTCGAAAAAGGATTGGAAGTATTACGATATGAAGAATATGATATAATACTCTCTGACATGAATCTTCCTGATTCTTTAGGGATTGATACAATTAAAAAAGTATGTGCTTCCGCCGGAAATATTCCCGTGGTTGTATTCACGGGCCTCGACGATGATAGGACTGCAATTGAAGCCCTGGACCATGGTGCCCAGGATTTTTTAATTAAAGGCAATTTTGATAAAAATCAACTTTTTCATTCAATACAATACGCAATTAGCAGAAAAAACATTAGCGAAAGGCTTCGTTCGAGCCAAAAATTAATGTCTTCGGTTTTTAATGATACACCCATAATCATGTATTTTGTTAATAAGAAAAAGGAAATTATCAGGATAAATGATACTGGCTTAACTTTCACCAAAAAAGCCGAAAAAAAAATTATTGGGTCAAAAGGAGGGGAAGCATTTAACTGTGTCAATTCAAAATCAAACCCGCTGGGGTGTGAATTTGGGAATGGCTGCCCCGGATGCAAAATTCAGCAAACAATTGATAAAACTTTTAGAGATAAAGAATCACAACGAAACATCCATGCAACATTGCCTCAAATCAAAAACAATAAGATAGTTAACACAAATTATATATTATCTACCTCATTTATTGAAACAGAAGAAGAAGACCTGGTTTTTGTAAGCTTAAATGATATAACTGAGTTAACAGCCGCCAAAACAAACATTGAAAAAAACAATCTAAAACTTGAATGTTTATTAGAAGTTTCGGAATATAAAGCTCAGGATAAATATGATTTATTAAATCATGGACTTAATGTGGCGCTAAGGCTTACCGAAAGCAAAATTGGATTTATTTCATTTTACAACAAAAACACAAATAAGTACATACCTGTTTGTTATTCAAAAGAGTTTAAAACGCTTAGCGAAAAAGATAAAAATCAAATAGCCATCCAAATTCAGGAATCTATTTTGTTTAAAGGAGTTTTTATTGAACAAAAACCTTTAATCAATAACCAATCCAGCCTGGTGTTAAGTTATTTAAGCGAATCTCTCAAAAAAAATAAAAAAATAAAAAAATACTTATCCATTCCAATAATCACCGAAGGCAAATTAGTTGCAATTGTAGGTGTTTTTAATAAATCCGAAAATTTTGATGAAAATGACATCAAACATTTAACAGTATTAATGAGTGCTGTATGGAAAAATTTAGAGAGGGACATCCACCAAAAAGCAATAAACAAAAATTACGAAAACATTGAAATTCAGGTCAAAGAAAGGACAAGAGAATTAGAAATGGCTAAAATTGTTGCCGAAAAAGCAACCAAAGCAAAAAGTGATTTTTTAGCCAATATGAGCCATGAAATCAGGACACCTATGAATTCAATAATTGGGTTTTCTGAAATTTTATCGAAAAGCATTGTTGACCCGGTTCAAAAAGAACAAGTTAAGTCAATCATTTCAAGTGGCGATACTTTACTGAGCCTAATCAATAACATCCTGGATTTATCAAAAATTGAAGCCGGAAAATTTAATATTCAAAAAGAACCCGTTGACCTTAAATTGGTATTTGAGGATATGGAACGAATTTTTGAAGTAAAAACTTCGTTAAAAGGCCTCGATTTTATTTTTGAATATAATCCCAATATTCCGGCATACTTAATGCTCGATGAATTGCAAATAAGGCAAATCCTTTTAAACCTGATTGGAAATGCTGTAAAATTTACAAACAAGGGGTTTATCAAAACAATCATCGATATCCAACAGCTTGAAGATCATTCGTATGATTTAATTATCTCTGTAATTGATACTGGAATAGGGGTTTCTGAAGAAAACATTAAAAATATATTTGATTCATTCCAACAAGCTGAAAGTAACGAAACAAGGCATTTTGAAGGTACCGGGCTGGGATTAGCCATTACAAAAAAACTGACCGAATTAATGGGCGGAGAAATTACGGTGTCAAGTAAAATAAATGGTGGTTCACAATTTATTGTTACCTTACATAATGTCCAAAAATCTGATTTTAACCGTCCTAAAACAATAAAACCCATTGCCGACCCTGATAATATTATTTTTGAATCAGCTACAGTATTGGTAGTCGATGATATAAAAAACAACCGTGAAGTAATAAAAGGATTACTTAACTTCTTTAAACTTAAAGTAATTGAAGCCGAAAATGGGCTCGATGCTATTGCTATTGCTGAAAAAGAGCAGCCCGAGATAATATTTATGGATTTAAAAATGCCCATAATGGATGGTTATGAAGCAGCAATGGAATTAAGCAGTAATCCTAAAACATCAGCAATACCGATTATAGCCATAACAGCGACAGTTTTTGATTCATTCGGCAAAGTACTTCGAAACAAAGGCCTTGAAGGTTACCTCCGAAAACCAATTCAGTTAACCGATATTGCGCGAGAACTTGTCCGATTTTTAAAATTCAAAATTATTGACGACCAGAAAAACAACAAAACAAATAATGTTGCCAAATCACTTGATATAAAAGCAATTCCATCAAAAAAATTATTAAAAGTTAAACATCAATATTTCGAGCTATATCTATCAATTTCAAAAAAACACTCGCATAAACAAAGCAAATTATTAGCTGAAGGATTAATTGAATCGAGCAAAAAACTTGAAATAAAAGAACTTGAATCATTTAGTTCTGAGTTTCTTTCAGTTCTTAATCAGTTTAATATTGAAAAAATCAGGTCGATGTTAAAAGAGTTAGATAAAATATTTTTGAATTAAACAAGTGTATTATTTAAACAAAAATAACTCAAAAATGTACCCTGCACAATTTGTTAGTTAAGTAAAAAATCAAATGTTTTTTAGTTTGTTTAAAAATAACGCCCTATAAGTTTATTCTCAACAATTTTAGTGCGAAGCAACAAAGGATCAACTCCACCTTCAAAACGGGCAACCACTTTTCCATTTGGTTCAATAATAAGTGTATATGGGATTTGACCTTGCCATTCGGGATCAATGGCTTCGATAAATTTGTATTTGTCGTCAGCCCCAAAAATATAATTAGCAGTAAAGGCTGCATGTTTATTATTAAGGAATTTTTTTACTTTTTCAGTAATGGTTAACTTATCCATACTAATTGTAAACATTTCAAAATCGCGAGCCTGATACATCCTGAATGTTTCTACCAAATCGTTAAATTCTGCAACACAAGGGCCACACCAGGTTGCCCAAATATTAATAACCCTAAGATTTCCTGAATTATTTTCAACCAAATTTTTAACACCATCAAGTGTTATTTTTTCCAGGTCAACTTTTTTTGTTAACCATTCCGCATCAAGTTTTATTTTTGCCTCATTTTTCCATTTCCACTTAACAGAGCAACCAAAAACTTTGGTTTGTTTTACCGGTACTTCTTCCCCGGCTAAAAGCGCTTCAATAGCATTTTGAGCATCATGTTGAGTGGCAGTACCGATTTTTTCAGAATCATCAAATCGTCCAACATACCTCAACTTTCGACTCTCATCAAATATAAATGTATGAGGTGTAGCAACCGGGCCATAAGCTATCGACATTTCTTCGGTTTCACCATCATCTAAAAAGGGAAAATTAAAGCTTTTATTGGCTGCGCGAATCTTCATTTCCTCAAAAGTATCTCCCAGCTCGGTATATCCTTTTTCTTCGAGGCATACCGCTTCCGGCGAATTTGGATTTACCATTATTACCTGTACTCCTTTTGATTTGTATTTATTCTGTAAATCAATTAGCCTGTCTTCATAAGCCTGGGCTGTTGGGCAATGTGGTGCACAAAAAACAAATACAAGTATTTTTGAATTTTTAAACGAACGTAAATTGTAATTTTTTCCGTCTACACCCTTCAAATTAAAATCGGGAGCTTTAGAGCCTAAACTAAGGGTTTTAGGATTATCAATTGCAACAGATGAAAGCGCAATAATACTCAATACAAATAATGTTAATAGTTTCATATCAGCTGGTTTAGTTCTGGAAATAAATATACTAAAAGCGAATGAAAACTAATTTATTATTTCTGTTCTTTTTGAATTAAAGCTATCCAGCTACCATATGCCGGGGTTTTTAATACTTCTATTCCGCCCCCATTTATGGATTTTGGATGTATCCATTCTGAAGCTTCGATATTTAACCACCGTAAAATAAAAACACCGGTATAGTCAGTAAAGTCGAGTACAACCTCACCCCCATCGGGAAAATAAACAATGATTTCGTTATTGAGATTTTTAGCCAGATAAGCTTCATCATTTTCCCTTTCAGAAAGCAATACTGATTTAATATCAGGAGTGCTGGTAAAAAAATCATATTCATCTTCCAATAACCTTGCACTTTTAATATGTGCCTGAGCTTGATCGGAGAACCCTATACCAAAAGGAGGAGAATTAAAACATACAGTAGCTGCTCCGCCAACAATACATCTCCAAAACCTCTCAATCCCATGGATGGGGCCATCGGTCCAATCACCAAATGGGCCTCCATAAATTTTAGAAAAATTAATTGGTTTCGGTTCTGGTAAAATACCTAACCTTTCATTTTGCATAATCTCCCAATGTTCTTGATTAACGTCAATCAATTTCTGAGGAATTGCCACATCTGAAAAATTTTAGAAGAACTAATTGCAACTAGTTGCATCTCGTCAAAATCCTGGTTTTTAGGGTTTAAAATACATTATTTTCTATTTTAACTCCTGCTTCATTTGCCTTTAATTTAATGTATTGAGCCCAATATATATTCCATTCTGTTGCCGATTCTGATAGTAATCCAATATTTGAAGAATATAAAACATGGTTATAATTAAATGAAATTGATAGTAGTTTTTCCACAAATCGTTGCTGGTATAAAAGCACTAACGAATCATTGTTTAAGGCAGGTACCGATTTAAAAAAATCAGGAAATCCTTCAGTATCCGTGCAATCTTCTGATTTAAGTTTTGTATTATCGGTTGTATACTGGTTATTATTCATTGGATTCCAGGGATTCTTAGGCCAAGCTGATAAAATGTCTTTTACAGCCCAAACTTCAATCTGCACAACAATTTCCCTTTCAGCGGTAAGCTTCAGGAATTTATCAAATTTATTCCAATACAGCGTATTAAACTTATCCAATTTATACTTTTCACCGGCACGCCAATATGGCCACAAATCACCTTCTCCACTCCCACTCATCATGTTAACAATAAAATTACCTCCTGTTTCATGGATAGCTGTTAATTTCTCCTCTAAATCAGCCGATTGGAATATGTTTTTTTCCAAATTCCCTCCTAATAACAAAACAGGAGTTTGTTTGTATTGCCAATAAAAACTATTATTTACGTAAGGTTGTATACGATCATTTTCGAACGACTGACTATTAGCGCCATGGACAACCATTATTAGAAAAATAAATGTTAAGTACCGCATAACTATAGTGTTTGTTGTTCTTGAATTATTAAATTTATAAATAACTGATTAAAAAATTATATAAATTCAAAAATTATTGGCAACTATTAATTAACATCCTAAACCCCATACTGCCTGCGCGTTAGCCAAAACAAATAAAAAAAATGTCACAATAGCAGCACAAAAAAAATAAATCTACCAATAATGTAAGGGCGCAAATACCTCTGGTTTATAAAAGAAGAACCAAATAAAACTTTTATTATTGTATAAATAATTTTCAAATGGACAAAATATTAAACCAAATATTCAGAGTTTCACTTTGCCTGATTTTTCTGATTCCTTTTAGTAATACTCTTTATTCGGCAGATTATTGCACCAATTTACCCCAATTGGTTTACCAACAATTAACTGCGGCCAATTGCGACAGTTTAATTAAAGCCAATGAATCAAATCCTAATTTTGTTATACTAGATGTCAGGACGCCTGGCGAATATAATCCACAGCACATTGAAGGAGCCATAAACAGGAATTATTATGATGCCGATTTTGCTGCTCAACTGGCTCAACTCGATAAAAACAAAACATACTTATTACATTGCAAAAGTGGCGGAAGAAGTAGGAATGTATTTTCGGCGATGCAAAATTCAGGATTCAGAGAAGTTTATGAATTACAAAATGGGATAAATGCCTGGGTTTCCGGAGGATTTCCCACATCGTCTGATTTTGCGGCGAAGTTAGGAATTTATGAATGTTCATATATTTCGAATGACACTATAAACATTAATAAAACAGACACCATAAACTTCACCATTTCCAACCAGGCAAATAGTATTTTGACCATTCAATCGATTCAAATTAAAGGTGGAATTAATTTTAGTGCCGATTTTGAACAACACATTTCTCTTTTAGGATCTGAAAACCATACATTTCAGATTTTATATGCGTCAGCTACCCCATCACTCGATTCCATTCAAATTTCAATTGAAAGTAATGGCGGAAATAAAAACTTAAAAATGGTTCGTTTGGCACAAACAGCTACAGGAATAAAGGAAGAATTAAAAAATTCAATTAGCTTTTACCCTAATCCCGCCAAACACTTAATACATTTAGAACACAACTTTGTGCAACCAATAGAAAGCTGCCAAATTTATTCAATGACAGGGCAACTCGTTTTTAGCCAGCAGAACATTAATCAAACATCACTTAATATCAGTGAACTAAAAAATGGAAGTTATATACTCCAAATTAGCACAAAAAATAAAATATTTTCCGATCGATTAATTATTTCAAAATAATCGACCAAACGGTTAATTACCAACAATAAAATGAGCAAAAGGGAACTAAAAAAATACTTATCAAGCCTTGATAAATCACATCTCGAAGAACAAATAACTGATTTATATACACGGTTTAAAGATGTGAAGGAATTTTACGATTTTGCCTTTAATCCAAGGGAATCGAAATTGATGGAACAAAACAAATTTTTAATATCAAAAGAGTACTTCCCTGTAAATACACGCAAGCCTAAATTACGGCGCTCTGTGGCTCAAAGATGTATCCGCCACTTTAAAAAACTAGGAGTTGAGAATACACTCATTGCCGATTTGATGCTCTACAACATTGAAATAGCCCAAACTTATTCAAGCACCCGCCCCATCAAAAACGATTCATTTTACAGCAGTATGTTTAAATCGTTTGACGAAGCTGTTACTTTTATTTCGGACAATGGATTGTATTTGAACTTTGAGGGTAGGATAAAAAAAATTGCTGACGAAACACACCAACAAAATTGGTATAACCAGCACCTTTTTAATTCAAAACTTTTAGTCCCTTAGATTGTTTTACCGGTAACATACAATATAATAATGTTCTTTAAAGTTATATGTTACTATGAAAACAACAGTGTTCACAACTCTTATTATTTTAATATTTTCAGCCCAAACCTTTTCTCAGGAATGGATAACCAATTTTGAAAAAACCACCCAGCTTGCAAACCAGCAAAATAAAAATATCCTTCTGGTATTCTCAGGTTCCGATTGGTGCGCCCCATGTATGAAACTCGAAAAAAACATTTGGCTGTCCAATGAATTTAAAGAATATTCTCAGAAATTAATACTTCATAAAGCTGATTTTCCCAAAAGGGCAAAAAATAAAATTTCGAAAGAGCAACAAAAAGCAAATAATATACTTGCCGAAAAATATAACAAACAAGGCTTATTCCCAATAGTATTGGTTTTAGATAAAAATGGAAAAGTTCTGGGTACCACTGGTTATAAAAACATAAGTGCTTCGGAATACATAACCATGTTGGAATCATTTAACCCATAAACGATGAAACGCTTGCTGATTTATTTTTTCTTGTTTTCACCGATTCTTGACATTCAGTCAGGAAATGTTTAAACAAAAAGAAATATTAATGGGCTGCCAGTTCGAATTAACAGTGGTTGCAAATAATCAGGACGAAGCAAACATTTACCTTGATCAGGCAAAAAATGAAATAAGCAGGATTGAAAAACTTATTTCGTCGTGGGATAAAAATTCAGAAACAACACAAATTATTAAAAATGCAGGAATTAAGCCTGTAAAAGTAAGTTCCGAACTTTTTGATTTAATAAAACGAAGCATTCAAATATCTAAAATTACCAATGGAGCATTTGATATTTCGTATGCGTCGATGGATAAAATCTGGCGTTTCGATGGAAGTATTAAAATCACTTCCCGATGCTGAAGAAAATTAAACAAGCCATTCAGAAAATAGGATTTCAACATATTATTCTGGATGAAACAAATCAAACAGTTTATTTGGAGAAAGCCGGTTCCAAAATTGGATTCGGAGCAATTGGCAAAGGGTATGCTGCCGATGCTACAAAAAAACTACTTATTCAGTCAGGGGCAAAAGCAGGAATTATAAATGCTTCGGGTGATTTAACCACCTGGGGAGACACAACCCGATGGAACTCCCTGGACTGTTGGCGTTACAAATCCACTCAACAAAAACAAAGTTTTTTCGTGGTTTCCGTTAAACAACAATGCTGTTGTAACATCGGGAAATTACGAAAAATTTATTGAAATAAATGGGCAAAAATATTCGCATATAATCGATCCGCGTACAGGCTACCCAACACAGGGTATTGCCAGCGTAACAGTATTTGCTCCCAAAGCAGAACTGGCTGATGCTCTTGCAACATCTGTTTTTGTAATGGGAATTGATGTTGGATTAGACCTTATTAATCAGATGAAAGAAGTTGAAACGGTTATAGTTGATACAAAAGGTAAAATATTCAAGTCACAAAATATAACATTTAATACTCTTTAAAAGTGAAACATTTAAAAAAAATAGTATTCTGTAGCATGGTTCTGTTGTTTTTAGGGTCATGTACAGCTGTCCGCGAATACGAAAAAGTGTACATAAACGATCCCGACATGAAACTGTCGGCTAATGCAAATGAACGATTTGAAACTAATTTTCAGGTATATCGTGAAGGCGCTGCAGGTGCAAATGGAGGAAAAACCGGAGGAGGTTGTGGTTGTAATTAAACAATAAAAATGAAAAATACTTTAATATTAACATTGGTTCTGCTAAGTTGTTTTGGATTAGTTTCTGCTCAAAACAACGACAGTACCTTAATCTATAAAAAAAGGGTACTTGAAGCTGCCGAAATAGACCTTCTGATGAGTTATTACAAACAGGATGGGGAACATTCGGCAGTTGGAGGAGGTATTGGCAGCGAAGAGTTAACAGATATAACCCCCACTATAGTGGTTAGCCTCCCACTAAACGACGATGATGTCATTACCATTGATTTTGGAATTTCGGCTTATTCTTCGGCCTCATCAAGCAATATAAACCCGTTTAACAGCTCAGGAGCCTCAAGGGGTGATGACGACGATGATGATGAAGATGATGATGACAATAACAATGGTAACCCTGGCAATTCAAATCCAATGGGAAGCCCATGGGTAGCTTCATCGGGAGCATCAAAAAGCGATGAACTAAAAAGTTTGCTGATAAACTATAGCCACAGTTCTGATAACAGGAACTTCATTTGGACCTCAAATATTTCCGGATCCCTGGAATACGATTATTCATCGGTAGGACTTGGAGGTAGCATTACAAAGTTGTTTAATGAAAAAAATACTGAAGTAAATCTTAAAACCCAGGTGTACATCGACAATTGGCAACCAATTTACCCAACCGAACTTCATGAATTTCAAAAATATGGTGCCGATTTTCTTAATAAAGGGTATTTTACCGGAGTTGATGTTTTAAATAACAATGGGAATCCATCAACTGCTTATAATCCCGTAGCATTTTCTGAAATTTCAAAAACCGGAAGGAATTCATTTTCAGGCTCACTTTTTCTGTCGCAAATAATTACAAAAAAACTACAAGCCGCCATTTTTATGGACATTGTGTACCAAAAGGGCTTATTATCAAGTCCATACAACAGGGTATATTTTGCTGATAAATCAAATTATTTTATTGGTGACGGAACCCATATTGCAAATTATACTTCGCGCGAAAACACAAAGGTTTTCCAACTTGCAGACGATATTGAACGATTACCGGGCAACCGGTTAAAAATCCCAATCGGAGCCCGAATAAACTATTACATTGCTGAATTTCTGGTTCTTCGTACATATTACCGTTACTACACCGATGACTGGGGAATTTCGTCAAACACGGCTAGCGTTGAGTTACCTGTAAAAATTACACCTGCCTTCACGATAACACCAACCTACCGCTTTTACAATCAAACACAAGCCGATTATTATGCTCCATACGAGCAACATTTATCAACTGAAAAATATTATACATCTGATTTTGATTTGGCAAAATTTAATAGCCACCAAATGGGAATTGGATTAACATATACCGATGTTTTTACGAGTTTAAAACTTTACAAATTCGGATTAAAATCAATCAATGCAAAGTATAGTAATTACCAGCGCAACGATGGGCTTTCGGCAAATATTATCTCTTTTGGTGCTAAATTCGTCTTCGAATAAAAAGTTTCCGGGGCTATATCACCTTCGATAAAATAGCAATAATCATTTTGCCAAATTTTTCAGAATTTGTAACAATTTGATTTATTTTTGAATTTTTACTCTCAGCAGAGTTAACAATTTGTATTAATTCCAGTAGCTTTTTTGCATCACCTGGTTCGGGGCACATTGTTTTTATTTCTTGCTGTGTAAGTTTTGTTACCGACGAAATTTTTTCTCCTAACTCTGCGTCAGTTTTATTTGCTGCATCCTCAAGTATCGAATCGAGGTTGCCATTTAAATTATCCCAATCTACTGCCATCTTATTCTGTTTTTATAGTCTTTGTTAATTCCAATAACTTCTCAAGGTATTCAGTTGTTTTTTTCTCAGGATTTAAAACCGTTTCACCACCCTTTACTAATTTCTCAACAAATCCATCAACTTCAGTTAATACTCCATCAATTTTATTTTCAGTAATCCCAAACATATCAAGGTACCTTTGCCTGTTTTCATCAACTTTCGACGCCGAAACCAAATAACTGGTAATGGCATTATTGGCACTTTTTACCTGATTGTATTCCATGGTAATTTTTTTCCTTACCTCAGCCTCAAGGTCATCTAGTGGTTGAATCAACTCTTGTCTTTTATCGTTTATTTTAGACTGTATGCGTGGGCCTAATAACACAATAAACTTTAATCGTTCCTCTTTGTTTCCCGATTGGACTATTTCATCCCATGCCTGGCTAATCTGCTGATTATCGAAAAAATTCTTTGCAAAAAGAGGTAACCATTCATCGCTGATAAAATCATCGACAATTTGCCGTTTATTTTCAAAAAAATTGTGCAGCAAATTTAAATGTGCATCCTCAATTGAATTAATTCTTAAACCAATCTCTTCTGATAATTTTGGAGCTTGCGGTGGAACTGACACACAACCAACAAAAAAAAGGCAAATAACTACAACCAATACTCTCATAACCTTTTTCTTTTTATTCATTTCCGGGAACCATTCTGTTCATTAATTTTTCAATTTTTTCAACCAATTCATCCTGAGGAGTATCACCTTTCATTTCCGATTTTATTTCCATTAAATCCTTAAGGTAATTTTGTTGATCGATCATTTTCTCCTGTTCATGTAGAATTTGAATATTTGCAATCTTCTGTTCGCCTCCATCGCCTTGTTTTCCAACAAATAACGATTCGATTGCCCAAACAATCCGGGTAAAAATACGGTGTACCAACGAAGCTGAAAAACCGCCAACCATTGCCAGTAAAGGAATAGTAAGATGCAACCCTCTGCCTTCACCCAAATCGATTTGTGTAGCAACAGGAATAATTACCGCCAACATCACTCCTGAGATAATCCCTAATAAAAACCTGATCCAATATGAACTTTCATACATTGAGTCATAGGTTCCGTTTATAATAAACCGGTTGGCCTGGAATAAATTGCTAAAGCAACCTCCCAATGCCGCCGAGGAGATAATAAAAAACAGGTTTAAAAATAAATCAATGCCTGAATTATTTAATATCCCCTTTGAAAGGCTTTCAGCATTCACATATGAAGACAAACTGATACCTACAAATAACACAAGCGAAAACAAAGTCATAAACATCATACGGCGAACTAATCCAACAGGCCCTAAAAAAGAGAAAAACCGCTCTTTTTTTGATTCATTGTACAACAATAAAATAGATTTCGGTTTTGCCGGAGAAATTTTTTGCGACAACTGCTTATGCATCATTATAGTATCGTCATTTGAGATATCACTCTCATCTATAGTTTCAACATCATAAATTAATATCTTCTCAACCGATTTTGGAATAGTTTTTCCTTCGGCGGCTAAATATTTGATCATTGCCATACATTCTTCCAAAAGCAATGTTTTGATGTTTTTTTTCGGAATAATTTTTATATCATCCATTAAAGTCGGATTTTAGAAGTTAAGTTTATTTTATACATAATACAGTTATGCCTTAACAGGAATTATCAATAAGAAAAATCTCCATTCAGGTGTTTTGATTATCAAGTTATAACAATACTAAATACTTTCAAACATTTAATTAGTGTTTAGAATTATTCTAAGTAACACAAAAACAAAATACGATCCTAACAAAAATAAGCGTTTCGATAACAAAGAACAACTATTTATATAAAAAGGACATCTTCGAAAAAGACATCCTATTAAAATAATATATAAGTGAATTATGAACCAGCGAAAACAATTAATGATAAACCTAAAACAAATGCTGACAACATAAAAACAAGCAAAGCATTTATACCTTTTACCCCCTTAAATTCCTGCCACACAAACACCCCCCACAGAGCAGCAATAAGAGTTGCTCCCTGCCCCAGCCCATACGAGATTGCATAACCTGCTTTTCCAGAGGCAATAATACTAAACGACATTCCTACACCCCAGATTACTCCTCCGAAAATCCCGGTTAAATGAGATTTTATTGTACCCGAAAAATAGTGTTTATAGGTAACAGGTTCTCCTTCTACTGGTTTCCGCATTAGGATTGTATTAAAAACAACATTACTTATTAAAACTCCTATTGAAAATACAAAAACTGCTGTATATGGAGTTAATAAACCCGCTTCGGGGGTTTCGAAAGTAGGTGCCATTGAATTCGCTACAAACCTGTAAAACAAAGCCATAAGTATACCACCTGAAACAGAAAGCACTATTCCTTTGGCAGGAATTTTTTTACTTTGAGTTGCTTTTTTTCGGTAGGCCAGGGCATCTAATATAATGGCGATCATTACAAATCCTACACCAATAAACAACCACAAAGCATCGCCCTTTGGAGCAGCTAAATAATTAATTAAAACACCTATAACAAGGGCGATACCAATACCTACAGGAAATGCTACCGACATCCCGGCTACAGCAATAGCTGCAACTATTAAAATATTGGCAAGGTTAAATACCACTCCACCAAGAAAAGCGCTGCCAAGGCTAGTCATATCAGCTTGTTTTAAATCTGCAAGGGAAACTCCTTCCTTCGGTTCCTATACTTCCCAATGTAAATGAAAAAACCAAGGAAAGCAATACAATTCCAATAACATAATCCCAGTAAAATAATTCAAATCGCCATGATTTCGCAGCCAGTTTTTGTGTATTTGCCCACGATCCCCAACAAAACATAGTGACAACACACAATATCACTGCCAATGAATAAGTTGCAACAATAAACATTTTATTTTTTTTAGGTTTTTATATCGATTTTATTCTAAAAACGTCTAACTGCAGGGTCATCCTTTTTTATTCCGATTTCCAGGCATTGGTTATTTTTGTTGATGAATAAACCAACAAGTCATCAATCCTGATTTTAAAATTTGGGTTAGGATGTAGTAGTTTTAATTGAACATCATGTTCACCTTCAGCCAATTGATATTTCCATGCTACTTCGTGACGGCGAAGGGCAAAATTCGATGGCATTTTAATTAATTCCTTTTTACCACCGTCAATTACCATTTCAAATTCAAGCACTTCCTCTGTTGCTATATTCTCCGAAACCTTGTGTACACCCCCGGTTAGGGCAAAACCAATTCCATCAAACGAAAAACTAATCTCCTGATTATTAGTATCTAAATTTTTTCCTAACCTGTTTCGAATTTTCGGATAATGGCCTTCAAAACCAATTTCAAGTTGAACAGGTATTATTTCCTGAAACGGAATGTTTATGGTTTCACCTTCAAATTTAGCCCCGTTAAGTTCTAAAACCTTCAAGGCATGTTTTGTTCCAATCGAATACACATCGTTTAGCGACATGGCTGTATACTTAAAATCCATATCAGCTACTGGGTAAACAGGTTTTTTCCAATACTCAGGAATATTGGAGTACCCAAACATTGTTCCTAAAATACCACCGGCACTAGCCGGATTACAATCAGAATCCTGCCCACAACGTGTCGATATCTCCATGGTTTTTGAAAAATCGCCCTCCCCATATAGTAGCCCAATCACAATATAAGCCGCATTAATTTTGGCATCAATATTAAAATCCGAAAAAACACCATCGGGGCAGCCTATATCTGACGACCATTTTTTTTTCAGTTTCGAACCAGGCTTGTTTCCAATCGGTAGGATATTGTTCCCACCATACAACAACATCGGCAATACATTTGTAAAAATCCGACTCAGCCGGTATTGATTTAAGCCCCTCTTTCACAACCGCCTCGATATCATTTGAAACAAATGCCAACGAATACATGGCTGCCACATAAACGCCCCCATACCAGCCATCGCCATAATTCATAATATGCCCAATTTTATCACATATCTCCGACGAAGTATTCACCATTCCAGGCGACATTAAACCTGCAAAATCAGCTTCAATCTGGAAATCAATATCTTCGGAGTGAGGATTATACAACCAATGGCCCGATTTAGGCGGATTAATACCATTCAGAATATTATAACGCGCAGCCTGATTGGCATGCCATAACGCATATTCGGCATTGGCAAAAGCTTTAGCATGGAGCAGCAGCTGGTGCATCTAAACCCTCTTTTTCAAATACATCTACAAAGGTCAAATCCATGTATACATCATCATATAATCCGGGCGAATTTTGGTAATACCAAAGGCATCTGTTATTGTCCCATGGTATTGGCTGGTAATCCTGGATCATAGTCCCTTTATACCTAAATTCAGTTGGGCCGCCAAAAGTACAGCCAATAACCTGCCCGGCCCAGCCTCCTTTAATTTTATCTTTTAACTCAGCTTTGGTTAACGACGTTTTAAAAATTGGTAGCGGTGCTGTGTCTACAGAATTTGAAACACAACAAGTAAGGGTTACAAGAACGACTAATAGTAAAGTTAGGTTTTTCATTAGCAATTGGTTTTTCTGTAAATTATGTTGGTTTAAAACTTATTTCAACAATATCACCTTCTTTCCATTTTTTAGCGATTTTGCAATATTCACCGGCTATTGCAAGGTATTTTACTTTTTTAACAACAACACTGGCATTTTTTGCCCATTCGGGAATACGGATATAAAGCTCGAGATACTGTTTTACTTCCATATTAAAATGTAGTTCGACATTGCCACTATTAAGGTCTTCAATATTTTGTTGAATTCCAACTTCCCCTCCAAGGCTATGCTCAAAATGAATTTCTGAAGGAGTATAGATATTAACATAAACATTATCAATGTCTTTTGTAAAAACTATAGGTACGATTTTTTCAATAACTTCCTTTACAGTCTCAATTGAATTTTGATTGTGAGATAAACGGGTAACAGTTTCACTTAAAACAGTAGCATATTTTGCTTTGCCGGTAATTTGCAATAATCTGGCATTTGACGCATTCCACATAACAGATTGATAATGAGTAAATTTATCCTCCGAATTTTTAAGTTTTTCCCAAATAGCAAATGTTACTTCCAGATCGGACCTTTTACGGGTTTTACTAAATAGTTCCAACGACTGTGTTAACTCATTTATCATAAAGCCAGTATTATTTTTGGCTAAATAAATATTATCCGATAAATCAGTAGCCGTATTTTCAGGATGAACTAGATAATTGCCTAAAAACCCACCCAATTTAATTTGCTCCGAAGAAAATACTTCCGTTACATCCGATTGAAGTATTGATTCTGAATTATTACAAGAGGTTATTAAAAACAGAGCTATTACAATTAAATAAATTTTCATTTCTTTGATAATTAGAGATTCATTTATGTGTGTAACATTTGATGACAATCAGAGTTCAAATATCTTGTAATAATTCCATTTAATTTGTTAAATAATCTCATCCTTATAAGGTATTGATGATTGTGCTCCCATTTTTGTAACAGTTAGTGCAGCCGCTTTATTTGCAAATTTAACAGACTCTCCAAATTCCTTTCCTTCGGAAAGTGCCACTGCCAAAGCACCATTAAACGTATCGCCTGCTGCTGTTGTATCAATGGTTTTAACTTTCGGCGATGGAATAATTTTTGCTGCTTTTGAGGAAAATAACAATGCACCTCTACTTCCAAGAGTAATAATAACAGTTTCAACTCCTTTCTTTTGAAGGCACAAAGCTGCTTTAATAGCCGATTCCTCGTCATTAACTTTTACTCCGGTAAGCAATTCCGCTTCATTCTCATTGGGCGTAATTACCGAAATATTTTTATAAAGTTCAACTGGAAGTTCAGCAGCCGGAGCAGGATTCAGTATAACCATTTTTGAGTGTTTCTTACCAATTTTTGCCACATAATCGACAATTTGCAATGGAACTTCCAATTGCATTAAAATAATATCTGAATCGATAATATCCGGCATTGCTTTTTCAATATCCGAAAAATTTAACGAACCATTTGACCCGGGAGCTACAACTATTGAATTCTCGCCTTTGGCATCTACTGTAATCATAGCTACTCCACTAGGTAACCCAGTATCCAGAGCCACATTTTCAACATCGATACCTTCATCTTCCATAAGCTGCACTGCCTGTTTCCCAAAAATATCATCGCCAATTTTCCCAACAAACGATACAATACCTCCCAACCGGGCAGCTGCAACTGCCTGATTGGCCCCTTTACCTCCGGGATTCATTAAAAACTTTCCTCCTAAAATAGTCTCACCCGGTTTCGGGAATGTTTTTGTCCTGATCACCATGTCGGTATTTGAACTACCTATTACCAGAATTTTCTTTGGCTCCATTTTTCACTTTTTAGGTTCTGAAAGGATTACTTCACTCAACAAACTATGAATCAACTTTACTAATTCTATAAAGCTATATACGAAAAACATACAAATGAAATTTTCTCAATTAAAATTATTACCTATATTTGCAATGACTATAATTTACGATCATGAAAACTTCAATTTCTACCACGGTAATAATTACGATGCCCTGCTAACATCCGGCAGATAGTAATTTCAATAGTCAAATTCAAATATTTATTTCACATTAAAATTCAAACATATGTCAGGCAAAAAGTTAATTGCTTTGTCTTTATCCAAATTAAAAGAATTTCAGTATAAAACAAATATGGACCGATATAAAAGAGGCCATTTCGGGAACCGAACGTGATTTTACTAAAGCAAGCTTAAAACGCGCCATATTTATATTAGCAGTACCAATGGTTCTTGAAATGATAATGGAATCGGTATTCGCAGTTGTCGATATTTTTTATGTATCACGATTAGGAGCTAATGCTGTCGCCACTGTGGGAATTACCGAATCGGTTATGACCATTGTTTATGCCATAGGAGTTGGCTTAAGCGTGGCAACAACAGCCCTGGTATCGCGCCGTATTGGTGAAAAAAACAACAAACAAGCCGGCGTAGTTGCTTTCCAGGCTATACTTGTTGGAGTCATTATTTCAATCCTCCTTGCTGTACCAGGTGTTTTACTGGCTTCCTCCTTCCTGAAATTAATGGGGGCAACCGATCAAATGGCTGCTGAAGGCTACATGTATCCGGCAATTATGTTTGGAGGTAACGTGGTTATTATGCTGCTGTTTATCATCAATGCAGTTTTCCGTTCATCGGGCGATGCTGCCATTTCGATGCGGGTAATGTGGGTGGCAAATATTATTAATCTGATACTTGACCCTTTGCTAATTTTTGGGGTCGGTTCATTTCCCGGACTCGGAATAAAAGGAGCTGCTATTGCAACAACTGTAGGCCGCGGAATTGCTGTGATGTATCAGTTTTACCTATTATTCGAAGGCAAACACCGTGTTAAACTTTATCTGAGTAGTATCAAATTTAAATTACATGTGATGCTCAAACTACTTAGGATTTCAGGAGGTGGAATTCTGCAGAACCTGATTGCTACTTCGAGTTGGATCATTCTCATCCGTATAATAGCTGTATCTGGCCCAAATGCCCTGGCAGGGTATACCATAGCCATTCGGATAATCATTTTCGCACTGCTTCCAGCCTGGGGGCTCAGTAATGCTGCCGCCACACTTGTTGGTCAAAACCTGGGAGCCAAACAACCCGAACGTGCTGAAAAATCGGTATGGCTCGCGGCTTATATAAATATGATTTTTATGGGAGCAATAGGAATTATTTTGGCCATTTTTCCTGATTTTTTTATCGAATTATTTATTGCAGATCCGGAAGTTATCGCATTTGGAGTTCAAAGTTTAAGAGTTATTAGTTATGGATTTTTGTTTTATGCCATGGGCATGGTAATGATGCAGGGTTTTAACGGAAGTGGTGATACAGTTACTCCAACAAAAATAAACTTTCTTGCTTTTTGGCTAATAGAAATTCCTTTGGCCTATTTCCTTGCTATTGTTCTTAAAATGGAACTACTAGGAGCTTGTTTATCCATCATTATAGCTGAATCGTTTCTGGCACTCATTAGCTACATCCTTTTCAGAAAAGGGAAATGGAAATTAAGAAAAGTATAAAACCATTAAAATTTTTAAATAATATATCCCTCTTAATTTCTTTTAAGGGGGATTATTCTTTTCCCAAATTGTTTCTAAATTTGTAATATACTGCCATCAATTTATAAAGTGTTATGTGTTTTCACTATTCAATGAGCCAGGTAGCAAAAAACCTCGAAAACAGGTATAAAGCAACTATTCATCAAACACAGATGTTTTCACCTGTTCATCATGCCAACGGATTTAATCATCCTGCCTTGCCGGTAATTACAATGCAGGCTCCTGAAACCATTCAACTATACAATTGGGGATTAATTCCTCAATGGATTAGAGATGACCATAGTGCTGATGAGATTCGCACTAAAACACTTAATGCAAGGAGCGAAACGATTTATGAAAAACCTTCATTTAAAAATGCCATTATAACTCAACGGTGCCTCATACCTGCCGATGGATTTTACGAATGGCAACAATTTAAAAATCAGAAATACCCCTATTTTATACACCTAAAAATGCCCACCATTTTTTCATTTGCCGGCATTTGGGAAAAATGGGAAAGTGAATTAAACAATAATCATGTTCGTTATACTTTTTCCATAATAACAACGCCTGCCAATTCATTAATGGAAAAAATTCATAATACAAAAAAAAGAATGCCTCTAATACTTCCTCCACAAATGGAAAAAAAGTGGCTCGATCCTACATTATCAAAATCGGCAATTAACGACTTATTAATTCCATATACAGAAAAAAATATGGAAGCCTACACAATTTCAAAAATGGTTTCAGCTAAAAATGGGTATTCAAATACTTCGGAAATAAAACAAAAATTTATATATCCCGAATTAATGCCAGGCAATAACTTATTCTCCGAAACATAAAAAAACTCCTTTTATCAGGTATTACGTGAATCACTCCTAGAATAGAAATATTATATTCAATAAAACGAACAGCTTTGAATATATAAAAGCAATATTTTTGCAGAAATTCTCTTTTAATGCATCAAGTTGAGGTTATAAGGGATCAGTTTAAATTTCTAGGGGAGTAAAAATTAATTCTCATCTTTGCTGTTTAATTTTTTGATATAAATGAATTCACAGCAAAGTCAATATAAAGTATTAGTAGAAGCATTGCTTCCAACTGAATTGTTTCAGTATTTTGAGATTACCGATGTTCAGTTCACAGAGAAAGAGATTCACGTTCATTTGGATGAACTAAACAATCCTCCAGCCTCACACAAAAATGTAAAGCTACTTTCAAAAGGTTTTCACGCCCCTGTTATTATACAGGATTTTCCGATACGCGAACGGGCAGTTTTCCTGCACGTGCGGAGGCGTAAGTGGAAAGAGGAGGCTAGTGGCAAAACAATAAGTAATAGCTGGGATACCACAGCTAAGGGTACGCGCTTCACAAAGGGTTTCGCGTCTTTTTTAAAAGAATTATTTGGACAATTACCCAATCAGCAGCAACAGCCTGGAGAAATTCTACCACATTGATGGAAATCAACTAGGGCAAAAATACAAGGAACACCTTAGCGATTATAACAACTGGGCACAGCGGCCACATGCCGATGACTGGATGACTTTTCCGAAAAATATTGGTAGCCGGTTGAGTATTGACGAAACCTCTTTGTCTAATGGAGAGCTTTATACGATCCTTACCAACAAAGCAGCTAAGGGCAAAAAAGGGGTGTTAGTAGCTATGATTAAAGGAACCAAAGCAGAAGATGTGATTGAGGCATTAAAAATCATCCCGCTCAGGCAACGCCGGAAAGTTAATGAAATAACCCTTGATATGGCTGGTTCAATGGGGCAAATTGCAAAGCAATGCTTTCCCAAGGCTACACGTGTTATTGACCGATTCCATGTCCAGAAGCTTGCTCTTGATGCATTACAGGAAATACGTATAAAGCACCGTTGGGATGCCATCGATGAAGAAACCAATGCCAGGGATAACGCGAAGTGGGACAATAAAATATATACTCCTTTTCGCTTTGACAATGGAGATACAAAGAAACAGTTACTAGCCCGAAGCAGGTATTTGCTATTTAAATCGCCTGAAAAATGGAGCCAGTCTCAAAAACAGAGAGCTAAAATCCTTTTTGCTCAGTACCCAGATCTAAAAAAAGCATTTGGACTGACTCATGACTTACGACTAATCTTTTCGAAAACCAAAGATAAGAATGTGGCTTATACAAAACTTGCGCACTGGTATAACAAAGTTACCGATTCTGGTTTTCGTTCGTTTAACTCAATATCGGCAACAATACATACACACTACAGAGAAATACTAAACTTCTTTGAGAATAGAAGCACCAATGCATCTGCTGAATCCTTTAATGCGAAACTAAAAGCATTCAGGGCAGCATTAAGAGGCGTAAGTGATATTAAATATTTTCTTTTTAGGGTAGCAAAAATTTTTGCTTAAAAAATAGAAATCCCCCAGATTTTTGAAGTGATCCGTTATAAGGGCTACAAATAGGCTATTGTCGTTTAGAGTTAACATAAAAGTAGTTTTAATGCATAAATTACATTTTATACATTAAAACTACAGAGGTAAAATACAAATTAACAATCAGGCTATAATTTTAACCTTCGTTAATTTTCTTAAAAATTGATTGCATTAAAGTCCATTCATCAATACTTTTGGTTAAGGCTTTACGCCCTGCTTCCAACAACGTGTAGTATTTCCGTGGACGCTGGTATTTTTCAACCTTCCAATAAGACTTAATCATCTTTTGGGTTTCCAACTTTTTTAAAACCGGGTATAAACTACCCTCTTTCCAGACAATTCTTCCTTCTGAAAATTCTTTTACTTTTTGCATAATCTCGTACCCATAAGTATCTTCTTTCACTAAAAGAGATAAAATTATTTGCACGGAAGATGCTCCAATTAATTCTTTTGAGATCTTTTCCATATTACATTTCCCCTATTTATAATTCCAATATGTAAATATTGTAAAAAAAATGGACTTTTTATGCTTAGAAGCACGGCAATAACAAAAAAAACATCATGTTGTACAGCCTAAATTAGAAACAACAATGCCATAAAGCTTTTATTATCATAATCTTATAGCACAAACAATTTGTGGATCGTTAAATTTCAATTTGCCATTTAACATGTGCCGATTTTCATTTTTTTTCAATTTACATAGAGGATAATTCAATCAAAAAATATTTTTGCCTTATTTAACTATTTATACAACCATGAGCCGTAATTATTAGATTTGACAGATGCAAAAACAAACAATTAGTTCTTTATAGAATGTTATTATTTAGTATTACCGTAAAAATACACTTTTAAATTAATATTTAAAAGTATAACAATGGAGTAATAAACATAATAATCAATTATTATTAAGAATGGTAATTATCTTAATCCTACCCGTGGCATTCAAAACATTATAAATATAAGTATATAAAACAACCATGTACTGTAATATATAAAGAAACATAATTAATATGAAAGTTACATGGGTTACCTTTAAAAACAGATAATTATAAATACATGAAAATTCAAGCCAATAATATCGATGAGTATATAGCACAAGTTGCAAGCGATAAAAAAGAATATTTTCTGAAATTACGTGAAACAATAAAAAAAAACCTGCCAAAAGGATTTTCTGAGGAACTTAATTATGGAATGATTGGTTATGTTGTTCCTCACTCGATTTATCCTGAAGGCTACCATTGTAATCACAATGACCCATTGCCCTTTATTAACATAGCTGCACAAAAAAACTTTATTGGTTTTTACCACCTGGGTATTTATGCCAATAAAAAACTCATGGAATGGTTTGTGGGAGAATATCCGAAACACAATAAATTCAAACTAGATATGGGGAAAAGTTGTGTTCGCTTCAAAAAAGCTGATCAAATCCCATACAAATTAATTGGAGAGCTGGTAGGAAAAATATCGGTTGAAGATTGGATCAAAACATATGAAAGTGAGATAAAAAAATAACCATCAAACCATTTTTTCATACATAAAAAGGCAAAAAAAAAGGAGCAACTTTTCAGTTACTCCTTTGTGGGAAGAGCAGGATTCGAACCTACGAAGGCTGAGCCAACAGATTTACAGTCTGCCCCGTTTGACCGCTTCGGTATCTTCCCAAATTATTTTCAATGAGCCGAATCTCAGATTCGAACTGAGGACCCCGAGATTACAAATCACGTGCTCTGACCAACTGAGCTAATTCGGCATATTTTTATTTAATTATTTCAAAAGAACAGTTGCTGTTTTTGATATCAGCGGCGCAAAGAAAAAGATAATTTTTTAATTGTGCAATACTTTTTTTTAAAATTTATCACCTTTTAAAAAAAAGTGGGTAAGCTACCTGCATCGCATCGCTACAACCGCCTACCCTTGCTGTCTTCCGACCCTGGGGGAATTCAGCAGGAGCTGATCGTACAGGACTTACCCGGCGACAAAAGTAGAAAAATTTCGAATACCTCCAAATATTATTTTCATTCTCGTAATTATTTTTTTCATTGATTACTAATAACACAGATTTTTAGTTTCAGAAGAATCATTAACTTTATCAATCAATAACCTTTTACAATTTCTGAATGCTAAAAAAAATAGAATATATTTGTCAAACCTTTTTCCTCAATTAAAATCGAACGTTATGGAACAAAAAAGTACTTCAGTATTAAAATCGTCACTTACCTATGGCCTTTATATGGCTCTCATTTCTATTTTAGTCTCTTTGGTAATTTGGGCTGGAAGTATCCTCGAAAGCCTTGGTATGTTTGGATCGGCTGCTATAGGCCTATTCCAAATTGTTCTGACTTTTGTATTATTACTCATTTTCACTAAAAACTACCGCAACAAAGAGTTGGGAGGTTCAATTACTTATGGGCAGGCCATAAAATTTGCTATTTTGGTTGTAATAATAAGCACAATAATTTCAACCATATATACGTATGTTTTCCATACGTTAATTGACCCTGGTTATATGGAACGTATTATGACATTGATGCAGGAAAAAACACTTAATTATATGGAAAAAATGGGTGCTCCTGAATCAACAATCAACGATACAATGGAAAAATTACAGGATATACCAACTGTTTTTGATACAATTAAACAATCAGTAATGTATGGCCTAATTGGAGGTGGAATAATTGCTTTAATTACATCAGCAATTGTTAAAAAGAACCAGCCTGAAGAAGAATAAAAAAATACTAAACAGTAAAAATTAAGCACAGATAATGGATATTTCCGTAGTTGTACCCCTATTTAATGAAGAAGAATCGCTACCTGAGTTGGCAGCCTGGATTGATAAAGTGATGATCGCAAATAATTTTTCGTACGAAGTATTATTTATTGACGATGGAAGTAATGATAGTTCGTGGGAAGTTATTGAAAATTTAGGCAAACAAAACCCCAACTTTAAAGGCATTAAATTCAGGCGCAACTACGGAAAATCTGCTGCCCTCTTTTCGGGATTCGACGCAGTTCAAGGCGATGTGGTAATTACCATGGATGCCGACCTGCAGGACAGCCCTGAGGAAATCCCCGGATTATACAGCATGATCGTTGATGAAAAATACGACATGGTTTCGGGGTGGAAGAAAAAACGTTACGACCCATTCATAAAAAATAAGACAAGCAAGTTTTTTAATGGGACCGCCCGGCGTATGTCGGGAATAAAACTCAATGATTTTAATTGTGGCCTAAAATCATACCGCAAAACGGTGGTTAAAAGTATTGAAGTATACGGCGAAATGCACCGCTACATCCCAATTTTAGCCAAATACGCAGGATTTACCCGAATTGGCGAAAAAGTAGTGCAGCACCAGGCACGCAAATACGGAGTCACTAAATTTGGCCTCGAACGGTTTGTTAATGGATTCCTTGACCTTATGTCGGTGGTATTTATTTCAAAATTCGGAAAAAAACCCATGCACTTTTTTGGATTAATGGGGTCTTTAATGTTTTTTATTGGTTTTATTGCAACAGTTATTGTGGGAGCCAATAAACTTATCTATATAATGCAGGATATTCCGGCCGCCAGGATTACCGATAGCCCCTACTTTTACCTGGCTTTAACAGCCATGATTATCGGGACACAGCTATTCCTCACCGGATTTGTGGCAGAATTGGTTTCGCGTAGTTCAACCGAAAGGAATACCTACCAAATTGAGACTAAAACTTTTGAGTAAATTCCTCACTAACAAGTATAATTTACGTAAACAGATGGATCAAAACGGAATTCAATTCAGGAAAGAAAGGGAAATGGGAGAAGTAATTTCTGATTCATTCCGCTTTATTAAACAAGAATACAAACTTTTGGGACGGATTACATTAATATATGTTTTGCCGTTTATTATTTTGTACAGCATTGGGCAAATTTATATACAAATGAAGTTGGTGAATTTTACTGATTATTTTAATCCTGAAAACATGATAGATAATCTGCGCCCTATGTATACCAGTTTATCGCTCACTCTACTTTTTAACTTGTTTGTACAGTCGTTGTTTGTTGGTGCCATTTATTCTTACATCGCAGTTTATATCGAAAAAGGTAAAGGAAATTTTACTATTGAAGACATTGCACCCCAATTGTTCTCTAATTCATTATTGGCGTTTGGCGTTAATCTGGTTTTAGCCTTTAGTGTTTTATTCGGATTGGCATTGTGTATAATTCCGGGATTGTATTTTGCCAACACCCTCTCACTAACCTTAATGATAGCTATTTCTGAGAAAAAAGGTTTTGGTTATTCATTCCGAAAATCGCTGATATTAGTTAATTCAAAATGGTGGGATACCCTTGGATTAAACATTTCAGCTGTGGTGATAATTTGGGCCGCTGGATTAGTTATTTCTATTCCATCGATGATTGCAGGAGTATCAACCTCCATTGCCAGCCTTCAGGGCGGCGAAGCGAGTTTTCCTGACTGGTACTGGTATTTAATGGGATTTAATACAGTTATTTCGTCTCTTTTTTATGTTGTTTTATATGTTTTCCTGGCATTTCAATACCACAACCTGAATGAGAAGTTCACAAAACTTTTAAGTCCTCCAAAGTCTGACTTTTAGTTTTTTAATAAATATAAAATCAAAGATTACAACCTGTTTAATACAACTTCAATATCTCCATTATTTTTATTTGCCAAGCTTTGGATAGTTTCCCTTAAAACCAGTTCTTCAAGTGCCTCCCTGATTGGCCCGTAAAATTCATGTAACGGGCACGGATTATTATCATCGCACTCCTTTAAACCAAAACCACAACCTGAAAAAATCTTATCGCCCTGAATGGCAACAATAACCTCTTTTATGGCAAGTGCAGGTTTAGAGTCGTCGAAATAAAAACCCCCGTTTTTACCTTTTAACGATTCAACAAAACCAAACCTGACTAAGCGCTGCAATATTTTAGCAGTAAATGGTGCCGGTGTTTCTATTTCAGATGCTATTTCAGCAATTCCTGGCCGCCTGGTCTTTAAATTCTGGAATTGGATGTATACCAATGCGCGTAAAGCATATTCTGTCTCTTTTTTAAACAATGTAATCTCTATTAGTAATAATTAATGCAAAGATACAATTTTCTTAAATTACTAAAAGACCTTTTGGTCCTCTTGTGAAAATATTTTATATATTTACGCCATCAAACTTTAAATTAATATTAAAATGAAGCAAGCAAATGTAAAGGAATTAACTATCGGTGAGATTGTTGCTAATGATTTCAGGACGTCAACTATTTTTAAAAATGCAGGTATCGATTTCTGCTGTGGAGGAAAACAAACACTTACTGAAGCTTGCACAGATAAAGGAATTAACCAGGAAAAACTTAAAAAAGATATTTTATATCTTAAAAATGAGCCAATTAGCCAATCTCAAAACTTTAAAGAATGGGACACAGCTTTTCTGATTGACTACATAGTAAATATCCATCATAAATTTGTTACAAAAAATTTACCCGAACTTGTTTTTTATACCGATAAAATCGCCACTGTCCATGGCGGCCATCATCCTGAATTATTAGAAGTAGCTAATCTTTTTTCGCAAATTAACACTGAACTTTTGCAGCACCTGAAAAACGAAGTGGAAGTACTTTTCCCGGCCATAAAAGAAGTAATTGTATCCGATTCGCCATTAGCAAAAAACACCATTCGGTCTGAAATTGAACGCATGTTGGGCGAACATGATTTTGCAGGCTCAGCTATGGATAAAATAAATGAATTAACACAAAATTATTTAATTCCTGAAGATAGCTGCAATACCTATACGGTGGCCCTCAAACAATTGGAACAATTTGAAGATGATATTCATAACCACGTTCACCTTGAAAACAATATATTATTTCCTAATGCACTTAAGCTTGCTAATTAAATTTTAACTAAATAAATCTATATTATGAAAGCAAAAAATTTGTGGTTAAGTTTTGGAGCTGTAATGGTCTTCTCCTTTTCCGTATTATTGTATTACGGTTATGAGATTTACCGTGAAGCCCCTCCTATTCCTGATAAAGTAATATTAGCAGATGGGACAGTATTGTTTACAGGACAAGATATTAAGGATGGACAAAATGTATGGCAATCGTTAGGAGGCCAGGAAATTGGTTCTGTTTGGGGACACGGAGCATATCAGGCTCCCGACTGGAGTGCTGACTGGCTCCATAAGGAAGCAGTATATATTCTTAATCAACTGGCCCATCAAAAAGGGGCTTCATCTTTTGATGAAATAAGTGAAGAGGAGCAAGCTTCTTTGAAAATCACTTTACAAAAAGACATCCGAAAGAACACTTTTAATAAAATAGAAAATACAATAACGGTTTCGCCCCTTAGAGCCGAAGCCATATCTTCGAATAGTATTTTTTATTGTGGACTATTTACTGACGATCGAGCCATGGCAGAGCTTCGTGATAGTTACAGCATTCCTGAAAATTCACTTAAAACTCCTGAAAGGGTAAGGTTATTAAACGCATTTTTCTTTTGGATTTCGTGGGCATGTGTTACTGAACGCCCCGGACAAGATATTACGTACACCAACAATTGGCCCGCCGAAGAATTAGTGGGGAACCATCCAACTGGCTCATTATTGTTGTGGACCGGTTTTAGTGTTATCGTTTTGTTAGCAGGAATAGGCTTGATGGTTTGGTACTACGCCAAAAGGCGCTCTGAAGAGGAAGAAACATACCCGGCAACATTTACTTTAAAAAACGAAAAACAAACAGCCTCGCAAAAAGCAACTGTAAAATATTTCTGGATTGTTTCAGCATTACTACTTGTTCAGGTAATAATGGGTGTAATTACCGCACATTACGGCGTTGAAGGGCAAGCTTTTTATGGGCTTCCACTTGCCGATTGGCTCCCCTACTCGGTGTCTCGTACATGACATGTTCAAATAGCGATTTTCTGGATAGCTACCTCATGGCTTGCAACAGGTTTGTATTATGCCCCGGCAATTTCAGGCTTCGAACCCAAATTTCAAAAGCTGGGAGTTAATTTCCTCTTTTTAGCATTGTTGATTATTGTGATTGGATCGCTTGCTGGACAATGGATGGGAGTCATGCAAAAATTAGGGTTTGTAAATAATTTCTGGTTTGGCCATCAGGGCTACGAATATGTTGACCTGGGCAGATTTTGGCAAATATTCTTATTTGTTGGGCTTATAATTTGGTTATTATTGATGGGACGGGCAATTTGGCCTGCCATAAAGAAAAAATCAGATAACAGGAATTTGCTGATTCTATTTTTGGTTTCAACAGTCGCTATTGCGGCCTTTTATGGTGCCGGACTTATGTGGGGAAGGCAAACAAACTTAGCCATTGCCGAATATTGGCGTTGGTGGGTCGTCCACCTTTGGGTAGAAGGATTTTTTGAAGTTTTTGCGGCTGTAGTTGTTGCCTTCCTGTTTGTACGTTTAAAAATTGTAAAAGTAGCTACAGCAACAACTGCAGTATTGTTATCAACCGTTGTTTTCCTTGGTGGAGGAATTCTGGGAACATTCCACCATCTCTACTTTACAGGAACGCCAACAGCTGTAATGGCACTTGGAGCCACTTTTAGTGCTCTCGAAGTTGTGCCTCTGGTACTGATGGGTTTTGAAGGGTATGATAATTTAAAATTAAGCCGCAGTTCAGAATGGATAAAATCGTACAAATGGCCAATTTATAGTTTTATTGCCGTAGCCTTCTGGAACCTTGTTGGGGCAGGCATTTTTGGATTCCTAATTAATCCACCTATTGCCCTTTATTACATGCAAGGATTAAATACCACGGCTGTTCACGGACATACTGCCCTATTTGGTGTTTATGGTATGTTGGGCATTGGATTGATGTTGTTTGTTCTACGCGACATGAATAAAGATGTGGTTTGGAAAGACCGTTGGATTCGATTTGCATTCTGGAGTATCAACATAGGGTTGGCTGCCATGGTGTTAATTAGTGTCCTGCCAATTGGGTTAGCACAAACAGTTGCCAGTGTACAAGATGGGCTGTGGTATGCCCGATCGGCCGAATTTTTGGGGCAACCACACATGGTTATTTTAAAATGGCTCCGTGTTATTGGCGACACAATTTTTGCCTTTGGAACTGTTGCCCTTGCCTGGTTTATTTTTGGGCTAAAAGGAGGATGGAGTTACACAAAAAAATAATTAAATATAAAAATATGCGTCCTGCTATTGTCAGGGCGTATTTTTTTAATCCTTTTTATTGTTTCAATGTTCATTAACCGAAATTTTCAATTTATTTCCAACTTAGAATAAAATAAAAACCGTTCTCTTAAAATCTGAATACGGTTCTATATTATATCAAGTATTGCTTTGTATGAAAAATTGTAGTATTTTTAATAAAGGCTGCAGATTGTTGGTCCTGAACTGTACCGCTTGAAATACATAAATGAACGTTATGGAAATATATTTTGTAAGGCATGGGCTTGTTGATTATACAACTGGGCAGCTATCCTATAAAGGTATAGATTTCTCGAAAAGATTGCCTTCATTGATACCTGACAAAGTAGATTTTATAGGTTGTGATAACGAACAACGGTGTAAAGAAACAATTCTACATTTAGAAATCAAAAATGGTATTAAGGCAAAAAACTATGCAAAATCTGATTTTGCTAACAAAATACCTTTAGACGATTGCCCTAAAGATGGTACATCTATAATATGCTACAGAATGGAAACAATCAATTATTTATTGAACAAGTTACAAATCCCCCTCTTTACACAACAAAACCGAAACACAGGATATGAATTCATAATTCATTTTAAAAAAAATAACAAAACACAAACTTATAATTATATCAATACAGGATTTAAAAAATAATAAAGAATGCTTCCTTCCCTATAAAAAGTGGCATAAAAACTAACAGATAGAATGCGGCAGTAAATTTTCTAATATTTATTCATTTTATTCTTTACCATTTTAGCAATTATTACAGCAACTACTCCACCAACCATAGAAGCTATTGCATTGATAATAAACAATGTACCATTCAAGCTACCCGATTGTATTATTGACATCGGGTCAAAACCTAATCGCCCCACTGATTTAATAAAAAGAACACTGCCAAACACTCCGGCAATAGTGTTGCCGGTTATCCCAAAAGTATGCCTCTTAGATATAACTCCAGTTAAATTCGCTCCAACAATTCCAAAAACAATACTTAGCAGCGAAATTATCGTTTCAGTCATTCGTCTAAATTTTATTACAAAAAAGTAAGTGTTTAAGATTTAAGTGCCCGTAATCCATTTCATCGATTTTTCCCATTCAGAAGTTTCTTTTGCACAATTATGTATACTATGAGAAGAATAAAACCTATAATTCCCCAACCTACAGCTACCGACAACCCATAATCACTAGCTGATGTATTATAAATGGTAAGCGATTCGTTAACTGTGTTTGTTGAAGGTAAAATAACAGGAAACATTGATGCAAGTGATGAAGTAATACCACCAACAATTATTAACGAAGAACAAATAAATCCAAATAGTTCATTTTTTATTCGTTTGATAAAAAATAATCCAAAAATTCCGGCAAGGTATAACAACGGAAAAATAATAAGGTAAGGCATTTTACCAAAATTGGCAAATGGTTCAGGATTAATTAAATGCCAGATACTCACCGAAAAAATTGTCAATACCACTAAGATACTATTTAGCCACAGAATTACAGAAATAAGTTTTTTATTAATGGATGAATTTGTTTTTAAAATGATCCAGTTTGCGCCATGAATTGACAAAGTTATAACCGCGATTATACCAATTACTATGGTAAACCAATCAATCACTCCCGGGTGAGTATTCTCAGGGCTAAAACTGCTGTTCCATAAAGGCAAAAAGAAATAAAAAGGTTCATAAATAGGAAGCCCATCTTCAACGCCCCCCAAATTAACACCACGTACAACATTCCCTAACGCAATACCAAAAAACAGAGCCAGCAATAAGCTTGACAAACCAAATGATTTGTCCCAAATATCTCTCCACATCTGGTATTTAAAATGGCTCCTTAATTCCAAACCTATTGCCCTAAAAATGATTAACCACAAAACAAAAATCAATGGTAAATAAAATCCACTAAAAACCGATGCATAAAATGTTGGGAATGCCATAAATAACAAACCACCAGCAGCAACTAACCAAACTTCGTTCGAATCCCAAAACAGGCCGGCCGATTTTGCAATCACTTTTTTATCTTCCTCCGTTTTAGCAAAAAACAGGTGGATAATTCCAGCACCAAAATCATATCCATCAAGAATAAAAAAAACTGATAAAACTACAGCTATTATTATATACCAAAGTATTTCCATAATTAATGTTTAAGAGGTTTCGGGCCTGAATGAATTGTTTTTCCTACTAAAAGTAAAAACAGCAAACCAAGCAATAAATATAATCCTACAAATCCAAGAAGCGTAAACAATGTATTTCCTGATGAAACCGTTGGAGAGATTCCTTCGCTGGTTTTCATTAGGCCATAAACCAACCAGGGTTGGCGACCTAATTCAGCAACATACCATCCGGTAATATTGGCGATGTAAGGAAACGGGAACATAAACATAATGGCCCACAACAAAGAAGTAGTTTTAAACAGCCGTTTTCTCCACAATAAAAATACGGCTAAACTCATAATTCCTATAAAAATTGTTCCCAATCCAACCATCATATGGTACGAATAATATAATGCAGGAATGTTATCGGGCAATTCTTCCTTTTCAAATTGGTCCATGCCTAATATTTGTTTGTTCCAATCCTGATAGGTTAAAAAACTCAGAAAATTAGGAACAGCAATTTTATTGTCCAGTTTTTTCTCAACCATATTGGGTTGCCCAATTAAAACAATCTCGGCACCTGCTTCTTCAGTTTCAAAAATTCCTTCCATGGCTGCAAAAGCTGCAGGCTGATAATTCACTACATTTTTTGCATTCCAATCGCCAGTAGGGAAAGCCACCAAAAAACTGGAGATCAAACCAAATACAACGCCGGTTTTTAAAAACAGTTTTCCATGTTCTTCATTCTTTTTCCTCAACAGGTAAAATGCTCCAATGCTTGCTACCACAAACGAAGAAGTTACTACCGATGCCATTTGATTGTGCAGAAAAGCAGGAAGTAACCAGGGGTTACTAAATAAAGCTGAAAATTCAGTAAGTACATACTTACCATTTTCCAGTATTTCATAACCTACCGGATGTTGCATCCAGGCATTTGTGGCTAAAATAAAATAACCGCTTAACCACGAACCCAGGAAAACCAAAAAACCTGTTAGAAGATGCAATTTTTGACCCATCAGCTTTTCACCAAAAATAAATAGCGCCAAAAATGATGATTCCAGGAAAAAGGAAAAAAGCCCTTCCATAGCCAGGGTTTGGCCAATAATACCACCTGTTAATTCAGAAAATTTAGCCCAGTTGGTACCAAATTGAAATTCGAGAGGAATACCAGTTACAACTCCCATTGTAAAATTAATGGCAAAAATTTTCATGAAAAATTTTGCGGCATCGTTGTATTTTTCTTCCTTTTTCCGCAAAAATTTCCACTTAAAATAAACAATCATTAACGATAATCCCATTGTAAGCTGGGGGAAAATGTAATGAAATGTGATAGTAAATGCAAATTGCAGCCTATCATAAAATATCATGTCTTCCATCTGTTTCGAGTTTTATAATTTCAAAAATGGGATTTTACTTTTTACTGTGTCATTTATCTGGTTCAAAAATCTATTTAAAACATAAGGATTTTTAGCCTTTTTTGTTTAATCCATTACGTACTTCACTCGTAAAACTCATTTATTTGATTCTCTTATTTTTCAAGTGAAATCCTTGTTTTTGGTAAGCTTTCCGGATAATTTTTCTGTATAAATTCAATCATCTTTTCACGTATGTGCACCCTCAGGTCCCAGGCAGTTGGCGAATTTTTAGCACTTACGAGTATCCTGATTTCCAAAGTAGTTTCCTTCGAATCGGTTACCTGCAAAACATTCACTTTTTTATCCCACAGTGTACTTTCATTTAATAACCTGTTAAGTTCATCACGTAATTCCTGAAAAGAAATGGTATAATCGGTATAAATAAAAACAGAACCTACTATATCAGCCGAATTCCGTGTCCAGTTTTGAAAAGGTTTTTCCAAAAAATAGGTCGAAGGCAGTACCAGCCGCCGTTTATCCCAAATTCTGACCACCACGTAGGTGAGGTTAATTTCTTCAATCCATCCCCATTCATTTTCAACCACAACGGCATCATCAATACGAAAAGGCTGGGTAATTGCTATCTGAATTCCTGCCAGTAAAGCACCAACCACTTTTTGTGCCGACAAACCAATAATAATTCCAGCTACACCGGCAGAAGCAAAAAGGCCTATTCCAATTTTCCTGATACTTTCAAATGATAGTAAAACTATACCAACAGCAAACAGTACAATAATAAATATAACTACTTTTTCAAGAATATTGATTTGTGTATATACTTTTCGCGAGCTGAGGTTATCTTCAACTGTAATATCATATTTTCGCAAAAAAAACACTTTAAGTATCCTGATACATTCTATCAGGAACCATGAAAATCCGACAGTTAAAAGAATGTGATTATAGTTAAACAATAGAGCTGTTAATCCTTGGCTTGTTTCGGTATACCGCGCTAATAGAGGATTTAAAGACAAAAAAATAATTGTGGCAGTTATACTTAATATAAGTTTATAATATTTTTTCATCTCATTATAATTTACAAGTTTTCAAAGGTATTCGATGTAACTCACTATAATGATTCTCCAGTGTGTAAAATTTTTTACATGGTCGTTTCATCATCCTTTTCGTTAAAACCGCCTATGCTATAAACGGCAATAGGCATAACCGACAAAAACCTAATACAAATTACATTCAGACAGAATCATAAACAATGTTTACCAAATTAAGTTTTCGCTATTTAGTTGTTAAACTTTTTAAGAACTTGCGCACAGCAGTAAAATTTTCAACTTTATATTTGGCCTGCGTATTAACAATTCCAACTTTGATTGTGGTGGCAAATTCAGGGAGGCGTTCGAACATGTATTCATCAGTCCAATCGTCACCGGCACCCAAAATAAAATCAAATTCTTCAGTTTCTTTATTAATGAGTTTTTCAGCAGCCTTTCCTTTATTAATACCGCTGTTTTTAATTTCAATTACCTTACTTCCTTCCAGTATTTCGAGACTCATATTCATGGCCCGGCTCGATAAATCATCTTTAATTTCGAGTGCTCTGAGCCCACCCAATTCAGGATCGGCTTTGCGGTAATGCCACACCAACGAATAGTGTTTTTCTTCAATAAATGAACCCGGAGTGCGGTCGACATACCGCTCCATCACAGGCCTGATATAAGCCTTCCAGTCATTCTCCATTTCTGCAATTATTTCCCAATCGTTTCCCGGCACTTTAATCCAAACCCCATGCTCGGTTATCAAAGTATAATTACGACCTTTAAACCATTCACTAAATGTTTCTTTATCGCGGCCACTGATTAAAACCACACGGTTTTTGGGATCGGCTGCAAGGGTGTCCAATATATCATACACTTCTTTTTCAGGACTAGCGAGTTTGGGATTCTTCTTAAAACCAACCAATGTCCCATCATAGTCAAGGAAAATAGCCCGTTTTTTTGCCTTTTTATAGTTCGCACGAATAGTATTTTCTAGTTTATCGGTCAACTTTTTTGCCATATACTTATCGCGCAGGTCATTGGTTTTAATGAGTGATTCTAAAAAATCGTTGGCCCACCGCTCAACATTGTAGCGTTTTAACCTTTCTTTAAGCATAATATTCCTCTCTATCTGTTCTTCCTCAGGCATATTTAATGCTTCGTTTATGGCATCGGCAATCTGCTCAATATTATTCGGGTTAATAATTATGGCCTCACTCATTTCTTTGGTTGCCCCAGCCATTTCACTTAAAATAAGTACCCCTTTGTTATCGGTTTTTGTGGCCAGGTATTCTTTGGCTACCAGGTTCATACCATCGCGTACGGGTGTTATTAAAGCAATCGCACTCGAGTTGTACAATTCTATTAAACTTTCAAAAGGGAATGAACGGTAGAAATACCAGATTGGAGTCCAGTTTACTTTCGAATAGTTACCATTTATACGGCCCACCAATTCATCAATTTCACTTTTCATTTCCTGATAATGATCGACTGTTACCCGCGAAGGAACAGCTAACAATATCAAAGTCACCTTTCCAATGTATTCAGGATATTTCTCCAGAAAACGCTCATAAGCATGCAGGCGATTGGGAATTCCTTTTGAATAATCAAGCCTATCGATGGATATTATCAATTTCCGCCCGGGTTCAAATAATAAATAGCGTTCAATATCCTGCCTGATTTCAGGTTTATCCTGAATACCTTTTTTTAAGTTGTCTTCAGCTGCCTTACTAAATTTGTCATAATCGATTCCCATTGGGAAGGATTCAACAGTTGCAATTCGATTACCCAAATTAATCTGATTCATATGAACTTCGTAACCTAACAGCCGGCGAACACAACTGGTAAAGTGGCGCTGGTAATCATACGTATGGAAACCTATTAAATCAGCTCCTAAAATTCCTTCAATCAGCTCCTCACGCCACGGAAGAATTCGGAATACTTCGTATGAAGGGAAGGGAATGTGAAGAAAAAAACCAATGGATACATCGGGGCGTTTTTCTTTAATCATTTGTGGAAGCATCATCAAATGGTAATCATGAATCCATATTTTATCCACGCCGTCCATATTGGACAGAATCGCATCAGCAAATTTTCTATTTACATTAATATACGATTCCCAAAATTCCTGAATATATTCAGTATACTGCGCAAAATAATGAAACAATGGCCAAATAGTCCGATTACTAAAACCATCGTAAAATTCATCTACTTCGTTTTGATCGAGGTAAACCGGAATACATTTATCCTTTTTTAATAGTTTTTGGATCTCTAGTTTTTGGCTGTCTGTTACTTCCTCATTTGTTAATCCCGGCCAACCAATCCAGTCACCATCATTTGATTTATAAACTGAATTCATGCCAGTAGCTAAGCCGCCAACACTTGGTTGAGTCGTTATTGAATTATCATCGATTGTTATCTGATTTGGAAGCCTGTTTGATACGATTAAAATCTTTCCCATATTAAATGAATCTATAGAATGTGAGTTTTCGTTGATTAACTAAAGGATTTTGTTTTAATTTATGCTTTAATAGGTTATAAAGGTATCAAAAAATGAAGAATTTAGACTACGGAATTGTAGGTAATTGCAGGAGTGCAGCATTAATTTCAGATAAAGGATCAATTGACTGGTGTTGCCTGCCGGCATTTAACTCTTCATCGGTATTTGCCGCTTTATTAGATAAAAATCAGGGAGGTACGTTCAAAATTAATGTTGCAGAAACGTATAAAACAACTCAAAAATATATTCGAAATACCAATTTATTATCCACTACATTTGATAATGGAACCGATGCTTTTAGTGTCATTGATTTTATGCCGCGCTATAAAACCGAAGGAAACGGTTATTATTGCCCACCTGATATTATCCGGTACATTAAATATTTAAAGGGCACTCCGGTTTTTTCTGTTGATTATAATCCAAAACTTGAATATGCTAAATATGCCACTGAAACATGTGAACATAACGGTTATATAAAAAGTAAAACTAAAAAAGGCACCTACGATTCATTGTACCTGTATTCGAATCTCGATAATGGCAGCATAATAAATGGCCATCAGATGACCATTTCTACTGATGCTTATTTTCTGATATCATACAACCAAAAAATATTAAAACAAACAGTTGAACGTTCGTACTTAAAATTACAACGTACAAAAGTATATTGGCTTAACTGGTCGGAGCGCACACAGGTTACAGGAGGGAATTACAACGATATTATGCGCAGCGCCCTGGTTTTAAAATTACTAAGTTTCGACAAAACCGGAGCTGTACTGGCAGCGCTTACCACCTCGTTGCCCGAAACCATTGGCGAAATTCGTAACTGGGATTACCGCTTTTGCTGGATACGTGATGCATCGATGGTTATAAAAGTTATGGCCGGCCTGGGGCATTCAAACCTTGCAAAAAGGTACCTCAATTTTATCATCAATGTTATTTCCGATAAAGACGATAAAATCCAGATTATGTATGGCATTAACGGTGAAAAACGGTTAACCGAAACAACCTTAAAACACCTCGAAGGATACGAAGGGTCGAAACCCGTGCGTATTGGAAACGATGCTTACCGCCAAAAACAGCACGACATATATGGTGTGCTGATGGACGTTATTTATCAGCAATTTCAGATATACGATACCTCTTTGCAAAATAGCGAAGAACTATGGACCATCACCCGGGGTATAATTCACAGTGTTGAAAAAACATGGAAAAAACCCGACCGTGGAATCTGGGAAATCAGGAACGATCAAAAACACTTTACCTTTTCGAAAGTATTATGCTGGGTAGCTGTCGACCGTGCATTAAAAGTGGCTGAACAGATAAACCAAAATGACTTTGTAAAAAAATGGTCGAAATTGAGGGATACTATTGCCGACGAAATTCATAAAAAAGCCTGGAACGAAGAGGTGGGTGCCTACACGCAGTTTTACGGCACCACCGAATTAGATGCTTCTACCCTATTGATGGAACCCTATGGTTTTATCGATGCCAACCATCCACGCTATGTTTCAACGGTAAAAGCTACCAAAAAAACACTCATGCACAACGGATTGATGTACCGTTATAAAAACAGCGACGATTTTGGTTTACCTAGTTCTTCGTTTACAATATGTTCGTTTTGGCTGATTAACAGCCTATATAAAATAGGCGAAAAAACCGAAGCAAAACGGTTGTTTAAAGATCTGAGAAGTTATAGTAATCACCTGGGATTATATAGCGAAGACATTGACTTTGAAACAAAAAGGCTACTGGGGAATTTCCCGCAGGCTTATTCGCACCTCGCGCTTATCGAAACAACAATGTTACTTGCGGGCGAAGAATTATCGTTTGATTCGGAAGTGCTTTTATAAAACATAATACTTAAGTGCCAATGAATAAATTACTTTGTGTTTCTTTGTGAAAAACCATTGTGTCCTTTGTTTACGCAGCCACAAAAAAATATTAAATTATACATTAATTGTAATTCTATTTTATGAAAAAGCTTTTACTTTCACTAATAATAATCAGTTTTGTTTTTGTTATTTTTGCTCAAGAGTCTAACTATTCAACAAAATTAAACATCCCGTATTACAGTGAATCAATAACTCAAGCTGATGAATATATTGCCGAACGGTGTGTTTTTGACATCTATTACCCGGCCGAAATAAAAAACTTTGCCACAGTTGTATGGTTTCATGGAGGTGGATTAAAAGGCGGCAATAAATTTATTCCCGAAGCGCTTAAAAATAAGGGCATTGCTGTAGTAGCTGTTAACTACCGGTTTTATCCAAAAATAAAAGCACCAAAATACATCGAAGATGCAGCCGCAGCTGTTGCCTGGGTGTTTAATAATATTACTGAATTAGGTGGCGATTCATCGCTTATATTTATTTCAGGGCATTCGGCCGGAGGTTACCTTACCAGCATGGTTGGATTGGATAAAAAATGGCTGGCCCCATACAGTATCGATGCCAACAGAATTGCAGGGCTTATTCCTTTCAGCGGCCATACAATCACACACATGACTGTGCGCGAAGAGAGGGGAATTGAAGGAACACAACCAATTGTTGATGATTTGGCGCCATTGTTTTATGTTCGTGCCGATGCTCCGCCACTACTGCTAATAACCGGCGACCGTGAAATGGAAATGCTGGGCCGCTACGAAGAAAATGCCTACATGATGCGAATGATGAAAGTTAACGGCCACAAAAACACTACTCTATACGAAATAGATGGTTACGGCCACAATATGATTGAACCTGCATTCCCTTTGTTGGTGAATGAAATACAAAGGATCACCGAACTAAAAAACAAATAGCTGGCATCTGGTTTCCCATCCTTTTTTCCAGGAGGGGTAGCACAGCTTCAATTGTTCCTGACGGCGACAATACCATTTTCTCGTTTGTGTAAAAATTATTTGCTCAACCTCCCTTATTTCCGTATTTTAGTAGAATAATAATTTCAGGAAATCAAAAAATATAATAATCATGAATACCCAAACTAATCCGCAGCTTCAGTTAGCTTTTGATTTTCTTCAATATACCAATCAGAATGTTTTTTTAACCGGAAAAGCAGGCACCGGAAAAACAACATTTTTACACAACCTGAAAAAAGTATCGCCCAAACGGATGATAGTTGTTGCCCCAACGGGTGTAGCAGCCATAAACGCCGGTGGAGTAACCATACACTCATTTTTTCAGATTTCATTTGGCCCTCAAATACCTAAAGATCCCAAAGCTCCACAAATCATTAATTATAACAATCCGGCAAATAGTATTAAACGGTTTAGTAAACAAAAAATAAATATTATCCGCAGCCTCGATTTGCTGGTAATTGACGAAATAAGCATGGTAAGGGCCGACCTGCTTGATGCCATCGACGAAGTGTTGCGGCGTTTTAAAAACCGCTATTTACCTTTTGGAGGTGTTCAATTGTTAATGATTGGCGACCTTCAGCAATTGGCTCCTGTTGTTAAAGAAAATGAATGGGACCTCTTAAAAAATTACTACGATACCACTTTCTTTTTTAGTAGCCGGGCCCTTAAACAATCACAATTTACAGGTATCGAATTAAAAGAAATTTTCAGGCAAACCGATCAACACTTCATCGATTTGCTTAATAAAATCAGGGAAAATAAAATTGATGAAAAAACCCTCAAAGAACTAAATGCCCGCTATATTCCCGATTTTAGTCCACATGAAAGTGAAGGGTATATAACTTTAACTACACACAATTACCAGGCACAACAAATTAATGATTCAAAACTTGAAGTTTTAAATTCACATCCCTACCGATTTCAAGCTGAAGTTAAAGGTGAATTTCCTGAATACACCTACCCTGCCGATGACCAACTGGTGCTCAAAAAAGGGGCTCAGGTTATGTTTGTTAAAAATGATCCTTCGGCTGAAAAACTCTATTACAATGGGAAAATTGGTAAAATAGTTGCTATTGATGGCAACACAATAGAAGTCCGTTGCCCAGGCGATTATGAATCAATTACTGTAGAAAGGGCGCAATGGGAAAATACCAAATATACTCTTAACGAATCCACGCAGGAAATTAATGAATCCGTGATTGGTGAGTTCTTTCAGTTCCCATTAAAACTAGCCTGGGCTATCACCATTCATAAAAGCCAGGGTTTAACTTTTGATAAAGCAGTCATCGACGCGCGGTTGTCTTTTACTCACGGACAGGTATATGTAGCTTTAAGCCGCTGCAAAACGCTTGAAGGATTGGTTTTGCGCTCGTTAATTGCTGCCGACAGTGTTAAAAACGATACTACAGTTATCAACTTTTCGGCTGATGTTGAAAGGAACCAACCCGGCCCTGAAGAATTAATTAAATCAAGGCAGCAGTATCAACTGTTGCTATTAACAGAACTTTTTGACTTTCAGCCAATTCTACGAAATATTAATTATATGCTGAAAATATGGGCCGAAAATGAAACACATTTACAAGGGAATTTGGGAGATAACTTCCGAAAAGTGCTAATACCAATCCAAAATGAAATAATTCAGGTAGCCCAAAAATTCCAAAGGCCATTGTCACGTATGGTACATCAACATAACGATGCTGAACAAAACAATGAATTGCAGGAGAGAGTAAAAAAAGGATGCCATTATTTTATGGATAAACTGGCTTCGAATATTCTGGAACCACTTAACAATTCAGGTTTCCAAACCGATAATAAGGAAATACGGAAAAAAATTAGTGCACCACTCGAACGTATTGAAAAAGAAGCTGAAATTAAAAAAGCATGCCTTAATCGTACAATACCGGGTTTTGCAATAAAAGAATACCTCGATGCCAAAGCCAAAGCCAGCATCGACCAGGTAGGTTTGTCGAAATCAAAAACCAAACAACCAACCGTTATTCTTTCTGATTTAAAACACCCCGAATTTTACCATCAACTATTTGCCTGGCGAAAATCAAAAGCCAACGAATTAAACATAACCATTTCGCGTGTAATGCAACAAAAAACACTCCTTTATATTGCTCAGGCAATCCCATCAACTGTTGTGGAATTAAAAGCCATTAAAGGTATGGGTGGTACAAAAATGAAACAATTTGGCAAAGAATTGATGGAAATGTTATTCAGTTACCGAAAAGAAAAAGGATTGGAACTACCTATTGGTGCTGAAAAAGAAATTGCTAAAGCGGGGCTCGATACTAAACACCTCAGTTTTGAGTTATTTAAAACCGGCAAAAACATTTCAGAGATTGCACATGAAAGAAGTTTAGCCCGCTCTACAATTGTAGGGCACCTTGGCTTTTTTGTTGGAACCGGCGAACTGGAGATTGAAAAATTGGTTGAATCCGACCGAATCGCAGCCATCACCAACTTTTTTACCAACCATAAAAATGCTACTACAACCGATGCTCGCAACAATTTAGGCAACGATTACAGTTATACCGAAATAAAGCTGGTGTTACAACACATTGAAAGCAAATGATCTTTACCAATCAATTCATTTCAAACATATGTTTTATAATTCAAAAAACAAATAACTTAGGTAGTAAAATAAAAACAGTTTGAGTTTTAAGTTAAATCTGAAAAATTTATTGTATTCGACATTTTTATTCTACATTTAATCAGGGAAATAAATAATATGCACAACGGGTGAATAAAATCTCTTTTAAACAGTATTGCTATTTGACCACACGATGTAACATTTAGTTTGTAAAAAAATCATGTTAAATAATCCTAACATGGTGCAGAACCTGTCTGCCTAATAAAACAATATGAAACAAGGACGCCTGTTTATTCTACTATTTACTATTTTACTGTTTCTGCCCGGCATAACAAAAGCTGATGAATATATTGATAGTTTACAAAATGTAATATCCAGACATTTAATTGAAAATCACGTTGATTCTGTTTTAAATACCAGGCTTGTACTCATTAAATATGTTCGATTTTCTGACTTTGAATTGTTCCTTGACTTATCAAAATCAAACATCGAACTTGCTAAAAAAGAGAATTTGAACTGGGGGCAAATTGATACCTACATGGAATTGGGTGAAGTATTTATTTTAAAGGGTATTTTCAGCGAAGCACTCAACAATTTAAATGAAGCCTTAAAATTAGCCGAAATTGATGAATACCGTCCTTATATTGGTTGGGTAAGTATCTCAATTGGTAATGCCTACGAAGGAATGTTCGCTTTCAATAAAGCCATCGATTTTTACCAAAAATCCTTTCAGGTTTTTGAAGAAACTGATAATACCGAAGGAATGGCATTGGCCTCAACCAATATAGGTAGCTGCTATCAGGAACTCAACGAACTTGATAAAGCAGAAATGTTTTTAACAAGAGGATTAAAATACTATAAACAAATAGATGACCCTGTTAATCTGGGTTACGTACAAATGTACCTGGCTGAATTAAAAATTATCCGCGGAAAGTATAATGAAGCAAAATCAGATTTAGCAAGTCTTACATATTCTGTTCAAGAATTGATTTTGAATAACAAGGGTGCTTCTGCTTCAAATGAAGCACAAAATTTACTATCAGTGGTTTTATGGTTACTTTCTGATTGTGAAAACCATTTGGGCAATACGCAAAAATCAATAGGTTATCTGAAAAACGCTGTGGCATTAAATTCAAAGTCAGGGAATTTTATCAATTTAGCAACGTTTTACAATCTATTGGGGAATAGTTACCTGGCTGAAAAACAATATAATTTAGCGCTTGTTTTTGCCGATTCAGCAGCTACTATCGCAAAAAACGAGCGAATATTTATTGAAGAAGCCAAATCATACCAATTATTTTCAAATATCTATTCGGGATTAAATAAACCTGACAAAGCCCTCAATTATTACAAACAATATAAATCAATTAACGATTCTATATATAACAATGCAGTTATTCAGGCAATATCCGATGTTGATGTATTGGTACATACTGTTGAAAAAGAAAAAGACAATCAAATTCTGGCATTAAAGTATGGACAGGAACGTAAAAACAGAATAATAGGAGCTACCGGGACATTCGTACTATTTATTATCGTTTCAACCTTTGTTTTTATAATCAACCGGAGGTACACTAAAGAAAAAAAACTCCGTAAACAACTTTTAATCCAAAATGGGCAAATTGTTGAGCAAAGTAAAAATATGGAACGCCTGAATGATGAGTTAACACTTATAAACAAATCAAAAGACAAATTCAATTCAATTATTGCCCATGATTTAAAAAATCCAGCAGCTACTGTTTATAGTTTAGTTAACCTGTTAAATCAAAAATACGATGATTACCCCGATAAAGACCGTAAAGAATTAATAAAAATGGCCGATGAAATGGCCGAAAGGACCGTAAAACTCCTTGAGAACCTACTTACATGGTCACGAGTACAGAATGGCAAATTAGCTGTAAATTATTCTGAAGTATCCATTACAGATGTGTTAAAAGAAAATATTGAATTAGCAGAACGTATCGCACTTGCGAAAGGGTTAACTTTAAGATTATCACCAGCCGGAAAAATAAAAATAAAAGCTGATAAAGAAATGATAACCACAGTAGTTCGTAATTTAATTTCCAATGCGATCAAATTTTCCTCATCAGGGCAAACCATTTATACCGGAATTAAAATTTTTGACCATCATATCGAAGTTTGGGTACAGGATGAAGGAATTGGAATTCCAAAGAATAAATTGGGGACCTTATTTCAAATCGATTCACAAATCCAACGAAAAGGGACAAATGAAGAACCAGGCACCGGATTAGGATTACAACTCTGCCATGAATTTATAAGTATGCACAAGGGTAAAATCAATGTTACAAGTGAAGAAGGGAAAGGCAGCAGGTTTACATTCTCTTTACCTTATTAATGACTGTAAAATCCCAATCTGTATTTCTACAAATTATGACATAAAAAAACTCCCACTCAAGTTTCATCAATAAATACCTTTGTACAAAATCTCAAAATTGATAAAAACATGTCAAGAGAATATAAAATAGAACATAAATGCCATAATATGCTATTCGTGTATGCAACAATTGTTTTTCCTTAAAATAGCAAGGGCCGTTTATTAAATAACTGCACTCTAATAAGATGTCAGTAGTTTTTAACAGAACTTTAAACCAGTTGTAAAATCGCCCATAGTTTTTTAAATTGCAGCGGCTTAAAATCTCCTTTTTGCATTAATTAATTTAACCCGTTTTTCTACAATGATTTTATCTGCTGCTCAAATTCATCCCGTTCAGGGGAACATAACAAAAAACATAACAGAACATTGCAAAAAAATAGGAATAGCCGCTGAAAATGGGGCCGAACTTATTGTATTCCCTGAGATGTCGTTATCGGGATATGATCGGGAGAATGCCCATTTATTAGCCTTTACCAAAGATGATTCACGGCTTGACAAACTAAAAATCCTTGCTACTGATAAAAATATTATTGTAATAGCCGGAGCCGCTATCCGCATTAATTCAACCATGTATATTGGGTCGTTTATAATTTATCCCAGTAATTCTATTTCAATTTACACCAAACAATTCCCCCATTCGGGTGAAGAAAATTACTTCTCTTTTTCATCTGAATTAAATCCAACAATAAAATTGAATAGCGAACAATTTTCACTAGCAATTTGTGCCGACATAAATAATCCAATTCATCCACAAAATGCCTTTAAAACGCAAAGTTCGTTTTATTTAGCCAGTATATTTTTTACGCTTGGTGGGATTTCGGATGGACACACCATATTAAGTTCGTATGCCAAACAGTATTCCATGAATGTATTAATGTCTAATTTCTGCGGAAAATCGTGGGGACTAGAGGCAGGAGGGAAAAGTGCATTTTGGGATAATACAGGAAAACTGATTGGTGAAATCACAAGTAATGATTCAGGATTACTGGTAGTTGAAAAAAATGCCAGTAGCTGGGTTGGCCAAACAATAATTGATAAATAAATGAAACAAATTTGTGTTTTTTGCGGATCAAGTTACGGCAACACTTCCGTTTATACCGAAGCTGTACAATGGCTAAGTACGGTTTTTATCAAAAATAATATTACACTCATTTATGGCGGAGCTAAAGTTGGATTAATGGGTGTTTTAGCCGACAATATACTTAAACAAGGTGGTAAAGTAATTGGCATTATCCCCCGGTTTTTGATTGATAAAGAAGTAGCCCACCATGGTTTAACTGAATTAATCGAAGTTGAGACGATGCATGAACGTAAAACCCTGATGGAGCAAAAATCGGATGGATTTATTGCCATGCCAGGTGGTTTAGGCACTGTTGAAGAAATTTTTGAAATGATTACATGGGGGCAATTAAAACTTCATAAAAAACCATGTGCATTCCTGAATAGTAATGGTTATTACAATTTTATAGAAAAATTCCTTGACAATGCTGTAAGTGAAGGTTTTATCGAACAGGAATATAAAAACATGATCATTATTGAAAATAATCCTGAAACAATTTTTGAACAGTTTTTAAACTATCAACACCCGGTAATTGATAAAGCAGAAAAAGCATTAAATAAAAACAAAACTTCCACATAAAAACACATTAAAAATGGAAAATCTTCTGTTTTATATTGCACTGTCTTTTATCCTTGTCCACGAAATGGACGCAGTTCACTGTAAAGAGTGGAGAATTTTTCCTGGCCTTAAATTACTTGATGACAAACTCGGATATATCATTTTTACTGTTGCCCATATCCCTCTTTATATTTTTATTTTTTGGGCAATTTCATACCCCGCTAACAGTAAAATAGTCATTACAGGATTAGAAGCTTTTTTTATAGTCCATGTTTTTTTACACATCCTCCTTCTGCGGAATAAAAAGAACATGTTTAAAGGTTGGCTCTCGTGGACATTAATAATCGGAGCTGGGCTGTTTGCATTATTGGATATACTTTAAAATTTATAAATCCATCTCCAAAGGCAACTTTCCAAATTGAATCGCAAACAAAAATGTCAAGTGATTTTATTTTTCTCACTTGACATTTTTTTTACTAAAAATATTCGATTTTTCTTCTATTTTTTAGGATAAAAAACTTCATCAAAAAAAGCTTTCATTTCAGCCGCATAGGGCACACCAATTTTTTCGAATGTTGCTTTGGTCCGCGCATCAGGTTTCCAATCAAAAAAGGCATGATTGGCACCTTCTACCTGCACATATTTAGCAGTTTGCCCGGCAGCGGTTAATGCATCGGCATATACCTGAACCATTTCATTACTAATTATCGGGTCGAGTGTACCCCTAATCAAGTATTGTGGGACAACCCTATCATTTAAATCAGGAATAAAGTTTATTGGCGATACAGCATCCTTCCAGGTGTCATCGGCAGCCGGATCGTCTGAATTGTGGTCAAGCCCTGCAAAAACACCATAACTTGGTGCAGCAGCCTGAATGGCTGCAGCTATCTCTTTGCTAACTTGTTTTACGGTTTTTCCTTTAGGCATGTACGATGGTTTAAATTCAAAAACACCTGGTTTTACACCAAAACCACCATCTCCAATTTTATGTGGCATATTGGCTGCCGAAGCTGAAAGATGCCCGCCAGCACTGTCGCCAGTCACAGCAATTCGTTTCGGATCGCCACCATATTTGGCAGCATGTTCCTGAATATGCGCAATAGCACCATAAACATCTTCAATCAGGTTTGCCATCGAATTATTAGTTTTGTCACCATCCATTCGGGCTGCCCAGCGGTAGTCAATGCTAAAAACCACATACTGGCCCCCTTTAATTAATTCGCGGGCCAAACCACGCATAATATCTTCGGTATTTGAAACCCAACCACCTCCATGAATGATGACAATACAGGGCAAATTTTTAGCCCCGTCAGGCGAAAACACATCGTATTTTAATTTTTTAACTCCCGGTTGAGCGTAAACCACATCCTGAGTAACTTTAAATCCTTTTACCCTTTCTGCTTCAATAAACGAAGCCCCAACACTTTTGTCCTGGTCAACCACCACCTTAAAAGTAGGTGTCATCGATTCGTAATACATAGCTCCCCAGCGCCCCGGAATTGAATAATAACCTGCATCAAAAGCATATCCATTGTCAGGTGTAGTTGAAATAGTAATAACAGTGCCCTCGGCATATTTTCCGTCTTCAGGAAGTGCAGGATCAAGATTGATAGCCCCATTTACAGGCGCATCAACCTTAATAGTAAAAGTTTTTGATTGATCAGATTTTCCCATAACAATGTTTGGTTGCAATACAATTACAGTTGACAATGCAACAACTACAAATAAAAATAGTGATTTCATAAAATTCGTTTTTGTTTTTTAGAAGAAATAAATTGATTATACAGTTTTTTTCTTTTATCCTAAATTTAGCCCATCGACTAAAAAGAAAACATAAAGATATAAAAAACTCTGAAATAAGGATTATCAAAACTATGTGTCACTTAAACGCAATGAGTTCTACAAAAGAAATCAATTGACTTTCAAAACAATTAAACCAATCATCCCTCTTTAAATAAGAAACTTCTATTCTTTAATTCTCACATAAATTAATTTAAAACGTCCCGTAGGTTTTTCACGCAATTCAATTTCGAATTTTTTTATCGATTTAATCAAAGGTGTTAACTTCTGAAAACCGTAATTCCTCGAATCAAAATTGGGTTGTTTTTTCTGAAGGAGGTTCCCAACATCACCCAAAAAAGCCCAACCATCATCGTCAGCTAAATCGTTAATAGTTGTTGAAATTAATTTAATTACTTTGGGAGTGATTTTATCAATATTGCTTTTTTCAGAAGATTTATTTTTAGCAAAATCCGAATCACTTTCCTCCGACCGGTATTTTAAAATTTCGATGTAAATAAATTTATCGCATGCAACAATAAAAGGTTCTGGAGTTTTTTTCTCGCCAATTCCAATCACATTCATACCTGCTTCGCGAAGTCGTGTTGCCAAACGTGTAAAATCGCTGTCGCTCGAAACCAGGCAAAAACCATCTACTTTTTCAGAATATAAAATATCCATTGCATCAATAATCATTGCCGAATCAGTGGCGTTTTTACCAGTGGTATAACCATATTGCTGAATAGGTGTTATAGCATTTTCCAAAAGCACATTTTTCCACTTTGCCAATTTTGGATTCGTCCAGTCACCATAAATTCGTTTTATGGTAGGATTACCGTATTTGGCAATCTCTTCCATCATCTCTTTTACATTAGCCGACGAAATATTGTCACCATCGATTAATACTGCCAATTTTAAATCCATAATTTTTTTCTGCTATTCTGTTTTATGCAATATACCACAAAAATTGAATTCCTCTAAAAATAATTTAATACCTTTTTCATTTAAATCAGGAATCGAAATCATTCTAAAAACATCCTTCGCTACAACCAACTGTTTACTTGATTTTTTACCGACAAATTTTTAACTTGTTTATACCATAATATCTGTATCAATTTATCGAATCATGGATTACCATATAAAACCAGCTTTTACAAAACAGTTGACAAAGTGTAAGAAGAATTGCTTTGGGGATTTTAAATTGATCAGGAAGAAAAATTTTGTTTTAACTTCAAATTAAGTTCACTGGTTAAATGTAAAATATTTTGATTTAACCACCCATCTTCATACCTTTACAAATACACGGTATTTAGAACTTTGACCCAACAAAAAGGGCAATCATATTATTATTGATTATTAAAAAAGCAAACTATGGAAAACGCTAAAAAGAATCCGGATCAGCCAATAAATCTTTTCGGCAATATAGCTCTGACTTTTAGCGGTGGTGGATACCGCGCTTCAACATTTGGGCTGGGAGTATTGTCGTATTTTAATGAGGCACAATTTAAAGGCCATTCATTACTCGAAAATGTTAAAGGCATAAGTACTGTAAGTGGCGGTACTTTAACCGGTGCAACCTACGCCTATTATAAAGCAAAGGGTAAGGATTTTGACACATTCTACAGCCATTTCTACAATGTACTTAATGAAGACAAACTTTTAGGCATTGCCCTTGAAAAACTGGCTTCCAACGAATTATGGAAAACCTCTTACAAAAAACAATCGTTGATAAATGCTTTTGCTTTAGCTTATGCCGAACTCCTGACCGATGGTACATTTAAAGACATTTTAAAAGATAAGAATAACAAATCGCATCTCGAAGATATTTGTTTTAATGCCACCGACTTTTCATTTGGATTGGCATTCCGTTTTCAAACAACGGGCGATTTTGGGAATTACCGGCTTAGAAATACCAACCTGACTAAACTGTCTGGTGATATGAAACTGGCCGATGCCATTGCCTCTTCATCGTGTTTCCCAACGGGTTTTGAACCACTGGTTATGCCCAACGATTATGTTATTGATAAAAAATCGGACACTTACATTGCCTTAAAAGAGCAAAACTATTTTAAAGAAGGAATTGGGATTATGGACGGGGGAATTGTCGACAACCAGGGTATTGGGAGTATAATGAATGCCGATGCCCGCCGCGAAAAAGAAGGAAAAGCTTACGACCTGATTATGGTATGCGATGTTGGCAGTTATTTTATGGATCCATGGGAACAATCGAAAATTGATATGAACGAAAAAGGTGGGGCATTAACGCCTAAAAAGTTGTTCGATAAATTTGTTAAAAAGATTAATTCCTGGTGGTGGATTATTGTACCCTTGGTTGTCACAATAGTATTATTGGTTTGTGGATACCTGATATCAAACTGTACTGTTTTATTTATTTTAGGTGGAGCCACTTTAATGTTTTCGGCCCTTACAATAACCGCCAAAATACTGATTGGCAAATACAAACACAAAGCCTTAAAATTATGGGCATGGTTAATGGGTATGATGCCCCCTTTTATGAGGGATAAACTAAAATATTTCGAAAACTTAAAATTACGATTGATACAACGGATGCTCGAAGAACGAGGTACTTCGGCATTGACGTTAATCAGCAACATTTTTATGAAACAATTAAGGCGGCTGAATTATGATTTGTTTTATAAAAACGACAGCCTTAAAAACCGGCGGATTACAGCACTTATTTACGAACTAACAAAAGAACAATATAAGTTTGGCGAATCAGATGAAAAAGGAAAAGATGAAGAATGCGAACAAATTCCTGATCCGGGCGATGGTATTTATGCTGCGGCAAAAATTGCCAGTGCCATGGGAACCACACTCTGGTTTACTCAGGCAGATAAAGATATTCATCGGCTTAAAAACCTCATTTCATGCGGGCAATTTACGGCTTGTTTTAATTTACTGAAGTACTGCATCGACTTAAAAAACTTAGGGGCTGTTGTGGATACAAAATTACTCGAAGAAATGACCACTGTTTTTTTTAATGACTGGAAAAAATTTGTGGAAAATCCGTACTGGTTATTTGAGCAGTTAGTTCCCGAAGACAAATAATCAAGATTATTTGATTGAATTTCTATGTATTACCCCCTAATTAAATTTTTGTTTAATGTTAAAATTAAAACAAAATATAGTTTTCTGTTTATTTTCTTGAAGAAAAAAGAATAAAAAACCAACTTTACCTAAATTGAGCGACATAAAATTTATGCGTTTTATTCAAACACTCTTTTTTTAAGTCTAAAAAATGAATACTACCGATTTACATATCCATTCGAAATACAGCAATGATGGTGAGTTTGAAATAAAGGAAATAGTTAATAAATGTTTGTTAAATGGTGTCTCCACTCTTTCAATTACCGATCATAACACAATAAAAGCGCTTTCTGAAACTTCTATATTATGTGAACAAAAGGGAATTACATTTATTCCCGGGATAGAAATCGACTGCCAATACAAAGGCACAGATCTTCATTTGCTGGGCTATAACATCAATTGGCAAAATAATGATTTTGCCCAACTCGAAATCGAATATACCGCCAAGGTTATGGACTTGTTCCCTGAAATGGTTTCGAACCTTAAAAATGCAGGAATAAGTGTCGATGCCAACGAGGTACTTAAAAAATCGGAAGGAAAATTACCCTGTGGAGAATTAATTGCCGAAGTTCTGGTCACCAATAAAAAATACCACTCGAATAAATTATTAACTCCGTATTTACCGGGAGGAAAAAGAAGTGATATGCCTTATATTAACTTCTACCACGATTATTTTGCGCAAGGGAAACCGGCGTATGTCAAAATTAATTACATGAATTACACTGAAGCAATTGAGCTGGTTCGAAACACTGGCGGGATTCCGGTAATTGCCCATCCGGGAGTAAATTTTACAGGGAAAGAAGATGTAGTTCAGGAACTTCTCAATTCAGGGGCTTTGGGAATTGAGGTTTTTAACAATTACCATAAAAACAAACAGGTTGAATATTATGCCGGACTCGCACTACAAAACAAAGTCCTGATCACCTGTGGAAGTGATTTCCATGGAAAAAACAAACCGTTAATTGATATTGGCCAATTCAGGATAAATACAAAATACACTGACTATTTAACCGAAAGTATTTCACAAATAAAGAATGATTAACAAATTAGTATTACTAAAATGAAACGAAATACCATACTCCTGCTACTCTTTATTTTATTAAAATTTGTCCTTCAGTATTTTGCCATCGACGCAGGATACGAACTTCACCGCGATGAATATTTACACCTCGACCTTGCCAAACACCTGGGTTGGGGTTATACATCGGTACCGCCTGTAACGGCCTGGATTTCATGGATTATATTACACTTGGGGAATTCGGTTTTTTGGGTGAAATTTTTTCCGGCTTTGTTTGGTGCTTTAACCACAGTGTTTGTTTGGAAAACAATCGAAGAATTAAAAGGAAATTTATTTGCTTTGCTGGCTGGTGCCATGGGTGTCACTTTTTCGGTTTTAATACGGATAAATACACTGTACCAGCCCAATTCATTGGATTTCCTGTTTTGGACAATTTTATTTTTTAGTGTAATAAAATACATCAATTCCCAAAATAACAAATGGCTGTATTATGTTTCTCTATCGTTTGCTTTTGGTTTTTTAAACAAATACAATATTACTTTTTTATTGCTTGGTTTATTACCGGCAATTTTAATTACAAAACAACGTGTTATTTTTCGTAACAAACATTTCTATTATTCTCTGATACTGGCACTTATTATTATCTTACCCAATTTAATTTGGCAGGTTAAAAATGATTTCCCTGTATTCCACCACCTAAAAACATTGGCCGAAACACAATTGGTGAATTTTAGCCGGATAAATTTTTTACGCGAACAAACATTATTTTTTATGGGTGCGCAACTTATAATTATTTTAGCATTTATCTCATTCTTTATCTACAAGCCTTTTAAAAAGTATATGGTGTTTTTCTGGGCCTATCTTTTTACCATTTTAATCTTTTTGTATTTTAAAGCAAAACCCTACTATGCCATTGGTTTGTACCCTGCCCTTCTGGCTTTTGGCTCGGTTTACATCGAAAAGCTCCTGTCGAAAGGATGGTGGAGGTACCTCCGGCCTTTAGTGATAATAACTCCTGTAGTTGTATTTATTCCGCTGTTTCAAATTATTTTACCTGTTTTAAATCCTGAACAAATAAAACAAAAAGCTGATGTTTTTGAAAAATTTGGTTTGTTACGTTGGGAAGATGGCAATAACCATACTTTACCACAGGATTTTGCCGATATGTTAGGCTGGAAGGAGTTGGCTGGCCTGGTAGACAGTACTTTTGCGCATATCGAAAACAAAAACAACACCCTTATAATTTGTGATAATTATGGGCAGGCCGGAGCTATCAATTTCTACAAACAACTCATTTACCCCGATGCGGTTTCGATGAATGCCGATTATATTTATTGGTTCCCACTCGACAAAATGGAAGTAAAAAATGTCATTTTAGTAAAAGATATTTGGGATCACGATAAAAACAGGGAAGAAGAAAAACCTTTTTTTGACTCTGTAACCCAAATTGGGGAAATTAAAAACAACAATGCCCGCGAATATGGGACAGCAGTATATCTTCTTTCAGGAGCAAAACAACCTATCAATGGTATAATTCAGCAGGAAATACTTCAAAAAATGAATAACAACTAACTTTTTAGTAAATTCAATAAAAAAATGAAACCGACAGCATCCGATGAAATAGTTATTAGAAGACTTCAGGGAGGCATTCCACTAATTACATCAAAAGATGAAAACGATTTGTATTATGGCCTGGGATTTTGCCATGCTACCGACCGTGGAATGCAAATGATGCTCATGAAAATTCTGGGCACTGGAACTGCTTCTGAATACCTGGAAGCTTCTGATGAAATGTTGGAGGTCGACCGGTTTTTCAGGCGAATGAACTGGCACAACAATGTGGAGGAAGAAATTCAAAAACTTGACGAACACGAAAATAATTTACTTCAGGCCTATTGCAATGGTATTAATGCCGCATTTCAGAAAACAAAACCATGGGAATTAAAACTTCTCTTACGATATAAAGATTTTAACTGGGAGAAAAGACATTCCATATTAATGGCCCGAATGATTGGCTATTTAACGCTTGCTCAATCGCAGGGTGAAATTGAGCGGTTATTTGTGCAGATGGTACAAAATGGAGTAAATAAAAAACTCCTGAAAGAATTATTCCCCAATCAACTGGATGAATACGATGAAGGCCTGATTCAAAAGATTAAACTCACTGAAAAAATAATCCCCGATGCTGTAAAATGGCAAATTGCCAGTACCGCATTTATGGCATCGAATAATTGGGTGATTGCCGGTAAAAAAACAGTTTCGGGTGCACCCCTATTAGCCAACGACCCACATTTAGAGATCAACCGACTTCCATCGGTATGGTATGAAGCCGCGGCCCAATTAGGCGAAAATTATATTCATGGAGCCACAATGCCCGGCCTTCCCGGATTTTAATTGGCCGCAATAATAGCTTAGCTTGGGGTACCACCTATTCATTTATGGATGCTACTGATTCGTGGATTGAACAATGTAAGGATGGTAAATATCTTAAAGATGGGCAGTGGTTAAAATTTACCGAACGCAACGAAATCATTAAACAAAAAAAAGGCACTCCTATTAAAATAACTTTCTACGACAATGAGCACGGTACATTAGAAGGAAATCCGTATAAAAAAGGGTATTATTTAAGCACTAAATGGAGTGGTGAAAAATCGGGAGCAAAATCCTTAAAATCTGCTTTTTTAATGTCAAAAAGCAAAACTGTGCAGGAGGGAATGGAGGTAATTGGGACTATGGAAGCTGCTTTTTCATGGCTTTTTGCCGATACTCAGGGAAATATCGGATTCCAGATGTCGGGTTTAATGCCTAAAAGGAAAAAAGGTGTCAGTGGTTTTACACCTCAGCCGGGTTGGTTATCTGAAAACGACTGGCAAGGATTTTATAAACCTAAAGAATTGCCTCGTTTATATAATCCTCCTGAAGATTATATTATTACAGCCAATAACAATTTAAACCTCTTTGGAAAAGCTTCCCCAATTAACATTTCAATGGGTCCATACCGGGCAAACAGGATAAAACAGTTAATCGAAAAAAATAAAAAACATGGTATAGCCGATTCCCAAAAAATGCACTACGATGTATATTCGTTGCAGGCCGAACAATTTATGAAAATAATTAGGCCCTTATTACCCGATACTGAAAATGGGAGTATTTTAAATACCTGGGATTTGTGTTATGATACAGAATCGAAAGGGGCGTTTTTGTTTGAAATGGTTTACCGAACACTGTACCATAAAGTTTTTGGTGCTGTACTGGGATTAAGCCTTGTAGAATTCCTCCAAAATGAAACCGGTTTAATGGTTGACTTTTATGAAAATTTTGACACCATTTTATTAGCTGAAAATTCAGCCTGGTTTAATGGCCAAAGCAGGGATGATTTTTATCGGACAGCCATTAATTCAGCTCTAAAAATCAAAGCTAAAAAGTGGGGTGACGTGAACCAAATATCTTTAACAAATATTGTTTTGGGAAACAAACTGCCAAAATTTATGGGATTCGATAAAGGGCCATTCCCTTTACCGGGAGGAAGGGCAACCATACACCAGGGGCAGGTGTACAAAAGTGCCGGACGAACTTCCAGTTTTGCCCCTTCGTTTCGTTTAATAGCCGATATGGCCGAAAAAAGTATTTATACCAATTACGCAGGTGGAGTTTCCGACAGAAGATTTTCAAAATTGTATAACAACGATTTTGCGAATTGGCAAAATGGAACCTATAAAAGATTCACCTTTAAATAATTGGAAAATAAGGCAAAAACAGTAATCCTCAAAAAAACATCAAACAATATTAAAAAATAAGGCATTAATTTTTTGTTTATTGATTACAACTTCGATAATTTTATTCATATTATCAACGAGTTATATTTCAGTACGAATAAAAACCAAGCATATTTAAATGTGTAAAAAGCAGCCAAAAGGTGATGATATGTGGGAACCTCCCAAAAAAAAGCGAAAATTACTTCCTTCAAAAGATAATTTTATTGCTCCTCCACCTCTCCGGAGAAGTACAAGAAGAAAAAAGGGAAAACCTGTAAATTCACTCGATGCATATCTATTTGGAAAACCCAAATACGAATCGTGTACAGATTTTAAAGCAGGCGGAAAACATTCAAGCTTTAAATTAGGACCAAACAGCGTTTCTTCAATGGGAAGTGATGCCGATTCTAAACTACCCAAAGGCATTACAGACGCAAAAAATGAATACAGTATAGAATTTGTTGCCGGGCACCTTCTAAATGCCGATTTTTATGGTGTTGGCAAGAACTACAAAAATCTTACCATCCTGACACCCAAGGGTAATTCAAACCATAAAAGTTTTGATGGCCCCATTAAAATTGCAGCAATGTATCTAAGGAAGGTCTATAAAACACTTTATAACAATTATTTCGATATCACACAGCTTAATTTAGGTATTCAAGTCGATGTTTCTGTATCGGACATAAAATGGAGTCTTCACCCTCCCAGGAAATATATTACACAGTTCCTAATTTGTTCTGCTAAAATTGATGGGCAATTAACTGAAGAACAATCTACTTTGGTAAAATCGGATTATCAAAAAATGAAAAATCAAATCGATAAAGCAAATTTGCATAGCCGAATTGAGAACTTACCATAATAAAAACACCTCAAATTTTACATTCTGTAAAAAAGCCTTATGAACCTAATGTCCACTCAAAGGGTGGATTATTCTGAAAAATAGCTCTGTTATCACCCGTTTCTGCTTAAATACATAATTTATGTGCCAACTTAATTAAAATTATTCATCTCCCGATATGTGGATTTCATGTATAAACATGATTGGAAAAATAACAGAACATCTGTAACTTAGCCTTTCAAATTTGAAATATAAACCACGCTTAACCAAACTAATCTACCAAAAATGAAAACTATCCAATTAATAAATGGTATTTGTATTATACTTTTACTAAGCACAATTGCATGTAATACAACCAATAAACCACAAACTCAGAATCAACAATCTCCCAATATTGTAATAATTTTTACCGATGACCAGGGGTATGGCGATATTGGCTGTTATGGCGCCACCGGATTTGAAACACCTAACCTCGACAAACTGGCCAGCGAAGGTTTACGTTTTACCAACCATTATGCCGCACAACCTGTGTGTAGTGCATCGCGTGCAGGATTGTTAACAGGATGTTACCCCAACCGCATAGGTATTTCAGGAGCCCTGTTTCCACACCATTCAATAGGCCTAAATCCCGAAGAACTCACCATTGCCGAAATGCTAAAAACAAAAGGATATGCCACAGCTATTTTTGGAAAATGGCACCTGGGGCACCATAAAAAGTTTTTGCCTTTACAACATGGTTTTGATGAATATGTAGGAATTCCTTACTCCAACGATATGTGGCCTTTAAAAATTGATGGCACACATGCTGAACAAGGAGAAGGACGTGGTAATTATCCCAACCTTCCTCTAATAGAAGGCAATACAACCATCGAAGAACTTAACTCATACGCAGCACAAGATAAACTGACCACCCTATTTACCGAAAAAGCTGTTGATTTTATTAACAGAAACAGCGACAAACCATTTTTTGTATATGTCCCCCACTCCATGCCCCATGTTCCGCTTGGTGTTTCAGAGAAATTTAAAGGAAAAAGTGAACAGGGAATGTATGGCGATGTGATGATGGAAATTGACTGGTCGGCAGGGCAAATTATTCAGGCATTAAAAGATAATAATGTGGAAAAAAATACCATTATTATTTTTACTACCGATAATGGCCCATGGAAAAACTATGGCAACCATGCCGGATCAACAGCCGGTTTACGCGAAGGGAAAACCACAAGCTGGGAAGGAGGGCAACGCGTCCCCTTTATAATTAAATGGCCGGGGATAACACCCAAAGGCGCCATCTGTAATAAATTATCATGTACCATCGATGTTCTTCCAAGCCTGGCTGAGATTGTTGGAGCTGAACTTCCACAACAAAAAATTGACGGTATAGATATAACCGAGCTTTGGAAAGGCAATTTTGTTGCCGATCCACGAAAAGAATTGTATTACTACTATGGCGAGAATAACCTCAACGCTGTACGAAAAGGAAATTGGAAACTCGTATTCCCACATACCTATGGTTCGTACAATACCCTACCCGGAAACGATGGTGTAGGTGGCCCTCGCATTCAAACCAAAGTTGAAACATTAGAATTGTATAATATGATGCGCGACCCCGGTGAAGACTACAATGTGATTGATTTATACCCAAAAATTGTTACCGAACTTCAGGTTATTGCTGCAAAAGCTCGCAAAGAACTTGGCGACCTCAACGTAGGTATTAAATTGGGAGAAGAAAACCGTAAAATTGGCAAACTTTAGTCTTAAAGCTATTACGCCAGTTTTTGATTTTAAAAATCAAAAAAAACAGAAAGTACATACAGAAAAATGAAAATTAATGATAAAATACTCTTCGGCCTGATTATTGGAATAGTTTTCCCATCATTATTCATTTTTTTCGCCGGGCTGATTTGGTTTTATTCCGGGCAAACCGAATCAAATATTCCAGCCTTTCTCCTTTTTGGAGCTATCCTTGGTTTGCTAATAGACATTAAATATTTAAACCGATTGATTAAAAAAAGGTACACTCTGCCCATATGGTTTGTTATAGCAATTTATGGTTTTTACCATATAGCCATTCTGGGATTTTTTATGGGTATCCCTGTGGTTAATAGTGTTCTGGGAATGCTGGCCGGATTTTATTACGGAAAAAAAATAATTAATCAAAAACCATCTGTTGTTGAACAAAAATTACTAATAAAACAGGTTTACATATACTCAGGAATAATAATGGGAATGATGTGTATATTATCGGGGAGTATTGCCTTGCTGGATGACTCTACAGGTGAAAACCTGCGCTTTATTTTCGGAAATATTATTACAATTACCAAACCTATTATTTGGGCAATTGTATTAGTCGGAGGAACTTTATTGATCTTATTTAATCAATATATCACTAAAAAAGTACTGACCAAAACTCTTAAATCGGACAAAAATTTATGAAATTAAAAATCAAATAAAACCATGAATTTATCAACATCACGGCTCATCTTAAAAGAAATTACCTGGGACGATATGGAAGCTATCCACCACCTACATTCTTTTCCTGAAGTAGATGAATTTAATACAATCGGTATCCCAAAAGATATCGAAGAAACAGAAAAACTCATGCGCCCCGATATTGAAGGGCAAGGAAAATCTCCTCAAAAATCATACGCCTGGAAAATAGTTACCAAAAAAGAACAAAAATTTATTGGCCTGGCAGGTTATATATTATCACACGATAAATTTAAGCTTGGCACCATCTATTATAAATTTTTACCCACGGAATGGGGCAAAGGATATGGTACAGAAGTATCGAAAAAACTCATAAAGACTGGATTTGAAACGTTTCGCCTTCACAAAGTCGAAGCAGGTGTTGCCACCGGAAATATTGCCTCGGTGAAAGTTCTCGAAAAATCGGGAATGACCCGCGAAGGATTACGCCGCAAAATTTTACCCATCAGGGGCCAATGGGTCGACAACTACCATTATGCCATTGTGGAAGATGATCCAAGAGATTATTAAACAAAAAACCTGACACAAAATTGTAAAACATAATCGTTAAGGTTAATGCTTAAAAATTGTTTCCTCGTGTACTTTTAATTTAGATATAGTAATTTTGTTCCGTAATAAAATCTATTTTAATGGAACTTGACTTTATTGAAAATATAAATGATTTTGGGGAAAGTGTTGTGCGGTTATATAATTTTAATAAATCGGAAGCAATTAAGTTTAGAAATCTTATTATTAAAACCATTCTGAAAAACAAAAAAAAGCTGGACCTTTCAATCATCGATTATATTGAACCGCGCAATTGCAATTTAATACTTGGCCTGTCGCCAACCGATGAAGGAATTATCTCGGCCGATAACAAAACCTTTTATTGTATCCTCACTGTTGAAGGGTATCTTTCGATGGTGAAACTCTTAGGCCCTTTTTGTGAAAAAGAGACCAAAGGTTATGCCTACTTATATGACGTTGATACTCCTATCGATTTTTTGTTTTCACCAGCAGGTACTTGGTAAAAACTGCCTAAAGCAAATTTTTCTGAAATTTAGCACAATAACCAAATTTTGAAAAACCTCCAACCTAATTACCCATCAAAAATTTGATCAAATTCTTCTTTCCTTTTTAATCGAATTCCTGTAACTTGTATTACAGAATAATAAAACCAGCCACCATGGAAATTGTTGATCTGAATGAAAAATATTACAAGCAATATTTTTGCTGCCTCGAAGAGTGGTCGGACGATATACAAGAAGCAGGAAACCACAAAGAAATTTGGTTCCATAAAATGAAAAACAAAGGGCTCAGGGTTAAAATTGCCGTAAAAGATAATATCGCTTGTGGAATGATCCAGTATGTACCTGCTGAACATGCTATAATTGAAGCCAACGATGCCTATTTTATTCAATGTATTTGGGTACATGGGCACAAACAAGGCATAGGTAATTACCAGAAAAAAGGCATAGGTAAAGCCCTGCTCCGGGCAGCCGAAGAGGACATAAAATCGTTAAATAAAAAAAGTATAATTGCCTGGGGTATTTCCCTCCCTTTTTGGATGAAAGCCTCATGGTTTAAAAAACACGGTTATAAAAAAGTCGATAAAAACGGAATGGCCGTATTACTATGGAAACCATTAACAAATGATGCACTTCCTCCCCGGTGGATTAAAGAAAAAAAGAAGCCCGAAAGAAGTAAAAATAAAGTTGTTGTAACATCGTTTATTAATGGCTGGTGCCCCGCTCAAAACCTCATACACGAGCGGGCAAAAAAAGCCACCGCCGATTTTCCGGAATTGGTCGATTTTCAGGTAATAAACACGTTCGAAAAAACAACATTTTGCGAGTGGGGAATTTCAGATGCCCTGTTTATTGATGGCAAACGAATCAGGACAGGGCCACCTCCTTCGTATAAAAAAATTCATAAAAAAATTAAAAAACGGGTTAATAGAATTAAAAATAATTAAACTATGGAAAATCAAAATCAGGAATGTTGCCCAAAATTTGACGTAAAAAAATGGGACAAAAAATCATTTACATGGGATAATAAACTTTTTATTAAAGAATCAATTCCAACATTTTTTCATATTCCTTTCCCTCCATCGATCGGAAAAAAAATGACGAAGATGTATAAATTAGCAGAAAAATCAAATACAAATATTCAGGATAAAAGTGAAGCTTTGGTTATGTTCCACGATCCTACGGCATTTAAATCTGAAATTTATTATTCAGTAACCTCTGAAACGGAAGGGGCAAATAACACAACAATTTCAGGAGAGTTTTCAGCCATGGTATTTGATGGGCCTTACAACGGTATTCCCCGATACATAAAAGAAATGGAAAAATACCTAAAAGAAAAGGGGCAATCAGCGAAAGATTATTATGTACATTATGCATATTGCCCCAAATGCGCAAAAGAAAGTGGCCACAATTACATGGTTCTTTTTGCTCAAATATAAACGTAAATCTGATAACAGACTTAAACGGGACGCTTTGAATTTAGGAATGTGCAACAGGCACAAAGTACATATTTCAAAGCGGGATCGGTGCGGTTAGCAACTGCAGATTCTTGTTTCGCAGCTTATCTCCTCGAGGACAGGAACGCTCCATAATATATAATAACCGTTATTAAAAATATAAAAGAATGAAAACCTCAAAACTTACCTACACATTAATTATTGGGATTATTTTAACTTCGTGTAACCTCAACAATATTGATTTTATTCCAGACCCTGAAAATAACTGGTTCCCTGATGGTCCGATAAATTTAGCTGGCCTGAATACAGAATATGATGATTACAATAGTAATATTGAAAGAACTGGACGGGGTTTTGATTTATATTTTTCATCAAATAAAAATTCAAAAAACAAAGATTTTGATATTGTTTGTGCCCGTTTTAAAATATATGTAAATCCTGAAACTCAAGAAGTAGAATTTGAAATTATAAAAGACCATGCGTTTTGGGATGGTACAATACTTCCCAAAGTAAATAGCATGTATAATGAATTGGGGCCATTTTCATTTGATTGGAAATACAACAAAACCGATCTATGGGGAAACTGGTGTTTTATGTATGCAAATGACAGTACTGGAAATTATGACATTAAATTTACCAATATAAATATATACGAATGGGCGCATGGCGGAACTAAAATGCAAAAAGTATATGGGCCAGTAAATTCTAAAGTATTAAATTCTGCTTTCGATGATTTTTACCCAACCATAAATAAAAATTTATCCCAATTGTATTTTAGTTCTAACAGAAATGGTGATTTTGATATTTTTAAAGTAGATATCCCCGGCAGTGATATTATAAGTTGGTTGGAAACAGGTAATGAAGATGTACAAATTTGTAATAATCTCTCAAGTGAATACGATGATAAATGTACTTACATTAATGGAAATCTTTTAGTTTTTGCTTCGAACAGGAAAAATGGATATGGGGGCTTCGATTTATGGTATTCGAAATATGAAAATAATGCATGGTCGGAGCCTGTCAATTTTGGGCCAAATATTAATACAAGATTTGACGAATACAGGCCGGCTATTGAATATTATGAAGATTCGAAAAATGATTTAATGATTTTTTCATCAAATAGGCCTCAAGGCAACGGTGGATTTGATTTATATTACACCGGTATTAATAAAATGATAAAATAACTGTACATAACAAAGGTAATTGATGCATAACCCTCCACTAACACCCATATACAATCATGCTAAAGTTATCCAGAGGAAAACGAAGTAATTACAATTCCAGTCACCCGAAAAACAGGATTTTTATTTTAAACACCGCTTTTTTTTACGTCCTTCTAGAATTTATCAGCTACTGCAGCTTCATAGCCACATTTGCTAAGTTTTTTCAAGGCGCTGCTTCTCTTGAGGTACTTCCTGCTAAAGTTTTTGCTTTCCTGCTAAATTATTTCGTGCATTTGAAAACTTATTTGGTTTCCTGCTTAGCAGGAAGGGCCAATTGATTAGCAGGAACCTGTAATATTTTGCAGGAACCGTATTGGTTTAGCTGGGATGCATAAATTTTAGCAGGAGCCTGTAATATTGATTAATTAAATTTTTGTGAGGAAATCGTTTGTTAAACTTAAACAGGATTATTATAAAAACCTTATTTTTATTTTCTCACCTTAATAGGCTTAGTATAAAATATCCCCACCCCAATCTTATTTACCTTATTTTTTAGTGTATTCCGATAAAACTTCAGTAAACCATTAACCACTACCTAAAAGCCAAACTTCTCTCCTACCGGAATCTCTTTAACCAGTGCCTGATATTCTCCAATAATCGATTCCATAATTTGTTTTACAGAAAATAATTCAGGGATTTGTGAAGCCACCTGGCCTATTTCTAATTCGCCTTCAGAAAGTTCACCTTCAAACATTCCTTTTTTTGCACGTCCCCGGCCAAGCAATTCTTTTAATTGTTCGGGCGTAGCCCCTTTTTTCTCCAAATCATCAACCGAATCGAAAAAGGCATTTTTAACCAATCGTACGGGTGCCAGTTTTTTTAAAGCCAATTTAGTGCCTCCTTCGGGTAAATTAAGTAGTAGCTGTTTAAAATCGGGGTGTGCCGACGATTCTTCCGACAGGGCAAAACGGGTTCCAATTTGTACTCCATCGGCACCTAATACTATTGTTGCCAGCATTGCTTTTCCAGAGGCTATCCCTCCAGCTGCCATCAATGGCAATGTTGTTGCCTCGCGCACCGAAGGAATTAGTGAAAGTGTTGTTGTTTCTTCGCGGCCATTGTGCCCTCCGGCTTCAAAACCTTCAGCAACGATTGCGTCAACACCTGCATCTTCGCACTTTTTTGCAAAAAAGGAGCTCGATACCACATGTACCACAATTATGCCTTTTTCTTTTAACCAGCCAGTCCATTTTTTTGGGCTTCCGGCCGAAGTAAAAACAATAGGTACATTCTGTTCAGCTATAATAACCATCAGTTTATCCACTTCAGGGTACAACAAAGGTACATTTACGCCAAACGGTTTGTCAGTAGCTTTTTTGGTTTTAATAATGTGTTCTTCCAGTGTTTCGGGATGCATCGATCCGGCACCAATTAATCCCAGCCCACCGGCATTACTCACAGCCGAAGCCAGTTCCCAACCAGAGCACCAAACCATTCCTCCCTGTATTATAGGGTATTTTATATTAAATAAGTCACAAATCCGATTCATAAAAAAAAAGGTTAAAATGTAAGTATTATTCCGAAGCGCAAAAATAAGGAAAGTTTTAACTTCTTACCCAAAAAGATAAATTGAGTTCAATCGGTTAAATTTTGCCTACCCTTTCCCGGCAAAATAAAAAATATACGTTTAAGATTCTATGTGTATAAATTAAAATATTTGTAAATTGTTCTTCTAAATCAATATTGTCAGTTTCAATTAAAAAAAAACAAATCTTTGGATGAATGCTTTTTACATAACCTATTTTATAAATTGAGCATCCTTTATATAATCATAAATCAGTAACAATGAAAAAAACATTCGCATTAATTGGTTTACTAACCCTATTATTTTCATGCATTAATGAAAGTGGTCAAAAAGTAACTGAAAAGATGTTATCACCCATTTTTGGAACATGGCAATTAATTACTGTTGAAACAATTGAAGGTACTGACACCACCTTTCAGGATTACACCATGGATATCAAAGGAATTAAAATGTTCAATGATACATACTTTTCGTTTTTCCAGCATGACCTCAACCAGGGAATTGACAGCAGCGCTGTTTTTGTCTCCGGAGGCGGAACCTATTCGTTGGAAGATGGATTATATACTGAGAATGTTGAATATTGCAGTGTTAGGGTATATGAAGGCAAATCCTTTAAATTTCAGGTTTCTATTTCAGGCGATACATTGTATCAACGTGGGCAGGAAGATGTCCCGGAAGCAGGAGTGAGCAAATATATAATCGAAACCTATGTTCGTCTGTAATAATCCTGATAATATATTACACAATAATAAATCCTTCAAGGACTTTGACAAGATCGGCAGTAGTGAGGTTTTCGGTTATTCTTCCACCTTTTGAAGTCGATATAACACCTCGTTCTTCAGAAACAATAATTGCAAGGGCATCGGAGCCTTCAGTGATTCCAATAGCAGCCCGGTGGCGTAAACCCAGTTTTTTATTTTTTAATTTTTTCTGTGTTAAAGGTAAAATACAACCGGCTGCAACAATTTTATTGCCCTTAATTATAACAGCACCATCGTGTAATGGCGAGTTTTTAAAAAAGATAGATAACAATAACAGGTTTGAAATTCCTGAATTAATACGCTCACCAGAGTTTATCTGTTCATCAAGCTCCGATTTGTGTGTTATAACAATTAAAGCCCCGGTTTTTGATAAAGCCATTGACTTACAGGCATCAACCAGCCGTGAGATATGATCGGAATTGATTGTACGTACCCTTCCGGCATTAAATAATTTATCGAGCGATAAAATCCGGTTGACATTATAATTGGTACCTATAAATACCAAAAAGCGCCTTATTTCGGGGTGGAAAACAATAATTAAAGCAAGTATACCTACTCCAATAAACTGCCCCATAATTGATCCTAAAAGCTCCATATTCAGGGCTTTTACAACCAACCACATTAAATACAACGAAAACAGGCCAATTACAATATTAAACGCAACTGTACCTTTAATGAGCCTATACACCATAAATAGCAAATAAGCCACCAAAAGAATATCGAGAATATCGAGAAAACGTATTGTTATAAAACTCAGCATTAAGCAATTGACATTTTAATCTGTTGAAAAATCTGAATGGCTTGTTTGGCCTCTTTTACGTCGTGCACCCGTAAAATATCGGCACCACCCAATAAAGCCATTGTATTGGCCACCGATGTAGCATTTAATGCATCATCAGGCTTGGCGTTGAGGACCTTCCACAACATCGATTTTCGGCTTATCCCCACCATCACGGGTAATTGAAAAACTTTAAATGAATCAAGGCGGTTTAATAATTCATAGTTATGCATCAACTCTTTTCCAAATCCAAAACCCGGGTCAATTATCACATCGTCGACACCTGCTTTGGTTAGTTTTTTTACCCTATCGCTTAAATAATTCGAAACATCTTTAATTATATCATCGTAGGTAGGATTTTCCTGCATATTTTGTGGAGTTCCCTGAAGGTGTGATAAAATGTATGGCACCTTTATTTTGCCAATGGTTTCAAACATTTTTGAATCGAGCGAACCTCCTGAAATATCATTCACTATAACCGGGCCAATTTCATCGATCACCCGGACCGCAACCCATGACCGATAGGTGTCAATTGAAATATGAATGTCCGGGAATTTTTTACGTACCTCGGTTAATGCAGGTAATAACCTTCCCAACTCCTCTTTTGTTGAAATTAAATCGGCTCCAGGGCGTGTGGAAATAGCTCCAAAATCAAATAAAGTGGCTCCCTCATTTACCATTTTACCAACCTTCTGAAGTAAATCTTTTTTACCCTTAATTTTGCCGCCATCAAAAAATGAATCGGGAGTTAAATTAATTACACCCATTACAATAGGGGTAGTAAGGTCAATTAAATGACCTCCAAGGTTAATGGTGCTTTTTCGTTTCAGAAATTTGTTGGCCGACTGAGAAATCAACATAATACAGGAATGATTAGGTTGTTAATAAAATGCAAATGTATAATAAAACCACTCAAAATCCTCAATTTTTAATAATTTTATGCCTTATTCAAACTGATATAAATGGAACGAACGAATGAACAATACGACCAGGTAATTAAAATATGCAGCGAAGTTTTTGAAAAAAAAATGATTGATTACGGGACTGCCTGGCGGATATTGCGTCCTAGTTCATTAACCGACCAAATATATATTAAAGCACAGCGTATCAGAAGCATTGAAACTAAAGGCATTACAAAGGTTGACGAAGGAATAAAACCCGAATTTATTGGAATCGTTAATTACGCCATAATGGGACTTATTCAATTGGAACTGGGCCCGGCTGATGAAGAATTGCCTCAAAAAAAAACCATGGAACTTTACAATTCCTATTTTAGTACAGCCAAAAAACTGATGCAGAATAAAAATCACGATTATGGCGAAGCCTGGCGTAATATGCGCATAAGCTCGTACACCGACCTTATTCTCATGAAAATAAACCGTACCAAACAAATTGAAGATAACCAGGGGAAAACCATCATATCAGAAGGCATCGATGCCAATTACCTCGATATGCTTAACTATTCGGTTTTTGCGCTGATTAAAATTGAATTCGAAAACACACTATAACTTTTTAGTATGAAATATATTGCTCACATTGCCAGGATCCTGGTCGGAATCACATTCATTTTTTCAGGATTTGTAAAAGGAATTGACCCATTTGGATCGGCCTATAAATTTACCGATTATTTTAATGTTATGGGGCTCGAATGGTTCACATGGTCAGCCTTCCCATTAGGAATACTATTGGCTTTTAGTGAATTTTTAATAGGTGTTACATTATTATTTAACCTGAAAATTAAAATCTTTTCGTGGTTGGCTTTATTGTTTATGGTTTTTTTTACAACTCTTACTTTTTGGATAGCTTTAAAAAATCCGGTAACCGATTGTGGTTGTTTTGGCGATGCTTTGGTTATATCAAACTGGGAAACATTTTATAAAAATATTGTCCTGATAATATTAACCATAATCACCGTTTTTTACCGTAAAAAAAGCAAATCTTTATTGCCAGTCAAATTAAACTATGCCCTGGGTGGGCTTATTGTAGCTGGTTATGTTGTGTGTGGTATTATTTCCTATAACCACCTGCCTGTTATTGATTTTAGGCCCTACAAAGTGGGTGTAAATATTCCGGAAGCAATGAGTATTCCTGAAGGCGCACCAAAAGCAATTTACGAGAACATTTATTATTACAAAAATAAAACCACCGGTGAAATCAAAAAATTTGATGACTCCAATATTCCATGGCAGGATACAGCAACCTGGGTTTACGAAAGTATGGAAGACCCGGTATTAGTGCAGGAAGGTTACGAACCTCCTATCCACGACTTTATTATGGAAACACCTGACGGAGAAGATGTAAAGGATTTTTTCCTGTACGACGAAAATTATGTGTTTATTTTGATTGCCTACGACCTCGATAATACCAAAACCAAAACGTTCGATAAAATAAATACACTGGCCGAGTGGGCAAAATCGAACAGCATGGAATTTGTGGGTATGACTTCATCTCTTCCCGAGGAAAGTACAGCCTTTGTTGAAAATATTGGAGCTCCTTTTGAATTTTTTAACTGCGATGAAATTACGCTTAAAACTATTATTCGTGCTAATCCGGGGCTAATTGTTATTAAAGATGGTACAGTATTGGGTAAATGGCATTACAATGACATCCCTACTCCTGAGGAATTTAGCAATAAGTTCTTAAACAAATAGTTAAATTGTAAACAATCCTTTTTGGTAGAGAAATATTATAGCCACTATTTATTAATTTTGAAATCTTTATAACAAGAATCATTATCAAAAATAAAAAAACAGACCAATAAAATGAGACAAAAAATTGTTGCAGGAAACTGGAAATTAAATACCACTGTTCAGGAAGGTGTTGAATTAGCAAAAGCTGTTGATACGTTAGTTGCTGAAAGTGGCATAACAGATGTTGTAGTTGTTTTAGGAACTCCTTTTACTCACATTACCAAAGTAGTTGAAACTGTTGATGCAAACAGAATTGGTGTTGCTTCTCAGAACTGTGCTGCCGAAGCTAAAGGAGCATATACAGGTGAAGTTTCTGCTGAAATGGTAAAATCGACAGGTGCTAAATACATCATTTTAGGCCATTCGGAAAGAAGGGAATATTATGGCGAAACCAGCGAAACATTAAATAAAAAAAAGTGGCTTTAACTCTTAAGAGTGGATTAACTCCTATTTATTGTTGTGGTGAAGCTTTAGACATAAGAGAAGCCGGAACTCAGAACGACTATGTAAAACAACAATTGGTAGAAACTATTTTCCAACTTTCAGCCGACGATTTTAAGAAAATCGTAATTGCTTACGAACCCATCTGGGCAATTGGAACAGGAGTAACTGCTTCATCACAACAGGCGCAGGATATGCACGCATTTATCCGCAGTGCTATTGCCGAAAAATATGGGCAGGATGTTGCTGAAGGAACTTCAATTTTATACGGTGGAAGCTGTAAACCTTCAAACGCAAATGAATTATTTGCCAACGTTGATGTAGATGGTGGATTAATTGGTGGCGCTGCATTAAAAGCCGAAGATTTTATTGGAATCATTAAAGGATTCTAATAAATAATCTCAAAAAAGATATAAAAGCCGTTCTTTAAAAGGACGGCTTTTTTTGTACTTTTAAAACCGTAAACTTGTAAAATGGATTATTACAAAATAGTAATTGCCTTATCTCCCTTCGAAGAATGGGCAAAAGATATTCTGGAGCAACAATTAGCCGAAATTGGATTTGAAAGTTTTGTAGATTTTGATTCAGGGTTTGAAGCATATATTCCTGTAAAAAAACTTCGACGAAAACTTTTTTCACAGCATTTTATCCGATATCGATGAAAAGTTTGAGGTAAGCCTAATGAAGGAGGTTATTAAAAGCCGGAACTGGAATGAAATTTGGGAAAAAAACTATTTTGAACCTCTGGTGATCAGCAACAAATGCCTAATTCGCGCACCTTTCCACAAAGACTACCCACAATGCGAATATGAAATAATAATCGAGCCCAACATGGCATTCGGGACAGGGAATCACGAAACAACCTCAATGATGGTAGAGGTTATTTTAGGTTTGGACCTGGAGGGCAAATCAGTGTTGGATATGGGTTGTGGTACCGGTATTTTATCAATAATGGCTTCGTTAAAGGGAGCAAAAAATATCACTGCCATTGATATTGATGAATGGTCGTTTAATGGAACTACCGAAAATGCGGAGCTAAACAACATCCAAAACATTGAACCTTTATTGGGTGATGCTTCTTCATTGGGAAATAAATCGTTTGATGTTATTTTTGCGAATATTCATAAAAATGTTCTCATAAACGATATACCTTCGTACAACAGTGTATTAAATACTGGTGGGACCTTAATTATGAGCGGATTTTATAAAGAAGATATGGCTGACATTAAAGCTAAAGCAGAAAGTATGGGATTGGAAGATGCCGGTTTTAAAACAAAAAATAACTGGGTAGCCTATTCATTTTTAAAAAAAAGCTGATATTATGACAGAAATCATCAACTATTTTTTAACTGAATCGAATCTCTCGAAACAAACTATACCCAAACAGGTAGTCAACCAAATTGCGCGGTTAAATAAAGCTGGCAGGGAAAAATTAAGGCATCAGCTTTTTGCTGAAGCCGGAAACAAACCTGATTCCCTTTTATGGTTGCAACGCTGTTTTGAATTAATCGACCTTTTTAGCTTCAGGTTTAACAAGGTGTTTTTTAGCCCAGGCCATGCAATAAAAGAGAATATATTGTTACTCCTTGAAAAATCGATCGAAACCCTCGATTTATGCATTTTTACTATTACTGATAAAGAATTGGCTGCCCAAATTTTGGCTGCCCACAAACGAGGAGTAAAAGTACGAATCATCACCGACGATGAAAAAACCATTGCCAAAGGCTCCGAAATTTATTTTCTGGAAAACAATGGGCTCGATATAAAAATTGACCATTCGCGGTACCACATGCACAATAAATTTGGTGTCATCGATAACCATGTTGCTATTACCGGAAGTTTTAACTGGACCTATACCGCCACTAAACACAACCAGGAAAACTTATTGGCTACATCAAATTTCGATATTGTTAACCAATACCACGATGAGTTTAACCGACTTTGGAAAAGCTTATATAATTTATAAAGAAATCCCTATCCGAACACCACCAACTAACAATGTGCCTGAATAACCCAGGTCGCCCATCCAGTCGTTATACCCTTTATGTAAACCCGATGTCCGGTTATCAAAACTTAAACGAAATCCGGTTCCAATATAGGTATCGATGTAAAAAAAATCGCTAATAACAGTTTGCATTCCAAATATAATATTTCCACCTACTTTAAATATATTCGTATGTACAGGACCTTCAGCCAATTCAAAATAACTGTTGCCATATTCCGAAAATGGTGAAATATTATAACCATCATCTTCCACATTAAAATAATTAAAAACAGGGCCATAAGCAAAATAGGGGCCTTTGGGTTTTGGCTTATCATGTAAAAACATTTTATGCTGAAATTCAAAACCAAATCCTACCAAACTATTATAATCATAATTGGTTGATTCACTCATTCTTAAATAAAGCTGTGGGGCAAAAACCAACCAATGCCGACTCTCATTTAAACGTAAGTCGACATCAATTCGAATACCATTGGTAATAGCATACTGTGGTACCATTCCAACACTGATTTTTTTTACGGGTTCAGGTATTTCAGTATCCTGAGCAACCATATAAAAAGGCAAAAACAATAAAAAGTAAATAATATATTTTTTCATTTGAGGTAGTTAATATGAGGTTCGTATTTCACTTAATTTTTCTATTTGATTTCCACCAATTCCGTATTGTGTTAATCCTTCTTCACCAATAATAATAGCAACATTTTTATTCAGTATCATATCCTTTGCAATAATATCAAAAGTTTGCAAATGAACGATGTTTTGTTTATTGCTTACATCAAAAAGTTTTAAATTCCGATCGCAAATCCATAGTGTATCATTTCGTATTGCTAGTCCCTGCGGATTTTCCATTGGAAAATTGCTGATCATTTTGGGCATTGAACGATCAGCAACATCAACCACCAATAATTCGTTGGTTGAACGCCAGCACCACTGATTGGAACTGCTAAGTGTAACATAAGCAAAACTACCATCGGTAACAACCGGGTCACAGGCATATACATGTTCAAAAAATGACTGGTGAACCGGATTTCCTTGTTCAGAAATATTAAAAATATGCATCCCTGTTGATGTACCCAAAAACAAACTGTTTTCGAATGGAAAAATTGTTTCAGCACCAAAACCCAGATTTATTTCAGTTTTAGGTAAAGGTTTTTCAGGATTGGATAAATCAAACATTTTTAAGGATGATTCATCAACAGTATAGAGATTATTTCCGGCTACAGCAAACCGCGCCAAAGAACCTCCCTGCCCGGTATCGCCCGTAAAATCAGAAGTTCCATTTTCTGAAAATTCACATGAATGCAGAAACCAAAAACCAATCCCAATTACCAGATATTTTAAACAGTTTCTCATGTTATATTTTTTACCGTAAATCCCATCGTACTAAAATTGAATTTTGTGGCCTTGCCAGTTCTTCACGGTAGGATAAACCGTTTCCGTCGGGATCCATTATTTCAGGAAATACATTTTTTATTCGTTCAGTAACAGAAATTCCTGTATAATCTGAATTAAATTTTATGGCTATTAAATCGACGGCATTATCGGCGTATAATATATTTCCTTTTATTGCCATATCAATACAACCATCAATTTGCAGAAACCCAATATTTTCAGGCTCTTCAGGATTTACATTGTCATAAATATGTATGCCTTTGTATTTTTCATTGATAAAGAGGTAATCATCTTTAACATAAATTTTCCCTGACTGTTCAAGGGGCCGTGGCCCTGCAAAACGTACTCCTGCTTCCAAATCAGCCCTGTTCATAAAAACAGGTTTGTATTGGTTATAATACATATCGCTTTTAACGCTTGAAACAAACAAAAACAAGGAGAAAAGAATTAGCAAAATTGATTTTTTCATCTCATTATAATTAATAATTTTTAAAGGTATTGGATAGAACTCCCCTATTCTAATTATACTTGTTGTGGCAAAATTTTATTATGGTCAATTCATATCAGCAATTTAACAATAGATGGTGGTTGTGTATATATAGTTGCGTTATTTTTTATTGAGGGAAACAATTATTTACGCGATTGTTCCCAAAGGTACAGATTTTTGATATCAGAACCCTCAATTTCAAATTTTACTGCAGTACAAACATTATGAAAACCTTTATTTCCTGCAGCACCCGGATTAATATGTAAAAAATTAAGTTTTTTATCGTAAATAACTTTTGTAATATGAGAATGCCCACAAATAAACAATCCCGGAGGATTCGTATAAATCTCAGGCCTTACATACTGCTGGTACTTCCCCGGATAACCACCAATATGAGTGATCCATACATCAACTTTTTCGCAATTAAAACGTAAATGTTGTGGGTAAGCCACCCTTACGTCCTGTCCATCAATATTTCCATAAACAGCTTTAAGGGGTTTAAACTCAGAAATTAAATCGGCTGTTTGAATATTTCCGATATCTCCCGCATGCCATATTTCATCCACATCTTTAAAAAAAGTGAATAGTTTTTCATTAAAAAATCCATGTGTATCTGATACTAAACCGATGCGTTGCATGCATAAAGATTTAAAAATTGATTCATTAAAGTTCAAAATAAGCTATTTTTGATAGATAATTATCAGACTTTTAATTAAAAAACAAATAAAATGAAACGAGTTATTATTGTCCGTCACGGAAAATCTGTCCATTACGGTTATGAAGACGATTTTAACCGCGATTTAAGCCCAAGGGGGTTAAAAGATGCTGATATTGTAAGCAAGGATTTGGC
>CAXXYG010000020.1:0-78939 GCA_963666575.2 Prolixibacteraceae bacterium
CTCAATTATAATTATTAGGGTATTTATTTACCTATTACGTTTAAATAAAAAAGGTAGATGCAACCGCAAGGTTGCTTTTTATTCTTTTTTAATTTTATTCTATAAATCATATTTAGTTTATTATTTCCGGGTTAAATTTTAACCCTACATGGATGGGTTTATTTTTTATACTGGTATATAGGTTTAATTTTTATTACTATTATCTTTATTCTCTATCTTCAAATATTATTTGAAATGGTAATTATTAGTGGTTCATCGTCCTGAATAAGGCATATACATGTTTACTAAAAAACAATGGTGTAGTGGAAATACATAATATATATCGGCTTCGACAAGTGTAAAAAACAGTGAATTAGAACAATCTGCTACTAAAAGACTTGTAAAGATAAAATAAACAGGTCACACAAAAAACAGCACATTTGCTGATCACTCAAGCCAAGTTTTTCAATAGGTAGTTGTGTTATTTTGCAGATAATAAGGAGAATAAAGCATGTTTAGAGATAATTATACAATTGATTAGAAATACATTAATTAGCAATTCGTGTTAATAATTGAATTTATTAATATTATATGAAAGAGTCTGAAATATTTAGGTTGAATAATTTCCTAGAAAAGCAAAGGTTTGATTTTAGTTTATACATAGACGATTTTTTTTAAACGGTTTTTCATTGTCACATTCTGCAATAGACCCATATTTCAAATACGATTTATTTAATTTTAAAAATGAAGCAATCAATAATTTAAACTTATCTGAAGAAATTGGCACACTTGAGCATTATGAAAGGATAATTGTGGATTTTCAAAATGATAATTTTACTCACTCTCTTGATAAACATAAAGCAAGTAATGAAATTTTCAATTATTTAGATCGTGAATCCTTCCTTTATGAATATTACTCAAATTACCCAAATGATAAACTTGGTGAAGGCGAATTTGAGTACATTATATCTTGTATAAACGGTTTTCTTTATTCTTACCAAGAATTGACAAATTCTGTTGTAGATTATTTAAAAAAAATTATAGCCTCATCGAAAACTTTTGAAGAATACAAGATTAATCCTAAACATAAAAATAAAAAGATTCTACCGAAAAAATCAGAGATGACTGAGGATAAAATTAAAGATTTAATTTTTAATAATATTAAATTTTTAATTGATGTTAAAAGTCAAGCAATGGAAAATATCGAGTTCGAACGTCTTCAAAAAGATATTTATACAATGGTCGATTTACAAACATTACCTTCAGGAATTCAACCTTATAAACATAAAAAAGGTGGAATCAAACGAGAACAAATTTTAGCCGCGTTTTTTACAATTCAGAAAGAGATTTATAATACATCTTCCAGGGACAAAAACTTCATTCATTTTTTCATGTTTTTTTTCCCAAATGTTGCTAAAGACTCAAGCTATGATCAAATTTATCGCAAATTTTCCACGTCTTATGAAACACCATTCTTGGGTTAATTAGTTATAACTTTTTCACCTTCGTACCATAATATACTATTGCAGAACCTAATTATACATTAGGTGACTTCAAGGAGTCAAACAATAAATGCAAATTATTATGATGAGGGAAAGATCAAAGTGGCAATTAAAACTTAAAAAAAATGAATTCTATTCAGGCTATTATAAGCTAACTTCATTAAAAAGCAGGTTAATCAAATCGCAAGAATGTAAATCTCGTTCCCTGAATATACAAGTAAGGTGTAATGGTCGATTATGATAATCAAAATATCCCTTTCTAAACATTCAAATGTATTCCTTAAATTACAATTATTATAAATTACATAAAAATAAATTAGAAAACATGTTTAATACTAATGTTGAAACGTATATTAAAATTACACAAAACGAATTAATTGAATTAGTTAATTTTTGTTTGCAAAAAAGCTCAAACACAATAGAGCAGTTTCCACCTCATCTTAACATCAAACAACTTTCAAGGTATATAAATTATTCTGAGCCTGCTATCTACAAAATGGTAAGCCTTGCTGAAGTACCCTGCTATAAAATTAGTGGGAAACTCCTATTTAAAAAGACTGAAATTGACGAATGATTGTTGGGATTTAAGCAACTTACAATTAAATCTAGGATATCAGAGCTTGATGGTATCAGTTAGTAATCGTTATATATTTTTAAAAATGAAGAATAATATTAAAAAGGAGCCTCTTTTTGTAGAAACAAAAGGTTATGGTTTAATTGCAAATACAGTAATGGAAGATGAAAGAATTTCGATAGGAGCCAAGGGGCTTTATGCATATTTAATAAGTAAAACAGGTGCAAATGATTCATGCTTTCCCTCAAATAAAACAATAATGAATTCATTAAGAATAAAAACTAAAATCACCTTAAATAAATATAAGTTTGAATTGATCAATTTTGCGTATTTGATTATTAGGGAAAGAAAAAACAATTCCGGGCGATTAGCTTCAAATTATTATTATCCCGCAAAAATTAAATTTAAAAAAGATGTTGAGGCGTTGAATGATTACGAGTAGATATAAAAGTGATATTTTTTATAAGTGGTAATAAAATTTAAATCTTTGGCTAGAAGTTTAAATAATAAACCCCCCAATAATAGTTTTTAATAGAAATCAAATAATAATATATGAGATTAAAGAGGTAGCTTAACGGTTGCCTCTTTAACTTTTATGTAAAATCAAATGCAAAAACATTCCAATTAAATAAAACCACTATCAAAGGTTATTATTAATACTATTTTACCCATAAAAACTACCTGTAAAACGATTTTCTTTTAATATATATATAAACCCTTAGACTCCTATTTAAAGTTGAAATTTCTAATTATTATATAGTGTTAGCTTAAAGTAGAATAAATACCAGATAAATAAAAAGCAAACAACCATATATTAAATTAATAATCATAGAATAATATAATGGTTACTTGAAAGTGAAAATCTAAATTATTTAATTTTAGGGAGTGTAATCTAAACTCTGTCTGGTAATTTTCTTTCATTCAAATTTAATTTATTTTCTGGATTATTAATCGTAAAAGCTTTTTTGAACGGGATTTGAGTTCTGTCAAGGGCGGTGAGGCACGAGCCGTTCATATACCCTTGACAGGTTTTGAATCTTGTTCTTTCTTTGCTTTTTAGAGATTAAAATCAGAGGTCAAGTTTCATTCTGTCGCCAAATTTTATTTTCAGTTGTTGTGCCGTAAGCCCCCAGTTCTGGAGTGGCTGGGTCCATTTTTTAGAGATATTTTCAGTTGCCAGATAAATCAGTTTCAGTAAAGCCATATCGTTGGGGAAAGCACCTTTTGTTTTGGTTACTTTCCGTACCTGACGGTGAAACCCTTCCACTGGATTGGTCGTGTAAATGAGCCTGCGGATTTGCTCATCGTACTGAAAATAAGCCGATAATTTATCCCAATTGGTATTCCACGATTTGATGACAACGGGATATTTGTTTCCCCATCTTTCTTCCAGATTGATAAGTTCCGTTTCTGCCTGGTCTTTATTGACCGCCTGATATACTTTTTTCAGGTCTTTCATGAAAACCTTCTGGTCTTTCGAGGCTACGTATTTCAACGAGTTCCGCACCTGATGAACGATGCAGGACTGTATTTCTACTTTCGGAAAAATGCTTGCTATGGCTTCTGAAAATCCTGACAAGTTATCAATGCTGGCAATTAAAATATCTTCTACTCCTCGGGATTTTAAGTCGGTCAGTACACTAAGCCAGAAGTTAGCCCCTTCACTTTCGGAGATATACATCCCGATCAGGTCTTTTCGACCTTCTTTGTTTACTGCCAATACGTTGTACACAGCACGGCTTACCACTCTGCCTTCATCCCTGACCTTGTAGTGCATCGCATCAAGCCACACAATCGTGTACAGCGATTCAAGTGGTCGGCTCTGCCACGCTTTAACCTGTGGGATAACTCGCTCTGTTATCTCGCTTAATGTGGAATGCGAGATGTCTACATCGTACATCTCTTTGATGTGGTTGGAGATGTCACGAAAACTCATCCCCAGACCATATAACCCAATGATTTTTGGGGCAAGATTATCTGCCAGTACTGTTTCCCGTTTTTTCACCAGTTGTGGTTCAAAACTGCTGTTGCGGTCTTGTGGTGTAGTAATCTCAATTTCTCCTGAATCGGTTTTCAGGGTTTTACTTTTCTTCCCATTGCGCTTGTTGCCTGAAATTCGCTCAAAATCATCCAAATGGGAATTCATCTCCGCATCAAGGGCACTTTCTATAAACTCTTTTAGTAAAGGTGCAAAAACACCATCTTTTCCTGTTAGGGATTGTCCTGTGCGTAACTGCTCAATGGCTTTGTCACGCATCTCTTTAAATTCTTCGCTTTCCATAATTTCTCTGTCGTTACAAAATTAATATTGTTAGACAGAGTTCATTTTACAGTCTCTAATTTTATCTTTTAATAGATCTTCATTCGGTTTTCGAAGGTCATCTACATCAAAAGATTTCAGATAAATCTGAGTTGTTTTAATATCCTTATGCCCTAGAGCTTGACTAATTAATTCTACTTGCACACCATTCTTCAACATTATTGAGGCATAGCTATGTCTTGCATAATAACTACTTATCTTTAATAATGATTCAGGGAATTCAAGATTTTCAACTATAGTCCTAAGGTGTTTATTGAACCTTTTTCTTCTTTGAGTAATATGGTTAATTAGTTTTTCTCCAGTTAGTTTTTTATTTGTAATTATTGGAAGTAGGTATTCATTATCGTTTGTTGTGTTTGCTTTCGCCCATTTTAGAATTTGTGCGACATTTTCTGTAATAGGTATTATAATGTCATTTTTTGTTTTCTTCCGTTTAAACGTGATGTATTTTGTTTCCCTGCCATTTTTTATAATATTTGTTTCAATGTTTTTCTTTTGTAAGAAAGCCATATCTTTGAAATTTATGCCACTTCCAAAGAATGAAAATAAGAATATCTGTCTGGCCCAATTGAGATGATATTCTATAATATTTGCGTTTACTAATTTTATTATATATTCTTTAGGGATATATTTTTTTCCATTGCTTTTTTCAAGTTTGGAGATTAAGAAAACATTCTCTGAGCCGTAAATTTCAGAAAAAGGATAAGTTTCTCTACTTCCACATTTGTCTGTTATGGCCTCATTTAACATCCAACGAATATTCCTTAAGTTTATTCCAATGGTTGTGTCTTTATTACCTCTAACGTTTTTTAGGTACAAATAAAATCCTACTATAAATTTATAGTCAATATCTTGAAAATAAAGATTTTTAAACTTTGGGTAATATTTTTCTAGAATAACTAGTGTTTCTTTTATTCCGGTTGCGGTACTATATCTACCTTCGCCTTGAAGGTCTGTTATTTTTAATTCGATAAATGATTTTACTTTTGAAACTTTAGGTTTGGTTCGATAGTCTTTTTCAAACATATTAAACGTCCATGCAATTTTTCTTTCATCGAAGTTCTCAATAATCTTTGTTGCCTGATTCAACTTTTCATTTATATAGCCATTTAGGAATAAGTGTTCTGGGTTTACTCTTTTGTCTGCTTTTACTAATCCATATTCATAATTCCATTTCTCTGGTTTAATGTTAAACTTTTCATCTCCAATTTTGAAATATTTAAGTTGTTTGTTTTTTGTAATTCTCAACATGATTGGAGAGCTACCGTCTTTATACTTTTTAGATGTGAACAATACGGTCCTTGCAGTTGCCATTTTTGCGGTTTAAAATTAGTTTAAACTTATATGGTTAAATATAATAAAAATTAATAAATTTAACCCGCTGTAAAACAAGTATTTTATTACAGTTTATAAAGGAATATTAAATAACACGCACCTGACTCATAATCAGGTGGTCCCTGGTTCAAGCCCAGGTGGGCCCACAGATATTTTAAGAGGTTACGATAAATACATTTCGTTGCCTCTTTTTTTTTATGGAGTATTATCATAAAGTATACTACTCAAACTTTATTTTATTCTATTGGTGTGCAGAGTCAAGGCGATAAATGAATTATTAAAAGAAGACAAAATAATTTTATTAGAATAATCATTAAAAGTCATAAAGTGAATTTGACTACTTTATAAATAAACAAAGTAAGACACATCGAAAAAATTCGAACCTGTTTTATGTTGCTTCTGAAAAAAATCTATTACCCTACCTCCAAAACAGATCGGCTAATTCATCAGATGAGAAAATAGATTTTTTAATGTACTTTGATGTGAAAGGCAAAAAACATAAATGCTTAAATCTCTTAAGTCTTATCAAAGTATAAATTTTTGTTTTATTATAATAGGCAGTTATTTGATTTTATTATTCGGATAAGACTCTGGAAATTTCTTTAAATAATTCAGTTTTGATAATTGGTTTTGAGATATAGCCATTACAACCAGCTTTATAACATTTTTCTTTTTCGCCGTGAATAGCATAAGCTGTTTGACTAATAATTTTTATTTTAAGACTTTTGGCACGAATTTCCTTTAGGCATTCATAGCCTGATTTTATTGGCATGTTAAGGTCGAGTAGCAATAAATCAGGTACAGTTTGCTCCAGAATGTTCATGAGAGATTGTCCATTTTCTGCATGGATTATTTTTAGGCTTTGGCCTTCCAATAATTTACACAGATAACGATATGAATTAAAATCGTCTTCAGCAATAATTATGGTTTTATTTTTTAAATTGATGGGTATTGATTGAAGGGTATCATTTTTTTTAACTTTGTTTTCCACATCAACAAAAGGGATAGAAAAAAAGAATGTTGTGCCTATATTCAATTCAGACGTAAACCAAATTTTACCTCCAAGGAGTTTAACGATTCCTTTGGCAATACTTAAACCCAATCCGGCCCCTTCGTGAAAATGCTTTTCTTCAACTTGCCTGAAGCTCTCAAATATTAAATTGTATTTTTCTTTAGGAATTCCTACCCCCGTATCTTTCACATAAATTTCAATATTTTGATCGGTAATATGTCCTGTAATTTTAATTCCAACTTCAACATAACCTTTATCCGTGTATTTAATAGCATTGGTTATCAGATTATCTAAAATTTGTTGAAACCTAACTTCATCTGTTAAAACAATTATTTTTTTATAATTTATTGGATAATTTAACCGTAATTCTATTTCTGATTTTTTTTGTAATAATTCACTTTCCCTGAATACCTGAATACTTTTTCCAATTAGCGTATGTAGAGAATAAGGTTTAATATCAATAGAAATTTGTTTAGATTCAATTTTTGAAATATCAATTATATCGTCAATAATTTGCAATAATCTTTCTCCTGAACTATGAATAATATTAACATACTCATTTGTTTCCTGAGCACTTAATTTATGTGTGGAATTAAAAAAACTTGAGAATCCTAAGATAGCATTCAAGGGTGTACGTATCTCATGACTCATATTGGCCAAAAATATGGATTTAAGTCTGTCACTTTCTTCTGCTTTTTCTTTAGCTTTTATTAATTCTTTATTTGATTGTATAAGCTTTTCATTCAAATGGCGGTATTCGATGTTTTGGGCTTCTATTTCTTTAGTTTTTTCTTGAAGCAAATATTCTGATTGCTTGCGCTCAGTGATATCGACGACGTAAGCTACATGAAACTGTTCGTCTCCAAACCAGAAATGCTGTGCCCATACTTCTACCGGAAAAACAATCCCATCTTTTCTGCGTTGTATGGACTCTATATGTTCAGCCCCGCCTTGACGTGTAGCTGTGTAATGTTCCCAATTTGTATCCCAGTATTCATGAGTAAGTGCAGGATCGATATCCCAAAGGCATAATTGCAGGAGTTCTTCTCTTGTATAACCTAGGCTGCGGCATGCCTCATTGTTGACGTAGGTGAATTTTGCTTCACGATTGATCCAATAAATACCTTGCGAGGCCTGATCAATAGAATATTGAGTTTTGACAAGCATTTCTTCTGCAAAATTCTGCTTGGTTATATCTGTAATTGTGCCAAAAAAACGCGGAGGGTAATCTTTGATTTCGGAAGAGACCTCGCTGATGGAATGGACCATTCGGATAGAGTTATCTGGGGACAGAATTTGATATTTAATATCAAAGCCCCTCAATTCTTTTGCCGCTTCTTCTATCTCTTTAGTCACCCTATTGTAATCTTCTGGATGTATTCTCTGGCTATATTCATTATAAGAATGACTGGAGTAAATATCGAATCCAAATATTTTCTTTAGTCCTTCTGATTCAATCAGATTTGTACCATCGGCATCAAAAGCGTAGTGACCCATATGTGCAAGTGATTCCGCACGCCGCAATCGTTGTTCTCGTTCTTTTAGGGCTTCGTGTACTTTTATGCGTTCAGTAATATCTCTAATAAAAGTTTGATAGATTCCATCGGGCATTTTTTTGGAATTCATTTCAATTTGTAGCCTACTACCGTTTTTTCTGTTAATTTCTCTTTCAGTAATAATTGTTTCACCATCGTCAAGCCGATCAACGCGTAAGGGTTTGATTTTTAGTGAAGTGTCTGAAAATAAACTCTTAATATTTTTACCTAACAATTCTTCTTTCGAATAACCTGTTATCAACTGCGCCTTTTTGTTAACCGTAATAATATTTCCAGTGGCCTCTGCTTGTATAAAAGCATCAGTGGCAAATTCGAGGAGTTCACGATACTTTTTTTCTGTTTCATGTAATCGTTCTTCTGTTTGTTTTCGAAGGGTAATATCTTTGAGGGTAACAAGGAGCAGATAAGGTTTTTAATTTTTGTTCCTTATTAGAGCAACAGTATTTGTTACCCAAATCAGGGCCTTATTCTTACAGATAATTCTTTTTTCAATCGAAAAATTTTCAAGTTTATCGTGTAATATCGATTTGAGATTTGTGGAATCAAGCGATAAATCATCAGGATGAGTAATGTCATTAAATGCCATTTCTAACAATTCTTCCTTTGTAAAGCCGGTTAATTTACAGAAGGTGTCATTGGTCCTGATAAAAGTGCCATTTGTATGGCAGATTGCCATAGCAATGCTTATATGATTAAAAAAGTCAGGGAATAATTGTTCATATTCATTTTCGCCTAAATTCATTAAAGGATGCTTTATTAATTAACTCGAAATTTTTTTATACAAAATAGTAATAATTACATTCATTTTTACCTTTTTAAATAGTGGATATTCTCCAGACATGTTAAAGTATATACAATCAGACAAATAGAAGCAGATTTTATTTGTTTAATCAGTGAATAAATGGAGTGATAGTGGTACGATATTTAAAGAAATTACATGCTTCGAAATAAAAGTCAAAGGTTTTTTCAGAGATAGATAGCGATTTTACTTTAAGTGATAAAGGGATTTTCAGGTTTATGAAACGTTGTAGGACACTAAAAGTAAACAGATAAATAATTGGGGCAAAATAGTTTCTTTATTCTACTTTTCAAAAACGCGTCTTTTTTTAAGATTAAAATTTTTCTCTTTGAATTCTATACCCAATTTTTTATTCTTATCGCCGACATTTGTTGAATATTACTTTATGAGCAAGGGAAAAGCCAGGAACAAGAAAAGGGAATATGGTTTGTCCGCTTAAAAAAAAAGAAATAGTTTTTTAATAAAAGGGAAAAAGGCTCGTGTGGCAACCTACAGTGATTCTTGGATCAAGCTAAAATGGGGCACATTTAAATTGTTTGATGCCTTGCTGAATTTGCACCTGAACAACTTCTGACATTTTATGAGTTTTAACTTGTGGCATTAAACGATCGGGGCTACCGACAATGGCATTCATCCTCCTTATATTTTCTTTGATTCTCTCGGGGTAGAAAACTAACGCCGGAGAATAAACCAGCGATAGGTCGGTGATGGAATACCTTGAAGTTTCCATTGGCAAATATTGCTAATCGTTAAGTTCAAATAAAGCTTTAATTTCAACTGGAATATTATCAGGAAGACTACCCATACCCACAGCACTTCGAACGCCAATTCCATTTTCAGGACCAAATACTTCAGCAAAAAGTTCACTACACCCATTAATAACGTAAGGGTGTTTTTCAAAATTGGAAGTGCAGCTAACCATGCCCAGGACTTTAATTACTCGCTTCACCCGGTTGAGGCTACCCAGGTTTGATTTCAGCGTTGACAGGATTGTTAATTCAACCTGTTTGGCAGCTAGTTTGCCGTCTTCAGTATCAAGGTTATCGCCCACTCTGCCTGTTATTAGCGTTCCGTCTTTTATACAGGTCCATGCTCCGAGATATAAATGTATTTACCATCAATTAGCATCGGTTTGTATACTCCTTTTGGGGCAGGAGCAGGTGGAAGTTGTATTCCGAGTTTCTCTAGTTTTTTATCTGCATTCATTTTTTTAAATTTTTTGTTTTTTTTCGACTCGTCCTGATTGCTGTTTCAAAAGTAACTAGTAAAGTAAATGAGCTTACGATATAGGTAACCATTTAGATTTTACCCCTAAATCACCTGAAGGGGACTCTTTGTCCTCCACTTTAGGGGAGGTTTGGAGGTGTATGTCAGTCGGCATATTACAAATTGATCATATCAGTTAAGATATACTTTTCAGATAAAAGCATTAACAATCATCATACCAGCCAGGCCTAGCTCCGAAATAATGGTTTCCATCACCGACCAGGTTTAAAAATTTTCTTCACCGAAAGGTTAAAATATTCTTTAAACAGCCAGAAACCAGTATTATTCACATGCCTGAGAATAAGGCTTCCTGCACCTACACTCAAAACCAGTTATTAAAACAATTAAAAGGATTATTCTGGCAGTTATAATTTGTTTAGGCATAAATTAGGTTTAATTGGTGGTGTAAAATTGAATAAAAATAGATTAACAGCTTTTAACTATCCCCTAAAATTGAACCTTTTATTCTTCCTGACTTCTGACGCTATCAAAAAAAGACAAGATTCAAAGATATAATTCACAGATATTGAGAATGTTGTGATTTTGTATATATGAAAATACCGCACTAACGCGTACTTTTGTGGTATGTATTCGGTACGAAAAGTAAAAACCAGGTCAGGCTCAATTGCCTTGCAAGTGGTGCAATATGTTGCTCACCGTTCCATTATTATCAAACATATAGGTAGTGGAAAGGACGATATAGAAGTTCAAGCTTTACGTAAAAAGGCCTTTGAGTGGATTGAAGGGCATTCCGGGCAATTATCCTTATTCCCGGACCAGAAACAAAAGATATTATTGGTCGATAGGGCTGATTGCATAGGAGTAACACACCATTTTGCTTTTCGTTTTTTCATGAGCTGCCTTGATGAATGTGAGTTGTCCCATTTGCCCCGGTTATTACTTGATTTTGCTATTATCAGGTTAATTGAACCAGCTTCGAAACTGCGGTCGATAGAACTATTACAACACTATTTTGGGATACAGTACTCACAACGCATTTATCGCAATATCCCTAAATTAACAAACTATAAGGCCGACATTGAGCATTGCGCCTATAATGTTGCCCAAAAGAAATTTAAGGAGCCCTTCTATTTTGTTCTGTACGATGTAACCACTCTTTATTTTGAATCCTTTAAAGCCGATGATTTTAGAATACAGGGGTTCTCAAAAGACAATAAATCACAACAGCCTCAAATAGTAATCGGGCTTTTGGTAACTCAATCGGGTTTTCCTTTGTCGTACGAGGTTTTTGCCGGAAACACCTTTGAAGGAAAAACCATGCTGCCGATAGTTGAACGGTTTATTGCAGGACACCCCCAGGTTAAACCTATTATTGTGGCAGATGCAGCCATGCTCGATGAACAGAGGCTTTCTGAACTCAGGGAAAAGGAAATATCATACATTGTCGGTGCACGGTTGGCCAATGCGAACCTTGATTTAGTAAAACGTATTCACAATACACTGGATGGGAACCATGGCACAAAGGCCCGTTTCTCTTCGATACATGGTGATTTGGTTTGTGATTTTTCAACCAAACGGTATAAGAAGGAGTTGTATGATTTTAACAAGCTTGTTCAAAAAGCTGAAGAATTGGTAGCCAAACAATCCCTGAAAGTCAGGGCCAAGTTTATCAGAAAGGTCTCCAAAGAGAAAATAGAACTGAATACCGCATTAATTGAAAAAAGAAGGTTATTGCTGGGAATAAAGGGATATTGTACCGACTTATCTGAGCAACAATTATCTAACGAGCTAGTAATATCACGCTATCACCAACTATGGCATGTAGAACAATCATTCCGAATGAGCAAGTTTGACTTACAGGCACGGCCTATTTATCATCAAAAGCATGATGCAATTAGGGCCCATATATTGATTTGTTTTGTTGCATTGATAGTAGAAAAATACCTGGACTTAACAACCAAGCTATCGCTTAGGGAAATACGCTTTCTTGTAATGAACATTACTGAAACCCATATACAAGACCGCGTAACAAAGGAAACATTTATCTTCAGGTCACCTACCAAAGAAATTTTGGAAACCCCATTAGCAAAGTTGATATCAAAATGGAAATTGCTACCGCACTAATCGTCAGAAGTCAGGAAGCATTAACAATCATCATACCAGCCAGGCCTAGCTCCGAAATAATGGTTTCCATCACCGACCAGGTTTAAAAATTTTCTTCACCGAAAGGTTAAAATATTCTTTAAACAGCCAGAAACCAGTATTATTCACATGCCTGAGAATAAGGCTTCCTGCACCTACACTCAAAACCAGTTATTAAAACAATTAAAAGGATTATTCTGGCAGTTATAATTTGTTTAGGCATAAATTAGGTTTAATTGGTGGTGTAAAATTGAATAAAAATAGATTAACAGCTTTTAACTATCCCCTAAAATTGAACCTTTTATTCTTTTTTCAAAGTTTCAGTCATAATTCATTATTTAGGCAGCTTTTTTGTTTGAAGTCTTTTTATTCAATTCATATATGGATTTAATTTCTGAGAGATATGAGGCAATTCAACTATGTTTTTTTCATTTAGCTTTTCATTTCATTAAACTTCCCAAATAGAATCGGCAAACCAATTTTTACTATCGAAGGAATGTTGAACGATTTTAAAACCTGTTTGCTGAGCCAGATTCTCAATTTCGGCCAACGAATATTTTTGTGATATTTCCATATAAACAGGCTCATTCGCCTCAAAATAAATGGTGTTATTGCCAATAGAGATTTTTTGTTTTGAAAGGCTAATGAGGTAACTTTTGCATGCCCCTGTCCGGGGATCGTAAGTCTGATAATGTTCGAATTGATGTAGGTCGAAGTTTCCGTCAAGTTCACGGTTGATCCGTTTTAACAGATTTAAATTAAATTCCCTTGTAAGTCCTTGTTTGTCATTATATGCGTTCAGGATGATTTGAGGATTTTTTTTCAAATCAAATCCAATCAAAACCAAATCGCCGGGATGAAGAAAATGGTGAAGTCGTATGCAAAAATTGTAGGTGTCTTCTACTTCCATATTGCACATATTGGCTCCAAGTACCATCACTACTTTTTGTTTAGACGATTGTTGGCTAATTTCCTCAAGTGCTTCAAAATACTCACCTTCGAATTCCGAAATATGCAAATCGGGCAATTTAGTTGTGAGTTTCTTTTTAAGAACGGATAAAATATTGGGTGAAATATCAACTGGCAAATACTGAAATTCGGTTTTTTGCCCGACCAGGTAGTTTAATAAATGATATGTTTTTGTAGCATCGCCGGCTCCCAGTTCTATCAAGTCAAAAGAAGTATTATTAAACATAAACGGACGGGCAACTTCGGCTGTTTTCTGCTGAAGAATTTCCATTTCGCAACGGGTTAAATAATAATCGTTGTTTTGCATAATTTGCTGAAACAACTGATCTCCCTGTTTGTCGTAGAAATATTTTGAAGGTAATTGTTTGATTTTTTTTGTCAATCCTTTTAAAACATCATCATAAAACTGTTCCTGTCCCTGTTTTTTATAAATGGTATCAGTCGAAAACTTCAAATTATTATCTAAATACATTCTTTTAAACTTTTAGTTGATTACCACAATTTTACCATTCGCTTTGTTGCTTTCCATTAACCGGTGTGCCTGTACAATTTGGTGGAGCGAAAAAACGTGGTGATTATTTATTTTTACTGAACCGTTTTGAATGGCATCAATAAATTGCTGAAAAACTTCTTTCCCGATTCTGTTTTGTCCCGAACTATAAGTAGTGAGATATACCGAGGAAGGAATAAAATCCATGGGGGTAAAATTTTTAAATTCCCATTGTTCCGACAGCATTCCTGTCATACAAACAGTTCCTCCTGAAGTTACACTTTTTAGTGAATCGGGTAAAGTATTTGTACCCACCAGTTCAAGTACTTTATTTATTTTCAGATTATCCTTTTGTATTTTTTCTGAAAGAATTCCATCATCAATTAGTACCATATCAGCTCCATTTTGCAATAGAATATCTATTTTTTCAGGATTTCTGGTGGTGGCGAAAACTGTGATTCCTTCTTTATTAGCCAATTGTATAGCCAGCAATCCTACCGATGATGTTCCTCCTCTAATCAGCAATACATCTCCCGATTGAATTTTTAAAGCAGAAAATAAGGAGCCATAAGCCGTTTGAAACATTTCAGGAAGAGCACCTAAAATTTCCCAGGGTAAATTACTTTCAAAAGGCATTATTATCCGTTTTGGCAATACAGTGTATTCTGCATAACTGCCATCGAAATCACGTCCCATGCCTCCCATAAAAGCAGCTACCTTCTGACCTTTTTGAAATTCTCCTGAAGGATCGTTTTTAATTTCTCCAACACATTCGATACCTAATACTCGTGGAAATTTGACATTTGGCGACAAACCTTTTCGGGTCATTAATTCGGAACGGTTTAATCCAAATGCTTTTATTTTTATTAAAACCTGCCCCTCAGCAGGAATTGGTAAAGTCCTTTCTTCAAATATGAAGTTTTCCGGGGTGCCGGGTTGATATAAAACAGCTGCTTTCAATAGTATTTTTTTTAAATTAAAACATGGAATTATTGTTTGCCGAACTCTCTGGTATTTTTTGAATAGAATCCCAATGTTCAACAATTTTTCCGATTTCATCGAATCGAAAGAAGTCCATTGTTACATATTCTTCGTTTTCGGGCCAAACTTGATGGGTATGCAAAGCAACTAAATTACCCTCAGCAATTGCCCTTACAAATTCTATGGATTTGTTGGGATATTCCCGGGCCATTTTTTCAAAATATTCTATAAATGGTTCTTTCCCATCGCCAACCAACGGATTGTGTTGAATGTATTCCGGTCCAACAAATAATTCAACAGCCTTTTTGGGATCACCCTCATATGCCATTCTGTAAAAAGAAATGGCGTTCTTTTTATTTTGCTTCAAATTGTCTTTCATTTTTTGAATTTTAAGTAGCTGCAAATTTTTTTATATTAATTATTCAGGAATCCCTGTTTCATACGGATTATTCGGATCGGCACTCCATTCCATCCAGCCTCCGTCGTAAACCGAAACTTTTGGCCAACCCATCAACCAGGCATTAAACCATGCTTCGCTGCCTCGCCATCCTGTTCCACAGTAAAAAGCAAGGTGCTTATTGGGTGTTATTCCGTTCTTTTTCCAGATATCGGTTATTTCATTAAATTCACGAGCAGTATTATCAAAATTTCGGTAATTTTCCATGTGGTAAGCATCGCTGCCACAGTCGGCAAACACAGCTCCCGGAATGCGCCCTTTTTGTTCAATATAATTGTAACCACTTACTTCGCCAATGTATTCAGGCCAGCTGCGCACACAAACCAATTCAGCATTTTTGTTTGCCAGAATTTGTTTTGCTTCAGGTGTATCAACGGCGAGTTCAGGCAACTGCGGAATGTCTACACCAAAATTTTTAACCGGAATTTTTGTTTCGTCGGTAGTTGAAATTTCAAAACCTTCATCTTCCCACGACTGAAACCCACCGTTTAATATTCTGACATCTTTTACCCCGGCATACATCATAATAAATGCTATTCGAATGGCACCGATGTCACCTGCAGCACTTCCAGGGAACTCATCGTCATTGTCGGGAAACATAAACTTTCCATAAAGGATAACGGTAGTGTTGGCGGTAATACCATGTTGTTCAAATGCGTGTTTTAATTCTTCGGGTGTTCTTCTGTTCCAGTCTTCGGGAGCTTCAACAGCGAGTGTGTCCATGTCGATGGCACCAGGAATATGCCCGCTCAGATAAGCTTCCCTGTTGCGGTAATGGGCATGTACAATCACATACTTTTTATTGTTGTAGTGGGCTGCCTTCCTTTCTTTTTGTAATTTATTCAGCCACCTGGCAGAAACCAAATGCTGGTATCTTTCCAGTTTTTCCAGCGGGAGGGTTTTGTTTATAATCCATTCTGATAAAAAATGGTTATAAATAGTCACTTGTTTAAACCCTTCTTTCTGAAACCGTTCAGAAACTTTTAAAATTTCTTCCCTGTCATATCCATAAACAATAATTTCATTCTTTGGTTGGATGTTTTTATGCTTTACCATCTCGATCCAATCGATGTAGTTGGTCCATTTAAATGGAAGATTTTTTGCGCTGGCAATATGTCCCCCACGAGTTTCGTTTTTTAAGCACCATCCGTTATAAGCATCAACAGGCCTTATGTCGATGATGTGTACTTGTGGGGCATCCAGTTTTTTTAAAAGTTCTTTGGTAGTAATTTTTTTCATAAACTAAAAAATTCAATTTTGTATGTTGGTCTTTAATTTTTTATAATAATTGAACAGAATTTGCAGGAATTATATTTCTATTAATTCAACTTCAGAACTGGTAGGAATAACCATTATAACTTTAGTTACAACACCATTTTTAACAGTCGATAACACGTAATACAATGTAAGGTAATCCATTCGTTTATAACTATTAAAACCCAGCCAGAGTTAAAAATGTTTTCCAGCAAAGAAAAAGCACTTCTTTTATTTTTTGTCTAACTTCAATTTTTTTGGATTTATTTCCTTCAAATGTAAAGGGTGAAATTTTTATATCAAATCTGGTTCCTTACTTACCAGTAAGGTTAGAATTGCTGAAAAACAGTTCCTTGCATAAGGAAATATTTTTCAAAAAAGATTATCTCCAAAATCATTATTATAATCCATTCATAACCTTACTCTCTTTTAGAGATTTTTGTATTTTTGGAAGTAATAAAAACACTTATTATGCGCGAATTAGATCTTCAATTTCCAACCTGCCCAATCCGGAACATATTAGGGCGGATGAGTGATAAATGGTCGTTATTAATATTAAGTAACCTGAACCAAAACGGGATAATGCGTTATAAAGATTTACGTGCTGCTATCCCCGATATTTCTCAAAAGATGCTTTCGAGTACGTTAAAACGCTTGGTAGCAGACCGTTTGATAAATCGAAAGATGTATAATGAGATCCCTCCGCGTGTGGAATATTCGCTGACAAAAACCGGTGAAGAACTTATGCCAGCATTAGGAATGATGATTGAGTGGGCCATGGAGCATTTTGAGGAAGTGACAAAGTAAAGGCATTTCGGTTCCAGATAAAACGGTTATTAACATTTAATAAGTCTGTTACCATATCTGGACAATGCGCCTGAGTCCTAATAATCCCCTTCAAAAGCATAAAGTGGTCGCAAGATTTGTTTATAGCTGTTTTTATTTATTTACTTTTCAGCTAATATTGGACAAAAAAGGTGGAATTTATTATTTAGCCTCCTGGTTAAAAACTATCCCAAAATTCATTTTGTTATATCTACAAAAGTGATAAATCCGCTTTCGGCCGATAAAATTTGCCAGTTCTTCTATTTCATTTTATAAAATAGCGTTTAGCATCTAGATTTGAATTAAATAATAATTTAAAATATAAGAAGATGCAAATAAAAATAAAACATATAGCCGCAGGAACTTTTATCGCACTTTTATTAATTGGTGTAAATGTAAAAGCAGAAGGAACAGAAGTAATAGCATCAAACTTTGAATCAACGCTTCAGATAGAAAACTGGATGATCGACGAAACAGTTTGGAATACAAACTCAATATTCATCGAGGAAACAGAAACAGACCTGGAGCTTGAGCATTGGATGACTAAAACAGAATCGTGGAATTTTAATATCAGTTTGGTTGAAGAAGCAGAAACAGCTTTGGAAATTGAAGATTGGATGATTTGTGATAAAATATGCCACAAGAATACTACTAATGATGAACCAGAATTAAACGTTGAATGCTGGATGATGAATGACAATTTGTGGAAATAGGTTTGAATAAAAACTATTATTGACAATTAAATACCTTTTTGTATTTTATTAACCGATTGTATTCGCTATTTACCGACACTTTAGTTTCATTAACAGTATTTCTCTATTTAATAAAAAAAAATCGAGCAACATTTGTACAAAGTTTAGAGTCAATAAAGACGAAAACAAAGTAAAAAAACCTTTAAAAACATAAAATATGAAAACTACAATGAAACATATAGCCGCAGGAACATTTATTGCACTTTTATTAATTGTTGCAAATGTAAAAGCAGAAGGAACAGAAATAACAGCCTCAAGCCATGAAGCTATTGAAACAACTCTTCAGTTGGAAAACTGGATGACTGATGAAACAGTTTGGAATACAAATTCACTAGATATTTTGGAATTTGTTCCGGAAACAGAAGCAAGCCTTGAACTTGAAGATTGGATGACCAAAACTGAATTAATAAATTTGAATAACAGTTTTATTGAAGAAATTGAAACAGGTTTAGAACTTGAAGGCTGGATGACTTGTGATAAATTATGGAATAAAAATACCATTAACGATGAACCAGAATTACCGGTTGAATCATGGATGATTAATGACAATTTGTGGAAATAGATTTGAATACAAGATATAAGTTAAGTTTAGTTAGATTTGGATGGGCTGTAAGAGATTACAGCCTTTTTTTATGTTCTCTAATGTAGAATAAAACCTGCCATAAACTTAATTTTTACAAATGAATTAATAAAACTATTTTGAGGAAAATCATACCCACTTGATAGGTATTGCTGCAAATTCCACAGAATTGATTTTATAAGGGATGTATTGCCATGGTGCTGATTAATAGTTAAAGTAAAACTAGAGAATTTACAAAATAGAAGCAATAAAATATTAAATATAGTTTTGTAACACTGTTATATAGATGAGGTGAATAGGGCAAAAGTTTCATGTCAGGCAGTTTGTTAACTATTTATATTTTTACGGGAAAAGTATAAAACTCCTTACCTTCCATCAAAAAACAATAAGTGAAAAAAAATACCATGTGAGTTTATAAAGAAAGTTAAGGTCAAAATTTTGTTTTGTATTTCAGGCCTTTTCCCCTGTTCCCATTATCTCCTTTTTATAATTTAAGGGTGTTTTATTTGTAATTCGTTTAAATTGCCGGTTAAAATTCGACAGGTTATGAAAGCCACTTTTATAACATACCTCCGAAATGTTGTATTGCCCGGCATTAAGTAATTTGCATGCAAAACCTATTCTTACTTCATTTAAAAAAGTAACAAACGTTTTCCGGGTCCGTTCTTTAAAAAACTTGCAAAAAACATTGGTCGACATATTGGCTATTTTGGCCACTTCATTTAAGGTCAAGTCCGAACTAAAGTTTTTCATAATGTAGTCACACACTTCGGTAATTTGTTTTGATCCTGAAGTTTTAAAATTTTGAATAAAACCCGGGCTGGCTAGTATTTCTTTTTCTTTTGTTTCAGAAAGAATACGCAGAATATTTAACAATTGAATGACTCTTTCGGGCCCTGATATATCGAACATTTTTTTCATTTTTCGAACTACCAATTGGCTTGTATTTCCGGTTATCGAAAAACCCATTACCGATTCTTCAAGAAACTTAGCAATGGTTTCCATTTCAGGAATATTAAAAAAACCGTTCCCAAGAAAATCGATATTAAAATGTATTACAATAGCTTCGGCGGTCAGCTCTTTATTTCCTTCATAATAAATTTTATTATTACGGTAAACATGTGGCAGATTAGGGCCCATAAAAACAAGGTCTCCGTCGGTAAAGGTACTCATATGGTCGCCTATAATTTTATCTCCCGAACTTTTCAGAACAACTACAAGTTCATACTCGGGGTGGTGGTGCCAGGGTGTGGGATAATGGTCAAAAACATCTTTCTGGAGGACAAAAGAGGACCTTACATCCTTGTTTAAACGTTCAACAATCAGCTTCATTGTAATACTATTTTTGTGCAAAATACACCAATATTTTTGAAATCTTCAATAATATAGTATCGGTTTTTATCAGTTTAATCAGCTTAATTTGTTTTAATCAAAGGCATTAACAACATCTTGGTTACTTTTTAATGCCTGGTAAAAACCAACTACAATTATAAATTAATGACTTCAAAAGAACGTTTTGACTTAACCGTTAACCACAAACAGCCAGATAAATTAGTTGTCGATTTTGGATCGACCTCTGTTACTGGAATTCATGTAAGTACCGTAGAGAAACTCAGGAGATTTTACGGACTTAAAGATAAACTTGTTAGAGTAACTGACCCTTACCAAATGCTTGGTGAAGTTGATGCGGAACTAATGGAAGTGATGGGTGTCGATGCTGTTTCAGCCAAAGGGAGGAAAAACGGTTTTGGTTTTTACAACCACGAACCTTTTATGGAGTACCTCACACCATGGGGACAAACGGTACTCGTTCCTGAAGGTTTCAGAACAACCACTGATAAAAAGGGCGATATTTTGATGCATCCCGAAGGAGATACTTCAGTTCCACCATCAGGGCGTATGCCTCGAAGCAGTTACTTTTTTGATGCCATAATCAGGCAAAAACCCATTGTGGAGGAAAACCTTGATCCTAAAGATAATCTCGAAGAATTTGGTTTTATTTCAGATGTTGATTTGGAATACTGGAAAGTAACCACCGAAAAAGCACGTGCCACAGGAAAAGCAGTTGTTGCTGGATTGGGAGGTACTGCATTGGGCGACATTGCCCATATTCCGGGCATCAAATTAAAAGAGCCCAAAGGTATTCGGGACATTTCAGAATGGTACATGAGCATTCTTATGAGGCCCGATTATATAAAAGCCATTTTCGACCGTCAGTCTGAAATTGCAGTTGAAAATTACCGCCGTTTATACCAGGTAATTGGCGACAATGTGGATGCTGTTTTTATTTGTGGAACCGATTTTGGGACACAAGACTCAACATTTTGCGCTCCCGAACAATTTGATAATTTGTGGCTTCCTTATTACCGACGAATCAACGATTGGGTACATTCCAATACCAATTGGAAAACCTTTAAACACTCATGTGGTGCAGTTGAACCTTTTATGTCGCACTTTATTGAAGCAGGTTTTGATATCATTAATCCGGTACAGATAAATGCGGCAGGAATGGATCCTGCCCATTTAAAAAAGGCCTACGGAAAAGATCTTGTTTTCTGGGGTGGAGGTATCGACACACAAAAAACTTTGCCCTACGCAACTCCCGCAAAAGTGCGGGAAGAAGTTCTTCGTTTATGCGATATTTTTGCTAAAGACGGTGGATTTGTATTTAACACCGTTCATAATATTCAGGCGAATGTCCCTGTTGAAAATATTGTAACTATGGTTGATGCCATAAATGAATTTAATGGAAATAGATAAACCAGAAACAATGTCAGATATAGTAATTGGAATCGATTTAGGTGGAACTAGGATTAAAGTAGTTGCCATAAATGGTGAAGGAGAAGTTTTATACCAATACTACCACCCAACAAACGATGGAGATGATAGGGTTTGGAAGAATGCCATTGCAAAAGCAGTGCAGGAAATTAATGATGAAATAAAATGTGAAAATGTCTTGGTTGGTATTTCTGCACCAGGATTGCCCAATAAAGGCAATACTGCCATTGCCTATATGCCAGGTCGTTTGCAAGGTTTAGAAAACTTTAACTGGGCAGAGTTTTTAAATACAAAAACATATGTCCTTAATGATGCCATATCAGCAATGATGGCAGAAGCACGTTTTGGCGCTGCAATAAACAAAAAAAATGTGCTGATGCTTACTCTTGGAACCGGCGTTGGAGGAGCCATTCTGATAGATGGGAAACCTTATCAGGGTGCATTTAATAAAGCCGGACATTTAGGGCACATGGTTATTGATAGCGAAGGTGAACCAGATTGTATAGGCATGCCTGGTAGTCTTGAAGATGCGATTGGTAACTGTACCATTAAAACCAGAACTTCAGGGAAATATAGTTCTACACACGAATTGCTCAAAGCATATAGGCATGGAGATAATTTTGCTGCTGAAGTTTGGTTAACTTCAGTAAAAAAGCTGGCAATAGGACTTGCAGCTTTAACAAATATCCTTTCGCCTGAAACAATCATTCTGGGTGGAGGAATTACAGAAGCCGGGAATGATTTGTTTGAACCGTTGGAAAAATTCCTGAGCAAATATGAATGGAGGGCAGGTGGTAATCAAACCAAAATTATAAAAGCTCAACTTGGAGACTTGGCTGGTGCCATTGGAGCGGCATGTTATGCAAAAGAGGCAGCAACGAAATTTTGATTTTAATAGTAAAAATGAATTTAACTGAAAAGTATTTGCAGAAAATCACTGAAATAACAGAAACCGTAAAAGCACAACAAGATCAAATAAATGAATTATTTAGTAAAGATTTCACCGATGAAAATATACGCATTACCATAAACTAACTAATAAACCAAAAATGAAAAAAAACAAACAAAACTTGATTTCCCGTAGAAATTTTATTGGAATGACAGCTGTAACGGGAGCAGCTTTTACAATTTTACCAAGTTATACGGTTAGTGGGCTTGGGCATGTCTCGCCCAGTGACAAACTAAATATTGCATGTGTTGGAGCCGGAGGTATTGGCCGCCGCGATTTAGGTAAAATTACCGGACAAAATATTGTTGCCCTTTGCGATGTTGACTGGGATTATTCCGCAAAAACATTTAATGATTATCCGGATGCCAAAATTTACAAAGATTACCGGATAATGCTTGAGCAGCAAAAAGACATTGATGCTGTGCTTGTGGCTACACCCGACCATTCGCATGCTATTATTGGAATGGCAGCTATGCGTGCCGGAAAACATGTGCTTATTCAAAAACCGTTGGCACATTCGGTTTACGAAACACGTGTGTTAACCGAAACCGCGCGGAAATATAAAGTAGCTACCCAAATGGGAAACCAGGGAAATTCAAGCGAGTCGGTACGAAAAATTTGCGAATGGATTTGGGATGGCGCGATTGGAGAAATTAAAGAAGTTCATGCCTGGACAAACCGGCCGATTTGGCCACAAGGATTGGAACGCCCAACTGAGGCAATGAATGTCCCGAAAACTCTTGATTGGGATTTATGGATTGGCCCGGCAGCAATGCGTCCGTATCATTCTGCTTATACTCCATGGAACTGGCGTGCATGGTGGGATTTTGGAACTGGTGCTCTTGGCGATATGGGTTGTCATATTCTCGACCCTGTATTCCAGGCTTTAAAATTAAAATATCCAACCAGTGTTCAAGGCAGTTCGTCGCAGGTAAATACCGAAAGTGCACCAATTGCGTCGCGTATAAAATATGAATTTCCTGCCCGCGAAAATATGCCAAAATTAAATATGCCACCGGTCACAATGTATTGGTCCGATGGTGGAATTATGCCCGTGCGTCCAAATGATTTGGAAGATGATTTAGAAATGGGTGATGGAAACGGTGGAGCCCTATTCATCGGTACTAAAGGAAAAATTTCGTGTGGGCTTTTTGGCGATAATAATTTGATGTTCCCCAAAGAAATTCGCGATAAATATACCAACACTAAACCAACAATCAGAAGAGTAGTTGATGGAACCGACGGACACTGGAATGACTGGGTCCGTGCATGTAAAGAGTCACCTGAAAACAGGGTGGAAGCAAGCTCAAATTTCGAGTATTCGGGGCCACTTTCTGAAAGTGTGGTAATGGGGAATTTGGCAATTCGTTTACAGGAATTGAAGAAAACCTTGTTGTGGGATGGCGATAATATGCGATTAACAAATGTGACCGACAGTGATAAGGTGAATGTGGTTACTTCTGATAAATTTACGGTGATAAACGGCGATCCGCGTTTTGACACACAACGCATTACGATACCTGCAAAAGCCTCAGCCGAAGAGTGGATTAAACATACATACCGGAAAGGTTGGTCTTTATAATAATTTAAGTTTATAAAGAATGGGGAAATATAATTTTTTGACGGTAGTTGTCCTGATACTTCTTATCTCATGTAACTTAGCGACAAAAAAAATGAAAAAACTGCATCTAAAACGGAAGTTGCAAGTGAGAATTTTCTAACATCTAAGAAAAAAACTGATGGTTGAAAACGATTATTCGATGGAGAAACCACTATTGGATGGAAGAATTTTAACGAAGATGGAATTTCTGGTTGGATTGTGGAAAATGGATGTTTAATCGGACAGGGACTTGGTGGTGATATTGGCGGCGGTATTGTTTCTGAAAATGAATACGATAATTTTATTTTAAAGTGGGACTTGAAATTAGGGCCAAATAGAAACAGCGGAGTGATTTACCATGTCCTGAATGGCGAAAAAGTAGTTGAATTTGAACCCTGGAGCGATGATTGGAACAAACGCCGGAATAGTGGAAAATGGAACGAATATCTGGGTTATGGTAGAGCAAAAAAGGGAAAATAAGCCTGCAGGATCACGGGAGTAAAATATGGTTTAAAAATATAAAGATTAAAGAGCTGTAAATATTTAAAATCAAATAAAATTATGAATAGAAATGAATTCTTAAAAACTTCGATAGGTGCTTTAGCTATAGCAACCCTTGGATTTCCAACGGTAATTTCAGCAGCCATAAAAAAGAGAAAACTGTTTGTTGGGGCGCATGTATGGATATATGCTAAAAATCAACCTGGATATGATGTTTCTAACATTCTTCCACAGATTTTTTCGGATATGAAGTATGCCGGATTGGATGGTGTTGAAACGATGGAACATCCTTTGCGAAATAAGGCAACTACTAATATTATTGCTGAATTAATTGAGCAAAATAATTTGCCTTTACTGGGAACTTCTTATGGTGCTGATATGTGGGACAAAACAAAACACAACCAAATTTTGGATGATGTGGAAAACATTATGGGAAATATGGCAAAAGTAAAAGCACGTACTTTTGGAACATCAGTTGGTCATCCTTCGGGAAGAATAAAAACGGAAAGTGAACTTGATGCTCAGGCAGAACTTCTGAAAAAGCTGATGGCAATTGGCAAAAAAAACGGTGTGGTTTTAAATCTGCACAACCATACTTACGAAGTAGAAAATAACCTTTTTGATTTAAAAGGAACATTAAAACGAATTCCAAACATTAAACTTGGCCCCGATTTAAATTGGCTTTTACGTGCAAATGTTGATCCTATTTTATTTATAAATGAATACAAAAATAATATTGTATTTATGCATCTCCGTGACCAGCTGAATAATGGGGAATGGCCTGAATCACTTGGCGAAGGTGATGTTGATTATAAGGAAATTGGCGATTTATTAACAGAAATTGATTTTTCCGGAGACCTTGTTATTGAGCTGGCCCACGAAGATGGATTTGCACCTACCCGCCCGATCAAAGAGAGTTTAAAAATGAGCCGGGAATCAATGCAGAAATTTATGAGGTATTAAGTTTTATTCAAATAATTTCCCTGGGGTTGCCCCGGGGTTTTCTTTTTCTGTTTTTATGTCATTCCAGGTAATTAATTCCATATTATTTTTTTATCATCGAATGCCGGGTGGAATTAAATGAGGTATAGTTCATAGCACAGGTTTTCTAAAACTCAACTGTTTCCTGAAGAACATTTTTAATTTACAGTTTTATGTTTATTCATAGATCAATACCAAGAGATTGAAAATTAATCTATTACAAATCCCTCAATTAATTTTTTTGTGTGTACGGGAAGTTCTGTGGAATAAATTTTAAATTTTTCGATGCCCATTTCAGTAAACCACTTTCCCCAGTATTTTTTAATGATGTCTTCGTCCACTAAGTTTTGTTTCGAAGGATTTACCTCAAGGACTAATACTTCGAGGTTGTTCAGATTTGATGCCTCGCTAATAAATCCATAATCATTTTCTTCGAATTTTTTGACCCAATTTGGATTGTTACGGAAGTGTTCACCTGATAAAAATGGCCCTGTGAGATACGATGTTCGATTTTTAATTCTATTTACCGAATTATCGAAATACATATAACCATCAGTAAGTACGATTAGGATATTTCTGTATTCAGGTGATTTATCAACACAAAAATCAGTTGCATTTTGTTTAAAAAAACGCCAGATATCGGAACCGGGGTATCCTTTTTTATTGCCATCGTTTAATGCCATCTCATAAATGGAGGTAATACCCGACCGGTAATCAGAGATTAAATTTTCATAATTGTGTTTAAGCTCCGGTTTGTTTGCGGGGTCTAATCTGATTGCTAATTTTTCGGCAACACCTGCAATTTCGCTGTTATTCGACGAAGGATAAAAAAATACTTTTATTTGATCTCGCACATAAAAAAGTTTTTTCTTTTTAATGTGGTTTTTAAACATTTCGGCGATGGACATGATGATGGTAGTATCCTTATTGATTTGATTTTTAACAGTAATCCTGTCTGATAAATCAATTAAAATACTGATGTTTAATTGTTGCGGGAGTTTTATTTTGGTTTCCCCAATGGTTTCTTTTTTGCTGTTATCGCCTGAGCATCCAAAAATGGATAATAAAAACAAAACACTTACCAAACAATGGATTTTCCTCATAGCTTTCCTCCTTGAATATTAACTTCTAAAAACTGTGTAGCAATATTTTCGGCTTCTTTAATTTCAGTGTCGCCAATGTGGTTTGCCGACATGTATTGTATCCATCCGGTCATAAATTGATAATGGATTCGGCCAAATTCTTCGGTATTAAAAACAAACGAATTTAATTGTGATTCCTGATTTTTTATCTCCGGATCGATGTCCCGGATAATGAGTTCTGTTTTATCAATTTCATCATTCAGTTTATCAATGGTTTGTTCTTTTCGTTTGATTTTATCGTGCCTGATTTTTACCAGGGTGGCAACCTTGTCCAGTTTTTTATACGAGTTCATAACAAAACTAAACACAAGCCCCCATACAATATATGCCACAAATCCTGCAAAAATCACCACCCAAAAATTAACATCCTGAAATGCCTTAAGAACAGTATAATCTTCGGTTTCCAAAGTTTGGTTCACACTTTGTAATCCTTCGGAGATTTTATAAGCTAAAAACCCGTCAAAAATAAATGTTACCATTAACAGGAAAAGGACTTTTATATAATTTACAAGGAGTTTTTTCTCAGTGAATTTATGGATCAAATAGCCCAGTGCAATAAAAACAAAGGGCATCAAAATTATGAATGCAAATTCACCAAAACCATCACTTAACGCTGAACTATAGGCATTGGGTGCGAGCATGGCTTCGGTTAATCCTATTTCGGGTGAGAACACCCTGAAAAAAGCTGAATAAGAAGCTGAACTGTAAAAAATGTACAAATAAACGGTGAGGAAAAAGAGGATAAAACTGCCAATATAGAAAGCCACTTTTTCGGCTTTTTCTCCTATGTATTCCTGTGGATTGTGTTTTATATCGTCTATTTCGTTATTTAATTTGTCTATTTCGGTTTTTATACCCGGAATTTTAGTTTCAGCAATATGTTTGCACCTTTTTTCGTAATTCTCTTTTTTTACCTGCAACTCTTCAAATTTAAGTTTAACAGGTTCTTTCAATTTTTGCTGAAGGGCGCTGTTTTCTTTTAACTCTTGCTTGTAATCCTGATATATGCGGTGCAGGTTTATTTTTAACGCAGGAATCTTGCCAAATGAATGTTTTGCCTGAAGGAAACCATAATCGCTGTAATTAATTTTTTCGATGGTTTTTTGTTTAATATCCTTCGCAGGTTCTTTTTTTGTTACAAACAATTTTTTTACCAGTTCCATATTTTCCGTTTTATTTTTAACATGTTTTTTAGCGGATTAATATCCTTTTTATAAAAAATATAAAGCAGGAGGGCAACACATTAATTGAACACGTTTAAAAGTTTTCTAAGGAAATAACTCTTTTATTGAGTCGAAATTGTATGGGCTACAAAGTTTTATGAGCGGTTATTTTATTTTTGGGAAATTGGCAACCCATTATTATTGGCACTGAAAGTGCAGTTTGTTTTAGCACAAAGTAACACTTTGTGGTTACAATGTGATGATAATTTAGGTCCTGAAAGGACAACTTTCAGTTTAAGGTATTGCCATTGATTCGCATTATGTATTGGTTTGTTTGATTGAAATACAGATATTGGAGGATTATTTTTTTGAAAATTTAATAATGGTATTTTTAGAATTACCAACCATTCGGGCAAAATAAATTCCGGATGATAAATCGGAAACATTCATTTTAAATAGTTCGGCACTATTTAAAACAGTTTGTGAGGCAAATACCTTTCCGTTTAATCCTATTATCTCAATCTGCTTAAAAATGTCCTCTCCAAATGAAACAGTTAACCAATCGGTAACAGGGTTTGGGTATAGTTTGATTTCTGAAGAGGTGAATTTTTTGGTAACTCCTGTTTCAACTCTGTTCATAACCGTAATGGTTACAATACTTAAAACAGAATGAATACCATCTGAAACTTCAATAATTAAAATGTCGCCTTTGTCAGTTTCGTAATCCAATGGTTTTTCAAGAAAAAGTTGTCCGTCAGAATTTATTGAATATGTACCATTAAAGTTTCCCGATTGGATGGAATAAAATAATTGATCGCCATCGATATCAAATCCAGCTACTGTCCCAAGTTCCGAAAAAACGGCTGTGTCCTCAGGGACAGAAATGGTTAGGTTTTCAGTTTGGGGAAAATTGTCATTTGTATTTGAAATAGTAATGGTAACTGTTGAAGTTGAAACAAAAGTGCCATCTGAAATTTCAACGGTTAATGTGTTTGTTTGATTTGACTCATAGTCAAGAGCCGAATTTAGTATTATGCTTCCATCGGATAAAATATAAAAGGTATTGACACCATTTTGAGAAATGAGTTTATAATTAACCGCATCTCCATCGGCATCGAAACCCTGTATTGTCCCAATAAGAGTGCCGGGACTTGTATTTTCCGGGATAATAATTTCGAGCGGTTCAGCCTCAGGTGTGTTGTCGTTAATGTTGCTTACCGATATAGAAATAGTGGAAGTGGTAAATAAATCACCGGCAAAGGTTTTGATTGTAAGTTGGTGGGTTTTCGAAGTTTCGTAATCAGGCGCTTTAGTTAAACGAATGGTTCCATCTTCTGCAATCGTATACATGTTATTATCATTTCCTGAAACGATTGTAAAAACTAATTCTTCAGGATCATAACCAGGAGTATTTAGTGTTCCTAATATGGTTGAAAGAGGTGTGTCTTCAGGGATTCCTATCATTAAATCTTCAACAACGGGTTGTTTGTAAACCTTAACAGCTCTGATTAATACTTCTACACTTTTAAGGTCGGTTGGAGCATCGCCATTAAATAACCACACATTCAGATGGAGTTTTTCAGTTGAGGGTTCAGGAATATTGTTGCCGGTATAGTCCCATTCGTTGATGAGTGTTGAATCGGCAGAAAAAACATGATGCCCCTCCCAACTTTTATAACTGATTTTGTCAGGGCTCCAAACAAACCGGTGTGTCGAAAGGTTTTGGGTTTGTTTGATGTAAAAGTTATGATTGTTGCCATCAACAGTATAAGGCTGGGTTGTATACCAACCTACATTTTCACGGTTCGAATTCCCAAATTTTGTAAATTCAATATCTATTTCATTGTTGTCGTTGAGGTATGTAAACATACCGAGTACAACATTTTTATTAAAGTTGTCTATTTTGCTCGAAACATAAAATCGGTACTCGCCATAACCTAAAGATTCATCAAGAGAAACCTCTGAACAGTACCATTTTCCGCTGATTTTTTGAATGGTTAAATGTAAAATCCCTTCATCGTCAACCCAAACCGAAGTGGGTGAATCTGACCAGTAATTTCCTCCGGGATTTCCTTTTTTTGTTCTGACACTCCAATTGTATCCCGAAAAATTAATAGTTGTAGTTGTTGAATGAATAGCAGGTATGGTATCTTTTTTCAGGGACGGCAAACCGTAATTATCTCCTACTGCTAGAAACAGAATCATAAATACCACCAAATACAACTTTCTCATAAAGTACATTAATTAGTTGCCATTTTTTGAGTTTAACAGCTTACAATAGTAACCGTTAAATAAACAGATAGTTTTTAGAATATTAAATAAGGTAAAACCTGATATATCTGTTATGCATGGAAGGTTTAGTTAGACTTAAATAAAAAGAATGTTGCATTTAAGTTGTATAAAATCCCTAAATCTCTTATAGGTGACATTTGGCATTTGCATGTGTTTCAGGTGCTTGGAGGATAATCCCCTTGAGAGGTTCAGGGTAAAATACGGCAATAAATGGTTTCATTACTTTTATTAAATCGGGGCAGAAAATTAAATGTACTAATACAGTTTCATTTAATCTTCTGCCCCAATAAATATCAACCAATCAATTAGATAATCTTTATTATGAGTTTATTAAAATCATACGGAAAACATGCTGTGTTAAAACTCCTTCCATTTTCCTGGCTTTTTCAACTTTAATATTTAGGCTTATCGATTTTAATGCTGTTACTATTAACCACACTAATGATGCGATTCCTAAAAATACACCTGCGTAAGCAACTAGCTGGAACGTTTCAATTGATAAGGATTGAGCATTTATTTCGCCTGCTGATTTTATAAATAATTGTGACATAATTATAAGGAAAACCGAAATAATAAATACACCGGCCATAATATTCCTTGAGCGTTTGACCTTCCTTTCATGTTTTTCACATTCTTCTCTGTGTTTGCTGGCTTTGTTCAACTTGAACATATCAGCCTGATTTGATTTAACCATCTTTTAAAGCATTTTAGATTAATTTCAATTGTTCGTTAATAATTCAATTGGATTTTCCAATCTCATGTCTAGCACAATGGGTTTGTTTAAAACATATAAAACTGGTTTATTCAAATTTCCCGCCAAATAGAAAAATAAATCAGGAAAACTTTGCTGTGGCTTCCCATAAGCCTGTGATAACAGGGGTTATAATAAAATTGGATTTTTTTATCTTTTTTTATTTTAGATCAAAGGATTACCAATTCTGTCCCAAAATAGGACAAAAAAAATCATTTTAGTCTTTTAATTTGAAATGGAGGCTCGCATTACACTGATTTTACATGCAGGAATTTTCCTTTATTCAAGCACTTTGTTTGTTTTTATCGCCTTAAAGAAGTCTCATTACGTCAGTTTTGCTTTTGATTTTATCTGATAAAAATCCCAACGGTAAAAAAAGCCTTTCCATCGGTAAAAAATGCGAGTTCTTCTATTCTGTTTTTTACATCCATGCTTGATACATAGATTTGGTTCAAACAATTTTTACAGAGATGGAACGAGCTTTAAGGAAAATATTAAAAAACAATTATCAGGCAATGAGGCAAGTTACATCAAATGCCATTGAAAATAAAAATTTATATGAGATGAAGACAAAAACAATTTTTCAACTAGCACTTATTTTTTTCCCGATGGTTATAGCGGCTCAAACGAACGATGCTGTTAAAACCTGGACTTTGGAAGAATGTATTACCTATGCCCTAAATGAAAACATTCAGGTACGGAAAAGTGATTTATCAAATCAATCGTATCAGGTTTACAGCGAACAGGCAACCAATCAAAAACTACCATCGGTGAATGCGTCGGTAAGGCAAAATTTTGGTTGGGGAAACCAGCAGGACATGGCCACCGGCGAGTCTTCTTTTAAAGGGAATAACAGCACCAATTATTCAGTGAATTCAAGTGTTACTGTTTACAGTGGATTAAAACTTAACTACCGAATTAAACAGGCACTGTTAAATATCGAAAGCGGAAAATACAATTCAGAAACCATTAAAGAATCGGTTACGCTGAATGTTTTAAACGGATTTCTACAGGTTCTTTTTGCCGAAGAGCAAGTAAAAAATGCTGAAAAACAAATTGAATCAACCACTGAACAATTAAACTTAGCCGGGGAGAGGTTAAACCTGAGTATTATTTCACGTTCGGATTATCTACAGGTAAAATCACAATTGGCAAGCGAAAAATTAAGTATGGCCAATGCACAAAGCCAGCTTTCAATTGCAAAAGTAAATCTGATGCAATTGATGGAACTTCAGGTAAGCAGTGATTTTTTTGTTTCTCATCCAAACATGGAAGAGTTGTTAAATCAGAATGTTTCGCCTAATCCACAGGAAGTTTATAGTTTAGCTTTAGGAATAAAACCACAAATTAAAAATGCAGCAATTCAAAAAGAAAGTGCGGTGTTAGATGAAAAAATATCAGCTGCCGATTATTATCCAACTCTTTCGTTAGATGGTGGATTAGGAACAGGTTATTCAAGCCTTTCAACAGGAATGAATTATTTCGATCAGTTGGATAATCAAATTTCTCCTTCAGTTGGATTATCTCTTTCTATCCCAATTTTTCAGAAAAAACAGGTTAAAACGAATATTTCGCTCGCAAAAATTGGGATAAAAGACGCAGAATTAAATGAAATTGATACTAAAAATCAGTTGCGGAAAGAAATTGAACAAGCATGTGTCGATGTTACTTCGGCTCAAATTGAGTTTGAAGCCAGTCTTGAAAAATTTTCGGCAACCGATGAATCGTATGAACTGGCCAATGAAAAGTTTAATCAAGGATTAATTAACTCGGTTGATTTCCTTTTCGAAAAAACCAATTTGATTGTTGCCGAAAGCCAGCTTTTACAATCAAAATATAATTTAATTTTTAGTTATAAAATCTTGGATTTTTATTCAGGAGTTCCCATTCAATTATAGAACAATTTAAAATAATAATGTGATGAAAAAGAAAATGATTATTATAATAAGTGCAATTATTGCCGTAGTTGTTGTCGCCTTTTTAGTAATTGGCCGTTCAAATAGTAGCGCAGCAAAAATTGCGATTGAAACCGCTAAAACTGAAAAAGGGACAATTAGCAGGACCGTATCGGCTACCGGTACTTTGGAGGCAATCACAACCGTTGAAGTAGGTACACAGGTTTCAGGAATTGTTGAAGAATTATTAGTTGATTTTAATTCGTATGTAAAAAAAGGACAGTTGTTGGCAAAATTAGATACTACTAATTTAGCAGCCAGCCTCGATCAAACAAGGGCATCACTTGCCAGTTCAAAAGCCGAAATGGATTACCAGGAAGCTAATTATAACCGATTGTTACCGTTGATGGATAAAAAATTGATCTCACAATCTGATTTTGATCAAACACTTTATAATTTGAACAAAGCGAAAGCCAATTATAACAGTGCATTGGCTCAGCATAAAAGAAACCAGATCAATCTTGATTATGCTTTTATTTATTCACCTATTGATGGGATAGTTCTAAACAGGGCTGTTGAACAGGGGCAAACAGTTGCAGCAAGTTTTAATACACCAACACTTTTTACTATTGCCAATGATTTAACACAAATGCGTGTTGAAGCCGATGTGGATGAAGCCGATATTGGCCAGGTTAAACAAGGGCAACGTGTTGAATTTAGTGTGGATGCTTATCCTGAAGTTGTATTTAATGGAGAAGTAACTGAAGTACGACTAGAGCCTACAGTTACCAATAACGTGGTAACTTATACTATTATTATATCAGCGCCCAATCCTGATTATAAATTAATGCCTGGCTTAACAGCTGAAACAAATATTTATGTTCTGGAGAAAAAAGAATTGGTAGTAGTTCCCAGTAAAGCGATACGTTTTAAACCCGATGAAAAATTGATGGCCAGTTATATGCGCAGCAATTTTAAGCCAGGAGAAGGCAAGCCTGAACTTCCTGAGGTGAACGGAGAAATGATTCCTCCTCCGGGTTCAAACCAACAAGGTGAAAAAACAGTGTGGGTAAAACGCGATTCAATGTTACGTCCTGTCGTTGTTAAAACAGGACTAGATGATGATATTAAAGTTGAAATTATTTCAGGTTTAAAAATAGGTGATGAAGTAATTCTCTCGATGAAAGAAGAAAAAAACGAAGCTGAAGAGGATTCGGGTAGCCGTTCATTTATGCCAGGGCCTCCGGGAAGAAGGTAATATTTTACCAGGTTGGACTTAATGTTGGAAACAGTTTAAAATTAAAAAAATGGAAAACACAATTATAGATGTCACTCAATTAAAGAAGTATTACCAGGTTGGCGAAGTAACAGTCAGGGCACTTCGGAAGGTTGATATGACTATTCAAAAAGGGGAATTTGTTGCCATTATGGGAACAAGTGGCTCTGGCAAATCAACCATGTTAAATGTGTTGGGGTGCCTTGATAAGCCTACTTCGGGCGAGTACTTGCTTGATGGCATAAATATGGGCGATTTAAATAAAAACCAGTTGGCCCACTTAAGAAATGAAAAATTGGGATTTGTTTTTCAATCATACAATCTTTTACCGCGGACTACAGCTCTTGAAAATGTAGAATTGCCGTTGTATTATAATTCGAAAATAAGATCCAAAGAACGGAAAGAAAGGGCGCTTCATGCGTTAGAACAAGTAGGTTTATCTGATAGGCTGCATCATACTCCCAATCAATTATCGGGAGGGCAGCAACAGCGTGTTGCCATTGCACGGTCGTTGGTAAATGATCCGTTGGTTATTTTGGCCGACGAAGCAACAGGTAACCTTGATACGCGTACTTCATTCGAAATAATGGAACTATTCCAGAACCTTAACAGCAAAGGGAAAACCATTGTTTTTGTAACTCACGAAGCAGATATTGCCCGGTTTATGACCCGTAACATAATCTTTAGAGACGGACAGATTATGAAGGAAGTGAATGTCACCGACCGCCATAACGCTACGGAATTAATTAAACAATTGCCTGTACAGGAAAATGAATTTTAAATCTTTTTAAGATGAATTATACAAATCTTTTAAAAATAGCAACCAATGCCTTGTTCCGAAATAAATTCAGGGCATTCTTAACCATGTTGGGGATTATTATTGGGGTAGGTTCGGTCATTGGTATGCTCTCCATAGGGCAAGGATCGAAAAAAAGTATTCAAAACCAAATTTCAGAGATGGGGTCGAATATGATTATGGTGATGCCTGCTTCACAGCAAAGAGGTGGCGTAATGCTTGGAAATACCAATGCAAAAGCCCTTGATATTGATGACCTGAAAGCATTAAAAAAAGAATCGTTGTACATTTCGGCCATTTCTCCTCAGGTAACAACAAGTGGGCAGGTAGTAAGAGGGAATAATAACTGGCCAACATCGGCTTATGGTGTAAATACCGATTACCTTGAAATACGCAAATATGAACTGGAAGATGGACGGATTTTTACCGAACAGGAAATTAAAAGCCTGGGAAAAGTTTGTTTAATCGGGCAAACAATTGTTGAGAATATATTCACTGACAATGTTGATCCGGTAGGGCAAACCGTTCGTTTCAAAAATATACCGTTAAAGGTTATTGGTGTCTTGAAGGAAAAAGGAGAAAATGGAATGGGGCAAGACCAGGATGATATTATTATAGCTCCATATACAACTATTCAACGACGGATTTTGGCAATTAATCACATTCAATCTATTTATTGTTCGGCAATTTCAGAAGATAAATCAGATGAAGCAATCACTGAAATTGAAACCATATTACGGAGGGAACATAAAATTAAAGCCGGCGATGAGGCTGATTTTGATGTGCGCTCACAAGCTGAACTTATCGAGGCTTTTTCATCAATCAGCGATATGCTTACTTTATTGCTTGGAGCCATTGCCGGCATTTCATTGTTGGTAGGAGGTATTGGAATTATGAATATTATGTACGTTTCTGTGACTGAACGAACCCGTGAAATAGGATTACGAATGTCAGTGGGAGGGCGCGGTAAAGATATTTTGTCGCAGTTTCTGATTGAAGCAATTTTATTAAGTGTTGCAGGAGGAATTATTGGAGTAATATTTGGTATTTTCTTATCTTATATAGCTGCAACATTATTTAACTTTCCACTGGTAATTATGACGCAGGCTATTCTGCTTTCATTCCTTGTTTGTTCGTTTATTGGTATCTTTTTTGGGTGGTATCCTGCCCGAAAAGCAGCTAATTTAAACCCGATTGATGCTATTAGATATGAATAAAAATTGGGATACTTAATCCCGGATTGTCTCGGATTATAAACTAAAAATTAAACAAAAATGATTAAAAAAACGGTTCTGTCACTATGTGTGATTTTATTAAGTTTAACGGCGGTTATTGCCTCTCCTGTCGATGGTAAATGGAAAGCTACTGTAGAAGGCCCTGAAGGGGAAATGGAATTGCAGTATGTTTTTAAATCGGATGGGGAAAAATTAACAGGTAGCCTTGTTACCCCAATGGGTGAACTTGAAATTCAAAACGGTAAAATTAATGGGAATGAATTTTCTTTTGATTTGGATATGATGGGAAATGTAATGCCTGTTAAAGGGAAAGTTGTTGGTGATAAATTGGAACTTACCATGGAAGGTGTTCCCGGCGATGGGAAAACTATTCTTGAAAAAGTAGAGTAAATTTAATTAATTGGCAAAAAAACCATTCATTACCCAATGAATGGTTTTTTGAATTGTATGTTGTCCTTATATTTTTGCTTTGGGTTTTTAATTTTTCAGTTAACTTTGGTTAATTACAGAATATGATGAAAAAAACAGCTTCTTCTCGAAAAGTATTACCGGTTTTGATGCATGTAAGTGCCTGGGTGGTTTTAATTATTCTGCCGCAAATCATCATTAACCGGGCGTGGGGCAATAGTAATTATTTTGCCTGGGGGTTCTATCTGAATGCTGGTATTTACGGAATAATATTTTACATTAATTATATCTGGCTGGTTCCACGATTTTTTTTTGATGGGAAGAAAGTAGTTTATTTTTTATCTGCAGGGATAGTAATTAGCTTTTTTTACTTCTTTAATTCCTATGTCAATGCGCATTTCCTTCACGATCCCGAAAGGGAAAAAGCTATTTCAGAAATATTTGAAAAACTAATAAAAGACAAAGTGATTCAGCGCCCTCCCATGCGGCAGATACAAGTATATTATTTTGCTTTAATTTCGGTGGTAATTACAGGTTTTGCAGTTGGTTTACGAGTGATTGAGCGTCATACTGCCAGTGAAAAACGGCAAAAAGAGTTGGAAAAAGAAAAACTAAATTCGGAATTAGCATTCCTGAAAAACCAGATCAGCCCACATTTTTTCTTTAATACCCTTAACAATATTTATTCACTTATCGAAATTGATACAAAGGATGCCCAGGAAGCAGTTTTGAAATTGTCAAAGATGATGCGTTACCTGCTTTATGAGTCGGAACATGGCGAAACAATGCTGGAGCAAGAAATACTTTTTCTGACACATTATATTGATTTAATGAAGCTTAGATTGACCGATAAAGTTGATTTAAAAATTGATTTACCTACCGAAAATATTGGTTATAAGATACCTCCTTTGTTGTTTATCCCTTTTGTTGAGAATGCATTTAAACACGGAATTAGTTACCGCGAAAAATCGTATATTTCTATTTCGATGAAGATAGAAAATTCTGTTTTGTTTTTTACCTGTTCCAATAGTTTGGGCAGTTCGAAGAATGAAAGTTTGGATAAATCTAATTCAGGAATTGGCCTTGAAAATGTTAAAAAACGACTCACCCTTCTTTTCCCTAAAAATCATAACTTAAAGATTAAGAAATCGGACAAAGATTTTAATGTTTTCCTCGAAATAAATTTTAGCTCAAAGCAGGATGATTAAAACAATAGCCATAGATGATGAACCTCTGTCCCTAAAATTGGTAACGGGGTATATTGAAAAAACACCCTTTCTGGAGTTGATAGCGACATTCGATAATCCGCTTGATGCCATGGATTTTTTAGAAGGCGAACAGGTTGAGTTGATTTTTTTAGACATTCACATGCCCGACCTTACCGGAATTGAATTTACCCGGATTCTTAAAAACCGACCTAAAATAATTTTTACAACTGCTTACGAAAAATATGCTTTAGAAGGTTTTAAACTCGAAGCTGTTGATTACCTTTTAAAACCATTTAATTACGAAGAATTTTTAACTGCTGCCCAAAAAGCCAATAAATTGATTGGGCTTGAAAATAAAAATCCTGATAAAATTGAAGCCAATAATGAATTCCTTTTTTTAAAATCGGAATACAAAATCAGGCGGATTAATTTTAACGACATTAGTTATATCGAAGGGTTAAAGGATTATGTAAAGGTTTATGTTCAGAATGAAGAAAAACCAATTCTTTCGCTTAATTCTTTAAAATTACTGGAAACAAAACTTCCCGAATCAAAGTTTATGCGAGTTCACCGGTCGTTTATTGTTAACCTCGAAAAAATAGATACCATTGAACGCAGCCGCATTGTTTTTGGAAAAGTATATATTCCTATAAGCGATCAATATAAAACTAAATTCCAGGAGTTTTTGGATAAGAATTTTTTATAGGACATTTGTCTGAAAGACTTTTCAAAATGGCATTTTTTATTCAGACTGAGATAATGATATTTTATTATCTTTAGCTGCTTGTCTTTCAGACCAAGGTGTTTTATGACAGAAAGAATAGATGAAAAAAAACTGGTTGAGCATTTACGTAAAGGAGATGTAATTGCATTTGACACGCTTTTTGATGAGTATAGTCAGAAGTTATTTGGTTTTGCATTAAAGTATTTAAAAAACGAAAGCGAAGCCGAAGAGCTGGTGCAGGAAGTTTTTATAAAGGTGTGGGAGAACCGGAAATCTTTAAAGTCAGGTCTTTCATTTAAAGCTTACCTTTTTACAATATCTCTTAATCAAATCAGGAAGTACTTCAAAAAAAGAGCAATTTCTCTGCGTTATTTTCAAAGCTTGAAAGATGAAAAAGAATTGGCTGAGAATACCACAGAACAGTATGTCGATTACGAATCAACTCTAGCACAGTTAAATAAAATTATAGGGCAATTGCCCCCACGCCGTCGCGAAATTTTTATTAAATGTAAGATGGAGGGGAAAAATTCAAAAGAAATTGCGGCTGAATTGAACATTTCAAGTGCTACTGTCGATAATCAGGTATCTGAATCTCTCCGATTTATTCGTAGCAACTTAAACGACACAAGTATTGCCTTGCTTTTAATGGGTGTACTATTTTTATTTTGAGTCCTTTAGGGTTGCTAATTCTTATTGTATCATTCATTGGCAACAAAAAAAATTAAAAAAAGTTCATTTTTAGACGTGAGAAATTACCGTTGAAGGGATATCAGGAATAACAGCATTCTGTAATACGGAAAGATTTATCAAGAATTGATATTAATGCAACGTGGAGATGAATAAAAAAATATTAGAAAGATATTTTGACGGGCGGCTTAATTTAAAAGAGGATATTAAATTATCTGAACAAATCGCAGATACACAAAATCAGTATATTGAACAAAACCTGAAGCTTAACTGGGATGTTCATATGGATTCTTCTTCTGATGATAAATCACGTAGTTTTAAACCATTACTTGATAGGATCCATCATCAAATCCATAAAAATCAATCAATTTATTATTATAAAGCAAGATTAAAATTGCACCGTTGGATTGCCATATCAGCTGCAGCTGTTTTAGTCCCGATTATAGTTATTAGCGGCATTTATTTTTTTGATTTCAAAAAAGAAAAGCCTTTAAAAGCCTCACTCATTGAGATTATTGCTCCTGAAGGTTCGCGCATAAAATTTAATTTACCCGATGGCACTGAAGGATTTTTGAATAGTAAATCAAGATTAAGTTACTCAGCCAGTTTTTTTGATAATAGGGTTGTGAATCTGCAGGGAGAGGCATTTTTTGATGTTGCCCATGATCAAAGCCATGAGTTTAAAGTTTTTGCCGGGAATAGTATAATTAAAGTTTTAGGAACCAGATTTAATGTTGCTGCATACGTTCAGGATGTATATACAGAGGTGGTTTTAGAAGAGGGTTCAATAAACTATATCAGTTCCGATACAGGCAAAGAACTCAAAATGTCTCCGGGGCAAAGATTGGTTGAAAAAGAAGGGAAAATTCAACGTTCAGAAGTTGAAGCCTGGAAATATAGTTCATGGAAAGATGGGAAACTTGTTTTTAGGAACGACCCGATGGATGAAGTTGCCAGGCGAATTTCGCGTTGGTACAATGTTGAGGTAGTAGTTCCCGAAAAATTTTTGTCGGATGATACCTTTCGAGGTGTATTTGAAGATGATTCACTCGAAGAAGTATTGCGGCTGATTGAACTTACTTCTCAAATAAAATTCCAGATTATTGACCGGGTAAGTCAACAAGACAGTAGTTTCTCAAGAAAAAAAGTCATATTAAGTAGAAAATAAAAAAGAAATATTATGAGTCCATAGTATAAAAAAAAACAGGTTCGCGCACCACCGCTCGCCTGTTTTAATATGTTAATTATCAGTATTTAATAATTTAACGCTTTAAATTTATGAAAAAAAAATTACATTTTGGAGTATGGGAAACTTATGCTCTGAAAAAAACCTTCACTACCATGAGGAATGTTTTATTTTTTTTGTTTTTAGGAGTTACCCAATTGATGGCAGTAAATTCCTATTCGCAAAAAACAAGATTATCGCTGAGTTTTAATGATTCAAAACTGGTCCAGGTTTTAGATGAAATTGAGAATCAGTCGGAGTTCTTTTTTCTTTTTAATGAAAAATTTATTGATCTTAACCGGGAAGTAAATATTAACGTTTCAGAAAAAGAAATAAATGAAATTTTGGATTACCTGTTTGGTAATACTGAAGTTGAATATCAGGTGGTTGACCGCAAGATTGCGTTGTACCCTAAAATTTCTGAAAATAGTCAGCAAGTTGGAAAAGTAACAGGAACAGTAGTCTCGCAAACCAACGAGCCAATACCTGGAGCTACTGTAATAATTAAAGGAACCTCGCTCGGGACTATTACTGATGTCGATGGTAATTTTAGTATTGATAATATTCCAGACGATGCCATTCTGTCTTTTTCTTTTGTAGGAATGAAAACCGTTGATATTCCTGTTGCCGGGAAGCAGCAAATAAATATTGTTTTAGAAGAATTATCAATTGGTTTAGAAGAAGTTGTTGCTATTGGGTATGGAACTGTTAAACGAAGCGATTTAACAGGGTCGGTATCTCAGATAAATTCAGACGAATTTGAAAGAGTAACCACAACAAACCCACTACAGGCTTTGCAAGGTCGAATATCTGGTTTGTCAATTACTCCAACTTCGGGGCAACCGGGTGCAGGTAGTAATGTTATTATTCATGGGACACAATCAATAAATGGCTCAAATTCCCCAATTTATGTAGTTGATGGGACTATCTCTGAAAACATTGATAATATTAATACGCAAGACATTGAAACACTTACTGTTTTGAAAGATGCATCGGCTGTTGCAATTTACGGTTCACGAGCAGCCAACGGAGTTATTCTGGTTACTACCAAACGCGGAACAAACTCAAAAGTTCCTAAAATTAGTTTTAGTTCAAGGCAAAGCATTCAGCAGGAAAGTAATTTAAAAGTGGGATATGTTAATGCTGACCAATGGCTGGAATTAATTACCGAAGCTTATGCCAATTCAGGGCAATCAGTTAAATGGACTGATACCGACTTGCAGGCCTACAAAGGTGTTGATGTAAATTGGCCAAAATCAGTCATGCAAACAGGAGTTTTATCGAGTTATGATTTGGCTGTAGAAAGTGGTGGAGACAAATCGAATTATCTTGTTTCGGTGGGTTACTTAAACAACAAAGGTATTATTGAAGGACAGGACTATAAAAGGTACAACTTTAGGATTAACACCGATCATCGGATTAATAAAGTAATCACTTTTGGGAATTCGCTGAATATATTTTCTTCTTCACAACGAAGGCATACCGAGATTGATGGTAGAAATGTGTATACAGCCGCTTTTAGGTATACGCCATTAAATCGCGAATACGAAGAGGATGGAGACATTGGTATAATCAGGAACTCAAATCTTGAAGGTAGAAGCCCAAGCCCAAGGTGGATGCTGAATAATTCAGCAGTTAATAATAAAACCAAAGGATTAAGCGGCAATGTTTATTTAACATTAGAAATTCTGAAAGGATTAAAATTTACAACTCGGGGAAGTTTGGAATGGACAAATAGAGATATGGATACATTTCTTGGAGCTATGGATCCTCATTATGGAATGGAAGGTAGTAATGTCAATTTAGTACAAAAAGAAAATATGCAAACGCTTCATTGGATAAGCGATTTTTTATTGGATTATAATAAAACCTTTTCTGAAAATCATACTGTTAGTGTTTTGTTGGGTTATTCGTTGGAAGATCAGACATATGAAAATTTGATGGGTAAAAGAGGTGGTACACCAAATAATGAGATCCGTTATTTGGATGCCGGTGACCCGTTAACTTCGATCAATGCCAACTCATTTTCCGAATGGTCTTTTGTATCTACTTTTGGCCGTTTGAGTTATTCTTTTAAAGATAAATATTACCTCTCTGGTGTAATCAGGCACGATGGAACTTCACGCCTCGCTACAGGTAATAAATTTGGAACCTTCCCCTCTGTTTCGGCTGCATGGAGAATTACTAAAGAGGATTTTATGAGTAACATAGAATGGCTTAATGAATTAAAATTGAGGGCCAGTTATGGAACAATTGGAAATATTTTAAGCATTGGCACTTATGGAACGACTAGTACATTATCGCAATGGAATTCGGTATTAAATGAGCAACCCGTTGTTGGTTATACACTGGCAAATGCAGTAAATACAAACCTTACATGGGAAAGCACGACGAAAAAAAATCTGGGTGTAGATGCCTATTTGTTTAATAGTAAGTTTTATGTTGTTGGTGATTTTTATATTGAAGATACCAATGACCTTTTATTTAAACAGCCTTTGCCTTATTCCACAGGGCTGGCTGGAAGTCCATTTATTAACGCAGGACATATACGTAACACCGGCTTCGATTTAGAGTTGGGGTACAGGAAAAAAGCAGGAGATTGGACTTACGATGTTAGTGTTAATCTGACCCATGTTAAAAATGAAGCCATTGACCTGGGAGGCAGAGATTTGAGAACCAATGGTATCGAAATTGGTTATCCATTGTTTACAGCATTTGGTTACAAAACAAATGGTATTATACGAACTGAAGATGACTTAAACAACAATCCTCAATATGCAGGTAAACAAATAGGTGATATTTGGTTCGTGGATATTGATGGATATGATGCAGATGGAAAATTGACGGGAAAACCTGATGGTAAAGTTGATGCTGCAGATCGGACACTTATTGGCAATGTATTCCCAAAAGTAAACTATGGTGCTTTTGCTTCGGTAAGTTATAAAGACCTAATACTTCAGGTGCAGGTTCAAGGTGTTTCAGGAATTGATAGAGACATGCGAGGTGGCAGGGCTACCGATATGTTTGCAGGCGAACCCAACGTTGAAGCCGATTATATTCTTGACCGATTTAATCCAGTTAAAAATCCTGAAGGACAATACCCTAGGGTATCAATCGATGATAAAGGGCAAAATGGTAACCTTTCAGATTTTTGGTTAAGAGATGCCTCATACTTAAGCATCAGAAATGTTAATTTAAATTATGACCTTCCAACTGAATTTTTCAAAAAATCAGGATTATCTAAATTAAGTGTTTTTGGTAGTGTCGAAAACCTTTACACATTTACTGGTTTTTATGGAACTGGAGTCGATGTTAATTTTGACCCGGGATTAGATAGTAATCAGACCATTAAAAATACAAATAATGAAGGGAGTAATAATTTGACCTCAATTCCAATACCACGGACCTGGACAATTGGTTTAAAAGCTACTTTTTAAGACAAATATTAAAAATTTAGGAATATATGAAAACACTAATAAATAAATATATTTTCGGAATTGTTTTTTTAACAATTCTGATTTCAGCGTGTACTGATGATTTTTTGGATAAATATCCTCAGGATAAGCCTAGTCCTGAAAACTATTTGACGGATGAAGCTTCAGCAAAAAAAGTAGCTGCAGCTTCATATAATCCCTGGACAAGAGTTAATTTGCCCAATATGCATTTTAAGGAGTTTATTATATTATCTGACGCTTTAACTGATGACAGCGATGTTCGCCTTAATGGAAGTTCCAGGATACAAATGCGAAATTGGGATTTTCAGCCTAACCATGGGACTATAAGCGATTGGTGGACATATATCTATCAAAGTATTAATGCTGCAAATTACGCCATTGCACAAATCCCAACATTATTGGATAAGGGATTAACTCAGGATAAAATTGATCCTTATATTGCCGAAGCCAGGTTTATGAGGGCGTATGATTATTTAGTCCTGGCAACATTTTTTGGCGAGGTACCTCTAATCGACCATCCGCTTTCATCGTTTGAAGAATTTTCTCAACCACGTGCTTCTTTGGAATCAATTTATGCACAAATTATAAGTGATTTTGAATTTGCAAAAGAAAACCTTTTAGATAATGACAATGCCTATAAAGGTACTCCTACCAAAGCAACAGCAGCTGCGTTTTTGGCAAAAGCTTATTTGTATAAAAAGGATTATTCCAATGCTGAAACCGCTGCCCGAAATGCAGTGACAATTGCTGAAGCAAATGGCTACAAACTTATTGATGATTTTATGTCGATTTTTGATATCAATAATGAAGGAAATCCTGAACTTTTATTTTATTTTTCGTTTGTTCGGAATAATGAAAACTACAGTACTACTATGACTGTTGAAAGGGGTATTAGAGATATGCCAGGAGCATTTCGCCACATTCAGGGTGGAGAAGGCTGGGGGTATGCTTTACCCGTTCGCGATTTATATGATGCATTTGAAAATGGTGATCCAAGGCGTGGTTATACAATAATTGCACCTGGTGATATTTTTGGAATTTATAACAGTGTCGATCCGTTTACTTATAATCATAAAACATACAACGAAGCTGGTCAATTGGTAACTTTTTCAAAAACCTATAATACTGGTGATACGGTTAGGTACGATTATCAATGGTCGCCTACTGGCATGAATGTTCGGAAACTTACAGAAAATGTGGATGGATTAACCAATGTGAGATATGGAGGGATTGATATCCCGGTTATGAGAATGGCTGATTTATATTTAATTTTGGCTGAAGCGTTGGCCGAACAAGGGAAAAGTGAAGCTTTGAATTGGGTCAATAAAGTTAGGGCCAGAGCCTCTGTTAATATGCCAGCTAAAACAACAGCCGATGGTTCGCTGGTTGATATCGTCAGGCACGAACGCCGCGTGGAATTTGCTATGGAAGGCCAACGTATTTTTGACCTTCTTAGGTGGGGTGCCGTAAAAGAAGTTTTTGGAGATGGGTCGAAGGTAAAACTTCATTTTAACTCTGATTATATTACAGATCCAAGTAGCCGATTTTGTAATCCAACTTCGGGGCTTGCAAAATATCCAACTGATCACATACTATTACCAATTCCTCAGTATGAATTGGATCAAAATGAAAAAATTGTAGTAAATAATCCGGGATATTAGAATGGGAAAAATTTAATTTTATAAAATAGAGGGCATTACGGTAGTTTTATTGAAATGCCCTCTATAAAATTCAAAAAATAACATAAGCCAACTAAACCTATATTTTATGAAAACAATAATCTTAATCTTCCTCAGCTTTTTAATTTCTCAGATAATTTTCGCTCAAAAAACAGAAAAAGTTTACCTCAGCGGTATTGATAAAGACCATACTGTTTTATGGGATTTTATGGTCTCGGGTGGCCGAAAAAGTAATGTGTGGGATAAAATACCTGTACCATCGAATTGGGAAATGCAGGGATTTGGGACTTACAATTACTATACCGATTGGGCAGAAGGGTATGTCCCTGATTCGATTGGGGATTACAAATATTCATTTAAGATTCCGAAAGACTGGCAGGGCCGAAAGATTAATATTGTATTTGAAGGGTCGATGACCGATACAGAAGTAAAGATTAATGGTAGGATTGCAGGGCCTATCCACCAGGGAGGGTTTTATGAATTCAGGTATGATATTTCAAAGCTGTTAAAATGTGGAAAAGATAACCTGTTGGAAGTTAAAGTAAAAAGATTTTCATCTAATAAATCCATAAACCTGGCTGAACGGCGTGCCGATTTTTGGATGTTTAGCGGTATTCACCGGCCTGTTTGGCTTGAATCGTTTCCAAAGCAACATATCGAAAGGTTTGCAATAAATGCAAAACATACAGGTGAAATTTCGGTTGATGTTTTTTGTGAGAATGTGCAAAATGGATCAGTTGTTGAAGCCCGGATAATTGATTCGGAAGGGAAGCAGGTTGGAAAAGCTTTTTCGACAACAACCACGAAAGATGTTCAGAAAATAGTATTAAAGTCACAATTTCAGGGAGTTAACCCATGGACCGCCGAATGGCCTGATTTATATACGCTCGAACTTACACTTTCAGACAAAGGAAAAGAAATTCATAAAGCTTCTGATAAATTTGGTTTCAGGTCTGTGGAAGTCCATAAGAACGATGGAATTTATGTGAATGGAAATAAAGTTATTTTAAAAGGTTCAAACCGTCATACCTTCTGGCCTACCTCTGGCCGTACCTCAAGTAAACAGTTAAGTATCGAGGATGTATTGCTTATGAAAGATATGAACATGAATGCGGTACGGATGTCACATTATCCACCCGAAAAACATTTTCTTGAAATGACCGATTCTTTAGGCTTGTATGTTATTGATGAGCTGACGGGCTGGCAAAATAAATACGACACACAAGTGGGTGAAAAACTGGTGGCGGAACTTATAAACAGAGATGTGAATCATCCGTCCATAATTTTATGGGCAAATGGAAATGAAGGAGGATGGAACCGCGATTTAGATGATGACTTTAATTTGTACGATCCACAGAAAAGAGTAGTTATTCATCCCTGGGAAAATTTGAATGGAATTAATACAGCTCATTACGAAATATACGATTGTTGTACCGAAACTTTTCTTCATGGCAATGACCTGATTATGCCAACCGAATTCCTTCATGGCCTTTACGACGGTGGCAATGGAGCCGGGCTTGAAGATCATTGGAATTTAATGTTACAAAATCCATTAACTGCCGGTGGATTTTTATGGGCTTTTGCCGATGAAGGAATTGTCAGGGACGACAGGAACGGAGCAATTGATGTGGCCGGAAATAGCGCTCCCGATGGAATTGTTGGGCCGTATAGAGAAAAAGAAGGAAGCTATTATACAATTAAGGAAATTTGGTCGCCGGTATTTATTCCATTGAGTAATAAAAATATATTCCCATTATCATTTACAGGTGAAATGCAAGTCGAAAACAGGTTTTACCATACCAATTTGACCGATGTGGATTTTTCATATGAACTGATAAATTATCCCAAACCATGGGCTAAAACTGCCGGGTTCACATCCATGATTCAGCACAAAGTAGAATCGCCTGATGTTGCGTCTGGTTATAAGGGTATTTTATCACTCAGCCTTCCTGATGGTTGGCGTGATTACGATGGATTGAGATTGACAGCAAGCGATCATAACGGTAAAAATATTTATACATGGTCGTGGATGATTCCTGAATCAAAGGAAATAGCTACAAAGCTAATTCCTCAGAATAATGGAAAATCGAATGGAATTGAGAATGAAAATGATTACACCCTCGAAGCAGCCGGAATAGTTGTGTCAATAAATAAATCAAACGGGACTATTCAACGAGTTTTAAGTGATGGGAAACCGATTTCGTTGAGTAATGGCCCGGTAATGGCTAGTGGCAATGCCACCTTAAGAAGTTCAAGGCTTTTTGCCGATGGCAATGACTGGGTAGCAGAATTTTTGTTTAATGGAAATCTGAGAAAAATTGTTTGGCGAATGACTCCTGATGGATGGCTAAAATTAAATTATGCATTTCAGTTTAGAGGCCATACTGAACTGGAATATATTGGTGTATCCTTTGATTATCCTGAAGAAAAAGTTACCGGGATGAAGTGGCTCGGTAAAGGACCCTACAGGGTATGGAAAAACCGAATGAAAGGAGTTGAATTCAATGTATGGCAAAAAGATTACAATGATGCTATTACCGGGCTGAGCTGGGAATATCCTGAATTTAAAGGTTTTCATTCCAATGTTTATTGGTCGGTACTTGAAACCAGGGAACAGCCTATTACCATGGTTTTTGAATCGGAAGATATGTATTTACGGGTTTTTACACCCTCTGAAGCAACAAAAAAAGGATTCGATCCACGCACCACTCATGTCGATTTCCCCGTAGGGGATATTTCTTTCCTTGATGGAATAACGCCTATAGGTACCAAATTTCATACGGCCGAAGAACATGGTCCAATGGGGCAGAAGAACCAAATACCCCGATTGGGGCGTTGGTTTGAGAGAAACGTTTCTTTCTTTTTTAAATAGTTCTAAAACCGGAAGGGACATGGATTCTTAGTATTTAAGAATGTAATTATTTTGATGGATTAAAATGCAGTATTAAAATGGGGATTTTTAAATTTCACATGAAAATAAATATGCGTTTTCTTGGGATTGTATTATTCTTATTAATAGCAAAATTTTCTTTTCCTCAATCTCCTCCGGTTATTCCTTATTGGGCTTTTGGGCATTGGATTTGGGAAGATCAGTACAATACCCGCCAATCGTTGGAGTTTCTGGTAAATGGGTATTTGGTTAATAATATTCCGGTGGATGCAGTCATAATTGATAGCCCCTGGATGAATAGTTATAACGATTTTACCTGGGATGAAAATCGTTATCCAAGAGCTAAAACAATGGTAGACGAGCTGCATGCTAAAGGAATTTGTATAGTACCCTTTTACACAGGAGCCATTAATAGTACGTCATCTGATACCAAACTGCAACGTTGTGGTACTTATGACTTTGTTAAAACAGCAGGTTTTTGTATTAACGATAATCAGGAATCCCGTTGGTGGAAAGGAAATGCTTTACACATTGATTTTACAAATAATGACGCTAAAAACTGGTGGCATACCCAGGTTGATAAATTGCATGAGATACATGCCGACGGGGCGAAAATTGATTTTGCTTTTAAGTTTTTTGGCGATACTGTAAAAACAAGCCTTGGCAAAATGTTGAATACTGATTTTGGCTATTATTATTATAAAGATGCTTTTGATTATAATACTGCTAAAAACGATGAGTTTGTAGCTATGACATATGCCTGGTCGGGCAGAGGGCTGGTCGGTTTTCCTTCTTTTTCGCATGTAAATTGGGTAGGCGATTTTAGAGGTGACTGGCAGGGTATAAATGATCAACTTCAGAATATTTATAATTCAGCAAATGATGGTTTTTCGGGCATTGGATGTGAAATAGGGGGGTACTGGGAAGTTCCTTCCAATAAGGAACAGTTTATTCGTTATACTCAACTTGCCAGTTTATGCCCGGTTATGATCAATGGAGGCTCTTTAGGCGCTTTTGCCCATCACTTGCCATGGAACCATGATGCTGAAACATTAAATATTTACCGGAAATTCGTTAAACTTCACCGTGATTTATCTATATATTTGTTTAGTGCCGGTGTTGATGCAAATTTAAATCATGGCACTATAATTAAAAACCCTTCCTTTCATAATAAAACACATTTTTTAGGAGATGATTTTTTTGTTCATGTAATTTGTGATAGTCTCAAAGAGGTTAAAATTAAATTGCCTGAAGAGGGAATGTGGATTAATTATTTTAAGGCAGACTTGATTTTTAAAAGTTCTGAATTAATATTAAAAGAGTTTGATTTAGAATCGTATCCATTGTTTGTTAGAGCCGGGGCAATTATTCCTTTTATCAATAACGAAAAACACCTACATTCAGAAAGTCTTGAGATTAATATTTACCCTTTTGGAAATAGTGAAAAGGTAATTCATAAACCTGTTTCAGATGGAGTTGGGTATAACGATATTCTATTAAGTATTAACGAAAAAACGGGAATTATTAATGTTACCTCGAAAAAGGAGTTAACTTACGTTTTCATAATAAAATGTTTTGAGGAACCCTTTGATGTTAAAAATTCTGATTCTTGGAGGTATAATAAACAAAATAATTTACTTGTTATTGAAAAAAAAGGAGAGAACTTTCAGATTAAAATAAAAGGGATGGTTGGTTACTCATTTTTTACGAATTAGTTTTAATTTCATTGAATTACATAGTATTAGTTGAGGCGGACAGACTATTTTAGTTCGATTCGTTAAAGTAGTTGCTCATGAATAACACCTGGTATTTAACGGCATTTTTCCGGTAGTCCCAGTTGTGGCTTCCGGGCCTGACAATATAATCGTGAGGAATATTACGGTAAAGCAATTGTTTGTGCAGGTTTTTATTTACTTCAAAGAAAAAATCTTCAGTTCCACAATCAATCATAATTGCCAGCGATTTTGGAGTGAGCAGGTGAAGCATATTTATTACCGTATTTTTTCCCCAACGGTCGGGGAATGTGGAATAAGGGCCAAGTAGTTTTGCCATGTCCCAGTTATTCGGGAACGGGCGAATATCGACCCCTCCACTCATTGTTCCAACTGCCCTATATTTATCCTGGTGTTTTAATGCTAAATACATGGCTCCATGGCCACCCATACTTAACCCGATAATTGCCCTGCCTGTGCGGTTTATAATAGTTTTGTATTTTAAATCAATTTGAGTTATCAGTTCGTTTGAAATATATGTTTCGTATTTTGAGGTTAGGTCAACAGGGCTATCCCAGTACCAGCTGCCAAATCCACCATCGGGGCAAACAATTATTAGTTGGTTTTGGTCGGCTTATGTTTCAAAACCATTGCCTTTTTTAATCCAATCGAGGTAGTTGCCACTGTATCCATGCAGTAAATATACTACGGGCAACTCATGTAATTCCGAATAGTTATCGGGTTTTACTACAATGGCTCTTAGGTTTTTGTTCATCGAATTGCTGAATACGTCAACCGTATCGATAACTGCAACATGGTTTGAATGTAGAAAAATAAAACCTAAAAGGAGTGATAATACTAATTGTTTAGTGATTTTCATTTTGGATTAATTTTCGGATAAATGACAATAGCCCATGATTATATTATAAAATAATCATGGGCGTAATTTATTTAATTAGAATTTAAAATTCTTGAAAAATCAACATTTTTAACACAATTTCAAATACCGAAAACTGAAAGATTCAGCCCCATGTTTCAGGGAAAGGTTAAGTTTTGGAAAAAACTAATCTGCTATTTTTTTTGGTTCAAGTTAATTACTAAAACATGGAACGATTCAGCCTGTAATTTGACAGATATTTTTTTATTTTTAACGTCAAAATTATTTTCTACAGGAACAACCAAATAAGGATTGTCCAATGTGTTTTCATCTGTTTTATTGGCGTGCAGCGTAATGTGTTTTCCCGAATAATTTGTTTTTGGAAGGTCATTTAGATTAAAGGCTACCAGTTTTTTTTGTTCGCTGGTGTTTGCAATTTTAATAATTAGCTGGTTCTTATTTTTGTCAACAACAGCACTGGCATAAAGCCCATTTTCGCCTTTTAAAATTTTATCTTCCGAAGTTGCCGAAAGTACATTGGTTCCTGAGTAGTGTGAGTACAATTGTTGAATGTAATAATTGGCTGATTTTACAGAGCGCAAGTTGTCGAACCAAATCATATCGGGTTTCCATTGCCAGGCATCAACGTGTGCAAAAAGTGGGGCATAGGTTGCCAAATGTACAACATCAGCATTTCGTTCAATTCCGGTTAAAAATGCTGCTTCACATAAAGCAGAATAAAACGAATTTTTTTTGTCGGGTTGAATATGGCAGGCATATTCGCCGGCAAAAACTTTTGGGCCATTGCGGTCATATGAATCGTAGCGGCCAGCATTTGCCAGAAACCATTCGGCTGGCCGGTAATAATGTTCATCTACCAAATCGGCTTTTAAACGTTTCATTTCGGGCCACAGGTAATCAAATTCTTTTCCATCGGGGTAAGGGCCCGATGATCCAATGATTTTTATTTCAGGATATTTTGCCCTGATTGCGGCAATAAATTTTTCGAGGTATAACGGAAATTCTTCGCCCCATTGCTCATTTCCAACAGCAATCATTTTTAAATCAAATGACCAAGGATGCCCCATTTCTGACCTAACTTTTCCCCAGGTTGAATTGGTTGGCCCATTGGCAAATTCAATTAAATCAAGTGCGTCTTGAACATAGGGTTCAATATCGTCGAGGTGTTGGTGGTTTTCAGTCACAAATTGGCAAGCCATTCCGCAGCTAATAACTGGTAATGCATCAGCTCCAAAGTCTTCACATAGTAAGAAATACTCGTAAAAACCCAGTCCGTACGATTGAAAATAATCAGGAGTAAATTTGTGCTGAAAGACATAATTCCAACGGTTTTCGTTGAGTGGGCGGTTTTCGACCGGGCCAACTGAATTTTTCCACTGGTAACGTGTTTCAAGCGTATTTCCTTCGATGATACAACCGCCGGGGAATCGAAAAACACCAGGGTTTAAATCGTCAAGCGCCTGGGCTAAATCCTGACGCATCCCGTTTTTGCGGCCTTTATAGGTTTCAACCGGGAACAATGAAACATGCTCAAGGTCAATTGTGCCAAACGAATTCAGGTCGATCCGTAGTTTTGCATGCGTATCGGTTACCGATGCCGTTAAAACTAATTCATATTTTGACCACTCTTTTGAGTTAACTGTTATTTCTCCATTTCCAACTATTTCGGTCGCAGAAGAATACAGCTCTATTTTTAATTTTGATTCATCAGCATCCACATTCCTTGCATAAAAACTTAGGGTATAATTGTCGCCTTGTTTTATTCCAATACCTCTGAAACCTTCATTCATTAGACCTGTACCGGTTAATAATCCTGAGTTTGTTAACCTTGCGTAATGTGGATTTCGCTCGAAAGGGGCATCGTCGGTTGTTACTTCTACTTTTCCATATGTTATCCATCCCATAAATGGGGAGTTTGGAAATTCGAACGACCTGTTTTTAATAAGCTCTGCATACAATCCTCCATCGGCTGCAAAGTTGATGTCTTCGAAAAAAATGCCATACATATTAGGCTGGACCTGAATATCAATCGATGGTTTACCAATGACTATTTCGGTAACACTGTCCTGTGCAAGAACAGTGTTTGAGAATACAGATATTAATAGGATAAAAAGGCAAATTTTTATTTTGATCATTGTTTGTCCTTTTAGTTTTCTGCTGTTATTGTTGTGTCTAAATTTATTCATTTTCGATGAGTATAGAATTTTCAAAAAGATTGGTTTTTTAATAGCTATTTTATTTAAGCGTTAATATAACACTAATTTATGAAAGGCTAAAAGATATTCTTTTTTCATTCCAATATAGTTGGCGTTTTTTTGATTTTGGACTAATCAAAAAAATTATTAATTGAATGAAAATGAATAGTGTAAGTCTTAGTGTAGTTCTAAACTACGGGTTTCGCATTCAGAAAACGGTTTAATATTTAAATCTGGATATTTAACAAATAATCAATAAACTGTTTTTATTATCTATGTTTTTAAATATCTAAAAATATTTTTAAAACAAACATATGTTCATTATATTTGTTCTCAATTAATTATTTGAAAGGAGGTAAGATATGCCAGGTAGAGATCAATCAGGTCCTGAAGGATTGGGGCAAAAAACAGGAAGAGGTTTAGGCAATTGTAGTGGTTCATCAATTAATACTCGTTCATTTTGGGGAGGAACAAAGGTAAAAAACCGGAATCTTCAGAATGGTAAAGGTTTAGGTTTTGGGCGGAAGAACAGGGTACGTAAAAACAACGAGGTTTTACCAAAACAGGATAATCTTCTTATACAAAAACAGATTGAAGAGTTGCAGCAGCAGTTAACTGTTTTAGAAAAACAACTTGCCCAATCTACGTAGATCTAATGAGTGCGAAACAGGCTTTTTTATAAAGCCTGTTTTTCTATTCAACGGTTTTTATTGCAGCATTTAAATAATTGAATTTAATCAAAGAAGTAAATAATGTCCAATATGATTAATAAAGTATTTGCTATACCTACAGTAAATAAACAGTTAGCCCAACATTTTGGGCATTGCGAAGAGTTTGCCATTGTTACAGTAAAGAAAAATACCATAACCGATGAAATTTTTATTACACCTCCGGCTCACCAACCCGGATTGTATCCACGTTTTTTGGCTGATAAAGGAGTTAATATTGTAATTGCCGGAGGTATTGGAGAAAAAGCGATACAGATTTTTTTTAATAATGGTATTGAAGTATTTAAGGGAGTACCGACTGATTTCCCACAAAAAGTTGTAACTGATTTTTTATCAGGAGTAATGGTGCAAGGAGAAAATCAGTGTACTCATTAATTTTTGGCAGTGAAGGTAGCGATTGCCAGTGGAAAAGGAGGGACTGGAAAAACAACATTATCGGTTAATTTGGCTTCATTTTTGGCTGAAACAAAAAAGGTTGTTTTGGCTGATCTTGACGCAGAAGAGCCAAACATACAGTTGTTTCTTCCGGGAGACTTGATAAACAGCCAGGAAGTATGTGTTAAGGTACCTGAATGGATTCCCCAAAATTGTAAATTATGTGGAAAATGCCAGGATGTTTGCCATTTTAATTCGATACTTAAACTGGGTTATGAAATATTAATTTATCCCGAGCTTTGCCATAGTTGCTATGCGTGCGTTGGGTTGTGCCCTTCGAAAGCGTTAAAAATGGTCGATCAGAATATTGGTGAATTAAACCATTTTCAAATTGGGAAATTATTTTTTGTTGAAAGTCGTTTAAACATTGGCAGGGAAAATACGGTGCCATTAATAAAAGAAACGCACCATTATATCGAAAAATATTTTAATCATAAAACATTGAAGATTTATGATTCACCTCCAGGGACTTCATGCCCGGTAATTGAGACGGTAAAAGACACAGACTTTGTTTTACTTGTTACTGAGCCAACCCCTTTCGGGCTTCACGATTTAACCATTGCTGTTGAAACAGTAAGAATGTTAGGTAAAAATTTTGGCGTTGTTATAAATCGTGATGGAATAGGTGATAATAAAGTTGAAACCTATTGTAAAAATGAAAATATTAAGATTGTTGCCCGAATAAAAAATGATCGGGAAATTGCTCAACTCTATTCGAAGGGACAGTTAATATACCCCAGAATTGAAACCTTTAAGGTTGAACTTGAAAATATTGTAGCCTTTTTAACAACAATTGCCCAACAATGAAAGAAATTGTAGTAATCTCAGGGAAAGGAGGGACTGGAAAAACCTCGTTGGCTGCTTCATTTGCGATGTTGGGTGGTGAAAAAGTTACAATGGCCGATTGTGATGTGGATGCTGCCGATTTGCACCTCCTGTTAGATCCGAAAATTGAAAAGTCAGAGGATTTTTACAGCGGTTATTTAGCCGAAATCGATCAGGAGAAATGCTTAAAATGTGGAAAATGTTACGATGCCTGCCATTTTAGTGCAATAAATAATTGCAGTGGTGATTTTTTAGTCTGTGCAATAAATTGTGAAGGATGTGGATATTGCGAACAAGTATGTCCTTCGGATGCTGTTACCATGGTAAGCCAAAATGTAGGGCAATGGTACGTTTCTTCTGTAAAAACTGGTGGGAAAATGGTACACGCTGCGCTGGGCATTGGTGCTGAAAATTCGGGTAAACTGGTGTCGAAAGTAAAAAATGAGGCTTTATTAAACGCCAAAGAGCAGAAGAGTGATTATATTATTGTTGATGGATCTCCGGGTATAGGCTGCCCGGTTATATCTTCCCTCTCGGGTGCCGATTACGTAGTTGTGGTTACCGAACCAACAGTTTCAGGATTTCACGATTTAAAACGTGTATATCAACTTATTAAATCATTTGGAATTCCTACCGGCTGTGTGATTAATAAAGCAGACCTTAATAAAAACTATACCAATAAGATTATCAAATATCTTTATTCTGAAGGGATAACACACATAATTAATATTCCGTATGACGAGGATTTTTCGAAAGCAATAACTGCAGGCAAAACAATAGTAGAAACTGACAACAACAATCTTAAAGGGCTAATTATGTTCGGATGGGGAAAAATAAAAGAGCAATTAAACTAAAAAGAATAAAAATGAAAATTGCATTTACAACAAAAGGGTCGGATTGGGATTCAGAAATTGATAGCCGCTTTGGACGGACAGAATATATCCTGATTTATAATGACGAAAATGAGCAGTTAACTTCAGTTGATAACAGGGCTATTGAAAATGAAGACCATGGAGCTGGCCCGCTTACTGCCCAAAAGCTTTTTGAATATAAGCCTGATGTGTTAATTACTGGAAATGGGCCAGGAGGAAATGCTTCCCGAATTCTTGAAAAATCCGACATTCAAATATATATAGGAGCTGGCAATCTAACAGTAAAAAAGGCTTTGGATGAATTTAAAAACAATCGACTTACTAATAAAAACCAATAATCATGAAGTTTACTGATGTACTTGTAATAGGAAGCAGTGCTGCCGGATTAGTTGCCGCTACTACCGGAAAAAGAATTTACCCTGATAAAAGTTTTATTGTTGTTACTACCCAGCCTAAAACATTAATTCCGTGTGGTATTCCTTATATTTTTGGCTCGGTAGGAAGTTCGGAGAATAATATCCTTCCAGCAGAAAAAATGTTTGAAATGAACGGTATTGAAATAATATATGGTGAAATTATTTTAATCGACAGGGAGAATAATTTAGTTACACTTCAGGGGGGTGAGATTATACAATATTCAAAATTGGTAATTGGGACCGGGTCCGTTCCTAACAAACCTGTTTGGTTAAAAGGTATTGAACTGGCAAATGTTTATTCTGTCCCTAAAAATAAAGCATACATTGATTTTATGCAGGATGAACTAAAAAATTGTCAGAAGGTGGCGGTTATAGGTGCTGGTTTTATAGGTGTTGAAATTTCGGATGAACTAACCAAGGCCGGGAAAGAAGTAGTTCTTATTGAAAAATTACCTCATATTTTACGCATGGCTTTTGATTCTGATATTTCGGAAATGGTGGATGAACAATTGCAAAAAAGAGGTGTGCAAATTTTGACAGGGAAAGGAGTTAAAGAACTTAGAGGCCCTGGAAATGTTGAACAGGTAATTCTCGAGAATGGGGAAATTATTTCTACCGATGCTGTGATATTAGCAATGGGCTATAAACCCAACTCAGAGTTAGCAAAAAATGCAGGAATAAAAATAAATGAACAGGGATTTATAAAGGTTGATGAATATTTGCGTACCGAAGATTCCGATGTTTTTGCAATAGGCGATTGTGCCGAAAAACGTGATTTTATAACCCGGAAACCAAGTCCGGTTATGTTGGCATCAACGGCATGTGCTGAGGCAAGGATTGCCGGAATGAACCTGTTTAAATTGTCGGCTATAAAAACATTTAGTGGGACTATTTCTATATTCTCAACAGCAATAGGTAATTCAGGATTTGGTGTTGCCGGGCTTACCGAAACTGTTGCAAAAAATGAAGGATTTGATTATGTAATTGGCAAATTTGAGGGGATTGACAGGCACCCTGGGGCGTTGGCAGATACGCATAAACAATTTGTAAAACTAATAGTTGGAAAAGAGGCTGGTGTTATTTTAGGTGGAGAAATTGCCGGTGGTTTATCGATAGGAGAATTGATAAATACTTTGGGGATTATTATTCAGAATAGGATGACAATTAATTCATTATTAACGGCACAAATTGGGACTCATCCATTATTAACAGCTTCTCCGGCAGGATACCCATTAATAAAGGCAGCGGAAAATGCTTCATCAAAAATAATGTTTAACAACCTTGTAGGTGTTTAGTATAGTTTGTTTTAAGGAACAAAAAAAAGGGGATTCCAGAAATTGGGCTCCCCTTTTTAACTACCTAACCTATATAACTAACTATTATTTTATAATTGAATTTTAACTAAATCAGTAATTTTTTCGCCGGTATTTATTGGTTTTATACTGAATGAATAGTTGTATTCTTTTTTGGTTAACCGGTATTGGTCATGTGTTTTGGCACCCCAACTGTCATCGCCACCAACTCCCATTTGTTTATAATCAATATTTACCGATGTAATGTTACGCTCTTTTACATCAGTGGTATGTCGGTTTACAACATTAACTCCTTCTACCTGCCGGCCATCGGTACGTTCCAACGATTCAAAATCTTCCATGATATTATGGTGTGCACTAACTTCCAACAGTTGTTTTCCAACAAATAGTAATCCTGCACCATCATTGTTGGTGATGGCCATCCATCTTACATCGGTTTTATTACCATTTTCCTGAGGACGAAGGTATGCCCAGTATTGATCAGCTACCAATCCGGAATACAAACCAACAAAAGCACTTGTTTTCCTATCCTGATATGATTCAAACGGTCCACGGCCAAACCAGGTTATCTCTGCAAATTCGCGTGGCATTACCATATTCATACCCATTCGAACAATTTCAGGCAAATCGTCCTGAGTCATTTTAAAAGTATTGTCAACGGTAATTTCACCATTTCCATAAACAGTATATTTTGAAATATACTCAGCAATTGTTTTTCCTTTTTCGTCAGGGATTAAAAAAGTCATTACAACTTCTACCGTATTTTCTGCAGGTTGTTCAACAGTTACATTTGTAACTTTACGGCGGTCGCCAGCTTTGCGCCATACCTTGCTCCGTTTATGTAGGTTATTTCCAAAATCGTTATCAATAGGAGCCCTCCAGAAATTTGGCACAGGACCTGATTGGAGCAATTCTGTTCCACTTTTAATCAAACTATTGATTATTCCTTTTTGAGTATCAAATTTAACTGAAAACTCTTCTCCCACCACAACAACTCCGGTTTCATTTTTTTCAAGTTTAACTGGTGGGAAATTGGCTGACGTAGTTTTAATTTTGTTTTTATAAATTGGTAATTTGTATTGTTCTGAAGCTAAAATTGTTCCTGCTTCAACTAATCCTGCGGTTTTTTTAAGCGAAGCATTTAGTGTTAAAAAGTACTCAATTCCTGGTTCGGCATCAATGGAATAATCAATAACAATTGTTTTTGATTTGCCGGGTTCAAGATTTATTTCATCGAGTTTTCCTTTTTTGATTATTTTACCATCGGCAGTTATTGAATAGGTAAAATTAAAATCAGAAAGATTTAAGAAAGAGTATTTATTGGTAATAGAAATCTGTCCTGATTTTAAATTTCCAGCTTTAAAACCTATGTTTTGATATACTTTTTTAACTTCATAAATTGTAGGTTTTTCTGTACGGTCGGGATTAACGATTCCGTTGTTACAAAAATTACCGTCAGAGGGGACTGTATCGGGGCCAAAATCGCCACCATAAGCCCAATATTTTTCACCTGATTCATCTGTTGTTAATAATCCCTGATCGACCCAGTCCCAAATAAATCCACCTTGCAGCGCATCGTATTTTTCAATAGCATCCCAGTAATCCTGAAGGTTTCCAACGCTGTTTCCCATAGCATGTGCATATTCGCACTGGATCATTGGTTTGTCGGGATTTGATTTAGCATAGTTCACCATGTTTTCAATTCGGGCGTACATAGGGCAGTTAATATCGGTGTTTGCACCACCGTGAGCTTGTTCGTATTGAACAGGCCTTGTTTTATCTACATTTTTCAGATAATCATAAGTAGCCATAAAGTTGACACCATTTCCGGCTTCGTTACCCAACGACCAGATGATTATGCATGGTTGGTTTTTATCGCGCTGGTACATATTCCGGGTACGGTACAAATGGGCTTCTTTCCATGAGGGGTCCTTAGCCAGCGACTCTTCGCCATATCCCATTCCGTGCGATTCAATGTTGGCTTCGTCGACAATATATAGCCCGTATTTATTACACAACTCATACCATAACCCGGGTTGTGGATAATGCGATGTCCTGATAGCATTTAGGTTGTTGGATTTCATAAGCTGAATATCCTTTAGCATTGTCTCTTTGTCCTGTACGTGCCCGGTAATGTCGTTGTGTTCGTGTAAATTTGCCCCTTTTAGGTAAACATATTTCCCATTAACAAGTAAATTTCCATTCTTTATTTCAGAAGTACGAAAACCTACTTCCTGCCTTAAGGCTTCAATAATTTCTTTTTCAGAATTTTTTAAAGTAATAATTAACTCATACAAATTTGGAATCTCGGCCGACCATTGTTTTACATTTGGAATTTCTTCAGAAAAAGGGACAACAATCGATTTTTCTTCAGAAGAAATAGTTTTGGAAAACGATTTAATGGTTTTTCCTTCGTCGAGAAGTTCAGCTTCAATAATTAAATTTGCTGATTTTTCAGACAAATTTGTTATATCAATATCAAGAGAGAATTTACCGTTTGTATATGATTCGTCGAGCGTTGAAATAACTTTAAAATCACGGATGTGTTGTTTGTTGCGTGCTAAAAGATATATGTCTCGGGTAATACCGCTTAACCTCCAAAAATCCTGGTCCTCGAGATAGGATGCATCGCTCCACCTGAAAATTTCAATAGCCAATGAGTTTTTTCCTTTTTTCAGGTATTTTGAAATATCAAAATCGGCAGGAGTTTTGCTATCTTCGCTATAGCCAACAAATTGTTCATTAACCCAAACATTCATTGCCGAACTTGCAGCCCCCACATGGAGGTATATTTCTTTTCCATCCCAATTGGCAGGAGTAGTAAATGTTTTTTTATAAGAACCTACCGGATTATAATGTTCTTGGATAACTGGCGGAGTGCGGTCGTGGGGATATTTAACATTGGTGTAAATCGGGTAATCAAAACCTTCAACTTCCCAATTCGAAGGAACTTTTATTTCACTCCAGGTTTTGGTATTATAATCATCTTTAAAAAACCAATAAGGCCTTTCTGAAGGATTTTGAGCTAAATGAAATTGCCAGGTTCCATTTAAACTTTGTACCAATGGCGATTGCCATAAATTTTCTGTTTTGGCTTGTTCAATAGTCGAAAATGGAATAAAATAAGCCCGGGGATTTTCTTTATTAATTTGAAAAACTGCTTGATTTTGCCAATCCGCAGGGATCTTTTCTTCAAAAGGTACGTTTTTATAGCTTTTGGCACATGAGAAAAATACCAACATTAAAGCAAAGCCGTAAATCCACTTAGTATTAGTTTTCATCGTTTTTATTCAGTTTAATTAGTACCCTACCGGTATGAACAGGTAGGGTACACAAAATTGAAAATAATAAATTATAAAAACAAATTTTTTGGCAGCCTTTAAAAAATTATCGACAGTTGAAATCTTTAACGTTTCATTTAATAAATACATACGTGCGAACTTTTATAAACAATAATTTTTAAGTATATTATGTTCCTGAATTGAAGCGTTTTAAAATATGGGTCACGCGTATGCATACAGGTGTAATGTTTGTGGTTATGAAGAATTATTTAACCAGGGCCATGGATTTTCGATTCATTCTCAAAGGGTAGAAGAGTATTTATTATTGAATAAAAAATTGTTTCACTACAAAACACATAATAAAATCCTTCAGTTGGCGAATGATTTTAAGGATTTGTGGATTAAAGCCGGGTTTCAGGTGTATATGTGCCCAAAATGTAAAATATTGTTTGATAAAGCAGAAATTGAGGTGTATAACGACGACAAGATTATGCACAAAAGCCGCTTCAGATGTAGCAATTGCCGGAGCCGATTAAAATTAACGAATATTCATCGGTTATATAAAGCTGCTTGCCCGGTATGTAAAAAAAATACTTTTAAAAGAGATAAAGAACACCACGATATCTGGAATTAAAACGCAATTTTTTTTAGAACCATTCCAATGTGTGGAATTCCATCTTCCAAATATTCTTTTGAGACTGTTTCAAAACCCAGATTTGAATAAAATTTTTCCAGGTATTTTTGAGCACTTATTTTAATTTGTTGATTTCCCCATTCCTTCTGAATAAATTGAATGGCCTGTTCCATAATTTTTTGACCATAAAAATTATTTCTGTTATTCGAATCAACAACCAACCTGCCTATCGATGCCATTTCGAATCGTGTTCCAGAAGGTAAAATTCTGGCATATCCAATAATATTATTGTTTTTTAAACCTATCAAGTGCATTCCTTCTAAATCGAGATCATCCAGGTCGTTATATACACAATTTTGTTCAACAACAAATATTTCGGCTCTGAGCTGTAGTATTTTGTACAACTCATAGTTTGAAAATAATTCAAAAGGTTTGATATTAATTTCTATCATTTCCTATACAAAAAGCGAAGCTGTGAGAGTAAAAACCAAACCACACACAGCAATAATCGATTCCATAACAGTCCATGATTGTAAGGTCTGTTTTTCATTCATGCCAAAATATTTTCCCACCAGCCAGAACCCACTGTCATTTACATGCGAAAGCAACGTTGCACCAGATGCAATGGCTAAAACGACAAGAGCTCTTTGTGGGTCGTTTAATCCAATTTCATTTATAACAGGAGCAATAATTCCGGCAGCGGTAATCATAGCTACTGTTGCCGAGCCTTGAGTTACCCTGATGATGGCTGCTAATATCCAGGCTAATAAAATAGGTGATAAAGGTGATCCTGCAATTGATTCGGCCATAATTGTACCAATTCCACTATCAACCAATATTTGTTTAAGAACACCACCAGCTCCGGTTATTAAAATTATAATTCCGGCTGGGCCAAGGGCTTTGGTACTTAAATCAAGGATTTTTTGTTTAGGCATCCCCCGTTTAATGCATAAAAAATAGATGGCTAACAGGGTCGCAATTATTAAGGCCGAAAACGGGTGCCCAACAAATTGTAAAGTATCCGCTAACATGTTTTGTGGGATAACCTCTCTACTTACCAAAACACCAGTAACGGTACTTAATAAGATTAATATCAGCGGGATGCCTATTAGAAAGGCAATTAATGTAAACGAAGGAAGGTTATTTTTATCAATTTTATCCGAATCCGAATTTGCATCCAGTTCGGGAGGAGGCATGATGTGAATTTTTTTTGCAATGTATTTTCCAAAAATGGGGCCGGCAATAATTGCAGTTGGGAATCCTAAAATTATACCAAAAAATATAACCCAGCCCAACTGTACATTAATAATATCGGCCACTGCAACAGGCCCGGGAGTAGGGGGGATAAAACTATGGGTTACAGCCAAGCCTGCCAACAACGGAATACCATAATAAAGCAATGATTTTTTTGTGTCGCGCGACAGGGCATAAACAATAGGGACCAGAATTATAAATCCTACATCTAGAAAAACCGGGATGGCAACAATAAATCCGGTTATAACCATTGCCCAGGGGGCTTTGTCTTTACCAAACTTTTTTATTAATGTATGTGCCAATGATTCAGCACCGCCTGAACTTTCAAGCATTTGCCCAAAAATAGCTCCTAATCCAACCACAGTGGCCACAAACCCCAGGGTTCCACCCATTCCTTTCTGAATACTATCGGTGATATCGGTTAATGGCATACCTGCACAAATACCAACATATATTGCAGTAATTAAAAGCGATATAAAAGCGTTGATTTTTAATTTCAGGACAAAAAATAATAAAATAGCAACTGCTGAAATAACGGTGAATACTAAAAACAAGGTAGACATGAATGGTTGTATTAAGTTTTGGTTTAGTCTGTTAAAATTGGAATGAAAATACAGTTTTTTTTAGAAAAATCTATTTTGAAATCTATTTTAAATAGTTGGAATAATAAAAGGCCGCTGAATTTCAACGGCCTTTTAATTTATACGATCGTAAATTTTAATTGGCAGAAATAACTGTGCCGGGAATAAAATTGGCAGAATAATCATCGGGATTATTTAATATTGTAATTGTCTGGAGGATACCTTTGTCCTCAGCCATGGCTGCTCTGATGGCTCCTTTTTGGTAATAATACCTCGACACTATTTCATCTTCTAAAAGTTCACATATTTCGCTTTTAAATTGTTGAAGGTCTTTTTCGATATTCGGCTGCAATTTACTTTCTAATGCCTCTAATTCTTTTTCTGCCAATGAATAGTATTTTTCAGATTTTGCGGTTTCAATAAGGTTATTATATATTTCTAAAGAATGTGATTGATATGAAAAATCACTGTTTTTTACAAATTCAGAAAATTCAGAAAATATTTCATCTTCGATTTCAAACTCTTCAGGTGAAGCAATTGATTCATGCGAATTAGCAAATAATGTGGCAAAATCGAACAACTTAAAATTATTTACCAGGGCAATGCTAAGCTTGCTTAACTTTTCACCTTCGATTTTAACATCAGGAATAACACCACCACCATCGTACACTTTCCTGCCTTTTTTAGTTGCAAATTCAGTAGTTAATGAATCAGGAACTACTCCAACGCTACCGTCTTCATTCCGGTGTGAATAATCCAATGCCTGTATACAGCGGCCGCTTGGTGTGTAATATTTTGCGGTAGTTACTTTTAGTTTTGTATTGTATGTAAGGTCGCGGGTAGTTTGAACCAATCCTTTGCCAAAAGTACGTGTGCCCACAATAATTCCACGGTCGAGATCCTGCATAGCACCAGCAATAATTTCGGAAGCCGAAGCAGATCCACGGTTGGTTAAAACGGCTATCTGAATAGTTGTATCAATTGGTTCAGAAGTAGCTCTGTAAACCTTATCCCACTGTTTTACTTTCCCTTTTGTACTTACAATTTCTTCGCCTTTGGGAACAAATAAATTCATGATACGAACAGCTTCAATCAGAAGCCCACCCGGATTTGAACGTAAATCGAGAATTAATGATTTTGGCTGGTGGGTAGTTTTTAATTCAACAAATGCTTTTTTTACATCTTCGGCACATCCCTGTGTAAAATTGGAAAGCCTTATGTATGCAGTCGATTCATCAATCATTCCATAATAAGGAACAGCATCGATTGATATTTTCTCGCGAACAACATCCACATCAAATGGTTTTTTTTGTCCCGGACGTTGAATTTTTATTTTTATGGATTTGTTAGCCGGCCCTTTTAAAAATCCACTTACATCAGAAGTTGACATATTTTCGGTTGATTTTTCTTCAACTTCTAAAATAATATCGCCTGCTTTTAATCCACTTTTTTGAGCAGGAAAACCTTCGTAAGGTTCAGCAATAATAATTTTTCCATTTTGATTACTTATGAGTGCTCCAATTCCGGCATATTCACCAGTAGTCATAAATCGGAAATCTTCAATGTTTTCTTCCGAAATATAATTGGTATACGGATCCAAAGAGTTCAGCATGTCATCGATACTCTTTTTAACCAGTTTCTGTGGATTTATGTCATCGACATAAAAAGTATTTAATTCCCTGAATAAAGTATAATAAATGTCAAGGTTTTTTGACATTAAAAAGTTTTTCTGATCATTATTAAAACTTAATAATGTAACACCACCTATAACAAAAACAACAATCAGTATGGCTAATTTTTTAATTTTCATGTGCTTATATCTTTTGATATGACTTTACAATTAATTATTCTGCTTTTACTATTCTATTCAAAAGTATGAATTAACAAAAACTATACTAAAAACGTGCAAAAATATAAAACTTGTCATATATATGTAGTAAAAGGTACAGTTGAATTACGTTAATTATTATTAAAACTTTAGTGGTAGTTTAAGAATTGCTTCAATATTATTTGTTGATTATTAGTGTTTTTAGAAAATAAATAGTGATTAAAACAGTGAGTGAGAATTAGCAGGCCTTAAACCTTTATATGAAGTTCCTGTCAAACCAAATGAAAACTTTTAACAATTAAAAATTAGTATCATGAAAGCAAAAAAGATTGGATTAGTAGTATTAGCATTTTTTTTCGTTTCAGGACTTGTATTTGGGCAAAGGGCTGATTTTAAAAAAGATGGTAAGAGAGGGCAGTTTCGCCAGGGGAAAGCTAAAACAGAAGACTCAAGAAGTATTTTATCGGAGGAACAAAAATCCGAAATGGAAGCTTTATCAATTAAATATGCCCAAAAGTTAAAGCCTATTCAAAATGAGTTACGGGAACTGGAGGCGCATCAAATTACACTTACAACAGCCCCAAAGCCTGATCTTAAAGAGATTTATTCGAATATTGATAAAATAAGCAGGCAAAAATTATTGCTGGTTCAGGCTAATTCTGAACGCCGATTGGCTACAAGGTCATTACTTACTGAAGAGCAAAGTTTACGGTTGGATTCCCGGAAAATGGATGGTAGAAGAGGTTTGCAAATGGATAAAAGAGGTTCTAAGTTCGGCCATGGAGATAGGAGTTTCGATAGGCAAAATCAAAAAACACACTTTGGAGCAAGGCAAGGTCGGACAAATAAACGTGATACGGTTTCCGGAAAAATGAGGAGTTCTTCTTCTTTTAATGAAGAACAGATAGAATCTGTTAAACAAATCAGTTTGGAAATGGCAAAAGAAGTAAAACCTTTTGCAGACCAATTACGCGAATTACGAGCTGCACATATAACCTTAATAACTGCCGATAAGCCTGAACAAACTGCAATTTCTGAAAGTTTAAAAAAAATGAATAACATCCAAACTTCTATTTCAAAAATAAAAGCTAAAAACCAACTGGAAATAAGGTCTCAGTTAACTGAAGAGCAACAAATTATGTTTGATAAGCGTGGTTCACGAATCCATTCAAAAAAGGGAATTGGAGCAAGAGGAAGGCGCATATAAAATTATATTGTATCAAAATGAAAATAATTTTATGCCGGCAATTTAGCCGGCATTTTTGTTTTGTTAAATTTGTTTACCGATGAATATCCTTCCTTCAACGAAAAAAATTTGAGTTAGGGTTCACTATTAAATACCTTGTAGGGCATTAATCCAAAATAAGTCTGTTAACTAAAACCATTCAAAAATGAAACAAAAAGTTATTATTTTATTAGTTGCCTTTTTTTCATTCGTATTACCCTCATGTATATTTATGGGCCCATCGATAAGTGGGAACGGGCATGTTGTTGAAGAAAATCGGAAGGTTAAAGATTTTGATGGCATAAAAGTGTCGCGAGGCATGAATGTATATATCAATCAGGGTGACCGAATAAAAGTTGTGGTTAAAGCTGATGAGAATTTGTTGGATGCCGTTATAACTGAAGTGGAAGATGGCATTTTAAAAGTTTATAGCGAAGCCCGTATTCGTAAGTCAAAAAGTAAAAAAGTATACGTAACTGTTGTTGATATCGAAAGTATTAAATCATCATCAGGGAGCAATGTATATTCAAGCGGGACACTAAAAAGCGAAAACCTTGAGCTTTCCTGTTCGTCGGGTGCTAATATGAAATTGGAAATTAATGCCAATGAAGTGGATGCTTCAACTTCATCGGGCGCCAATATGTCGCTTGATGGGATAACCAAAGAATTTATCGGGAAATCATCTTCAGGGGCAAATTTGAAAGCAGGCGATTTAAAAACTAAAAACTGTCAGTTAGAAACCAGCAGTGGGGCGAATATTTGGATTTCGGTGGATGGAGAATTGGATGCCAGTGCCAGTAGTGGAGGAAATATTTATTATTATGGGTCACCTAAAAATACATCCATAAAAAACTCATCAGGAGGAAATATTAGAAAACAATAGGTTAACTGTAACAGTGGCGGTTTTTATGCGTCATACAAAAAACACTTTATTAATTAAACTTCTTTAATATGAAATCATTTAAGCAGCTATTTATATTTATTTGTGTTTCAGTTTTTATAGGAACAGCGTTATCATCTGCAGCAGCAAACGATAGAGAAACACGTGAAGTGTCTGGTTTTAATGCTATTAAAGTTTCATCAGGAATTGATTTGTACTTGAAAATGGGAGATACTGAATCGGTAGAAATTGTTGCCGATGATGACATTATGGATAAAATTATAACCAGAGTTGAAGATGGAGTTCTTCGAATATATGTAAAAGACCGAATCTCGTGGCGTTGGCGAATGGAACGGAAAGCATATGTAACTGTCAAAGAAATTGAAAAAATTGATGCTTCAGCTGGATCAGACGTTAAAGGCAATAGTACAATTACAGCATACGACCTTGAAATAAATGCAAGTAGTGGCAGTGATGTTGAACTGGACGTGAAAGTGGATAACCTGGACCTTGATGTAAGTAGTGGGTCGGACGCAAAAATGACCGGACTCGCAAAAAACTTTAGAGCGGAAGCCAGTAGTGGGGCTGATATCCATGCCTCGGAATTAAGAACCAAGAACTGCGAAGTTCGTGTTAGTTCAGGGAGTGATGCCAGCGTAAATGTATCGAACGAATTAACCGCCCGGGCCAGCAGTGGTGGCGATATTCGTTATACCGGAAATCCTGAAATAAAAGATATTAGCGAGTCAAGTGGTGGAGATGTTTACAAGCGTTAGTCTCTACTTGTTTATAAATAGTTTGAAGTTAGGGCATGTAAAGTGCCCTTTTTTTATAAATAATAAAAGGTTAAATTTGCTGTTCATTTAAGAAATACAATGTATTGTTTATAAGACATTTATTATGGTTGGTTTTGTTGTCCTTTATTTAGTTGGTTTTGTGCGCACAATATTTATTATTGCAATTATTTATTTTGTTATTCGTCTGGTATCGAGGTATTTATTCCCGGTGCTCCTCGATAAAGGAGTAAAGAACATGCAACAAAAAATGAACAATCAACAGTTTAATCAGCAACCACCTACCCGCCCTGAAGGTGAAGTTACTGTTGAAGACAAAAAAAGCTCTTACAAAAGTAACCAGGATAAAGGTGATTATGTTGATTTTGAGGAGGTGGAGTAGGGTATATAATTTCTGAATTACGATTTTTAATTGGCGATTTATTCAATTTATATATGAGATAAGTTTCTAATTTTTCTTTATATTGAAAATAAATCCATGCTACTCACCCCTGTTTTCATTTAAACCTTTATTTTTGTACCCCTATTAAAGAAACTAAGAATTTATGGCTCAGGAAGATATTTTCAAAAAATTGGTTGCTCACTGTAAAGAATACGGGTTTGTTTTTCAATCGAGTGAAATATACGATGGTTTAGGTGCGGTGTATGATTACGGGCAAAATGGTGTCGAACTAAAAAATAACATCAAAAAATATTGGTGGGACAGTATGGTTCTGTTACATGAAAATGTTGTTGGATTAGATTCTGCCATTTTTATGCACCCAACTATTTGGAAAGCATCGGGCCATGTTGATGCATTTAATGATCCGTTAATTGATAATAAAGATTCGAAAAAACGATACCGTGCCGATGTTTTGATTGAAGATGCCCTTGCAAAAATTGAGGCTAAAATGGACAAGGAAGTTGCAAAGGCAAAAAAACGTTTTGGCGATTCTTTTGATGAGGCACAATTTAGGGAAACAAATCCGAGGGTGTTGGCAAATAAGGAAAAATGGGATGCCTTGCATAAACGTTTTTCGGATGCATTAAATAATAACAGCTTAGAAGAGTTAAAACAAATAATTATTGATCAGGAAGTTGCCTGCCCTGTTTCAGGCTCGAAAAACTGGACTGATGTTCGTCAATTTAATTTGATGTTTTCTACTGAAATGGGTTCAACTGCCGAAGGGGCAAATACCATTTATTTGCGCCCTGAAACTGCCCAGGGGATTTTTGTTAATTACCTGAATGTGCAAAAAACAGGCCGCATGAAATTGCCTTTTGGTATTGCTCAAATAGGTAAAGCTTTCAGGAATGAAATTGTAGCCCGCCAGTTTATTTTCCGCATGCGCGAATTTGAACAAATGGAGATGCAGTTTTTTGTAAAACCAGGCACAGAACTCGAATGGTTCGAAAAATGGAAAACAACACGTATTGCCTGGCACCGTGCCCTTGGTTTTGGCGATGAAAATTACCGTTTCCATGAACATGAAAAATTGGCGCATTATGCTAACGCCGCTGTTGATGTTGAATACAAATTCCCGTTTGGTTTTAAAGAGGTGGAAGGAATTCACTCCCGCACTGATTTTGATTTGTCGCAGCATCAGGAGTTTTCAGGTAAAAAAATCCAGTATTTCGATCCGGAGCTAAATAAATCGTATGTGCCATTTGTAGTTGAAACATCCATTGGTGTTGACCGCATGTTCCTGCAAGTTTTGTCGGCAGCATACACCGAAGAGGAAGTGGAGAATAATGGTAAAATTGATAAACGTGTTGTTTTGAAAATTCCTGCTCCATTGGCTCCTACTAAATTAACGGTTATGCCTTTGGTTAAAAAAGATGGGCTTCCCGAAATAGCCAGAGATATTATTAACCACCTTAAATTTGATTTTAATTGTCAGTACGACGAAAAAGATTCGATTGGAAAACGATACCGCCGTCAGGATGCAGTTGGTACTCCTTTTTGCGTGACTGTAGACCACCAAAGTGCCGAAGATAATACAGTTACCATTCGTTACCGCGACACCATGAAACAGGAACGTGTGGCCATTTCTGATCTTGTTGATATTATTGGAAAACAGGTGAATTATAAAGGGTTGTTTGCAAAATTGTAAAAGCCTCTCTCAACCTCTCCAAAGGACGGGAACCAGAAGAAAAACAGTACCGGGCAGTATAAATTGCAGAAAGTGACAGGTGAGCAAATAATACATAGTATAAAACAAGGCGAAAACGAAACTGTTGAATTTAAACAATCCTTCAGTAAAGCAGTTTTCGAAACTATTGTTGCTTTTTCCAACAATAAGGGAGGAAAACTATTCATTGGAGTTGACAACAATGGAAATGTTATTGGAATAACACCTACCGAAGAAACAATTCAAAAATGGCTTAACGAAATAAAACAAAATACAGAACCATCCATTATTCCGGACGTAGAGATTGTTAGCATCAACAACAAGAAAGTTCTTATTGTATCGGTTAATGAATTCCCTGTAAAACCGGTTTCCTATAAAGACCGATATTTTATTCGTAAAGTTAATTCCAACCATAAACTCTCCGCCGATGAGATAGCAGAGCTAAGGTTTGTTAGTTTGAATTATTCCTTTGATGCTTTTGAAGTGGATGCAACCTTTGACGAACTGGATAAAAAAGCGATTCAGGTTTTTAAGAAAAAAGTGGAGAATAATGGCAGGTATAAATCATCTGGAGATATAGAAAATGACTTTAGGAAGTTGGGATTTATAAAAAACCAAAAATTAACAAGAGCCTGCGAGTTATTATTTGGCAATCATCATACAAACATTCATTTAGGAAGATTTAAATCGCAAACTACAATTATCGACGATTTGATGATACGCAGCCCTCTGATTATTGCGGTGGAAGAGGCACTCGATTTTATAAAGAAAAACATCAGGCTTGGTTTTGAGTTTGGTAGCGATGGCTTGCAACGAACCGAACGCTGGCAATACCCCATTCCTGCATTACGCGAATTGCTGCTAAACGCAATAGTACACCGCGACTACTCGAACCCTACCGATGTGATTGTGAAAATTTTTGATGATAGTATTGAAATCACGAACCCGGGGAAATTAATGGGCGGGTTAAAAGTAGAAGATTTTTATTCTGATAACTACATTTCCAGACATAGAAATAAATTAACAACTGAAGCCTTTTATTTAACAGGTGATATTGAAAAATACGGTACAGGTTTTAAACGATTAAGAGAGTGGTTTTCTGATTATCCCGATTTAAAGTTTAGCGTTTCAGATTTGAATGGTTATATTCAGGCCAGAATCACTTTATCATTGGCGAAAAAGAAAAATGTGCCTATAAATGTGCCTATAAATGTGCCTATAAATGTGCCTATAAATGTGCCTATAAATGATCGCCAAGAAAAAATAATAAAAGACATCGAATTAAATAAGCAAATTACTCAAGTAGAACTGGCAAAAAAATATAAAGTAAACAGAGAAACGATTAAGAGAGATTTGAAGTTTTTAAGGGAGTTAAATATTATCAAACGAGTTGGAAGCTCCAAATCAGGACATTGGGAAATCATAAAAAACGAAACAAAATGACCAAGGGAAAGCCGGGAAAAAGAAAAATAGCCTTCCGTTACCGCGACACCATGAAACAGGAACGTGTGGCCATTTCTGGACTTGGAAGTATTTTTGGGAAATAGGTTTATCATTAAAGGTTGTTTACACAAAAAAAGACAAAAATATGAAACGAACATGAATTTTCTTCATTCTAAATTCAAAAACAAGAATGATTAAAATTTATGTGAGTTCCTGAATGTCTTCAAATTTTTTGAACATTCAGAAATCAAAAAATTTTAAACAGATGAAATATACAATAATAGTTCCTGTTTACAATCGTACAAACGAGGTAGCAGAACTATTACAATCAGCTGAGCAGTTAAATTACAACAGAGATAATTTTGAAATCCTTTTTGTGGATGATGGCTCTTCAGATGATTTGGAAAAGTTTATTCATTCATACAGTTCAGAATCGAAATTAACGATTCGGTATATTTATCAGGGGAACACGGGCCCCGCCGAGGCGCGTAACAATGGAATGGCAAATTCGTCGGGAGACTATTTTTTGTTTTTAGACTCCGATTGTTTATTGCCTCCGCAATGGCTAAACAAAATCGATAGTGCTTTGGCAGAGCACCAATATGATGCTTTTGGGGGTCCCGATACGTTTCATGAGTCATTCAGCCCGGTTTTAAAAGCTATAAATTATTCCATGACATCATTTATTGGTACCGGTGGAATTCGTGGCAGTGAGAAAAGTGTGGAGAAATTTTATCCGCGCAGTTTTAACATGGGGGTTTCAAGGAAAGTATATGAAACAATAGGTGGTATGCGCTTACGTTATTATGGTGAAGATACCGATTTCTCGGCACGGATTTATGAAGCCGGATTTAAGGTTGGATTAATTCCAGAAGCCTTTGTTTACCATAAACGGCGTACCAGCCTACCAAAGTTTTTTAAACAGATTTCTAAAATTGGTTTGTCGCGGATTGTATTGGGGAAGTTGCATAAAAATATGTTAAAACCAATCCACTTATTACCGGCTTTTCTTATTCTTGGGCTGATTTTTCTGCTTATATTAACACTTGTTTTGCCAACTATATTTTCGCTTTTATGGTTTGTCGTTTTATTGGGATTAGCGGGTATTTGCTTATTGGCTTTTTATCAGTCGTATAAAATGTACGGAAGTGTTAAGGTTGGTTTACTTTCAATAGTTGCCTTAAATATTCAGGTATTCGGATATGGTTATGGATTACTAAAGGGGATTTGGCAGTTTATGGTTTTAAAGAAAAAATTTGATGATAATTAATGTGTGCTCGATAAAAAAAATCTATTTTAACATTGCCTTTTATAGTTCCAACCTATTGTTTTTGAACAAGAATGGGGCTTTGCCCCACACCCTAGTTCATTTAGCTCCGCTGATTTCCGTTGCACTCCAATTCTTCTCCCGGATGAAAAGAAACGAACCAAAGAAAAATCCTGTCAAAATTAAGCTTTGCAGCATTTCAAATCTACGGATTAGCCCGATTCACGGAATTTTGACGCGCCCGCATTTTGTTAGCTTCTAAAATCCAACACATTAAATAAAAACATTTAATAGAACTTACGTTAATTAATACACTTTGTTTTTTCTGTAGTTATTTAATAGGCCTATTTTTCGGAGTAATTCAGCCACTGCAAATTTTGCATGTGCCAGTAAAGTTGTAAACAGTCCAAAATTTTCCTTCATTATTTGAAACCGTTCGCCCAAACTTTCCGAATGCCGTTGATGGGTAGCTCCTCCGGTTAAAAAATTGGCAATAATAGAGTGGGTAAAAACAGTTTGTTTTGATTTTTTCAGGCATTTAAGTACCCATTCAACATCAGATGATAATTTGTAGTTTAAATTAAATAAAGGTGCCATTTCGCGCTTAACAAGAATAGATTGATGGCAAACCACCATACCATTCTTAAAATGTTTCCACTCTAAATTGTGAGGTAGCTTTTTTTGCCGTAATCCCAATTGATATCCTTTTTCATCGACGATCATAGTCTCTCCGTAGAAAATATCTGTGTCAGGGTATTTATCAAATGGTATTTCTTCGAGTGTGGTTGTTGTATAAAACGTATCGCCGGCATTTAAAAACAAAAATGTAATTCCCTTTGGCGGCTTTTATTCCTTTGTTCATGGCATCGTATATGCCATTATCAGGTTCGCTTGACCAAAAAGTTATGTGCTTTTTATATTCCGTTATCAATTCCAGAGAACCATCAGTTGAATTGCCATCAATTACAATGTATTCAAAATCCTGTAATGATTGGGAAATAACATTTTTTATTGTTTTTTCCAGTAAGGATTTGCTGTTGTAAGTTTACGGTTATAATGCTGACTGTTGGAAGCATGGTATTTAATATATGATTGGTTGGATGCAAATATAATTATTAATAAATTGTTTGAATAATGAATGGTTTGGATTGTTTAAAGGGATAAATTCAGTTGTTTTACAAAATAGTTTGTGTATTTAGTGAGGGGAGCTATTAATGAGATTTCTCCTATTGTCGAAATGGCATAGCCTTTATTGTCATTTTTCGGATCATCTTAACATTCGGGTGGATATTTTTGTAAAGTTCTGATTTATGTTTTTGATTTAAACATCCTCAGGCCGGATAGGCCCCTTCCTTTTGCAATCGGCCAAAAGGAAGCAAAACCCCTTGCTTCAACAAACCTCAGCCGGCGTTGAAGCCCCCTACGCACCTTTACTAAGTTGATTTTGTGCTATTAATAAGCACCAAAGCTTCTATAGTAACCCTATCCGGAATAATAAAGATTATAATATGAAGTGGTTTGCTGTTTTATACCATTTGAGGTTATTGGTGATGTTTCATTAATTGGACAACTACTCTTTTATATTAGCATTTAGCTTGCGAACCACAATTCCCAGTTTTTCGAGGTATTGGGCATCGTCGCCGGTAAACAGGAGTTTCGCAAGGGCGCGTAAGTCGCTGCAAAATAGTTTTAGTTCATCGAATTTTTTATTACGAGCTAATGTGGCACGTTGTGTATCGCCGGTTTTGCGCAGGTGGTTTTCATGTAATGTTTCAATCTCGAGTAGAGCTTCAATATTTGCTGTTAACGATTCGGTGGTACAACCTGTGGCCGATATCAGTGAAACCCATTCAGGGTGGTTTAATAAACCGGTATAAAAGTATTTGGCTGCATTTATCCAATCGGCATATTTCGATGGCAGAGGTACATTTAGGTGTAAGTTACTTGAAGCTTCGTGGTTTTTCTTAAGCAGTTGTTTAACCAGTTTCCTGAATTTTTTGAGGTTGTTTTTTTCTTCATCGCGTTTGTGAATAAATAAACCTTCGGCGCTTTTTTCTTCTTTGCTTTTTGAGTCCTGGTCGTTATTTAGTGTGATGACCTCCTGGTAGAGGCTTTTTCCTGCCGCCAGTTTTTCGATGGTATAATCATAAGGTTCTATCCGGCCAAAAATAACCGGATCATCAGCGTTCCAAATCAGGACGTGGTGCTTTTCCATTTGATCGTTAAATCCATTAGCCATAATTAATTTGTTTTATGAGGCTATTTGTGTGTAAAAAACAGCCCCGGGTTAACACCGAAGATTAACATCGATGTGCACTTTGTTTTTTTTTTTCTGCTTACCTTAAAAATGAGGCTTTTTTTTTAATGAGATAACCAAATTCAGAGGTAAATAGAAGTATTGTAGTAATAAAATTAAATGATTCTGTATAAAAAAGCAAATTTTAAGTAGTGTAGTGTGTTTGATATACAGGATATTGCGCTACATAAAGGATAGAAGAGCTTTAGTAGGTGAAAATTTATATTGTATGTGATAAAATCCTGCTAAGGAGCATAAAAATTGCATTTTTCTTATTTAAAATCCTGCCCCGGCAACATAAAAATCATGTTATTCAGGTGTAAAATTGTGCTGAGTAACATAAAAATGGGATAATTTTTTTATAAAATCCTGTTTAGAACCCTATAAATTGCATTTTTCTGAAGCCCAATTAAAGGTTTTAAGAGTAAAACCGGGAATTATTAAATGTTAATTGGAAAAAACAATTACCGGAAAGTAACATTTTATAAATCGATGAGGAGTTTTGAGGGTGTGATTAAAAGAGATTTTTGGTGATTGTTTGATAATAAAGACTTCTGATCCGAATTAATAAAAATAAACCATTCACAATTCCAATCAAAAGGCTATTTTTGGTTTTTTTAATTCAATAAATGGTTGAAAATTTAAAACAAAAGGCTGCAAAAGGTATATTGTGGAAATTCCTTGATCAGGGTGGTACACAATTGATCCAGTTTATATCGGGGATTTATATCGCTCGAATATTATCACCTGATGATTATGGATTAGTGGGAATGATGGCTATTTTTTTGGGAATTTCCCAGGTATTTATTGACAGCGGTTTTAAAGCCACCTTAATTCAAAAGGGGAACGATATCACCAACGACGATTATAATGTGGTGTTTTATTTTAATTTAACGATAAGCATATTTTTTTATTCATTGATTTTTATGGGCGCACCTAAAATGGCTGATTTTTTTAATGAGCCTCGTTTGACTGTTGTTGCAAGAGTTTTGGGATTTAATTTAGTACTTATTTCATTGGGGATGATTCATCAAATAATATTTGAAAAAAAAATCAATTTTAAAACTTTAACAAAAATCAATTTAATCTCCATTTTTGTTTCAGTATGTTCAGGAATTGGTTTGGCTTTAGTGGGATATGGAGTATGGGCTTTAGTTGCAATGGTACTTGTTGAGAATTTTGTAAGGTCATTACTTTTATGGATAATCAATAAGTGGGTTCCAGATCTTTCTTTCAGATTAAGTGTGTTTAAAAAGTTATTTGCTACCGGATCAAAACTTCTATTTGCAGGAATATTGCAACAAATAAGTATGAATATTTTTTCATTAGTAATAGGAAGGTTTTTTACTACAACCGATGTTGGTTTTTACAGTCAGGCGCGTAAATTGCAACAGCGGATAGGTGATTTTATTACATACTCCATTCAGGGTGTTTTACCTTCCTGTACAATCGTTAATGAAAGATGACATCCCGCGATTAAAAAACGCAGTACGAACAAATGTTAAAGTAACTACATTGATATCTTTTCCGGCAATTATTGGATTAATGGCAATTGCAAAACCATTTGTTACAATAGCATTAACAGAAAAATGGCTGCCAAGTGTCGATTATATTTATATCCTTTCTGTAGCTGGATTCTTTTTTGTTCTTTCACAATCTATTCACAGTTATATTTTACCAATTGGGAAAATTAATTTTATTGTTGGTTTCACTGCTTTTTCTAATTTTTTATTAGTTGCATTAATAACGATAGGTTTGATTCTTAAAGTTGACTTAAAATTATTAATTGTCGGTAAAGCTATACAGGAGCTAATTGTCTTTTTATTTACTGTTTATTATGCAAAACAGTTTATCAGATATCAAATTTTTGAAATTATTAAAGATATTATGCCAGCAACATCATTTTCTATCATCATGGGAATAGTAGTATATTTTTTGGGTGTAATCTATGGGACAAGTATTTTGGTATTAGGAACCCAAATTGGTTGTGGAATTATTATATATTTGTTTTTTAATATGTTACTAAATAGAAAATTGTTTTTAGAAATTATTTTTCAATTAAAAAAAATCGTTTAATACTAAATAATATACTGTAAAACATTGTAAATATAATTGCTCTTAGGAAGTTTTGTTATTTTTACGTGTGTTTATTGTTGAAATTTAAAAATTATGGCTGAAACCCTAGGTTCTTTGTGTGATAAACTTACCATTGTAAAATTGAAGCAGTTTCATACTAAAGATAGTGTAAAAATGAAAAATCTTTCGGAGCAGGTTCAAGATTTATGTTCTGAAATAAATGTTTATTTAGAAGATTCGATATCAGGAAAAATTCCACATCATAAGCTTACGTTTTCATCAAATAAAGTATATAAAGAGAATGGTAATGAATTTACTGCTGTGGATGGTGATATAGGTAATATTTTTGCTGAACTTGCTGAAGTGAACTGTGATTTATGGCACGAACAAGAAAAAGTTTATGAATTTGAAAATGTACCTGTATGTGAAAAAGATAAAGTTATTAAATCGTTAGCGATACTAAATTTAAAGCGAAACCAATGTATCGATAAAATCAATAATCAATTTCAACAAATAATAATTGAAAAGCATATTAATAATGTATAATGAAATAAATAAATGTAGAATAAGTGGGAGTAAGAATCTAATAACAGTTCTCTCTCTTGGAGAACAATACCTTACAGGAGTCTTTCCCAAAACAATTAATGAAGAAATAACCAAAGGTCCATTAGATTTGTTTTGGTGCCCGGACAGTGGATTGCTTCAAATGAAACAATCCTATAGTTTGGATGAGATGTATGGAGATAATTATGGTTATCGTTCGGGATTAAATGATTCGATGGTCAGGCATCTTACAAATAAAATAAAGTCATTAGAGAATTTAGTCAAACTAGGGGATAATGACTTGGTTATTGATATAGGCAGCAATGATGCAACATCGCTAAAGGCATATACTAGCAAATGTAGAAAAGTTGGAATTGACCCGACGGGAATTAAATTTAAAGAATATTATTCTGATAATATTGTATTAATTCCTGATTTTTTTTCAGCAGAAAGTTTTAGTAATTTATTCCCTGATGATCATGCTCAGATTATAACATCAATAGCTATGTTTTATGACCTTGAAAATCCTAAAAGGTTTGTCGAAGATATTGAGAAATGTCTAGCAGAAGATGGTATTTGGCATTTTGAGCAAAGCTATATGCCATCAATGCTCCGGTCAAATGCATATGATACTATTTGTCATGAACATTTGGAGTTTTATTCATTTAAGGTAGTAAATGAACTCTTAAATGCATGTGGTTTAAGAGTTGTTGATGTGCAAATGAATAGTATTAATGGAGGAAGTTTTGCTGTTACTGCTTGTAAGAAGAATGCATTTTATAAATCTAATACACCTATTATAAAATGGATGTTACAACAAGAAGAAGATATGGGCTTAGATACACCAAAGCCATACAGGGATTTTGAGGAAAGGGTATTTAAACATCGTAATAATTTAAAAGGATTAATTGAAGCTTTGGTTCTTGATGGGAAAAAAGTTTTT
>CAXXYG010000021.1:0-165399 GCA_963666575.2 Prolixibacteraceae bacterium
ATTCCCAACGATGGGCTTACTTAATTCAATAACAAATCCTTTAAATCAAACAACTACTTATGCCTATGATGCTAATGGAAACCTTGTGCAAACTACTGATGCCTTAGGAGGAACAACAAAATACAATTATAATTCACTGGGGATAATTACTGATTTTACCGATGCCAATAACAACAAAACAAAACTATTTTTATGACGATGACAATAGGTTGACCAAAAGAGTAAATGCTTTAAATGGTGAATGGTTATTTGAATACGATATGGCCGGAAATCTTTTAACATCAAATGATGCAAATGGTAATAGCACTAACTTCGAATACGACAATTTAAACAGGCGCATAAAAGTTACAGATCCCATGGGTAATGAAACAATGTATTCCTATAATGCACTCAATAATCTTATTCAGGTTACAGATCCATTGGGGCACAATACTACGTTTACCTATAACCCATTAAATAAAATTACAACTGCCACCAACCCGCTGGGAGCTCAAACAAAATTTACTTATAGTGCTTCGGGTAATTTAATCGAATACACCGACCCCAATAATAATAAAACCAACTTACTTTTAACGCCATTCACCAAATGATTCAAACTACCGATGCATCAGGTGCAGTTACTGTTTTCGAATACGATGAATTAGGGAATTTAATTTCTAAAACCAACCCTGACGGTTTAAAACACCAATATGTATTTGATGCATTATCAAGGTGTACATCAAAAATATGGCCGTCGGGTTCAACCTGGCAATACAACTACAACGATGTAGGAAAGCTAATAAGCAAAACCGATCCTAAAGGAGTACAAATAAACTACACCTACGATGCCAGCAACCGCTTAATACAAACAGCACATCCCGAGGGAAATGTAAGCTGGTCTTACGATCCGGTTGGCAACCTTACCGGAATAAATAACGGGATGAGTTTGAAGGAACAAAGTACTTTCACCTATAACCAATTAAATCAGCTAATTTCTAACACAACCAATTATGGAAGTTTTGTTGGAAACCAAACAATACAATACACTTATGATGCAAATGGTAACCGCAGCTCTCTTACATATCCTGATGGTGAAATAGCAACTTATACCTACGATGCAGCTAACCGGAAAACTCAACTGGCATCAATTGAGGGTACTACTGCTTTTACCTACGATAATGCCGGGAAACTGCGTACAATGACCTATGCCAATGGTATGGGTTGCCGATTACACATACGATAATGCCGGTAGGCCAGAAAGCCTTACACTTACCGATTCTCTTTCAAAAACTTTGATAAACAGGACTTATACTTTCCGACCCTGCTGGAAACAAACTTACCGAAACCCATGTCGAAGACACCAGTTCGAGAAGTATGGTTTACAATTCGCGCCACCAACTCGCAGAGGTTGAATACCATATAAACGGCCAAACTGAAACACAACAATATACGTATTCACCTTCGGGCAAACGCTTAACTAAAACAACAAATGGCATTGAAACCCGATATACATATAACACTGCCGAATGGCTTAACCATACCGTAACATCTGGAGATTCCGTAACTTTTGTATATGACCAAAATGGCAATAGGACAGGAAAAACCGACGCACAGTTTAAATGGGATTATGCCTACGATTCTTATAACCGCCTAATTTCAGCGAAACGGACCGATTCAAATCAGAGAACAAGAGAACGAGTTTATGAATATACAGCCAAAAACCAACGAGCCAGAGTTTGGGACATAGGGATGGAAAGCCCCTATTTTATTTATGATGGGAAAGACGTTCTTATAGAAAATGGTGGCCCATGGAAAATTCTGTACAATCCAGGCATTTGCGCTAATGAAGATGGCTATATAGCATACCCTATATACGACCACAGCGGTAATTCAGTGGTTGAAATCTGGCCAGAGGGAGGATGGCATACCCCTTTCCACCTGGTCGATTACGATGAATTTGGAATTAAACGCAAAGGAAGCAGTGAAATACTAACCCAATTAGCATCAAGCATGTTCGACCCTTTCACTCAAATGTTTGGAATAAGTGGTTTTGACTCGTATACAATGGACTATGTCCCGAATGATTGAGGACAGGGAAGCCTCTACTTACGGGCCGTTTGGCTCGCCTACCTCCAATTACAATGCCAGTGCTGAATTAATGAATTCCTTACAAAATACCAATCCCACACAGTATAATGAGCTCCAACCATGGTTTCAACGGCAAACCGACTAGCTATAACCAGTACCGAAAGTGATATGGAAAATCAAATTCTTTCAGAAGCAATTGCCAATGCCCAGGCAGGAGTACGAAAGAGAACGCCAGTTTGAAGAAAACCTGGCGGCGCAAATTGCTCAACATAGTGCTACCCTTGAAAGGGATCGTGCTGCCAGGGATGAAGAAGATAGAGTTTGGCGTGATCAGTTTTCTGCAGATATATGTGCTGAAAACGCAGCCCAAGTTGCTTCATCTGGTTCTTCATCAAATTCAGAAGCCGATATCAGGTATGCCATTCAAATTGTTCAGCGACTGAATGAAATTGCCGGAGTATTTGGCAGAGGGATTCCAGGACTAAATGAAGGCCTTGATTTTACAACGCGTACGCTTGAAGATACAGGAGTGTTTACCCCCACCAACAATTCGAATAGAGGTCCCACCTCACATTGGTAATAATTTTATTATAAGGCAGCTGCTAGGACAACCTGTACCTTTACAAAGACCTAATACTGGCGGAATAAGTTATGGGTCAGATGCATAATCAACCTGTAAGATTTTGGTGAGACTCTCCTGTTTTTCTGGCAATATTGGCCAGTTGTTGTAATTTAATTAATAATTCTTTACGACTTTTATGGTAAATAAAAGCAACTAATGTATATTGAAGTTTCAATGCAATAATTAACATAAATCAGAAAATAAATCAAAGCGGTATGAAACTTCAACACTCAAAACTCAGCTCCATAAACCATCAAATTTCAGCTATCCTCGTTAAAGCCAACGAATTTGAAAACACATACAAAGATGAGATATTGAGAGTTCACCCTGTGTATCAAAAAAGTGCCCAAAACCTTGTTCATTATTTGGCTTTCCGCAGTTTTGAAATTAATGATTTACAAGAAGAATTAAGGGATTTAGGGCTACCCGGATTATCGAATGTTGAAGCACATGTTTTAGAAAGTTTGCTTTCTATAAAAACAATTGTTAACCATTTGCTGGGAAACCAGGTGATTGAAAGCCAACAAGGCATTGTTTCCATTAAAAAAGGGCAAAAATTACTCAATCAAAATACAAAATACCTTTTTGGGTATAGGTCAAAAAAAAGGCGGACCCGTATAATGGTAACCATGCCTAATACTGCTGCCGCAGATAAAAAATTTGTAGGAAGAATAATACGGCTTGGAATGAACAGTGCACGTATAAATTGTGCCCACGATGGACCCGAAGTATGGGAAAAAATTGCGTCAAATATTCGGGAAACAAAAACTACCCTGAAAAAAAACTGCTCCATAATGATGGACCTTGGTGGGCCAAAATTGCGTACAGGACCTATAAAACAGGGGGCACAAGTGGTTCATATAAAGCCAAAACGCGACGAGCAAGGTATTATTACAAGTCCGGCAAAAATATGGATTGCTCCACCCGATGTAAATCCTCCTGATGATTCAGCTGATGCAATAATTCCGGTTGACGAAATTTGGTTTAATAAAATTAAACGCGGCAATACTATTTCATTTATTGATACCCGTGATAAAAAATGTAAAATAACCATCGATTCAAAAAAAGGTGGTGGGAAATGGGCTGTATCAACCGACTCGGCCTATGTAAGTACCGGAACCGAATTGTTGCTCCATAAAGTAAAAAATTCAGGTAAAGAAAAAATTAGAGTTGGTGAATTACTTCCAATAGAACAAGCAATTATTCTTAATATTAATGATAAACTGATTTTACATAAAGACCCTTCGGCAGGAGAACCAACTCAATTTGATGAAAAAGGGAATGTGACTAAAATAGCACATATCTCATGCACTTTACCCGAAATTTTTGCTGATGTAAAAGTTGGTGAACCCATCTTTTTCGACGATGGAAAAATTGAAGGTGTAATTGAAGAGGTAAATCCCCAACAGATAGTAGTTAAAATAACTTATGCCAAAGATACCGGAGGTAAACTTAAATCGGATAAAGGAATAAATTTACCTGACAGTGATTTAAAAGTTAGCGGGCTAACTGCAAAAGATAAAGAAGACCTTAAATCGGTAGTAAACATTGCCGATGCGGTCAATTTTTCGTTTGTAAACGATGAAAATGATGTACAGGAATTATTTGATGCGTTAAAATCATTTGATTCGAATCTGGGTATTATTCTAAAAATTGAAACTCAAAAAGGATTTAAAAACTTACCCAAAATATTATTGAGGGCTATGCAAACATACCCCATTGGTGTAATGATTGCGCGGGGCGACCTGGCCATTGAAACAGGTTGGAAAAATTTTGCATCAATCCAGGAAGAGATCATACGCATTTGTGAAGCAGCACATATTCCTGATGTTTGGGCAACACAAGTGCTTGAAAACCTGGCAAAAAAAGGAGTGCCTTCACGTGCCGAAATAACCGATGCAGCCATGGCCCAACGTGCTGAATGTGTCATGTTAAACAAAGGATACTACATTGAAAAAGCAGTGAAAATGCTGGATAAAATTTTGCGCCGAATGCAGAATTTTAAAAAGAAAAAAGATACTATTCTTCCAAAATTGGAAGAAGCCTATAAATTAAATCTATCGCATGACAGGTTTAATCTGTAAAATAAAACGGTTATACAATTGCAAATGCCAACACAAAAGAGATAACTGAAATAACCAATCCGTACATAAAAATATTATACGCTTTACGTAAAAGCCTGTATTTTTTAGCCAACACTTTACCCAGCGAATACTGGTCTTTTATCATGGTTGAATATAAAAACTCGTCGTTTTTCATTAATTCTTCAACCGCCCATTTATATTCATCGTATTCCATGTTATAAAAGTTCCCAAAAAACAACAGGTTAACTTTATTCTCTTTTATGTCATCCTTCGTAAACTTCCCTGATGAAATGTTGGGAATGGTAGATAAAATGGCAAAAATTATGGTTAACAAACACGATGTGAGAAATATCAAAGTTGGAATTATTAACTCAGGCAGTTCGCTAAATTTCCGCACAAGCAATGAAACTACTACCGAAAGAATAATGGCATTTACCGATATCAGTATATTTGATTTATTATCGGCTATTGAACTCAGGCTTATCTGATTTCGCGCTGTCAACCGAAACATCGATTCAACTCCGCGTGAATACCCCTTGTCTTTCTTAATATTTTTTTCAGAAGTAATATCTTTTTTACTTTTTTTCTCTTCCCGCATAGCGATATTATTTTGAATTAATTCAAGTGTTTTTTCCTTGTTGGCTGTCAATACTTTTTTGCCATATTCGGTATGAAAGGTGTGTGTGTTAAAAAAATTAATGGAGTTAAGGTCAAATCCGGTTTTATTAAAACTGTGGCATCCGGTATTTTTCCATTCCTTGCGTAACAATTTAACTTTATCGAAATAATCACCTGTTGCAAGGTGCATTAAATCTGCATCGCACAATACCTTTGAGATTTTATCTTTTGGACTTTGGGGGACTTTTGTTGACAAAATACAATCCGCAATTTTATCAATTTGCTCCTTTTCAATTCCTTTCGATTCCAAATATTCACGGGCAACTTCAACACTTTTATTTTCATGCCCTTCAGCCTGGTATGCATAACCCACATCGTGGAAAATAGCGCTTATTTTTGCCAGATTCATTTGTTCCTCATCCAGTCCGCAAAAAGTGCCAATGGTTTCAACATTATTTTTTATGTCCATAGCATGGTCAAATGTATGGAAGGTTATTTCTTCTGATAAATTTTGTTGGAGCAATTCCGACACATATTTTTCCGCCTCAATTAAAATAGCAGCATTTATTTTGCTCATCTTTTTTATCCTTTTAGCAATTACTAAATTAGCAATTATAAACTACAAACAATTTTATTCAACAATCAATAAATCATTAATCACCCCTTTTTAGAATCCCGTGGCCAGCCACAAGGAATTATTTGATTAAAACATGTACCTAACAGCAAATCCAAAAGAATCTTCTTCTTTCGAAAAATTATAAGTAGCGGTAAGGACTGTAAAATCAAATGGTGTGAGCCATAATCCAACTCCGGAACCTCGGTGCCAAGTGTTTGATTTTTCATTGTTATACCATACTCTTCCAAAATCGTTAAAAACAAGGAATCCTAGTTGCCCATTAAAAAAATGGCTTTTCAAATTCGAAAGTTTTATCCTAACTTCAGTGTTCTGATAAAATGATTTATCGCCGGCATAACGGTTACTATACAATCCACGTACATTGGTTTTACCACCAATAAAGTTTGCATGGTAAAACTCGTAATCACCAACATTTATTGCTCCGCCGCCCCGAATTGCCAAAACTACTCTTGGATCAGTCCTAAAACTCAGGTACAAACTAAGGTCCGATTTTAACTTCAAAAAACTTTTACTTTTTTCATTTAACCCAATAAACTCAGTAGCTTCGGAAGACCAAACAATACCCCGTTTAGGAAAAATATCATTATCCCTGGCATCAATATTAAAATTTGCCTTAAAACCTCCATAGTGATGATTCAAAAATGCCTCAGGCCCTAATATTTGCTTGTATTCACTGGTTATAAACCGTCCATCGACATCTTCAATTTTCGCAAATTGATAAAATGCTCCAATAGAATAACTGATATACCTGTTGAGTTGGCGTTGAATTTTAGGATTTATATTTATTAAATGGTAACGCATCCGGTAATACTCTTCGTCGTCTATGGTCCGGACTGTTTCATTTCCAAAACCAAAAAAATTATTGACATTATTTGGGATACTTGCTTCAACATCGATTAAAAGGTCAAACTTTTGAGAAACAGAACTAAACCATCCATTGTAATAGGCAGCAAAAGCACCTGTTTCGTAGGCATAATTAACGTGGAACTTATGAAAAGTAAAGTCCCTGAAATTGTATCTTTTGTTATTAATACCTGCACCAATAAATAAGCCATCGTCGATATTAAATCCAAAATAGGCAACTGGTGCCGTAGTATTGTATTTAAATTGTTTTCGATCGTACAGGTTAACTTCTTTATGGTTCGATAGTTTTAATTTTGTTTCAGGGCCTTTATGGATACTGTTCTTTTTATCTTTCCGATCATACACCACCGTTTTTTTCGAAAAACCATTTATTTTTGAATAATCGCTAATAGAGTCATTTCCTTTGCCTCCTATAATACGTACTTTAATTCCCTTTTCAGCTTTCCCATTTATAACAAATTTGTCTTTACCTCCAAGGCCATACAACCTTATCTCTTTGGTTTCATCGTAACTAAACTCCCGGTGGTATATCTGCTCCTTTTCTTTCCCCTTTTTATCACTTAATGCAATCACCGAAAGGTCGATATTTCCATTGGGTAAACGGTTGGCTTCAAAAAGTTCTCGGTCCTCTGTACCAACAATATCAACTGCTTCAGCCAAAACCAAATAATACTCTTTGGCATAATCGTGCAATTTTTCTTTTCTCGAAATCAGTTTATTTTTTATTTCTTCACCCGAAAGTTGGTAAATTTCATCAGGCATTTTTTTTAGGGCAACACCTATAACAGAATCAGTAATTTGTTGTTGAATTGTATTTGCCGTATTCAACCAGGTATCTAAATTTGGTTCAGTCAAAAACGACCTATCAAAATACCGGGCATTAAAAGCCAAACCACTAACATTGGTTATGGTAGGGCCAAAGTCCTGAAATTTTGGATTTATCCATTTTCGGGATGCCAACCATGGCAAAACGCCCTCATTCACAAAAAATACCTGGTCGCGGTCACGCGGAATGGGGCGGTAAACAGTTTTACTTTTCTTTTTAAATGAAGCCCACCGCCACTGGTCATCGTGCCGGTCCCAATCATTTATCAACAAATCAAACAGGCGTGCTTTAAGCACTGCCTCCTGATCAACACTATGTCCATGCTTTTTGTAAATATTTTTAATTACCTCATCAGTACTGACGATGTCTTTTGAATTTCCAAAACTATCCAGATTTTTCCATTTTCCACTTGGCCGTTCTTCAAATAGATATACACCATTGGCTAAATCCTGGCGATAAACACCCAAACGAGGATCATCAGGAACCCACACGACTTTAGGATTTGTATGCATTACTCCAATAGCATCGGCCATAGGAGGCACTGTAACGGCTGAATACGGATGTGCCTCAGATATTGCATCCTGAACCATGTTTACAATAAATGTATTCTTAAAATTACCAGGTAAAGCCCGTTCCACATATTTATTCATCGACCTTAGCACATACTGTTTCCCGTCCGGATTTTTCATTCTGATGGATCGGGTTTGCATTCCTCCCCCTCTTTTAAGAATTTTTAACCCACCTTTTTCGGTTCCAATATCAAATACTGGCAAATGTACTTTGGCACTCCATAAATCTCTGTAGTTTGCCCCTTTCCACCACCGTTTTAGTTTTCCAGCTTCATATTCATTCGAAAGTTGTACATTTACAATACTATCAGAAAAATCGGCAAGATTTAATTTCGCTTGTTCCTGTGTTTTATTATAAACAGGTTTGTTGTACAATTTTTTTCGGAACAAAACTTCACCTTTACCTGTCTTGTCAGGGCTTAAGAACTCCAACCAAACATCGCCATTAGCGTAAAAATTAAGAACTGAGAAACCGGTACGTTGTGCAGCAAAATCTGTTTGGCGTTTTTTAGAAGCAACAAATGTAGCCTCTCCACCTCCGCCACTAATTATATGATGCATTTGGTTTTTCTCAACATACTGAAGGTTGTGTTCATGCCCCGCAGTATATATTAAATTGGGGAAATCGTTAAAAATTGATAGAAAATAATCCTTTAACTGTTTATACTCAGGGTGGGCTAAATCCTGTATAAATCCAAAATATTTACGATAGGACGTATACAGAAAACCAGGTGCCGGAATAAACAGGCTTCTATTCCGTTTCAAAAAAGGAAACAATAATGAAGACAATGGGAAATTACCTCCATGCTCGCCAACACTGTACAAAGGATGATGGGCTGCAAACAAAACCTTTTTATTTTGATTTCGTCGAAGGATATCCTTGATTTCCATAATCAATTCGGTTTCATTTTCGAAACCACAGTCATTTTCCATTCCTGGTTTATTAAACTTATGAAACCACCATTGTGTATCAAAAAGAACCAAAGTGATGTCGTCTGACAAGTTTAATTCAACTGGGCCTGGGCAACCTCCATCAGGAAAAAAAATGTTTCCACGGCCTAAATAATTTTCTATAAATACTTCAGAATTATTAACATGCTCCAACCCCTGGCTTCTCCCCTGTTCCCAGTCATGATTTCCCGGAATAAAAACAATCTGCCCTTTAAAACCTTCAATACTTTTAAGAATATTTTTTAACGTGTCGGCATACTGCTGATAGTCGTGATCCAAAGAATCAGGAAGGCCATTGTTATAAACAATATTACCTAAAACTACCAATGCCGAATTTTCATTCTGTTGGTTTAACTTTGATTGAAGCAGCTTGAGCGCCTCGTTATTAGGAGAGGGATTTTTTATGTTTCCGATTAAAAAAACCGAATAAGTTAAATTTATCTCTGAATTTGGTTCTACACTAATTCCACTCTCTGGAACCCTAGTATTATTAATATTCTTCTGCGCAGAACTACAGAATAGTACAAGGATAAAAATTATAGTAAACAGAAACTTAAAATAATACATACCTTTTCAGTTTGACTGTTTTTTAGGTTGAAATTTGAGTAATGTTGCAACAGATTCTTCGCCTTCGTTAGCAATATACAAATTCCCCATTGGGTCAAAACAAATACCTTCGGGTTGCCAAAACAATCCTGTTTTTAATTTATATACAGCAATCAACTCTCCATTATTATTGCAAACAACCAGCAATTTACCTACAGAGGCAAGTAAATAAATATTTTTTGTAGAGGGGTGAATAGCTATTCCCGAGGGTTGAAACGATACATCACCCTTTGATGGATATATATAAGTCAATAAATCAATTCCTAATTTAGCGACTTTGTTAAGCTCTTTTAATTCTTTTATCTGGTCGAGGTCGATTTTAAAAACAGCTTTTGATGACAATTTTTTTTCATCGAGGTCAAACGAATAAACAGCTTTTTTGCTTTTGCCTTTTTTTTCATCAATGTGCGAATACCCTTTGCAAGCAATTAATAATCGGCTATTTTCCGCATCGAAAACCAATCCTTCTGTATCATTTTTCTTTGATAAAGCAGTTTTATACTCTTTCGTTACAATTGTTTCTTTTTTATTTGAATACTTTACCCGAAATAAATTGCCATTACTTTTTAAAACCCATAACTGGTCGTTAACCATTGTAATACCTTCATAATCTCCATCATCGGCAAACTTTATTTTTTCAGTTACCTTTCCCTTTATAGTATCGAAAAAATAAATATTGCCTTTTTCATCCTGAACACATGCCAACCTATTTTCATAGAAGTATGTCAATCCTGAAATCTCAGACAAATTATCAGGCAAAATCCATGATTTATTAGGTTTTGTTAATTCATATGGAAATTGATAATTTTCTTGTTCGAATAATTTGTAACGTTTATTATCCTGAGCAGAAACAACCAAATTTAGAATAAACAGAAACACTACCAGGATGGATTGTTTAAATAACATTTTTTGATTTGCCTTTTTAAGATTTAATTAAACCACTTTCAGTTTATTTATAAGCATACGATGAACCAACGGCTGTAAAAATTGCTCAAACCAAGAGTGATTTTAGAATCAATTTTGGCTTTCGCCGGTGTTAGCCCTTCATGTTTTTCAAAGATATAAATACTAATAATATCCTGCAATCATAAAAGCCCATTTAACCTTTCACTACCAATAAACTGACTCTTATTTGCTTTTAACCTGCATATTACATTCTATTAAATATAAAATTTTATTAGTATATTACATGTTTTTTCGAATTGAATACAGCCTTGTTTTTGTAAGTTTCCCTCTCAATTCAATCTCTCCTATTTTAAGAACAGTAAACTTATTGTTAAGATCCAGTTTATTTAAAAGTTCTTCTGAAATCAAAAGCTCAGACTTATATTTATTACACTGGTTTTGAATTCGGGAAGTTGTATTTAACACATCGCCCGAAAAAGCAATTTCTTTTTTTAACACGCCAATTTCACCAGCAGTAGTAGGCCCTACATGCATTCCTGCTTTAAATTCAGGAACGATTGAATAGTTTGTTAAATATTTCTCAGCATATTTTTTTATCTCGTTCTGTGCTTCGAAAAAACAATTCAGGCAATTGTTATTTGATAAACCTTTTTTTAATTGCCATGTTACAACCACCTCATCGCCAACATATTGATATATTTCGCCTTTATTGTAACGAATTGAATTGGTGATATCAGAATAAAAATCGTTCAACATTTTAAAATAACCGCGGTGGCCCAATCTTTCAGCTATAGGTGTTGACGATTTTAAATCGAGGAACATAAAAATCCGCTCTTCTTCAACGGGTTGGTGGTATTTACCCATAAGCATTGCCTGTAACAGCCCGGGGCCAAATTTTTCGCTAATCCTCAATACCGAGGTAGTCCCCATAGTCACAAAAAACCAAAATACCATACATCGAAGGACATGTATTCCAAAAACAAATTTAACTGCAGCCGAAAATACTTCCCCACTAAAAATGCTTTTACCATACGTAAATCCAATAACCGAAAGGCTAATCACAAAACTGATTATAAAAATAATAACAAAAGTTACTATACTATTGAGCAATACATACGAAATAAAAGACAATTTCCGTTGTTTCCTGCCAGAATAAAAAACAATAAATACACCACCCAAAATACCACCTAAAAATGCCCCAGTAACATTCGTTAATAAATGTTCTGCAAAATGATAATTTTCAGTCTGGGTATAAAAATAATCGGCCGAAGTGGTTACATAATCAAAAAGAGTCAGCAAAACTCCTAAAACCATCCAGGAAAGTATAATTTTTAATACAATCCTGATATCGTATAATAATCGGGTAGACCTACCTGCCATTTAGTTGAAAATAAATCAAGTATAATACATATACAATTTAAGGTGTTTTATTTAATTCTGCAATTTTGTATACACAGGTTCTACAGTATTACTTTTCCAAAATTTATAACATTCATCATCTTTATTATTGACTTATGTTCTTCTATTCTTTAACTTTATGAATAAAATCAGAACATTTTCATCTTTTTTAGAAGAGAATAAATTTTAAGCAACTTATCTTAATCCTACAAATCATGAAAAAAAAATCCATTACAGAGCGCTTATCTTATTTCATTAATATCATACTGCTTTATTTAGTTTGCACTATTTTTAACATACTAATTCCAACAACTGTTAATGCAAATTCCTATTTATCTGGAAAGATGGTTATCGACAATGTATTTATTACAGGTAATTTAGGAAATACAATAACCACACTTCATAACCCCATTGGCGACATAACGGAATTAACAATTTCAGAAGGAGTGCTAAATAACGCCGATGTGTATTGGCTTCGCGACAATTTACAAAATCTTGAAAACCTAACCATTTATGGTAAAGCCAATTATTCAATTAACGGCACTCTGCCCGAGAACGCTTTTTTAAACTTCACCAACCTTAAAACAGTAAATATTGCCACTGCCACTCACATTGGAGAAAGCGCATTTGAAGGCTGCAACCACTTAATAGATGCCGCCATATATGCAGCAGTTAGTTTAAGTAACCGTGCTTTTGCAAATTGCGAAGCATTGGTTAAAATATGGACATACATTTCTACACCGCCGTCGGTTGGGACTGAAACTTTTCTGAATTGCCCGGCTAATCGTGAGATTTTTGTTTCATCAGGGACTCAAGCGGCTTTTCAGGCTATTGATGATGGAGATACTGCCGACAACTATTGGTACGGTTGGAAAATTGGAATTGGCCACGGAACAATAATTCAGGTAAATACCGATCATGGAGGTAATATAAATTGGGGGCCTTTAAATTCAGAGGACAGTATTTATGAAAATGTTAATGGAGCAATATTCTGGGATGGGACAGATTGGACAGTTAACGACACATACGGGCATATGTATTTTAAAGATTTGAGAGACGGATCGCGAATTGGTAAATACGGGCCCGAACATATTATACCAGCCCAGGAAGGTAGTGATTCAATAGGTGGATATATATTTTGGGTGGAAAAATATAACTACAGCACTCTTGCAAATGATAGTGGAACATACTCATACACCGGGCTTAAATATTCAATTGGTCAGCCCGATGGCACATTGATACAGCTTTTGTCAAGAGGTAACGGGAACGGAGTAAATAGTGCTTATTTTGACGTTATTATCGAAGATACCGGCCCAGGTTTAACAACAATAAGAGAAGGAGGAATAATTTGCGACAACAGCGGACAAACACATAATCAGGCAATTGCAAGCCCATTAATCAGTTCCCTTATTTTGGGGCAACTCATAACATCCGATTTTACAAACAATTACAATATGTATTATATTGATATTAACGGGGGCTCAGAAATGGGAGGAATGAGCTATATACTCTCCTCCATTCAACCTCCTGAACCGAAAGTAATACAAGCCTACCCTCAGGCCCAAACTTATATTTCGAGCTTTGCTGTTCATTTCAAAAATAGTGAAGGTTTTCTTGAGAAATTTACATTTACTCCCTTGTTGTATAATGAAAGTTATGCTGCTCCTCCGCCATCTGACATCGCAACCCTTGATGGAATTAAAATCGATGGCATAATTTTAAACGAATTCGATACAACCCAGCGTGAATATAATATTGTGTTGCCGTCAGATACAGTTGCAATTCCTCAAGTAACAGCATCCCCTACCGATTCATTTGCCATTGTTAATATAACTCAAGCTAGTACTTTACCAGGCGCAGCAACAATTGTTGTTACCTCGAAAGATAAAACCCATACAATTATTTATACTATCAATTTCACTATTGTAACAAATACCAAAATTTATAAGTTTGAAGAACAAAATCGGATAAAACTTTATCCCAATCCAGTTTCAAAAACTTTAACCATTCATTTTGAAAATGAATGGCATTTTAAAAATCTTAATATCATTGATACACAGGGCAAAGTTGTTATAAGCCAGTCCCACTTGCCAGGAAAAACGGTTGATGTTTCAAAATTAGTGCCTGGCATTTATTACCTGGTAATTAAAACAAAAGATCAAATTATAGCTTCAAAATTTATGAAAAAGTAAGAGGCAATTTTAAAGGAGTAATAAATTTTAACATCGCAATAACAACAAGGAGGCCGCTCGAAATAAAAAATTGCAGTATATTCGGTTTTTAAAAAACCAAAAATAAAAATCGTATGTTTCGAGTAATTCTATTGTTTTCCATTCTTTCAGGTTCTCTGTTATCATCCGCTCAAAACAATTGGCCACAGTACCTTGGCCCCGACCGGAATGCAACAATTAAAAATGTTAGCATAGCTGAATCGTGGCCCGATGCTGGCCCTAAAAAGCTATGGTCAATACCATTAGGATCAGGTTATGGCGGTGCAAGTATATACGAAAATGAAGTATTTGTACTTGACAGGATTGTTGGGCAAGCTGATGTATTACGTTGCCTTGATTTAAATTCAGGAGAAGAAAAATGGACATACCAATATGAAGCCCCTGGTGAACTTCCTTATCCGGGATCGCGCACAGTTCCAACCGTTGATGAAAACTACATTTGGATGGTTGGCCCTCATGGCCACATGAATTGTATTGATAAAAAAACACTTCGCCCAATTTGGTCAAAAAATATCCATACTATTTATGATGCCCAAATGCCCAACTGGGGCATTTCCCAATCACCATTACTATACAAAAATTTAGTAATTGTTGCTCCTCAGGGAAGTAAAGCTGGCTGTGTAGCTTTCAATAAAACAACAGGCGAGGTAGTATGGGAAAGCCGTGCATTAACTGGTTATACATTCTATGTTTCGCCTACTGTTGCGACCATTGGTGGTATCGACCAGGTAATAATGACCAGCCCTTACAGCAAAGAAGATTCTACAAAAATACAGGAAGTTGTTGCTTTTAATGCTCAAACCGGAAAAGAATTGTGGACCTATAAAGGCTTAAAATCGTTTGCTACTATTACTCCGCCAACAATTATTGGCGACAACAAAGTTTTCCTTACTGATTGTTCTTATAACGATAAGTATGCGCCGGTTTCAGTACTTATTGAAATAAACAAAACAGAAAACGGATTTCAGGTGAACGAAATTTTTAAAACTGAAGAAGCAGGCTGTAAAATGCACCCACCGGTTTTTCGCAACAATTATTTATACCTGAATTCAAATGGCAGGCCCAACCAAATGGTTTGTATGTCGTTAACCGGTGAACTTCAATGGGAAAAAGGAAGTGCACCCGAATTTGAAATGGGCGCAGTAATACAAATAGGAGATTATATTGTAAATCAGAATGGGAAAAATGGTGCCATTCATCTTATAAAACCTTCGCCCGATGGATACAAAGAATTGGCCAAAGCTGAATTATTTAATTCCACAAAATCACAGGCGTGGGCACCAATGGCATTTGCCAATGGCAAATTAATAGTTCGCGATATGGAACAGATGATTTGTGTTGACCTGCAAAATCCGTAATTTTAGCCTCTGAAATTTTATGAATTAACAGATGGCTCTTTTAAACCGGGATTTAAGTAGTGAGTTAATATATTCAACAAGCCGCAGCAGTGGGCCTGGTGGCCAGCATGTTAATAAAACCGACACTAAAGTTGAATTACGTTTTTCGGTGGTTAATTCAAAACTATTGTCCGAGTTTCAGAAAAAGAAGCTCATTTCAAAACTTGGAAACAAGCTTACAAATGATGGAGAGCTACTATTATCTGCTCAATCGGAAAGGTCACAATTACGGAATAAAGACAATGTAACAAAACGTTTTTATAAACTACTTGATACCTTATTAAAGCCTCAAAAAAGGCGAATTGCAACAAAACCAACTTTATCCTCCAAAATAAAAAGACTGGATACTAAACACCGCATTTCTGAAAAGAAAATGCGAAGAAAACCTGATTTTGATTAAATAAAACTAATTTACAAACATAATTATAACACTCAAAAAATAGTATAATCTGGTATAACTGCTTAAAATAAAAAACAATTAGGTTCGTAAAATTTATTTGGACTAATTCAAATAAAAATCGGGCTAAAAATGATTAACTAAATAAATATATATTCCATTCATTTATTTAATAAAGAAAATTTGTAGTTTTACACCAGTAGTGGAATTTAATTCATTGGAAAGAGAATTAATAATTTCAGTTTATCTGTTTATAAATGTAGTATTGATAATTGTGGCAAATTAGTTATTTCCGCTTGCTTCAAATAATTATAAATTATAAATTGTTTATATAATCAAATTATGGCTTTGGAAAATTCAAACACACATACAATTTTAGTTGTTGAAGACGAAGAAATAAACTTTATTCTTATAGATAAATTTCTGGCGAACTTGCCTCTTAAAATAATCCATGCAAAAAACGGGCAGGAAGCTATTGAAAAGTATAAACAAAATCAGGACATCGAGCTTGTTTTAATGGATATAAAAATGCCTGTTTTAAATGGTTTTGAAGCAACTGTAGAATTAAAAAAAATAAATCCATCATTAATCATAGTTGCACAAACAGCTTACGCTATGAAAGAGGATAGGAAAAAAGCCCTGGATATTGGATGTGATGATTACATTTCGAAACCACTTAAACATATTTTACTTGTTGATATGATTAAAAAATATTTGAAGATATAAATGGTTCAGCTACTGTAATAACGATCTCAGTAAATCGTAAATCTCCAAATTTCTGATTTATTCCATAATAAAAACCTTATTTGTTAGCTATAACAAAAGAATAGTTTCATTAAATCTAAATAATTCTTTTTCAAAAATAATCTGTTTTCAAAAATAACAATGACCCTAAACAAACTTGAGCTATTAATTGTCTAATAGTGTATGAAAACAATTTTAACCATTTTTATATTAGGAATAATTATGTTGGCAAATGCTCAGGAACCACAAAAAAAATTGAAACAATTAAACTCATTTGAAAAACATGTTATTATTGACAAAGGTACTGAACGAGCCTTTACAGGCGAATACACTGATACTTTTGAGAAAGGGGTTTACGCTTGCAAACAATGTGGTGTGGCATTGTATAATTCTTCTGACAAATTTCACTCAAACTGTGGGTGGCCAAGTTTCGATGATGAAATAAAAGGAGCCGTTACAAAAACAACCGATGCTGACGGCAGAAGGACAGAAATTACATGCACCGCTTGTGGAGGGCATTTAGGGCATGTATTTGTAGGCGAACAATTTACGAAAAAAAATACACGCCATTGTGTTAATTCAATTTCGCTCAAATTTATTCCAGCTGAGAAAAATATAGTAAACAAAAAAACCGAAGACTAAAACCTCCGGTATAAAAACATCTTTTTCGTTTAAATTAAATTTCTTTTAAAGATAAACCTTCAATAAAATATTGCGCCTCTTGCTCTTCCTGTGAATCAGCAATGGTTTGATGTGCTTCTTCAGTTGAAGCATCTTCTACTTCTTCAGCATCTTCGCCATGTTCTTTTCCAGGATTATGTGCATCGGCTTCGGTTTTAACCAATCGGAATATTCCACTAATCTCAAGCTCGCTCCCCATTTGTTCCTGGGTAAAAGCACCAATTTTTTCGCCAGCTTCAACTCTCACTATAATATCTTCGGTCGATCCCATTAAAAAACATCTTCCTCCACCCTGTTTGCATACATGCATAACTGTGCCCTTTAAGGTTACTTCCTGATCGACTAATTTCTCAGCCTCTTGGTAAAGCTCATCAACAGTAATAATTTGTACAGGTTCGGAAACTTCAGCAACTTTTGTTTTTTTCTGATTTCCACAAGAAATTAAAATTGTTGCCAACAACAAAATAACAGCCAGTTTTTTCATCTCATTATAATTTAAATTTTCAATTGTATATGATACCTGCCTGCTGCAGGTTTGAGGTAAAATAGTATCATGGTCGTATTATTCACATACATTTTAAGTTTTACCAAATATACAAAATCATAAAAAATAAAGGTACAACAAATCCTGCAATGGTCAACCACCACCCCCATCGTAATAATCCTCTTTTCCCTTTAAGCAAAAATAATCCTGATACAGCCACAAATATTAAAATCGCCGCCATAATATCGCTCACCCACTTCCAGGCTACAACTGTTGTAGCACGGTGTAAAATGTTTATTTCAAAAAACAAGGGCCTTTTTTTTAAATACTCCATGTAACCCTTTCCATTCGAAGGATCAACAATTATCTGGCCATTACTGATAAATATTTTCAATTGTCCTTCGTTAGTAAAATAATACTTCTTAAACTGAACTTCCCTGTCAATTTTTGCCAAAAAATCAATTATTACAGACTCTGTCAAATCCCCTTTTTCTATTTTACCCCAATTAATATCCGAGTAAATAATCTGATAATCAGGATTAAAATCATGCCTGTGATTTAATATTATCCCTGACAAACCGTAAACAATAGTCATACCTACGATAAAATACCCCAAATCGCGGTGTAGAATCCTTAGCAATTTTCGAATTTTCATTAAAAGTTGATTGTGTAAATTAGTTGTTTAAGCACAAAATTAGTTTTTCTATCCGGAAAGAAAAATAAAAATAATTAAACACAAAATTTAGAACATATGTTCTGAATTTTATTATTTTTGTTTTCCATAACGGAACATAATTTCACATAAAATATGAAAACAATTGCAATTTCGGGAACAAACAATAAGGTAGAAGAACATTTTGGCCACTCTTCTGAATTTCAAGTGTTTAGTGTTGATGGAAATAAAAATACCAAACATATTAAAACTCTGAGTACCAATCAAACCTGTGGTTGTAAATCAAATATTTCGAAAGAATTAAAAGAGGCAGGAGTTTCTGAATTATTAACAGGAAATCTGGGCAGAGGAGCTAACATAAAACTAACCGAAGCTGGAATCAACGTAATTACAGGTTTTTCCGGATCAATTGAAACTGCGTTAAAACAATGGTTAAAAGGAGATTATCAAACTACTTTTAAAATTTGTGAAGGGGGTCACGAAGAAGGGCATCAGTGTAACCACTAATTAAAATCCTGATTTATAAAAATCATTTAAAGTATCTGTTTCAGCGGAACTGCAAACAGGGCATTTTACAGCAATTGGTTCGTAAAAACTAAAACTTGCTTTGCAAGAATTACATTTATGCCAATTTTCATCAAAGAAAAAATCGCCACCTCTTACTAATATGTCTTTCCCTTCGACAAAAGCTTTTGCTACTTTTTTGCGGGCATCTTCATATATGCGGGTAAGCGTTGGCCTCGAAACTTCCATTACAAGCGAAGCTTCTTCCTGCGTCATTCCTCGGTAATCGAGAAGCCTGATGGTTTCATATTCCTCAAATAACAAAAAAACTTCTTCTGACCGCCGGCCTCTTACTCCAAAAACCGACATCCCTTTAATTGTTGGCGGAACTTGTAATTTTCTGTTTCTTTTTTTTCTAGGCATTACTTAAAGTATTTATTTTATTAATTAAATAATGATCAACTAAAACCAGAGCAGCCATTGCTTCAACTATAGGTACCGCACGCGGCAACACACATGGGTCATGCCTCCCCTTTGGATTAATAACAACTTCATTTTCATCGGCATCAACCGTTTTTTGCTCTTTTAAAAGAGTTGCGATTGGCTTAAATGCTACACGCAAATAAATATCTTCGCCATTGGAAATACCACCCTGGATTCCGCCTGAGTTATTGGTTTTAGTATGAATGCCACTTTCATCCTTTATAAACACATCATTGTGCTCTGACCCACTTAATTTAGTGCCTTCGAAACCCGATCCATAATCAAAACCTTTCACTGCATTAATACCTAACATAGCAAAACCAAGGTCGGCGTGCAGTTTATTAAAAACCGGTTCGCCATAACCTACTGGCACTCCTTTAGCCACACAAGTTATAACACCTCCAACGGTATCATGTTCATTCCCCGCCTTTTCAATCCTGGCAATCATTTTTTCGGCCATGTCCAAATCAGGGCACCGTACGATATTACTTTCAGTTAAAGAAAGGTCAAGGTCGAGGTATGATTTTTCAAGTTTTATTTCGCCAACCTGTGACACAAATGCATTAATTTCGATGCCTGCACTTTTAAGGATCCCCTTTGCAATGGCACCTGCAACTACCCTTGCTATGGTTTCGCGGGCCGATGACCTGCCTCCCCCCCTATAATCGCGTGTACCATACTTTTTAGCATAGGTATAATCGGCATGTGAAGGGCGGAAAACGTTTTTTAAATCGTTATAATCGTTTGAATGTTGGTCTTTATTCCAAATGGCAAACGCAATAGGTGTTCCCTGAGTTTTACCCTCAAATACACCCGATAGAAACTGAACTTCGTCCGACTCCTGACGTTGTGTGGTAATTTTCGACTGCCCTGGTTTCCGCCTGTTTAATTCATTCTGGATAAAATCCATATCAATTGTGAGTCCGGCTGGGCAACCATCAATAATACCACCAATCCCTTTTCCATGAGATTCGCCAAACGAAGTTAGCCTAAAAAGTTTTCCAAATGTATTCATAATATAAAAAAACCTCGTTCCCCTTTAATCGGAAAACGAGGATAATGTAGTTAAATTGACCTAATTTTCAAAATATTGTTTTAGCAACCACAACCGCAGCCACCTTCAGAGGATTCAGTTCCACAGCTGCCATCGTCACAACCACCTGAATCACAAGAATCGGCTGAACCACAACCACAACCGCCTGAGCCATTTATAATTTGAGCAATTTCTTCTTCACTTGCTTCACGGACTTCAATAACATTTCCTTTAAAATATAAATCTTCGCCAGCCAGAGGGTGGTTAAAATCCATTTTTACTATTTCTTCAGTGATTTCCAATACCAGGCCATTCATTCTTTGGCCGTTACTACTCATCATAGGAACAGCATTGCCAACTTTTATAAGTTCATCATCGAATTTCCCTTCAACTAAAAATACATTTTTAGGAAGGTCAACAACAGCTTCTTTATTTACAGCACCGTAAGCATCAGCATTTTTAATACTAATTTCAAACGATTCGCCTGAATTTAAAGGGGCTAACTCTTCCTCAAATTTAGGGAGCATCATTCCTGCTCCAAATAAAAACTGTAACGGATTTTCCGTTGAAGCTTGTTCAATTAATTCACCCTTATCGTTATCTACGTGTAAATCGTATGTAAGAGTGACCATTTTATTTTTATCAATTCCCATATCGTTTTCAAATAATTTTTTATCAAAGTACAAAGAAACAATTTTAACCCGATAGAACAAAACACCAAATACTCTTTTTTAGTACTCTTCAGGAAAAATTAATGTTATGGTAATTCAAAACTCTATCTTAGATGTAACATTAGCATACACTTACTTATTTTTTAACCAATTTTGTTGAATATGATTGATCTTCAGAAATAATTTTAACAAAATAAATTCCTGAAGGTATATTTCCCAATCCTGATATTTCAATTTCATTTTGATTATAAAAATTTTCCATTCGGATTATTTTACCCGAAACATCATAAATCGAATATGTTCCTTCATTAACCGGCATTTTTATTTTAATCCTGTCAACAAAAGGGATTGGGGTAAGTTTTAAATTCCGGTTCATTCAAAACCGATGCTACCGTATAAATTCTGGCTACAACTATAAATGAATGATTGGTTTTTTTTTCCGTTTGAAGTGGCAGAAACTGTCACTACTGATTGGCCGGTACTATTTTCAGCTATGGTTATTTTTATAAAATTTTCCATTACATGTGTCACAGCATTCTCAAGTTGATAAATTGAGGCAGAAACAATATCCTGATTACTACTACTTTCGATGGCAAATTCCATTAAACTATCACTATTATCATAATCAGTAAAGACGGAATCAAGTGGCAGATAAAAAATTCGTCCGGGAGTCCAACCTCTGCCCACATCGGCTATCGGATTAATAACTACCGGTGCTTCATCAAAATGGTTCAACTGATCAATACAAAAATAAGCCGGAGTATTCATTCCCCAATTACCATTATCAGGACGATGATAATTTAAATTGTAGTTTTGAGATTCGTCCTAACGATGACAAATCAAGCCATTGCCAATCGTCAACAATATAATCCAATGTATTATCAGCAAACCGGAAATCAGCCAGGTAAAATTCAATACTATCACTGATGTTCCCAGCTGTATCTATACCATAGATGTCAATTTTAAACCAATCTTCCTCATTTCCGGTGGTTCCACCAAACATTTTCGCATACTGGTCGCCTTCTTTCATCGACCAATAGGCATATGTACTATTAGTGAGGTAACATCCATTAAGAACTGTATCTGAAAATTCAATTTCAGAAAACTCCTGAAACATAGGCCACTGCATAATTAGATGTTTCAAGAGCACCACTGCCGGCAATAGAACTATACTGGTTTCCATACCCTCTGGTTTCTATATCAACTGTCGATGAAGCGGCAAAGCCAGACCAACTCCCCCATTCCAAATTAAACATATTTTTAAACAAAAAACCTTCGCTGGTAAAACCACCGGCAAGGTCGGGCCCCATTATAAAATCCTGTTGAGTCAAATACAACATCCTCAATATCAGCCTCATTGATTTTAACCATTGCGGGTGGATTACCTCCTAAATCATCGATACAAAAATAAGCAGGTGTGTTCATCCCCCAATCACCATTATCTGTTGATTCCAAAAATAAAATGAAGATTTTTAACCTCAACCCAAAACACTTAAATCAACCCAGGTCCAATCATTAATAATATAATCCATCAATGAATTCGAAAACCGGTAATCAGCCAGATAAAAATCAACACACCCAGTTGTATCGCCTGATTCATCAAATCCATAAATCAGAAGTTTAAAATAATCAGGGTCGCTGCCTGATTCGCCACCAAATTTCTTCGAAAATGCGTCGCCAGCAAACATTGAATAATAGGCATAGGTACTGTTGGTAAGGTATAATCCCGATACTACCGACGAACTATCGAGCTCAACCTGCGCATTCCCACTAACCCAGGCAGTAGCATAATTAACCGATTGATTATTCCCTGTACCCGTAATTGCACTGTACTGATTCGAATAATCTGCAGTAATAACATCGGTTTGGTTCGTATACGAAAAACCATCCCAACTCCCCCAGGCAGCATTAAAATTGTTGTAAAACGTAAAACTACCGCTTTTAAAAGAACCCGATTCATCAGAACCATTCCAGAACGAATTTTCATCGAGAGCTAAGCTGTCGAAAGTTGCAACACTCTGCCCATTTGCCAAAAATGCGGCACACATTAAAAATAAAAAGTAAATTTTTTTCATAGTAAAATTTCTTGTTAATTGAACAATAAATTTTACAATACTTTAGACATTGGGAATACAGGAAAAATACTTTTCACCTGAGCTTTTATCCCGAAAGCTTCAAATATTGTAGTCTATGTAATGGCAGGTCTTCTGGCTCGCCTGTGGTTACCGCCTTCCCAACCTAATAAAGGCAAGTGGCATTGATAGCAACCAAATTTTGGCTTACAGCTGCGGGTACAGCTCCGGAATTTCCTGACAAATCAGAATCACCGGATTCCCTATTAATCTATATTTTAGAACCAATTACTTTACAAAAGTAATATTCTCATCGATTTGTTTCACTAAAAAGTATAATAAATAAATAGTTTTATTCAACACAAACAAGTTTTGTTTGTTGTAGTTCTAAATTCAAAAATCAGATGACAAAAAATATATTTCTATTCTTACTTGTATTCCTATTTTCTATTAGTGCTTATTCAAAACAAGGCGATGATGCAAACATTATTGGGCACGTTGTTTCACAAGGAAAACACATGCCTTTTGTGAATATTTACCTCGAAGGAACCCAACTTGGCACGACCCACCGATGTTACCGGCCACTACCAATTAATTGATGTCCCTATTGGTGAATATACTCTTGTTGCCAAAATGATTGGTTACAAAATAAAAAAAGAAAAAATAGTAATTCATTCTGACGAAACCCTCGAGATAAAGTTTGAAATTGAAGAAGATATTATCCGAATGGATGAGGTAGTTATTACCGGGACCAAAACATTTAAACGCCAAACCGAAAGTGCAGTAATAGTAAATGTATTAGATTCACGGACCATTGAAAATGTAGCGGCCAATACTGTTTCTGAAGGCTTAAATTTCCAACCGGGACTTAGGATGGAAACCGACTGCCAAACATGTAATTACAGCCAGCTACGTATGAATGGCCTTGGAGGTGCCTATAGCCAGGTTTTAATTAATAGCCGCCCTGTTTTTTCAGCTTTGGCCGGATTATATGGTTTGGAACAAATGCCTGCCGAAATGGTCGAACGAATTGAGGTTGTGCGTGGAGGTGGTTCAGCCTTATATGGTTCAAGCGCAGTAGGTGGCACTGTAAATATTATTACAAAACTTCCACAACGAAATTCATTTCAGGTTTCATCGAATAATTCAGTAATAAATGGTCAGGCAACCGATTATTTAATTAACGCGACAATCACTGCCCTGGCACAAAAACGTAATGCAGGTATATCGGTTTATACATCGCACCGCCAACGGGGCGATTATGACCACAATAACGATGGGTTTTCAGAATTACCTTCGCTTACAAATAATTCATTTGGATTTAATTCCTTTTTTAGACTAAATGAAAATCAAAAAATTGAGGCCAATTTTTCAAGCCTTCATGAATACAGGTACGGTGGTGAAATTATTGAGGGCCCTGCCTATCTTGCAAAACAATCGGAAGAGCGTACGCATAACATTTTAATGGGCGGAATTAATTACGAATTAATAAGTAAAAACAACCGCACATTCACCGGAATATATATTGCCGGGCAATCAACAAAACGCAAACATTATACTGGTATAGCTCCTTCGGATGAACAGGAATTAAGTGATTTTAGGGCAAATCCTCCCTATGGTACTTCAAAAAACTACACATTTGTTTCAGGAATTCAGGTGAACCATACAGCATACGATTTTTTTGGTGGGACAAACATTCTGACATTTGGTGCTGAATATAAAATTGATGATATCTACGACATAATAAAATCATACGATTATTTGATTGACCAGGTAAGTAAAAACGCCGGATTTTTTGCCCAAAGCGATTGGGATATAAATTCAACATTCACATTATTGACAGGAATAAGGGCAGACAAACACAATTTTGTAGATCAAGTAATTTTAAACCCCAGGATTTCAATGCTGATTCACCCCACACAGAACACTCAAATCAGGGCTTCGTGGGCAACTGGTTTTAGGGCTCCTGAAGCTTTTGATGCCGACATGCACATTGCTTTTGCCGGTGGTGGTATTCAAACCATTCAATTGGCTGATGATTTGGAAGAAGAAAAATCGCAAAGCTGGAGCCTTTCATTAAACTATGATAAACCTACTGAAAAACATGTATATGGATTTACGGCCGAAGGATTTTATACAAAACTCAGTAATACCTTCATTTTAGAAGAAATTGGAACCTCTGAAACAGGAAACTCCATTTTAGAAAAACACAATGGTGGAACCAGTGCCGTTTATGGAGCAACTTTTGAGGCTCGCGGAAATTATAACCGAATTATTCAATTGGAGGCTGGAATTACGCTTCAAAAAAGTGAATACAGCCAGGAAGTAGCGTGGTCGGAAGAATTGCCGGGAATTAAAACTCACCTGCGGTCGCCTGATGCATATGGTTTTTATACCTTATCATGGACTCCCAAAAGTAAATTTAAAGCTTCCTTATCGGGAATTTATACTGGTAATATGTTAGTCCCTCACTATGGATTGACAGGTGACGCAGGTACCCTCCGAGATGGATATCCTTTATACGTCTCCCACTTTCTGGGAAACAAACCTAAAGGTTTCATACTCTTTTGAGATAAAACGACTGGATTCGTCCATTGAATTTTTTGGAGGAGCAACTAACCTGTTTAACCAGTACCAAAATGATTTTGATAGTGGTAAAAACCGCGACAGTGGCTACATTTATGGACCAGCCAAACCAAGGGCCATCTTTTTGGGGATTAAACTCTTTAACTAGCATTAACAACATTTTCAGGTTTTGCATCTAAATATGCTTTAATATTCTGAACAGCAATTTTCATTAACCGCTGCCTTGCCTCGAGTGTAGCCCAGGCAATGTGAGGAGTAATAAAACAATTTTTTGCCGAAAGTAATGGATTATTTTCCAGTGGAGGTTCAGTTGCTAACACATCAACGCCAAGGCCCGCTATCTGCCCGGCATTTAAAGCATTAGCAATGTCCTTATCATTTAACAAAGGGCCACGACCTGTATTAATAATAAAAGCGGATGGTTTTGCAAATTGTAACAATTGTTCATTTACAAATCCTTCGTTTTCGGCAGTAAGCGGGCAATTCACACTTATAAAATCACTCACTTTTACCAATGATTGCAAATCAACCTGTGTTGTATTTTCCACTGCTCCATCTTTCCTGCTTCGGTTATAAAAAACCACTTTCATACTAAAGGCGAGTGCCACCCGGGCAACCGCCTGCCCAATTTTTCCAAAACCTATAATCCCAATAGTTTTACCCGAGAGTTCAATTTGTGGTGTTAACTGATAAGTAAAATCAATACAGTTTGCCCATCGCCCTGATTTTACTGAATTGGAATGCATGTCTACCCGTTGGGTAAAATTTAAAATATGTGCAAACACCATTTGGGCAACCGAATCGGTGCTATAGGCAGGAATATTTGTAACCATAATTCCTGCTTCTTTTGCTGCTTCTATATCAACCACATTAAAGCCCGTTGCCAAAACACCAATGTATTTTATGGCCGGAAGCTGGCTAATTATTTTTTGATCAATTACTACCTTATTAGTTATCACAATTTCTGCTCCTGCCGACCTTTCAATAATTTTATCAGCCGAAGTCCGTTCATAAACAGATACATCGCCAAGTGATTTTAAGGATTCCCAGCTCAAATCACCGGGATTTAGTGTAAATCCATCAAGCACAACTATTTTCATACAGTGTAGTTATAATAATGTTCTTAAAAAACTAAAGGTTTATCATTGCTTTAATTACGCCATCTTTATATCCTTCAACAATTTCAAAAGCCTTATGTGTTTCATCAAAATTAAAATAATGCGTAACCATTTTTTCAATATCCACTTTGCCACTGGTTACAAGATCAATGGCTTCTTCAACAGAATGGTTCTGACGCCGGACATTGATAATTGTAATTTCTTTGCGACGCATATTATCCATATCAAATGAATAACTTGCCGCAGGAGGAATTCCAATTAATACTAATTTTCCGCCCGGTTTTAGTATTCTTATGGCATTGTCAACTGCTGCCTGTTCACCACTTGCTTCAAAAACCACATCAAGCAATAACGGTTCATTTTCGCTGATTTTCAATAGAAGGTCCTCATTATCAGAACTTAAGGCATATTTGACTCCTAATTCCTTTGCCTTTTGCAACCGGTATTCCAGAGGTTCTATCATTCCAATATTGGAAATACCATCAGCCTTTAGTTTTAACAAAACACTTAAACCTATTGGCCCGGAACCAAATATTCCAATAGAGGAATTAATATTCTCAATTTTCGCCAAATTAACGGCATAAACTCCAATTGTAAAAGGTTCAATTAAAGCAGCCTGAACCGGATTCATTTTGCCGGTAACCGGAAAACATGTAAAACCGGGCATTATCAAATACTCCGAAAGGCATCCTTCAATTTGCCCCGGGCACCCCAAAAACCTATTGTTACGGCATGTATGCGGCCTTCCAGCGTTACACTGATCACATGTGCCACAATGTATGGCAGGATCAACTACCACAAGGTCACCTTCTTTTAAATGTGTTACTTCTGATCCTATCTCAACAACTATTCCTGAACATTCATGCCCAACAATAAAAGGGTAATCAACAACCTGTGATCCAATTTTACCTTCGGTATAATAATGAATATCCGATCCACAAACACCAATTGAAGCAATTTTTAATAACACATCTGTATTATTAATTATAGCGGGCATTGGTTTTATACCCTCCTGCATTTTTTTTATTCCTGTAAGTTGCACTGTTTTTATCATGGGAATATTGAATATTTTAGTGTGTAAAATAGAAAAAGATACTCATCTGAGCACCAAAAACTGCCTGTTTTTGACGAAAAAAAAGGAAATTTAACCTTCCAAAAATGCTGTATTTTAACATTTTTTAGAATAATTAAAGAAATAACACAAAAAATGTTAAAAATAATCCCGCTAATAATCAAATATTTACACTCAAACTTTACCTAAACATCAATAAAAAGTAAAATTTATTTGCCACGATTTATATAAATGTATTATATTAGCAATGCCTTAAGAAAAAAGTTACAGAGGACATATTGTTTATTCCTTTTCTTATAAACTGATATTGTTTTCTGATCTAACTAAACTAAACTATGAACAATCGGGTTATCGCCAGTGAAGATAACCCGTTTTTTTATGCTTTAATTTTAAGTATTTTTCGAAAGCGGAAATAAAATAAAATACCAGCCAAACCAAGGCCCAGAAGATATCCAAACCATATTCCACGTGGCCCTAAATCCAAAACAAAAGCAAAAACATAACTGGAAGGTATTCCTACAACTAAATATGCTAAACCAGCTATCAGCATAGGTATTTTAACATCCGACATTCCACGAAGCGCCCCTAACATGACAACCTGCAGTCCATCAAAAATTTGAAAAAGAGCAGCCACCACCAACAAATTTGCAGCTATAATAATTACATCAATATCGGTCACAAATAAATAGGGCAAATAATTCTTAAGGCTAATAAATACAAGCCCCATTACAGCCATAAAAAATAACACCAGATGAGTAGATGCAAAAGCGGCCCTTTTAACAGATAAAATATCATGCTTCCCAAACTGATGGCTGACACGAATGGTTGTTGCTGAAGAGATCCCCAGTGAAATCATATAAGTCAACGAAGCCAACCCAAGAGCTACCTGATGAGCTGCCAGAGAAACCTCACCAATCCATCCCATCATTATAGCCCCAATTGCAAATGCAAAAACTTCAACTACCATTTGTACTCCAATTGGAACGCCAACTTTTAAAATTTTTATAATTTCGAGTAACCGGATTGCTTGTTTCCGTGCTGCTTTAAAATAAGGAAGATAACGTTTTGCAGTTAGTATATAGATCATAAAAAAAAGCGGCATCGAAATCCTCGAAATAAAGGTACCAACTCCTGCCCCGGTTAATCCTAACTCCGGAAATCCAAACTTCCCGAAAATAAAAGCATAATTGGCGGCTATATTTATCAAATTGGCAGAAATTGTAATAACCATAGCCACTTTGGTATTGCCTAACCCCTCAAAAAACTGTTTATAGGAATAAAACAACATAAATGGCAGATACGATGCACACAGCCATAAATAATAAGGCCTAGCCAGTATAACAACCTCAGGTGGCTGCCCCATTTTTGAAAGAAAAAAATAAACAAAAAACATGATGGCCGTTAGAAACAATCCAATAACAATATGCGAAAAAATACCGTTTTTTAAGTATAACGAAACAAGCTCCTTTTTTTTGTTACCAAAAGCTTTGCCCACCATGGGTGTTAATCCATAAGCAATACCCATTCCCATGTACATTCCAAGCATAAAAATACTATTGGCAAATGCCGAGGCAGCCAATTCAACAGTACCAACATGGCCAACCATCATATTATCAACCAGGCTAACAGTAACCTGTCCAATCTGCGATAATACAACAGGCATAGCCAAAATTAAATTGCGCTTGTAAAATGGAAAATACTCAGAATACCACATAGAGTGGCAAAGATAATTGCTTTTTATTATAATGTAAACCAGTAGCTAAATTTCAACATAAATACATTCTGAGGTTTAACATCGAAAATACCACCAAAACTATCGAACAATGAATTGTTGTATTTATTTTCATAGTTCGACCGGCTATTCGACCAAACAAAATACATGGTTGACCCGGGCCTAAATTCCCATCGTGCAACAAAATTTGACCTTAATTCCTGAAAATTAAAATCGGTTGAAGGGATTTCAAATGATTCGGTTTCCGGCCCCAGAGGCTTAACCAACAAACCGGAACTACCTCCTTCGAGAACTGCAAGGCTTGTATATCGTTTTGCGGGATCTTTTGCCTGCGATTCATTTACAATCCTATAATCAGAGTATTTTCCAATTGAAGCATATGGATTTGCATAATACTGCAACGATAACTCCGGAGTAATAAAATACTCCATCCGCAAGGTGGTTGAAACAGTATTACGGTCAATTTTCCCCACAAGGAATTCTCTTTTATTGTTAACAACCATTTGCGTGACATATTGGTGATTAAAAATTCGATTTTGAAGCACAGTATGTGACGATAAAAGCAAACGGTTATTTATTTGCCAACGGGCATGAAATGTATATTCGTAGGATTCTGAAACATTGTCATCCCAAAAATCGACATCAATACCTCCAGCTATAAAAATATCTTTAGTTGAGTTTGTTTGCAATAATATTTCACTCCCTGTCCTTGAATCAATTCTTAATGCCGGGCCACCTCTAAGTTGCCTTGTATCAACGTTAAAAAAATCGCGATTTATCAGAAAATGCATACTCCATAAGTTGCTAAAACTAAAATATGAATGCATATCCAATTCATTGCTTAATTTTTCTCCGCCATAACTCCAACCGTTTTCCTGGGTTAAATTCACATAATAATTCCGTAAAATACCCTTTGGTTCGTTTACCTGATACCGCAATGTTATATCTTGTTCTATAAAATCGGCTTGCCGCATATAACCGACATCGTTTAAATCGACCCCTGGCGAGCGCCATGCCAATGTACCGGTTGCCCTGAATTTCCCACTCCTTTTTCCTCCACTCAAAGCTCCTCCCCATCCCGACATCCGGGTTAAATCGGTATCGTAGTTAAGGTGGGATGCATCGGTCCGTTGAAATAAATGAGTCGATAAACGTTGTAATTTCGAAATTGCCTCAGTACTTCCGCCAACTGTTGAATAAAAACTTTTAACATCAACAAAGTATTTACGGTTCAACCAGTTATGCTGAAGATCGACTCCTGCCACCAATGAGTTATCCGGTAAAAAATTAAGATTATCATCTTTTATCGAACGAATTGTTGATGTTACTAAACCTCCAATAACAGTATTTCCTTCATTATAATCTTTTTTTACACGGCTGATAAAATAGTTTGTAAAGGGTTCAACTGTCTCAGTTTTTGACAAACCCGGTGAAGAGATAGTTGCATTTTCTTTGGCAGTCATGCTGTTAATTATTCCCAATGACAGTCCGTTTTTACTTTTCCCTGTTAATTTTAATGCATTAAGTATGGAAGTATTTTCAGGCATTTTTAATGACTCTCCTTTTTCAATATCAGGCGAATAACTTGGTGCATGCCCTATTCTTCGCGAATAAAAAAGCTGGTCGCGTCCAACTTCATAATTTAATATACTATTCCCTTCAAGGAAAAAAGGCCTTTTTTCATCGTAAAAAACCTCATACGAAGTCAAATTCAAAACCGAAGGATCAGCTTCAACTTGTCCAAAATCGGGATTAATAGTGTAATCTAAAGTGAAATCAGATGTTACACCTATTTTTCCATCCAAACCAAAACCCAAATTATTAGAACCATCATCGCCTGCAACTACCTTAGCTTTAGCATATGGTAGCATTTCGAAGTTTCGTTTGGTTTTAATATCTTTTATTCCTCTTAATTCTCCAAAAATATAGACCATTGCGGGAGCATCAATAGGAATTAGTTTCCATTGGTCCTCTTCGGCAAGCCTGTCGATCCACCGCCAAACATGCATTCCCCATACGTGCTCTTCTTTATCAGCAAAACGTAATTGATTAAATGGAATCCGCATTTCAACCGTCCATGCCGAATCGCCAATATGTGATTTTCCATACCAAACAGCATCCCAATTTGTATCCCAACTATATGCACCCAAATGAACAAGGTCAATTTTCTGCCCTGCTGCCGACACATTAAATTCAAATGCAGTCCGTTTATCGTTATAAGAGTCAAGAGCTATACCAGTAATATCTCCAGCAGTAAAATCGTCTCTCCTACCCAATATTGGCCTCATCTTTTCCGGTTCATCATCGTAACACCGAATAGCCACAAATAAATTGTTATCATCGTAGAGAACCTTTATTTCAGTTTCCTGCGATGGTTCCTGCGCTTGAGCTGGTTGCTGTTGCCTAAAACCAGCCGACCAAATTCCTGTTTCCCAGCAAGAGTCATCAAGTTTGCCGTCAATTTTTGGACGGTCGGTGATCCTTGTAGCAGTATAAACTCTTTTCTGACTGGCATGGAAATTTACCAGTGAATCGTTTGATAATGTATATGTATTATTTTGTGCTTTGAGGGCAAAACCAAAAAAAAACATGAATACACCTATAAGCGAACTAGTTAGAAGTATTTTCATTTTGTTAAGTTAGTCTGGTACAAAAATACGACCTTTTTAAAAATTACAAAAAAAATATCTATGTTAATTCTAAAATATTAAATTTAAACAATTTTGAATTGAAAGAGTTATTAGTTGTTGGTTAGTGAAATTAGAAAATTTCATAAAAAATACAGATTTCTGAATATGAATAAAATTAAAAAAATTTTAATTGCCAACCGAGGTGAAATTGCCATCAGAATAATGCGTACTTGCCGCGAAATGGGTATTGAAACAGTCGCTATTTATTCTGAAGCCGATAGGACCTCCCTTCACGTTAGGTACGCTCATGAAGCTTATTATGTTGGAAAAGCTCCTTCTGTAGAAAGTTATTTAAGTATTGACAATATCCTAGAGATAGCTAAACGGTGCCAAGCTGATGCTATTCACCCCGGATATGGTTTTTTGTCCGAAAATGCATCCTTTGCACAAAGGTGTATCGATGAAAATATAATATTTATAGGGCCTTCTCCCCTGGTTATTAACACCATGGGTGATAAAATCAAGGCACGCGAAGCCATGACAAAAGCGGGAGTTCCTATTGTTCCCGGAACAGACGGCTGCATAACCGACGAAAAGAATGTTTTGGAATCCATCAAAAAAATTGGATTACCTGTAATGATTAAAGCCTCTGCCGGTGGTGGTGGTAAAGGAATGCGCCTTGTGCAGAAGGAAGATGAAATAGTATCAGGAGTAAGAGCTGCCAGGTCGGAAGCCAAAGCAGCTTTCGACGACGATGCGGTATACATTGAAAAATACATTTCCTCTCCTCACCACATCGAATTTCAGGTTTTAGCTGATAAATATGGCAAAACGATCCACCTTTTTGAAAGGGAATGCTCCATTCAAAGGCGCCATCAAAAAATGATTGAAGAAACTCCTTCTCCGTTAATGACTGAAGAATTAAGGGGAAAAATGGGTGATATTGCTATTAAAGCAGCTGAAGCTGTAAATTATGAAGGCGCTGGCACCATTGAATTTTTAGTTGACGACCAACATAATTTTTATTTCCTGGAGATGAATACCCGCCTACAAGTAGAACACCCTATTACCGAACGGGTTACAGGAATCGACATTGTAAAACAACAAATCCTGATTGCCCAGGGAGAACACCTACAACTAAACCAAAATGAACTTTCGCAAAAAGGACATTCAATTGAATGCCGCATTTACGCCGAAGATTCTGACAATAATTTTATGCCAAGTGCCGGAAAAATCCATAAAATAATACAACCAATGGGGCTTGGTGTACGTACTGATGGTTACGTTTTTGAAGGCTATGAAATCCCTATCTATTATGATCCTATGATCTCAAAACTGATTGTATGGGGTAAAACAAGGGCTGAAGCCATTAGTCGAATGCAGAGGGCTTTGTATGAATTTAAAATTACCGGCGTAAAAACATCCATCAAATTCCTAGACCGGATAATGCGCTGCGATGATTTTATTAATGGAACCTACAACACACATTTTATCGAAAAGAATAAAGATAAACTAATGAGTGAACCGGAACCAAACAGAAAAATGGAAGATATGGTCATAATTTCAGCATACATCAATTTTCTGGACAAATTAAACCGTATTTACGAATCAAAAGAGTTTTCATCGAGGGAAAGCCGCTGGAAAAAAATCACCTACACAAATCATTTTTAATATGTCACTTGAAATAAAAATTAAAGACAGAATTGCAAAGGTTGAAGTTGTTAGCCAGGAAGGCAATCTACTAAACATCAGGGTTGATGATATAACTTACCAGGTTGACTTAATGCACACTTCCGAAGGAGTGTTTTCAATTATTGAAAATGGCCATTCGCATGAAATTGAAATTGTACAGCACGACCAGCCCAAAATGTTTACCGGACATACTTTGTATGAATCGTATGAAATGGAAATTATCGATGCTGAATCGCGGTACATATTAAACCGTGGTGCCTCTGGATTTGGGCCAAATGAGAATACAATTGTATCACCAATGCCAGGCAAAATTGTAAAAATCCTGGTAGCTGAAGGTGACACCATTAAACACGATGATACAGCATTAATAATTTCGGCCATGAAAATGGAAAGTGAATATAAATCGCCAAAAGACGGTATTGTAAAAAAAATATTTGTGGCTGAAGGAGATACTGTTGAAAGTAATCAGGTATTAATTGAAATTGAATAAAATCTGGACAATGAACTTAAAAGATAAATATCAAACGTTGCTTAAAAAAAACCAGGAAGCTGAACTTGGTGGTGGAAAAGAACGTATTTTAAAACAACACAAAGCAGGAAAAAAATCTGCCCGCGAACGCATAAACCAGCTTCTGGACCCAGGCAGTTTTAACGAAATAGATAAGTTAGCCACCCATAGGAATTACGACTTTGGGATGGAAAAAAACAAAATCCTGGGCGATGGTTTAATCTCTGGCTATGGTAAAATAAATGGAAAATTAGTATACGTTTTTGCACAGGATTTTACGGTATTCGGAGGAACATTAAGCCGGGCTAATGCCGATAAAATTGTTAAAATTCAAAACCTTGCATTAAAAATGGGGGCTCCTGTAATTGGCTTAAATGATTCAGGAGGTGCACGTATTCAGGAAGGTGTTGAAAGCCTTGCCGGGTACGCTGATATATTTTACAACAATGTAATTTCATCAGGGGTAATCCCTCAAATCAGTGCTATTTTAGGCCCTTGTGCAGGTGGTGCAGTTTATTCTCCTGCACTCACCGATTTTATTTTTATGGTGAATGAAACAAGCCACATGTTTGTTACCGGCCCCGAAGTTATTAAATCAGTTACTCATGAAGATGTTTCAAAAGAGGAACTTGGCGGGGCGCATACCCATAGTTCAAAAAGTGGGGTCGCACATTTTACGGGCGATTCAGAAGATCAAACACTTATGATGATCAGGGAATTAATGAGCTTCTTACCATCAAATAACCTGGAAGATCCTATAATAAAACCAACTACCGATCCGTCTGAAAGAAGTGACGAATCGCTTCAAGAATTAGTCCCGGCCGATCCTAATAAACCTTACGATATGAATGACATCATCACTAAGGTTATTGACAATAAACATTTTCTGGAAGTTCAACCTCATTATGCACAGAATATAATTATTGGATTTGCCCGATTTGCAGGACAACCAGTAGGTATTGTTGCGAACCAACCCAAACATTTGGCTGGTGTTTTAGATATTAACTCTTCTGTAAAAAGTGCACGTTTTGTCCGTTTTTGTGATGCATTTAATATCCCGATTATAACATTTGTTGATGTTCCCGGCTTTTTACCAGGAACAAGCCAGGAATTTGGCGGAATTATAAAACATGGGGCAAAACTTCTCTATGCTTTTGCAGAAGCAACAGTACCCAAAATTACTGTTATTACACGGAAAGCTTATGGTGGTGCATACGATGTTATGTCGAGCAAACACATCGGTGCCGATGTTAATTATGCTTACCCTACTGCCGAGATTGCTGTGATGGGCCCCGAGGGCGCAATAAATATTATTCATAAAAATAAATTAAATACTGAAGATAAAGCCAAAGCAGTTGATGAATATAGGGATACATTTGCAAATCCATACAAAGCTGCATCGTTGGGCTATATCGATGAAATCATCAATCCTAAGGATACAAGGCTAAAAATAATTACTGCTTTGGAGATGACTCATAACAAACGAAAATCAAATCCACCTAAAAAACACGGAAATATTCCATTATAGAAATTAGTTATTGCCGAAATAAAACCCCCAAATATTTGATAAATAACAATTTATTTCTAATTTTGCGCGTCCAAAAAAATTAAAAAGTTTAATTTAAAATTAATATTTATGTTGAATCAGTACGAAACCGTTTTCATTTGTACTCCCGTTTTATCTGAGCCACAGGTAAAGGAAGCGGTAAAAAAATTCAAGGACGTAATCACCGAAAGTGGTGCTAAAATGATCCATGAAGAAGATTGGGGCATGAAAAAACTGGCTTACCCAATCCAGAAAAAATCAACCGGCTTTTTTCATTTATTTGAATTTATTGCCGATCCTTCACTTATCAGTAAATTAGAAACTGACTTCCGCCGTGATGAAAAAATTATCCGTTTTATGACTGTTAAACTGGATAAACACATGGTTGCATACAGTTCGAAGAGAAAAAACTTGTTAAAAGCAAAAACTCAAAAAGAAGGATAGATTATGGCACAGAATCAAAGTGAAATAAGGTACCTGACTCCACCGTCAGTTGAAATCAAAAAGAAAAAATATTGCCGTTTCAGAAAAAACGGAATTAAATATGTTGATTATAAAGATCCGGAATTCCTGAAAAAATTCTTAAACGAGCAAGGAAAAATCTTACCTCGTAGAATTACCGGTACTTCTTTAAAATACCAACGTAAAGTTTCTCAGGCCATCAAACGTGCACGTAATCTGGCATTACTACCGTTTGTAACCGATTTGATGAAATAATTTAAGACTATTTGAAATGGAAATTATATTATTACAAGATATTGACAGGCTAGGAAACAAAGACGACATTGTTGTTGTAAAAGACGGCTATGCACGTAATTTCCTTGTCCCTAAAAAGATGGCTATTAATGCCACTGAATCAGCCAAAAAAGTAATGGCTGAGAACAAAAAACAACGGGCTCATAAAGAAGCTAAGTTAAAAGATGCTGCTTTGGTTATAGCTGGCAAACTTGAAAACAAGATTGTTAAAGTTGGAGCTAAAACCAGTACTTTGGGAAAAATATTTGGATCAATCAATACCATTATGGTGGCTGAAGCCATCAACAAAAAAGGTTTTGAAATTGACCGGAAACAAATTAAATTACCTGAAGACGGTATAAAAGAAATTGGCAAATACACTATTAAAATCAAACTTCACCGTGAAGTTGTTGTTGATTTTGAATTTGAAGTTGTTGCCGAATAAAAAAAATAACGCTTTTCAAACGAAAAAGGATGCTTTTTAAGCATCCTTTTTTATTTGGCAGCAATTGTTTCAATCTCAATTAAAACTCCCATAGGAAGCTCCTTTACAGCAAATGCTGCACGGGCAGGAGGTCCTTGTATGTAATACGAACCATATACTTCATTCATAGCTGCAAAATCAGACATGTTGCTTAATAAGCATGTCGATTTTACCACATCGGAATAATTATAACCGGCAGCATTCAGGATAGCTCCAATATTTTTCATCACTTGTTCAGCCTGGCTTTTAATAGTATTTCCTTCAATTTTTCCCGTTTCCGGATTTAATGGTATTTGCCCCGAAATGTATAATGTGCCATTTATTTCGACAGCCTGGCTATATGGGCCAATTGCACCGGGTGCATTTTCAGTTGCAATAATTCGTTTCATAAAAACTAGTTTAGAATGGTCTAAATAATCGATTATCTAAAATTTATCGTAGTAACTTCTACGTTTATCAAGTTTAAGGTCTTTTAATAGAGTCGATTTGGCATTGATGGTAAAACTATAACTTTTCATATACCCAAAGGGCACAAAATTAAACGACATTTGCCAGCAATGTAAGTCCCGTGTAATATTTAAAGTAGTAAACGAAAATTCACCGGCCATAATATCGTAATTGGTATTCATCGACAACCGGATGTTTTTAGTCAAACTTGCGCTACCATTTAAACTTAAAGTCTGCGTAAACCTTCCTTTTTCATATGGATTTGTACGTGAATAATTAAAATTGTAATTAAACCTGATATCCCAGGGAATATTAAAATCGACGTAGTTTGAATAATCACCTGGTAATAATTGCTCTTCTTCAACTGCCTGTCTATTTTCCTCCGATTCCTTCTCCCCTTTCTTCGACTTAAACGACATACCAAATGAAAGATTGGCACGGGTCAACCTTCCTAATTTAGCTAATCCGCTACTCTGACTCCACATATATTTGTGGATGATACGGCCGAGAGAATCAGTAGCATATGGATTTAAAGTTGTTCCAAAATTAATACTCACACCTTTAATTGTGGTACGCCCTCTGATATTAATGGGCGACAAATTAAGTGAATCGGCAATAAGATTATAGGAGGTTCCAAAGCTAAGATTATCAAGTATTTTAACTTTTTTATATTTGAGTTCAGTATTGGAGTCAGCTGCTGTATCAGTGGTGTCTTTCATATCCAATACTTTCATTTCAAGATTATTAGTCACATTAAGGCTAATTGCCCCTGATGCTCCGCGTGATGGAGCTCCACCATAAATTCCTCCTGTAAAAACATCGTATTCTTCAACATGCCCGGTAGAATCGACTTGTACTGTTTGCCAATAACCGTATTTCTCTTTCCCAAAATCAGGATTATAACTAAAACTTAAAGATGGTGTCATTTTGTGCCTGATACCATCGATCCTTGAGTTTTTGCTTTTGGGTTTATACATCCCGTAAATATTGGTTGATGCACTCAAACTATAATTATATGAGTAAATACGTTTTAAACCTCTTACGGTATCAGTCCTAACATTATTATATTCCCTTCGAATAGGATCATAATACTCATTTTCAGGATCATAAGTTTGATTAAGGGAGCTAAAATACCACTTTTCGTTGTATCCAAAACTTGGGCTGACATTTATATATTTAAACAAATTAAAATTAGGCAACGATATAGGAATGTTGTGTTTAATTCCATTTTTCCAGTCAGTAATCAACGATTTTTCGAGCAATTCCGATTCTTTTGAAGTAATACTGTTCCTGAAATTCCCTGAATAATTAAATCCAAACTTTTCATACCACTTAATTTTCCCGACTCGTTTTTTCTTTTTGAAAGGGTAAATTTTCTGCATGGTGAATGTCATTTCAGGCAAACTAAGAGAAATGGTTGTATCGGTTGAATTCTGTGAATGCCTCATATTCGCCGACATACTAAATGGCGAATTTTCCCAACGTTTTGTATACGATATACTCGACGATTTTTGTGTCCGTAAGTAATTCTGTGCCGAAAGTGAATTCATTTTATCATAACCACTGGTCGAAAAATTTACACTGGCACTAAACGTACGGTTAGGATTCGCTTTTGCATCCTGACTGTGTGACCATGTTACTTGAAACTGAGGGGTTCTTGTAAAAACATCGGTAAATTCTTTTTCGCCATACTTATTCACTGCATACCTAAAATCGAAGTTGCCACTAAACTTATATTTTAATTTATAATTGGTGTGTAATTTTGTCGCCCATGAGCCTTTTGAATAAATATCACCTCTTACAGCCAGGTCGAAATATTCGCCTGCAGCCCAATAATAACCACCCTCACGTAAAAAGAAGCCCCTGTTTTCTTCTTCACCATACGAAGGAATTAAAACTCCCGATGAATAGGTAGTGGAATTAGGGAAATACCCAAATGGCAGTACAGGAAAATAAATTGGGAAATCCTCTAAAACCAGCCATGCAGGCCCGGTAATTGTTTTATCGTTCGATATTACTTTGGCTTTGGTTAAATGAAGGTAAAAATGAGGATGGTCGGCATCACATGTTGAATACTTCCCGTTTTTCATTAAAAAGGTATCACCCGATATTTTTTTTGTAATCTCACCATGTATAGTGCCTTCACCCTGTTCTGTCACCACATCGGTTATAAGCCCTTTTTGGGTTTCAAAATTATACCTTAATGTCTTTGATTTGAATTCCTCCTGCCCGTCTTTAAACTCAGGAGCTCCAATAACCGCCCCCGTTGTATCAGTAAAACCTTCAGCAAATACTTCTTTAGTTTCAAGGTCCAATTCAATGTAATAGGCTTTTAGTTCGATTGACTGGTAGGTTACCATCGAATTATTGTACAGATAAACTTTCTGCCCATCAAATGATACGACAATTGAATCCTCAGCGTTATAATCAATGGGAGCTTCAATTACAGTAGCTGTAGCTGAATCTACTTCAATTGAATCAAGAGACAGTATTGAATCGGGAGCTATTGACTCGATCCCAAAATATTCTGCCGGATCAACATTTGTTGGTTGGTCGATAATTTGCGGTAGAATTTTTTCTTGAGCCAGGCTTATGCCCGAAACAATAAAAAGTATATATGTTATTAATAATTTATACAATATGTATTTTTCTGTTTTCTTTACTAAAAGATGGCTTGGTGTGCAAAAATATAAATAAGGGCATTACAAAAGAGCTAAAAAATGTAAAATAATTTTAATATTTCTATTTTTGTTCCGAAACTTACTGCAAATGAATATACAAATAGATAAAAATCCAGCTTTTATATTTTTCTTAACCTTCATTTTACTTTTTATTCCTTTTTTTGAAGCGAACTCTTTCTCTAAAAATGATTCAAAACTGAACATTGTAGTCATCGACCCGGGCCACGGAGGTAGAGACCCTGGTGCAAACACTTCAGGGGTTGATGAAAAAGACATTGTTTTAAGCATAGCTTTAAAAGTTGGTAATTACATAAAAAATAATTTCCCCGATGTAAAAGTTATCTATACCAGATCGTCCGATGTTTTTATCCCACTAAACCGAAGGGCTGAAATTGCCAATAAAAACAAAGCCGACCTATTTATCTCTATCCATGCAAATTCACTAAAAAGTACCGCTTTTTCCGGAACCGAAACGTTTGTATTGGGGCATCACCGCAGCCAGGACAACCTTGATGTTGCAAAAAAGGAAAACTCAGTTATACTTTTAGAAGAGGATTATACAACTACGTATGAGAGATTTGACCCTAATTCATCAGAATCGTATATAATGTTCGAATTTCTTCGAAACGAATATTTTGACCAAAGTGTTGATTTTGCAGGGCTTGTACAATCTCAATTCAGAGAAAAAGCAAAACGAAAAGATAGAGGGGTTAAACAAGCTGGCTTCTTGGTATTACGCGAAACTGCTATGCCTAGCGTACTCGTTGAAGTTGGATATATTACTAATAAATCTGAACGCGACTACATGTCAAGCGAAACCGGAAAAACAAACCTGGCCTCTTCTATTTACAGGGCTTTTCGCGATTATAAAATACGCTTTGAATCAAAAAGTAATTTTGGCCTTACCACTCAAAACAACCCTGATATAAATAAATCGGAAGTAAATAATCCTGTTGTAAAAACGCCTGTTTCAAACAACTCAATTAAACCAAATCAGAACTCAATTAATACTAAACAAAAAAACAATAGTGTAGAAAAGCCAGATGATAAAATCAGTTCGCCAATATCAACAAACATTCAGCAACCTGTTAAAAAACCTCAGCAAGACAAAAAAAGTGGGGCAATAGCTTTAAATACAAAAGAAAACAAAATCAAAACGAGCCTCACTCCCACTCCAGAAACTAAAACCACTCAAGCATCAAAAAAACAATCAATTAAAGTTGCTTCTAAAATAAAAACACAAGAAAAAGCTGATATTAAAACCAACAAAGAATCAACCATAGAAAAACCTAAACAATCGGTTTTAAAATCAAAAAAACGTACCCCTTCAACTCCAGCATTAAAAACACCCGATAAAAAATCACCAATTCCAATAAATTCTAAAACCAAGCCCGAAATTATATTCAGCATACAAGTTGCAGTAACTACAAAATTAGTAAAAACTGACCCTGCAAATTTTAAAGGGCAAGAAGGAATATTCCACAAAATTGTCGATAATCGCAATAAATACTTTTACGGAAAGTTTGATAATTATACAAGTGCTCATAAGGCATTAATAACAATCAGAAGTAAATTTCACGATGCATTTATGGTAGCATTCGAAAACAACAAATCAATTAGCTTAGCCGAAGCACGGTTAAAATTAAGTAATAAACCGTAACTTTGTAATAAAACATCCGAACAATGAAAATTACTAAATATAGCAAACTTGGATTATTAATGGTTTTTACCATTACCGTTTTTATATGGGGAATGAGCTATTTAAAAGGGCACGATTTTTTCAAACGGACAAACTACTACCACACAATATATGATAGAGTTGACGGGCTAAATGAATCAAGTGCTGTGACGCTAAATGGGTATAAAGTGGGACAAGTTCGGAAAATCAGTTTTTCCAACGATGGAACTGGCAGATTGATTGTTACCTATATGGTAAGCGCTTCATTTAAAATCCCTAAAGCTTCTGTTGCACAAATTGTAAGTAGCGATATTATGGGAACAAAATCAATAAAACTGGTTTTTAACCCTAATAAAGAAGTTTACATTTCAAACGACACTATTCCCGGCGCAATTGAAAGTGGACTAAAAGAACAAGTCAGCCTGCAAGTACTACCAATTAAAACCAAAGCCGAACAATTGTTAGCTACGGTCGATTCGGCTATTACCATCCTAACAGTAATATTTAACGAAGATGCCCGCGACAATCTTACTCAAAGTTTTGAAAACATTAATAAAACTGTTTCCAACATTGAAAAAGCCTCGGAAGACCTTCAACTAATTGTATCATCCGAAAAAGGGAATATTCAAAACGTAATTGGAAATATCAATGAAATTAGTGAATCGCTGAAAAACAATACCGGTAAATTTGACAATGTAATGAAAAACCTGTCAAATTTAACCGACTCACTGTCAACTATTTCATTTACACCAATAGCCGAATCAATTGCAAATGTTGTCACCGAAATCGAAAAAATTGTTGAAACACTTAATTCAGACAAAGGAACTGCTGGTAAATTAATTAATGACCCCACATTATATACTAATCTCGAGGAGCTCACAAATAATCTGGATAAGTTACTAAAAGACATCAGAATGAATCCAAAACGTTACGTACATTTTGCGGCTCTTGACCTTGGCAAAGAAATATACCTATCACCTTCACCAAATAAAAATTCAGGCAACATCATTTTTAAAGTTAATTTATTATCCTCTCCTAATAAAATTTCTACTGAATCTGAAATTTTTGAAGGGCTGGGCCAAATTGAAGAAAATATAACAGCGGGAGTTTACAATTATTTAATAGGTGCTGAAAAAAAATATGAAGATATTGATCTAATATTCGAAAATACTAAAGAGAAATTTCCGGATGCCAGAATCATTTCCTTCAAAAATGGGAAAGCAATACGACTTGAGAGAGCATTAAAATTAATGGAGAAATGAAACACCAATTGTTAATAACTCAATCACAGCACAGCCCACATGATTGCAAATACCTAAAAAACAGAATTTCAAGAAACCCATTAAGCACCAACGCCCTGTGTGCCAGGACTTTAAAAAATTAAAAAAAATATTATTTTTTAAAGTCCTGATAAAGAAATCGATATACTATAAATGACAAAGTCAAGGCCAAAATGATTTTTTTTTATGCTTTTTTTTAGCAAAATTTGTTGAAGGGAAATCATAAGGGGAATAAATTTTTGTCGAACCACATACTGGCTTTTAAAGATGAGTAAAGAGCAAAATGTTGCGTGGGATAAATGCATGTCTATAATAAAAGACAATGTACCTACTAGTAGCTTTAAAACATGGTTTGAACCGATTGAACCGGTCAAACTACACGAAAAGATTTTAACAATTCAAGTACCAAGTGCATTCTTCTATGAATACCTTGAAGAACAATACATAGACATTTTACGAAAAACTCTCAGAAAAATACTCGGGGAGGGAGCAAAACTCGAGTATAATGTAGTAGTGGGCGGAAAAAATAATTCTGGCGCGGCTCCGTATACAGTTAAATACCCAACAAATACGAACAGTAAAATTCAAAATAAACCGTTAACTGTACCTTTAAAATCCGACGAAAAATCATCAATTAAAAATCCGTTTATTATTCCGGGAATTCAAAAACTTCATATTGACCCTCAGTTAAAGCCGGATAATACATTTGAAAACTTTGTTGAAGGTGATTGCAACCGGCTGGCACGAAGTGCGGGTTATGCAGTTGCGCAGAATCCCGGAGGTACAGCATTTAACCCATTAATGATATACGGGAACTCTGGATTAGGAAAAACGCACCTGGCCCAGGCTATTGGAATTGAAGCCAAAGAAAAATTCCCCGATAAGGTTGTATTGTATGTTAATGCCAACAAATTCCAAACTCAATTTACCGAGGCAACACGAAATAATAACCGTAATGATTTTTTGAATTTTTACCAGATGATTGACATCCTCATACTTGACGATGTACATGAATTTGCAGGAAAAGAAAAAACACAAGAAACATTTTTCCATATTTTTAACCAATTACACCAATCAGGCAAACAGCTTATTTTAACTTCCGACAAACCACCTATTGAGTTAAAAGGAATGGAACAAAGGCTGTTGTCGCGGTTTAAATGGGGATTAACTGCCGACCTGATTGTTCCTGATTTTGAAACAAGGATGGAAATCTTAAAACGTAAAGTTTACAAAGATGGCATCCAACTGAGCGAAGAAGTATTGGAATACATTGCTTCGCATATTTCGAACAATGTTAGAGAACTTGAAGGTGCCCTGGTTTCATTATTGGCTCAATCAATGCTGAACAAAAAAGAGATAACTCTTGATTTAGCAAGCAAGCTGGTTAATAAGCTGGTTAAAAATTCAAAAAGGGAATTGTCTATCGAATACATTTCGAAAGTGGTGTGCGACTATTTTAACATGCCGGTAGAATCGCTCCAGGCAAAAACCAGGAAAAGGGAAATTGTACAAGCCAGGCAAATTGCCATGTATTTCTCCAAAAGCCTTACAAAATATTCGCTGGCTAGTATTGGAGCCCAAATTGGAAATAAAGACCATGCTACTGTACTTCATGCCTGCAAAACTGTCACCAACCTAAAAGATACTGATAAAAACTTCAGGCAATTTGTTGACGACATAGAGAAAAAATTAAAAATGTAACAAAAAAGCAGGTTCAGGCCTGCTTTTTTTATATCCATAAGTATGCTCTTTTTAATTGCTTGTGTTATTTCAACCTCACTTATTTTTGTAATTTTTAAACTGGCAAAAAAATTCAACTGCCATCTTTTTAATATAATCCTCATCAATTATTTTGTAGCCACTTTTTTAGGGCTGGCATTTTTGCTTCAATTTGATATTTCAGCAATCGATGCCAAAAGTCAATGGTTACCATTTTCAGTAATAGTAGGAATACTTTTTGCTGGAATGTTCTTTTTTATTGGAATATCATCGCAAAAAGCTGGAGTGGCTGTTACATCACTTGCCAATAAAATTTCGATGGTATTTCCCATCTTGTTTTCTATTTTAATCTTTCATGAAAAAACATCGGGATTAAAAATTGTGGGTTTAAGCTTAGCTTTTGTAGCCGTGGTTTTAATATTGACTAAAAAAAACAACCAAAAAATCGATAAAACAACCTTCTTCCTCCCAATTATTATATTTGTTGGTAGCGGACTAATTGATACTATAGTAAAGTATGCGCAGCATTTAAAGGTTTCAGAAAATGAAATTTCACTTTTTACAACATCTGTTTTTTTTACCGCATTTATTGCCATTCTAATAGCCAACTTTGTTAAAAAAAATGCATTAAAGCATATGTGGAACCAGCCAACTATTATTTTAGGATTGATTCTGGGTACAGTGAATTATGGCTCTCTCTATTTTTTAATGATGGCTCTACAGTTCGGGAACCTCGACAGTTCGCTTGTATTTGCCATCAATAACATGTCGATTGTAGCCTTAACTACAATTATTGGTTTTTTCGTATTTAATGAACAATTAAATAAAACTAATTTTGCTGGAATAATAATTGCGCTTGCCAGTATGTATTTACTGACTTTTTACTAAACAATGAACGATACTTACAATACCATAATATCCAAATCGGAAGGGAATTTCAAGGACAAAGGAAGCAAGTTTTTGGCATATGCATTCCCTGTTTCTACCGAGGAAGAAATAAAAAAAATCATTCAAACTTTAAAAAAAGAGCACCACAGTGCCCGTCACCATTGTTATGCATGGAGGTTAGGTACCGAAAAAATCCGTTTCAGGGCAAACGACGATGGCGAACCTTCATCTACAGCAGGAAAACCTATTCTGGGTCAACTTTTGAGTTTTAATGTGACAAATATCATGATTGTGGTTGTCCGTTATTTTGGAGGAACATTATTAGGAGTAGGCGGACTCATTAATGCATATAAAAATGCGGCTTCGGATGTGCTTAATAATTGTGAAATAATCGAACGGAAAATCGAAACCCGTTTTGAAATAAAATTCTCCTATAACGAACTAAACTCAGTAATGCAAATAATTAAAAATGAAAACCTTAACCAAATTTCTACCGACTTTAAAGAAAGATGCAAAATTGTATTTTCAGTGCGTCGCTCAGAAGCAAAGGACATACAAATTAAATTCGAATCGTTTTATGGAGTTTCAATAAAAAAAACCAATTAACCAAATGTTAATAAAATGGTGATAATTTAACCAACGATTTTTATCTATTAACATTTGAATAAAGTAAATTTGAATCATGATGAAACGTCAGCTATACTGTTTAATTTCAGTAGATGGTGCATTCCTACACCAGGCAAAATTCATTCCCGTTTCCCGTCATTTCATCATAATAAAAATGTACATTTTTTTAATTCAACTCTACCGAAAAAGATTTTTCTTTTTCAAAAGTGAAAAACCAGCATTCAGAAACAATTGAATGTTGGTTTTTTTTTGTGGCATCAAGAAGAAACATATATATGAAAAAAAAGGACTTAATTTCGATTACCGATTATACAAAGGATGAATACCTGCGTATAATGGAACTAGCCGCCGAATTTGAAAAAAATCCCAATCAGGAACTACTGAAAGGGAAAGTTGTGGCTTCGTTGTTTTTTGAACCATCAACACGTACACGTTTAAGTTTTGAAACAGCCATCAGCCGTTTGGGGGGACGTATTGTTGGATTTGCTGATCCTGACAGCTCAAGTGCTTCCAAAGGCGAAACTCTGCACGACACAATAAAAATGGTTTGTAATTACACCGACCTAATTGTAATGCGGCATCCTTTAGAGGGCGCTACACGCTATGCCGCAGAAGTTTCGACAGTACCTGTCCTTAATGCCGGTGATGGAGCAAACCAACACCCGACACAAACACTGCTCGACATGTATTCCATTTTAAAAACCCAGGGAAGGCTCGATGACATCAACATTTTTATGGTAGGCGACCTTAAATATGGAAGGACTGTCCATTCGCTTCTCATGGCGCTATCACAATTTAAAAATCCAATTTTTAATTTTATTGCTCCCGATGAATTACAAATGCCTGATGAGTATAAAATGATGTTGGATGAAATGGGTATTAAATATTTTGAACACAAAGAATTTTCAAGCATTATTAGCGAAGCTGATATTATTTACATGACACGTGTTCAGAAAGAACGTTTTGCTGACCCAATTGAATATGAAAAGGTTAAAAATGTGTATATCCTTAAAAATGAAATGCTCGTAAATACAAAACCGACTGTTAAAATCCTTCATCCGCTACCTAGGGTAAATGAAATTCATCCCGATGTTGATGCCAACGAGAAAGCTTATTATTTTGAGCAGGCACAAAATGGAATATATACCAGAGAAGCAATTATCGCACATACCATGAACCTTAAATAAGCAGGACATGACTGATCAAATGAAAAAAAAATTAAAACTAAAAGTTAGTGCCATAAAAGATGGTACTGTAATAGACCATATTCCAGCCAAAAGCCTATTCAAAGTAATATCAATTTTAAACCTTGACACTATTCCAAATCAAATAACTTTTGGTACCAACCTTGAAAGTGGTAAATTGGGGTATAAGGCTATTATTAAGGTGAGTGGGAAATTCTTTGAGGATGATGAAATAAATAAAATAGCCCTTTTTGCTCCCCATGCAAAGTTGAATATTATCAGAGATTATGCAGTTGTGGAAAAAGGAATTGTGGAAATTCCGGATAAAATCAAAGGTATTGTAAAATGTTTTAATCCAAAATGTATTACAAACCACGAAACCATAACAACATGTTTTAAAGTTGTATGTAAAGACCCTGTTTCATTAAAATGCAGGTATTGTGAAAAAATCACCTCTGAAGGGCAGATTTCAATGATATAACACGATTTATTTTTTATATTTGCTCCGCTTTATTAGCCCCAATGCTTCGGGGAGTAAATGCGCTGGAGAAATATAAATTGCCCAGGTGGCGGAATTGGTAGACGCGCTGGTTTCAGGGACCAGTGTTCGCAAGGGCGTGCAGGTTCGAGTCCTGTTCTGGGCACAAAAGTTAATCAGAAGCCGGTCAATAGGCCGGCTTTTTTTTATTAAAACAAAACGAAATACAAATCGGTTTTCAACGCCCTTTCATATAAAGGCAATATTTAAAGAACAAATATACTTTTCCACATTTCATATTCTGCTTTATACCTGTTGTTTATAACCTCGCATATTGTATCAATCCTCATAGTTGATCGATCTTCTAGATTGTAGTTTGACCAATTCGGTTGTCCTTGTGCGGAAGGTTTCCCTGATTTAGCAAAAGATGTCCAGAATTGGCACATATTTTTTGATGCCTGAAACCGGTCGGGACGAGTACCTGCAAAACCACCTTTCAAATTGTGAAATTTAAACTGTATATCAAGAGCGTGTAAAGCCCCATATTCAAAATTTGTTCCTTCAATTTTCTCATTTGACTTAAAGCCAAAATTATACAGGTAAGCCGGTGCCCCTCCCTGCTGAATTTTCCTTTCGGCAATCCTTATCGACCCAAGTCCCATAATCATCATAGACCTAATTGCTATATAAATTTCACCAGGGGTTTTTCCAGGATTAGTTTCATGATATACTTCGCTTATCAAGTCAGCCTTTCCTCCAAAATACTTTACCAGCCTCTTTTTTAATTGTTCTTCCGACAATGTAAAAACCTCTTTATCGTCAGCAGTCATTGCAAAAAAGATATATTCATCTTCATTCCAACCAACCAACAAAGGCTTGTTTCTTGAGATTTTAGGTGCAGTAGGCTCAAACGGATGAGCTGTAATGATATGATTATCGACCAGTGCACCAAAACCGCCTATATTGGTATTAGCAATCCCCTGAAAACCACCCATAAGTTCATTTGATTTATTATTAATATATTCCTGTACCTTCAATAATTTTGAGGTTGGTACTTCTAACAATTTTTTCCAGTTTGTGGTTGAAATGTTTAAATATTCAAGAACCAACCGTGTAGTTTTTGCTGCATCTTCTTTTCTAATAAGTTCAACTGCCGGACCACTTTCAATTGATGCTTTGTTAAAATATGGTTCCGCCTCTGGCATAGCATACAAACTTGAAGTTTTCATTCCTCCACCTGATTCACCAAATATCATTACATTATTCGGATCGCCTCCAAATTCTGATATATTTTCATTGACCCATTTCAGTGCTAATGCAATATCCTGAACTCCACGGTTACCGGAACCTTTATATTCTTCGCCTGCTATTTCATCCAGATAAAGGAATCCGAGCAATCCTAATCTATGATTAGATGCAACCACTACCACATCATACATCTGGGCAAGGTTAGTTCCATCCTGAAAACTGCTTCCTGCTGAACCGGCCAGGTATCCACCACCATGATTATAAAACATTACAGGCCTTTTTTTATGATCATTTACGGGAGTCCAAATATTTAACACTAAACAGTCCTCGGCAGGATCTGGTTCATTAGTTCCAAACGTTTGATTGGGTGCTTGGATTGATGGATACCCCAATTTTAATGCATTCCTAACTCCTTTCCAGGGTTTCATCGAGCCTGCTTTCTGAAACCTGTTTTTTCCTGAAATACTACCGGCATAAGAAACTCCCTTGAAAATACTCACACCATTTTCACGGTATCCTCTTAGTTTGCCGTGAGTAGTTTCCACTATCAGGTAATCCTCTACTTTATCACAACATGAATTAAAAATGCCAGGCAATAAAATAGCAGGAGCTATTGCCAAAGATGCCTTCTTTAAATATTGTCTTCTTGTATAATATTTCATAATATAATTATATATCTGCTTAAAAAAACCAAATATGATTTATAGGAAAATTTACATTTTTAACCTTTTTTCTTTTTTAGAGATTACCTGGATTATAAGCAACTTTAGCAAAACCATATTTACAGAGTGTTCTATTTCCTAAGAATGTTTTTAAAGTATCATTTTTGCAGGTTCCATTTAATATATTTTTTACACATTCTATCTGGTCTTTTATAAATTCGCAACTGGCAGGTAATCCATGTCCAGGCATCAAAGTATCGAATTCATTGATTCTGCTTACTTGTTTTTTTAGTGTTTTCAAGTATTCAGATAATGGTAGGCATTCATCTAAAAACAACCAAACTATTGTGTTATTTGTATCCCCGGTATAAAGTACTTTTTCATCGATATCCAACAAGCATATTGATCCTGAAGTATGTCCCGGCGTTTCAATAACCTCAATTTTCCTACCTCCCAAATCAAAAACATAACCCTCATTAACTTGAAATATTTGAGAATTGCAAAGTTTACCTTTATATAATTCAAATTCGGAAGGACGATTACCATTTGTCAATGTGGATATTATTTCATTCATTATAGGTGGAGAATTAAACTCCTTAATTCCCTTAATATCATTAGGATGTACAAAAATCTTTTCAAATTGGAAATTAGCTCCAGCATGATCCGAATGAGCATGAGTATTTACGACCATTAATGGTTTATCAGTGATAGACTTAATTACAGACAACAAGTCAGCAATACCAAGGCCTGTATCAATTATAAGTGCCTTATCATTACCTTCTAGTAAATAAACATTAACTGCGCCTTGTTCGTCAATAATCCATGTTTTTGAATCCAATTTCTTTACCGAAAACCATGAATCAGATGTTTGAGCAACTAGGTTAGTGCTGCGAAAAATAATTAATGTATATAAAAGCAAAAAGTATAAATGTATTGATTTCATATTATTTGTTTTGTTATATTATTTATGTTAATAATTTTTATCAATTTTAGTTTATTGAATTTCAGATGTATTTTTATTCTGCATGTTTTTTGAGGGACAGCTGAGTAATTTTATGTTTAAATTATAATAAAGTTTAATTCTCAATTATTGAATATAATATTTCTTATTTATTAAGTAAGTTTTATATTATACCTCGGAGTAAACTCCGAGGTTAATAATTTGAATATAAAATAATTATTGTTGATTAATTATTTAAATTTGGATTAGCTGTTGTTTCACTGGCAGGAAGAGGTAAATAGTATGTAATAGCTCCTGAAGGTTGAAGATCATCAGGGTTTTTCTTAGCCACAACTTCTTCTACCATTTCAAGCCTTAATAAATCAAACCAACGACAATACTCTCCTGCAAATTCCCATCCTTTTTCCTGCACAATCTGCTTTTGCGTAGCCGATGTTAAATCAACAGTTGGATTTGGCATATTTATTGGCAAGCCATAAGCACGGCGTATAATTTTATTTACAGCTTCTAATGCTGAAACATCTTGTGTATTGTTTGTAGCCATGACCTGTGCTTCAGCATACACTAAATAAACTTCAGCCAATCGTTCCAATGGCAAAGAAAGGATATTAAACCAATCCGATTTTGGCCCATATAGTTTTTTAAAATAAGGACGCTTTTGTTTAAATTCAGTCCATGGTTTTCCATTAGCTAATTCAGATTGATAAGTAATATCTTTTCTGATTTGTTCCGGAAACTCTTCGAAAAATGTTATTTCTCCAAAATAATCATCCCAACCACCTTCATCTCCCGGTCTGGGCGACAAACCATATGCAGCATTCGAATTATACCATTGACCTCCGGATGTTAAAGCAAAAACCTCCTCTTTATTACCATCGTTATTAATTGTTGCACTGGGCCATAAGTCAATAAAATTATCCATTAACCCAAATCCATAAACTTCTTCATTGTCTATTACTTCTTTGGCTTTACTGGCAGCAAGAGCATATTTCGATTCATCTTTTATTGGCCAACCTGCCATCTGAAGATATACTTCAGCTAATATTGCTTTTGCTGTACCTTTATTGGCCCGGCCAGGTTGTGGTTTAACATTGCCCATTAAATTCTCAGCTTGCTGAAGATCAACAATAATTTGTTCATAGATTTCTGATTCATTTGCTGATTCAATTGAGAGAATTAATTCATCGAATACATTAGTATTCAAAACAAGTGGGGCTTTACCCCATAATCTAACAATCCAGAAATAGTTATATGCCCTCAGAAAATATGCTTCTCCGGCAATTTGATTAATATTTGCTTGATTACCTGATGCATTTTCGTAATTCGCAATAATATTATTCGCTCCCTGAATCGATTTATAGGCACCATTCCAAATAAATGGAAGACGACCATTTTGTTGAGATACATTAAACTGATCAAATTCACGGAAAGGGGCAGTACCACCACCTTTCTGCGTAGTTAAATCATCACTACCCATTAAAACAGCCTGAGTTGAGGCATTCATAAAACCAGAACTCCAAGTGTAAGAAAGTGGCTTATACGTACCAACAAGGGCAGCAATAAGCCCAGATTCATTATTCAAGGCTCCGCTTTCTGAGGTGATTTGTGTAGATAAATCCTCTTCAAGATAATTGGCACATGAATTTACTATAAATATTAACATTAATAATATTGATATATTTTTCATTATAATTCCTTTTTATTGTTAAAAATTAAGTCTAACTCCAAATGTCCACGTTTTAGCATTAGGGTAAGAACCTGCATCTGCTCCACGTGAATCCCTTGAGCCAAGATTAGAATATGATTCGGGGTCAAGACCCTTGTAATTTGTCAAAGTCCACAAATTGGTACCACTAATAATAACCGAACCATTTATTCCCAAAACAAAATCTTTAGGCAGATTATAAGATAAGCTAAGATTTTTTAATCTTAAATAATCTCCCTTTTCGAGGAATCTTGAAGTTTGAAATTCTGGAACATCTGTTGCACTAAATGCAGGAATATTACTATTTTGATTATCAGGCGACCACCTGTCCAAAATATCAGAATGAGTTATCTCACGGGCGTCAGTAGAAGCCATGATTGATTGTGCGTAAGTAAAATTCCACTTGTCAAATCCCATAAGTGCCTGGAAAAAAACATTCAAAGTAAAAGCTTTGTATTTAATAGTATTGTTCCAACCAAACATATGTGTTGGTATACCTGATCCAATTCTTTGATAATCATCTCCTCCAATTAAGAAATCATTATTAACATCTTCATATTTTGAATCACCGGGCACATTCCCATATTTAATAGCTTCAGAAGCTTCATCAAGCTGCCAAACACCCAGATATTTCAGGCACCAATAATTCGAAAGGCTGTAACCAGGTAATATTACTCCTTCCGGAAGATTCGTATTTCCTTGACCAATATCACCATCAACAAAAATCTGTCTCTGGTCACCAATACTAATTACTTCATTTTTCAAAAATGAAGCATTAATGCTTGAAGTCCAATTCAATCCACTTTTTTTATCCAAAATCTTCGCCCCTAGAGTAAATTCAAACCCAGTATTTTTTACTTCACCAAGATTTCTAAAAATAGATCCTCCTCCAGAATATTGAGGTAATGGTACACTAAGCAATAAATCGGTTGTATTTTTTACAAAATAATCTATCTCCGCATTTAACTTATTATTAAAAACAGATATATCTAGCCCTGCATTAATTTGTTTAGTTGTTTCCCATTTTAGATTTTCATTTCCTGGATTACCAATAATAATCCCGGAACTCATTTTCCCATTTTCAAAAGAACTTCCAGCTCCAAGGGCACTTGTATTAAAGTTAGTAACCGTACCAAATACAGGTATTGCCTGACTTCCTGTTTTCCCTACGCTAGCCCTAAATTTTAGATTATCCAAAAATCCTAAATCTTTTATAAACGGTTCTTCAGATAAACGCCAACCTAGGCCAATAGATGGAAATGTACTGTACTGATTGCTTCCTCTAAATTTTGAAGAGCCATCTGTACGAACTGAAGCGGTTAAAAGATATTTGTCCATTAAAGAATAATTTATTCTTCCTATAAAAGAACGAATGGTTTCTTTACTTTTTACAGCCTCTGATGAAAGAGAATTTGCTAACGTAATATTATCATATTTCAAATTAGGGAATTGAAGTTCCCCTGCTGTAGTAAAGAATATATCGTTTTGTAAGAATTGATGCTCCATTACTCCGGTTGCAGTTATTCGATGAACATCATTAATCGTTTTTGTATACGTAAGCGTATTGGTGTTTTGTAAGAATACTCTTTCAAGAGATCCACGAACAGCAGTAGGATTAAAAAATAGTGAATTTGCAGAAAAGTCTTTTTGTTGCGTATTGCCATAGCTTACACCAAATCCTATGTCTAATGTTAATCCTTCAAAGGGTTTAATAATAAAACTACCATTTGCATTAAATACATTATTTTCTCTAATGTAATCATTCTGTGCTATCTCCAACGGATTACCTATTACAGTACTTCCCAAGTCATTTAGAGTAAGTTTACCATATTCATCCCTAATCGGAGTTGTTGGAGACCAAGCTATAGCTGCAGCTAATACACTTCGATTATCACTATTTCCCTCAGTATTATTATTTTCTCTACGGGCAAAACTCATTTTTAAGTTAGCACTTAATTTATTACTAATTATTGCATTAAGATTTGTCCTCAACGAATATCTTTTATAATTTGAATTAATAATAATACCTTCCTGATCATAAAAGCTGCCAGAAATAAAATATGTAATTCTTTCATTACCTCCTGAATAATCCAACTGATATTCTTGCCCTTTCCCTATCCGAAGTACTTCATTTTGCCAATCGGTACTGTTGCCATTTTTGAACAATGCAATGTCAGCGTCAGAGAAAGTTGGTGTTGTCCCCATAGCTAATGCTCTTTCATTCGATACAGTAGCGAATTGGAAAGCATCCATTATATCCCATGTTTTTAATACCTTGCTAGTAAAATAGCTTGCTGATAATGAAAATTTTGGGTTTCCTGAAACACCACCTTTTGTGGTTATAAGGACAACTCCATTTGAACCCCTACTTCCGTAAATAGCAGTAGACGAAGCATCTTTTAAAACTTGAATAGTTTCTATATCTGTAGGGTTTACATTTCTATAATCTGCTCCTACAAAACCATCAATTACATAAAGTGGGTCGTTATTTCCATTTATAGAATTTGCTCCACGTATACGGATTGATGTTGCACCTCCTGGTGCACCTGAAGAATTTACGACATTCACTCCTGAAATACGGCCTTGTAAAATCTGGTCAACCCGATTTACAGGCTGTGCTTCATAATCATTTCTATTAAGTGCTGCAACAGAGCCAGTAAGGTCACTCTTTTTCATAGTACCATATCCAATAGCAATAACTTCAGCTAAGCCTATGCTTTCTTCAGCTAACACAACATTGATTGTACTTTTCCCTTCAACAGGAATTTCTTGTTTTTCCATTCCCACAAAAGAGAATACCAAAGTGGCATCATCAGAAACATTGACGAGGGAATAATTTCCTTCAATATCGGTTACTGTTCCCTGTGTGGTGCCTTTAATAATAACTGTTACACCTGGGAGAGAAGAGTTGGAGGAATCAGTAACTTTGCCAGATACAGATTTTTGTTGTTCGGCTTCTGTTTTTCGTACGGAAGTAAGCACAATTTGTCTATCACTAATTTCATATATTATTTCAGTATCTTCCATTAATTGATCGAGAATTGTTATTAATGGTTGATTTTCACAATTGATACTTTTTCTTTGATTTATATCAACAATATTTGCATTAAACATAAAATAGAATTCAGACTGATTCTCTATTTTATCAAGAATATTAAGAATTGTTTCATTTCTGCAGTTAAGACTTAGCTGTTTGGTTTGGGAATAGCCTTCCAATGCAAATGTTTGAGTAATACTTATTATCAGTAATAATGCAACAATCCTCATTTTTCTCAGAAATTTGGATTTCCAGATAATATATTCTCCGGAAATCAATTCACAATAAATTTTTTTCATAAATTTGTTTTGATTTGGATTATTAAAATTCAAGTTCTTTATGCCTCTGATGTTGGATACAGCGAGGCGTTAAAAAAGTAAGGGGAGATGTTACTAGCATCTCCTTTTTTGTTCGTTGTTTTAGTTCATTGCATAAGCTCAGATTTTAAAATTATACATTTTGTTATCTTTTTGAAATAATGATTTGAGGTTTAACTTCTTTATCGTAATTGTGTACTATCCTACAATCGACATGGCTAGCAACTCCAATCAGCCTGAATATTTCTTGGTAGCTTTCATTCTTTATAGTGCCCGAAAAAATAGATTTGTATATCTCTGGATCGGTGATCTGTATGTCTACATTATACCATCTTCTCAGTTTTTCAAGCACAACATTCATTGGTGAATTACGGAATATGAGTTTCCCGTCTTTCCATGATGAATAAACAGAAGCATCAACAAGACTTAGGTTCATTGCAGTATTATCGGTTAAATTAAAAGTAGCTCTTTCTCCAGGTTTCATTGTATAAAAGAACGATTCAGATTCCTGTAATGTAAGTTCAACCTTGCCTGATTCAAGCACAACAGCAATCTCATCTTCTTCAGAATATGAATTCACGTCGAATTTTGTACCCAGTACTTTAACTATCAGACCATTTGCTTGTACTGAAAAAGGGTGATTTTTTTTGTGGGTAACATGGAAGAAAGCCTGTCCATTAAGGATAACTTTTCTATTTTGACCAGAAAAATCAACAGAATAAGAAAGTGTTGTACCTGAATTTAACCAAACTATTGAACTATCGGGTAAAACGACCTTAGACCTTTGGCCGTTCTCAGTAGAAACAGATGTATATAAATTTGACCTTTCATTTGTTTTGGGGTAATCACTGGATAAGAAGTATAAAATACCAATCATTCCTACTAAAGCAATAAATGAGGCAGCTATTCTCCAACGAAAAAGGGCCCGAGTTTTTGAATTCAGGAGGACTTTTTCTTTAAATCTTTCCAAAGCCATTTTTTTATTGAATAAATCCATCGTCTCATATTCCTGAATCAGTTTCTTATTGGAATTAATTGATTTCAACAATTCTTTGTTTTCAGAATTTTCATTCAGCCAACTATCAAGAATTATTTTCTCTTTAGCCGATTCAGAATTTGTCAAATATTTTCCAATAAATTGACCAAGTAATAGTGTCTTATGTAGATTATTCTTCATCTTGTCTGAAAAATTTCTTTATATATTAATGAAAACAACTTTGCATAGAAATGGAACTACAAAAAATTATAAAAAAACTCCAACAACTACATATATCACTGATTACGAATAATTTGAAATATAATATTTTGTAAATATTAATTTATAGACTTGTAAAAGAAGCTTTTGTTTATGGCTAACAGAAAGAGAGAAATATTACCCAATTTTGTCCGTAAAACCTTATAGGCCCTGGATTTGTGTGTTTTGACTGTGTTAATTTTTATGTTTAATTCACCTGCAATCTGTTCGTTGGAATATTCCTTTAATGATAACAATAAAACCTTTTTTTCCATTAGAGGAAGTTTATTAATTGCATCGTAAATTATTCCATTGGCTTCTTTCCGAAGAATTCCTTCCAGAAAAAATTCAGTAGATTCTATTTTAAATTGACTTTCCAGAAAATATTTTTGTTTTACTAAATCATGTTTTAAATGATTCAGGCACTTATTTCTTATTAAAGTGTAGAAATAGGCCTTTACCGAAATAAGATTGGGGAAAGTCTTTTTTTGTTCCCAAAAGGAGATAAAAACACTCTGAACAATATCTTCACATTCATTTCTATCAGATAAATAATTAAGTGCAAACGAATTAAACCTGAGATAATTGGAATTAAAAAAATCTTCCAAATATATTTCAACATCATCATTGAATTCAATTTTTATTTTGGTTTTATTTGTTATCATTTACAATGAAAATTCAAATGAACTAAAGCAAATGTAGGAATTATCAATACTTAAAACTACTCTTTTTTTATGTTGCATTGATTTCATTTTGCACATACCATCTACTAATAACCATTATATCATAGCGATAAAAGAAATTAATATTTCAAAATAATTCACTGAATGAATAGGATTAAAAAGATATTAAAAGAGCGGGGAAGAACTCAAACCTGCCTGGCAGAAAAAATTGGCAAAAACTATGTGGTTGTAACTAATCATTATAACAATAAAATCAAAAATCGAGGTACCCTGTTTAGATAAAAAAAATAAAATGCTATAATTTGCTTCTGTTTTTTTAATTCCATAAATTAATGAACTACCCCACCGCAGAGCAGCGGGGTATCGGGACACTACCATAAAGTCAGCTGACTATCTTTGTGGAGTATTTTGTATTCTTTTTCAATCCCTTGTTCTTTGACGTATTTTGATATTGTTGATACATTGCCAAATCGGCTTACGGTATTAACAAAATATCCATCAGTCCAAAACTCTCCTCTGCAAAGTTGCTTTTTTACTTCTGGGTATTGCCGAAATATCTCTTTCGCTATAAGACTTTTATGATCGTAATTATCTTGGTGCAACTATAGGTCGGTACACTTTGCAACAGAAAATGAACATGATTATTATCTGTGCCGATTTCCAAAAAATGTATCTGATAACGTTTAGGAATTTCAAAGCAAATGTCTTTTACCCCTTCATCCACAGTTGCATCAAAAACCGACCGCCTATACTTCGCTGGACAAACAAAATGATACAATAGCACCGAAACATTGTGCGATTTATGGATATATTTGCTTTTATTCATCCTCAAATATACTCATTTACGCCGCAGAGCGGCGGGGAACTAACCCCATAGCGATTAGAACCGTCAAGATTTAAACAAAATCATTCTTACCCAGATGGAATGATGTTTAAAATTTCAGATAGTACGTTTTACTAATTCATTAGCTTGATTATCAATTCACCAAAGAGCGTATTTGCCCAGGCAAACCATGGACGGGTATAATTCGAAGGATCGTCTTTATGAAAGGTTTCATGCATAAACCCCGTATCCGCTTCAGTGTTTCTAAGGGTATTAATGCACCATTTGATTTCCTGGTCGTCAGTGCTTGTCATGGCACGCATGATGATACTCATTGGCCAAACCATATTATACCCCACGTGAGGACCGCCAATTCCTTCGCCGGCTTTTCCTTTGAAGAAATAGGGGTTGTCGTCACTCCAAACCAGTTTCCGGGTATTTAAATAGATTGGATCATCTTTCGCTATACATCCCAGGTATGGCAGAGCAAGCAGGCTGGGCACATTGGCGTCATCCATAAAGGTATGGTTTCCAAAACCATCCACCTCAAAAGCATATACTTTCCCATATTTAGGATGCTCAACGATGGCATACATCTGAATAGCTTCTTCCACTTCATTGGCGAGGGCTCTGCATTCGCTGGCAAACGATTGGTTTCCCGTCACTTTCTCACTAATTTCGGCCAACTGTATCAATGAAACCACAGCAAACAAATTGGAAGGAATCAAAAAACCAAAGGTGGAAGCATCATCGGAAGGACGGAATGATGAATTAATCAAACCAACCGGTTTCAACGGACGACCGTATCCTCCGTTTGATAAAGTATCCAGCTGACGTTCGGTTCTTCGTTCTAATTTATAGGGTCCAAGTCCATCCTTTCGCTGTTGCTCTTTAAACGTCTTTAAAATTAATCCGGCAGCTTTTTGCCAATCTGCATCAAATACAGATGAATCATCGGTTGTTTTCCAATAATTATATGCCAAACGAACAGTATAACACAATGAATCAATTTCCCATTTTCGCTCGTGCAAGCCGGGTTGCATATCCGTTTTATCACTCATCCAATGAACTTCGTCGTCCTTGGTTTTATTGAAAGCGTTTGCATATCGATCCAATATTACACATTGCGTTTGTCGGTTGACAACACCTGCCAACAACGATTTTAGTTCGTCGTCTTCATTTGCTAATGGAAGATATGGCCAAACCTGTGCTGAGGAGTCGCGCAGCCACATCGCATGGATGTCACCAGTAATCACAAACGTATCAGGCTTTCCATCTTTTATTTCATATTCAACAGTGGTATCCAGGGTGTTGGGGAAACAATTTTCGAACATCCAGGCTAATTTTGGATCTTTCAGTTTCGCTTTTGTTTCTGAAATAACTTTCTCTACTGCTTTAGATGTAAATTTACGTTTGCCGACGGCAGGACGGTTACTTATGTAATTCAGCTCATTTGCAAAAGACTCCGTAAAAGCTCCAGTGCCGATCATTCCCAGACCTGCTGTAGTCAGCGTTCCGGCTTTCAAAAAATTTCTTCTTGTTGTCATTAATCTATCAAATTCGTTATAATGATTTTTGTAACCAATTTATTCTGTTTCAATTACAAGTTCCTTTCCCTCCAATAATTGATTATGTGAAATAAAATAGTCTTCTATAGGTTGATCTCCATACGTGATAGTTTTTATTTTCTTGCCTGAACCTCTTTTTGCAATTGTAAAACTCTTACCTCCTAAATTGAATTTAACTTGGTCAAAAATTGGCACTGAGATAATATATTCCGGGTCGGCCGGTGAATAGGTATATAGTCCTATGGCGTTGAACACATACCATGCAGACATTTCTCCGGCATCATCCATACCTGCATAAGCTAGTTTATCAGACCCCATGTCATAATAATGGTTCATGATACTGTCAAGCACACATTGTGCCTTTTCTTGCTTGTCAATAAAGTAATAGGTATACGGAATGCTGTGACCGGGCTGATTACCATGACAGTAGTTACCAATAAATCCTGTCATGTTATGTACTTCGTAGCCTCTCCATGGCTCAGAGAAAAGTGAGTCCAGCTTGTCCTCAACAGCCTTGTGGCTGGTATAAAGATTAATCATTCCTTCGGGGTCGTGAGGAGCAAAGAATAAAGCATTCCATGCATTAGCTTCTCTATACATATATTGATAATAAGGATAATAAGGATCGAAGTCTTTAATCCAACTGCCGTCATCTATACGACCACGCCAAAAACCTGTGCTCTGATCGAACACTTTCTTATAGTTATCCGAACGTTCCATTAAAGTCTGGTAGTTCTCGTCATCACCAAGTTCTTTTGCAATCAAAGCAGTAGCATAGTCATCATATGCATATTCCATTGTTTTAGTTACTGCACCCTTATATTCGTCCCAGAAAGGCACATTAACAGTATCCTTTTCAGCAATCCATCCCCTTTCCAAATATTCATCCAAATATGGCCTTCCGCCCCTGCCAGGTACAAATGCGTTTTTCAGTAACAACTGGTAGGCACGGTTAAGATCGAAATCTTTTATTCCGCGCAAGTAACTACCGGCTACAAATGCTGATGCATGGTCTCCATGGAAAAATGTAGGCATATAGCCACCTCGCTTCTCCCCCTTATCTATAATGGATTTTATCACATCAAGGGTTACATCCGGTGAGATCATACCCAATAGAATCAGCTTATTACGGTAATCATCCCAAAACGAGGGGTCGGTGTATTTATTAAAACCATTGTTTACCACTTGCCCACGTTCATCCGTATATTCATAGTTGACATCACTGCGTAAGGCCGGCCACAAGAACGAGCGGTATAAACAAGAGTAAAACAAACTCTTTTCGCGTTCAGTGCCACCCTCAACATTAATCTTGCTGTTTATTTCAACCGAAAAGTATACCAGTAGTTCAGTCCAAAAGTATACCATTTTAATTAAATAAAAAAGGCAGTACTCTTCTGATCGGGGTACCCCGATCAGAAGAGTACTGGTGCCCGGATTTTTTGTTGCTGATTTTTCATTTTTTCATCATTTCAGTAGTTTCCCTTAAGCGGTACGATTCACCATTCATGTTTACCAGATGTGCTTTGTGTGTTAACCGATCTACTAAAGCGGCAGTGAGTACCGGATCACCGAAGATCTCCTCCCATCGGTCGAATCCCAGGTTAGTGGTAATGACCGTTGACTTGCGGCCTGCCCGAAGCGAGAGGTGGTTGAACAGCAATTCGGCTCCTTGTTTATCAAAAGAGATATAGCCAAACTCATCACAGATGACCAAATCATATTTTTCAAACCTCAATTCCATTTGCCTTAGTGCCCTCTGTGCATGCGATTCACGTAGTTGGGTAAGCAATCGGTGAACAGTTGTAAAATAAACTTTATACCCTTGCAAACAGGCTTTCAACCCAAGCCCGGTAGCAATATGAGTTTTGCCAGTCCCCGGATTTCCTGCCAGTATGATATTTCGTCCGGAAGCTACAAAGTCAAGCCGTTCGAGTAAGGTAAGTTTCTCTGCTGCATCAACCGGGAGTAAATCACGCTTTAAATCGTGCAGGTATAGTTTGGCAGGAAAACCAGCCTGCCTGACCTGTGCTTTTTTTCGGTTTTCTAAGCGGGTATCATATTCCCGTTCCATTAGCCGTAAAAGGAATGTTTCATAGTCAGCACCATCTTTGGCCGACTCCTGTGCCACTTGTTCAAACTCACTGCGGAAAGCAGGTAACCGGAGTTCTTTGCTGTACCGGATAATTTGTTCTTTTATTTCGCTTTGTAGTTTCATCTTTGTTCAGGATTAATTCATTAATGCCGTAATTTGTTTGAGTTGTTTTTGAGCCATATAAGCCGTCTGGCTATTTACGGCTGCCGGTTTGGCACTTTCCCCGGGTTTATTGCCCAGAAGAGCCGTTAGCTTCTCTGTTGTTACACTTTGGGTGCAAAGACGGACCAACCGCAACACGGTGGCTTCCAGATTTTCTTCACTAATTTTATTTTGGCGGCAATAATGGAGCAGGCCGATAAAGTCGCGTGGGGCATTAAGGTAATATTGCCGATATAGTTCTTTCAGGTATGGGCTGCAGGCCAAGGCAACACTTCCATCCAAAGCCCCGGGCTTTTGCCTGAGGGTATCCAGATAATGTTCAATGGAGATGACCCACTGATGTTTTCCATAATCACGCACATGAGTTGCTACTTGTTTGTTCTCGAAGTAAACTTCAATTTTATGGCTAAATATTTTAACATCGACAAAACACCCGGCCAGCTTGTCAGATACCGAATAATGGTTGGTACAGTAGCTGAACGTGGCATATTTATCGATCCTCAGTTGCACGGAATCAGAACATGCCAATGGCCCGGAGTATTGCCATAAGAGGCCTTTCTCATCAGCAAACATCTCCATGGCAGTGCGTCCGCTTAATTGCTGTTTACTGTTGTTTAATCTGGTGATAATTAGCCCCAGGTATTTTTCGGCTTCTTCCAGATTGGCAAAATCGCTTTTAAAACCAAATGCTTTTCTGCGGATGTATTCTACACTGCGCTCAACATGCCCTTTTTCGTTACCGCTGTAGGCATTACAAAAACGGTGGCTAAACTGGTAATGCCCTTTCATCTGAAGCAATGCCCTGGTGGGCTCTTTCTCGTGTTTGCCAATAAATTTGGCTACCGCAACGCGCATATTGTCATAAACCATCTGGTGGTAAACACCACCTATGTGTTCAAAAAATGAAACATGTGATTCCATAAATGCCAGCGTATCTTGACGCTTGTAAACAAGGGCATAGCGGTAATTACTGTAAGCAGAGGTAAATACAGCAAGTTGAAAACGGCTCTGATTTCCGGCTATAGTTAGTTTTATCTCGCCCCAGTCAAACTCACATACCGAACCGGGCTCATACTGTTGCCGGATAAAAGCTTCTTGATTGGTTGCTGATTTCCCCAGTTTCTCGCGGATGTAATTACAAACGGTGGTATAGCCAACATCGAACCCATTTTCATGAAGTAATTGAAGTATATCGATGTTTTTCAGGATTTGCTTTCGCATACCCTGCCCGATTTTCTTGCGGTTTTCTTCAAGCTGATTATCGATAAAACATTGAACTTCCTGAGTCAAGCGGACTTTACTCCTTGCCCCTACTGTATAAACCACAGGACTAGTCAAATAAGTCGAAAGTGCCAGTTCCGGCTTGATAGGCCCATTCTGAAGATTCTCATAACCTTCAATATATTTTTTGACCGTCTTACGATTAATGTGGAGTTCTCGTGATATCTGGCGTTGGCTCTTTCCCTCTCGATGGCTACGGATGATGATTTCTTGTTTAGTATACATACTTATCATGCTTTATGAACGAGATTTTAATCCCATTCTGTTATCACTAAGTGGTATACTTTTCGATTGAAAGGTGGATTACTTCCTAATTAATATAAACATCTTGCCTAGCAGCTCCTCCCAAGTGGAGTCGGCTTCACTTTGTACTTGTGAAAAACTCTTATCCTGCATTTCTATCGCTAAGTTCATCTTAGCATTCTCCACACTCACAAAAGAGAATCCTATTTTTAGTTCCAACGGCATACTATCTTTGCTATCGGAAAAGTGCACTATGGCCACTTCGTTTCGTTCATCTTCTTTCACTTGTTCAATCTCATCAATTGGGTAGTTAGATACGGCATAGTAGTATATTTTCCCTTCACCACTTTGCATTCCGGTGAACGTATGCTCATCTACTTTTTGAATATCCCATTCTCCAACGCGGTTGTTGGAGCGCTTCACATTCACGAGTAATGCCTTTTCATCATTTTCTTGAAAAGTATATTTGTGAAAAGCACAACGCAGCGTGGAGGTTAGTTCTGCATTAACCTTGAATCTGTTCAAATACACTTGATAATAACCAGGCCGGGCCGATTCGTTATCGTGGCTAAAAGTTGAGCGGTAATCCATTGCTGTTACCTTCCCAATTACGGGTAGCATGGGTACATGCAGTAGATTCCAGTGCCCCTTGCAAGTGTGAGAAAATCCATAGATTACGCTGTCTTCGTATTGATAACCTGCACCATTGCGAAATTGGGTTACCGGGCTTAATTGCACCATAGCGTTCGGAACCGATGAACCAGGGAATACTTCTGCACCCCAGGTGCGTTGTTTCATTTTACGTACATAGCCTAAATCTTCAGGTTTCCAAAGTGTTGCAGTCCCCAACAACGGATTGACATAACGAGTTAACTTATTATTGTTTTGTTGTGAGTTTGTTTTTGTAATGCAAGCTACAATAACTGCAATCAAAGCAATAAATAAGGTTTTAGTAATTAAAGAAACTGTTCTCATTTTTATTTTTATTTAATGATAAATATTTAGCTGACTTTGAAATTTGCAAGTCATTTAATAGTACCTTAGGTTTAACCTGATTTACCAAGTCAGCTAAATAATTTATTCAAAAATGCTCACCCCGAATTACTTCTTTCTGTACTAAAACCGGAGAAACAAGATCAAACAGATCAATCATCCCCCCCCATTTGATAGTGTATGGTCAGCAATGATTATTGCCTGCACTCAGCGATGCAACTATAACATCCATTACGGCCACCATTTTTTTACATCGCACCATGATAAAACACCATTTTTAAAACATATATCGGGTTTTAAGTTAAAAGAATTTGCTCGATTTGTTCTAATTCAGTTTTTGAAAAATCCGGATTATTCAGCGCAGCTATATTATTTTCTAACTGTTTAACAGAGCTTGCACCAATTAAGACCGAAGTAATGCGCGGGTCTTTAAGCAGCCAAACTAAAGCCATTTGAGCCAAAGTCTGTTCTCGCTTGATAGCGATCTTATTCAACATTTTCACCTTTTCAATTGCAGGTTCAACCATTTCTGGCTTCAGAAATCCCCAGGATTTAGCAGCTCTTGATCCTTCTGGTATTCCATTCAAATATTTGTCTGTGAGTAGCCCCTGCGCTAAAGGCGAAAACGGAATACATCCAATACCTTCCTGTTCCAGCACATTCAGCAAACCATCTTCCACCCAGCGTTCAAACATTGAATATTTCGGTTGATGAATAAGGCAGGGAGTTCCTAGTTCTTTCAGAATTTTTGCGGCCTCAGCAGCCCTTTCTGCCATATAGTTTGACACACCAACATAAAGTGCTTTTCCCTGACGAACAGCCTGATCTAAGGCCATCATCGTTTCTTCAAGCGGAGTATCAGGATCAGGGCGATGTGAATAGAAAATATCCACATATTCTAAACCCATTCGCTGGAGACTTTGGTCAAGACTTGATAAAAGATTTTTGCGGCTACCCCATTCTCCATATGGCCCTGGCCACATGTAATAACCGGCTTTAGAAGAAATAATAAGTTCATCCCTGTACATCCCTAAATCCAGTTTCATAATCTTTCTGAAATTTTCTTCCGCTGACCCGGCTGGTGGACCATAATTGTTGGCCAAATCAAAATGTGTTATTCCAAGATCAAAAGCTCTACGGCACATGGCACGGCCGTTTTCAAAAATATCGACACCGCCAAAGTTATGCCATAATCCCAAAGAAATCGCGGGCAGTTTCAATCCCCATTTTCCACATTTGTTGTACTGCATTTTACTGTATCTGCTTTCATCAGCAACGTAACTCATATTTAACTTTTTTTTTTGGTTTTGATAGCTTAGTTTCTGTTCTTTTGATCATTTCAAATTTAGTATAAACATCACGATTTGTAATGAATGCGAATCAAGAATTAAATTGCTAATGTAATAAAAGCCGCTGCTAATCGTCCAAATGCATGAACCATTAAACCTTTTGTTGATCTAACTTTACTTGCCTTTTGAATATCAGCCTTTTCAATCAACCAATTGAATATTGCTTCGACAGGTTGCCTAACTCTGGAAACGGCAGTTGAGAACAAATCATTAGCTGCTTTAATTCTGTGCTTTATTATTTCTGGCATTCCTTTTACTGCTTTTACAGGTGTGAGCATTTCTGAATTCTGATATTTCAACATGTGTTCATTCAGATCGTTTACAAAGTATATTTTATCGCCCCAGAAGGTCCTGTTCTCAATCCGAGACCATACTTCTTTAAATACAGTAACATCATTGACAGAGGCTGGGGTAAACAATATCTGCTCGGGATGAGGTAATTTACCAATACGCCGAAACCCCAGTAAGTGCAACTTAAGCCCGTAGTAATATATCCCTTTTGTTGAACAGAACCCTTTATCTGTTATTTCAGTTGCAACCTTGCCAGAACGCTTACCCGAACAGGTTATAATAGGCATTGAATCCAATAAACTTTGATCAAGGCAGCAATCTTTTGGCTGAAAATCTGCCAAAAGCATTTCAACCAACCTGGTAAAAGCACCGCCTAACTTATTGAGCCTATTATTGAAGGCTTGATAGCTTCCGAGCTTGGGAAACCAAGACTTTAGGTATTCTGAAGCAAAACGGTGGATATGCTTTGCTTTCATATGCCCTTCATGGTGCATGGTATAAAGGTATTCTGTCATAATCTCCTGGTCTGTAAATTCCGGTTTATTATTGTTACTAAACCTTTCGCAATAAAATTGAAGTTCTTCAAACTTATCACAGATATAAAAGTAAATTCTTATTAACTTGTCGTCTTTATCCTTGGAAATCATATCTAATTGTCAATTCGTAACTGACTCCAAGATACTGATTTTCAAGGACTTAAACAAATTTAATCTACTGATTATCAACTAATTAAAGAACTTTTTTTACTCCATTTTCAACTCTTGATTCGCATAATGAATGAATATCGATTAGTTAATCATATCCTGAAAAAGAACTTTTATCGAATTATGTGGACGTATCTATGCGGATTAGGGACATAGATAAAACACCATTCCCCAATAATTCATTCATGAGATATTTTATAAATCATAATACGTTTCAGCATTTTTATGCAAAATCATATGAGCCACTTCAGTAGCCTGGTTTAAAGTCAGAAATTGATCATTTACTAATTCTGACAACACATCAGAAACTACTTTCTTAAGTACTGTAGCTCCCATATAGGCTGTTTCCGGTCCTGAGTGACAACCACCACCGTAAAAGATTTTAGAAGCAGGTGCAATTGTGAGCACATCATGAAACAAATTCTTTAATCCAAGCACATTCCATGGGAACATCCAACTAAGATCCAGATAAACATTCGGGAAATTGTAGGCCATTAATGCTCCATGTTGTACCCACGGATGACTTCCATGCAGTAACACAATTTTAAGACGTCTCAATTCCGGACGTTTTAAATAAGGCGCTAACAATAGCGGATCAAGCGTTTGATTGATTGGTAGTACCGAACGCATATCTCCTGTTGTGCCCGTATGAATATGAATAGGAACTCCTTTTTCACAGCAATAATGCGATAAATCGATAAACGACATCTGGTAGATTTTCTTCCATGCCTCAACATCTCCTGTACGGGCGCCACTATAAGCTGCCTGGTAAGCTGAGAAAGAAAGTTCTTCAATATCCAGTCCTGTCTGCTCTCCAAGGTGACTTTTAACAGCAATGTATTCCTTATCAGAAAGGTACTCTTCTATTATTGTAATAAACGTTTTGCGGAATGTCTCAATATTGTCGCAGTCTTTTAGACACTTTTTAAAAATTTTATCGTTTGGAACGAGGCGATAAATTTTGGTAGGAATCAGCGGAGGCGTTCCTTCCCTATCGTCCAAAACGATGGCTTTAATGTTGGCCTTCGAATACAACATTTTTGTATATCCGGCAGCATCTGCCATTATCCGACGATAACGCTCTGCAACCACTGCTTCTAGTGTATCTGCACATCCAAATAATCGAGACAACTCAGAAACTGTGGCAAGTACGACCCCAGTATTTGCAATGTGTGTATTTAACGCTTTACTCATGCCTGAAGGCCCGTCAGCTTTATAACCATCATTTCGTTCACCATGATAAAACATGGATGTGAAGCGAGCCGGATCAGGACTTTGCATGGCATCCAGCGAATACTCATGATGATGATGATCGATAACTGGGAAATCTGTCAGATCGAGCGTTTCCTCACCTTTACGGCTTGGATTGCTATTACTTGTTGACATGCCTTTTACGCTTGCTGCTGCCAGCGAAGCCATGCCTGCTGTTGCAATAAATTTTCGACGATTTGATGTAGTCATAATATTTAATTTGATAATTTATAATTTGATAATATCTCTAAAGCATAATATGCTTCATTGTAATTAATAGCCAATAAATAGTACAGAAAGCTATTTAAAGCGAAGGAATTGCTCTCTTCGCTTTTTTACTATTAAAAATCTTTACTACGTAAGCAGACTGATTAACGATATCTATATAATTTAATACGGGTAGTCATATAATAATCACCTCGTAAGCGCACTCCACGCCCCGAAAGAATCTCATCTCCATTTAGTATGCGTCCGGCAACCCAGCGACCATCGATATATTCCCCATCTTCAACACTGGCTACGCCAACATTGTATTCTCCAGGATTAATAGGGTTGAATTTAACATTTAAGCCTCGTCCTCCTACCAGGTATTCGTCCGGACCTACCTGGATAAAAATACCCGAAGGATAATCTGGAGTTGGGAAGGAATAATGACGAGCAATACTTAGATCAATTTTATAGTCACCCACTATTAATGACTCTTTTGGATGATCTTTTCCCAGGAAAGCACCACCAGTTACATTTTTACCCTGGTTTTCCAAAATAATAGGAGAAATGGTTGAAATAAACTGGTAAGCCTCGCCGATTTTCTCTGTAAACTCTGGTAAACTTTCCATTCCAAAGGGCGAAAAACCAATCGCATCATGTTGTCCCAAAGCATAGAATATTGCGCCAATCGTATGATCGGTTCTAACCATTTCCGGGATCAACAACGGGTTGTTGTAACGATGATACAAATCACAACGTTCGGAAAAGTTGCTGTAAATGTCAGGGGCAAGAATATCAATTGCAGGAGCTCCAGCATTCCAAACATCCATCATATAAGGTAATGGCCCCCCGCTTGGATAAACACCAGGGAGTCATCTCAGCACTTGGACGCCAGTCAGCCAACCAAACATTGACAAACATTGGAAGCGGGTATTCCGCTTTTCCAGCCTCAGTAATTTTATTCACATAGCGGGCATAATTCCATGCCATAAAAATCTCATCGGTTGATTTGCTGGATCCAAATATTTCTTCCCAATTCCCTGCTGTTTTGAAGCCATTGAGTTCCCACTTCTTAAGAAATCCCAAGTATTAAACTTTTCTTTAATTTTTTTTCAGATAGCTGATGAATTCTTTGGGAACAGAATTATTAAATGCCTCATTAGCCATTGCATTTCGATCACGTGAATCACCAAGAACACCAACTTCATTCTGAACCTGAACCATCACGACAGTGTGCTGCTCTCCATCAATTTCACGAATGTGCTTCATGAGCGCTGCAAAAGCACGAGCATCAGCATCTCTACATTCATCACTAAAGGTTGAAATAATATCAAGGCTCCTGCCATCCTTATTTTTAGCGCGTGGAAAACGATCAGTATTGGTTTTCACCCACAATGGGACATAAGACGATACTCCGTTTTTCCAGCTGGCAAACCATAGAAGGCTAACCCTTAAATTATTTCGACGAGCAGCATTAATAAGGCCGTCAACCAAACTAAAATCATACTGCCCCTCAACAGGTTCAAATAAATCCCAGCATACAGAGGCAAGAACCGTATTCAAATGGTTATCGGTAAACATTTTCAATCGAGGTTCCATGTATTCAAGGTTGGATGAAGTTGAGTTGTGCAACTCGCCCCCAAGAACCAGGTAAGGCTCGTCGTCAACAATCAGTTGAATAGCGTCACCATTTTTCTTTAAATGTGGTATTGTTTGACTGTAGCAATTTGCTCCAAAAATTGGTGACAAAAACATGATTATTAATAAGATTAAATAGGTATAATTGCAAAATTTCATAATTAATAACAGATTAAATTAATTTAGGTTTCTATTAAAATTGAGGATTATTGTTACTCTCCTGTTGTTATTTGCTTTTTCGAATTGATTTGATTCAAATGAGATGGCAATTTTGAAAACAACTGATCCCTCCTTTAACTATTTATAGAATTTAAGACCGACCATTTTTTGTCGGTCTTAAATTCAAATAACAATAACTATTAATAATTTGGATTTTGCTCTAATTGAGGAGCTTTATTCATTTCTGATCTTTTTATTGGCAACCAATAATTTTTAGGGTCAAAAGTTCTGACGTCTACAACATTTTCCGTGTTAAGCTTCCATTCCATATTTCCATTGTCATACTCTTTAATTTTCATTTGATGAACATTAGCCATATTTTCAGGAACAGTCATCCAACGACGAATATCATACCAATGTTGTAGTTCTGCCCAAAATTCAATACTTCTTTCATGCTGCAACCATTCACGGGCTTGAACCTGATCTGAAAGAACACGGTCAGGTAAACCTGCACGGTTTCTTACCATGTTTTAGTGCATCAATACCCTTTTGAAGGTCAGATCCCCCTAATTCAATACATGCTTCTGCATAGTCCAATACTACTTCTGCAAGACGTAATTCAATGTATGCGTTCTGATTCCAATTGTACTGTCCAACAACCTCTGGATCCTGCCATTTAAATATATAATAACCTGTTTTTGTACCGTTCCAATTTTCTACAAGAGCTTGTCGGGTATCCAAACCATATCTTCTGAGGGTACCATCATTGTAATAAAAATGTCCCGTCTCCACTTTTCCAATTGGATCATCGTCAGCAAATTCAGATGGTCGAGGCTGATAAACAGCACCATGATATAACACACAGGCATATAAGCGTGGTTCACGCATTCCGTATGGACTTTTTGCAGGGTCTGCTTCCAGTTCTGCTGCTGTAAAACGCACGTGCGACTTCTCCTGCCCCAGGATTATAAGCATCCCCATACGAACTTGGAGCCATCAGCCATTTCAAATTTTCTCACACCTTGTTCCGTTGCAACCAGAGACGTCCCAACAATGAAAACCGTTGGGACCTGTATGTAAATTCCATTGATGACCTAAATCTGGTTCCTCTGTAAATTCCAAACCCCAAATCGATTCGTCATCCCAAGCACCGTTCTGTCTGAACATATTTGCATAACTTTCAGCATATTGTTGAATAATTTCTTCAGTCATTGGAGACGGGGGATCATCGGTGGTTCCGGCTAATGCATAATTACCAAATGAACCATCTATCACAGACTTTGCGGCATCTCTTGCTGCTTTTAATCGATCTTCGCGAGAACCTTCAGTAAATGAAATCAATGGATTAGAGGCTTCATAGCCGCCATTACATAATTTACTGGCACACCACGTGAGTACTCTTGATTTTAATGCTGCTGCTGCACCTTTTGATGCACGACCTTGTTCATACAGGTTATCTTCTTTTTTTGGCAAAAGAGAAATTGCGGTTTCTAAATCTTCTAAAATTAAAGTCTCTTGTTTCTGCAATTGTAGATCTATTAACAGCTAAATAATCCTGATCAATGGTAAATGATTTATCCAATAGAATAGCACCACCATAACAACGTAAAAGTTGAGAGTAGCTGTAGGCCCGAATAAAATAAGCTTCACCTTTCATCCGCTGGACCAACGCTTCTTCAGCAGTCGTTTCCGTAGGCACATGATCGATATTTTCCAGAAAGATATTTACGTTCTTAATGGATGGATATAGCTTTATCCACCGGGTAGAGCCAAAGTAAGGATCATCAAAGTATCCCATATAGTCAGGAGTTAGCAGACTGCGGGTAAAAGGCATACTTGACTGATTATTGGTGCTGTATAAATTGATCCGTCATGCAGCCAAGCATCTTCCTGTTAAATCCAAGAACACTACGACTCACACCATCACCTCCCATTTTTTTGATAGCAGTTGGCCAAATAAGCCTTGGTAAGAACCAAATCAGAAAAAACTGAAGCTTCATTAAATGAATCAAGCGGCTCTTGGTCGAGAACATCTGTACATGAAGTACTAGCAAAAATGAACACTACTACAGCTGTTATAAAATAATATATCTTTTTCATATTATATTCTTTTTAAATTTCTTAATTAAAATGTAATGTTCGCACCGATGGCAAAGGTTTTCATTAGAGGATATATTGTAGGATCCACCAAGTTCAGGATCGAAACGTCTTTGAGCAGACCATAACAGAGCAGCGTTATTAGCTGAAAGGGAAACACTTGCTTTTGACACACCAAGTTTTTGATAGATACGGCTCGGAATATCATAGGTAAGAACTACATTTTTCAATCTGACATAAGCCATGTTGAAATACCAATAGGTGCTTTCAGTATTATCAGGTAACCAATAGTAACTACTGCGATCCCAGGCCCGTCCAACATCAGCGTCCCTATTTTCAGGTGTCCATCGATTATCAAAATGCCATTGGAAATAATTTCCACCTGCACCACGCCGGTTATCTGGTGAATGGAAACGATAATACTTCCCTTGACCTTGGATAAGAGTTGCTAATGAGAAATTTTTATAAGAAAGTGATAAGTTTAGTGCAAAAGTTGTTTCTGGTGCATCGGAAAAATCTAACAGGATTTTATCATCAGCATCAATAATTCCATCACCACTTACATCTTCATAAATAACATCACCTGGTTGTGCTCCATTCCAATGAGGATAGGCATCAACTGCTGCCTGATCCGCAAAAACACCAATGGCATTATACAATAACTCAGCACCAAATGGATGACCAGTTGTTACCTGCCATGGAACATTGCGAGCAGGTTCATCACTAAAAACGACTTCGTTATGGTTCCAGTTTAAATTACCTGTTACATCTAACCTTAATTCATTCGCAAAAGTATTGTGATAACCTAATTCAATCTCAAATCCACGGTTGTCAACCTCCGCAATATTCTCATCAGGCAATGCAATACCGGTAAAATCGGGTACTGAAGCATTTCTTGGAGCTAAGATATCCGAACGTTTGTTATGGAAAACATCCAGGTTTAAATGGAACTTATTATCCAACCACTGAGAATCAAAACCGATATTACGCGTCGTTTGCTTTTCCCAGGTAATAAATGGATTAGCTACTCCTTGCTGAACAACAGATGTTTCACGAATTTTTGGAGTACCCATTACCAATCCATTTTCCAACTGATATTTATTGATATACTGCCACATTGAAACAGGGTCACTTCCTAATGAACCATAGGAAGCTCTCAACTTAAAGTAGTTGATGAAAGGCAAATTGTCTTTCCAAAATGTTTCTTCCGAAGCACGCCAACCAAGAAGAACTCCCGGAAAGTTCCCCCAACGTTTGTCCTTTGGAAATTTTAAAGAACCATCACGTCTAAAAAGAACTTCAGCCAAATATTTTTCTTTATAACTATAATTCAAACGCCCAATTATTGACTTCCTGGCATATATAGAGGAATTTCCTGAATTGGTTTTTTCAAGGTCGCCTCCAGCATCCAGGGTTCTTACAACATCCGTAATATAATATTTGCGAAAGGCTGTGAATTCATTGTAGTTGGTCCAATATTGTTCGTAACCACCATACAATGAAATAGAGTGGTCACCGAATGTATTTTCATAGGTAAAGTTTACATTCGAAGTCCGTTTAATATCACGTCTATATTCGTTTTCTAATTCCGGAGATGAAAGACCTCTTGGATTAGCTGTTAATGGCATATCTGTAATAAACCCAGTTGATGGATCCCTTGTAGCATCGTCCCAATTCGGGAAATAAAGAACCCAAGGCTTTTTAAATCGATCTACATAGGTATTATCTACATCATAATTATAAAAAGCATTTAATGTCAAACCTTTAACAAAAGGAGGAGTAATACTTACAGTAAAAGTATTCTGAGCACGATAAGTAGAAGTTTCATTTGATCCTGTTTCCAATGTAGAAGTAACGACCGGATTATCTCCGTATTCAATATCAGGACCTGGTAGTCCATTTGGCCAAAATGACCATCGTGTAGGTAGAAGACGAGTAGACTGCCCAATAATATCCCCAGCGCTGCGCATAGGATACCTTTTATTAACCTGAAAGCCTGCAAATGCAAAACCTGTCTTTAGCCAGTCAGTAATGGGCAAGTCAATTTTAGTCCGCACATTATATTGCGTATACTTTGTAGATGCCTGCTTATAAATTGATTCATCATTCTTAATACCCAAAGACACATAGTAGGTCATTTTCTTATAACCTCCATCAAACGAGATTGCATGCCTGCTGGTAGTGGTCCAATCACGAATCAAATCTCCATACCAATCAGAGTTTGGATGCTCCCATGGATCTTCCCCACTTCTGTACAATTCAATGTCCCGATCGTTGAACGTTCTGGTTTTATTATTTTGCACTTCATACTCGTTGAGCATCGTTGCATATTCATAAGAATCAGTTGTTTCTGGAACAACGGTTGGTTGCATAAATCCCTGGTAAAACTGATAATTCAATCGTGGTTTACTTTCACTACCTTTCTTTGTTGTAATTAATATGACACCATTGGCTGCTGAGGACCCATAAATTGACGCAGATGCATCTTTCAATACAGACACACTTTCAATATCCATTGGATCAACCTCATCAATTTGCCTTCCAGGAATGCCGTCAATTACAACGAGAGGACTTGTATTATCACCCAATGATGTACGCCCTCGAACCAATATCCTGGCAGATTGCTGTCCTGGTTCACCACTATTCTGCATAATTACAGCACCTGGCAAACGTCCTGAAAGAGCATTTGTAAGGTTTGCCGCAGGGATGGCATGGATGCTTTCTCCAGATATCGAAGTAACAGAACCAACAACATTGGCTCGCTTTTGAACGCCATAGCCCACAGCTACTACCTCATCAAGACCTATGGTTTCTTCTTGAAGAACAATATTGATTACCGATTGATTGCCAACTGAAATCTCCTGAGTTTTCATTCCGACAAATGAAAATTGTAAAATAGCACTCTCCGGAAGATTCGAAATTGAATAATTACCATCGGTGTTAGTTACAACTCCTGTAGTAGTTCCTTGAACTACAACAGTTACACCAGGAAGTGGAATACCTTCATAATCAGAAACATTACCTGAAATCTTTTTAGATTCCTGTTTAGATTCCATTAAATCAGAAGTAGAATTTTGTTCTTTTTCATCCGTTATAATAATATAACGATTCACAATTTTGTAATCAAAATCGACTGAACTAATAATTTTATCCAGTACTACTTCAATTGTCTCATCTTCAACCTTTAATGAAATTTTCTTTTCAAAATCCAATTTTGCACTATTATAGGCAAACTTAAATTCAGAAAGTGCTTCAATTTGATTAAAAATGCTTTGAATATTAGCATTTTTTGTTTCAAATGTTAATCTCGTTGCTTGAGAATAAGAAACTGAAGCAAAGGACATAATCCCTAAAAACATTAAGATGAAAGTTAGTTTCATAATTCGTAAGAATTTTTTTCGTATTGGGAATATAAATCCCCCATACCATGATTCGGTTTTTTTCATACTTTGTAATGTTAAGTGTTAGACTTTATGGTTTGACAATGCTAAGAGTTATAATTCTTCGACCAATTATTGCTCTCGTTTTATTTATTTATGTTTCTTGTTTTTTTGGTGTAAGTAGTACCTTCCCATTTTTGTACTGATAATTTACTGATAATGCCTCACTAACAATTTGCATTAACATATCCAACCTTTCCCCTTCGTACAATTCAACAGTTAATAACCGTCCATCAAATTGTTCTTCGTCGTAAATAACCTCTACATCGTACCAGCGCTCAATTTTGCTTACCAAATTGCTAAACGTATCGTCTTTAAATATAAGTCGGTTATTTTTCCACCCATTAATTTCTTCAAATTGAAATGGGCGGTGTGTTAATGTCATTCCTGTTTTTGAATACAAAAATGATTGCCTTGGGAACATCTCCTTCTCCAACGATTGGTGGCGGATAGGATCTTTTAAAACTAAATTTATTTTACCCTCAAACAGGGTAGTTTCTACGCCACCCTCATTTGAATAAGCTTTAACATTAAACTTAGTACCCAATACTTTAACATCAACATCGGATGTGTGCACCACAAATGGTTTTTGGGCATTCTTCTGAACATCAAAAAATGCTTCGCCATCCAAATAAACCTGACGCTGCTTTTCATTAAAATCGGCAGGATACTTTATTTTCGTGTCCGAGTTTAACCACACTTTTGTACCATCGGATAGTACAATTTGAGACTTCTGCCCACGTACCGCAATGGTTTCGGTATATTGAGTGGCTGGTTGCCCATTTTGAGTTACTAAATACAATATCCCTAAACCAATAAATGGCAGGATTAAAACGGCTGCAATACGTTTGTAAACTTTCAGTATCCGGGAAAGTGAAAAATTTGATTCCAGTGATGTGGTTTTCTGATAATTTTGAATACGGCTAAATACCTTTTCTATCAGGATTGATGAGTCAATTTCAGGTGAAGTTGCCCATTGTTTCGCCAACCAATCTTCCACTTCTGCTTGTGTGCCCGGACCTGAAAGCCAATTTTTTAAATCGACCAATTCCTGGTGGGTGCAAAATTTTCCTGCACAAAATTTGTCTGTTATGCCTATAATTCGTTGACCCATTAGTTTGATTTGTAAGTTATACGAGTTAGTCCTGGTTTTCCGTGAAGGAAAATGTAAAAATTTTAGCACATTAAAAAGTCTCAAAACCAGCATGAACAATAACGAAACTCAACAAACACATCTATTAATAAACATTAAATATCTCAATACCTGCACATTAAAAAAGCACGAAACAAAAATATATCGAGCATAAGTTCTATAATGACGTTGTGCTAAAATAATTCTATATCTTAAGTCATTAGTGAACTCTAATGGCTTTTGATATTAAATTTCATGAGATTATTTTAAGCAAGTGAAATATTTATCATCATACTTATTCCTCATTTCTTTAGCTGAGTTCTCTGGAAGATTTCAAAGACCTTTTTTCCTTAATTTACTCAGGCAAGGCTCATTTTATTCTCCCTAAAAATTATGATTTAGTTCATTCTCTATCTCTTTAAATAATTTTAATAAAATTTTTGCTTCTTGTTTATAATCGTCAGAAAATGATTCGATACTTAACCGTTCAATATATCCAACAGTTTTTAAATGCTTGAAAAAATTCTTATATGTTTGCTTGCAACTTGAGGAAATACACGGCCGACATGTTCGGCAAAATAGACATGTGCCAATTGTTTGGTATCAATTTTTATTACTTCAATATTTTCCTTTTCTTCATCTAAATGGTAAGAATCGGGCAAACACCTGATGTATTCAGAATTTACAATTCGAACTAAATTAACTGCCTCATTATAATTGTTTACGATGTTACATTCTTGTTTTCGAAGCGATTCGATTGCTACGATAATATCATATTTCCGGCATATTCTTTCAGAACAAATAGCAACTCAACCAACTGTTTTGAAGCCTCATCCATTAAAAAACCCTCGGACCATCCTTGCCGCCGCACTTCCAAATACTATAACCTAACAACTAATTCCAAAGCACGGTAAAAAGCTTTATTGAGGTACCCTATTATTTTGTCTTTATCGATATTTGGACCAGTAAGACTTACCTCGGCCGGGAAAAAATTATTGCACGATTCGACAGGTAAACCAACCTTAAGAAGTTCAGATTTTAATTGAACAAATTCCGTTTCGCTCATTGCACATACATGCGCTACTGAAAGTTCAGTATAGTCAAAACCCAATTCTTTCAAAACCGTCACAACATCAATACCCGAAACGTTTTTAGTTTTAGTAATCATGTTCACGCAACATCCAAAGCGTAAGGCAAATTTATTCTGCTTAATCATTAGCAATCCAATTTTTTTCTTATTTACGGTTATATATTTTTCCAAAATTCCCAGTTAAAAAACATTCAACTTTAGCTAAATTCATTCAAATCAGGGTATTTCGAAATAAAATCCAACAACTTATTTTTCTAATATTTATTTTTGGAAAAGTATCCGATTGAATAAGTACTATAATGGTACTGCTACCAGATAATCTTAAAGGCATAATCCCAATCAAATTTTGAAATATTATTATTTTAATTGTTCTTGGGAACTTTTTCGTAGTGGGATTATCTATCCTAGACTATTTTTCGGTTTTTTTCATACTTTTGTAACGTTAAGTGTTAGACTTTATGGTTTGACATTCATTGAGCGGTAATTCTTCGACCAATTATCGCTCTTTGTTTATTTGGTTTTCTTATTTTTTTGGTGTTAGTATTACTTTTCCATTTTTATACTGATAATTTACTGATAAGGCTTCGCTAATAATTTGCATTAACATATCCAACCTTTCACCTTCGTACAGTTCAACAGTTAATAACTGGCCATCGAATTGTTTTTCGTCGTAAATAACCTCTACATCATACCAGCGCTCAATTTTGCTTACCAAACTGCTAAACGTATCGTCTTTAAATATAAGTTGGTTATTTTTCCACCCATTAATTTCTTCAAATTGAAATGGGCGGTGTGTTAATGTTTTTTCTGTTTTTGAATACAAAAATGATTGTCTTGGGAACATTTCCTTCTCCAGCGATTGGTCGCTGATAGGATCTTTTAAAACTAAATTTATTTTACCCTCAAACAGGGTTGTTTCTACGCCACTCTCATTTGAATAAGCCTTTACATTAAATTTAGTACCCAATACTTTTACATCTACATCGGAAGTGTACACCACAAATGGTTTCTGGTCATTCTTTTGAACATCAAAAAATGCCTCACCATCCAAATAAACCTGGCGTTGCTTTTCATTAAAATCGGCAGGATACTTTATTTTCGTGTCCGAGTTTAACCAAACTTTTGTACCATCGGATAGTACAATTTGAGACTTCTGCCCTCGTACCGCAATGGTTTCGGTAAACTGGGCTGTGGGTTGCCCATTTTGAGATACCAAATACAATATCCCTAAACCAATAAATGGCAGGATTAATACTGCGGCAATACGTTTGTATACTTTTAGTATCCGGGAAAGTGAAAAATTTGATTCCAGTGATGTGGTCTTCTGATAACTGCTAATACGGCTAAAAACCTTTTCTAATAACATTGATGAGTCAATTTCAGGGGAAGTTGCCCATTGTTTCGCCAACCAATCTTCCACCTCTACTTGTGAGCCCGGACCTGAAAGCCAATTTTTTAAATCGATCAATTCCTGGTGTGTGCAAAATTTTCCTGCACAAAATTTGTCTGCTATGCCGATTATTCGTTGACCCATTAGTTTGATTTGTAAGTTATACGAGTTAGCCCTGGTTTTCCGTGAAGGAAAATGTAAAAATTTTAATATCAACTAGTGGCAAAAATGCCTAATAGATAAACAATCAAAACTTACAAATTTATTATAAAAACTCCAAATGCCTGAATTACTTCATATTATACATATTCTATTCAGTTAAAAACATTATACTGTTTACATTATGATGGCAAATAAAAAATCATAATTGATTTATAAGATAATTGTTAGAGTTTTGTAAAAAAATTAATGTAATATTATTAAAACATTTATACTCAATAAAAGAGTTTTGATTACTTATAAAAGAGCAAAAATCCCAAAATTATTAACTTCTTAAATTCCTTCTTCAGAAAGGCTGTTGCATTCCGAATTTGACTATCGACAGTATTCTCACTGATATTTAAACGTTCTGCTATCTGCCTGTATGTTAATCCCTCAAATCGGCTCAAACAAAATATTTCTTTCCTGCGCTCAGGAATTTGTTGAATTAGATTATGTAATTTCTCCTCAGCATTTTCTAATAATTTTTCATTATTATCTTCTACATTCATCATATCCTGCTGAATATATTCTTCAACAAACTTTAATCTTCTGTTTACAGCTGATTTTATATAGTCAAGTACCAGATTTTTTGTTATTGAAAAAAGAAATGCTTTAAAATCTTTTTCAGGATTGATACTTTTCCTATTGAGCCATACTTTCACAAAAACTTCCTGAACAATTTCTTCAGGATCGATATATGAGGGAATTATACTAATAGTAAATCCTTTTACTTTATTACGATATTTGAAAAAAAGTACTTCGAAAGCAAACGTATTACTTTCACTAAGGTTTTGTAATAATTCTTTCTCTGTATGTAGGTATTTCTCCACTAATAAAATTCTGATTTGCAAATAAAATATTACTCAAACTTAATTCTTTATGTGAAATAACAAACAGGACTGATAAAGAATCTCCCTTTTAAAAATCCTTGTTCAATTTTAATACTGCTCATTTTCAGAATATTAAAAGAATAAATATAGAAGTTGACAATAAACCAAATGACGAAGCTATTTTAATCCAATTAAGAACAAATATATAGTGAACAATTCGGTTAACTGGGAAACACCAATCACCATAACAGCATATATACGAACACAATAGACAGAATAACTCGATTCCCGTGAGCTCAACTTGATTTAAAACTCAAAAATTTCTAAATTACAATCAAATACAATTATAACGAAAATTTAAAAATAGAGAGACTTTACCGAGAACAAAGAATATTAACTTCTATATAAAACTGATATTAAGTGCATTGCAAAAATAATTATGCTCCTGTTCTGGGCACTTTTAAAACCAATGTATTTTATTATACTTTGGTTTTTTTTATTCTAATTTTTTAAATTCAATTTTGACAAGTGCTATCTGTTAAATTAGTTCATTTGATAAACATTAATGCCCACTAATAACTTCTTTGGTAGTTTCCTTCCAAATTAAAATTCGAAAAAATGTACATTTAATCATCCGAAACCTACTGTTTTATTAAATTTTCCAATTCCTTTACCTTATCCTTGAGCTCCTTCATTCGAATCTCCCTTCCAACAAACAAATGGTTAAATTTTTCCAATTGCATATTTTTATTTTCCAGCTCTATGGTTCTTTCCTTAACTAGTTCTTCGAGATTTTCACGGTACTTTTGAAGTTCTGCATCTGTTTTTTTCCGTAGTGAAATATCGCGAATAATACCTGTATAAAACTTTTCGTTTTTATTTACCCAGCTAGACAATGACAGTTCAATGGGGAATTCTGTACCATCCTTGCGAAGGGCAGTTATTTCAACAAGTTTTCCTACAATATTTCCTTTTATGGATCCTTTTAATTTTCTTATACTCAAAACACCGCCTTCTTTATATTGATCAGGCACTACCTGATTTAAACTTTTAGAAATCATTTCAGAAGATGAATAGCCAAATATTTTTTCAGCCGCTTTGTTCCACGATAAAATTATTCCATTGGAGTTAATGGAGATTATAGCATCAAATGCTGTTTCTGTTATAGATTTATTTAATTCAACACTTACGTTTAAAGCTTCTTCAGCTTGTTTTCGTAATGTAATATCCTGAAATACACAATAAGTTTGTTTAAAGCTTCCGTCGGGATGACAACCAATACAACCTTCAAATGAAATATCTAAATAATGACCATTTTTGTGCCGGATTTTAAATGACACATCATGCACATAACCTCTTTGTTTAAATTTTACAAAGTTCTTTTCAAAATGGTGCTTCCAATCAGGATGTAAAAAATCTTTGTAAAACTTACCAATAACTTCTTCTCTCAAATAACCTAATGTATTTAACCAGGCAGGATTAACATCATTAAAGCTACCATCCTCATTTAATGACTGATAGGGCAATGGAGCGTTATCATAAAGGGCTTTATATTTTTCTTCACTTTGTTTCAGCTCAAATGTCCTTTTTAAGACAAGTTCTTCCAAAATATCATTTTCTTCCTGCAACTTGTCTTCAGCTGCCTTAATACGCAGCATAACTTTAACCTGAGTTGAAAGTTCGGTAGGATCAATAGGCTTTGCTAAAAAAGCATCAGCCCCAATATTAAGCCCTTTGATACGGCTATCAGAATCGGTTTTAATGGCAGTAAGCATTATTATTGGTATACGTTGTGTGGCTATATTTTCCTTTAGTTTTTCACAAACTTCAAAACCATCCATTTGAGGCATAATAATATCTAAAAGAATTGTATCGGGCCGTTGAACTATTGCCATTTCAATACCAGCCTTACCCGACAACGCAGTTAAAACATTACATTCAGGTAAATGATTCTGTAAAATAGCTTTAATGGTAGTTAAATTATCGGGTTTGTCGTCGACAACTAATATTTTTTTCATAACAGTTTATTTATAATCTTCCGCTTATAGTAAAAATACTTTGATCAAAATTACATATCAATGTTACAATCATCTATTAAGTAACCTGTTTATTTCGGCTAACAAAACAACGTGATCAATTGGTTTTGATATATATCCATCAAAACCATAGTCTAAAAATTTTGCCTCATCTCCAATCATAGCCTGCGCGGTTACAGCTATTACAGGTATCTGTTTTGTTTTTTTATGACTCCTTAATAATTTAATAATTTTTTTCCCACTCATTATTGGAAGAGATATATCAAGAAGAATTAAATCGGCACCTAATGATTTAGCCATTTTTAATCCCTGTTCACCATCAACCGCTTCAACAATATTATATTTATCTTGTAATATTGCTTTAATTGTTATCATATTATCCTGATTATCTTCTACCACAAGAATTTTTGGTAATTCAGTTAATGTAGTCCTTTTTTGTATCTCATTATGCATAGGATAATCCTGATCGTTAGCCTTTGTAAAATTTGATTCGTGAACCTTGTGTTTAAAAATAAAGTTATTTCCAAGCATTTGTTTTACACTTGAAATCAATCCATCAACATTAATATCGCCTTTCTGTATTAATTGTTTTATGTTATTATTACTTAACTTGTTAAGTTCGCTTTTTGTAAGTGTTTTTGCGGTTAAAACTAACACCGGTATTTTTTTTGTTGATTCAGCACTTCGCATTTTTTCAAGCACTTCAAATCCATCAATCCCGGGCATCATTAAATCCAGGATAATTCCATCAGGAATAGTACCTTTAATATAATCAAGCGCCTCTTGCCCACCTGTTGCAATATCAACTTTAAAGTTCTCATTTTCTAAAACAGATTTAACCTGTACAATGGCATCCATATTGTCTTCTACCAAAAGTATACGCATATCGGATGTGTTTTTAATTGAAGACTTTGCACCATCAAAAGTACCCGAAAGATTTCCTTGTGTTGGGGCTGTTTTTAAAATATTTGTATGCCATTTTACAGGAACTGTGAGCGTAAATTCAGATCCTACTCCAGGTTCACTTTCTACGGTTATATTCCCTCCGAGTATTTGAATCATTTTTTTTGCTATTGCGAGCCCCAATCCGGTACCTTCATATTCGCGGGTTGAACTCCCATCAGCTTGCCTGAACTCATCAAAAATATAAGGAAGTACTTCTTTACTAATTCCAATTCCGGTATCTTTTACACTTATGAAAACCTTATTATTAGTAAAATTTGCCTTAATGTTTACTTTACCTTTTTCGGTAAATTTAATTGCATTACTTACTATATTCGTCAATACCTGGTGTAATTTCATTTCATCAGTTTCAACCAACGGCAGATCATCAGGACAATCAATAAGAATTAAATTTCCTCTCTTTTCTGCCTGAGAAAACAGATTTTCTTTTATATTATACAACAATGCATTTATTGAAATTTCTTGAGGCAAAACTTCCATTTTGCCAGCTTCAATTTTTGATAAATCCAAGATATCATTAATTAATGACAAAAGGCTTTTCCCGTTACGTTCAACTATTTCCAAAAAGTTATTTTCGTCTTCACTCAGCTTATTTTTAGCTTGATCAATTAACACACGCGATAGTCCCAAAATTGAATTAAGGGGAGTACGCAATTCATGGCTCATATTGGATAAAAACTCACTTTTTAATCTATTGGCTGCTTCAACTTGCTTTTTTTGGATTTCCAACTCAATATTTTGTTGTTGCAATTCATCAGAAGTCCGTTGTAATTCATCAGCCTGGTCTTGTAATTCTTCTGTCTGGTCTTGTAATTCTTCCGACTGCGCTTCAAGTTGTTGATTGATTCTTGAAAGATGCTCAGCAAGAATTCGTGTCCTTTCACCTGCAATAAGGTTTGAATAGGAAGTATTTATGGCTTGCCATGAATTTAATATTATTTCGTAACATTCATTTTTAAATTGATGAATATTAATTAGTGAAATTATTGCCACAACAGAATTTTCAACCAATATTGGAATAGTAATCATTTCCCGTGGCAATAAATCTCCAGCGGTTGTTTTATACCTGTATATTGTGTCTTCGGGAATCTCACGCAAATAATAAATATGTTTTTGAGAAATGACATTTCCAAATTCTCCTTCAGGATTTAAAGCATTAAATGGTTTTAGCATTTCTTTGTTTGCCCCTTCAGAAGCAAAATGCTCATAATCTCCGGAATATTCATTAAGAATATAAAAACTACTCATGCTCGCTCTGGTAATCTTCATAAGTTGGCGCAGTAAGGATATCACAAAATCACTGAGAGTAGTTTTATCAATCATGATACTTGAAATATCAGCAATGCCTTCCTGAATACTCAGTTTCGACTCTATAACATCGGCCATTGAATTAAACTCAGAAGCTAATGACCCTAATTCATTATTTGAGTATACCGGATTCCTAACAGAAAAATCACCGGCCCTGATTTTTTGAGCCACCTCATCCATCTCAACAACAGGTTTCGAAATAGACCTACTTAAACTTGCAGCCATTAAATAAATAAAAATAGCTGAGATTAAAAAAATTAGGATAAAACTCACAACCATCCTGCGTATTGGCGCATTTAATTCACTCAAATCTTGTTTACACACAAAACCCCAGCCGGTTTTTGGGATATAAGTATAAGCCGCCAATATATCAACACCGCGGTAATCAGTTGTTACAGTTATTCCAGTTTCACCATTCGTGGCTTTAATAACAGGCTCTGCGGTTATTTGTAAGTTCAATGGGGCATTATTAAACCATCTTAATTCGTTTAATGCCAGGGCGTTTTTATTCACAATAAGTGTTTCACCGGTTTTCCCTAACCCTACCCTATCACTTAAAATATTATAGAGTGAATTATTAAGGTCAATATGTGCTACCAAAATCCCGACAACACGGTTTTCGTTGTGTTTCATGCAAAATATCGGCACAGAAAAAATCATGATTGGTTCGCCCAAACTGTTCGACTGATATATTTCATGAATATGTACTTCATGGGTTAAGACAGGGTTTTTAAAAAAATCGTCGAATGATTTGTTCTCTTTAATACGTGAAGGATTTGTTGAAATTTCGACTAAGCCAGTAGCAGCATCAATTATATATAATTCTTTATAATTTGGATTATTCCTCAAATTTCGCTTTAGAAGCTCCTCGGCATTTCCGCTTAAAACCAAATTTTCAGGAGTAGGCAGGTTTTGTTCAAAAACTTTATCCAACCCTCTGATTTCATAATCGCCCGACATAATTAAAATATCTCCCAGCCTTGTGTCAATCCATTCATTTAACTTTTTCACTTTTAAGTCACGGATAGCTGTTAGTTTATCAAAAGTTTGCCCTTCAATTATTGTTACTTGCTGAAAATAGGTGGCAACCAGCGCCATTAACAATGGAATTAATGCTAAAAGCAAAAACCAATAGGTTAACCGGGTTCGGATACTTTTATATCGAAGTTGTTTCATCCTTTTATTTTTGCAGTATTAGTAAGATTTTGCATGTTACGTCTTTTTATAATCGCCCCTTTAAAGCTTTTATTTTGTTTTGTAAGTCCCTGATTGTTAATTCGCGCCCAACAAATACTTTCATGGCATTATCGAGCTCTTTATTTTTTATTTCAAGTTCAGTAGTCCGCTCTTTTACAAGTTCTTCCAAATGCTCGCGGTGTTTTTTTATTTCAGTAATATCTTCTATAAAACCTATAAAATGAATTAAGTTATTTTTGCTATCAAACTTTGCTGTAACAACTAATTCAATTGGAATAATTCTTCCGGTTTTATGAATATATTCTTTCTCATAGCGGATATGGTTGTTTTCGGGAGTTAATCTTCGCAATTCTTCAGCTTCAATACTATTCCATTTAGGTGGAGTTAAAACATCATTCCAATTTATACTTTTTAATTCTTCCTCGGAATACCCTGTTAAATCAGAAAAGGCCTTATTACAATTTTCCAACTTTCCATCGGGGTAACCAAAGGCAATTGCAATTGGAGCTGTCCTAACTATATCTGCCTGAATTTGTTCACGTTGCAAGCTTTGAGTTAATTCCTCTTCAGCTTGTTTTAAACTAGATACATCTAATCCCATCCCAATCAAAACCGGAATTTCATCCACCATGATTTTTTTACCTGAAAAATAGCAATGTGTTTTTTTACCATCTTTAGATACAAATTCGGCTTCTGCATTTGATTCTCCATATTTAAATACATTTTTTATCCGTTCAGTAATGTGTTCTTTATCAACACCGTCAAATAAATCAATTGGATTCATCTTCCTAATCTCTTTACTCGAATAACCTGAAGTATCTTCGAAATTTTTATTCCAGTTAATGAATTTACCTTCTGAGCTAATCTGGTAAAACAAACCAGGAAGTGCATTTATTAATTCCTCTGAATATTTCTTTTCGCTTAATAGCCTCTCTTCTACTTTTTTACGTTCTGTAACATTAACAGATAAACCCAATAATCCAATTACCTCATTTTTGTTATTTAATCGAGGTGTATACCAATTTCTAAAATACTGGCCGCCCACTTTATTTTCAACAGTAATTGTTTCTCCTGCAAAAGCTTTTTGCATTTCGTATAACATATCGGGATAATCTTTGTAGAGTTCAAAAACAGAATGCCCAACAACCTGGCCTGGTTGAATTCCTAATTTAGCAAGTCCTTTTCCTTCAGACAGAAGAAAAGTACCATCTTTATTTATTATATAAATTATCTCTTCATTATTTGTTACTAAAGTCCTGAACTTTTCTTCGCTTTCTTTCAGCAACTGTTCTGTTTGCTTGCGCTCGGTAATATCGGTTGCCACTGCATATACTAATCCACGCTTATCAGGAACCGTAGCTTGCCACGACAACCATTTGTACGCCCCATCTTTACATATATAACGGTTTTCAAAATCTACTACCTGCTTACCACCTTCCTGTCCTGCTTTTTCAGTTTCAGTTTTAAGCCTGTCATTGGGATATACATGCTCCATGAGTGGCTTTGATATAAATTCTTCAACTGAGTAACCAAGTATTCTGGTCACTGCCAGGTTACAATTTGTAAAATAGCCGGTGTTGTAATCAACAACACAAATTATACTTGGCGATATATCAAAAATATTACGCAAATTTTCTTCTGTTTCCCGTATCTTTTTTTCAGCCATTTTTATTTCAGTCAAATCAATGGATTGAACTATAACATTGGTAACCTCTCTATCGTTGTTTAAAACCGGGGTGAAAATCGAATTAATGATTTTATGTGTAGCATTTTTAATATCAACATGATCAACTGCTCCAAAGTTATAATCAATAACAATATTAGCGATTACACCTTTTTCAAAAACTTTTTTAATTTCAGGCATAAAGCCCTGTTCTTCTATTACTCTATCTTTCAAAATATTATACTTGCCAACAACCTCTTCTTCAGTGGCACCAAAAAATTCCAAACATGCCGGATTTACACGAATGGCAGTTCCTTTTTCATCAGAAATCCATGTGCTTAAAGCGGAACTATTAATAATTTTATCGATGAATCCTGATTTTTCATTTAAATCAATTTCAATTTTATTGGAAGGCAAATTTCCTATTTGGAAATTTTCTAATTTGGCAATAATTGCTTTTAATTCTTTATTCTCCTTTAAAAGCTGTTCTTTAGTTTTTACAATATCACTCATGAGTAATGGTTTTGTTCATTTTCACAAAAGAGTTGTCCGTTATTTTTTCCTATATATTTTGCATAACTTTCCTTCTCTAATAAAATTGTGTTTAAAACTTTCGATAGGTGTTTCAGCATCACCAAGTACAAGGTATCCGTTTTTATTCAATGATTTATAAAGTTTATTAAAAACTATTTTCTGATAATCCAAGTTAAAATAAATCAGAACATTCCGGCAAAAAACTATATCAAATCCTCCAAAAATACTTTCAGGAGGCACTTCATGGATTTTATCAGTCAGGTCAAAAAATGAAAATTGCACCATTTTTTTTATTTCATTGCTTAAAACAAACTTGTCATTTTCTTTTTTGAAATATTTTTCGGCGATACTATACTTTACATTTTGAATACTTTTAACATTGTAACTAGCTTCATTAGCAATTTTTAAGGCTTTTTTGTCGATATCGGTTGCTATAATTCTTGGTAGAATCGAAGTTTTTTCTTTTCCAAAAAATTCATTAATAATTATTGCTATTGAATAAGCTTCCTCGCCAAATGAACATCCGGCAGACCAAATGCGGAGGCTATTATCATTTTCTTTTGTTTTATTTAATACCAAGTCGGGAATAAGTATTTTTTTGATTATTTCAAAAGCCAAGGGATTTCGAAAAAAATGACTCACATTAATTGTAAAAACATCAATTAAATTATCTATTTCGTTGGGATTAAACTTTATAAACTGTGAATACTCATTAATACTTCTACATTTTGTTGCGAGAATTCTTTTTTGAATCCTACGTTCGATCATCGAAAACCTGTATCCCAAAAAATCAAAACCTCTTTCTCCTTTTAGGAAATGAAGAATGGTATTAATTGTTTCATTCCCTTTTTCATTCTTTATCTCCATCAGCGCCCCTTATTTTCTTTACAAACGATACCCCAACCTCATCATTACTTTTTGATCTCAGAAATATTAGAAATCAAACATATTTAACAGCATCCTAATATTTTACGTTTTCTTAAAGATATACAATTGAATATATCTTTCAAAATGAAAGAATTTGCGTTGCAAAAAATAAGGAGATTTAAATGATCCAAAAAGATATCAAACAACACATACATTTAGGCAACGAATTAGACTAAATACTATTAATCAGTACTAAACAACAACAGGCAACCTACAGTTTGATCAATTTATTCGATAAGAAAAGCATCCAGGGCTTTGGTAGGCCTTCCATCATCGCCCCATGCACTCAGAGGATAATGGCTCCAGCTACGGGCACCTTCAGGCTCCCAATATATAACTCCTAACCCTTTGTTATTAGGAACAGCTTTTACCATTTCCTGAACGGCGACCAACATATCATAAGTATTGTGTGGTTGGGTATCTTCGCCTCCAACCTCAACAACCATCACTTCTTTTCCGTAGCGTTGCGAAATATCGTTCATATTATCACCCAAATCATTGACTGAAAGGGTATAATCAGGTTTACCTTCCAACCACCAGGGGTAATACGAAAGGCCAATTATATCGTATTTTGTATCATGTTCAGTCGCATTATCAAACCACCAACGAAAACGTTCATTATTATTCCCCTGGTCAACGTGCAGAATTATTTTTGATGAGGGACTTACAGCCTTTACTGCCTCGTAGCCTTTATTGAGCAACTGAGCCAACTGTGGCCAATTATCAGTACTACCTTCGGGTAGCAATAATCCTCCTGGTATTTCATTTCCCACCTGCACCCAATCAGGTGAAATTCCGGCAGTTTTAAGTGCGTCCATTACCTCATAGGTGTAATTGTAAATATCATCTAATAATTGTGGTAAATCGTGCCCTACCCATGCAGCAGGTTTATTTTGTTTGCCAGGGTCGGCCCAACTATCGCTGTAGTGAAAATTAATCATCACTCTCATACCCCATTCTTTGGCACGAACAGCCATTTCAACAGTTTCTTCTTTACTGCAATGGCCGCTGGTTTTACTATCGGAAGGATTTACCCATGTGCGTAAACGAATTGTATTTATTCCATGGTCTTTCAGAATTTGAAAACAATCCTGCTCTACACCATTATCACTAAAAAATTTATAACCTGTAGCTTCCATTTGTGGTAACCAGCCAATATCAGCGCCTTTTATAAAAGCGGTTTCATCCTCATTCTCAGAAGATTTTTGGTTTGAATTACAACTAAATATTATGCCTGATAAAACAATTAAAAATAGCAATTGCGATTTCATAACCCAAATTTTAAATTTTAACCAAGTTATATATTTTATGCATAATTTGTGTTCTCCAGAGTGATCATATGGTCCTAAAAACTAAAAAAAACAGTTCAATTTTACCTCAAACTTTCATTTTTAAAAGCTTCAAAAATGGGCAACGCATTTCCATTGGAGTCAAACATCGCCGAACGGTACCTCGATTCACCAGCCCCCCATTTTTCGCCTTGTAGCCAACTTCCTCCCCAATAGAATACACCTTTTACCTTTAAATTATCCCGGATGGTATTAAAAAAAGCTTCCATATCAGTTTTTTGCTGTAAATGTGAAGCTTCCGTTTCTTGCCAGGGCGACTGAAAAGCATAATCAAATCCCACTTCAACAATGATAATGTCTTTATTAATTGCGGTTCCCACATTGTTAATTGTTTCTTTTAAATTAGATAAAGTACCACCCCAATATGGGTAATAACTTAACCCAACAACGTCGTATTCAATTCCTTCGTCTATTAATTTATTAAAAAACCAGGTAGCACTTTCACTATCAGACCCCTGAGCCGAATGAATCATTACCTCCACATTATTTGTTGCAGCAGCATCGTTGCATGCCAGTATTCCAGCTTGAAGGAGCCTAATAAAATTGCTCCACCCATTTGGATTAGTGCTTTCATAAAGTTTCCCTAAGGGCCACATCATACCTACATTTATTTCGTTCCCAACCTGAATCATATCAGGAAAAACATTATTGGCTTTCATAGCATCTAAAACCTCTTTTGTATAATTATACACAGAATCTGCCAATGCGTTTATTTCCAAATCCTTCCAAACATCAGGAACAATCTGGTGCCCAGGGTCGGCCCATGTATTTGAATAATGAAAATCGAGCAAAAATTTCTGGCCATTTGCTTTTACCTGTTTGGCAAAATTAATGGTATAATCAAGTGAATTACACACAGGCCCTATTCCATTCGGTGTATGAAACAATCTTAATCGAACCCATTCAATTCCAGTTTCTTTATGGATTTTTAATCCTGCTTTTGCGGTGTTATCTATTTTATATACAACTCCATTATCTTCGGCCGCTTTCATTTCAGACAAGTCTGCACCAAGAATTTCAATTTTCCGTAAATCTTCAGCTATTGGCCCAGGTTTTCCATCTTCTTTGGAACATGAAATAAATCCCACAACCACTACTATAGTTATAATACGCCAAAAAATCATCCCATTTTTCATGTCAACTAATTTACTATAAATTCCTATATTCTATTTTTTCAATACATTCATCGTGGCAAAATACTATTCTAAATATATTAAACTACTTATTATAAGCACTTTATGATTAAAATGGAATTTACCCACCATTACTTAATAAATAAACAACCGAAGTATTAAATAGTTAAAATCAGGATTATAATAAATACCAACAAAAGGATTAATAGCATTGGAATCAATCCAGAATAAACTGATATTGATTGTAATGTAAAGGCGCTTAACACTGGAAATGTTAAGGCAATTGGTGCAAGGGTTAAGATTTTTTTCAATCGATACATATTTGTTATTCGGCTACATAATTGTAATTATTGTTCTCAGATATTTTGTAAGGGATGGTGCGCCATGGTCAATAGCTTGAAGGACAAAATGTATAGTATCACCCGTTTTGGCATTTTTAGGAACTGTAAATGTAGTTTGAGCGGTAGCCGGACTCTCTACAGCGAGGGCATTACCTTCGTACGACCCAACAGGGAAGTACCACCATTTAACATCAAATTGGTCACCATCCGGATCAAAGGCTGTGGCATTGATTTTTATTTTTTCGCCTGGCTTTGCACTGATGTTTAAAGGACCTGTTAAAACAGGGTAATGGTTTGCTTCTTCATACTTTGGAGTTACTGACCATTTCATTCGTGCTGCTTCTGCCAAGTTTCTTTCCTGGTACATATTTGGGAATGTATGGCCTTCTTCTCCTAAATTGGTACCTCCAAAACCAAACATAGAAGCTAAATCGAAAGTTGTACCATTTTTGGCAGCCTCTACCACCCGGTCATGCATAGCTATAATATCAGTAGACATATAGCCGGGATGACCGGACCTTGGAGTGCCTGACTTAGGATCCCACCTACCGGCCCAGCCACCCCAGGTAGGGTCCTGCCATGCCCTGAGTCCGTTGCCAATGAGATTAAAAAAGCACCCACTATCACCGTCGCCATAAAGTGTTCCGATATGCTCTGGATTTCTCCACATAATATATCCCATTTTTGCGAGCTCCTGAACAGATTCGCCGTTATAAGGGCCTATTACATCCATAACATCGCCGGGAACCATTTGTTTTCCGTCTCCCCAGCATCTAACCAGGCTGCCAATAGGCCCAATACGCATATTTTCAGCCGTCCATTCCGGTGAAGTGAGGTAACTAAAGGTGCTGTAATCATACCTGCCCATTCCGCCGCGCACATTCTGCACATAAGCATCCGGCCAGTTAACAGCTATATAAATGTTGTATGCATTATCCTGATCGCCTGAAAGGCAAAGTACAATCTTGTCGCACACTTTTTTATAGATATCCTCCCATTGAGGAGTGCTTTTGTAGTCATCTTCAATAGAGCGAAGTGCTGCCGCAATGGATGATGCCCCTCCCCAAGCCTGGAGAAAGAGCGGGCCGGATTTATCATCAAGGATATTCATTTTAAGGAGATTAGAACCATCTGTATTTTCAGAATAGTCTCCCTCAAAATTGCAGTTTCCGTAAACGGTTACCGATTTAAGATACTCAGGAGTAGGATATTTCGGATCATGGATCTTAAGGTTAACGTAACAATCTTCATAGGCATCCAAAATATCATGAATAAAACGTTCATTCGGCGACCATCTCCATGAAGTTTGAGGCCCCAGTCCAAGTTGAGCATATTCGCTTCCTTCAATAAACTGAGTGGTTCCTTTCCCATCTCCTTTCCAATGGAAACGGCTGCTGGTGTAAACCAAACCATCAATCTGGAAATCTGTTGCATGAAGGAGGAAACGTATCATTGAATTGTTGTCATCCAGCTCAGGATCACAGGTTACGATAACCCTTGGTTTAAGCTGTTCTTTTGTTATTTCCTGTTTAACACAGCCTGCCAGTACGAATACGGATAACACCATCAAGACTATTGTCCCTGAAAAATAAGTTAATTCAGGTTTTAACCCACTTATTGTATTTTCGACTTTTGTCATGAGTTGAATATTTTTTGATCAATTATCATTATTTAAAAAGTTTAGGTGCCAGCTCCGACAGATAAAGCCTCCAATTGTTCCATGTATGGCCACCTTCACTCTCACGATAGATGTATTTAAAACCAATTTCATCGTAGAACTTTCGAAGGTCAATTACACTCTGAAATAGGAAATCAGTTTTACCACAACCAATAAAGTAAAGTTTAGGATCGGCTTTTTCCAATACCTTAATTTGAGCGACATGCAGATCCTTGTTGTAATCGCCAAACATAGAATACAAGCCCATGCTCATTACGCCTATGTAATCAAATTTTTCAGGATAAAGATTGTGGTTTTCTGGGTCTGATATCCTCCCATCGATAATCCGGCCAGTGCCCGATTTTGCTTATTCTTCTTCACCCTGTAATTTGCTTCGACAAAAGGGATTAGATCATTAATTATACTTTCCGGAATTTTTTCACCAGTCATTGCGCCAGCTGAAGCCATTCCTCCTTTGTCCTGCTCTAATCTTATTGACAATGGCGTTTCGCCCGGTGCCGAAGTAGCACTGGCATTCCCGTTTGGAATAACAATAATCATTGGTTCTGCTTTTCCCTGGGCAATTAAATTATCTAAAATATAATTAGCACGCCCACGGCTTACCCATGCTTCTTCATCACCTCCTGCTCCATGGAGCAAATATAATACCGGATAAGAATCATTTGATTTGTCATAACCTGGTGGTGTATAAATCATACATCTTCTGTTCATTCCAAGTGTTGGGGCTGGATACCAAACCGCAGAAACATTTCCATGTGGTACACCTTTTATATCGTACAGATCTGTCAAGCCACCCGGAACCATCAACCTGCTTTCAATATATGAACCATCGCGAACAACTACATTATTAGCCGGATCGATAGTTTTTACGCCATCAACCACAAACATATATGTATACATATCTGATTCTAGCGGGCCAATTTTAATTTCAAAAATACCTGAATCATTTTTCGTCATTTCTAAACCCGAAAAATCAGAATTCATTGTCCCTGTTAGTTTAACTGAAGTGGCAATGGGTGCATTCAAGCGAAATATTACTGAGTTATCTTTTTGAATATCAGGAGAAATAACAGAAACAGATGGCTGCTGTGACATTGCAACATAAGGTATTATTATTAACAAGACTAAAAAAACACCCAATTTTTCTTTCAAAACACTTTTAATTTTCATATCGGTTTACTTAGGAATTATTGTTACGATTACTCTTTTATATCTCGATAAAGGAGGTGTTCCTTTATCAGTTACCTTTAAAATAAAATGAACAGTTTCAGATTTGTCTACTTCAGGAGCTATTATAGTGTGAACGTTGTAAAGATTTTCAGAATAAGGGCCAAATCTCAACGGTTTATTAAATGAACCTACTTCCTGGTACTGAAACCACCAGTAACTTAAATTATCTCCGTCAGGATCGGTAGTACCACTGGCATCGAGACTAAATATTTCGCCTGATTTTACGGTAAACTCATCGGGATGCCCAAGAGCAGGAATGGGAGGATGATTAACTTCATCATAGGATTTTAAACACCAATCCATTCGTGCTGCAAAATCATTTTGAAAATCGTCGCGCCAACGCCATAAAGTTACTTTATTGTCGTTAAATGATAAAGTATCTTTTCGAATAGCTCTACCAAATTGATTGGGAATTCGCGGAGTATACGAATCGTCCGTATTCGTCCAAATGGGGCGGGTTTCCGGTTCAATAGGTACACCTCCTGTAAACCTGGGATTCGTAATAGAAGGTGCTTTTGGTTGATATAATTCATAACGGCCACCCCAACCACCCCATTCGGGATGTTCAGGATTACTCAACCCGTTTAGAATTAAATTAAGCCACGATGGAGTATCACCTTCCATTCCGTATGCAACATCGGGATACACCGCTCCTAAAGGGCCATGATTTTGCTGAATGTTAGCTGCAAGCCAGTCATTACTAATGGTTTTATTGTCGATTCCTTCGACAACCTGGTTAATAGCTGACCATGTGGCATTAAAATAACTTCCCGGGCTAACAATATAAAAAAGATCAGGAAATTCATTACGTATCCATATTCCGCTATCATCCTGGTCAGATATAGTATAAACCCTTAATTTATTGATAAGCTTTTGGGCTTCACTTTTACTCTTGGTATTATCAATCTTCCATAGAGCCTGGGCTAAAGTGTTAACACCACCCCATACAGAAACATATACCGGGTTACCATTATCTTCCTCTAACACTTTTATGATCCATTCAGACCCTTCAGAATCCTTACCTTCTCCAACACCCTCCATCCCATATACAGGCAATCCTTGAGACACCAGTGATAGTAAATGTTCAGCTGTTGGATAACCTTCTTCGTGTTTAATAAGATTAGGTTGTACTTTACCATATTCACCAATAATTCTTTGAACTGTTTCAGGGGCCACTCTTGCTTTCTGATGTACAGAAGTAGTAGCAATTATGCCCTCAATTTCAATTTGGTTCGAATAAAGTAACAAACGTACTAATGTCTGAGAATCATCCGGGTCAGCTTCAATGTCAGTTAACACGATTATTCGGTGCTTTTCCTGGCCGGATGCAAATCCTTCTTGCCTAAATGCAAAGAAGAAGCAACTGAATAATAAAGTATATTTTACAAATTTTTTCATCATATTATTGGCTAATTAGTTTATATTTCATTCAAATTTAATTTCTAAAATGTACACTGCGATCTAAACTGCCACTTCAATGCCCGAGACTGTTTTTTTACTTTTATCCGGAAACAGATGTTCAATGACATTATAGTTGAGATATGTTTTCAAAGAACAGACAGCATCATTAAAAACTGTCTGTTCTTACAATAAAACTATTCGCTACCAATTTGGATTTTGAACCATATTCGGATTCACACTCATTTCAGTTTCAGGGAAAGGAAGAAGTTCATGTTTTCCAGCCTTAAAACCACATTTAGCCGGATCATCGTTGTAAACTTCCCATGCTACACTTCCATCGGTTTGCAGAGCCGGGTTCCTTACTCCTTTTGTAGCAAGTAGTGATGCAGCATCACCCCAGCGGATGAGATTTTCATAACGCTGGCCTTCAAAATAGAGCTCGAGGCGCGATTCAGTTTTAATCTGCTCCATGGTTACAGTTTCAGAAATAGTTGGAGCTTGTGCACGAGTACGTATCAGATTGATATACTCTGTAGCCTTTTGTGCATTACCACTTTGCAGGTGGGCCTCGGCGGCAAGAAGGAGGACTTCATTGTATTTCATTATCCTGGTATTATTTGCATAGAAATAACCGGCCCATAAATCTTTGACAATTCTGTATTTGAAACCATAATAACCTTCATTATCAGTAATCACCATAATGTTATTAACTCCATATTGATCGATCATCTGTTGGCGTGTTTTTATAGAATTATTGAGACGATAACCGTCAACCCCTTCTACTGAAACAAATGCATCGTACAAATTTTTAGTAGGAACCTCAAATCCCCAGGTTGAAGTAGCAAAAATATTTGCGTCAGTATAGCTGTATTTTTCACCTCTAAGCCCCATAGCAGTCCATCTAATATTATTATTGGTACTACTCTGTGACATGTCATTGAGACAGTGAACTTCAAAAAGGGTTTCTTCAGTCATATTCCCCAACGGTGTTCCCATATTACTAAGATCAGCGTGTAGGCCATAAAGATCGGAATTAATGACATTATCGAGCATACTTGCAGCCTCTGAGTATTTCTCCTGAAAAATATAAGCCTTCCCTAACAGAGCCTGAGCAAACTGTTTGGTTATGCGGTAAGTCATACCATCCTTGTTTGATTTCTGTGTAAGAGAGCCACTATTAATAGCATCGATAAGGTCGTTCTCTACAAAAGCCCAGAGGTTAGCAGTTGGACTATTTCCTTGCATGTATTCGCTTTCGCTGAGTGTATGACTAACAAGGGGAGGAGTTCCCCACAAAGTAGTAAGATAAAAATAAGCATAAGCTCTAAAAACCTTAGCTTCAGCAACTGCTCTTTTCATTACAGCACTTTCTCCTGAAACATTTTCAATGGCTACATTCGAACGGTACACGAGGGTGTAAAAGTTGGAATAAAGAGAACTTATGGAACCATAGGCAGCGTCAAAAGTGTAATCACCAAGCATATAAAAAGTCCCATCATAGTGGTTTCCACCACCCGTCCAATTATCATCGGAAAGAAGGTTTTCTATTTGATGCAAACAACCAAAACCCGTGTGGAGGTTTCTGAGAGCAGTGTAGCATGCAACAATTCCCTCTTCAGCCTCACTATCGGTTTGATAGTATGAGTCAATGGATGAAACGCTATGTTGTTCGATGTCGAGTTTTTCTTCGCATGCAATGAAGGAAAAGACACCGGCAATTACTAGAATTAATAATATATATCTATTTTTCATTATTTAAGAATTTAAGAATTAGAATGATAAACTAATACCGAAAGTAACTCGCCTTGTGGTAGGATACTGGCCATAATCAAGGCCAAGGCCGTTCCCACTCATTGATACTTCAGGATCGAATCCGGGATAGTCGGTGAATACAAAAAAATCATCAAGTGATACGTAAACTCTTGCTTTATTGAATATTACAGCTCTATCAAGGAGTCTATTAGGAACAGTATAGCCAAACTGAATCTGTTTGATTTTCAGGTACGAACCATCAAATACGAGAGCTGAACTCTGTACATAGTTGGCATAATCAGGAAGTGATGCTGCAATATATTCTGCATTCTGACCTGGTGTAGTCCAGCGTCGATCATAGAAATACTTCAGTGTATTTGCCTGAATACGGGTAGAACGGGGAATTGCATAACAAATTTCGTTTCCTGAAGTGCCATTTGCAAATACAATAAAGTCAAATCCTTTATAAGCCAAATTGAGGGTAAGGCCATACGTAATATCTGGAATGGCCGATCCAATCATTGTTTTATCAGCATCATTTATGAGTCCATCTCCACTTATATCATTAAAAATTGGAGACCCATCTGAAGGATTAACCCCAAGGTATTCATATCCTCTCATATACCAAATAGGATATCCCTTTTCAAAGTAGGAAGTTACACCTGAGCCTCCACTATTTCCTGCAACACGACTGAGGGTAGGATAAATATAAGTAACTTCATTCTTGAGTGTAGAAAGGTTGCCGCTAATACTATATGTGAAGTCACCAATCTTATCCTTCCAGCTAAGGTCGAATTCAAATCCCTTATTTACTACATTCCCGGCGTTAAGAGGAGAAATTGTATTTCCCACAACGGCTGAGGAATTTACAGAAGTCATAATAAGGTCCTTGGTTTCTTTTTTGTACCAATCCATACTTAAGGTCAGCCTGTCATTTAACATGCGCAGGTCAAGGCCCAAGTCAAGTTGTTCAGAAGTTTCCCATTGCAGGTTGTAATTACCAGTAGAAGAAGGCCTTGAAGCAACCTGATAATTAGACTCTGTGAAAGGATACATGGCATCCGTTGTAATGGTGGAAGCATACATATAATTACCAAGCCCGGAAATGGAACCATTCTGTCCCCAACTCGCACGAAATTTCATATGTGAAAGCCAACTAAGATTTAATGACTTGAAAAAGTTTTCATTTGAAATGGCCCAGCCCGCTGAAACTGAAGGGAAATAACCCCATCTCTTATTTAAAGGAAGAATGGACAGGTCGGCAGCATCGGCACGGAATGATCCCTGAAGAAAGTACTTATTGTCGTAATTGTAAGATAAACGCCCAAAGTAGGCCAATTCAGCATAGATGCGTTTTTCACCCCCGGTTATTTGTTTTGTAGCCGTACCTGTAGCATTGGCAAAATAAGCATAATTGCGGTCAAGTTTAGTGATACCAATATTATCGGCACTGGATCCGCTCACTGAACCAGCAACCCCAAAAGTAGCCCTGTTTGAATAGGACATACCTGCCATTGCACTTACATTATGCTTTCCGAAAGACTCAATGTAGTTTATGAAGTTCTCCCACTGCCAATATTTGTTATCGTTATTGCTTGCTTCAATGCTTACATAGTCATAGTTGGTATCAGTGTTTGCTGTATAAGGCCACTGAAGAGCATAAGAAGTCTGACTGGAAAAATCATATCCTAAACGAGAGGTGTACACAACTGTTTTCCATGGCGTTACATCAATGCCTGAAGATCCGCGGAGGTTAAACCCTTCGCTTTGTTGCTGGTAACCATCTCGCAATATGTACGGATTTATATTATTGGATTCCTGGAAAGGTGACATGGAGTAATAATCGCCATTTTCATCTTTAAGAAACGCATGCCCCATGTCTAAAAGAGATTGAATATGAGCAGGTACATTATCCTTTGGGTAAATTACCGGTGTAAGAGGGTCCATTTGAATAACTGAACCGAGCATAGAATACATACCACCTTCACGAACTCTGGTGGTATTAAACTTAGCAAAATTGTTGTTTGAAGAGAATTTGAGCCAGGGTTTAATTTTGAACTCTGCGTTAAGGGTTCCTGTAAGGCGGTCATTTTTATCTTGTTTGCCTATAATAGGACCGTCGTTACTCAGGTAAGAAAGGGAACCATAGATTAAACTGGTTGTATTCCCTCCCTGAAAGCTAAGGCTGTGACGCTGCATAGCACCGTTTTCGAAAGCCACATCTGCCCAGTTGGTATTGGTAGTTCCATCATAAAATTGGTCAATGCGTGATTGTGATACCAAATTACCTTCGGTGACAGCGTATTGAATATATTCCTTGGCATTTAGTACTTCAGGAATACGAGCAACCTGCTGGATGGAATATTGCATATTGTAATCGATACGAAGAGTACCCTCTGAAGCTTTTTTTGTTGTAATCAGGATGACACCATTACCAGCTTGTGCCCCATATATTGCTGCCGATGCAGCGTCCTTTAGAATTTCCATTGACTCAATATCAGAAGGGTCTAAGAAGGAAATATTAGTTGTTCGGAGGCCATCAACAATATAAAGCGGAGATGAGTCAGAGTTAGAACTATAACCACGGATTCGGACAGAGGTATTTGCACCTGGTGCACCTGAAGTAGTAACAATCTGAACTCCGGCAGTTTTTCCCTGAATACCACCATCAACAGTTGTAATACTTCTGTTTTCAAGGTCGGTAGACTTAACTTGTGAAATTGCGCCTGTAAGGTCACTTTTTCGTTGAACACCATAACCAATTGCAACCACTTCGCCTAAGCCTATGGTTTCTTCTTCCAAAATAATATTTATTGTTGCCTGGCTACCAACTTCAACTTCTTGTGTTTTCATACCTACAAATGAAAAAATCAATGTGGCATTGGCAGGTAAATCTGAAATTGTATAGTTACCATTTATATCGGTAATGGCGCCCTGCGTAGTCCCTTTAATTACTACTGTTACACCCGGCAGTGGTTCTCCCAGAGTATTTGTAACACTGCCTGAAATTTTATCGCTCTGGACAGCTTGTACATTATTCTCCGATGAATATAGAATTATCTTTCTTTTATCAATATTATAATCGACATTCTGTCCAATAAAAATTTCATCTAACAGAGAATTTATCACTTGATTTTTAGCGTGAACATCAATTCGTTTATAAACATCAACATATTCATTGTTATAAATAAAAAAGAAGCCGCTTTGATCTTCAATTTCCTGAAGCACATCTTTAATTAATACATTTTCTTTATCAATTGTAATTGCATTATTTTGTGAATATGTCCCTGATGCAATTAAAGTGAATGTTGAAATACATATTAAAAAGGTTGTTAGTTTCATAATAAACAAAACTTTAGTTGTAAGAATACAATAAAGTATTCGCGTTGTGTTAAATTTTTTCATAAATTCGAGATGTTTAAGTTTTAAACTAAATTTTTAGCCTGTGTCGAGCAGGCACTTACTAACAGGAAGGTGGTGGTACATCTTCCTGTTTGATTTTAAAGCATAGGCATTTAATTTTAGTTAGGTTTCATTATTTCGATCTTAAAATTATTTTTCGCTTCGAGAATTTTTCATTGGCACCTTTTACTGAAGGCTCAATTACATATTGCATAGGCGATGTAAGGCATAAAATAGTAAGAATTTCTTCAAGCGATTCATTAATAAATGTCCCTGTAAAGCGGTAATTCAAAAGCTGGTTATCGTCTATCTGCAAATCAACATTGTACCAGTTTTTTAGCCTTTTTATTACCTCTTGAATAGGGTCATCGATAAAAACTATTTTCCCTTCTGTCCAGCCAATGTATTTTTCAAGGTCGATAGCCGACTGCTTATACAATTTGTTTTCTTTAAGGTTGAATGTGGCAATTTGATTCGGCTTAAGTTCAATTTGTTTATCGTTTGATTTACTTTCTGATTTTTGAATAGCCACTTTTCCCTCAACCAAAACAATTTTTGTTTCAGAATCAGATTCATAGGCATTTACATTAAATTTTGTGCCCAGCACTTTTATATCAAGCCCTCCTGCACTAACTATGAACGGGTTGAAACTATCTTTAGCGACTTTAAAAAAACCTTCACCAATCAATTCAACATTTCGTTGATTTTGTTGGGAGAATATACTTGAAAAACGAAGTGTACTTCCGGAATTTAAAAACACAGTGGAACCATCAGGTAAGTTTATATTGGAAGTTGTGCCATAAGCAGCATGTATTTCCTGCGAATAAACAGTAGTATTTTCGATCCTTTTATTACCAAAAAAATAATTAAAACCTGCTGAAAAGAAAATGGCTAAAAATAGTACAGCTGCAATTTGAAATATTATCCGTTTTGTTTTACCAAATGAATTAAGCCTTAACTTGTTATGTACTATTTTTAATGCTTTTGAGGTTCTTATTTGGGAAGGGAAAGAAATATTTCCTGATTTTTTCCATAATTCAACAACCTGGTTGTATTCTGATTTATTTTTTTCATTTTTATTTACCCAGTTATCTAAAAATATTTTTTCAGTTACAGAAATGCTACCAATTAAATTTTTAGTTATTAATTGGTAAATATCATGCGAATCACTATCCATATTAGTTGCTTTAAAAAAGTGACTGCAAAAAAAGTGGGTAACCCTATATTGGGTTATGAATTATTTTTCGAAAATTCTAAAAAGAATAAAATGTGCTGGTTGTTTTTTGAGTTAGCCGAGGGTAAAAAATCCTCTAATTCGGCACGTAGAATTTTCAGGGCACGGGCAATTAAAGCTTCAACTCCTTTTAAAGTGATGTCCATTTTGGAAGCAATTTCTTTGTTTGACATGTTTTTAAACCTGCTGTACTCAAATGCCATACGGCACCTGGGAGGAAGTTTAAATAATACAGCTATTAATTTTTCTTCAAAATCATTACAGTAAATATAATCTTGGGTGGAATTATCAAGTTCACTTTTTGATATTTTTTTTAATGCGTCTTTCTGTACTTTTTTTTCTTTCAGATAATCGAAACACTGGTTCCTAACCATTGTGATTAAATATCCTTGAACGTTATTAATAGTGGCTAAAACAAAACGTTTTTCCCATAATTTAATAAAAACATTTTGCACCAAACTTTGCGATAAATCAGCATCGTGAATTAATAAAAATGCAAAACGGCATAAGTTTTTGTAGTATTTATTAAAAAGGCTATCAAAAGCACTTATGTTCCCAGATTTTAATTTTTCCAATAAAAAATAATCCGAATCCATTTTATCTAAACGAGATTTTTTCATTGGTTTTCCTTACTATTATTATTTTCAATAATTCAATTATTGATGATCGGTTCTGAATTGTTAGTAGTTCAGGTCATCATTAAAATAGCCTTATCCATTTATAAAAATCCCGATGATTATTGCATACACCGGGATTAATCAACTAAACTATACTAGCCTGCGCCCAAACCAACTTCTTTATTAACCTATAATAAATGCTTATCCTTTAAGCATTTTTTTTGCTTCTTTACAAATACCCGTAGCCGTTAAGCCGTAATAATCAAATATTTCCAATGGTTTGGCATTAATCACATTTTCATCAGGGATACCCATAATTTTCATTTTTACGGGAGCATGTTGCGAAACAATTTCTGATACCATTGATCCAAGTCCTCCAAAAATACTGTGCTCTTCAACTGTAAGAATATGCCCGGTATCATTGGCAGCATTTATTATTGTATCCAAATCCAACGGCTTCAGTGTATGCATATCAATTACACGGGCACTAATGCCTTCTGAACTAAGCAATTTGCCCGCTTCAAGGGCATGGTATACAACCTCGCCACAAGCAATAATAGTAAGGTCTTTTCCCTGTGTTAATACATTGGCTTTTCCGGGTATAAAAACATCATTTTGTGTATATACATCGGGCACTGCATTTCGGCCAATCCTTACATATGCAGGCATTTCTGAATGTGCCAGATACTCCGTTAATTTTGTAGTTTGATTCCTATCGGCAGGTAAAAATACCTGCATCCCGGGGAAAGTCCGCATCACGGCAATATCGTGTAAACTATGGTGTGTTGCTCCTAATGCTCCATAACTAACTCCACCACTTACACCAATAATTTTCACATTGGTTTGTGTATATGCCACATCAACCTTTACCTGCTCTAAACTGCGGGCTGAGTAAAAACAAGCCGGGCCACACACAAATACATTATTTCCACAAGCAGCTAATCCTGCACTTACCCCAACAGCATTTTGTTCTGCTATTCCAACTTCAACAAATTGTTTTGGCAATTCAATGGCAAAATCATCTAATGTAACACTTCCACGGGCATCGGAGGTAACAACAAAAATACTTTTGTCGTTTTTAGCTTCTGCAAGAATTGTATTTGTAAAAGCTTTCCTACACGGAATTATTTTTTCATCCATCAATTTTTTCTTTTTGTTTCTCTAACTCCTCAATTGCATTCTTTAACTGTTTATTATCAGGAACCTTATGATGCCATGCAATACTGTTTTCCATAAACGAAACTCCTTTCCCTTTGATCGTATTTGCAATAATACAAAGAGGTTTTCCGGGAGATTTTGGGGTACCCGACAAAGAATTAATTATAGCTTCAATATTGTGACCGCATATTTCGATGACGTCCCAACCACAAGCTTCATATTTTTTCTTAAGGTCTTCAACCTTCATCACATCCTCAGTAGGCCCGCTAATTTGAAGGCCATTCCGGTCGATAATTGCTACCAGGTTATCGAGTTTATAGTGGCCGGCAGAAGCGGCAGCTTCCATAATTGAACCTTCGCCATGTTCGCCATCGCCCATAAGCACAAAGGTACGGAAACCCATATCCTGCCTTTTAGAGGCCAAAGCCATCCCTACTCCAACTGATAGTCCGTGGCCCAAAGCACCTGAATTTAATTCAATACCCGGAATTTTATTTGTAGGATGGCCTGCTAAATCAGAGTTAAAACTGCCATAAGAATCAAGTAATTTATCAGTAATAAAACCTTTGCGGGCTAATACAGAATAATACCCTTCAACACTGTGCCCTTTACTAAGGATAAAACGGTCACGCCCGGGATCATCCGTTTTTTTCGGATTAATATTCATTACCGAAAAATACAATGCTGTTAAAATATCAACTGAAGACAATGAACCTCCCGTATGTCCTCCCCCAGCACTATGAATGATCTCGAGCGTTCGCTTCCTGATCTCTATTGCCTCTTTTTCTAATTCACTAATATTATTCATTTTTATTTTAATTATTTGACATGGAAATCAATACCAGCCCAATCAGGAATAGGATAAACATTGCCACAAGCAGTTTATTTGTACCTTGGGGAGCACCTTTAAATTCTTTCCAGATAAATACACCCCATAAAATAGCCACAACAGGTGCTGCATTACTTAATGCATACGATATTGCCGGATTAGCACTTCCTGCCGACATAAAACTCACAACCATGCCCGTCATCCAAATAAATCCACCAATTATGCCAGTTGAGTGTGCTACCAGGTTACCTTTAAAATATTCTTTCATTTTTACGGGTTTTCCCTGAACCGGGAAACGCATAAAAATTGGATTAAATAATGGAGTACTTACTGCAACACCAACGGCAAAAAAGAAAACTCCAGTGTACGGCGTCAATTTTCCGGCACCACCCGAAACAAAACTATTATCTAATGATTTGACTACCAAAGCATAAAAAAACGCAATTAATAATCCGGCACCAACTGAAAGGATAATTCCTGTAGCAGAAGGTTTTTTTTGCTCATGGGCTAATCGTTTATATGATAACATACTCAGATAAATTGCTACAATAATTACAGCCACTCCAGCAGCAAGTAACGGAACATTTCCATCAGCTTTTCCTTTATCGATATATACCAATATAAAATTGAAAGCAATTCCGAGAATCCATGCCAGTCCCCCTCCAATTGGAAAACCAACCGACATTCCTGCAACAGCAATAGCAGCTGTTAAAAGTATATTTCCCAGATTCCATACAATACCCCCTAACATTGCATTTACAATGCTCGAAGTATCGGCCTGTGCAAGGTCTTCTAAAAATGGGCGACCTTCGTCTCCCATACTTCCAAGGGTAAAAGCAGCCAAAGTTGCAGTTAACAATAACCCCAGGGTTAAATCCCAGTAGAACAATTCAAAACGCCAATTTTTTGCGAGTTTTAGTGTGTTTGCCCATGACCCCCAGCATACCATTGAAATGACAAAAAAGAATATTGCCAGTCCGTAATTGTGAACTAGTACCATATTTTATTTTTTTATATTATTGATTAAAAAATGCTTCCTTAAAATTATTCATGGTGATAAATATCCCATCCCAGATAATTCCCAACAGCTTCTTTAATAATTTCGGATACATGGCTACGAACCATTGCCACATGGTGTTCAAAACCGTATTTACACATATATTTCATGAGATGTTGCAGATTTGGTATTTCGCAAACAGCGATTCCACCGTCCATTCCATAAGGATCGTCAGTCATTTTTCCTTCACCCAGGTAAGTTCTGATTTTACCTAAGTTATCGTCGGTTGAAATTCTGAAATAAGTCATATCGCCAGCAGCTACTTTACCTTTTACAGCACCAAAAGTATCTTCGCTTCCTAATACTGTGCCCAACACATCGAGGCTTCCAATTTCAATATCGCTTTGGAAAAATGACTTAGGATAATTGCTACAATGGGTACAAACTACTTTATTTCGATCCTGGGCAAAATTGTTGTTCCAATCGAGGATTGCCGAGGGTGTTTGAGCCGCCAAAGCCAGGGCATACATTGAAATAGCACCTGCCACATCAACTTCACATGCCGATGGCATTAGTTTTTCTCCCATCATGCTCATGGTAACACAAGCCGCACAGCCATAATTTTTTTCAATAGATTCCCAACATTGCAGAGCTGAAATATCAATATTGTTTTCACTAATCCAATTTTCAACAGCCAAGCCAAAACGGGCTTGTTTAGCAATTTTCTTTTTAGCAATTACGGCACAGCTTCCATAAGCCTGTATAGCTTCTACTTTATCTTTTACTAAAGAATCGTTTTCATCAATTTTATTAGCGGCAGCAATAATTTCAGACATATCGACCGGAACTACAGTAATACCATATTTTTGTAATAATTTTTCGCTGAAACGCATGGTTTGAAATCCAATTGGACGAGTGCCAATAGCTCCTACGCGTAAATTGCTTAGTCCTTTCACAACTCTGCAAATCCCTGCAAACTTTAGCAGATCCTTGGTAAACTCATTGCTGTCAAGGCCATAAGTATGGTAAACTGTATCTGTAAATTTTATTCCGTACTGATAGAAATTATTACATACCGACAATTTCCCACAGAAAGCATCCCGACGGCTTTTAACGTCTACTTTATCATTATCGTCATCACATGCCTGAACTAAAACAGGGACATTTAGTCCTGATAATTTGATAGAATTTACTACTCCCAGTTCATCGCCAAAATTTGGCAAAACAACAAGAATACCTTCAATAATATCGCTGTTATTTTTGAATAATTCACCACATTTAACTGCATCGGGGTAACCTTCAATATTTCCGGTTGGTGTTTCCGATTCGGGTAAAATTACAGTTCCAAATCCCATTTTATGGAGTTTTGCCAATACCTTTTTGCGAGCATCTACCGCCAACTGAAAATTAAAAATATTACGTGTAGCGATAATTACGCCAAATGTTTGTTTTTTTTGTTTCATAGTTTTATAGTTTATTTAGATTGTTTATTATAGCCGTGTGCGTTCGATTGCTTTTTTCCAGCCATCATACAAGTTTTTAATCTCTGTTTGTCCCATTTCAGGTTGAAATAGTTGAGCAGATTGACGTAATGATTCAATTTCGCTTAAATCTTTCCAGAAACCAACCGCCAGCCCAGCCATAAAAGTTGCCCCTAGAGCAGAAACCTCTTCAATTTCAGAACGGGCAACATCGTGATTTAAAATATCAGCCTGGAATTGCATCAGGAAATTATTTCGGGTTGGGCCACCATCAACCCGTAACTCTTTTACGCTTATCCCACCTTCACCTTCCATTTGAAGAATAAGGTCTTTTACCTGGTAAGCTATACTTTCGAGGGCAGCCCTGATTATATGCGCTTTGGTTGTATTTCGAGGCATCCCCGACAAACAGGCGCGGGCTGAATTGTCCCAGTACGGCGCCCCTAAACCAACAAATGCAGGAACAAAATAAACACCATTATTATCAGAAACACTTCTGGCCAAACTTTCAGTTTCTAAAGCATCATCAATAAGTTGAATATCATTTTTAAGCCAATTAATGGTATCGCCCGTACAATGAATGTTTCCTTCGAAAACATAATGTACTCTTTTATTTAAACTATAACCCACCGAAGTAACTAACCCTTTTGGCGCATCCAAGGGGTTTTCGCCAATATTCATCATAATTGAAGAGCCGGTTCCATAGGTTGCTTTCCCCATTCCTGGCGTAAAACAATTCTGCCCAAATAATGCAGCATGTGAATCACCAAGCAAACCAGCAATTGGAACCGGCTGCCCGGGGAAAACCGAAGAATCAGTATAACCAAAAACCTCATCACTAAACTTCACTTCAGGGAACATGTTTTTCTTCAATCCAAATAATTCAATTAATTCATCATCCCATTGAAGGGTATGGATATTAAATAACATTGTACGGCATGCATTTGAATGATCAGTTGCATGGACTTTCCCACCCGAAAGTTTCCAAAGAAGCCAGGAGTCCATTGTTCCAAGTAATAAATCGCCTTTTGTGGCTTTTTCAGATAGCCCTTCAGTGTTTTCCATAATCCACTGAAGTTTACTTGCTGAAAAATACGGATCGATTATTAATCCAGTTTTTGAACTTATTAGTTCTTCAAAACCATTGTTCTTTAATTTTTTACAATAACCTTCTCCACGTAAACACTGCCAAACGGCAGCTCCAGCAACAGGATTTCCCGTTATTTTATCCCAAATAACCACTGTTTCGCGTTGGTTTGTAATGGCAATTCCATCAAGAGATTCAGCATTTATGGATTTCTTTGAAAGAACATCTTCAATTCCTTTCAGTGTATTCTCAAAAATTTCATTTGCATCGTGCTCAACAAAACCAGCCTGAGGATAATACTGCTTATGAGGAATACTTGTACGATGCACCAATTCCGCTTCCCGATTAAAAAGCATAACCTTAGTTGCAGAGGTACTCTGGTCGATGGTGATAATAAATTCTTTAGAAACAGGCATTATTGATAATTTTATGATTTACAAACTCACGTTAGATAATTTTCAACAAATCACTATGCTTTCGTTTATTTGCGTTTTCAAATATAAAAGAAATATTTCGAAAATATATTAAAATTAATAAAAAGTAAAACAAAATTAACTTTTATTAAGTACCTGCTGATCGAATTTATAATTAACTACTATAAAACAACTACTTACGCATGTAACAAATCCCCTAATAGTTCGCTATCAATGCAAATAACAAAAAAGGCCAATAAATTGTATGACACAACAAATTTTACGTTTACTAATTAAATGATTATTTTTTTTACCTAAAACAATAAGATGTAGAAGAATACAATTTTCAGGCATATAATTACTTCCTATACAGAGTAATCAGGTAATAAAAAATGAGCAAAAAGATGAAATTATAAGAAAGGAGTTAAATTTGAAAACACATGAAAAGCACATTTTCCTTTAAGACAATTTATGAATTCACCCAGGCAACTATGAGCTTAATATCATTATTTTCAAGCATATGAATATCTTTATTCGTAATCTTCGAATCGGTAATAATATAATCGATAAGCGAAAGAGCCCCCAGGCTGGCAAATGAGCTTTTACCAATTTTACTTGAGTCAGCTACCAGATAAACAATTTCGGCCGATTCGATCATTGAACGTTTTACACAAATATCACTAATACTCGGATAAGTCAATCCTGATTTTAAAGTAATACCTGCAGTTGCCAAAAATAGTTTATCAACATGTAAATCATCAAAAAAAACCGCAGCTTTCTGGCCTGTTAATGAAAGAGTTGGAGCTTTAAATTCTCCTCCGGTAAGCACTAAATTAATATCCGGATCAGCTCCCAAAATTAAAGCAATATTGAGGGAATTGGTAATCACAGTTAAGTTTTTAAATCCGCTAATAAGTTTTGCAATTTCGGTTGTAGTTGAACCCGAATCCAAAATAATGGTATCACCATCATTGATCCACTCAAAAGCTTTTTTGGCAATCGCCTCTTTTTCAAGCATATTATCCTGATTTTGAAGCATAATGTTTTTAACATTTAAACCAACATCTTTTAAGTATGCTCCACCATGTTCTCGAATAACTGCTCCTTCTTTTTCAAGTTTCTCCAAATCCTGACGAATAGTTACTTCGGTTACTTTAAATATTTTACTTAACTGAAGTACTTTTGCATGCCCATCTTCTTTTATTAATTCGAAAATTTTCTCTCTTCTTTGGTTTGGTAACATAGTATGTCTTTTATAACTAATCGGGAAATACTTCCAAAAATTGAATAATCAAAATATTAGCGCCTTGTTTAATTCCAAATAGAATGGAAATAGTAACTACTTTTTTATTTTCAACCTGTTTAAATCGCAAATATACGAAATAAAAAAAAGTAAAAGATAAATTATTTAAATACAAAACAGAAATAGAACGATAATTAAATTTCAATGTATATACAAATATACGATTCACTCCATGTAAAATGACGGATGAAATTATGTTCTAATAGCTTTGGTTAATTTATTTTCAGAAATTGCGAAAGATAATAGAGCAGTGATTAAAGCAGATATGTGAAAGAACTTAATCGATTACGGGAGTGTAATCTAAACTCTGTCTGGTAATTTTCTTTCATTCAAATTTAATTTATTTTCTGGATTATTAATCGTAAAAGCTTTTTTGAACGGGATTTGAGTTCTGTCAAGGGCGGTGAGGCACGAGCCGTTCATATACCCTTGACAGGTTTTGAATCTTGTTCTTTCTTTGCTTTTTAGAGATTAAAATCAGAGGTCAAGTTTCATTCTGTCGCCAAATTTTATTTTCAGTTGTTGTGCCGTAAGCCCCCAGTTCTGGAGTGGCTGGGTCCATTTTTTAGAGATATTTTCAGTTGCCAGATAAATCAGTTTCAGTAAAGCCATATCGTTGGGGAAAGCACCTTTTGTTTTGGTTACTTTCCGTACCTGACGGTGAAACCCTTCCACTGGATTGGTCGTGTAAATGAGCCTGCGGATTTGCTCATCGTACTGAAAATAAGCCGATAATTTATCCCAATTGGTATTCCACGATTTGATGACAACGGGATATTTGTTTCCCCATCTTTCTTCCAGATTGATAAGTTCCGTTTCTGCCTGGTCTTTATTGACCGCCTGATATACTTTTTTCAGGTCTTTCATGAAAACCTTCTGGTCTTTCGAGGCTACGTATTTCAACGAGTTCCGCACCTGATGAACGATGCAGGACTGTATTTCTACTTTCGGAAAAATGCTTGCTATGGCTTCTGAAAATCCTGACAAGTTATCAATGCTGGCAATTAAAATATCTTCTACTCCTCGGGATTTTAAGTCGGTCAGTACACTAAGCCAGAAGTTAGCCCCTTCACTTTCGGAGATATACATCCCGATCAGGTCTTTTCGACCTTCTTTGTTTACTGCCAATACGTTGTACACAGCACGGCTTACCACTCTGCCTTCATCCCTGACCTTGTAGTGCATCGCATCAAGCCACACAATCGTGTACAGCGATTCAAGTGGTCGGCTCTGCCACGCTTTAACCTGTGGGATAACTCGCTCTGTTATCTCGCTTAATGTGGAATGCGAGATGTCTACATCGTACATCTCTTTGATGTGGTTGGAGATGTCACGAAAACTCATCCCCAGACCATATAACCCAATGATTTTTGGGGCAAGATTATCTGCCAGTACTGTTTCCCGTTTTTTCACCAGTTGTGGTTCAAAACTGCTGTTGCGGTCTTGTGGTGTAGTAATCTCAATTTCTCCTGAATCGGTTTTCAGGGTTTTACTTTTCTTCCCATTGCGCTTGTTGCCTGAAATTCGCTCAAAATCATCCAAATGGGAATTCATCTCCGCATCAAGGGCACTTTCTATAAACTCTTTTAGTAAAGGTGCAAAAACACCATCTTTTCCTGTTAGGGATTGTCCTGTGCGTAACTGCTCAATGGCTTTGTCACGCATCTCTTTAAATTCTTCGCTTTCCATAATTTCTCTGTCGTTACAAAATTAATATTGTTAGACAGAGTTCATTTTACAGTCTCTCGATTACTGTTCCTGGTACTATATAAACACGGTATAAAAACCTTAAAACAGTATTAAAATCAAACAAAGTGAGACTTTATATTGAACAAACAATTCACTCGAAAATTATCCCCGATTGAGCAAAATTACCCAACGATTTTTCAAACTAACTTAGGAAAAAAATTACTGGTTTAAATTTTTATTGTATTTAATGAATTGGCTTTTAAAACCGGAGAAATAAAGATATCTCCTATTTTTATATTCACTGTTTTACTTATACTGCTTTGATTGCCAATAATTACGACTATGGAATTATCCGGATTTCTGAAAGCAAGTATATCATCATATTTTCCTCCAGTATCCAACTTCTTAGCTTCCGGCATTACAAAATGACTGGCATGTTTTAGCACATAATATTCCAAGGAAAAATGATAATTTTTCTTTTCGGCATCAACTACTACCAAAGAATTTTGTGCCCAACCCCATCGGCTGATACCTCCTTCTAATAACGAAGTATTCCAGTATTCGTAAACCGATACTCCATTATTCAAATAATGCTTCATTAAATCCCACGAATGCATTGCTCCTTCCCAATCGTTTTTACCATCGCCACATTCCTGTTCGGTTTGAAACATTTTTAATGCGGGGTATTTTTTATTAATTCCCGGGAGTGCATCTTTTCCTGCCCACTGAAAACCAACTCCTTTTATATACTTGCCACTTGTTTCATTTTGAATAATGGTATCAACCAAACTTTCGTTTGCTCTTTCCATTGTTCCGAAATAGATATCTACTCCCAAATTTTCCATGGCTGGGCCAAGATATGAACCGATAAAATTCGATAATCTGGCTGCCGTCCAGCAACAACTTGGAAATATTTGAGCCGAATTAAATTCATTCTGAGGCATCACAGCAAATATCTCAATTCCTTCATTTCTATACTCTTCAATAAATTTTGAGAAATATAACGCATATGCCGACAGGTATTTATCTTCCTGAATAAACATATCGGTTCCTTCTTTTCCTTCCTTGTTTATGGGAAGATCATTTTGATATTTTGGATTACCTACATTGGCAAAAAAACCACCTACTTGTGTTGTATCACCTTGCTGTTTTCTACGTTCCGCAAATCTTTTAGCCATCTCTGCCATCCTCATTGATGACCTACTTGCATAATGTTTATTATACTTCATCCATGAAGGAGGGCTCCATGGTGAAGCCCATATTTTAACATCAGGATTGTACTTTATCGCATTTTTAATAAAAGGAATCAACGTTTGTTTGTCGTTTTCGATGGAAAAATTTCTCATGTTAAAATCTCCCTCCTTTTCATTATATGAATACCAGTTTATGGCAAAATCGTTCGCTGCAACAGGCATTCGACACACGGTAAAATTTGCACCAACTCCCGGTGTAAAAAGCTCACTCATAACACTTTCACGATCGCTTTCGCTAAGTTCACTTAATGAAGTCCAGCCCAATTCATTAAAACAGGAGCCAAAACCGTCAATGGTTTGCAATTCTTTTTCCGGAAAAACCTCAGCATCATAATTTTCGGTTGATGTGATTAACAAATTTTGATTTTTTATGGTTTCCCAATGGTTTGTTTCTGTTGTGGAAATCCATTCTATTACTGGCTGTTTATTACAACTTATAAACGTTCCTACTATTAGAATTATAAAAACTATTCTTTTCATTATTCAATTTTTAGCTGAATTAAATTTTAATCTAAACTGGTTTATTTTATTTAACAGGCGATATTTTTATTTCACGTTCAAACATCGTCGGATAAACCCAATAGCTTCGAAACACTCCGCGAGCAGAGCATCCAACTCCTGAAGTAGCATAATCCAAATTAAATGTAATACCGTCCTGTTTCTTTAATTGATAGGTATAGATTGACTTTGTCAGGTTTTCAGTAGAAAAAGGATAAGCGTTAAAATTGAACAATTCATTTACTTTAAATTGAAGGCCTTTGCCTTGATCATCGACCATTTTAACCCAACGATTATCAGTTCTTAGTCCATAATCACCGGGTTTAAGGTATGGAACATACATATCATCGACAGTTGAGTTATATACACCAATTTTATAACCACTCTTTCTTCCCGGATAATTTTCCTGAGGTCCACGTCCATACCATTCGACTTTATCAAGACTATCGTCAAGTGTAAAAGTTAAACCAAAACGAGGAAAAAATAACGGTAATGTACTACCCTGAGGTTTTGAAGTATGGTGAATTGTAATTTCTCCATCACCATCAATAATATAAGAATAGATATTTTCCAATCCATTATATTGAGTCCCCCTAATATACTGGTCCAATGTCCCTTCAGCAATTTCTCCGAACAATGTAATTTGCCTGATATTGATATAAACTTTTCCATCCACTTCAGAAACTTTTGTATAGATTGGATAATTCGATGATTGGTCTATTCCGGTTGAATAAAATTCAGTTGCTATATGGTTTCCAAAACCTTGTTTCCAATTAGAAGAACGTGCTGACCTTGATCCCCAGCCATCCAGGTCGTTAGCCATCGGTGCACGCCATACATTAACCAAAAACGGAGATTTTAACATCTCTTTGCCATCAACGATTATAGAAGCCAAAGCACCCAGTTTTTTGTCAAACGCATATTCAAAGCCTGTTCCTGTTACATTAATTTCACTGGCAGACTGACTAAAAGTAGCTTTGGCAGTAGTCTGTTTAACTACTTCAATATTCTTTTTCCATGGAAGTTCCAATTGACTCCATGCAACCTCATGTCCTGCTTTTGCCCAAATTTTATTTTCTTTTAAGGTTGAACTAACAGTAATTCGATATTCTTTGCCTTCCTCCAAAGATGGTTTGGTATATGGAATTTTAATTGTTTTTTTCTCCAAAGGACTAACCTGAAGTTGTAATATTCCTTCTTGTAAAACCTTTTCATCTGCTTCAAGGAACCAGCGGGTTTTATATTGCGAGGCATTGGTAAAATGATTACGGTTCCATACCTCAACCAAGCCGGTTTCCGCATCAAGAAGAGTTACAACAATTGGCTGAACAACCTTTTTCATCTCCCAATTCTCGGGTTGAACTTCTCGGTTTCCCCAAATATGCCCGTAATTTCGGGCACCAGCACCATAACTCAGGAAAGTACCATTGTTTGTTTCTTTTTCAAAATCAAGCCAAAGAGTAGCATTTTCAGGTTTTGAATTACCTGGAAGAACTGCATCGGCAAATATCCCAACATTGTCAAGCATTGCATCACACATGTATCCAGGAGTTTCCGACCCATCAACTTCGGAATCGCGGCCCAGGCTTATTGTAAAGGGAAAATTCTTAATTTTTCCTTTTACTTCGCGACTCCCCTTTTTATCGTTATCAATATATAACGACATCTCCTGTCCATCATAAACTGCCGTAAGCTGATGCCAATTATTTTCCCAGTTATAGGGTAGTCCAACACGTAATATATTTTTTGAGCCTGAATTATTGTTTCGTGAAAAACCAGCAAAACCGCCTCTTGTGTTTGGGTTCCCATTGGTATAAATATAAAATTCCAAAGAATCAATTCCTCTTTGAACAATTCCAAACTGATTTGAACCTTTAGTTATAAAATGTCCTCCACTTGCATTTAATTTTCGTGGAAAAACATCCATGGTAATCGTTAGTTTATCACCATCTATTTCCAAATTGTCCTGCCTATATATTTCAACCCACTGGTCGTGTCCGTTCAGATAAACTGCATTGCCTGTTTTACCTTCCACCAGTTTAATGTTATTACCCATCATATGAACAGGTGTATTGTTGGGTGACTTATCCTCTAACTGACGAATATCTTCTGTGATACCCGGGCTAACAAAATCCCATATTGCACCGCCCAACGATCTTGGATGGGAATAAATGGCGTTCCAATAATCCTCCAGTCCACCACCAGCATTGCCGGCAACCGACAAGTATTCGTCCATAAAAGATGGCCGGATATCCGTTTCATTCAAACCAAGGCCAATTCGCATATCTAATTCCATTGGAGTTGGATAGCGTGGACCAATAATTTCTTCAGCCGGATGAGAGAAAGAGTTACCTCCGTACATCCAATAACGGGTGTGGTCATATTTCCTTCCTTCTTTAATAACCTCGGTGATGTTTATTCCTTCACCACTTTCGTTACCAGCACTCCAGAAGAGAACACAAGCATGATTTCGGTCGCGAAGAACCATTTGCCTAACACGTTCACGATACATTTCAGTGAATTCAGGCATATCACAAACGTTTTCGGTTGCATGAGCCTCTACTCCTGCTTCATCAATTACAAATAAACCGTATTCATCGGCTAAATCGAGATATTCATTAACCGGCGGATAATGCGAAGTTCGTACTGCATTAAAGTTAAATTGTTTTAATATTTCGAAATCTCGTCTGATAATTTCTTCTGTCATTGTATGCCCCAAATCGGCATGCTGCATGTGCGAATTTGTGGCATTTACTTTTACTGCTACTCCGTTTAACGTAAACAATTCACCGTCGATTAATGTATCTTTAAATCCTATTCTTTGTTCAGCAACATCCTGAACTACTGCATCTTCTGACAACAATTGCATCTTCAATGTATAGAGGTTAGGTGTTTCAGAAGTCCATTTTAAAGGATTGATAATTTGCTTTGTCAGTTCTACCTGTTTTTTTCCCACATCATCCATTGTAAACATTTCGCTGGCCATTTCTGCCACCAAAGCATTGTTCGAATCATACAAAAATGCTTTAAGTGAATAAGAAGCAGTTGGAGAAGTTATGTATTTTTTTACGTCCATTTTAACTGAAAGAACGGCATCGGTATAAGTCTCATCCAAATCGGTTGTAATATACCAATCAAACAGTCTGACATCAGGAGTGGCATAAATACTTACATCATCAAAAATCCCTGCAAATCTCCAGTAATCCTGACCCTCAAGATAATAACCATCAGAATACTTTGTAACAAAAACAGCGATGGTATTGGTTCCCTTTTTCAGGTATTTTGTGATATTATATTCCGCAGGTTCCTGAGCACCTTCGTTGTAACCAACTTCCTGCCCATTTACCCAGACAAATGAAGCCGAAGCCGTTTTTTCCATTCTCAGGAAAACCTGGTCGCCCTTCCATGAAGGAGGAACGGTAAAAGTTTTTCGGTAGGCACCTGTAGGATTATATTCTCTGGGAATATTTGGAACAGTTACAGCAAACACATCCGGTTCAGGAGCAGGGCCATAATATCTAGTTCTAACAACCGGGAACGGAGCAGTAACATTCCTAAAAATTCTGTCACCATACCCCTGCATCTCCCAATTTGAAGGAACTTCTATTGAGTTCCATTTTTTATCGTTGAACCCATTGGTATAAAAATCGGTGGGCACCCATTCGGGAGTTTCACTGTAAAAAAACTTCCAATCACCATTAAGCGAAATTGTTTTTTCAGGCATGTAATGTGCCCTTCCTTCTTCCTGATTTAGCTCAAATACTGAAGTATTTTCAATGTAATAGTAAATATCTTCAAGAAAATTTGTAGGTTGCGCCAAAAGAATTCCTGATACTGCTACAAAACAAAATAATAGTATAATTCGCTTCATCATGTTTTTACTTTAATTTGATTTTAATAATTGTAAATGAGTATGGATTAATTTTCAAGTTCAGATCTTTCCCGTCAAGGTAAATATTTTTTTCAACAGGAAAAATATTATCCGGATTTTCAATTGAATTCATTGCATCGAGCTCAGAGCTACTTAATACTATTAATTTTGCATCAGATAATAATTCTTTATTCGTATTTAGCTTGATATCTAGAACTTTCTCGGTTTTGTTATTATTAATAACTTTCAAAATAATTTCCTTAGTTTCTGAATCAGAAACAGCTGAAGCGAATATTCCATTATTTCCGGTTAATGGATTTCCATCTTCTAAAATGTTAAGAAGATCAGTTCCCTTATTTGTTGAATATAGTTTTTGCACATAATAATTTGGAGTTCCGTAGGTTGTCAGGTTATCAAACCAAATCAGGTCAGGAGACCATTGCCATGCATCAACATGGGCAAACAATGGTGCATACGATGCCATATAAACAACATCAGCGTTTCGTTCAAGTCCACTCATAAAAGCAGCTTCGGCCAAGGCTGCTTCCCATGTATTAACATTTAACCGCCTGTTATCAGGAAGACTGGTACGGGCTCCGTATTCACTTAAAAAAATCTTATACCCATTTCGGTCAAAATCATCATATAAGGCGGCATTATTAAAAAACCAATCAGCACTGCTGTATGCATGAATATCGACCAGGGGTGCGTTATAGTTTCTCAGAACGCTGTCGGCATATTCAAACATTGGCCCGGTAGCTGACATACCTGCAGAAGCCACTAATAGAATTTCAGGATGTTTTTCCTGTAATGTTTTTTCAAAAATTGCATACCTCTCAAAATACTGTGGCCCCCATTGTTCGTTTCCAATTCCAAGGTATTTCATATTAAAAGGTTCCGGATGTCCCATTTCGGCTCTTATTTTTCCCCACTCCGAATTAACCGTGCCATTTGCAAATTCGATCAAGTCAAGGGCATCCTGAACATAAGAATCCAGTTGATCTAATGGTACTACTTCAGCAGTATTAAACTGGCACGCCATTCCACAATTAAGGATGGGAATGGGTTCAGCACCAATATCTTCAGCCAGCTGGAAATATTCAAAAAATCCCAACCCAAATGACTGAAAATAATCGGGAGCTACATATTCATTTTCATCATTCCATCGGTTAATTACTACCTTACGGTCTTCGATATTCCCAATTGTTTTTTTCCATTGGTACCGTTTTGAGATATCGCGCCCCTCCACAATACAACCTCCCGGAAACCTGATAAAGCCGGGATTCATGTCAACCAGCCTTTGTACCAAATCGGCCCTGAATCCACCCTCTCTTTTCATCCAGGTATCAACAGGGAATAAAGAGATCATATCTACATCAATAACTCCTTCACCCTCAAAACAGATTTTTAAACTGGCTTTTGAATCAGTTTTCACGGCCGTAAATATCGATTCATATTTATTCCATTCAGAATCCTCCGGATTAACCGATGTATTGCCTAAAATTGTTCCGTCCTCTCCTACAAGTTCTACATTTATTTTTACATTTCCTTCAAGAACCGCTGCCATTATCGAAAAGCGGTATTCGTTATTTTGACTGACTCCAATACCCCGGAATCCTGTATTTGTCATGCAAAATCCGCCTGATTCAGTATTAACATTAATTCTGGCCATGCGTGAATTATTAGGATTTTCCTCACCACGGTTTATGATTAACATGGAAGTGTTAGTTAACATTCTAAAACGTCCTCCTCCCATTTTCCAGCCTTCAAGTGGATTTGGGAATTCGAACGACCTGTTTTTGACCAATTCTGCATAAACTCCTCCGTCTGCAGCAAAATTAATGTCCTCATAAAAAACACCCCACATTGTAGGTTGAATTTTTGCTATGGGATTGTCCACATCCACTACTATTTTTACATCCTGAGAAAAGGATATTTTAAATACCAACAAAATAAGGGCGATAAATACAATTCTTAAAGTATTTGTCCTCATGATTTTAAAATTATATGAATTCTCCATTCGAAAAATATTTCTTATAAATATTTGCTATTCAATTGATACGATTATTCTTTGGAAACGTGTTAATTCCGGAGTTCCATCGTCGGTTACTTCCAGAATAACATGAATAGTTTGCCCTGATTTTGCATCTTCAGGAATACTTAGTATTGCCTCTTTGTTTTGGGAATTTTTAATTATCACATCTTTTCCAAATGTTCCAGCCTCTTTGTATTGCCACCATTTATACGAAAGGTTATTCCCATCCGGATCTGTTGCCTCTCCCTTGAGCGACACTTCTTCCCCGGAATTTGCCAAAATATCCAGGCTATGGTTTACCTTAACTTCAGGAGCGTGATTTGCATCAACAAAATCGGTGACGCACCAATCGGCCCTTGCTGCAAAATCATTCTGAAGCACTTTAACCCAACGAATCTGAGGATATGTTGATTCTTGTTCGCCGGTATAAGGATTATAATCAGTTACATTCCGTCCATCTTCCCAACGCCGGTTATTTGTTTCGGAAAGGACAAACCTGCCGCCTAATCCTCCATAAGATGGATCTTCCGTACTTCTGAGCCCGTAGTTCAACAAATAGAAATAAGCAGGAGAATCACCTTCCGAAATAAAAGAATATTGTTGCATGCCTCTTTGTTCTGCCACCTCAGGATTTCCATGGTTATGTTCAGGATCTCCTTTTATTTGTTGTTCATCGCCCCAACAATAATAACTATCTAATAAAGGGCCGTGGTTAAATTTAATATTTTCCTTGTGCCAGTTTCCATCCATATATACTTTAAGCTCATCCGGGACCACTCTGGGCCACATATATGCAAAACTCCAGAATTGGGCTGAATTATAAATAACCCGAATATCAGGCCAATTGGGAGCAACATACTCATTATATGTAATGTCTTGATCTAGAACCGTATAAATTATGGCCTTTTCAGATACTTTATTATAAATTATATTCCACTCCTCTGTTCCCTGGTACGTTTCCTGAATTGACTTAAGCGCTCGGGCAACTGTATTTGTTCCACCCCAAATTTGTAAATATACCGGTTCAGGATTTTCATCGAGCAGTATGGATTTTATCCAGTCAGAACCTTCCGTATTTTTTGCCATTTCTCCTTCAAATTCAATATTGCCGATTTTAATAATACTTTTGAGGTAATCTGCTGCTGGATAATCTGTATCATGTATAATTAGATTTTTATATACCTGGGCATATTCATCAATAAAACCTTCCATCCAGTCGGTTCCAGGCCATCTTAAATCGGTTCTTTCTCCATATCTGGCATTTGTTGGTGATGTATAAAGTGTACCTTTGCCATCACCTGCATAATGCCATTGTGAACTACTGTAAACAAGGCCTTCAATATTAAATTCATTGCTATATAATAGTAGCCTGATAAATGAATCCATATCATCTACTTCGCCATCAGTTGTAACGACAATCCTTGGTTTTAAAGGTTCTGAAGTTATTTTCTTTTTACAGCTATTAACCGAAAAGAAAGCCAGAAATAATAAACTCAGTGGAAAAACCAAAAATATCTTTTTTATAGTTTTTGAGTTTTTATTGTTAATATCCATAATAATTCTTTTAATATGTAATTGAATGAAAGTCAAGCTTCACAACCTATAATTATCTTAACAAGATATTTCATTTCTCAAATTTGCCCAATCCCGTCATTTCAAGAAAGAGCTACCGGTTTTAAAGGCAGCTCTTTCATGAAAATTATTTAATAGTTATAGTTTATAACTAATTATATCCTGGATTTTGGGTTAATGTTGGAACTCCATCTATCTGGCTGTTTATAATAGCCGACTGGTTAAACGGTAGATATTCATCCGTTCCAATATCAAATGATATTCCTTTCAGGTAAACAGTATACTGCGACTGAAATTCAGCATAATCATTAAACTCCTTTTGAATATATTCAGTACCAAACCGGATTACATCATAAAAACGCCCTCCTTCAAAACCCAGTTCAAGGGAACGCTCAAATAAAATAGCATCAAGTGCCTGTGAGTTTGAAGTAAAAGTTCCGTAAAGGCCAATATTATAATTGGACGCAGGAGCATCACCAGTTTCATTCATGACCCATCCATCAGAATTCTGCATTCTTGCCCTTACCTCATCAACAAAACCAGCTGCAGCAGTAAGGTTATTCTTCACTCTTACTTCCAGTTCAGCACCCCACAGCAAAACATCTGCAAAACGAATTATATGGCCGTTAATTGCATTAAGAGCCCTACCGACTTCATTATGAACTCCTTCGAATGCTTTGTAATACATCATTTTTTTATGAATATATGGCCCGTTATAAAGGCCTGTAGCGTCCCTCATCCAATCAACTCCAGGCATTACACCCCAATCCAGATAGGGAATACCACGTCTTCCCACAACCCAGTCAAGTCTTGGGTCAAGTGGTTTTGTCTCAGGTTCAAATTCTACACTGCTGGCTAATCCATAGTCATTTTTTACCGGCTCAGAATTGGTTTCGTAATAATCTAAAAAAGGTAATCCATCCGTATCTACTCTGAATTTATCGACGAACCACTGAGAGGGAGATATATATCCCCAGCCTCTTCCAAAACCCGGACTTCCCGGCCTCTGAAACGACATCCATACATTTTCCACATTATAGGTGTTATCACCTCCAAACCATCCGTCATAAGCATACCCGTTTACCGATATCTGAACCTGAAAAACATTTTCTTTGTTATTCTCCTGTTCCGGATCAAAATTGTCATGATATTTAGGCATCAAACCGTATTTCTCCCCCTTTGCGGTGTTTCCATTGTTGATAACATCCATACAAAGTTCATATGTTGTTGCATCATATTTTTTTTGTTCCATACGGATTTTGACCAGATAAGCTTTCGCAGCCCATGAATTAGCCCGCACAAATTCAACTTGTGTGCCAGGCAAATTATCTGCTGCAAATTTCATGTCGGCTTCAATATTGGGCCATATATCTACATACGTTACACCGTCGTTATCAACAGTATTGGGTTGTTTGACATCAAGTCCATGGGTTTCATCAATCCATGGAACATTGCCCCATATTCGTTTTAACATAAAATAGAAATGGGCGCGCAAAAATCTGGTTTCAGCCAATGCTGTGTTTTTTTCCACATCTGTCATCCCCTCAGCATCAGGAATTAAACCGATCAATTGGTTAGTCACGCTGATGGCATTGTAATAAACCTGAAAAATATTAGGAGCAAAAGGAGTAGTCGATAAAAGATTCCATTGTGCAAAAGGTTCCCATGATGCTCCATCACCGGCTTCTGTACCAACAAGAGATTCACCGCCTCTAACAGTTCCCAACAAATGAGACCAGGGAGATACAAGCAAACCGGCGAAACCATCATTTTTGCCATTTAATTGTCCGTAACAGCCTATCAGTAATCCATTAATACCTTCCTTGTTGGAAAGCACTGATTTGTCATATGCACCAAGGGCTGGTTGATCTAAAAAATCATCGGAACATGAGAAATTAATGCTGGTTAAGATAAATATAACCAATGTTGTATATATTATTTTGTACTTTTTCATAATTTAAAATGTTTAGAATTTATATTAGAATTCCAAATTCAGTCCTATAACAATCTGTTTCGGTGTCGGATTTTGTGTTGACATAACCCCCATTGCAATATCCAATCCACCTAAAGCAGCATCAGGATCGAGGCCTGTGAAAGGTTTATCTCCACCCAATATGGTAAACAGATTCTGTGCCTGTACATAAATTCTCAATGCGTCGATTCCAATATTCCTTATCGTTTGTGAAGGGAAAGTGTATCCCAGTTGTAATGTTTTCATCCGAATAAAAGTTGCATCTTCCACATAATAATCCGATGCTACCATTTTGGTTTCTGTATCCGATATATCAAGCTTGGGCAACAGAGCGGAACCCGAATTTTCTGGTGTCCATGATTCATAAAGCATCCGTTCACTTCGGTTATATTGAAATTTATTCATATCCAGATCTCTTCGCATAAGATTAAAAATTTCTCCTCCCTGATTCCAGAAAATAAATGTACTCAAATCAAAATTTTTGTATTTAAGTGCTATATTAAAACCAACCTGAAAATCAGGATGCGGGCTTCCGAGTTGAACTTTGTCGTTATCATCGATTATATAATCACCATTCGTGTCGCTGATACGCCACCTCCCAACGGCCGGAGTGATAGGAGTTAAATATTGAGCCGCATAAGCATCAACTTCTGATTGTGTTTCAAAAAAACCATCCAATTGAAATCCCCAGATATAGGATATAGGATAACCTTTTTCTGTACGAGTGATGATACCCATATCAGAGTCGTCGGCCCCTGAAAGGAATGAATCGTCACTTTCAAGTACCTTATCAACATTATTTTTGTACAAACCAAAGTTTGCATCAACATTATAGGAAAGTTCACCTATTTTACCTCTGGCTGATGCACTTATATCAATACCCTTATTTGTCATATTACCAATATTCACATTGGGTTGACCAGCACTTGATCCGGTGAAAGGTGCCTGGTTTTCAACAAGAAGGTCTTCTGTTTCCTTGATGTAATATTCCATTGAAAGAGTATACTTTCCGCCTAAAAAGGTAGCATCGAAACCTACATTAGTAGAAATACTCTTTTCCCATCTTGCATTAGGATTCCCAATAGCATCAGTAGCATAACCCGGTATTATTGTATTTCCACCATTCATCGCATAACCACTTATGGGAGATTGCGAATACCGTGTATATTGATTTTGTGCTTCAAGTCCGGTTTGATTTCCAATAACTCCATAACTACCTCTGACTTTCATATCATCCAACCAGGTAAGTCCATCCATAAAATTTTCTCCAGAAACCCTCCACCCGATACCTACAGCCGGAAATACACCGTATCGATAATTTGAGCCGAATTTAGATGAACCGTCTCGACGAAGAGTTGCATTTATCAGATATTTATCAGCATAAGAATAATCCAATCGTCCGAAAACTGATGCCAATTGCTGTCTGGTAAGTCCTCCGCTATTTGATTGTGTACCCAATCCGGTATTAAGCATTACAAAATTGGGATCATCATTAATGTCATAACCAACACGGGTAGCTACTATGTCATCACCATAATCTCTAATTGCTTCGCTTCCTAATAATATTTTTGCAGTATGATCTCCCAATTTCCTGGAATAACTAAGCGTATTAGTCCATGTCCAGGATGTGCTGTAATCCATTGTACGAGCTAATGTACTGACAGATGTGTTTTCTGCATGTTCGAAGGTTTGTTGTGTAAGATCCCAGAGGTTTGAACTATTATAGCTAACGCCAAAAGTGGTTTTTGCTACCAGGTCTTTTAATATGGTCAGTTCTGCAAAAACATTTCCAAATACATTAAAAACATATTTTTTGTCAAACCTTTCACGCCATCTGTCTCCAATTGGATTTCGGGCATTTCCCATCCCGGCAACTGCTCCACTAACCGGATTACCCTCGATATCCCATACCGGTAAAAGCGGATTCATATATCTTCCATATGTCCCACTACCGCTACCAGATGTCTCGGTATACGCTACCTGTAAGTTTTCCCCTATTTTAAAAGACTTTGATAAATTAAAAATAGAATTTGCACGTACCGTGTATCGGCTAAAACTTGCCCATTCATTTGAGGTTTCATCCTGATCAAAGTAACTCAAACTTAATGCATACGTTCCAGCTTCTGAACCGCCAGTAACTCCAAGTTGTATATTGGTAATGGCAGCAGGATTAAACAATTCATCATACCAATCCGTATCAGCAGATTTTACAATTTGATTTGATTCAAAATTATAATTTGACGGATCAACCAGCTCAGCGAACTTTGCTGGATCTGAAACTCTTAATTCTTCGAGGTATGCACCACCATAAGGGCCAGCCTTTATGTATTCGGGAATCACAGGTACAGCACCACTACCATATTGTGAATGAACAGGATCAAGGCCTGCTCCCTCATAGGATTTCCACCAGTATTCACCGTATTCCTGAGCATTCAATAATTCAGGAAAACCATTTGAACTTACATAATTTACACCTGTATAGGCCTTTGCTGAAAACTTTGCTTTGCCAACCCGGCCTTTTTTAGTTGAAATAATAATAACACCTGATGCTGCCCGAGCGCCGTATACTGATGCTGATGCTGCATCTTTTAATACCTGTATTGACTCAACATCATTCGGATTTAAATTATTAAAAGTCACGCCATCTGCTGGGACTCCGTCGACAATATATAATGGTTCAGAACCTCCAAATGAACCAAATCCCCGAATTCTTACTTTCGGTTCACCCTCCGGTGAGCCATCAGACTGAACAAACACACCTGCTGCTCGTCCCTGTAACTGGCTTCCAACAGTTGAAGCATTTGTTTTTTGCATTTCATCAGTATCAACTACTGATACGGAGCCAATTATATCCTTCTTTCTTTCCATTGTGTAACCCGTGATGATTACTTCTTCCAATCCAACAACATCTTCTGTCAAAGTAGCATTAACAATTGTTTGGTTCCCTACTTCAATTTCTATTGTTTTCATTCCAATAAAAGAAAACACTAACACACCTCCATCGGGAATATCCGACAAGGAATATTCTCCATCTAAATTAGTAACTGTTCCATTGGTAGTCCCCTTAACAACAACAGTTACTCCGGGCAATGGAAGGCCTTGCCCGTCAACTACTTTCCCTCCTACATTTTTTTGTTGGGAAGAGGAAGCATTTTCATTAAATGTCGTTAAAACAATCTGCCTGTCTTTAACTAGATAATTTACATCTGTTTCAGAGAATATTTCAGCGAGGATATTTTCGATTGATTTTTTAGTAACATCAATCTTTATTTTCCGTTCAATATCAATCATATTCTGATTAAAAAGAAAATAAAACTCACTGTTGTTTTCAATTTCATCTAATACTTCAATTAAACGGGCATTATCCATTTTTAAGGAAAGCCGCGTTTGTTGAGAATAACCTGAAGTCGCCCAAACCTGGGTAAGTCCTAGTAAAAGAAAAAAAACACTTAATCGCATGATTTTCCATGTTTTAGTTTGGGCACCAAAAAATAAGGTATCCCTAATCCATTTTTTTTTCATAAATTTGATTCATTAAGTAGTTTAAAAAATAACACGTTTACACTGCTTGACACAAACAGGAGAGTGCTGCAAACACACTCCTGTTTTTTAATTAAAGGCCTTAAGCCTTTTTCTATCTAACACAACAATAATTTTCCTTTTTTCATAAATGTTATCATCGATGACCATACGGGGCTGTTCCTGAAAACTAAGAGGAGCTGTTAATGCCAATAATTTTAATACTTCTTCAATAGGTTCATCTATAAATGTGGCACGGAATGCATATTTTAATAGTTCAGTATCCTGAATTTCGATTTCAACATTATACCACCGGCCAAGCCGTTCGGCCACTAATTTTAAACCTTCATTTCTAAAAACAAGTTTACCTTCAGTCCACCCTACATATTGAATAGCTTCGACTTCACTTTTATCAAATTTGCTATTTTGTGTGTTCAGAACAAGTTTCTGGTTGGGCTGAAGCACAGTAATTTCCTCGCCTTCAATAGACGTTATATCCACTCTCCCATTATTTAAAATTACCTCTTCCTTATATTCATTTTTGTAAGCAATTACATTAAAACTGGTTCCTAATACTTTGATATTCAGATTGGGAGTATGTACAATAAATGGATGTTGCTTATCATGTGTTACATCAAAAAATGCTTCGCCAACCAAATCAACCTTTCGTTTATTCACAAAATCAACAGGATATTTTAATGTTGAACCACTATTCAAGAAACCTATTGTTCCATCGGGAAGGTTAAATTTAGTACGAACTCCTAAGGGACATTGAATCTCGGCATAAACAATTTCATTCATTTTTGTCTCGCTAACAGGAAAATATTCAATTACAAGAAAAGTAAGAATAAGTGGAACAATCAATATTGCCGCAATTCTTTGGAAAACAGAAATAAATTTATGCGTTTTAAAAGTTTGTTTTTCTTCGCGTAGTTTGACATGAATTTTATCAAGTAAGTGGTCGACATTATCTTCCGGTAATCCTTGTTCTACAATTTCATTCCAATGTTTTAGCAGATGACCTCTTAATTTAAATCTCTTATCGTAATCAAGAAAAATTGCCTTTACTTCATTGTAATCTCTTCGGGAATAAGTTCCATTAAAAAACCGGTATAAAATTTTTGGATTAAGATCCATAAGAACAATCAATTTTTGTGTACATATTAGTAATATGAATTTGTACACAAAATCCCCTAGTGCTAATGCTATAAAAACATAAAATAAATCACAAGAGGCTAACTGTCATGAATTTACAAACAGAACAAAAAACAACAATGAGGAAAAATTATCTTCGCCTAATTGTTTACGAATATTTTTGAGGGCTTCGGTTAAATGGTTTTCAACTGTTTTTGGAGATATCCCTAATTCCTGAGCAATTTCTTTAATATGCTGACCGTCTCTCCTTCTTTTTAATATAACCGCCTTTTGTCTTTCTGGAAGATGATTTATAATTTCTTCAACCTTTTCGAGTAAATTCTGATAATCCAGACGCTCATCAAATTTAGGAGTGAATTTTATGGATTCTTCAAGCAGTTTGTCTTTAAAGGTTTGCTTACGACGAACCCGATCAAAATTCTCTAATATCTGATTAAAGGCTATTTTAAAAAGATAGGCCTTGAATGATAACTCAGGTTTGAGTTCTATCCGATTGCTCCAAATGCGCAAAAATACTTCTTGAACAACCTCCTCTGCATCTTCTTTAGATTTTAGATAACCATATGTAAAATGATAAATTCGACTAGCATAAATTGAAAAAAGCTTATCAAAAGCACTCGTACTTCCCTTTTTTAAAGCTTTCACTAACAATATTTCCGTTTCTTCAGATTTCACAAAGGCTCTTTATGTATCTTAACAAGAGGCTCAAAAATAAACAAAAGAAAACAAAATGAAAGTAAATGAAACTAAAAAACAAAACAAAAATAAAAGTCAGAATTAAATAGGTACCAAAATTAATTATGGTCGGGTAAATTTAAATGATATAATCAATTCATCCAGAGAATTCATTTTAGCACTTAAAAGAAAAAATTAATCTAAAAACTAAATATAATCCAAACCTACAAATAACAATAATAAAGTCTTTTCCGAAACCATCAAAAGGATTGCAGAGGTTTTAGATGTTGATACCAGGGAGTTGCTGGAGATGACAAAAACTATTAAAATTTAAATAATCACAGTTTTAAAAGTAAAACGGCCCAAGCTGGTCCCTAATATCCAACTGACAGATCCGACTAGGAAGCTTTTTATACTTTTTTTTGTAAAATACTTGAGGAAGTAATATGGGAAGTTTGGATCTTGACTTTTTGACATAAAAACACAAAACCCACAAATACAACGATTTGTAGGCTTTTAATTATGTATGAATTCACAAAAGTCGGGGTGACAAGACTTGAACTTGCGACCCCTCGCCCCCCAGACGAGTACGCTACCAACTGCGCCACACCCCGATTTTATGCCTGCAAAAGTAGCATTTGAATTAATTCCTGCAAAATAAATCCAATGAATCATAACTAAAAAAGTTTAATACTGTCGATCAATTCTGTCTATCCATACTTAGTTATTATTGATTAAATTTATAGGTGTAGATAGTTAGATGTTTTGTATTTTTGTACAAAACATAAAAAAATCACAATCATGTTCAAACCATTAGAAATAAACGACGATAAAAATAACTCTTCAGTAAATCCAACTGAAGTTGAAAAAGTAAAATGTTTAATCATTGGATCGGGGCCTGCTGGCTATACTGCTGCTATTTATGCTGCACGTGCCAATCTCTCGCCTGTTATGTACGAAGGTTTACAACCCGGCGGACAACTAACAACTACCACTGAAGTTGAAAACTACCCGGGTTACCCTGAAGGTGTTACCGGGCCTGTGATGATGGAAGACCTCAAAAAACAAGCACAACGATTTGGTACCGATGTCCGTTGGGGATTGGCCACAAAAGCTGATTTTTCGGGCGAAGTGCACAAAGTTTGGATCGATGAAAACAAAATCATTGAAGCAGAAACGGTTATTATTGCAACCGGAGCTACGGCCAAATACCTTGGCCTTGATGATGAACAAAAATATGCCGGAGGTGGAGTATCAGCCTGCGCTACATGCGATGGATTTTTCTACCGTGGTAAGGATGTTGCGGTGGTTGGCGGTGGAGATACTGCTGCCGAAGAAGCCATGTACCTTGCCGGTTTATGTAACAAAGTTTATTTAATTGTCAGGCGCGATGTACTCAGGGCTTCAAAAGTAATGGCCGAAAGAGTTGAAAATACGCCTAATGTCGAAGTACTCTGGAAACACCAAACAAAAGGGCTTTTTGGCGATGGTGTTGTTGAAGGTGCTGTGTTAGTCAAAAATCTTGGCGAAGCAAACGAAGAGGAAGTAAAAATTAAAGTTGATGGTTTTTTCCTGGCTATTGGGCATACGCCTAATTCAGAAATCTTTAAAGATTACCTTAACACCGATGCTGTTGGTTATATTCAAACTATTCCGGGAACATCAAAAACCAATATCCCTGGTGTATTTGCCTGTGGCGATGTACAAGATTCACAATACCGCCAGGCAGTTACTGCCGCCGGATCGGGATGTATGGCTGCCATTGATAGTGAACGTTATTTGTCTGAAAAACATTCATAATAAAAAAAATAATCCAAACAAAAAGCAGGGCAACATGCCCTGCTTTTTTAATATCTTTTTAAAAATATTCCTCTAAATTTCTTTCAATACTTTATCAAGTAAAGCTTTTGTTGCTTTGATACCTTCGTCTTCTGAAAGTGTGTTGCCTTCATATTCAATTCCAACATACCCTTTAAATCCCGATTCCTTAACAATTTTCATAATCCTCAAAAAATCAGAGTCCACTTCTTCACCATTTTCGTCAAAATCGTGTGATTTAGCACTCACCCCTTTTGCATAAGGCATTAGTTCAGCAATTCCTTCATATTTATCGTATTCATTCACACAACCATCGGGTCCCATTTCAATACAAAAATTGCCAAAATCAGGAAGTGTACCTACATTATCCATTCCAACTTTTTCCATTACATCAACAACCCATTTTGCATTTGAAGAATAACCTCCATGGTTTTCCACAATAATATTGATTCCTTGAGTAGCACCATATTCAGCTAATTTTGTTAATCCATCAACAGCACTCGCTGCAACTTCTTCGGCAGTTCCCTCTCCTGCTGCGTTCACACGAATAGAATGAGCTCCAAGGAATTTAGCAACATCGACCCATTTATAGTGATTTTCAACAGCAGCCAGACGGGCTTCAGCATCAGAATCACCAATATTACCCAAAGCATCACACATAATTAATCCAACCGTTACGCCGGCGTCATCACATTTCTGTTTAAATGTATTCCAGTAGGCCTGATCGTTGGCTTTACTATAATAAAAAGTATTCACCAATTCAATACAATGAATTCCATAACCGGCAGCAATCGCGGGGAAATCCATAGGATTAAGTTCACCTTTTAAAACAGAATCGGGTGATTCTAGGAGCATTTTGCCAAACGATTGCCAATCGCTTAGACCGTCACCAAAAAACGAACGGTACAACGACCATTGTGCCAACGAGATTTGAAAATCGGGTGTTTCTTCTATAGCTGATTTGGTTTCGCCTTCATCAGTAACTTTTGAAGATTTTGTGCCTGAGTTACAGGATAAAAAGAAAACAGTTACTATAACCATCAATATGGTTTTTGATAACAAAAATCGATTTGTTTTTTTCATAATTTTAATAGGTTAAAAGTTAGTTATAAATGATTTTAATCGGTATTTAGGTAAAGGTATAAAATACTTGTAATCTGATGAAAGAATAAAGCCATTATTCTTGTAACCTTAATCATTTAGGTAATACTCCAAACCACTGAAAAATAAATCTAAGGCCAAAATTTGTATACTTTGTACATATAGGCAACACGTTCCTTTTTGAAAAGGATAATAATGGCAACTTGCCATTTATCCAGAAAAGATTTTTCCTGCCGTCAAACAACAGAAATCAGCATCAATCAATCGTTTATTCGGCCATTTAATTCCCCGTTCTTCCCCCTTTCGGATTCATGGGTACTACCATTTCCCTACTCAAAAAAGAGGACTTATTTATACCAATTCTGAATTAAAAAGTGTTACTTTAAAATTGTTTTTACACCATATATAAAAACTCATATTCAAACCATTGTCAAAGAACAATATATAAAAATCATCTTGAAACTTTAATAGGAATCTGTTTAATATTATTTTATGAAAACCAACCTGCCTTTTATCCTAACACTGCTAATACTTTTTTTTGGATGTTCTGAAAAGACTGATCAGCTCCCCAAACAAGGGCCACTTAAAATATGGTTTAACCAACCTGCAACAGAGTGGGTAGAAGCTTTGCCTGTAGGGAATGGGAGTCTGGGAGGAATGATTTATGGAATTCCAGGCAAAGAAAAAATTGTACTAAATGAAGAATCCGTATGGACAGGGCAAAAATTATTAAACCGTGATAAAAAAGACGGGCACAAATACTTAAAGGAAATTCAGGATTTGTTATTCGATGGAAAATATACGGAAGCTGAAAAACTAGCCAACGAAAAGCTATTATCCGAAAGAATGCAATCGGGGACACAAACAAATCAAATATTAGCAAACCTTTATATTGAAAGCGAAGGCCTTGATAATGTGACCGATTACCGGCGGGAACTTGATATAAACAACTCAATTGTTTCAACAACTTTTAAAAATGATGGTGCCGATTATTTCAGGGAAGTTTTTTCGAGCTACCCCGATAAAGTAATGGTAATACGATATGGAACCAGTAAAGAAGAAGGTTTGAACTTTACATCGTGGGTTGAACGAACTAAAAATACAAAAATTGAACTGGCTGAAAATTCCATATTTTTTTCAGAACATGTTGGAAATGGTGTTGGTGTAAAACTGTTCTCTCAGGTTCATTTCCAAGCCATTGGAGGAACTGTGGAAGCAATTGAAGGGAAAATACAAGTAAAAAATGCCACCGAAGTAATTATCCGGATTGTGGCTGCCACCGATTATAAAGGAGGAAACCCTGAAGAAATATGTTTAAACAATTTCAGGAATGCCTTATCTGTTGATTATAAAAAACTTCTCCGCTTCCATTTAACTGACTACCAGGATTTATTCAACCGTGTTTTATTTAATATTTCTGATAATAATGGTGAAGATTTACCTACCGATCAGCGTTTAAAGAATGTAATAAATGGAACTACCGACGACTATTTAACACAATTACAGTACCAGTTTGGTAGGTATTTATTAATAAGCAGTTCCCGCCCCGGTTCAATGCCAGCCAATTTACAAGGTATTTGGGTCGATGGATTTGAACCACCATGGAATGCCGATTACCACATCAACATCAACATTCAAATGAATTACTGGTTGGCAGAACTTACCAACCTCACTGAATGTCATATTCCGTTCCTTGAATTTATTGGTGAACTACGTGAGCAAGGGCGAATAACAGCCAAAGAGACATATGGTGCCAAAGGTTTTGTTGCGCACCATACCACCGATGCCTGGCACATGACCAATTGTTTTGGCAATGCCCAGTACGGCATGTGGCCCATGGGAGCAGCCTGGGCATGCCAGCATTTATACACGCATTATGAATTTACCGAAGACCAGGACTACCTGCGCGAATATGCTTATCCTGTAATGAAAGAAGCTGCCAGGTTTTTTGTCGATTTATTGGTTCCTGACCCCAAAACAGGGCTTTTACTTTCAGGCCCATCTATCTCTCCCGAAAATAGGTTTATTTCTGAAACAGGAGAAAAAGCAACTATGAATATGGGGCCAACCATGGACAAAGAAATAATTTTTGATTTGTTTAAAAATTGTATTGCAGCTGCGAATATATTAGGCACTGACCAGGATTTCAGCGCACTTCTTCAGGAAAAATTGGATAAAATGGCACCACTACAAATTGGCTCCGATGGAAGGCTTATGGAATGGACTGAAGAATTTGAGGAGGCAGAACCGGGGCACAGGCACATTTCACACCTGTTTGCCTTGCACCCATCGAACCAAATTACAAAACAGTTTACTCCAGATTTATTTGATGCAGCAAAAAAAACCATCAAACACCGGTTAGCCAACGGTGGCGGACACACAGGCTGGAGCCGCGCATGGATCATTAATTTCTGGGCACGTTTGCTCGAACCTGAAAAAGCATACGAAAACATCCTGGCTCTTCAACGTAAATCAACCATTTCGAACTTATTTGATAACCACCCTCCTTTTCAAATTGATGGAAATTTTGGTGTTGTTTCAGGAATAACAGAGATGTTATTACAAAGCCATGCCAACGAATTACACCTTCTTCCAGCCTTACCAATCGGGTGGCCAACAGGCTCAATTAACGGTATAAAAGGCCGAAAAGGTTTTGAGGTGAATATTAAATGGGAAAATGGGATTTTAAAATCTGCCTCTATTACATCACTTTTAGGCAATAATTTAAATATCCGGTACGGCGAAAGTGTTAAATCATTTGAAACAAAAGCTGGCGAAATAATCACATTCGATAATCAATTAAACAAGATCAATTAAAATAAAATCCCCCTACCCTCTGTTAATGCCTTATTATAGTTGGCAATATCGAATTTATAAAGGTAGGGCGAACGGTGCGATCCAATTTTACGTTGTTCGTCAAGGCGGGTTAAAATTCCAAGGCTCAGTATCTTTTTCTGAAAATTCCTCCTGTCGAGTTTTTTATCTAAAATAGTTTCATACAATTTTTGTAATTCAGGCAAGGTAAATTTTTCAGGAAGAAGGTTTAAACCTACCGGCTGGTAATTAAGCTGAGTTCGAATAGTTTTTAACGCCATCGAAATCATAAGTTGATGGTCAAAAAGAAGTTTGGGCAAATCATGGATATCCCACCAGGTACACTCTCTCGAAAATTCATCAGGACGGGGAAATGCTTTCGAGAATTCAATCAATGCATAATACCCCACTGAAATTGTCCTGTCATCGAGCCAACTGCCTTTTATCAGGTTATAAAAACGCGACGATTTAAAAGTGATTTCATCTTCTTCAGTCCATACCCGCTCCATATCACCAAATGTATAATACTGTTGTAGAAACACATCCGATAAAGCTGTCCTTTCCTTCAAAATTCGATTGGCAGCAGTATTTATTGATTCCTTACGCCAAATATTGCCACCCGGTAAACACCACCCGTCAATATCATCCCAACATAATAGAAGTACTTTTAGCTGATTTTCGTGGTAACCAAATATGGCACAATCAATTGAGAGCTGTGGTATAAAATGTTTGTCACCGTTTTTTACAAAATCTTCTATATCCTTAATTAATCTCATAAAACAAAAATAAAAAAATTAATGTGTATTAAGTACACATTAAACAAAAATTCTTATATTGTGTACAATTTACACAATATGATTTTAAAACTAATTAATCATTAAAACTAACGGATATGAAAATTACTCTTTACCGAACTTTACTTCTGCTTTTGGTTTTATTGAATGGACAAATCTTTGCCCAATCAATCCCAACCGTAATCGAAATTAATAATGGGTGGGAATTCCATAAAGTAGGCACCAACAATTGGTATAAAGCTGAAGTTCCAGGCTGTGTCCATACTGACCTAATTAACAACAAACTTATACCTGACCCCTATTTTGGCGAAAATGAAGCAAAATTACAGTGGATTGATAAAACTTCGTGGGAATACAAAACCACTTTTATTGCTGATAAGTCCATTTTAGAGAAACAAAATATCGAACTCGATTTTAAAGGATTAGATACTTATGCCGAAGTTTCACTTAATGGGCAACATTTACTAACAACCGATAATATGTTTTGTGAATGGCAAACGAACATCAAATCCTATTTAAAAGAAGGTGAAAATACATTGCGGATATTATTTCATTCTCCGGTTGTAATGGCTCTATTAAGCCGCGACAAATTTAACCTTGAGGCACCTATGGGTTACAATTTTGAATTTATGCAAGGTGAATTACCTAATTATGCTCCGTACTGGCGTAAGGCAGGATATATGAATGGTTGGGACTGGGGCCCTAAATTAACGACCAGCGGAATATGGCGTCCCGTATATTTAAGGGCTTGGGACAATGCAAAAATTAACTCAATTCAAATAGTACAAAAAGAAATTACCAAACAAAAAGCTACTATTAATACAATTGTTGCCATTGAGTCCTCCGCAGCTATGGGAGCAATTTTAAACATGTCTTATTCAAACAATGGCAATATAAAAAAAGTAACTCCTACGGCTGTAAAACTTCAGCAGGGATTAAATGAAATAAATATTGATATTACAATCGATAAACCGGCAATTTGGTGGCCTAATGGCTTAGGCGAACAACCATTGTATGAGTTTGTAGCCTCCCTTGATATTAACAGCACTACAGCTGATTTATTAAAAACCAAGACTGGTTTACGAACTGTAAAACTGATTCGCGAACCTGAAGCCGATGGAGGGACATCATTTTATTTCGAAGTAAATGGAAATCCCGTATTTGCAAAAGGAGCCAACTACATTCCTTCAGATGTTTTTCCATCGAGGGTAACACCCGAACACTATGAAGGATTGATAAAAGCTGCTGCCGATGCTAACATGAACATGTTGCGTGTTTGGGGAGGTGGAATTTACGAATCGGACCTTTTTTATGAATTATGCGACCAATACGGGATAATGATTTGGCAAGACTTCGCGTTTGCCATTTACCACACGCCTGATTATCCTGAATTTATGGCTTCGATTCAGAAAGAATTAAAAGATAATATTCAGCGGTTACGCAATCACCCAAGTATTGTTTTATGGTGTGGGAATAATGAAACAGAGCTAATTTGGGACATGCTCATGAAAAAATATTTTGGTTATAAAATCGATGATAAAGTAGATAATCTTCTTGAATATCTAATCCCAATTCCCCCTTCAGGGAATGTTGATCCGGCTGTAACTGCCAGAGTTGAAAAAGCATACGACGATATTTTTTATAACTATATTCCGGAAGCAATCGAAAAATACGATTATAATTCGCACGACTACTGGCCATCGTCGCCCATGAGCGATTACAAAACACCGATGTCGCAAACAAAACCACAATCGGGCGATATGCATTTTTATATTGCCATGTTGGACTTGCCTTTTTCAGCCTATCTTGAAACACCATCACATTTTTTTAGCGAACATGGATTCCATGCCTGGCCCGATAAAAAAACGGTTTACGGATTTACATCTCCCGAAGACCGAAAAATTGATTCGCCAGTAATGAAAGCCCACATAAAAGAGATGGGCGGTAGTACTACAATCAATAACTTTATAGAAAAGTATTATGGTACGCCTAAAGATTTTGATTCGTACCTGTACCTTTCGCAGGTACAACAAGCCGAAGGCATGAAACTGGCACTCGAAACACATCGCCGCTGGATGCCTTATACAATGGGAACTTTATACTGGCAACTAAATGATGTATGGCCGGGAGCAACCTGGGCAAGTATCGACTATTTAAATAATTTAAAACCACTTCACTATTTTGTTAAAAAAGCGTTTGAACCACTCATTGTAGTACCGTCGAACCACAAAAATGAATTTAAAATAACTATTGTTTCTGAAGAAAAAAAGGCATTTAACGCCAAACTTGAAATGCAGATTATTGATTTTAATGGCAAAAAACTCTGGGAACAATCAAAATCCGTTTCTATAAAACCTAATACAAGTGAGGTGTTTTTTGAAACCACCACAAAATCACTGGTTAACAACATCGATACAGCACAAAGTGTATTTGTAGTAAAATTGGTTAAAGGGAAAAAAATACTGGCTTCGAATGTTAGCTACTTTGTTATACCAAAAGAGTTAAAACTTCAAAAACCTACTATTTCCAAAGAAATAAAAACCACCGAAGGAGGCTTTACAATTACACTTAAAAGTAAAACACTGGTTAAAAACCTGTACCTCAATATTGCTGAAAAAGGACTATTATCGGATAATTTCTTCGACCTGCTGCCGGGTGAAGAGGTTTCAATTCAGTTCTTATCGGAAGAAAAAATAAAAAACTTTGGAGAGAAGGTAAACCTGTTTTCATTGATTGATGCCAATTAAACCTGAACTTAATAAACCTAAATATTTTTGAATAATAACGCAAAAAAAGGGGATTGCAAAAACAATCCCCTTACTATTTTATATGATTACAATTTTTACATGTCAACTTCTACACTGGCAAAAGTATCCTTCGGATATTTACCTGCTTCAAGTTTTGCTCTTACTTCTTTAAATGCTTTAAGAGTTATTTCAACATCTTCGAGCGAATGCATAGCTGTTGGTATTAACCTTAAAATTAATTCGCCTTTTGGAATTACCGGGTAAATCACTGGTGAACAGAAAATACCATAATTCTCGCGCAAATCAACTACCAGGTTAGTAGCCTCCCCTACACCTCCTTGAAGATAAACCGGAGTTACACACGAATTGGTCCTTCCAAGGTCAAATCCTTCAGCCCTTAATCCATCCTGAAGTGCATTAACCACCTTCCAAAGATTATCTTTTAATTCGGGTTTGGATCTCAATAACTCCAGCCTTTTTAATGCACCAATAACCATTGGCATTGGCAACGATTTGGCATATGTTTGCGACCGCATGTTATACCTTAAATAATAGCAAATTTCTTTACTGCAAGCAACAAAAGCACCAATTCCTGCCATCGCTTTAGCAAATGTGCCAAAATGAAGGTCAACTCCATCCTGTACGCCATAATGCTCAGGTGCACCAGCTCCGGTTTTTCCTATTGTCCCAAAACCATGGGCATCATCAACAAGTAACCTGAAATCAAAATCCTTTTTTAAAGCTACAATTTCATCAAGTTTACCAATATCGCCCGACATGCCAAAAACACCTTCGGTAATTACTAATATACCACCACCTTGTTTTTCTGCTAGTACTTTCGCTCTTTCAAGCTGTTTTTTAAGGCTATCCATATCATTATGAGCATACACATAACGTTTGCCCATATGCAACCTTACACCATCCAAAATACACGCATGTGCTTCCGAATCATAAACAACAACATCGTTGCGCCAGCAAATAGCATCAATAATTGAAACCATTCCCTGATAACCAAAATTTAACAGGAAAGCATCCTCTTTTTCAACAAAGTCAGCCAATTGGCGTTCCAACTCTTCGTGATGCACCGTTTGCCCCGACATCATCCGGGCTCCCATTGGATATCCCATACCCCATTTTTCAGCAGCATCAGCATCAGCTTTGCGAACTTCCGGGTGATTGGCCAATCCCAAATAATTATTTAAACTCCAGGTTAATACCTCTTTACCCCTAAACTTCATACGAGAACTTATTTCACCTTCCAATTTTGGAAAACTAAAATAACCATGGGCAAATTTCATGTATTGCCCCAGATCTCCCTGATCGGCTCTTAATTTATCAAATATATCCACTGTATCGGTTTTTTATTAATATTGCAAAAATAACCTTTTTTAACTATCGCACAAATGTGTTAAATAATACTAAAGAGTATGACTTTCGCATAAAAGATTGTTATTTTCGTTACTAGGTTAATAAAAAAAGTATATTTTTGCGCCATGTTTATGAAAATGAGAAATTTTGGGATATTAACAGTACTATTACTTTTGATATTAAACTCATGCGGAGATTTTAATAAAATCGTTAAAAGTACCGACTATGAGTTTAAGTACAAAAAAGCTGTTGAATTCTATGAAGGTGGAGACTTTGTAAAAGCAAGTTCACTGTTTGGTGAATTAATTAGCATTTACAGAGGCACCAGCCGGGCTGATAAGATTTATTACTATTTTGCTAAAAGTATGATTGGGCAAAATGATTATTTAATGGCAGGGCATTATTTTAATACAATGATCAAAGAATTCCCTACCAGCGAATATGTTGAAGAAGCCCAATATATGGTAGGTTATTGCAGTTACCTTATGTCGCCTAAACCAAGGCTCGACCAGGAGGTAACTCAAAGGGCCATTGATGCCCTGCAGTTGTATATTAATTTATATCCTTTCAGCGAGCGTGTTGAAGAAGCCAACAGGTTAATTACCGACTTGCAGGACAAATTGGTTTATAAATCGTTTTTAAGCGGTAAACTATACTACGATTTTGAAAACTATAAAGCCGCTGTAGTAGCCTTAACAAATAGTTTAAAAGAATACCCTGACAGTAAATACAGGGAAGATTTAATGTATATGTTGCTAAAATCGAAATATTATTTAGCAACCCGTAGTGTTGAAGAGAAAAAAGCGCAAAGACTATCGTCTGCCCTTGATGAGTACTTCTCCTTTGTGGATGAATTCCCTGAGAGCAAGTATATAAAAGAAGTTGAAAAATACCATGAAACAACAGCTAAGCTGTTAAATTACAACGAAGATTCAAATTTGAATTAAATGGATTATAAAAAAACAAAAGCATCAGCATCGACAATTCCAAGAGACCTTGAGTTATTGTCGAAAGAAACAGAAAACGTTTACGAAACTGTAATGATCCTTGCAAAAAGGTCGAACCAGATTTCTTCAGAATTAAAAGAAGAATTAAATCAGAAATTGCAGGAATTTGCTTCCTATTCTGATAATCTGGAAGAAATTTTTGAAAACAGGGAACAAATTGAGATTTCGAAATTCTATGAACGCCTTCCTAAGCCAAGCCTTATTGCCTACGAAGAATTGATAGAAGACCAGATTTACCACCGAAATCCTGTGAGGGAAAGTCGCAAAAAAATCTAAATCAAGCCTTTATGAGGCTGGAAAACAAAAAAATAATATTAGGTATTACCGGAAGTATAGCTGCTTATAAAGCGGCTATACTTTTACGTACCCTTATAAAAGAAGGGGCTGAAGTACAAGTAATAATAACTCCTGCCGGCAAAGAATTTATTACTCCTGTTACATTATCGGCTTTATCAGGAAAACCTGTTATCAGCGAATTTTTTGGAGCCAACGATGGCACATGGAACAGCCATGTGGACCTGGGTTTATGGGCCGATGCGATGATTATTGCACCTGCGACAGCTTCCACCATTGGGAAAATGGCCAATGGCATTGCTGACAATATGCTGATCACAACATACCTTTCGGCAAAAAGCCCTGTTTTTATTGCTCCGGCAATGGACCTCGACATGTTTGCCCACCCAACCACTCAAAACAATTTAAAAATATTGTCATCATTCGGGAATACTATTATTGAGCCTGGCGAAGGTGAATTAGCCAGTGGGCTTGAAGGCAAAGGTAGAATGGAAGAACCCGAAAAAATTGTTGATTTTATTGTTGAACACCTTCATTCAAAAAAAAAACTCTTAAATAAAACGTTTCTGGTAACTGCCGGGCCTACTTTCGAAAAGATTGATCCTGTACGATTTATTGGAAATTATTCCTCAGGAAAAATGGGGTATGCAATAGCCAACTCATTGGCTGACAATGGCTCCAAGGTAATTCTTTTATTGGGCCCTGTTTCAATCAAAATTCAACATCCAAACATAAAAATAATTCAAGCCGAATCGGCAGGCGAAATGTACGAATTGGCTTTAAAACATTTTCCCAAATGTAATGGAGCAATAATGACAGCAGCTGTTGCTGATTATACTCCGAAAACTGTTTTTTCTAAAAAAAACAAAAGGGATAAATCGAGCTGGAATATTGAATTGCGGCCTACCAAAGATATTGCAGCAAAACTGGGGGAAATAAAAACACCCAATCAATTGCTGGTTGGATTTGCCCTTGAAACCACCAATGAGGCAGAAAATGCCAAACAAAAATTACTCAATAAAAACCTCGATTTTATTGTCTTAAACTCTCTAAACGACGAAGGTGCCGGATTTGGTGTTGATACAAATCAAATAACAATTTTTGATAAGGACAATAATCAGCAAAAATTCAAGTTAAAAACTAAAACCCAGGTAGCCGATGACATTGTTGACAAGATTCTAACAATGATAAAATAGAAAAATCAGGCAATTGGTATTTTTTTGTATTTTTAAACTTCGAATTTTCCAAAATGAATAAAATATTAATTACAGTATTACTGATAGTATTTGTTATTTCAGGTGTCAAAAGCCAGGAGCTCAGATGCAATGTAAGTGTATCAGCACAGAAAATAAGGGGTGCGAACCAGAATTTGTTCCGCACCATGCAACAGGATATTTACGAGTTTATGAATAACCGTAAATGGACCGACCATAAATTCGAAATCGATGAACGTATTGAATGTAATATAGTTATCAGGCTTGACCAACAAATTGCAGGAGATGAGTTTACAGGCACCATTCAGGTTCAGATAAAAAGGCCCGTTTTTAATTCCACGTACGAATCGGTATTGTTAAATATCAAAGACAATGACTTCCATTGCCGTTATGTTGAATTTCAACCGCTTGAATTTAATGAAACATCGAACAGGGATAATTTAACCAATATTTTAGCCTATTATGCTTATATGATTTTAGGATTTGATTACGATTCGTATGCATTAGAGGGTGGCACTCCCTATTTCGAGAAAGCGCAACAAATTGTAAACAATTCGCAAAACATGCGCGAAAAAGGGTGGAAATCTTTCGAAAGTGAAAGAAACAGGTACTGGCTGATCGAAAATATTATGAATAAATCCTATTCGAGCTTTCGCGAATGTATGTATAATTATCACCGCCAGGGTTTAGACGTTATGTCGGACAAACCCGAGGAGGGGCGCTCATTTATCGCAGAATCGCTGCGTGGGATTCAAAAAGTATTCAGGCGCCGGCCATCGGTTTATATTTTACAGGTGTTTTTTGATGCCAAATCGGATGAAATTGTCAATATATTTTCAAAATCGTACCCCGATGAGAGAAACAGAGTTTTAGTTATTCTAAATGAGGTGGATCCGTCGAATGGAAGCAAATACGAAAAAATTGCTGAAGCCGAGGGTTTTTAAGACAAATGCATGCTAACTAAACTTTCTATTAAAAACTATGCCTTAATTGAAGAACTATCTGTTGAGTTCGATAAAGGATTTAATATAATAACTGGCGAAACTGGAGCCGGAAAATCTATTATACTTGGAGCATTAGGATTAATACTTGGGAAACGAGCCGATTCTTCAACTTTACGGAATACTGCTGAAAAATGTATCATCGAAGGTGTTTTTAGCGTAAAAAATTACCACTTACTCCCCTATTTCGAAAAAAACGACCTTGATTACGACGAAATCTCAATATTCAGAAGAGAAATAACCCCAACAGGAAAATCGCGGGCATTTATTAATGATACGCCCGTTTCTTTAAAAATAATGTCGGAAATAGGGTCACAATTAATCGATATTCATTCACAACATCAGAACTTACAACTTAGCAACCATCTGTTTCAACTCAATTTAGTTGACCTGGTTGCACAAACTGAAAAACTGCTCAGTAGTTACACAAATCAATATGACAACTATCAAGCTACTGAAACAAAACTTCATGAAGTTACTCAACAAGCTGAAAAAGCACGCTCCGACCTCGATTATTTTGAATTTCAGTATAACCAGCTCGAAGAAGCAAATATTAAAAAAGAAGAACAAACTTCACTTGAAAACGAACAGGAAAAATTAACCCATTCCGAAGAAATTAAAAATGCCCTTTTAGGATTAAATAATTGCCTTGAAAATGATGAAAATTCATTGCTTGGAGCTTTAAAAAACAGCCTTTCAGAATTAAACAAAGTTAAAGATTATTACACTGAAGCTGCTGAATTATTTTCCAGGCTTGAATCGGTCCAACTTGAATTAAAAGATATTTCGACTGAAGCAAACTACCAGGCTGAAGCAGTGGAATACGACCCTTCAAGATTAGAATTTATTGCTGAAAGGCTAAATTTGATATATACTCTACAACAAAAACACCATGTTTCGTCAATTGATGAATTACTTTCGATTAAAGATAGCCTGGAAGAAAAAATAAGTACCATTGTTGATTACGATATCTCCATTTCGAAACTAACAAAAGAACTTAAACTGATAAAAACCGATTTGGAAGAATCGGCAAATAAACTAAGCCAGAAAAGGCATTCTGTTTTTAAAACTATCGAAAAAAAAGTAATTAACATACTGGTGCAATTAGGAATGCCAAATGCCAATTTTAAAATCACTTCATCAAAAGTTGATACTTTTACTAAAAATGGTACGGACTCGTTAAGCTTTTTATTTTCGGCCAATAAGGATTCATTACCCGATGAAATTTCTAAAGTTGCTTCAGGTGGAGAAACTTCGAGGTTAATGTTGGCAATAAAAACTCTCATTTCGGATAAAAAAATGTTGCCAACCGTAATTTTTGATGAAATTGACTCCGGAATTTCGGGCGAAATTGCCATAAAAATGGGTACTATCCTTAAAGAATTTTCCAAAGCAACACAAATAGTAAACATCACACATTTACCACAAATTGCAGGGAAAGGCGACCACCACTACCTTGTTTATAAAACTGATATCAAGAACAGTACAATCACCTCAGTAAAAAAACTTACCAACGATGAACGTATACAGGAACTGGCTAAAATGGTAAGTGGCGACAAACCAACAGAAACAGCTTATAAAACAGCTCAGGAATTACTCAAATAACCTCAATTATATCAAAAAAGGTGAATTTAATTCTGTAAACACCTAAAATCTAAATAATTATATTAAATTGCATTGTTTTTATTAATGATGTAATCACCATTTATCATCAGGTTTATTGTTCTAATTTAAAATTTTTAAGGTTTTACGACGCCTTCAATCAGGATTTACCCTATTACGTTTTTTTTCTGAAGGCCGTATTTTTGAATATTATTAGTTTAATAATCAAGAACCTAAAAAAATACCAATGAAAAAGAAGTTTTTAATATTATCAATCGTTATTGGAATATTGGGTATTTCATCAGTGGTAGCTCAAAATACAAAGCCTGCTTCGCATAACATTAATATATCTATTCCAGAAGTTGCATTGTTAGACCTTGAATCAGCTTCATCTACAACTATTTCAATGAGTGCAATTGCTCCAAACGAAGCGGGAAATGCGATTGATTTCTCAAAAGCAAAAAATAGCGCAATCTGGATAAATTATTCATCTATAATCGGAAATTCATCAAAACCCAATAGAAAAGTAAGTGCTGTTGTGAATGGAAAAATCCCAAGGGGGACCTCTTTAAAAGTTTATGCATCGCCATATTCAGGAAACGGTGCAGGTACCACAGGTACTCCGGTAGGTATTGTTGAACTATCAGAAACAGAACAAGATTTAATTACTGATATTGGAAGTTGTTATACAGGTGATGGTATCAACAACGGGCATCGTTTGTATTACAATCTCGAACTAGACCACAAAGACAAAGATGCTTACGCCCAATTAGACTTCGACCAAACAGCTTCAATTACTGTTACATACACCCTTTCTGATTAATCGAATCAAATAACCCTGAATTTAATTATTAAAACATTGGTGTTGATAAATTTATTAAATTCAAGCCTGACACCCCCATTTAAAAATCATTTATTTTTAGTAATAACTTACCTTTGTAGCTTGTAATATTTATTAAGAAGCTAAATTATTATGGGGAAATTTATCTTAAGGGTGTCTGCAGTCATTATATTTGTAGTTCTGGCATTTGGTTCAAAAGGAACCATTCTGGTTTTAAACGGATTAACACATGAAGACCAGGCTTTGCCAGGTGAAGTTACCAGAGGGACAATCGAAATACAGAATATTGCAGATATACCTCAATCTGTTCAGATATATCAGAAAGATTATTGGTATTCGTACACAGGCGAAACAAGGCATGATGACCCTGGCACACTCGACAGGTCGAATGCTTCATGGCTAAATATCAATCCAACGTTTATTACACTCGAACCAAATGAAACAACAACCATAGAATATGAATTAACTGTTCCTGAAATCGATACTCTTATTGGTACTTACTGGAGCATTCTTATGGTTGAAGGCATAACACCTCCTGATACAACTAATGTAAATATGGGATTAAAAATAAATACAGTCGTTCGGTATGGAATCCAAATTATTACAAATATTGGCGATACCGGCGAACGTAATCTGGAATTTATCAATTTTGAATTGGCAAAAAATGACACCATTACTGAATTAGTAGTTGATATAGGAAATATTGGTGAACGAATTTTAAGGCCTGAACTTGGTGTTGAAGTTTATGACGAAGAAGGTGAAACAGTAGGTACAATAAAAATTGATCCAAGAAAAATATATCCTGGCACATCGGCACAGATGAAACTGGATTTAAGCACATTAAAAGCAGGTAACTATACCGGCATACTTATAGCCGATTGTGGCGATGATTATATTTTTGGATCAAATCTGACGCTAGAAATTCAAAATGAATAAAGGACTAATAATAGTAATATTATTTTTTTCACTTTTATCATTTAATTCTTTTTCACAACATAATAATAGCGTTTCATTTGAACTGGTAACAGCTAAATTGAACTTTAAGCCAGGCCAAACAGGCACGTTAATTTTTAAAGCAAAAAACCTCACGAACGATTCATTATTTGTAGAATCGAAAATAAAATTGCCTGAACGTTGGAGAATAATTTCTCAGGTAAAACCATTCTCACTTAGTCCGGGAAAACAAAAAATCCTGCTGCTGAGTTTTAATGTTCCTTCAAAATATTTGGCTGGAGATTATTCAATTAGCTACGAATTAATTGAAAATGGAAATGCCAACTCGATTTATGCACAGCTTACAAAAGATGTCAGTGTAACCGAGGTAGTAAAAATAGCCCTCGAACAACTGGAAGCTCCTGATTTTGTTAAAGCCGGCGAAACGATTAATGCTTCCTTTATACTCAGGAACCTTGGAAATACAACACAAAAGGTCACCATTATACCTTCGAATTGCGAATTAAAAACCAAAGAGAATGTTGAAATTGCCCCAGGAGCTTCATCAATAATCAATGTTGAAACAGTAACAAAAAAAGAGCTCTTATCAGCCAACCGCAAAAGCATCTATATTACAGCAAAAACGGCTACCAATGTCGAAGAGATGTTATACTGTTTTGTCAGAGTTATTCCGGTACTTCAAACTGAAAGAGATTTGTATTTTCGGTTTCCCATTAACTTTTCATCGCGGTTTATTTCAAAAACCAATAATGGAGAAACTCAATCGGGGTATCAATTTGAGTTCTCTGGTGCAGGCGATTTAGACCCTGAAGGAAAACACCACTTAGAATTTTCGGCACGTGGCCCAAATCAATTTGATGTATCGTTGTTGGGATTAAATGACCAATATTCAATAGCCTATAAAAATAATTTTATGAACATTGCTGTAGGCGATAATTCATTTAGTTTAACCCCCTTAACTGAATCGGCAAGGTATGGATTTGGAATCAGGAATGAATTGAATATTATTAAAAATACAACATTAGGTATGTTTTATATGAAACCTAAATATTTTAGCGATGTAAAATCGGAATATGCCTTATATTCTCTCTTCAACCTGAAGAAAAACAACACAGTGGGTGTATATGCTTTAAATAAAGTATTAAATACACCTAACAATAATGAATCTCTGTTCAGTATTACTACTGAACTTCATCCTTTGGAAAAAACAACCATTGAAGCAGAACTTTCGCATGGGAAAGGTGCTTCAGGAAATGACAATGCCTTTCGGATAATGGTAAATTCACAAATTAAAAAATTACAGCTTTCAAGTTTCTTTTTTAAAACAGGCAAAGATTACCCGGGATACTACAGTAATTCCAGCTTCTATTCAGGATTTGCAAATTATAATCTTACAAAATGGCTGACTATAGGGATAAGTGCCAGGGAAGACTATTCAAACGCAAAACTAGACACCTTATTTGCCACAGCCCCTTATTCAAAACAAATGATGGGACTGGCAAATTTTAAACTTGGCAAAAATATGTTTTTTAAAGGTGCAGTTCGAAAATATGAACGTATGGATAGAATGCCGGTGAAAAAATTTCATTATGAATCCTTATCCTTAAATTCCAATTTTTCACATAAAATGAAAAAAGTAGGTTACCAAGTTAGTGGAGAATATGGGCTAACGCAAAATTTTTTACTTCCTAAAGAAACAAGCAAAAAGTATACATTCCGATCGTCGGCTAGTATTATGTACACACCAATAAAGAATAATACAATCCGTGCTACAGCAAGCTATTCATCGATGAATTCATTTATCTCAGACAAACAAAATAACTGGATTTTTGGATTAAGTGCATCCAGTAGGATTTCGAAAAGCCTAAAAGCCAATTTACAAATTCAAAGTAATTATAATATTGAAGATTATTATAAAAACAGAAACCTTCTTCAATTTAACCTCGATTACAAATTTTTAAAAAGGCATACCGTCTCAGCAAACAGCTTTTATACGCTTTTTCAGAATGAAACAGAAAAACCAGACTATACTTTTGCTATAAGTTATTCAGTAAACTTTGGCATACCTATGAAAAAAATTGGTGAAGCAGGTTCACTTTCAGGGCACGTCGAAAATTTAGGGGTAAAAAGTATTGAAGGATTGATAATTTATATGAATGGAAGGTCAAGTATTACCGATGAAAATGGGGATTTCAGCTTTAAAAATATAATTCCGGGTTCATACACTGTGTTTATCGACCGCACAACAACTAGCATGACAGACATTTCCAGCATTCCAACTCCAATAGATGTTGAAATCAGAGGAAACGAAGAAACAAAACTAAACTTTGGACTGACATCAGCTGTAAAACTTTCAGGAAAAATTGCACTTAAAAAAACAGCAAGTATTTCAAAACTGTTGGATGAAGGAGAAGTGAGTGTTGCCCACATTGTAATTGAATTACGTAACGAAACCGAATCGATGCGTATAATAACAAAACCTGATGGTTCTTTTGTATTTCCATTATTACGGCCTGGAAAATGGTTTTTCAAAATATACACAAACAGCATCGACAAACAATACGTGCTTGACAATGACCATTTTGACCTTGACCTATCCCCCGGGGAAACAAAAATATTGGAAATTAATATGAGTAAGAAAAAAAGAAAAATTATATTCATGAATAAAAACGTAAATCTTTCATCAGATGGTAAAAAGAAGTAGAGTTAGATATAAACCATTCAGAAACTATATACGTTTTGTTATTGTATTTTTTGTGTTGTATATATTTCAAACGCAAAGTTATGCGCAATACGAAGAAGCTTCCTCTGGCCTTCAATTTTCAGTTCCTGAAATTTCCTTATTGAATATTGCACCTTTTTCCGTTTCAAATATTGAACTAAATGTTGAATCTGGAAATGTAGGTTTTGAAAATACGGGAAACGAAGAGGCTGTAGCAGTTGATAATCAACTCTGGATAAATTATACTTCGTCATTGGCTTCAGGAAGTAGTCGTAAAAAAATTACTGTTCAAATCATAAATGGAGAACTGCCACGTGGACTAAAAATATCTGTTTTAGCTTCGCCATACCAGGGAAATGGACTGGGAGATTTTGGTATTCCAACTAAAGAAAAAAACCTTAATAAAAATCCACGCACAATTATTAAAAAAATAGGTAGGTGTTATACCGGGAAAGGTGAAGGCCAAGGGCACAATATTAGTTATAAATTGTACATTCCAAATTATGATAAATTAGATAATGACGGAGAAATTACAATTTATGTAGCTTATACTATAAGTGATATCTAAACATTGAGATATGAATGAATTAAAATACTTGTTTCTTATTATAGTTCTACTATTTACCGATATAGCAGCTGCACAGCTTGTTGTACAAGTTGAAAATGATCCCTATTTTTCACCTTCGCTTATATCTGTTTCTGAAGCCGGCGATGATTTTGTTTCATTAATTGAAAATACCAATGATTCTTATTTATCAGTTACTACTGATAATATTTTTAATAAAGCCCAAAAGAAATACCCATGGTACATTACTGTTTACAAATCAGATATTAATTGGGACAACAATTTAACGCTCGAAATAAGAAGATCGAGCGATGGCAATAACTGGAACAATGGGAATGGAAATAATGGAAACGGGAACGGCAACAATGGAAATGGCAACGGAAATAGCAATAATGGAAAACTATACGATGGAACCAGTTACAGGGAAGTTACAAACTTACCGGCTTATTTTTTTGGAGGAGGTAGAGAAACAATGAATATTCAGATCAGTTTTCGACTCAATAATGTTTCGGTGTTAATTCCCGCCGACGATTATGAAACAACAATTTTATATACCATTTATGAGTATTAGTTTGTAACTATATATCAATTATAAATCCCGACATTTATAACCTACACACAAATCTATAAATCAAACCCTTATCAATACTTTTGCAATAACGAAAGTAATTTCCTATCCAGTTTATGTCCATACCAGTCTTCATAAACTATATCTTTTCGTCCTGAATCAAGAATACCAAAATCTCCCCTAAAATTCCAAAGTGAATAACCAATACCATTGGAGGTAAGAATATCCAGAACATCACTAAACCAGGCAAGGAATATTTGATGGGGCGTTTCCTTCCAGCACCCGCATTCACCACAATGAACACCAACCCCGCTTTTTACAAGGTTGATCCATGGAGCATATAAATCTTCAAGATTTTTACGGCCAAAATATTTGCCGTCAATTTCACCGGGCCAGGCAGGCATCGGTGCCAAATCGGGGTTTTCAAACACCCAAGGGGCACGGTAATGCGATATATAATGAGGAAAATAACCTCTACAGCTTTGTCCAATATTCAGGTCAGCAATTTCAGGAATTACTGAACTTCCTATATCATTCCCATCAGCAATAACCTGATGGTCGGCATTTTGCCCCCAAATAGTCTCAGCAGCTTTTTTAGCAACTTTCCGGTATATTGGGCCAGGAACAGCACTCCTTTGTGAAAACTGGTCATTCATATCGTTACGCATACATGGCTCATTAACCAAGTCGAAACTGATTTTATCTGGCGTTACATCTTTGAATCTTTTGGCCCACATTTCCCAATGAAAATAAAATGCTTCCTGAGCTGGAGCATCTTTCCATAAATTATAAGGTTCATTAAAACCCGCATTCACACAAAATCCGGGTGCACGGTGCAAATTTAAGCTAACGTGTAAACCATACTTGTGTGCCAGAAAAACTAATTCCTCAACACGGTCAACCTGTTTCGAATCTATTTTATATACATCATCAGGTGTAATATTTTCTGAAGAATCTAATTTCAGGAATCGTGGATAAGCCATTGGTAGCCTTACAAAATCAAATCCCCAATCGGCCATCCATTTAAAGTCTTCTTCGGTTGTACCCGATGAATTGGAAAGAGGAATTGTGGGGGAAAAGTAATCCAACAAATTAAAACCTCTCCAACGGGGTAATTTATTTACATTCGTTGTGTTATTACCAGCAAACGTAGTAGTTCCTATAATACCTACACCAGCAACAACCATTCCCGACTTTTTTATAAATTTCCTCCGTTCCATATCCTTTTAACTAAATTTATTCCTGACTAGTTTATTTTACTTTCGACAATTTGCAGTATTTTTATTTTTTTACGTAAAGCTTTCTCAGCTATACTATTAGCTTCATTCATTTTTTGTTCAAAATATTGTTTGTCAGCAAATCCAGCTCCATTAATTTTTACATTCAGAAATGCCCCTTCGACAGCTGTGTATGCACAAAGAGCCCCCACTCCGGCATCTGAGACAGAATTTGGATTTCCGAATTCTGCCATAGCTTCCATAACTTCCATCGATTTATATGCCAATTGCATTACTTTTAAGGGAACTTCAATAGCTACTTTTGTGGCATCCTGAATGGCTTTACCGCGCTCCTGCTTCTCCTGTTCTGAGGATTTAGGAAGGCCAAAAGCTGTCATTATGCCATTAAAAGCTTCGGTATCTTCATCAACACATTTTAATAACTGCTGATGGTATTGTTTCCCTTGAACAGCCCACTCCGAAAACTCTTCCCACCGGTTATCCCAACCACGTTTATGTGCCGAAAGATTTGCCACCATTACACCCAGGGCAGCACCCATTGCTCCCACATACGCCGAAATAGATCCTCCTCCGGGAGCGGGTAATTCAGAAGCTGTTTCATTGATAAAATCGGACAGTGACTTGTTAACCAACAGTTCATTTTTTTTATCTGTAATCAGGTATTCAATAATTTTCTTTTGCGGGTCGAATGGTGCCAATTCATCTAATCCCAACGATTTGATAGCAATTTTAATAATCTCTTCGTCTGAAACCCCCAACGACCGGTTTTGTTTCTTCAGGAAATAATTTCCGGCATCAATCATTGCCTGCAACGGAATTAGGCCTACCAATTCTGAACCTGTTACACGAATACCTCGTTGCCTTGCTTTTTCACATACTTCATCAAAAGCTTTATGCACTGGCGTAACAGAAATATCTGTTAAATTCATGGAAATTTGTGCAACACCGTATTCTCTGATAAACCACCCAATAGCACGTACTTTTTTTAAAGTCCCGGCAATCCTGATGGGTTGCCCGTTACCATCAATTGCAATCTTTCCCGTAACAGGGTCGCCTTCTCTTAAAACCCTCCCTGCTTCGCGTACATCAAATGCAATGGCATTTGCCCTTCGCGACGAAGTGGTATTTAAATTAATATTATAGGCCACCAAAAAATTGCGGGCTCCAATGGCAGTGGCACCTGTTTTTTGTACATGTTTATTCCATTCTGCCGGCCCAAAATCGGGTTTCCACCTTTCCGAAGGCAAACGGTCTTTTAATGCTTCATATTCGCCCGACCGGCACGCTGCCAAACTTTTGCGTTCAGGAATAAAAGCTGCTTCTTCGTAACAAAACACAGGAATCTGTAACTCCTTCCCTACTCTTTCAGCAAGCTGGCGGGCATATTTAGCCGTTTCTTCCATTGAAATATTTGAAACCGGGACCAACGGACATACATCGGTAGCTCCAAATCGGGGGTGTTCTCCTTTATGTAAAGACATATCAATTATTTCCGAAGCTTTTTTTATTACTAAAAAAGCAGCTTCTACAACTTTTAAAGGAGATCCGACAAAAGTTACAACCGTACGGTTTGTATCATGGCCGGGATCAACATCTAGCAATTTTATTCCTTCCACACTTTCTATTACATTGGTTATTTCTTTTATAACCAACATGTTCCTGCCTTCTGAAAAATTAGGCACACATTCTATCAATTGATTCATAAAAACGATACTATTTAGTATGATTGTATTTCTCCATTCAGAATAACTGTTTCGATCAAATTTGACCCAAACATATATGGAATATATTCTATTCCCGGAGATGGTTTAGTGATAAATAAATTGGCAATTTTCCCCTTACAAATACTTCCCAACAAGTGACTTAAATTCATGGCATAGGCCGAATTAATTGTAGTAGCGTTAATTACTTCAGCAGGTAACATTTTATATTTTAAACAACCCAGCGAGGTTATAAAATTCATATTCCCGCTGGGTGAAGACCCTGGATTATAATCAGAAGCAAGAGCTATTGGTAATCCGGCATCGATCATTTTGCGAGCTGGCGATAAAGGCATATTTAAAAAGAAAGCCGCCCCTGGCAGAATAGTAGGCATGGTTTCGGTATTTAATAAACAATCAATTTCGGCATCACCAATGTATTCGAGGTGGTCGACTGACAAGGCATTGTATTTGACCCCGGCTTGCACACCTCCAGAAAAACCTAATTCATTGGCATGTATTTTAGGCCGAAGCCCATATTTTATTCCTGCCATCAATATCCGTTCTGTATCCATGGGCGTAAAAAATCCAAAATCGCAAAAAACATCAATAAAATCAGCCAACTCTTCGGCGGCAACCAAAGGAATCATTTCATTAATTATCAAATCGACATATTCCTCACGCCTGTTTTTATAGGTTTCGGGAAGGCTATGGGCTCCCAAAAAAGTTGATCGGACATAAATTGGTGTAGTCTTTTTTATCCAACTAATAACCCGTAACATTTTCAACTCATCTTCGGTATTTAATCCGTAGCCACTTTTAATTTCAATGGCTCCGGTACCCAACATAATAACCTCGCGTATACGGTCCATTGCCTGATTATAAAGTTCTGCCTCTGAAGTTTCGTGCAATAATTTGGCTGAGTTTAAAATTCCACCCCCCTGCCGGGCAATCTCCTCATAACTTAATCCCTCAATTTTATGGACAAATTCCTTTTCGCGCGAACCTGCATAAACAATATGTGTGTGTGAATCGCAATAACTGGGGTAAACCATCTTACCTGAGCAATCAATTTCATTCAATGTATCACCATCGAGAGAGATACGTTTAAGCTTTTTCATGGGCCCAAAATCCTCAATTCTGCCTTCATTTATCAAAAGGAAAGCATCCTCCACCGATTCCAGGTGAGCCATTTCTTGCCCTGCCCTGAATTTAACAGGCCTCTTTTCCACCTGCACAAGCTCCTTAATATTTTCGAGCAAAAGTTTCATCCAATTAATATTTGAGAAGATAAGTTACAAAATTGCATTGAAAAATTGTTATAATATTATCAAATAACGCAAACTGGTTGTTAGATATTTATGCGAAAAATCATATCGACTACCTTTATTTTATTATTTTCAGGCAACAATTAATTAGCTATGATTAAAAAAGTTCCTCACACTTATGTTATTATATTTTTTCTGATTGTTATCTGTGCCTTATTAACCTGGATAATACCTGGTGGCGAATTTAACCGTGTAATGGTTGATGCCAATGGAATTCAGCGAGAGGTAATCGACAGCCAATCGTTTCATTTTGTGGATAGCCAATTTCAAACCTGGCAAATATTTTCGGCATTTTTTAAAGGATTTGTAAATACAGCCAATATTATTGCTTTTATTATTATGATTGGAGGAGCTTTCTGGATTTTAAACGAAAGCAAGTCCATTGATGTAGGGATATATTCCTTCCTCAAATTTTCATCAAAACTTGAACGTAACAGATTTTTAAAAAAGATTGGTGTCCATAACATAATATTGGTTGGCATTATGCTTATTTTTAGCTTGTTTGGGGCTGTTTTTGGAATGAGCGAAGAGACAATAGCTTTTACTATTATTTTTGTGCCTCTGGCTGTATCCATGGGTTACGATTCGATTGTTGGTGTTTCACTTTGTTTTGTTGCTGCTGCCCTTGGATTTGCAGGCGCTTTTTTAAATCCATTTACTATTGGTATCGCTCAGGGACTTTCCAATATTCCTCTGTTTTCAGGTATCGAGTACAGGCTATTTTGTTGGGTGGCCATTAATTTAGCTGGTTTTATTTACATCCTTCGTTATGCTTCAAAAATTAAAAAATCGCCAGAACAATCACTTGTTTATGACGATGACAACTATTGGCGTAAAAAAAACAACGAAAAAAACCTGGAATTAACTTTTGTGGTCCGTAAATCAGCCTGGATTGCCTGGATAATCATATCCATTTCACTCTCCCTTTTCTCTATCTCTTTCCCCGAAACAACTTTAACATTAGGAAACTCAAAAATAGTACTCCCTGCTATCCCTATAATGACAGCGGTGTTTATTATCAGTGGATTTTTAGCGTTGCGAAAAACTGCGCATTATTTTATACTCATTCTGCTAACATTCACCATCGTTTTTTTAATTATAGGCGTAATGGGCTACAGTTGGTATGTAATGGAAATTGCCACCATATTTATTGCCCTTGGTATTTTTTCGGGAATAACTATGGGCAAAACCCCCAACCAAATTACGCACCTTTTCCTCGAAGGTGCTAAAGATATTTTATCGGCAGCTCTGGTTGTTGGTTTGGCTGGTGGAATAATTGTTATCCTTAACGACGGAAAAATTATTGATACACTACTCTATTATGCCTCCAATTCAATGTCCGATTTAGGAAAAATTGGCTCCATTTCAACCATGTATCTCATTCAAACATCGTTGAATATTTTTATCCCTTCGGGATCGGGGCAGGCAGCCTTAACCATGCCTTTTATGTCGCAATTTTCCGATTTAATAGGCATTCCACGACAAGCCATTGTTGTTGCATTCCAGTTTGGCGATGGTTTTACTAACATGATTACACCTACGTCGGGTGTATTAATTGGTGTTTTGGGAATGGCACGGATTCCGTATGAAAAATGGTTTAAATGGGTGGCTCCATTAATAATTCTACTAACAATTATCGGATTCCTACTTTTAATTCCAACGGTAACGATGAAGTTAAATGGGTTTTAATTCTCAGAAAACAATGATTTGTTCCTTAAAAATTAATTCACCCGTTAAAACATCACAATAAAAATTCCAGACTGATTTGCTAGGTATTACCCAACAAAGCCGCAATTCAATACAATTGCCATTTCGGCATGGGAAAATTTTTTTAACAGGAATTTCTCCAGGGTAAAATGTGTCTTCGGTAATAGTGATTGTTTGATGGCCACCCCAATCAAAATATTCAAATGTGGAACCTATGAGCATTTCCTGAGCTTTGGTGTAATGAATAAAATCGGACTGAGGAACATAAACATAGGGGAACCAATGGCCAAACATACGGTAAACTCCTTTGGGCGATACATAAATCCCTATCTCCGACCCTTCAACCTCTATTCCTTCAACCAACTGGTTTTTAAACCTAATAAACCACCTATTCCTATCAATATCCGATTTTTGTAAATACTTGCTGCCATAACTGCTCCAAAATCCTGATATTTTTTTTACAGCAAGTAAAGAGGTATCGTTAACACCTGTTAATTCGGAGTTTTCAGCAATAAAAGTTTTAGCCATTATCAAAACAGAATCCTGATCATTTATTATTCCTGTAAAAAGTGACGGTTCCAATTGTATTGTTTGGTCATATCCCAAAAATCCAAATGAATCAACTATCATATAATAATAATTTTCATCATTAAATAACTCTCTCAAATTTTGTTTTTGAGACTCATTAATTAAACAATAACCGGAAGGATAAGAAGTATCGGAAAATCGAAAATCATCGTTTTTTTCGCAACCTACAATCACAATAAAAATAAATACAGCTGAAAAATACCTCATCGTTATAATTCTTTAAAAAGAGAGGATGTAAAAAAAGATAAGGTTGCGTTAAAACAAAAAAAAACCTGCCAAAAAATTGGCAGGCTGGATATTTTATGTTGTCCGGCTTTTATTCGTCAATAGAAATAGCTTCTACCGGGCAAACTTCGGCACAAGAACCACAGTCTGTGCACAAATCAGCGTCAATTACATAAATATCACCCTCTGTAATTGCATCAACCGGACATTCGTCTATACAAGTTCCACATGCAATACATTCATCAGAAATTTTGTATGCCATAACAATTATAATTTTGATTAAACATGAACGTTTTAGCAAATGTACAAAGTTTGTTAAAAAATAAAAGTGCTTACTTAAATAATTTACTCCGATTTAACAATAAGTTAAATAATATACTCGTTACCAAGCCGTTATGCCAATCTTCTTTTTTAATATAGAATTAATCTACTTTTTTCTTAATTTTGATTTAAATTAGCAATAATTGAAGAAAAGTTTTCCATACCAAAATAAAATTTTCGACTATGAATCTTGAAAGGATATTAGAAATAAATCCGGTTGTATTGGCTCTGATTGCAGCATTATTTACATGGGGTGTTACAGCTTTTGGAGCTTCTATGGTTTTCTTTTTTAAATCGATTAACCGGAAAGTATTAAATTCAATGTTAGGTTTTGCCGCTGGGGTAATGATAGCAGCCAGTTTCTGGTCGTTATTAAAACCGGCTATCGAAATGACCGAAGCCAGCGGAGGAATATCATGGCTGCCAGCAGTTACAGGCTTTTTGGCTGGAGGTGCCTTTTTATTAATAATTGATAACATATTACCTCACTTGCACCTTGGGCTCAAAATTGATAAGGCTGAAGGAATAAAAACAACATGGCAGCGCAGTGTATTACTGGTTTTAGCCATCACATTACACAACATTCCCGAAGGTTTAGCTATAGGTGTAGCATTTGGTGCTTTAGCCAATAACCCTGACATCGGGATTCTCACCGGCGCTATTGCCCTGGCATTAGGTATTGGTTTACAGAATTTCCCGGAAGGGGCAGCTGTTTCAATTCCTTTGCGCCGTGAAGGTTTTTCGAGGCTAAAAGCATTTAATTACGGACAACTTTCAGGAGTTGTTGAGCCCATTGCAGCAGTGCTTGGTGCCTACCTTGTATTAGTTATGGAACCCTTATTACCTTATGCTTTGTCGTTTGCTGCAGGTGCAATGATATTTGTGGTAGTTGAAGAACTCATTCCTGAATCGCAGAATGGTGGCGAATCCGACTGGTCGACCATTGGTGCCATGCTGGGGTTTACAACCATGATGTTTTTAGATGTGTCGTTGGGATAAATTTTAAACAACATTTTTTTCACGCAAAGTGCGCAAAGTAAAAACAATAAGGAGTTTGAGATCCTTCGTTTCACTCAGAATGACATGTGTATTTATGAAGGAGAGAGGAGTTGGCGGCGAAGTCGCCAACTCCTCTCTCACTATAAACACTAGCAAACTGTCATTCCGAGCGCAGCGAGGAATCTCCTCTTAGTTTTCAGAAACATCTAGCTTAATTCACCTTCTTAAAATACCTGCAAACCTCTGTTAAACCACATTTTTCGCACTTGGGTTTGCGGGCCATACAAACATAGCGGCCATGCAAAATAAGCCAATGGTGGGCTAAGGGGATAATTTCCTCGGGGAAATATTTTATCAATTGCATTTCGGTGGCATATGGAGTTTTGGCGTTGGTGGTTAAACCAATTCGTTCCGATACCCTAAACACATGCGTATCAACAGCCATGGCAGGTTTATTAAATACTACCGAAGCAATAACATTTGCTGTTTTACGCCCTACTCCGGGCAATTTCTGAAGATCGTCAATATCTTCGGGCACCTGTCCATCAAACTCTTCGATAAGTTTGCGGGCCATACCTACCAGGTGTTTGGCTTTGTTATTGGGGTACGAACAAGTTTTAATGTATTCAAAAACTTCGGGTGGTTCTACCTCTGCCATTTTACGGGGCGTTGGAAACCGTTTTAACAATTCGGGTGTCATTAAATTAACCCGTTTATCGGTACATTGCGCCGAAAGGATAACTGCCACAATCAGGGCAAACGGATTTTCGTACTCCAGCTCTGTTTCTGCCACCGGCATGTTTTTTTCAAAGTACTTGATTACTTCTTCAAACAATTGTTTTTTGCGCATAATAAATTGAGTAATTCGTGTTAAAGATAAGAATAACTCAATCTATTTTAATAACACCTCCATTTAATCAGAAAATGTAGTGCATTTACAAGTTTTATTCAGAATAGTAAAATTAATCAATTCATTTTGTTACCTCAATTGAAGCCTGTTTAGCCTCAACCTTTGCCATAAATTTTCCAATTTTCTTTCCGGCTGAATAGGCTATGTTCATAGCAATTAAACCAATTGTAAGTGCCCATAATATCTTATTAGTTGATTTATCCGTATTTTTCATTATTGATAAATTTTCATTAGTGTCTACTATAAATTAAAATACGTTCTTTGAAATCGTTGTAGAATCTATATTTCAGGAGTTTTTTGTTACGTGTCGATTTGAAATACTTAATTCGTGAAAATGTTATTCATGAATCAAGGTAAATATGTTTTTGCACAGTTGACAGAATTTCTTCCTAAGAGAGTTTTTGATTGTATCGTAGCTCGATATTCTGGTGATAAACATGTACGTTTTTTTAGTTGCTGGAATCAAATGTTATGTATGATTTTCGGTCAACTAACCAATCGTGAGAGTCTTCGGGATTTAATTGTTGCAATTACGGCACATAATAAAAAGATTTATCATTTAGGTCTTGGTAAAAATGTTACCCGTAGTAATCTCTCAAAAGCAAATGAAAACCGCAATAGTAAAATATTTGAGGAGTTTGCGTATTACTTGATTGACATTGCCCAGAATAAACTAAAGAATGAGAATTTTGAAATTAAAGGTAAAGTTTATGCCTTTGATTCCTCTACTATTGATTTATGCCTAAATGTATTCTGGTGGGCTAAATTTCGTAAAGCCAAAGGAGGAATAAAACTTCATACACTTTATGATATAACGACACAAATACCGGCATTTATTCATATTACGGCAGCCACAGTTAACGATATTAATGCAATGGATTATATTCCTTATGAAAGCGATGCATATTACATCTTTGACCGTGGATATGTTGACTATGCACGATTGTATAAGATTACGCTTTTATCTGCATATTTTGTGGTCAGGGCGAAATCGAATCTTAAATTTAGCCGAATATATTCACGAAAAGTTGATAAATCCACAGGAGTACAAACTGACCAGACAGGAAGATTAACCGGATTTTACGTATCAAAAGACTACCCGGAGAAACTGCGCAAGGTCAAATACTACGATAGTGAAATGAACCGAACATTCGTTTTCTTAACCAATAATATGACGCTTACTGCTCAAGAAATTGCATTGCTTTACAAAAATCGTTGGCAAGTAGAGTTGTTTTTTAAATGGATAAAACAACATCTTAAAGTCAAAACCTTTTGGGGTAACTCTGAAAATGCTGTTCGTATACAAATTTATACTGCTATCATAACATATTGCCTAGTAGCAATAGTTGGTCACGACCTAAAAATAGGACGTTCAACCTACGAAATATTACAAATTTTAGGAATATCTCTACTGGACAAAACACCTGTAAAAGAGCTATTTACAAATATAGATTACAATGATGTCAAAGAACTTAATTATAACCAGCTGTCACTCAGCTTATTTTAAGTGGACAGCAATGATAAATTTTAGAAATTAACTATTTAGCTAAAGCCGTTCCTATTTCACGGCCTATATCATATATTTTATCGCACAATATTACAAGAAGAACTATTGTTAAAGCCACAAGTAATACCATATACACGATATAAAATGGTGATTTCTCCTTTTGCCACTTTAAAATAATTGATTCAATTTTTTTCATTAGGATTAAAAGGTTTTTAAGTTATCAGAAATATATTCTTATAAAACGTATTATAAATATTCTTTAATAGCATCCAAAGCTCCTTGAATAGCTCTGTCGCGATTGACAACAAAATAAAAGATAATCCAAATCACACTTAAAAGTATAATTAAAAAGTTTATTATTTTTTTACATAGAATGGTCTGATTAAATAGTTTCATGTCTGGTTATATAATGGAATTACTAATATACAAAATATCTTATTAATTTAAAATCAAATAATTACTATCCAAAGCATTTAATAAAGCTTCAATCCCTATTTTTGCATTAAATCATTCCGAAATGCCTACTTTTGTCGAAAATAAAAAAAGTAGATGATTCCATTAATACAAGCCGAAAACCTTTCAAAACGCTGGGGTAGTTTATTACTCTTCGAAAATATATCGTTTACCATTAACGAAGGGCAAAAGGTAGCCCTCATTGCCAAGAACGGGACCGGAAAATCATCGTTATTAAATATTTTGGCAGGGTTGGATACAGCTGAAGAAGGAAAAGTGACACTCCAAAATGGGTTAACAATTGGTTATTTTGAACAGGTACCCAACCTGAATCCTGAAAACAGTTTTATTGAAGAAGTTTTTGCAACGGAGAATGAAAAATTAGCCACCATCAAATTATTTGAACAGGCAGTTGCTCATAACGATAAAGATGAAATTGGCCGTATATCGGAACAAATGGACCACCTCAATGCCTGGGATATTGAAGTGGTCATCAACCAAATATTAACCCAATTAAAAATTACCGATTTTGACCAGAAAGTTGGCACACTTTCGGGAGGGCAGCAAAAAAGGCTGTCGCTGGCAAAAGTTTTGATTAACGAACCCGAAATGCTAATTCTGGATGAACCAACCAACCACCTCGACCTCGACATGATTGAGTGGCTGGAATTGTACCTCAAAAAATCGAATGCTACCCTTTTTATGGTCACACACGACCGTTATTTCCTCGACCGGGTGTGTAACGAAATCCTGGAAATGGATAATAACCAAATTTACCGTTACAATGGCAATTATTCCTACTTCCTCGAAAAACGTGAAGAAAGGCTTCAACTGCAAGAAATTGGCATTACAAAAGCCAAAAACCTGTTAAAAACCGAATTGGAGTGGATGCGCCGGATGCCCAAAGCACGCGGCACAAAAGCAAAATCGCGGATCGATTCATTTTACGATTTAAAAGATAAAGCCGAGCAAAATTTCGACAGCAAACAAGTTCAGCTAAACATAAATTCTACCCGACTGGGTAAAAAAATCATTGAAATTGAAGGATTAACAAAATCGTTTGATGATATAAAAATTGTCAAAGATTTTACTTACAAATTTTCGCGGTTTGAGAAGGTAGGATTAGTTGGTAAAAACGGAACCGGCAAAACTACTTTTTTGAACCTGGTTACCGGCCAACTGAAGGCTGATTCAGGAAAAGTTGAAATAGGCTCAACAGTAAAATTTGGTTACTACCGCCAGGATGGGATTCAATTTAATCCGGCCGATAAAGTTCTTGATGCAGTAACTAAAATTGCCGAATACATTTTTTTTGACGATGGCCGGAAAATGTCGGCTTCACAGCTACTGCAACAATTCCTGTTCCCTCCCGAAACACAATATTCGTTTATTGAAACTTTAAGTGGTGGCGAATTACGTCGGTTGTACCTGTGTACTGTTTTAATGGAGAATCCAAACTTTCTAATCCTCGACGAACCAACAAACGACCTCGACATCATTACCTTAAATGTATTGGAAGAATACCTGAAAAATTTTGCAGGTTGTGTTATAATTGTTTCGCACGACCGCTTTTTTATGGATAAAATTGTTGACCACCTGTTTGTTTTTGAGGGTGATGCTATTGTTTCAAATTTTCCAGGTAATTACAGTATTTACCGCGAACATGTTTTAGCAAGTACCAATAAACCTCCAAAACCAAAAGTTACTGAAAAACCAAAATCTCAAGTTGCAAATACTATTCAGAAACAAAAATTAAGTTTTAAGGAAAAACAGGAGTTTGAAAAATTGGAGGCAGAAATAGAAACATTATCGTCACAAAAAGAAGCTCTTGAAATTGAAATAAATTCGGGCGATTTAGGCCATGTCCTATTACTCGAAAAAGCTCAGGAGCTGGAAAAAATAATTGCTGAACTGGATGAAAAAGAAATGCGATGGCTAGAGCTGAGTGAGTATATTTCTTAGTACAACTAATTAAAAATTACTTTTTAAATAATACCCAATTTAAAATAAGAAATAAAGAATGTAAAAGTGGATTCGCATAAATTCCTTAATGGATATTTTAGATTTTTTCATTCAAAGCTCGCAAAGGGACAAAAAATAAGAACGCAAAGATTGGTATATTAACATTATTACCCTTTGTGCACTTTGCAAATTCTTGTTTTTCTTTGCGTGAAATAATTTATTTAATTATTCAAACCTTTCAAAATAGCCAATACCTTCGGAATATCAGTTGTTATTGAACCCGCCGAAATGGTGGCTCCTGAAATGGCTGATATATCTTTACCGTATTTGAGCTCACCGGATGAATAATTTTCGAATTGTTTGAGCCATTTTCTAGCAGCAATTTCACCGCCGTGCTCCGAGCGGTATTTGAGTACCTTTATTTTTTGGACCGATGGTTCAGAGGTCGTAACTATCAAATAATCAAAATAATCATACCGCCCTTTTGCCTGAGTGTACACAATAAATCCATCCACAAAATTTTCGGCACCAGTAAATTGAAAAACAGAAATAGGTTCTGTTTTTTCTGTTTGAAAATTTCCGGGTAAATCAACTTTAACTAAATAAAGGTTTTTCTCCTTTAAGGCAATTTTGGCATATTTTTCGGCTTGCGCCTGAGGATAAAAATCCTGTGCCGAACCGGTAAAAGCCGTTAAAAGAAAAAGACATTGAATTAAAATATTTTTTTGCATCACCCGGAAATTCTATAAATTAAAACCAGATTCCAATACCTAAGTTTAATTGCCCCATTGAAGAATCGGATGTACCGTTATTAAATACCTGGTAATCGGCTTTTAAAACGGAACCCGATGACATCCACCAACCAGCTCCTACTGTTAAATCAGTACGGTCGTATGCTTTGTTGGCAACCAATCCATTATCGGTTTTTGCATGAGTATTATATGCTTCGTAACGTATAAATGGTACTAAACGGTGATCGGTTTGTACACTTTCAAGCACGTTGTAACCAGCTTCGACATACCACCCAAAACAATTGGCTACCCAGGTCTTTTCCGGTAAAAGTGTTATACTCACCGGTATTTTTAATGTTGGCCACATTCAGTTGTGCTTTTGCTTCAAAAACCATTTTTACGGTAACGTGCATCAAAACCTATCATTGAGATACCTACAACCGAGGAATCGGCCATGGCAACGGCAGAATGATCATTTTTATTGAGCCCGTTAAAAAGAGTCGATTGTGATTTACCCAAATATGTACTTGCTCCTAGTTTTAAAACCGGCAATCCCATAATAATCGACTTTTGCAGCAAAGTTGGGCGAACTCATAAATGACTCAGCCCCTTTCTGGCGGCCCTTGCGAAAGCCATCTGTCCCCCTAAAAGTACCCG
>CAXXYG010000022.1:0-119997 GCA_963666575.2 Prolixibacteraceae bacterium
ATTAGGGTATGAAAATGAAACATCTTTAAAAGTTAATATCGAATCTGAATCAACTTTTATTGGTTTGGTTTCTTCAACAACAGGCAGGTTGTTTTCCAGTTCCAGGATTTTTCGAATTCTGTCCCATGCTGCTAGCGCGAGCTGGAAATTGGTCCATAACGAGGCCAATTGTCGCAGAGGACTATAGAAACTGTTGACATATGCAATAAAACTAATGAGTAATCCGATTGTAAAATGCCCTGTTGAAATTAGGTAGATACCAAAAGTTAATACTATAAGAAGGCCGATGTTCGAAAAGAACGTATAAACAGGCATAAACATGTTATTTGATATTCCTGCTTTTACCGATGTTGAATAATTATCGTGATTGACTACATCAAAACGTTTTCGGAAATAATCGCGGCGGTTAAAAGCCACAATTACTTTAAAGTTGTTATAAACTTTCCTGCACTTCGGAGCTCAAATTACCTACACTTTTTAGATTATTGGCATTGCGTTTTTTGACCCACGGAGTAACAAATTTTGTAAAAACCAGTATCAGCAAAGCCGGTGAAAGTGTGGCTGCACCCAATTTTAAATTAATGGATAATAAAAACACACCTGCGCCAATCATAATTAGGATAAACCTCAGGAATTGCATGAGTGATTGTGAAAAAAACTGGTTGATTTTTTCGGTATCGTTATTTATTCGTGAAAATCAGGTCACCTGCTTTATTTTGGTTAAAGAAGTCATAGGGCAATTCCTGTAGTTTGGCAAAAACTGAGTTTCGTAATGTAAATAACATTCGTTGGCCAACTGAGCCCATTAGTTTTGTTTGTAAATAACCTGCACCAAGGGCAACCATGTACATAACAAGCAGTATCCCACTAAAAACCATCACACCATGAAACTGTTTTGTTTGGATATAATTATCGATGGTGTAACCAATCATTATGGGGCCTATAAGGTTTCAGAATGGCAGTAACAAACATGGCAATAAACGCAACCAGAAGAATTCTTTTTTCTTCCACCATGTGTGAAACCAGGCTTTTTAATAATTTAAAGCTTTTGGTTTTTTTTTTTGTATTATTTTCGGGAAGGGTATTTAGATTATAATTCATCTGATTAGGATTGTTGGTTTTTTTCGGTTTCAGATGAAATTTGTTCCGATTCAAGATCAGAACTCATTTCATAATGGCTGGTACTTCGTTGTGATTCATATATCTGAACATACTCAGGGCACGATGCCCTCAGGGTTTTATGTTTACCGGCAGCAATAACTTCACCTTCCATTAGAAGGATAATCTGATCAAAAATGTTTTTACAGGGTTTATTTTCTGGGGTTACAGAAATAAGCGTCAATTCGGGATAGTTATTCCTGACATTTTGTAGAATCTTTTTGTTCGGTTTGAGGATCAACTCGGGCCGTAAAATCATCGAGTAATAAAATTTTAGGATTTAATGCCAAGGCACGTGCCAGCATAATCCGTTGTTTTTGGCCGCCTGAAAGGCTGGTTCCCCTTTCCGAAACAAACGTATCAAGTTGCTGAGGTAAACCATCAATATACTCTTTTAATTCGGCAGTTATTATTGCTTTTTCCAACGATTGGTCAGTGACCGTATCACTAAAAGCAATATTCTCGCGGAGGCTGAGGTTAAACATAACACTGTCTTGAAAAACCAAACCTATTTGGGTGTGAAAAGTATTTTTATCATACTCATCAATGCTTAAACCCTCAAATTCCACTGAACCTTCATTTGGTTTTATGAGCCCGGTTAAGAGGAACAATAATTGACTTTTGCCGGCAGCTGTTGGCCCGATTATGGCGGTTCGGGTACCTGGTTTTATATTTATTGAAACATCTTTTAACGCAGGTTTTTCATCGTACAAAACGGTAACATTTTTTAATCCGATATTTCCCATCAAAGGCTTATTGTTGGTTCCTGTGTCGGCAGTTTCGGGAGTTCTTAAAACTTCACCGATCCTGCTATACGAGGCGGTAGCCTGAGCAATAACATTACTCATAAATCCGATCACAATGATTGGGAAAATTAAAAGGGTAACATAACTGTTAAATGCAGCAAAATCGCCCAACGATAAAGTGCCTGAAATGACAAAATGCCCTCCCAATGCTAAAATTGTCAAAGTCGCCAGGTTGGCAACAAATGTAATAACCGGAATGAGTGTAGCGAATAAGGTAACAATCGAAATTCCAATGTTTTTTGCTTCGTCGCTGGCCGCTAAAAACTTTTTGTACTCCATAAATTGTGAATTAACAACCCTTATAATAGCTGAACCTAAAACACTTTCGTTGATGACCTTATTTAGCCAATCGATCACTTCACGGCCACGGGTAAATAACACTTTTACTTTCCTTAGAATTAGGAAAAATGTGACTGCAATTATTGGAATCATTAAAATTACCGGTATTGCCAGTTTCCAATTTATGGTTAATAGAAGTACACAGGCACCAATAATCATAACAATTGATGAAATAATAGATGTAATTGCCTGGGCAACAAACATCTTTACCGAATCCATGTCGGAAGTTAAGTTGGTTAATAACTTTGAAGGATTGGCTTTTTGAATAAATGAATAACTTTGGCGTGATATTTTATCCGAAAGTTTCTTTCGAAGGTCTAAACCAACCTGTTCTGATGCATATGTTTGTACTATCAATTGCAGGTAGGTAAAAACTAAGATGACAGCTGCGGCAATTAAAAATTCAATTAAAATGTCTTTTAATACATAATTACTATTGGTGTATGAATCAATTCCGTGTGAAATGATTTTTGGTATTATTAGATTGGCTCCATTGCTTAATAAAGAAAATACAACCAATAATACAACCATACCTCTATAGGGTTTTAATAACCCAAAAACCGAAGGTTTATCTTTTTTCTCGCTTGTGTTCCTGTTTTTCCTTTTAACCATAAACTTTTAACTTCATATGTGGACGCATATGATCTAAAAATATTGCTGCCACCTTATAAATTTTTTGAATAAAATGAATGACTCATTGGTTTTACTAACTCAAACAGTGAAGAAAAGTTCAGTAAATTATTTTTCATTTTTTAAACAGGTTATAAAAGTATAAGTTCCTTTCTTTTATACGGCTCTTTATATAAATTAATTTTTGATTAAAGCACTGATTCGGCAATTGAAAATATTTGTTGAATGGGTGTATATTTGTTTGTGGTGTGATTTATGAAAAAAATAAAAACAGTTTGATCTTAGGATTTGGTTTTAGTGCTTAATTTTGCTTTTTTCTTATTTACCAGCTCAATACGGAGCATTAATACGAGTAGCAAGGCGGTACAGGCTATAGCCCGAAAGGCATAAATGGAAGCTAACAAACCTTTGCTCGATAATAATGAAAACAATGGGACTACCATTAATAGTATCCATACTGAGAAAGGTTCTGTATTTTTACTGGCCGATAACATCCTTCTGATAACCGGGAAATAGGCAATAATTAAAATAAGTTGGATAAGCAGATTGGTGACCCAATGATTTTGGGTTATAATCCAAAAAATGACAATGAGGCTTACAGCACCAAAACACCCAAGGTCAAATTTGTTAAAGCGTGTACTGTTGTCGCCAAAAACAGCGATGGCAATTGAAACACTTATCACCAATACAAGGTCAGTTGTATTTAAAATATTATCGAGAAGAGAAAAATCACCAGCTTTTAAATAGGTGACAAGGCTCATCGCCACAGCAATGGAAAAAAACACCCACATGGCCAATGCTGGTTTTGTCTGTTTTGTTATGAGCTGCCAACAGTATATTACAAGTATCACAACATTGATGGCTGATACAATGTAAATTGAAAATTCACGCATTTTTGGTTTTTATTGTTGGGGTAAATTTAGGAACTCTTAATTAAATTCCTCTACATAAATCAGATGAAAAATATTTTCTTTTTTTTGAAGACAGAGTTCATATAAGTAGGATCAATTTTGGTAGTAAAATCTTAAAATAGTATTACTTTTTCAGAATAACAGCCTCTATTTTTATCCAGAACTTGTAATAAATAAATGCCATTATGGAAAGTTGATACAGGTATTTTAATTTTATTCTGAGAAAAGTTTTGAATTAATATTAGCTCTCCGGCAGCGGAATAAATTTTAATTGTTTTTATTATTTCAGAATGGTTAATTATTAGCTCTTTATTTGTTTGATTTAAAAAAATTTGTGGTTGATTTTTTGAGAATAACGGTGTTTTTGAGCCAGTTGGAATTCCTTCCATATTTTGATCAACAGTGATGCCTGCAACAATGCTATTAATATACACTTCAATATTGGGGTATAAAGCATCTAAACTTTTAAGTTGGGCGTCGTTGGGGCTGTTTGGATTGAGGTTGTTTTCTGTTTCCCACGCATCCGGCATTCCATCTTCATCAGTATCGACAGGTGCTTCGGTTGAGGTTAAAGTTGGCCAACCTCCAACAGCATCCTGATTATCGATGATTCCTTTATCACTTCCATTCCCACCATCCATAAATGTGGCTGTTCCGGAAGTAACATCATGTATTATTCGCAAATCGACAGAGTCTCTTGAAAAACTGGCGCCTGCATATGCGGTTACTTTTTCGTAAGCTTGTGTAGCTGTATGTGTGGTACCTTCACCCGGATAGAACGGTTCAGTTTGCCTGATGGCACTTTTATCACCATCGGAAACTGGGCCATATTTGCTGTGAAACTGATTAAATACTCCATATGTCCAGTTATCGTTTGTGGCTCTTTCCGAAGTTTCAAGCACATTGCCATTAATATAAAATTTTCCCCAAATATTTGATACGGGATTCCCCGAATCTGTGTTTTTGTCGATGGCAATAATTCGCTCTTTTTTGGTGGTAACCGGGCCGGGTTTATAATAACAATTAACAATATTCACATTCATAGCTTCGCCACCATAACAACTGTTTCCTTTCCAATTGTAGATTACGTTGTTTCGTAAATCGACCAAGTCGGTTAAAGCAAAAGCATCTCCACCGATTTCGCCAAGGCGAGGGTTCCGGCTATCGTGGTGAGCCAATAAATTATGGTGGAACGATGCATTTTTTCCACCCCAAATACCACCATATCCATGTGCCCCTTTTTCATGGATTGAGTTACGCAGGCTTTCGGAAATGATACACCATTGAAGTGTAAAATTTTCGTTTTGGTAGAAAGAGACACACTCATCAACCGACCAGCTCATTGAACAATGGTCGATGATAATGTTTTTTAGAAACCGGCCTTCCAATGCATCCGCCTGCTGGCCAGCTGCTGACCCTAGCCTGAAACGCATGTAGCGGATAATAACATTGTCGGCAGCAACCGACATGGGGTAATCACGCACACAAATTCCATCGCCGGGAGCAGTTTGCCCTGCAATTGTGACATCTCCATTGTTAATTTTTAAATCAGATAAAAGCTGGATTGTTCCCGAAACTTTAAAAATGATTATCCGTGGCCCAGATTGGTTTACCGCATATCGAAAAGAGCCAGGGGCATTTATATCAGATAAATTGGTAACATAAATAACTTGTCCGCCTCGCCCGCCAGAGGTGTATTTTCCATGCCCTTCGGCACCTGGGAAAGCGGGAGCCTGGTTGTTTTGAGAGAATCCATATGTTATTGAAGAGAAGAATATCCAACATGTTATAATAATCGGAAAAATATATTTCATAGTTGTTTGTAAAAGCAGTTAAATCATAATTTGTAAAAAAACAGTTGTATTATTTTATGAACCTTGCAAGTGGTATTTCAGAATGTTTTAACTCTTTAATAACGAGGCTTGCCACTACTAATGCACCCTCTTCGTTTAGATGTGTATCGTCTTTTCTTCCATCGGGATATTTTTCAGTTGGTGCTGTCCATAAGTACATCTTTTTTGATGTTTCGTCGCCCATTGGTTCAATTAATGAAGCAGTTAGCTTTTGGAGGTCGATGAGTGGAACAGAATATTCATCTGCTACATTTCGAGTAGCTTCCGGGTAGTCGCCGTGTGTATCGATTAATTTTCCTGATTCGTCGAATTTGCGCCTTATGATGGATGTTAAAAGTACAGGAGTTGCTCCTTTTTCACGCGATTCGGTTATAAATTTCCGGAGGTTTTTGGTATAAGTACCAAATGGAGTAGTGTACCGTGTTGAATCGTATTTTTTTTGGTCGTTGTGCCCAAACTGGATAAAAACATAATCGCCCGGTTGAATGCTATCGAGGACAGCCTGCCAACGCCCTTCGTCAATAAAACTTTTTGTGCTTCGTCCGTTAACAGCATGGTTACTTACAATTATATTGGCTTTTAAAAAACTTCCAAATACCTGCCCCCAGCCAGTTTCGGGATATACCTCGGCTTTTTTATTGGCCATGGTGGAATCACCAATTGTATAAATAGTAATTTGTTTTTCGGAACAAGACAAACTGATTATTAATACTATAGATAAATATAAAAGCCTGATTTTCATTGTGTTTTTCCTTCAAAAATTAGAGCCCTATACTGTTTAAGTATTCTTCGAGGTTGGTATATCCATCCTTATCTGAATCTTTTTTTCCATCGCTTGGATTGTTGAGGTCAAAACCATGCTCTTTTTCCCAATTATCAGGCATTCCATCTAAATCGGTATCAACAGGAGCTTCTAATGATTTTAATTCAGGCCACCCACCCACACTTTTTTGTGAATCGATGATACCAGAGTTTTTTCCATAACTATCGCCAAATTCACAAACACCAGTTTTTACTTCCCTGACAATTCGTTGGTCGACAGCATCACGCTTTGGTAGTATTGCGCCAACATTTGCCAAAACCAAATTGTAAGCCTTTTCGGCAGTTTGTGTTTTTACGGGTGCCAATAAAAATGGTTTATTAACTTTTGATAGTTCTTTTTGTACCGAAGTAGCACTTTGAATCCCGTATTCCCAATTGTTTTTTGTTGTTTCTACCGATCCCTCCATAACATTGCCACTAATAAAATATTTGCCGGCACGTAATGTATCAGGTTTGAAACGTGCATTAAAAAACTGTTGTGTTAATGAATAAATGCGGTGTTGCACTTTTCCTTTTTTTGTTGCTGGCCCCGGTTTGTAATAATTGTTAACCATGTTATAGTTACCCTCTTCACCGCCATAACCACTTTGATAGCCCCAGTTAAAGATGACGTTATTCCTAAAATCGGCTTTTTCATTTTCGGGAGTGGTAGAGTAGCGGGCTCCGTTAAAACGTGGATTTCGCGAAGTGTGGTGCGCTAATAAATTGTGGTGGAATGAAACACTTTTACCTCCCCAAATTCCACCATAACCGTGTTTGCCTTTATGGTGCCCGGAGTTATACAAACTTTCGCTTAGGATACACCATTGCATTGTGAAATTTTCGTTGTCGTAAAACGAACCTGTTTCATCAATTGACCAACTCATGGAACAATGATCAATGATAATATCTTTTTTGCGCACACAATTGAGGGCATCCTGAGCATCGTTCATTAAACATTCATCGCCACACCGAAACCGTAAATAGCGAATAATTACATTATTTGCCGAAATACTTACAGCGTAATTTTTGATACAAATACCATCGCCAGGGGCTGTTTGCCCGGCAATTGTAAGGTGGCCTGAATTTATTTTTAGAGGAGCTTTTAATTCAATATTGCCGGATATATGAAAAACAATAGTCCTTTTTCCATTTTGATTAATGGCCCATCGAAGTGTTCCTTTTTGAGGATGGTTTTTATCATCAGATAAATTGTCGACAATATATACATCGCCACCACGGCCACCTGTGGTATACTGGCCTGATCCTTCAGCTCCTGGAAATGCTGGTTGTTGGCCAACCGCAACAAAAGGGATTAAAAAAATCAGAAATATCAGTTTTTGCATAGTTAGTATTTTATTGACTTATTATTTCGATTGCTTCAGAATTAACATTTTTACCAATTACAATATTATTTGTGTTTATTTGTTGGTTTGCTTCAATTTTAATTTTTTCGGTTTTACTGCCTTCGATTGTTATATAAGGATTTTCTTTTTGTGTTATTTCTAATTCTTTTATAGACACATTTTTTGAATTATAAAAATGATAAGCGGGCAGGTTTTTAGTTGTTAACCTTATATTCTCAATAGAAATTCCATTTGCATCCATACATTGTAATCCGTTTGTTGCTTTAATATCAATGTTTTTCAGAACAATATTTTCGAGGTTCATTTCTGGAAGCCCTTGAAGGTAAACTCCTTGAAGAGCACCTCTGCAGGTAATGTTTTTCAGGAAGATATTTTTAAACTGAGGTGTTTTTTCCGATACAGCAGGAATGTTTATGCCTTCGCCATTTAAAAGCCCACCTTCTTCCAGCATTTCAGAAACCGACCTTCCGCCATAATATAAATTGAATGAAATGGCATTGGTTGGGATGTTTATCATTTGAATATCCGACACATAAATGTTTTCGACAATTCCTCCTCGTCCACGGTTACTTTTAAACCTTAAACCTACATCGGTTCCCATAAATGTACAGTTTGATACATGCATGTTTTTAACACCACCTGACATTTCGCTCCCGATAGTAACTCCTCCATGGCCATGGTATACAATACAATTTTTGACAATCAGGTTTTCTGTGGCTATTCCTCTTTCTCTGCCATCTTTATCTTTTCCTGATTTTATGCAAATGGCATCGTCACCAACATCAAAATTGCAGTTGTAAATTAATGTGTTTTTGCACGATTCTATATCCAGTCCATCGCCATTTTGTGAAAACCAAGGATTCCGAACAGTGGTGTTTTTTATGACAAGGTTCTCGCACATTAAAGGATGGATGCACCAGGCAGGTGAATTCTGAAATGTGGGGCCATCAATTAATACCTGTTTACATTCAACGAGGCTTACCATAACGGGGCGTAAAAAATCCCTGATCTCTTCATACTGATCGATGGAGGTTATGTTGCTGGGCACGTTCATTTCACTAAGCTGTTCGCCTTTCATAAACCCCTCAGAAGGGTACCAGGTTGTGCCGCTTTCGTTTAGAATCCCTCCTGATGCTATGAGTGTATTCCAATCTGAACTCGTTAATTTTGATTTTTTTACATGCCTCCAAACTTCTCCTGAACCATCAAAAACACCTTTCCCTGTAAACGAGATATTTGCTAACTTTTTCCCATATATTGGAGACATACAGCGTATGGTATTATTTCCTTCGAAACTGGTTTCTATCAGCGGGTAGTGTGATTTGTCGGTGGAAAAAATGACTAAAGCACCTGCTTCAGTATGGATGTTCAAATTACTGATTAATTGGATGGGCCCTGTCAGCCATATGCCTTTTGGAATAACCAGAGTGCCACCACCTTTTTTGTCCAACTCAGCTATTGCCTTTGTAAAAGCATCTGAATTTAAGTGTTGTCCGTCTGGTATTGCCCCGAATTCAGTAATGATTACGGTATTGTCAGGAATAATTGGTTCGGCTATTTCCGGCATTTGAAACTCAATTCCCTGATAAATATTTTGGGTGTCGGTTGAATTGTTTTGTGTTGTATTGCATGATGCAATTAATAGTAATAAACCAAGGGATCCCATAATATACCTCATCCTTCTTCCTCTTATTCTTCCTGTTTTTGTGTTTTCTGTATTCATATTGTGTGTTCTCGATTTTTGAATTTTTATCTGTATTTATTTTTGAATTCTGAACCAATCAATGTCAACAGTTCCTGAATTGTTGGTTACTCCTTCGCGTAAAGCAAAAAAGCCTACTTTTGCTCCTATCCATCGTCCTGGTTGGGCCGAAAAGGAGGTATTAGTTTCAATGAAGTTTTCGCCATTTGTGCTGTAGCTAAAATCGCAAACAGCTTCTTTTTTAACTCGAATTCGAAACCATATTGTTTTAGTATTAATTTCTTCTGAATAAAGTGATCTTTCCGGATTACCATTTCTGGCATCCTCACAACGGTTTACATTAACAATTAGCTTTTCTTTAACCTGTTTTAGTGAAATATATTGGTAATCCTGGCCCATAACAACAAAACCAACTTCTTCGTTATCGGCAAAAGCATTAAATGTTAATTTAGTTGTTGCCGTAAATTCTTCGGCCGGAAATTTTTGTAATAGCAGATTAGGGACTTGCCACAGGTTCAGGCAATTTTCAGGTTTTGGAATACAATTTAACCGGTAGAAACCCAGATTACCGCTTGGGAATCCGAAAGAGATAGTTGGATTGGCACACCATTGCCATTGTAGTCCAAGTAAATGGCTGTTAAATTCATCGTTTTCGGGAGGTGATATTATAGGATATATATTACCTACGTTTGGTTTTCTATATGTTTGGACGGGTTCTCCTGTACCATCGCCATTTTTGTCAATTCCAATTACTGGCCAATCGTTTTGCCATTTTAATGGCTGAAGGTGAACAATACGGCCATAGGCATCTTTATCCTGAAAATGAATAAACCAATCTTCTCCGGTTGGGGTATCAATCCATGCTCCTTGGTGCGGTCCATTTATTGTTGTGTTTCCCTGGGCCATTACTATTTTTTCTTCGTAGGGGCCATAAATATTTTTTGAGCGTAATACCAACTGCCAACCTGTAGAAACACCTCCTGCCGGGGCAAAAATGTAATAATATCCATTTCGTTTATAGAATTTTGGGCCTTCTACAGTAGGTTGACTTTGATGGCCATCAAATACCATCACACCATCATCGATAGCTTGTGTTCCAATAAGGTTTAGTTTACAAACCATTAAAACGCTTTTTATTCCTGCCCGGCTGCCCGCAAAAGCATAGGTCAGGTAAATATTACCGTCATCATCCCAAAGAGGAGATGGATCGATAAGCCCTTTTCCACCCTTAACCAAAATTGGTTCAGACCAAAGGCCTGCCGGATTTTTTGTTTTGATCATATAAATCCCAAAATCGGGATCGGGGTAATAAATGTAAAATTCGTTGTTGTGGTATCGAATACAGGGTGCCCAAACACCATTTCCATGTTGTGGTTTGTCGAAAACATCGTAGGGTGGTTGTTTTTGTAAAGCATAATTAATTAACTGCCAATTAACAAGGTCGTTTGAATGTAATATTGGAATTCCTGGTACACAGTTAAAAGATGAAGCAGTCATGTAATAATCATTACCTACCCGCACCACATCCGGATCGGAATAATCGGCATGTAAAATCGGATTTGTATAAGTACCATTGCCATTATCAGCAATATGTACATTCGAAATGTGCTGTCCTTCGGTATTGGTTAACTGACCCAAATTATTTTGGGCACTTACATGAATCACTAAACCTGACAGGATAAGTGATGTGAAAAAGAATATATAATTTTTATACTTCATAAATGCCTTTGTTGTCAAAATCAATCTTTCTGTTGGTACTATTTTATTTGCTATTAACTGTTTTAAATGCTTTCCAATCATCAAATGAGAGGATGTTTTCAGCAGTATATTTTAACGATTCCTGAGGTGTCAATTGTTTTGACCATTTTACTCTCTGGCTGATATTGGCTCCAGGCCCTTTGTTTTGATATTCAGCATAAAAAGCTGTTTTTTCCCGTTCAGGTTTCGACCAGTTGTGCCATCCTTCGGGACGGATATGATTCCCCAGTTGGCATTGTTTAAAAACTACATTGGCATAATCGCGCCATGGCCTTCCCAAATATACTTTTGTAATTTCAGGAGCTGCTTTAATGTCACATTCAATAAAAACAAATCCATATTCTTTGTTTTCAGGGGTTGAAGCAGCCGTAATGTATGAGTGTTTTTTACACAGAATTGTACAGCTTTTAAATACACTTGTGGCCGACCCAAATATAAAATCGGTGGTTCCTTCGATATTACAATTATAGAAATAGTGGCGGCTTTTTTCACCTGCCAGATATACGGTGTCCTGGTTTCCTTGTATGTGGCAATTTACAAATGCACAACGGTCGCCTTCAACATGCAAAGCAACGGCTTGCCCACGAAGTCCTTCTGTATTTTCAATGGTGAGGTTTTCAAGGACAATATCATTTCCCTGAATACGTATGGTATATGAGGTGAACGTATTGATCTCGTTTTTACCTGAATAATCATTCCATGTAATGATAGTGTTTTCAACGTCTTCACCTATAATCCTGATGTTTTGTAACCAGGAATGAATTTCAACTTTTTCGTTATATGTGCCTTTTTTAATAAATATGGTGGTTGTTTCAGGTTTAAAAGCCCGAATAGAATTTATGGCTTCCTGTAACGTTTTTAAATTCCCTGTTCCATCGGCTGCAACAACTATGTCATATTCACTCACCTCTGACAAATCAGCTTTTGCACAATAAACTGAAAAGAAAGAAAAAATAAGAATATTTAGAATTACACGAGGCATATTTTATGTTTTTAGTTTAAGGAATTTGGGTCCCAATCTTTAAAAATATTTTTTAGTGAATAACTTTTTACTTGTTCATCGTTGAGTTGATTTGACCAATTAACACGTTTGGAAATATCAGCCCCTGTTCCTGAGTTTTTGTATTCGGCATATGTAGCTGTTTTTTCATTTTCCGGATTTCGCCAATTGTCCCAACCTTCAGGTTTTATTATTGAATCAAGGTTGCATTCAATAAACGCAACTTTAGAATATGGCCGCCATGGCCTTCCTAAATAAACAGATTGAAGGGGTGCATTACCAGAGATTTTACATTTTAAAAAAACAAATCCAAATTCGGTAGTTTCTAATGTTGAGGCAGCAGTAATGTATCCGGCACTTTTGCAAAATATATCACATTCTTCAAATAGGGCAGTTGACCATCCAAAAATAAAATCGATGGTCCCTTCGATGTAGCAATTTTTGTAGTATTGCCGGCTGTTTTTCCCATGAGGGTAAAGCGTATCCTGATTACCTAAAAACTTACAATTTTCGAATATTACTTTGTCGCTTTCAATCCTTACGGCTACCGCTTGACCAACTGATCCTGATGAATTTTCGAAGGTGATATTTTGAGCTATAAATCCTTCGCCAAATACAAAAAAAGAGGATGAGCCTGTTGTCCCTTTTTCTTCACCAAACCTATTCTTCTTTGATGCAAAATCATCATAGGTAAGAATTGTTTTGTTTACATCTTCACCAATAAAAGTTACGTTGGTTTTTGTTGTAGGAAGAATTAATTTTTCTTTATATATACCATTTGCTATAAAAATAGTGGTTCTGTTTTTTCTGAAATCGGGTACCGAATTAATAGCCTCCTGAACTGTTAGGAAGTCGCCAACTCCGTTTTGATTAACAACAAAATTGTATTTCTCGTTTCCCAATAATAATTTGGAATACATGGAGAAAATGAAAATAAATAATAAAAGGGCAATAGTTTTTGTATGCATCAAAAGGTGGATTTTTAGATAATTCCAATAAATACAATTAATTAATTTGGATACTATTTAGCACTGAAGATTCCTGTATAGTCGCACAGGATTCTTCAGGCTTAATTTGTTTAGTTTTTAATTATAATATTAGAATTGCCTCCAACGGGGGTCTCCACTATCGTTTTTACCTGCAAAACCATTGTCTTTAAAATTAAAGTCCATTCCCGTATATGGATTTACCCATAAATCGGCAGCTGATCCTGCATAAGTAGTCGATGGAAATCCCGGGATTTCATCTTTCCCATCAGCAAATGAAAATTCCGAAGTTGTATAACAATTTATGATTGTAAAGTTGGTATTACCCATACCATCAAAACCATCAACGCCATATGCTTCTTCGCCTTCCTGATTCCAACCATGGCTCCAAATAGTATTTTTAATGGTGATTCCATTAATAACATCATTTTGACCTGATTCTCTCCAGCGGAATATTTGCCTTCCCTGTTCAGGAACTTCACTAATGGTGCAATCTTCAATAATTACCGAATTGGAATTGTTACGGCTAGTAATAAACATTTGAGCTTTTGAGATAGTTGAATTTTTAATAAGAATATCGTTGACCATCCATGTGTTCTTATCCATAGTGAGAATACCATATCCCTGAATACTATCGATAACACAATTTAGAATTGTATATTTTTCTAATGTGCCAACCCCTCCTTTAACTCTGGCAATTCCTCTGAGCGTGCGAATTTTGCACGATTCAAATTTTATTTCACCAATGGAACCACCTTTGTCGATATTAAAGGCATATTTTCCACCAAAACCTCCGTCAGCTGTGATTTCAATATCTTTAAAAGTGATGTAATCGATGTTGCTGCCATCTGCCATGTTAAAATTAGATCCACAACTAATAACAGGCAATGCAGGAACAAAACTATATCCACTTTGGAAAGCAATTGATTTATCAAATTTATATCCTCCAGCGTCATAAGTTTTACCACCTTCTAGCAAAACAATACTACCATCAGCAACATCGGGAAGGACATCAGCCAGATTTACAGTGCTGTCAATTCCTGTTAAATTAACAACATTATCGCCCGAAACCATAGCTTCACGGGTTGTGTAAACTTCCCATCCGCGTAATATTCCTGAACTGTATATGGCAATCTGATAGCCAGTTGAAGCGGTTAGACCTGATACAATTTTTAAGTTGGCTAGTATTTCATCAGGCGTTAATTCAAATTCTAAAAGTGGGCTTGTTAATCTGGCATCGCTTAATGCAAATACTTTAACATTGGTAATATCTGCACCTTGTGGTGTCCAGTAAACTTTAGCTCTGGTGTCCAAAACATCGAAGAATGTGGGCTCTGTCATATTTGATGGGAACTTTTGTGTACGTACAGAACCCAGGTCTGAAGCTTTACTATCGTAATTTGCGTCATTTGCATGGGCTGTAGCCCGTATCTGGTACATTTTGAACCACAATAGTTCTTCGCCTACTAATTCAGCATTAATTGTTACCAGGTTTTCATTTACATCAATTGAATAATCGATGGTTAGGAATGAATCACGACTTATTTCAATTGTGTATGAACTTGCTTCCTTCATTTTACCCATATTCACAATAATTGTATTGTTGATTGAATAAAGGTCTTCGTTCAGAACCGGGCTAAACAACCGGGTTCTTTCATATACTTCTTCATCTTTATCGCAGGCATTAAATATAAATATGCCTATGAATAAAATGACTAAAACGGAGCTTATATTGACTATTTTATTTCTCATCTTATTAAAATTTTAGTATTAGGTGATTTAATTAAAAACCGTACCCATCATTTTTTAATAACCCTTTACTGTTGTCAATTCCAATAGTAGGAATTGGGAAAATGTAACGTACCGGAGCGGTATAATTAGCCCAGTCTCTGGTCATCCATTCATCATAAGTGCCAGTTGTTTCATCCCACATTGCGATTAACCATGCTTGTCTTTCCCATGTATCATCGGGCGCTGAAAGAACCTTCTCGAAAGTATTCAGAATTATAAGGTCACCATTTTCATCGTTTTTTGTGTACAAATAATCCGGAAGATTTCCATTGCCAGAAAGGGCATCGTCGGTCATCTTTTTTAGTCCTTCAACAGTTTCTGCAATTTTTTCGTAATACAGGTTCCAACGTATCAATTCATATTTACGAATCATTTCACCACCAAATTCCCAGGCACGTTCATCGACTATAGCATTAAAAAATGCATCGCTTCCTGAAGAAACATTGGCAATGTACTGGTCAACTTTTGTGGCCCAATCGGCTTCGTTGAAAGCCCTTTGCCTGACTCTTTTCAAAGCCTCCTGTGCAATAGCATTTGGCCCGTTAATTTCGTTTTCTGATTCAGCAAGCATTAGGAGTACATCGGAATACCGAAGCATTGGCCAATTAATACCTGTTCCTTTTGCAGTTGATTTTCCGGGAGGAGTATCCAGAAAATGGCGGCTCCATTTTCCTTGCGAAATATTCATATTACTGGTTGAAACCAGGACTTTATTAAAATCGGTATCGATGGTATATAGGCCACATGTTACTTCAAATCGTGTATCTGCCGGATCAAAAGAATACACATAAGTTGGTGGCATTGCCATATAATTGCTTCCAGCGCCATACGGATGTTCGCCACCATCAACACGGATACCAATATTCCAGGCAACATCACCTTCGCCAACAGCAAACGGGACTTCAAAAAGAATATCGCTGTTTACCGGAGAAATAAATTTACATTGATTCATAAATACCGACCTGAAATCTTGTGGTAATGCACGGTCTTTAAGTTCAACTAATTTTTTCGTGTAGTCGTTAGCAATTTTATAATAATCGAGGTAATCGGCATCGCGGGCCATGGTCATATCGGGTTTGAGGTACCATCCACCCCGTTGCAGAGCTAGGCGGGCAATCATTCCCAATGTATATTCCCTGTTTATTTGTTCAATTCCAAATTGTAGTTGGTCAGCCCAAAGCATTTTATCTTCCGCATCAATCATATCCTGAATAACCTGTGAAAGAATTACATTCCTGTTTTCTTTTGGTAAATTAAATTCAACATCGACACTTGGAGCCTGGTTTGAAAATGGGATGTCGCCAAAATAGAAAATAAGCATGCTGTACCAGTATGCACGCATTGTGTATGCTTCACCTAACAAATGGTTCATCATTGTTGATAGTTCTACATCTTCGGAATTGATACCATCACTGGCTAAAATTCCTTCAATAGCAATGTTTGCATCACGAATAGCCTGGTACCCAATGTTCCAAACATAACCAAGGTCGCCATTATTTTCCTGGGCATCTAACCGCCATATTTGGTAACGAGCTCCATCGCTTGAGCCACCAGAATGTTCTATGTCGGTATTTCCGGTCATGTTGTTCGAAAGCCTTGAACGGAAACCATCGTGACTAAAGTGTACATACATTGCATTTACCGCTTTTCTGGCATCTTCAGCATTTGAGAAAATATATTTGCTGTCGAATGTTGATAGCGATTCAGGTTCTAAAAAATCGTCGCAGCTTGCTAACAAAAGGACTGCTAGAATGGATATATAATATTTAATTTTCATATCTATAGTATTATAAATTCGACATTATATTAAAAAGTAATATTTACACCAAATGTTACAGAGCGGCTTCGCGGATAGGCTGAATAATCAATACCCGGAGTTAATGCAGCATAACTGTTACTTCTTGTAGTACTTACTTCAGGATCATAACCACTATAGTTTGTTAACAACCATAAGTTATAACCGGTTACATAAATTCTTAATTTTGAAAGGTGAATTTTTGAGGTTAACGTACCTGGGAGAGAATATCCAATGGTAAGTGTACTTAACCGGAGGAATGAACCATCTTCAACTGCCCAATCGGAAATTACTGTTGTGGCTGAACCAAATGAGTTGTTACCACTCCAAATAGTTTTACCTGAGTTCATTTGCCTAAGTTGTTCCAAATCGGTTACTACGCTACCAGCTGTCCCTGTGTAGCTGCCATCAACATCAATATAAGTAAACCTACTGTCGGAGTTCATAGTGTTCAACATGTTTCCATAACGGGTCCGGTACAATTGGTTAAAATCGATTTTACCGGTATTGTATACATCGTTACCTAGTGAGAAGTTAAATAGAACTGAAGCATCAAATCCTTTAAACGAAGCATCAAATCCAAAACCACCTGTTGCATCAGGCAATGTGCTCCCGATTACCTGACGGTCTTCGCTGTTTATTAAACCATCGTTGTTTAGGTCTTTTAATTTCATAAAGCCCGGTTTAACATTCGCAATACCCAATGTGTTTTTGTTATCAGGAACTCCTTCTTTTAAAGTGTAATTGCCACTGGCATCATCATAGCCTGAAAAATCATCGACCGAATACATCCCATCGTTAACGTAGCCATAAATTAGGCCAACTGTACTTCCAACTTTTAAATAATAGTCATCGCGGTCTTTTAAATCGGTACTTGACCAGTTCGACTGGAAAAAACGTTCATCGGTTCCATCCAATTCATCGATGTTTGATTTGTTAATACCAAAGTTAAAGTTGGCTGAAACTGATAAATCACCTTTATCAACAATAAGTGCACTTAAAGCTAATTCTATCCCTTTATTTGAAGTACTCCCCACATTATTCCATTGAGTACTAAATCCTGAAATAGGAGAGATGGCAGAAGCCAATAACAAATCGTTGGTTGTATTTTTATATACATCGACATTACCCCTTAAACCACCTTTAAATAAAATAAAGTCGAGGCCTAAATTTCGGTTGATAGTTGTTTCCCATATAATATTGGGATTATATAGTGTACCGCCTTCGGGCGAATAATAAGCATTATAATCGTTGGTTCCCATCCCAGGGCCGTTGTTGGTATCGGCCGTAAATAAAAACTGGGTAGCATTAGCAGGAATCCGATCGTTACCTGTTTGCCCATAACTGGCACGTAGTTTTAATTCATCAACAAATAACAGGCTTTTCATAAAGTTTTCCTCGGTCATTTTCCAACCCAGGGCAACAGCAGGGAATATACCTAACCTGTTGTCTTTCGAAAATTTACTTGATGCATCACTTCTTAAAGTAGCAGTTAACAGGTATTTATTATTATACTGGTAATTAACCCGTCCAAACAGGGAGAACCTGTTTTGGTTGGTGGATTCATAAGTTGAATGCTGCACAGTATTTCCGAGAGCCATATTGGCAAACATTTCCTCGGGGAGCATTGAAACCCTAAAATCTTCAGCGCGTACAAATTTGCCTTTTCCTCCGTTTGAATATAATTCCTGTCCTAATAATATATCTAATTTATGGTCGCCCAACTCTTCAAAATCATATTTGGCAGTATTTAACCAGCGGTAAGAGAATCGCTGGCTTTCGGTAATGGTACCCAATGGTAAACTACTTCCTTCCTGACGTGATTGACTGGTTAGTGGGCCATAATACCTTAAGCGTTCATCAAAACTGTTTTCAGAAGTAAAAACTGTTTTTAATATTAGGCTTTTTATGGGTTCCCAGGTTAAACCTGCATTAAATACATAGTTTTTTGTATTTCGTTTCCTCCAATCCTGCTCGGCTAATTCCAATGGATTAATAAAGCTTAGCAGAAACGATTGGTAATCATCGTTTGAGTCAATTGAGTTTAAGTCAATATCCAATTCATCGGCAATTCCATTTACCGGACGGCTGGTGATGGCATCTTTTACCCTCAATTGTGAACTACCCGATGTTCCGGCTCCATCAACCTCAGTATTAGTTATACGTGCTGAGGCATCAAATTGCAGTGATGTTGTAATTTCGTGGTTCAGTTTAAAGTTGATAACATTACGTTTATAACCCGATCCAATCAAAATTCCCTGGTCGTTGTTACTTGTTAAACTTAAACTGAGTTTTGTTTTTTCAGTTCCACCACTTATACTTACATTATGTAACTGCGATAATTTAGTATTGCCAAATAATTCATCCTGCCAGTTGGTTGGTTTTTTTTGTTTGTATAATTCAAGGTCGGCATATTTACCATAGAATTTCTCGAAATTCCTAAGGTTGGCATCCGACTGAAGTATATTATATTCATATTGGGCCATCACATATTCATAAGGATCAAGCACATCCATTTGCCTGTCGGAAGGCAATTGTTTTAATTGCACATAACCGTTATATGAAACTTTGGTTTTTCCAGCGACTGGATTATTGGTTGTAATAACAACCACACCATTTGAAGCCTGAGCCCCGTAAATAGCTGTTGCAGCTGCATCTTTTAATACGTTGATACTTGAAATATCAGATGGAGGAATGTCGCGGATACTACTCACAATAAAACCATCAACCACAAATAAAGGTGAATTGTCCTGAGTAACTGAACCACCACCACGGACACGTATTACGACTTCCGCATCGGGAGAACCATCAGTGGTAAGTACATTTACCCCAGGGAGGCGGCCTTTGAGAGCTTCGGCTGCGTTGGCGATTGGTATCTTTTGTAATGCATCACCCGATATTGAAGATACAGAACCGGTATAATCCTCTTTTCGTGCAGTTCCATAACCTACGGCAATAATTTCATCGAGCTGTGTAGTCTCTGTTTCCAGCATTATATCAATCTGGCTTTTACCTTCAACAGCAATTTCCTGAGCGGCATAGCCAATAAAAGAGAAAACAAGTATTGCATCTGCTGGGGCAGATATTGAGTAGTTTCCATCCATATTGGTAACAGTGCCATTTGTTGTTCCTTTTACAACGATTGTTACGCCAGGAAGCCTTTCGCCGGTTTGTGTATCGGTTACTACTCCTGAAATACTCGTTTGTGCGAATACAGGAATAGTGAGTAAACATATCAAACCAGTAATTAAAAATCCATATCGGGAAAGTTGTCCCCAATGGATTTTTTGCAATTTTCTCATAAAATTTGTCATACGATTAATAGTTAGGTTTAATGATTAATTTTTTCATATTCGAGGCTGGCCATAATAAAAGGGCCAACTCCTTTTGGATCGTTGTCTCTGATTTTTTCATTGATATAATAATCGAAATCACCTGATCGGTAGGGATCTCCTCCAAGGCCTGCCACTGCACATGTACGCGTCAGGCTAATGGTGTTGTTTTCATTTTTCTGAATAAATTCTTTTAAAATTCCCCGATACCCTTTTTGGGCGACTTCTACAAATTTTTTGTCGATGTAGTTTAATCGGCTGGCTTTTAGTAAGGTATAAACAAACATGGACGAGGCTGATGATTCGAGGTAATTACCTTTACGCCCGCTTAAGTCAAGTACCTGGTACCAAACACCGCTTTTTACATCCTGGTGTTTTTTAATTCCGGAAGCTACCTGGTTTAAAATTATGATGATTTCTTCCCTTTTAGGGTGATCAGTTGGGATAAAGTCAAGCACATCGACTAACGCCATAGCATACCATCCCATTGCCCGTCCCCAGAAATGTTTTGAGCATCCTGTTACCGGATCGGCCCATTTTTGTTTTTTGCTTTCATCCCAGGCATGGTAGTTAAGCCCCGATTCGGGATTAAAAGTATGTTTGTTAGCTACAATAAATTGATTGACCACATCGTCAAAAGCTTTGGGTTCGTCAAAAACCTGTGCGAACTGGGCATAAAACGGTGCTTCCATATACAAACCATCTAACCACATTTGGCTGGGGTACCTTTGTTTGTGCCAAAAGCCTCCTTCGCTGGTTCGGGGATGGTCCTTCAGTTGGTCGCGTAATATATATATGGCTTTTTTATATTTCTGATTGTTGGTTTGTTCCAGCAGTGTAAAAATAAATTTCCCTGAATTAATTTTATCCACATTAAAATCCGATTTTTTATACCCTCTGATTTCACCATCAGAAGTAATAAATTTATCGGCATAACCTTTTGCATAATCGTAATATTTTTTGTCGCCGGTTTGCTCCCACATTTTTATCATGGCTAAAGAAACCAACCCTGATGTGTAATTCCACGATTCTTTTTTCCCATCAACCAGTGAGCATTCGGGGAAGTGCTGCATTTCAGAATCGGCCATCAATTTTGCCATAGCAATACCCGAAACTGCTTCCGAAGAATCTTGGGAGGAAGCTGTATTATTGATAGAAAAAATAATTAAGCAAATAAAAATAAAATGAATCTGAATTTTTCTTTTCATATTTAAGTTAGGTTATAATGGTTGTTTTATTTTAGAAACTGGTACTTATTAAAATTGTAATAGCAGCAATCAATACAAGGACTACCAGAATGATTAGCCAGTTTATTCGTTTTAGGTCACGGTAAATTTTCTTCATAGGTTTTGATTCTACCTGTATGCAATGTAGATTTTCCTCTTATAAATATCGGTTAAATTTTTCCCAAATGAGAAGGGTATTTCTCCCTAATGGGGATATATTTCCCAAACAACAGGGTTGTCCTTCTCATTAAAAAGTAGGAAATTGTGTTGGAATTAAATTAAATATGCTGTAAGTGAGGTGGTTGTGTTGAGTATTTATTGAATAGGTTTACTTTCTTTTTTTTCAGAATTTTGATTGATATAATCGGTAGCGTTCATTCCAAATTCACGACGAAAACACTTCCTGAAATGGGATAAATCTTTAAATCCAACAGCAAAAGTAATTTCAGAAACAGTTAGAGTTTTTTGCAATAGTAATTGAGCTGCCCTTTTTAAGCGGATATTTCGAATAAACTCTTTTACCGTCATATCGGTTAAAGAATGTAATTTACGGTACAGTTGCATGCGGCTAACACCCACTTCGGTGGCAAACTGTTTAATATCGAGTTCGTTATTCGAAATGTGTTTCTCAACCACTTCGATTGCTTTTTGGAGAAAACGTTCATCGGGTGAGGTAATGACAATATTTTTTGGTTCCAGAATTATTTCACCCGAAAACTTCTTTTTTAAGGAATCCCTGCTCGAAACAATATTTTCAATTTTAGCCTGAAGTACCGAAATGTCAAATGGTTTGGTAATAAAATCATCGGCACCGTAAGCAATTCCTTTTAATTTATGTTCTTTCGAATGTAAGGCTGTTAGCAACAAAAGAGGGATATGTGATGTACGTTGGTCATTTTTAATACGTTTACAAAATTCATAACCATCGATATCGGGCATTAAAATATCGCTTATAATAATATCAGGAATTGTTTTAAGTGCTATATCCCAACCTTCCTGTCCGTTTTTTGCTTCATATATGGTATAAATCGGATTAAAATGGTCGCGAATAAAAAAGCGGACATCGGGATTGTCTTCAACAATAAGCATTATTTTAGAATTAAGTGCTTTTGTCAATTCTTCAACAAATACATCATTTTCAGCAGATGTTGCAGGTACATTTTCTTTTTGTATTTCAACTTCATCTGCAATTTCGGCTAATTGCGTAATGTATGGTATTTTAATCGTAAACTTTGAACCTTTCCCGGGTTTGCTTGAAACAAATATTTTGCCGCTATGCAATTTTACCAGTTCTTTAACCAGGGCCAGGCCAATGCCGGTACCTGAATTGCTATCTTCTTTTCCGGATTGGAAAAAGCGGTTAAAAATTTTATCGATATTTTTTGGAGATATTCCTTGTCCGGTGTCCTTAACAGTAATTTCAATAAATTTCTTTTCGGGTTCACCAGTTCCGGTATTTTCATCGTTCGAATCAAAAACAAGCGATAAATTAACTGAAATGGACCCACCTGGTTCAGTAAACTTAAATGAATTTGACAACAGGTTGTTCAGAATTTTTTCAATTTTGTCGGGGTCAAATACCGAAGGCAAACTTTTTTTAGTAGTATTAAAAACTAAACTAATCCCTTTTTCAGAAGCAAAGTCATTAAATTTCTGGACAAGGTCATCAACAAACCTTACTATATCCGATTGAGTAGGATTGTATTTTAAATTTCCCGATTCCAACTTCCTGAAATCGAGGAGCTGGTTAATTAAGCGGTTGAGGTGTTTGGCATTTCGGTGGATTAAATTTAAATGCCCTTGCATATCGTTTGCTGGTAAAGGTTTTGAAATAAGTTTTTCAAGCGGGCTTAATATAAGTGTTAATGGAGTCCTGATTTCGTGCGAAATATTGGTGAAGAACTTTAATTTTAACATGTCGAGTTCGTGCAGTTTTTTTGCCTTAACTCTTTCTAAAACAAGTTCATTTTTAATTTTTTCGCGGTTGATAAAAAATGTTATCAGCATATAAATCAGGCTTGCAATAACCATCAGTATAATGGCTCTGAACCATAATGTATTCCAAAATGGAGGTAAAATGCTGATTAATAATGAAAGTTCTTCTTTGTCTGAATTATTTCCAGGAATTACACGCTTGATTTTTAAAGTGTAATCGCCAGGATTAAGGTTGGTGTAGGTAGCTGAATGAATAGTGCTTGGCTCATTCCACGATTCCTCAAATCCCTCGAGGTAATAGGAGTACAATATGTTTGTACTATTAATAAAACTTAATGCTGCAAAATCGAGGGTAAAAACATTTTGGTGATAATTAAAAGTCAGTTTTTCAGTTTCTGATATGCTTTTTTGAAGGGTCGATTTTTTAGATTTTCCTACGGGAACCGATTTGTTAAATATTTTAAGGTCAGTAAAAATTAACGGGACGTTTTCATTCCTGTTTTTTATATCGTTAGGATTAAAAATATTAAATCCTGAAATACCTCCAAAAAGGATTTCTCCATTTTCTGTTTTGAATTCAGCACCGTACGAAAATTGATTGTTCAGTAATCCATCTTTACTGGTAAAATTTTGGAAAAAATTGTTTTGAGGATTAAATTTAGACAATCCGTTTGAGGTACTAATCCATAAATTATTTTGGCTGTCTTCCTGAATACAAAGGGCCTGGTTGTTTACCAATCCATCATTTTCGTTATAATATTTTAAGGCACCATTCGATTTTGAATAGATGGCTATCCCTTTATCAAGCGTGGCTATCCAGTAGCGATTTTGTGAATCTTCATGGAAATTCCGCCCATGCTCATTAAAACGTTTTACTACTTCAGTTTCTACATTATAAACCACAATTTCATTTGGTGTGCCAATCCATAAATCTCCTTCTGAATCTTTTTTAATCCAACCAACCTGTACCGATCCTGCAATATGTGGAAAGTGTGTGAATTTATCTGTAGCGTGATTATATTTATCAATTCCATAATTAGTTCCAATCCAAATATCTCCGTTTTTGTCCTGGCAAAAGGACCATACACGGTCGTCTGATAAACTGTGAGGGTCGGATGTAGAGTGTTTGTAGTGTGTTATTTTGCCTGTTGCCATGTTTAAAACATCAACACCTCCCCAGAAAGTACCTATCCAAAGATTGCCATTTCCATCATCTAAAAAAGCCTTGATGCAGTTTTTTGAAACACTATTAGGATTGTTTTCATCAGCCATTAAATACTTATAAGTCCCGGTTTCCTGGTCATAAATATTGATGCCGCCATCTTCAGTCCCTATCCAGATATTATTGGTTTTATCTATCCAGAATGCATACACTGTACTACTGTTGAGGTAGCGGTTGTCGTTTGGCAAAGACCGGAAACTGTGAAATACTTGTTTGCTTTTTGCTAACAGGTTCACTCCACCTCGTGTACCAATCCATGTATCGCCATTTAAATCATGAAAAATATCAAGGACAGAATTATTTATAAGGCTTTTGGCTTTCCGTTCATCGTGTTTGTAAAATCCGGTAACTCCTTTCTGTTTCGAATAAATGTAAAGGCCTCCACGGGTGCCAATCCAATAATCACCAAACACCCCTTTTGAAATAGTCCTTACTGTTTCTGTACGGTCGAAGGCTGGTTGAAGTTCAATTGGCTTTATTTTTTTTGTTTCAGGGTTAATGGTAACTACACCTATGGAATATGTGCCTACCCATAAAAGCCCATCGTCATCAATAAATATTTCCCATATTTCATGGCTTTGCCCTTGTTTAATTGGCAGATCAAATGGCTCAACAGTATTATTTGAAATAGAGTAAACAAATAATCCGTTATTGGTGCCAATCCACAAATTTCCTTTAAAATCACGTTTCAGATTTCGGACATAGTTCCCGGCGAAAAGATTGCTGTCGTTATTCGAAATGGGGTTTACCGAAGCTAGGAAACCTAAAGTATCGATATATAAAATATTATTCTCGGTGCCTAACCACAAATCTCCATCAGGTCCTTCTTCTATCGAATTCACTGATGTTTCCTTGTAATAAAACTCAGGATGTAATTCATATGGACGGGTAAATTGTTCTTTTTCGCGGTCGAATACGTTTAATCCTCCATTTTCGGTACCTACTAATAAATTGCCCTTGCGGTCTTCAAAAATAACCCTGACAATGCTGCCCTTAAGGCTTGTTGAATCGTTTGGGTTGTCGGAATAATTGGTGAATTTATACCCGTCGAAGCGGCTTAAACCCTGGCTGGTACCTAACCACATCCACCCTTTGCTGTCTTGAAAAATACATTGAATTTGGTTGTTTGGCAATCCTTCTTCCTGCGAAAAATAATCAAAACTCAGTTCATTCCATGCACCAGAAACAGTCGTGTTTTGTGAAAACAAAAACCCAATAAGGAATATAAATTTAAGAATACTTAAATAGGTAAATCCTTTTATATTTGACTGCATTATCATTTCTTGTTGTTGATTTGTAATTCACAAATTCTCTGTGGTTTAAATTAACACCTAATTTAAAAAAAAAGCAAATTTATACGAAGTCCGATTTTTAAGCTCAATCCTCAAAAAAGGATCAAATCAACACACCTGCATCTTTATCTAAAAACCATACAACTTCCCCTTCGGTTGGTTTAATAAAATAAGCAGGTAATTGGCTGGCAACCTCTTCATCGTTCATAATTTCTTTAATGCGGATTGCTTTGTTTTTTCCAGTAACTAAAAAAAAGACTTTAACAGCATTATTAATAACCTTACCCGTAAGTGTAACTCTTTTTTGCCCCGAAACCGGGTGTTTGGCTACTTTACAGATTCTATCGTCTGTTAATAATTCCATTTGATTGGGAAAGATAGAGGCAGTGTGCCCATCGTCGCCCAGGCCGAGGGTAATGAGGTCGAATACCGGCCAATTGTTTTTTGAATCTAAATTGTCGGCAATTAATTTACTGTACCGAATGGCTTCATCCTCCGGGTGGTCTTCACCTTTTATTCGGTGGATGTTTTTTGGTGGAATAGCTACTTTTGATATTAGATAATCATTGGCCATTTTATAATTGCTATCAGCATTAGTAGGAGCAACACACCGTTCATCGCCCCACCAAAAGTGCATTTTCCCCCATGGATACAAGTTGCTATATTTTTTTTCCATCAAACTAAATAGTAACCGTGGAGTATTGCCGCCTGATAAAGCTATGTCGAACCGTGGTTTTTTTGATTCGCTGGTAAGCGATAAAAGTTCGCGTGCAAATGCTTCGACAGTTTCTTCCGGGCTTGAAAACACTTTAATTTCTATAGGTTGGCTCATTTTAATTCGTTTTCAAAGTTTAAATAATAATCCGATTACAGTTCACAATAGGTACCATCGTTGGTGAGGTTTTTACATGGGTACCTCCATTGCCCATCAACAATAAGGTCGTCGGCCATATCGGGGCCCCACGAACCTGCAGGGTATCCATAAATTGGGATGGATGGATCCGATTCCCATGCATTAATGATAGGTTGCACAAATTTCCAGGCTTCCATTACTGCATCACCACGCGAGTACAATGTGGCATCACCTAACATACAATCGAGCAATAAACGCTCATAAGCCGCCGGCAATTGTTCTTCCGATAAATCGCTGTAATGAAAATCCATATTAACTGTTTGGACGTTAAATCCGGCACCCGGAGTTTTCATTCCAAACTTTAATAAAATTCCTTCGTCGGGTTGAATGCGGATTATTAACTGGTTGTTTACTGCCTGATAATTGGGCAATGACCCAAATAACTGATGAGGTACTTTTTTAAAATGAACCACAATTTCGGTAACCCGGGTAGGGAGTTTTTTCCCCGACCGAATGTAAAATGGCACTCCGGCCCAACGCCAGTTATCAATGTAAAATTTAAGGGCTAAAAATGTTTCGGTACGCGAAAGCGGGTCTACTCCAGGTTCTTCGCGGTATCCAACCACTTGTTCACCTTTAATTTTTGAAGCAATGTACTGCCCTCTAATTACATGGTGTTTAACCTCTTCTTCTTTGATGGGGCGTAACGCCTGAAAAACTTTGAGTGTTTCATTCCTGATGGCATCGGCTTCGATAACACCGGGGGGCTCCATGGCAACAAATCCAACCAGCTGTAATAAATGGTTCTGAACCATATCACGCATGGCTCCCGAATGGTCATAATATCCACCTCTGCCTTCAACTCCAAGGCTTTCGGCCGATGATATTTCAATCCTCTGAATATAATTGTGGTTCCATAAAGGCTCAAATATACCATTCGAAAAACGGGTGACAAGCATATTCTGAACAGTTTCTTTTCCTAAATAATGGTCGATACGGTATACCTGATTTTCAGAAAAACATTTTAAAAGGCTGATGTTTAATTTTTTTGCCGATTCAAGGCCGGTGCCAAACGGTTTTTCAACAATCACTCTTCTGAAATAGTCAGTTGATTTTGTTAATCCGGCTTTGCATAAATTTTCTGGTATTATCGTATACATCGACGGTGGAGTGGATAAATAGAAAATGTAATTGGCCGCCAGTTTGTATTTTTCCTGAAGGTTATTTAAACGGTCTTCCAGTTTTTTATAGTCGCTACTTTCGGTAACTGCCAACGATTGGTAATATAATTTTGTTTTAAATTGTTTCGCCTGTTTATTTTCAGGAAGGAATTCATCCATTCTTCCCCTGAAATCTTCATCGCTCAACTGAGTTCTGCTAACACCTAATACAACAAATTTTTGAGGTAATAATTTTTGATTGTACAATTCAAAAAGGGCGGGTATTAATTTTCGTTTGGTTAAATCGCCCGAAGCTCCAAATATTATTAAAATCTGGTCAGTTGGAATCTTCATCTCGTTTATATTTTTATGTTTTTGTTATTCAACACCCCAAACAATTACATTGTTTTCGGTAACAGTATAGTTTAATAAAATTGTTTGTTTTTTATTATGAACAGCCAGTTCAGCTGTTAAAGACCCTTCATTTATGCCTTTTTCAGAACAGATAAAAATTTGTTTTCTGAAATCGATACCCTGCGAGGATGATAACTTAAAAACTGCCTCTTTAGCACACCAATATAACAATGTGTTAAAATGTTGATCAGTTGATTTTAGGATATCAGCCGATTCATTTTCCGATAAAAACTTATGCGCCACTTTCTCAACTTTCCGATCAGTGGTTTCTACATCTATCCCCGCTGGATTATCATTTAAAATCAGCGCAACCATATTTTTTGAATGGGAAATGCTGATGTGTTTTGATGAATTTTTTAAGTATGGCCGACCATCGCTGTGGTAAAAAACTGTTGTGTAGGCACCTGTTAATTCTTTTAAAAGTGCCCTGGTGCATAAAAACTCTACTTGACGGTGTGGCGGCTTTATGGTGGCGAAGGTTATTAAATCAGCCGATTTTCCGGGAATCAGGTTTTGAAAATCAGAAGGGAGCTCAGTGATTTTCCACAATCCGATTATTCCTCCCTTGATGGTTATTTTTTTTAGAAGTGGCATTTATTTCCAGGATGTAGATTCAATTAAACGAATTACATCGGGGCGTAAAAAATCAATTACCGGCTTTAGTGAGTCACGATTTGGAATTTCCCGAATATAAAGTGCGCCCCGAAGAAAATGTTTGGTACTATCAGTTAAATAAAACTGAATGGGTGAGGCGGCATTTCCATCAATCAGGTAAATGGTTCCGTACACCTTTTTTTGAGGATTAATATAAAGGCGTTCCTCAATTGCATCAGCTTTAACCGAATGTTTATAGGCAAAACTCCGTGAATCTTCAGTGAGGCTTAAAAAACTATTTTTTAATGATTGATTTATTCCAGGTGTGTCGATTGTTTTGTAGGTAATATGTATGTCCGATTTATTTTCAGTAAAGCTGATATTTATATCAAAAGGTCCGGCGTTATTATCCTTATCGGCACTGGTTTTGGAATAATCAGGAACGTCAAATGAATAAGGGGAATTATCGGGAGAATAATTGTGGTACTGCTTTTCAGGGAAATCAATCCTGAAAAATCCCCTTGGTTTGGGTGTGTATGTATTGGTACATCCCATAATAAATAACAGGTGAATAAATAAAATTATTTTCTGATCGATTTTCATATATCCAAAATATGTTTTGTCAAACGTAAAACGGGCCGATTTATTTAATTTCAACTTTTATTTTTTCTATCCGCCTGTTATTAACTGCATCAATGGTGAATAAGAAGTTTTTACATGTTATTTTTTCATTTAATGTCGGAATTTTTCCTTTTAATTCAAGAATCAGGCCAGCTAAAGTATCAGCGTCTCCTTTAACATCATCGAAAATAGTATCATCGGCATTTATTACTTTATAAAAATCGACCAGCATTATTTTCCCATCAAACAGGTAACTTGTTTCAGTAAGTTTTGTGAAAAACACATCGTCATCATCAAATTCGTCAGCAATATCGCCAACAATTTCCTCCAGAATATCTTCGAGGGTTATTATTCCTGCCGAACCACCATATTCATCAACAACAATTGCCAGGTGCACTTTTCTTGTCCTGAATTCTTCCAATAAAACATTTATTTTTTTTGTTTCAGGAACATAAAAAGGAGGCCTTATAATCGACTGCCATTTAAAAGTATTTCCTTTATGAGTATGGGGCAATAAATCTTTTATATACAGAATTCCAGTTACCTGGTCGAACGATTTGGAATAAACAGGAATGCGAGAATAACCCGATTCGTCAATAATTTTTATGACTTCGGTAAAGCTTGTAATTGTGTTAATGGCAACCACATCAACCCGGGGCTTCATTATTTCGGCAACGCTCCGGTTTCCAAATTTTACAATTCCTTCCAGAATTTCTTTTTCGTCAGATAGTTCTTTATCGGATGTTAGTTGAAGCGCATTGGAGATATCGTCTATCGAGATGTTTTTTTTGTGTTTTTTAAGTTTTCTGTTTACAAAAGATGTAGAGGAAATAAGAAGCGAATTTATGGGGCGGAACATTTTTTCGAGTACAAAAAGTGGGAGTGCCATAAACCGGGCAAATTTTAAAGGGTGGTGCGTAGCATACACTTTAGGTACTATTTCGCCAAAAAGGAGCAGTAAAAAGGTTATCAGAACCACTTGAATTAATAATTCCAATACATATGAATTGCTAAAATCAACCACATGGGAAGTTACATAAGCCGATAGTATTATAACTCCAACATTAACAAAGTTGTTGGCAACCAGTATAGTTGCAAGTAATTTTTCAGGCGATTCGAGGTGGTGAATAATTTTTTTGCTGGTTTTGTTTTTGCTTTTTAATAATTTTTCCTGAGTTTCGGGATTTAACGAAAAGTAGGCCACTTCCGACCCACTAATCATTGCCGATAGTATTAGTAATAATACTACCACAAACATTCCGATAACAATTTCAAAAGATATTTTATAAAATTGAACATCCCAAAAAGATGGGTCTGCAGCGATAAAAAAGTCAGTTTCCAATTTAAGATGGTTTCAATTTAGAATGGTAAATCATCATCATCAGCAGCATTCGATAAATCAGGCTCAGCTGTTTTAGTTGGTGCATTGCTGTTAGTGTTTTGATTTTGTTCTTGTGCGGGAGCCGCTCCTGGCTGGTCATCACGTTTTCCTAACAATTGCATGGTATCACCGTATATTTCGGTCATGTAGCGTTTGTTGCCATCTTTATCTTCGTAATTACGGGTTCGGATACGTCCTTCAATAAATAACTGTTTCCCTTTTGTTACATATTTTTCGGCTACTTCGGCTAAACCACGCCACAATACAATATTGTGCCATTCGGTAGTAGTTATCCTTTCGCCATTTTTTGCGGTATACGATTCGGAAGTCGCCAATGGGAAATTCGCTACTGCAACTCCTGAATCAAGATGCCTTACTTCCGGGTCTTTTCCTACGTTTCCTATTAAAATAACTTTATTTACTGCCATTGTCTATTTTTTTATGGGTTTTGATTTTTAATATACGAAATAATCACTTGTTTATTCAATCTTTTTTTAAACAGTATTATCCATTGTACCACTCCAGTTCCTGAAAAAACTTTTCAATTAACCGTGGGACAGCAAATTTATGAATATCTTTCTTATTTACTTTCATTAATGGTGAAGGAAATTTAATTTTAGTTTTAATATGTACATATATTAACCTGGCAGTTATTTTCTGATGACTTAAAATATGTGTTAATGGTTTACTGATATTGTTTATATTAAAATCGGCTCCACGAAAAAACGATTGGAATTCCTCTCCCGAAATAAGTTGTTTACTACTATTGTATGAAGGTGTTTCGATGAGGGGCAATTCATAAAGGTTTTTCCAGATATCATTATTTGTCCTTTTTTGAATGTAAATAGAATTGCCTTCCTCAATTAGCAGGTAATAAAAATAGCGGTTGGCCTGTTTAGTTTTTTTTGATTTAACAGGAAGTGTTTTTATATTTTTATCGGCAAATGCGCTGCAAGAATCAATTAAGGGGCACAAATGGCATTGAGGATTTACAGGGATACATTGTAATGCTCCGAATTCCATCATAGCTTGATTGTGTGTGCCAGGGTCCTTTGTATTTAATAGTTGTTCTGCCAATTCCGAAAAGTGTTTTTTTCCAATGGCCGAATCGATAGGAATATCTATTCCAAAGTAGCGTGACAAAAGCCGGTATACATTTCCATCAACAGCAGGGTAGGGAAGTCCATATGCCATGGATGTTATGGCAGCAGCAGTATATGGCCCAATACCTTTTAATTTTAACACTTGTCCATAATTGGTAGGGAATTCCGAATTATAAGAATTAACAATTATTTTAGCAGTAAAATGTAAATTGCGTGCCCGAGAATAATAACCTAATCCCTGCCACAGTTTTAATACCTCGTCTTCAGGAGATGAAGCCAGGAATTCAACAGTTGGGAATTGTTCGATAAACCGGTGGTAATAATTAAGTCCCTGCGATATTTGGGTTTGTTGAAGAATAATTTCAGAAATCCATATTTTATATGGATCTTTTGTTTTTCGCCAGGGTAAATCCCGTTTGTTTTTTTTGTACCAATGGTTAATAATTGACGAAAAATGAGTCATATTTTGCTAACTAATTTAAAATCTTGACAAAAAACGAAATTTATTTCTCATTCATGCTAAAATATTTTAAAATATTTATATTTTTGCACACCGATGAATTTGAATTTAATTTGTTGATAACTAAATAGATTTAGCGATGACAAAAGCAGACATTGTAAACGAAATTTCGAAAAACACAGGTATTGAGAAGGTAACTGTTCAAAAAACAGTAGAAGCCTTAATGGAAACAGTGAAGGATTCTTTAGTAGAAGGTAAGAATGTATATCTTAGAGGATTTGGTAGTTTTGTAGTGAAGAAAAGAGCCGAAAAAACAGCCAGGAATATTTCTAAAAATACAACGATTATCATTCCAGAACATCACATTCCTTCTTTTAAGCCTGCAAAGACTTTCGTTTCAAAAGTAAAAAACAACGTAAAATAATTTTATTATGCCAAGCGGAAAAAAAAGGAAAAGACATAAGATGGCTACGCACAAGCGTAAAAAGAGATTAAGGAAAAACAGGCACAAGAAAAAGAAATAATTTCTTGTAACTTTTTCTATCTTTTATTTAAGTATTAAACCTAAAGTTCGAGACGGATTTTAGGTTTAATATATTTAGTAAGTATCATTTATTGAACTCTATATTATCGTACAATTAAAAATTAGATGTGAGTAGCGACTTAATTATTGATGTTTCTCCATCCGAATTAGTAATTGCCTTACTCGAAAACAAAAAACTGGTAGAACTTACCAGGGAAAAAAGCGGGGCGAAGTTTGCCGTAGGTGACATATACCTTGGCAAGGTGAAAAAAATAATGCCCAGCTTAAATGCTGCGTTTATTGATGTAGGTTACGAAAAAGATGCATTTTTGCATTACCTTGACATGGGGCCGCAGTTTGCAACACTGAATAAGTTTTTGCGAATTGCTTCTTCCCGAAAAAACAGAATTTCTTCCCTTTCAAAAATTCATTCTGAACCCGACATTAACAAAGAAGGTAAAGTAGGTGAAATATTGAAAGTTGGTCAGAAAATTGTGGTGCAGGTTGCTAAAGAACCCATTTCAACTAAAGGCCCAAGATTAACTTCCGAAATTTCGATTGCCGGAAGGTACATGGTTTTGATGCCATTTAGTGAAAAAATTTCTGTTTCTCAGAAAATTAAATCAACCGAAGAAAAAAACAGGCTTAAAAAACTTGTTCAAAGTATCCGCCCTAAAAAATATGGTGTGATAATTCGCACGGCAGCTGAAAATATCAGAGTTGCCGACCTTGACAAGGAATTAAGGCGTTTGGTTGATAAATGGGAAACAACTTTTCAGAAATTAAAACGGGTTTATCCACCATCGTTATTGGTGGGCGAAATGGACCGTACCACAGCATTATTGCGTGATATTTATCACACAAAGTTTAACAGTATTATTGTGAATGATTTAGTCGTATGTAATGAATTAAGTGATTACATAGGCACCATCGAGCCAGATAAAAAGAAACTGGTGAAACATTATACCGGGGCCGCCCCGATTTTTGAACATTATAGCATTGAAAAACAAATCAAAGCTTCGTTCGGGAAAACAGTATCGTTTCGAAATGGTTCCTATTTAATCATTGAGCATACCGAAGCATTTCACGTTATTGATGTTAACAGCGGAAACAGGTCGAAAGCCGGACTTGACCAGGAAACAAATGCCCTGGAAGTCAATATGGCAGCCTGTGAAGAGATTGCAAGGCAATTACGATTGAGAGACATGGGAGGCATAATTGTCATAGATTTTATTGACATGCATTCCTCAGCCAATCGCCACAAAATGTTCGAGTACATGAAAGAGGCGATGGCAAGTGACAGAACTAAGCACAACATCCTGCCTTTAAGCAAGTTTTGCCTTTTACAAATTACCAGGCAAAGGGTTCGGCCCGAACAACATATTGAAACAGCCGAAGTATGCCCTACTTGTAAAGGATCAGGAGAAATAGTGCCCACTGTACTTTTTGCCGACGATTTAAGTAACAAAATTGTTTATGTTATTAAAGACTTAAACAAAAAAAAGTTGGTTTTAAAAGTACATCCCTACGTAGCAGCGTACCTTACGAAAGGTATAAATTCGATTCGTTTTAAATGGTTTAAAAAATTCTTCAGGTGGATAAAAATTGAACAAAACAATTCTTACTCATTTCTTGAATACCACGTTTATGACGAAAACCAGGAAGAAATTAAAATTTAAGATCAGCCGCTCCAATTCTGGAGCGGCTTTTTTTTACCTAAAAAGTTGTTAAAGACAAGTTAATTGTCACCTTTTTGCCAATATTATGTGTTAAAACCTGTAGTTTTGACACTGTGAATATTTTGGAACACGAATTGTATACATATATGTGTATTTGTAAATATGTGTTTGGTTTTTTTGGATAAAGAGCCACAACTAAAATAATCCGATTCGTTGTTATAATAGAATGATTAAATTATATTCGGTGAATCATAGTTTCAAATGAAGCAATAAATGATATGAAAAGAAAATATTTATTTTTATTAGTATTTGTTCTGACAGGTTTTATGGTAAACGCTCAAATAATTGAGCCCATAAAATGGTCGTATAGTTCAGAGCAAAATGGAAATGAAATCGACCTGGTTTTTACTGCAACAATCGATAAAGGTTGGCATTTGTATGACACATACCTTCCTGAGGGTGGGCCAATTCCTACTTCGATAATGTTTGAAGATTCATCAAAATTCGAATTTGTAGGTGAATTATTAAAATCGCCCGAACCCGAAGAACATTACGATAAAACGTTTATGTTGAACCTGCGCTATTTTAGTATTACTGCTGAATTGCGGCAAAAAATAAAATTAAATACTACCGATCCTGTTGAAATAAAAGGAAGTGTTAATTTTATGGGGTGCGACGATGAAACCTGTTTGCCTCCGAATGACGCTGATTTTTCGTTTCAGTTTAATCAGGATAATAAAACAGAATTAATTAGTGAAGTAAAAACAACAAACATGGATTCTCCGAGTAGTGGAGGGCAGTCGTTGTTGATATTTATACTTATATCGTTGGTTGCAGGGCTTGCTGCTGTGCTAACTCCATGTGTATTCCCGATGATTCCCATGACCGTATCATTTTTTATGCGTGGTAGCGATAACCGGGGGAAAGCAATTAAAACGGCCTTATTCTTTGGCGGTTCAATTGTAGCTATTTTTACTTTATTAGGTGCCTTGTTCTCATTCGGAATTTTTGGGCCAAATGTCGGAAGTATACTTAGTACTCACTGGATTCCAAATTCGCTGTTCTTTGTTTTATTCCTGATTTTTGCCATCTCATTTTTTGGGGCATTTGAAATAATGATGCCCAGTAGCCTCATTAATAAAACCGATGCCAAAGCCGATAAAGGTGGAATGATTGGTGCCTTTTTTATGGCACTAACTACTGTAATTGTATCTTTTTCATGTACCGGCCCATTTATTGGAGCTTTGATTATACAAGCGGTGCAGGGTGGGGGTTTACGTCCTTTGATCGGTATGTTCGCATTTGGATTGGCGTTTGCAACTCCTTTTACTCTATTGGCTATTTTCCCATCGGCACTTAATAAGCTGCCTAAATCAGGTGGTTGGCTTAATTCTATTAAAGTTGTATTTGCTTTTATTTTATTGGCCTTTGGCCTGAAATTCCTAAGTAACATCGATCAGGTATATGGATTAGGTTTGTTAAACCGTGACTTATATCTGGCAATATGGATTGTATTGTTTTTCTTTTTAGGATTGTACTTTCTGGGGAAAATCAAATTTGCACACGATAGCGATATGCCTCACCTTGGTGTTGGTCGGATGTTTTTATCTTTAATAACATTTACCTTTGTTATTTACCTGTTTACTGGCTTATTAGGAGCACCGTTGAATGGAATATCAGCATTAATTCCTCCAGCTTCTGAAAACAGGATGCATACACAAATAATACACTCATCGGGTAGTTTACAGGCAACCGAATTGTGTGGCCCAGCCAAATATGCCGATAAATTACATTTGCCTCATGGTTTGCCAGGCTATTTTGATTATGAGCAGGGAGTTGATTGTGCAAAAGAACAAAACAAACCTGCATTTGTGGTGTTTAAAGGCCATGCTTGTGCCAATTGTAAAAAAATGGAAAATTCGGTATGGGCCGATCCTGAAGTATTAAATCTGCTGGCCGAAAAATTTGTTGTGGTTGGATTATATACTGATGACCGTACTAAATTACCAGAAAATGAAGTGTTTGTTTCGGATGTTGACGGGAAAGAAAAAAATAACATTGGCAAACAAAACCTTGATATTTTAATTGGAAAATACCAAACCAACAGTATTCCCAACCATGTGATTATTATGCCCGATGGAACTGAATACAGGCTGGGTGTAACTTTTGATACCGAAGAATTTAAAGCATATTTAAAGCAAGCTTTGTAAAATCTCAAAAATTATATATACGATGCCATCTTTTAAAAAGGGTGGCATTTTTTTTAGAATAAATTATTTGAATAATTTTTTTATTCCTCCGCTTAATTTATCCAATGATTTCTGGAGGTCTTCTCTTGAAGTATTTTTAAGTTCGCTAATAATTGAATCTTTAGCCTGGCTAAGGTCAATTTTTATTTCAGGTTTACCTATTGGCCCGTTAATTTCAACAGCAGCTGGTACAGTTTTTATTCGTTCCTGACCTGGAATAACACCTAAAATTGATTGAATATCCTGTCCAAAAGCGTCACGTTCAATCACAAAATTAAGTTTCATGTCAAGGATGTTTTGAGTATTTAAGCGCCCGTTAATAGTGGTTTCCTGTCCAGCTATTTTTGTTTTGAATGGTTTTAAAAGTAAATTTCCATTTTCGATGGTAAAGTTGGTTATAAAATCAGCCACTTTAAGGTTTTTTAGTTTTTCCTTTTTTAGGATCCCGCTCAATTGGCTAAAAAGCGGAGATTGGTTAATTTGTAGATTTAAGGTATTTAACAGGCCCTGCCCGTTTAGTGACGAATAATTTATTTTCATATCGGGCATTAATTGCCCTTTCATTTTAAAACTGGAAATAAATTTGCCCTGGCTATGGCCGGCAATTGGCAGCCTATTTTGAACTCCTGAAAATGAGTTGAATGCAATAGGTATATCAATGTTTAAAAGGTCGAATCCAAAATCGAATAATGGCTTATTTTCGGGTGTGTTTTCGTACGATCCTGTTAATTTCATTTCGCCCTCCAACATATTCATGGTTAATCCTTGCAGGTTAAGTTTGCTATTACGAATGAGGGTATTTCCATTGATATTTGTAATTGTTGTTTTTCCATACAACGCTTTGTTTATTTCAGTTCTAAAATTGATGTCAATATTTGCAGGGATATTAAAAGCCGAGGTTGTTTTGATTGGTGATTGTTTTGCTGTTACCGGGTTTTCTTTTTTAGTTTTTGGGATGCTGTCGTTTACTTCTTTTACCTGTAAGGCCATTAGTTCATTCAGATTCATGTATCCCGATTTTAATTGGATATCGCCAGTTATAATGCCTTTATTGTTATAGTAATCAAGGTAGTTCGAAATTTTTCCAGCAAGGTTAATATCGCTTCCTCCTATTAGAATTGACAAACGTGTGAGATTTATCTGGCCTGAAGTAAAATCGAGATTCCCAGAGGGAATATGGATTATTTTTGAAAATTGAGGAGTAGCATAACTGAATGATGCCAGATTAATATTACCTGTCGCTGATTCGATAGCTAACTCCGGATTAAAAACTCCTTTAAGTTTAATTGTACCTCCCAATTGCCCTATACATTGACTGAGTTCCGGAATCATTTCCTGCAGCATAGATACCGAATTATATGCGGTTTTAACATCGATGTTGGAAACCAAACAGCTAAAATCGAACTGTGGTTTTGACGTTGGCTTGTTTTCATAAAAACCTGAAAGTTTTATTTTCCCCTGCAACAGGTTCATGTCCAATCCTGATAAATTTAATTTTCCGCTTTTTAATCCTACGTTTCCTTGAATATTTGTTACAGGCATTTGGTCGTAAACAAGTTTTGCAATTGTTGCCGAAATTGAAAAATCGAGATTCGGTGGTAAACTTATGGGTGCTACTTTTTGCTCCGACGTTTTTGCAGCCGTTACACTTATTGAATCCTTTTGCTCTACTACCTGCAAGGCCATCAGTTCGCTGATATTCAAATTATTTGAATTTAGATTCACCGTACCTGCCAGAATGCCATTCTGAAATATGTAATTCAGGTAATTGTTTATTTTTCCATCTAGTTTGATATCGCTTTTTCCAATAATCAGCTGAAGTTCAGGTAGGTTGATTTGTTCGGGGGTAAATTCAATTTTACCGTTTGGTATACCAATGGCTTGTGTAAACGACGGATTATTAAAACTAAAATTGGTAAGTAGTATTTTCCCGTTTGATTGTACTTGATTGTATTGTTTTTTTTCTATTTGAGAATAATCGCCTTGTATTTTTATTTGGGCATCCATAAATCCGGCAATATCGATACTATCGAGAGGAAGGGCATTTTTTAAATGGTTAAAATTTATTTTAGCATCTAAAATACCTTCGAAGGTTGGATTTGTTATTAAATGGCTTAATAACAGGGAAAAGTCCAGTGGGTTGTCTTTAATTTCGGCATGTGCCTGATTAAAGTTGATAGTAATTAAATCGTTTCCTCCTTGAGGTTTATCAATTTTTAAATTTGTGCGAATATTTGTTATTTCTTCGGGTAAGTTGGAATAATTTATTCGGCCACCATCAATATCGAGCTCAAATTTTAAAACAGGATAGTCAGCTTCGGCATAATATCCTTTTATAGCGCCTAATAAAACTGCTGTTCCATCTGTTTCCAATCCTTTAAGGTAGGAGTTGTAATTGGGTGGGATCAGGGCCAGAAAATCATCAAATCCCGATTTTTTTGATTGAAAATCAAGGTTGAATAAAATGGTATCGCTGGGCATTTTAATATCACCAACCAAATCAAAAGGCAAATTATTAATCCATAATTCGCTTTGTTTGATAAAGATATCCATTTTGTCATAATCGACGTTTACTACCGAATTTGTTTTTAAAGTTGAACCTGAAATGTAGTTGACAGAATCGTAAGTGAGCGAAAAACCACCTACATTTCCATTACCCTCAAGTTCAGCATTTGTGCCAAACATTTTTCCAATAAGGTCAAAATTGGAATGGGTAAATGTTAACAACATGGGCATTGATTTATCATCGTAACTAATATCTCCATCCGCAATTTTAATTTTCTGAAGCTGAATCGTAAATTGTTTTTCAGGAGTTTTTGTAGGTTGTGAACCTGGTTGTGCATTATTTTTAGTAATATCCCAATTCGTACTACCATTGGCAGCTACTTTGAGATTTAGTGCCGGATTGTTTAATATAATTTCTTCAATGGTAATCCCCTTCGAGTTTAAAAGTGATTCCAAACCAATACGTGTTCTAAATTCACCTATTTTGAGTAAGGTATCGTTTTGGAATTCTCCCGATCCAATTACAGTAACATCGGTTAATAAAAGTGTCGCTTTGGGGAAACTTCGTAACAACGATATAGAAAACCCGGAAAAATTAACTTCGGCATTTATGTGCTTATTTATTGTTGATTTTGTTTTTTCGAGTAAGGGTTTTTTTAAGATTACTGGTACAGCCAGAACCGCAGCAATCAATATCGCTACAACAATAATAAAGATGGTAATTATTCTTTTCATAATTATTCTTCGAAATTCTAGCCTTCATTGCGAGTGGAGACTGTTAAATATTTACTTAATATACATTAATAAACTTAAATTGAAGATAATAAGTTCATAAGTTAAGTATGTATTTTATTTCAATATTTGCTGTTTTTGTTAAGGAATTGCTTTTTTTTAGAATGAACAAACAGCAGAATTTACCATTTTTATTTTGTTTAAAATTATCCAATAGGAAAAATTAATGATCAATTGTATCTTTGATACATCATAAGTGATTAGTTTATAGGTTGTAAATTGTAAAAGTCAATCTGTTTTTTACTAATAGGAAGAATAAATTAACCATAAACTCAAGCCTTCAAAATTTTTAATTGTATGGTAGATAAGATTGATATTGAGCAAATTATTAGAGAAAAAGGATTTAATGATTTTAAATGGATAATACCCGGCAAAATTATTGTGTCGCAGTGGGTGAGGGTTAAGTGTGAATTTGGCTGCTCCGATTATGGACTTGGAACTTGCCCTCCAAATACACCATCCGTTCAGGAATGTAAAAACTTTTTTGCAGAATATAGAAATGGCATAATAGTACGGCTAACAAAACAAGCTGATAAAAATGTGTATCCATCGGATTGGTCAAAGGAGGTAACCAATAAGCTGTTGGAAATAGAGCGCGAGTTGTTTTTAAAAGGGAAATATAAAGTTTTTCTTCTAAACCAAACGTGTTGTTCAGTTTGTAAAAAATGCCCGGGGAATCGTCTTGAATGTAAGCATAAAGACCGCTCTCGGCCCAGCCCGGAAGCGTTTGCCGTTGATGTTTACCAAACTGTAAGGAATGCTGGAATGGAAATAGATGTTGTATCTGAAAATCCTTCAGAAATGCACCGCATTGCTATGCTGATGATTGATTAACGGATGAGTAAACTGAATTACTGAATTACTGAAGGATTGAGGGACTGAATGAATGATTGAATGAATAAATAATTACAGAAAAATAATCTGATATTGGCATTGATTTTTATTTAAAGCTGTTGGGTAAATACAGATTGGACAAATCAAGAGTAAAATTGTGTTGAGGAGCATAAAAATTGCTCTTTTCCATAGTGAAATTCAGCTAAAAAACATAAATACATTACTTTTCTATACTTAAATTGTGCTAAGGAGCATAAATATTGTAGTTATCCAGAGTAAAATTCAGCTAATCAACATAAAATGGCTTAATTTTTTGTTAAAATCCTTATTAGTCGGATCAGAATTAGGGCGTTCGATACTAAAATAAAAACAATTAATTCTATGATTGTTAATTTCCTATATTTTTCACAAAAAAAAAGGAGGAGTCCTGGACCAGACTCCCCCTTTAACCCATTATTTATACATAGAAAATTTAGCCTAATTATTGTTGGGCAATAACATGCGTGCCCTTCGGTCGCCATGATACTCGAGGAGCATGATGGTGTAACCCATATTAAATACTTCGTTGTAAACACGTTCGCCGTCAGCCCTGTCGGTAAATGGGCCTAACTGGTATTGGACGTATTTTCCTGTTTTACGGTCTTTAATACCGTATTGTGAATATTTTTCGACAATTGCAGGAACATATGTATTAATGTTTACAGGACCTACTGTGGCATAGAACTGTACCCAGTAAGTTACATCGCCTGCAGGAACTGCCGAACTACCTGTTGCAGAATAACCTCCCGAAATAGTACTAACTACTTTTCCGGTTGATGTTTTTCCATAGCCATTTTGGTTGCTAGGTACACTGGCAATTTTTGTTTGCCCCGAACCAAGATCCTTAATGGTAAATGTTGTACGACGGTTAAGCCTGTGTTCAGTTTCATTTTGAGGATTGGCAATTTCAGGTGATGATTCACCATATCCTTTGGCTACAATACGCCCATTGCTAAATCCTTTGTCGTTGATGTATTTTACGGCTGATGCCGAACGTTTTTCAGATAACCAAAGGTTATATTCGTCGGTACCACGTGAGTCGGTATGCGACCCTAATTCAACTTTTAATTCAGGATTTTCTTTTAATATATTTACCAGTTTATCAAGCTCAATAGCTGATTGTTCCAGAATGTCCCATTTGTCGAAATCGTAATAGATATTTTCGAGTACAAATGTTTTACCTGCAATTCCTTTATACATCCAAAGTGTAGCTTTTATATTTCCCGGTTTTCCTTCAGCTCCGATTGTGAGCGAATTATCAAGGTAAGCCGGGTGTGTACCTCTGATATAATATTGTTTGTTTCCTTCAAGTGGCCTGGTGATTATTCCATCAGGTTCAGAAAGTACCGGATCCTGCCCATTAAAATGGATGGTTACATCCGATAAATAATTTTTTGTTTCGGCATCGCGAACTGAAAGTTCTAAAATAACTTCAGGTGATAATTCAATTAAAATTAAATCCTGGCCGTCATAAACTACTGTTTCTGAAGTAAAACCTTCTTTTGAACCGGTCACTTCTTTTATTTGGTTCTCGGGTGCTTGTACATCAAATAAACCATCAGCGGCGGTATATGTCAGTTCGGGCATTACTACCGGAGGGCTGAATTCAACAACTGCTTGATTAATAGGCTCACGTGTGAATTTATTAATAACTTTTCCTTTAATAGAAGCCAATGCCATGTTAAAGTCGATGCGGTAAATATCGTCGCTACCCGTTCCTGGCCTGTTCGATGTTAAATACCCAAAGATGTTACTTTTATTGACCACCATTCCAAAATCATCTTCACTTGAATTGATAGGAGCGGGGAATTTTACGATTGAAGGATCACTTTCGTCCGAAATTAATGTGTAATACAAATCAAGATCGGTGGTATTTGCATCCATACCATCAGATGCAAAAATCAAGATTCCATTTGTAGTTACAAAAGGCGTAAATTCTTTTCCTGCGGTATTAATTCTATTACCCAAATTTTTAGGTTCGGACCAACCGTTGTTTAGCCTAACTGACATATACAGGTCTGTTTCGCCATAACCTCCAGGCATATCACTCACAAAAATAAGTGTGTCGCCATTTGGAGTAAAAGCAGGGTGCCCTACTGAATAATCTTTGTTATTGTGTGCAAATTCTTTTTGAATTACCCATTTTCCATTTACCTTTTTTGTAAAGATTAACTCAAGGTTTAATTCTTTTTTCTGAACCGGTTTATAAGGAGTTATCATTGGATCGTCAGAATTCGAACGTGTAACAACTAGCTCTTCATGAATAGCATCCCATGCCGAAGGCCCTTCGTGGTATTCAGTAGCAAGTTCGTCAATAATATTTCGCGTTGAATTGACAATTCCAAGACTATTGATCGATGCTGAAAATACATCGTAATAAGTCTCCTTTTTCTTTTTATCGGTCTCAGCCTGAGTACTAAACGACGTAAAATAGAGGTCGCCATTTACCAAACATGGGCCAAAATCACTCAATTCAGAATTGGTAGGTATCTCCTCAACGGTTAAATTTTGAAGGTACAAATTGTTGAACCTGCTTAACTTATCCTGTGCAAACAGTGTTACACTTAATAATAATATCGGAATTATAAATAACTGTTTTTTCATATCCTGAATCTTTAGAAGTACCTTGGTGAAGGAATTCGAGTTTTTAAGAAATTCAATTCGTAGGAGATCATTACTTCATGAACTCCATCGTGGTAATTTTTGAATTTTGTTGTTGTAAAGTCAATGGCATAACCAATGCGTAACTTTTTATCAAAAATCCATTGAGCGATAAATCCGGCGGCATCGCCAGTACGGTATGTAGCACCCAGCCAGAATTTTTCCTTAATTAAGAAGTTGGCACTCAGGTCGACCTGTACAGGTGTTCCAATGGCTGCTTTTGTTAAAAATGTTGGTTTAAATTTTATATCCTGGCTCAAATCAAATACATAAGCTCCTGTTAAAAAGAAGTGCCTTAATTCAGCAAACGATGAATAGTTGTTGACATTATTTTTAAAGTCGTTTTTTATGATTTTAGGAACCGATAATCCGATATAAAATTTCTTTGAACTTAAAAAGGCTCCCACACCTACGTTAGGCATAAACTTCTGGTCAATCTCGCCCATAAACATCTGGTCGGGATTTCCCTGCGAATCGAGCTGGTATTGAGTGAGGTCGTTATTGTAATTGGTAAAACCTACTTTCATACCTAAACGCAACGACACTTCATCGCTCATTTTTAAACGGTACGAATAATCAGCAGCAATACCAACCCTTTTTTCGAGGCCAATTTTATCATTTAAAATACTAAATCCTAAACCAATGTTTTCTTTTGAAAGTGGTGTTTGGAATGCAAACATCTGGGTTGATGGCGAACCATCAAAACCTACCCATTGCTTACGGGTTAAGGCCATAAATCCCATACTCTCCCAACTTCCGACATAACCCGGGTTAATTGACTGCTGACTGAACATATACTGCGTATAATCCGGGTCTTGCTGTCCGTAGGATACTTGCATGGTTGCAATAAGGGCAATCATGATTATCCACTTTCCAGAGAATATTTCTTTTTTCATTTTATAGGCTGTTTTTATAATATTCTTTTTTAACATGGCTCTCGGATTAATAGTTAATGAATATTGTTCCTTTAATCACGGTGCTCGCATCAAGTTTTAAGACAAACAAATACGTTCCAGGCGGTACCTTCTCGGTTCCAAGTGTCCAACTGTGTTCTGAATACCCATCCCACCATAAGTCTGAACTGCTCCATACATCAGGATTACCATAGTTATTTCGTTCGAAGATGATGTTACCCCAACGGTTAAGTATAAATAACTCAGCATTTGGATAAAGATCATATATACATTCAACTTCGAAATAGTCGTGGTTGCCATCGCCATTAGGTGAAAAGGCTTCAGGAACGAATATCTCAGGACATTCAAATTCTGGTTCGTTAAACTCTCTCCAGTCACGGATATTGTTTTGATCATGGTCAGGAAGTGGTGAATTACTTCCAATTGGGTTTCCACAAACATTCCAACCATCAACAATATCGTATGCATCGTCTAAACCATCCATATCTGAATCAGAATTAAACGGTGTTACATCAGCAACTCCATCGTTGTTGGCATCGTGCCCTTCAATGGCATCTTCAATGTCATCTTCATCAGTTTGGCGATCGAGGAAGTCAGGAATTCCGTCACCATCAGTATCCGCAAAGCCATCCAATGAAGGATCGTTTACAAAGTCGGTTCCACCGTTGTCAGGGTCGTTGGCATCGTTCCAGCCATCACCATCGGTATCAATACAACTTGGTACAATATATGTTTCGTCTTCCCACTGGCCTTCAACGTTGTCAACTATTCCGTCGTTGTCAGAGTCAATGTCAAGGCTGTTTGGAATTCCGTCGTTATCGGTATCAGTAATTCCGTTGCCTTCGTCTACGTCGAGGATTCCGTCATCGTCGTCGTCAATGTCATCATCATCAGGAACATTGTCACAATCAGTATCTTTTAGGACTGTAATAACAACTTCGGCAGTGGCACATACAGTTGGGTCATTAGCCATACAAACCTGGTAAGTGAATCTGTCTTCTCCAACAAACCTATAGTCAGGCAAGTATTCGAATGTACCATCGGTATTAAATATTAATGTTCCGTTTGATGTTCCTGTAACAATTGTTGGTTCCAGGATTTCTTCAAGAATAACTTCATCATTAAATAATACATTTCCGAATACTGAATTACACATGGCAGTTAAAACATCATCGTTTAACTCAGGTGGAGGAATATCCGAAGGTGGATCTCCTTCTACTAAAACATATACAGTTGCAATATCACACGCAGTTGGTGTTCCATCGTCACACGCCTGATATGTAAATACATCTGTACCAATATAACCCGGATCAGGTGTATAACTAAATGTACCATTGGCATTAAAAATGATGTCGCCATTTGGTGGAGTAGTTATTAATGTAAATGTTTGATTGTCTCCTTCAGGATCGTAATCATTAAGTGTTACATCACCATCTACGGCCTCATCAGGATTTGATTCGAACATATCATCAGAAGCTACAGTAGTATTTTCTGGTGTGTCAATATCTAAAATATCGATTGTAACAGTTGCATTGTCGCAAAGGACAGGTGTTCCGTTGTCACAAATTTCATATTCAAATGTTGCTTTTCCAACAAAACCGGTTGGTGGAGTATATTCAAATGTACCATCAGTATTTAATACTAGTGTTCCCACTGAAGGTGTAATAGTTGTACTTGTAATCGTAAACAGGTCTTCATCAGGATCAAAGTCATTGGTTAAAATATGGCCAGTAACTTTTGTGTCTTTTTTCCCTTTAGCATAATCATCAACAGCTACCGGTGGACGGTTAACATCAACAACAATTGTATCAACTACTTCGATTGTAACTGTAGCAGTATCACAAAGCCTTGGTGTACCATTATCACACAACTGGTATTCAAACTGGTCTTCTCCAAGGAATCCGTTATCAGGTGTATAAGTATATAGTCCATTTGACGATAAGCTTGTAACACCGTTGGCAGGTCCACTGATAATTGCCACAACCAATATTGGGTCGCCGTCAGGATCCCAGTCGTTGGTAATTACATTGCCATCAACAGGAGTATTGATATGTGTTGCATTAATATCGTCTTCAGCAACTGGTGGATTATTAGGATTAAATGGTTCTTCAACCAAAATATATACAGTAGCAACATCGCATGCTACAGGTGAACCATTGTCGCAAGCACGGTAGGTATAACTATCAGTTCCGATAAATCCGGCATTTGGAGTATAAGTAAATGAACCGTTCGAACTGAAGGTTAAGTTTCCATTTCCCGGATTACTTAATAACGTAACTGTTTGTGCATCACCTTCCGGATCGTAATCATTACCTGAAACATTTCCGGTTACAGCTACATCAACATCAGTTTCGTACTGATCGTCGACTGCTACAGTAGTATTAGGTAAAATTATAGGAATATCAAAAATATCAATTGTGACAACGGCATCATCGCACAATACTGGAGTTCCATCGTCACATATTTCGTAAGTGAATGTTGCCTCTCCCACAAAATCGGTTGGAGGTGTATAGGTAAATGTACCGTTGGCATTTAAAACAACTGTTCCAGCTGAAACAACAACATTTAAATTTGCGATTGAGAAATTGTCATTGTCAGGATCAAAATCGTTAGAAAGAACCTGCCCTGTAACTGGTGTATTAATTTTACCACTTTCGTTATCATTGGTTGCAACCGGTGGACGATTTTCATTTATATCATTTTTAACAACCTCAATAGTTACAATAGCCTGGTCACATAACGATGGAGTACCATCATCGCAAACCTCATAAGTAAAATGGTCGGTTCCAGTAAAGTCGGTATTTGGTGTATAAGTATAAACACCATTTGAATTGATAGTTACTGAACCGTTTGAAGGACCACTGACTAAAGTTCCATTTACAGAAAGAGCATCTCCATCAGGATCTTTATCGTTAGTTATTACATTTCCACCAACTGGTGTATTTATCAATGTTGAATTGATATCGTTTTTAGCTATTGGTGGATTATTTGGTTCTTCAACTAAAATATAAACAGTAGCAGGATCACATGCCTGAGTTGCATTATTGTCACATGCTATATACGAGTAACTGTCACTTCCGGTATATCCCTGATCTGGAGTATAATTAAATGTACCATTTGCATTAAATGATAATGTTCCATGATCGGTTGATTTTGATACAGTAAACGACTGAGTGTCACCTTCGGGATCAGAATCATTATCTGAAACATCCTCTGAAATAGCTGTGTTAATATTTGTTTTATAATGGTCATCAACAGCTACTGTAATATTTGTTACAGGAGGAATAGGTAATATTTTAATAGTAACTAACGCAGCATCACAAAGTGAAGGAGTCTGATCATCACAAATCTCATATGAGAAAGTAACTATTCCATCAAAATCAGTTGGAGCATTGTATGTAAATGAACCATCGGCTAATAATGTAACTGTACCTGTTGAAGGAGTCACGTTCAAATTAGTAATTGAAATATTGTCTCCATCAGGGTCACTGTCATTCGAAAGAATGTTACCTGTAACCGGGGTATTTAATTTCCCCCAATAGTTATCGTTTATTGCAATCGGTGGATTGTTAGGCAAAACATTATTTAATACTTTAATAACTACATCGGCCTGGTCACATAATCCGCCATTGTCACATACTTCATAAGTAAATTCATCTGTTCCAACAAAACCAGTTGTTGGCGTGTAGATATATGATCCATCCGCATTTAAAACAATAGTACCATTTGATGGTCCACTAACAGGAGTTCCATTTACGCTAATTGGGTCCCCATCAGGATCTGAGTCATTTGTTATAACATTACCACCAACCGGAATATTCATTAATGTTGAATTAATATCGTTTATTGCAACCGGTGGATTATTGGGTTCGTCATTAATAGTGATAAATACAGTATCACTATCACAATCGCCATCTGAATCACAAATTTGATACACAATAAAATCCTCACCAATATAATCGGTGGTAGGTGTGTATAAAATAACGTCGTCGTTCGAAATTGCCGAAGCATTTCCAAATACAGTGGCAGTTCCGTTCGATGGACCTGAAAGTATTGTTATTGGGCTCAAAGCAGGGCCATCAGCACCAAAAGTATCGTTGGCAACAGTAAATAAAATATTGTTTACTGTGTTTTTAGTTACTGTTTCAAAATCGACAACAGCAATAGGTGCATCGTCGGCTAATGTTGAAATAGTTACGAAAACCCAACCTGTATCTAAATGGTTAACTGCATCACTTAAAGTATAAGCAAATGAGTCAACTATTGTTACAGTATTATCATGAGTATATGAGAATGTTCCGTCTGCATTTATTGTAACTGTTCCGTGTAATGGTAGAGTTTGTGGTGTAGTTAATATTGATAATGTATCAAAAGGTAAATCAATATCAGTATCACCAACCAATAAATTAGCACCAGCGTCAAGGTTAGCTTGTGTTGCTGTTGCTCCCTGAGCTACTGTAAAACTTTCGTTGTCGGCAACCGGAGGATTATCATTTACAGGAGTAATTGTAATCGTTACAGTACCAATGTCGGTAGCGCCAGCCGAATCAACAACGGTGTAATCAAAACTATCACTGAAAAATTCCGAATCATCATGGGTATATGTAAATGTACCATCGGCTAAAACAGTAACAGTTCCATGTGTAGTTGCTGCAGTAAACGGTAATGCCACCAATGTATTATCAGGTTGGTCAGCATCGGTATCGCCATCTAATAGTGAAATACCCGCGTCTAAATCAGCTTCTGTGGCAGTACCACCTTCTAAAACAGTGAAACTTTCGTCGTCAGCAACAGGTGGATTATTTGGCCTGTCGGTAATTGATACATAAACATAACCTGTATCTAAATGGCCAACTGCATCACTTAGAGTATAAGCAAATGTATCGGCTGTTGTTTCAGTATCATTATGGATGTATGTAAAAGTACCAGCAGCACTGATTGTAACCGAACCATGTTTAGGTAAAGTTTGTGGAGTTGTTAATATTGTTAATACATCAAAAGGTAAATCTATATCAGTATCGCCTTCCAGCAGTGTTGATCCTGTATTTAAGTTTGCTTCAGTAGCAGTAGCTCCCTGTAAAATAGTAAAACTTTCGTTATCGGCAACCGGTGGGTTGTCGTTTACCGGAGTAATTGTAATTGTCACTACAGCGGTGTCTTTGGCGCCATCAATATCTCTTAAAATGTAGCTAAAACTATCACTAAATTGCTCGGTACCATCATGGGTATAACTAAATGTACCGTCGCCATTTAAAGTAAGTGTTCCGTGAGTTACATTCACCTGAGGAGTTGTTAAAATCCAAATTGAATCATTCGGTAAGTCAGGATCGGTATCACCATCCAATAAAGTTGAACCTGCAATTAGATTTGCTTCAGTGGCGGTACCACCTTCTAATACTGTAAAACTTTCGTTATCGGCAACTGGTGGGTTATTTGGTAATTCAGAAACTGAAACATAAACATAACCTGTATCTAAATGATTTATTGCATCGCTTAACGTATATGCAAATGTATCTTTCAGATTATCTGAACCGTCGTGTATGTAAGTAAATCTTCCAGTTGATCCAATTGTTACAGTACCATGTTTTGGTAATGTTTGTGGAGTTGTTAAGATTGTTAGTGTATCATATGGCAAATCAATATCCCAATCTCCATCTAATAATGTAGAATCGGAGGTAAGGTTTGCTTCAGTAGCTGTACCACCCTGTAATACAGAGAAACTTTCGTTGTCAGCAATTGGTGGATTATCGTTAACCGGGGTAATAGTTATGGTTACTGTTCCAATGTCAGTTTTATTAGTTGAATCTTTTACTGTATAATCAAATGTATCACTGAAAAATTCAGAATCATCGTGCGTATATGTAAAAGTACCATCGGCATAAACAATAGCAGTTCCATGTAAAGTATTAAACAAACTCCGGGGAACCGCAACCAGGGTATTGTCTGGTTGGTCAGCATCGGTATCACCAGTTAATAAAGTTGTACCAACACCTGAATCAAGGCTGTCGGCTGTGGCGGTACCACCTTCGTAAATGGTAAAACTTTCGTCGTCGGCAACAGGAGCGTCTGTTGATGTTACAGTAATATAAATATAAGCTATATCAAAGTCGCCATCGCCATCGGTTATTTTATATTCAATTGTGTCTTTTCCTGAAAAAGTTGGAGAAGGAGTGTAACTAATCATTTTTGATCCAGTAACTCCATCACCGGTAGTTGTAGCCAATGAAATTACTGTTGATGTTCCATTGGAAGCATTGGTCACTATTTGTACGTCAGGTGACCCAAAACCGTTTAATCCAATGGTATCGTTTGCAAGCACATCGATATTAACAGCACTGCTACCTTCAGCAAGTGTTTTAGTATCGTCCAGGGCATCGGGGCAATCAAATAAGGCAGGTCCACCCTGGTTTCCAGCATAGATATCGTATGAATAGGGATTTGAACCATTTATGATAATTTTGGCATCGAAAAAATTATTGACATTACCAAAGATTTCGTTCTCAATAATAACCTGTTCAGGACCATCGTTAGTTATCACCTCAACCGAACCCTCGAAACAATCTGTAGGTAAACGGAATGAAAACAATCGAATGGTGTCTCCACTTGAAACATTTGGAAATAGTGGTGCATCGCGCAATACCGATTGATAAACATCTACCCCTAGGCTTGGAGCAACAGCGTCAGTAATCAGCTGCACATCCCATTTGTTTTGCCCACCATATAGGATTTGATTAAATGTACCGTATGCCCCAGCATTAGATGTAGTTAAAACTGGAATAGATGGTGTAGTACTTATACCTTTTGTAATTCGAAAAGTAAACACACTACCTGTTACCAATTCAATTGAATCTGAATCAAAATTGGGATATGCTACGGCTGTAACATGATTTGGTTCCAAAGGATCTTTTATTAATCCATATTTCACCTGATCAATGCCTTTCGCTCCCGTTGAAACAAGGATTCCAAAAGCAATTAATCCTAAAATGTATGTAAACCTTTTCATTACGCTATTATTTATAGTCCGTGTTTTCATATCTAATTAGTTTGGAAGCTGAGCTTTAAATGAGAATGTTTGAACCCCAACTGTATTAATTGGATGGTGCGCTACAATATTGAACAGAATTGAAACATCGTTTCCTCCGCCTGAGAATCGTACTTTTGCATCCATATTAATGTCCTCAAGATGATATCCATTGTAGGTGAAAGTCTGAATACCTGTCGTATTATTCGGAGCTTGACTAACGGCATTGAATATTGGTTTTGTATCGTTTGTTGAACCAGCAAACCTTACGTAATTATCGCCATTTGAAGTCCCAGCCCATAGAGCATATTTATCGTATTCTGAATTTTGTTCTTTTCCATCGTACGCAGCAGTAGAATTCCAGAAATCTTTAGTCAAGTCGGTAAAGTCAACCACTGTTCCGGCTGTAGTAAGCGGAATAGCTGTTGCTGTCATTGCTCCCAGGTGGTTTCTATGCCTAATTGACACATAATAGCTACCTGTAAGCGTTTGGTCGAATATCAGAGGAGATACTCCATCGACATCTACCACATCGCCATCGCGTTGTACCAAAGCTGATTTGGTGGCAACTACCTGTGTTTTATCTCCCGGATTCCTGAGTTCGACAAATACCCAATCAACTATGGCATTATTTCCGGTAACTCCAAATACTGTAGCTGAATCGGAAACTGTTTCACCTCCGCCTCCTGCAACATGAGTGTATCCTAATCCTGTATAAGGTTCAGTCATTGGAATAAATCCTTTTACTCTCAATTCATCCTGCATTAATAATCCATTTGTTCCAAGAAGGGCACCGTGTAACATTACTTTTGGCAACAACCTTACATACATTGAATCGACGGTAATAAATACATATGCTGAGTCGCATAACGATGGTGTTCCATTATCACAAATCTGGTATAGAATAGAGTCTAATCCATAGAAATGTTTTGGTGGTGTATATTTCAAACTGTCGCCATTTACTACTAATACAGTTCCACCTACAGCTGATGTGTCGGCCCAAATAAGTGATGTTGTTAACGGATCACCATCAGGATCTGAATCATTCACCTGTACATCGATAAATACATTGGTTGTATCCTCACTTACATGTATTGTATCGTTTATGGCTACTGGTGGATTATTTACTGATCCAATTGAAATATAAACAAACGCTGTATCTTTTCCGCCATTTCCATCTGAAATTATATATTGGAATGTATCTTTCCCGTTAAATAATGGATTTGGTGTATACATAATACTATCAGCATTTAGAATAACAGCAGTTCCGTTTTTCGGCCCATTAATTTTATTGGTAGTGGTTAATGGGTCTCCATCAGGATCAGAATCGTTATGTTGTACATCAATTACAACAGGAATATCCTCATTAGTCGATTTATAATCGTCAACTGCAACAGGTGGGTCATTTATAGGTGATATAGTAATAAATACAAACGCTGTATCAAATCCACCATTGTTATCTGTAATTATATATTCAAAAGTATCTTTCCCGTTAAAATTAAGATTCGGTGTGTAACGAATACTATCGTTAGCCAGAATGTTTACACTTCCGTTTGACGGCCCATTAAGTGTCGCTGTGGTTTTTAAAGGGTCTCCATCAATATCATAATCATTGTCTTGAACATCGATAACAACCGGCGTATCCTCATTTGTAATTACTGTATCGTTTATTGCAACCGGAGGATCATTAACAGGTGTAATAGTAATATATACGAAAGCTGTGTCCTTGCCACCATTTCCATCAGAAATAACGTACTGGAATGTATCTTTTCCGTTAAAATTAGGAGCGGGCGAGTACTGTATACTGTCGCTATTCAAAATAACAGCTGTTCCGTTTTTCGGCCCATTAATTTTACTGATAGTGGTTAATGGATCACCATCAGGATCAGAATCATTATCCTGAACATCAATTACAACCGGTACATCTTCATTGGTAGTTTTGTTATCGTTAACAGCAACCGGAGGATCATTTACCGGTGTAATTGTTACAAATACAAATGCAGTATCTTTTCCACCATTTCCATCGGTAATAACGTATTGGAAAGTATCTTTCCCGTTAAAATTAAGGTCTGGAGTGTAACGTATACTATCGTTAGCCAGGATCATTACATTTCCGTTAGCCGGCCCACCAAATGTATTTACAGTTTGTAAAGTATCTCCGTCAACATCATAATCGTTATCAAGTACATCAATTACAACTGCCACATCTTCCGGAGTAATAACCGAATCGTTAATTGCTACCGGAGGGTCGTTATCGCCACCTACAGTTATAATAACAACTGCTGTATCGCATAGTGCCGGTAATGTAGTATCACAAACACGGTATTCGAATGTATCCTTCCCGTTAAAGTTAAGATCAGGATTGTATTTAATCACACCTGTTACCGGATTTACAGTAGTTGATCCGTTTGTTGGGCCCGAAATTACTTTTACCGATGTACTGTCTAAATCGTTGTCACAATCTGTATCGTTGCTTAAAACAATAACATCAACAGGAGTGTCTTCATTTGTTGCTTCAAAATCATCAACAGCATCGGGAGCCCTCCTAAGTGTAATATTAAAACTACATGAGTCAACATTACCTGATTTATCCCAGGCATATAATTTAACCAAGGTAGTGTTCGAAATAACTGTCCCAGCCGCAGGTATTTGCAGCACAGAGTCAACGGCACAATTATCAGTAGTATTTACTTCTGTCCAAAGTTTATAACTAGGAACAACAGCTTCACAATTTGCATCGCGTAATAATTCAACATCGGCATGGCATACACCCATATTGATTAAAGGTGAAATTGTATCAAGTACTGTAATATCGGATAAACAGTGGTTTTTATTTCCAGATGCATCTTCCACTTCAATATATATTGATACATTCGGATTAAATAATTCACTGCAATCAAATGTTGCAGGAACATACGAAGTATCAATTAATTCACAATTATCAGATGCTGAGAAGTTGATATCAGTAATGTCAATGGTATAATCTCCATTATTATCCAGATAAACGGTGTCTTCTCCACAGGTAATAACAGGTTTTATAGTATCAACTTGTTGAATGATTACCTGGTCATTAATTGTACAACCATTTGAATCAGTTACAATGATATCATAAGTTCCAGGAGGCTGGTTAATAATTGAATCGGCCAAGCCAACTTGGGTTGAACCACGTTTCCATTCGTATTTGTATGGAGTGGTTCCACCGGCTACTTCTATTTTAGCAAATCCGGTTGAATCGCCTATACAAGTTGTATTTTCAAAATCTAACGAAACAATATAAAGAGATGTGTCAGCCTGATTGATTATAACTGAATCCAAGGCATCACATCCATTATCGTCTACAACTTGAAAGTAATATGTTCCGGCAGGGATATTATTAATAGTTGTAGCATTTCCAATGCTGTCTAACAGGTTGTTGAACCATTTATATTCGTAAGGTGAAACACCTCCGTTTACTGTTGCTGTTGCTGAGCCAGTTGAATCGCCATAGCATAAAACATCAGTTTTATTATTGATAGAAACATCTAAATTATTTACTATAGTAAATGTTTGCGTACACCAGGTTTTATTTCCTGATTTGTCTGTTACTTCAAATGTCCTATCTACAATTATTGTATCAAGGTTATTTTTGTATGTAATTTCATCTTTATATGTAACGCTGTCGATGGTGCAATTGTCCCAAATTTTAGTTGAATCAACCGTTGTTTGGGCAGCATATTCACCAACAGTAATTAATTCGAATGAAGTTGAGAATGCAAACCAACCATTGCTATTATGGTTTTCAATTTCATCCGTGCCATTACAACCAGTTATTGTTTGGTCATCAGGGCAATTAAGATGCGGATCAATTGTGTCAAGCACATGTACTATTGCATAAGCAGTATCTAAATTTCCTGATGCATCTTCTGCAATCAACATAACTGTTGTATCGCCAATTGTGACATATTGGGATGTGTCAGGTCCTTGTGTAATATCTATATCTACACTGTCGGTACAATTATCACTAACAGTGAAGTTGAGTTGAATCATTTTTGCAGAACAATCATCATCGACATAAATAGTTGTTCCAAAGGCTTCAATTTCAGGAGGGAAAGTATCCAATACTGTAACTGTTGCAGTACAGAAATCAGTATTTCCTGCAGTATCCCGAACAGTTAATGTATCAGATATTCCGGGAGGATATACATCACTACAATCAAAATTGTATTTAGTTAACCACATGGTGTCGATACTACAGTTGTCGGTTGATCCATTATCAATATCATTAACAGTAACTGAAGCATTCCCGCTTTCATCAATATATACTGTATCGCCTTTACACCGTGCAACAGGATTTTCATTATCATCGACAAGAATAGTAACACTTGCAGTATCGGTACAACCATTGGCATCCATTACCATTACATAATAAATATCTGCAGCGAGGTTTTCGAATATATTTGTATCTTGATAGTTTAATCCTCCATCTTTACTGTATTCATATGGAGCAGTACCCGGAGATTGGATGATAACTTCAAATTTACCATCGGCAGCACCATTACAAGTAACGTCGTTCACTTTGTTGGCAGTAATTTGAACTTTAGTAGCAGGATCGGAAATTATAAAAGAACGGCTTGTATCTTTACAGTTATTGGCATCAGTTACTATAACTTTATAGAAACCTGAAGGATAATTTATTAAACTATCGTTTGTTTCACCAACTAACGGATGGTAAACAGGAGGAAATACATCAGAACCTAACCATTGATATGTGTATGGAACTTCACCTCCATTTACTGAAATAGCTATTATACCAGTTGAATCGTCATAACAAACCAAATCAATAATAGTATCTTTTGTAATTATAATTTCAGAAGGATCACCCATAAATACTGTGTCAGAGGCTTCACATCCTTGATAATTTACTCTTACCCATTGTTTCCCGGCAGGTAAATTGGTAGCTGTTTGAGTATTTTCACCATTGCTCCAATAATATTGATAAAAAGAAGTGGTTGGACCACCAACTATAGCTACTGTTGCTTTCCCTGTTTCTCCATAACAAAGTATCGAATCAATAACAGTAGCAGTAGCAACCATTGAGTCTGGTTGAGAAACAATAAAAGTATCTGTCGCAACACAGCCATTATCATCGGTTACACGTAGCCAATGTTTTCCTCCATATAAATATGCCTCATCTGATGTTGAGCCGGTGTCCCACAAATAATAGTACGGACTTGTTCCACCTGTGGGATCAGCCTTGTACGATCTCCTTCCACCATAACATTGTATTGGCGGGCCATCTGGAACAGCAACTACATCAAGCGTATTTACTATTGTAAATGTTTGAGTACACCAATCAGAATTACCTGATTTATCCCAAACAGTAAATGTCCGTTTAACTTTTAATGTGTCATCCTGGTTGTTATAAATGATAGTATCACGGTAAACTACGCTGTCGATTTCACAGTTATCTTTAATATCTTCAGAGTCAACACCAAATTGAGTTATGTATGCGTCCTTATCTATTACAGAATCAGTATTTGAATATGCAAACCAATTGTTATTGTTGTAATCTTCAATTACATCTGTTCCATCACAACCAATTAACGTTTGGTTAGGAGGGCAATTTAAAGTTGGCGGAGTTGTGTCAAGCACAGTAGCATACACTACCGTATCATATGTATTACCTGATTTATCAGTAACTTTTATTGTTACAGTGGTTGTGCCTATTGAAATAGTGCTTCCATCGTGGGGACTTTGATCAACACTACCGGCAGGCAATGTACAATTGTCAGATTCTGAATGGTAAAGTTCAGGTAAAACAACTCCACAATATTGATCAACATACAAAGTTGTATCCTTAGCTATAACATGCGGTTTTATAGTATCTTTAACTGTAACAGTTGAAGTACAGGTTGATATTGTTCCTACAGAATCCGCGACATATAAAGTAATTGTTACCCCAGAAGGATTTATGTCATCACAATCAAACAAATAATTACTCAACCACATGGTATCGATACCACAAGCATCAGATGACCCATCGTTAATGTCATTTACAGAGATTGAAGCTTCGCCATTGCTATCGACATAAACGGTAGCAGGTTTACAGATTGCTTCAGGTCCTTCGTTTACAACTGTGAATGTTTGAATACACCAGCTTTTATTTCCTGATTCGTCGGTTACTTCAAATGTCCTTTCTACAATAATTGTATCCTGGTTATTGTTGTATGTAATTTTGTCTATGTAAGTTACACTGTCGATGGTACAATTGTCCCAAATGTCGGCGGTAGTAACTGTTGATTGAGAAGTATATTCTCCAACAGTAATATCTTTTATCGTAGTTGAGAATTTGAACCAACCTTTGTTGTTGTGGTTTTCAATATCATCAGTCCCGTTACAACCTGTTATTGTTTTATCATCGGGGCAATTTAAGTGAGGATCAGTTGTGTCAAGCACATGTACAGTTGCATAAGCAGTGTCTAAATTACCTGCTTCGTCTTGAGCTATTACCATTACGGTTGTGTCACCAATAGGAACAAAATCGGTTGTGTCAGGTCCTTGAGTAATAACAAGATTATTGTTGCTTGTACAATTATCGCTGGCAGTATACCTTACTTTAATCATTTTTGCCACACAATTATCTTTTGTTTCACTAACATAGATAGTTGTATCATAGGCAGTAATTTCAGGAGGAATACTATCAACAACAGTAACTGTAAAGTTACATGAATCGATATTACCTAATTCGTCCTCGGCATATAGCCATATTGTAGTGGTTCCTAAACCAATTACGGTGGTAGCAGTTGGGTTTTGAGTAACAATTATTTGTGCATCATCAGTACAATTATCATGTACTGTAGCTTCACCGGTGTAGTCTTCAATAGTGTATTCACAATTATCGTTTGCACCAACTGTTTTATCCGACGGGCAGACAATAGTTGGAGGAGTAGTATCGTAAATTTTAATTGTTTGCGGGCAATCGGTTGTTTCACCACAATCATCGTAAAGTGTAAAAGTCCGGGTCACAACAATTGGGTTTGTTCCGGTTTTACTGTCCTTGTAGGTAATAGTATTTACACCACAACCTTCGTTGATAATAACACCACCAGCACTTGTAAATGCTGATTCTGATATGTCAACTTCTGTTTCGGAGTAGGCAAAATCTGAAATGTCATCGGTGCTGCAACCTTGAATACTATCGGCAGGAGGGCAGCTAATTTGTGGTAGTTCTTTACAAGTAATATTTGCAACAACTGTTCCATATACAAACGAATCTCCGTTTGTTGATGGTGATTTTACCTCTATGCTTAAATTAGAAACAGTACCTGGAACATTTGAAAGAGTAAAAGGTGTAATATTTAAGGAATTACCTAAATTCGGATGTACAAGTGTAATGGTTTCGTTAATACCACCTGCAGCAGCTGTTATTGTTACGATTCTTTGATCAGGATAAGGATTCAATTCTGAAATTGGTACAGTTATTATTATGTCTTTGTTTCCTAAAGTGATAGGAAGATTTAAGTTTGCTGTCTTGTGATATAAATAAACGCCTTCGTATTGGCCAGAAGAGGCTTTTTTGTTTTGGTTTGAACGGAAAACATAAGCTACAAATGAGTGAGTATTCCACCTATCAGAAGTAGTTAAAGTAATGAATGCTGCCGGATCAAACTTAGCGCGGTAAATTCCAATTCCTGAATTACCATTAACTACAGTAAGGCGAGGAGCAATAATAGTTTGAGAACCTGATTCAAACTTCATTGATGATGGAGCTGTACCACCTTTATGTACAGCTTCTACAATAATACTATCAACATCAGTTAAATCGGGGAATGTTAATGTTGTGGATGTATGGTCATCGGTCCCAACTCCTTTCACTTCAACATCTACATTTTCACCACAATCAAATTGCCATTCTTCACCCGGAGGTTTATTCAGAATTGGTAATTCGTAATCTTCAACTTCGCCATCAGATGCATACCCGCAAGGTGTATTACTTGATATACTAATATCTGTGGTTAGCCTCAACCTGATATATGATATCCCTGCTTTTATATCGGAGGGGACATTCCATGTTATTGTTTTATAAACTCCATCAGTTCCATTGGGAACATCTACAACAGCATATTCATCAGCATCAAAAACACCATTTAAATCAAAATCTATCCAACCATGTAGTTTCCCTGATATTCCTTGTTTGTTTTTTACTTTTACTGATAATGAGTAATTTGTATCATTTTCTTTTAAAGCTGGTTTTACTTCGTAACCATAACTATTAACAAGCCCGTCTTCATCATCATAATTGTCAAGGTCATCATCGGTTGCATTACCATAATCATCCACTCCGTCAACCCAGTTGTAATCTTCTTTATCGACTTTGCTTCCCATTTTAATATCACCATCTTCCTTATGGCTGGCTTCGCAATAACCCGGGGCATCGCCAAATTCGTTACCACGAGGAGGGCATAAAAGGCCTCCATTAAGGCTGTATCCTTTTACAATTAGGAATTCGCCAAAAACCATTCCTGGACCAATTGGCTCAGAACATGAAGTATGGATTTCGGTGTATGAACTTGATCCATTTAAAAATATTTTTATACGGGAACCAAAAGTAGTTTCGTTATAATAGTGTGAAAATGTAAATATTTCGTTTGGTTGTACGATACTGTTAAAAACAGTATTGTCTTCTTTATCAATAATAAGCACATTTGCCTGGCTTGTACCCAGGTATTTTAATGTAAGGCTGGTAACTTTACCATCACAATCGTTACATTCTTCATTACTTACTTCAATGGTAATTTGATCAGATCCGGGACAATTAAATGTACTGTTAGCCGAATATGTAATAACATGATTTCCAATTCCCGCAACTGAAGGATCAAATAATCCGTCAGGACTGACGCCAGTACCGGAGAAAGTACCTCCACTTGGTGTTCCTGTTAATTGGTAGGAAGGATCAGTTGGTCCAAATGGCCCTGCAGGATCCAGTGTTACTGTATTTGGATTTACAGTAATTGTAAATTGTTGCGGATTTCCTACACATCCATTTTTTGAAGGAGTAACAGTTATTGTGGCTGTAACAGGAGTAGTTCCGTTATTAATTGCGACAAATGAAGCAATGTTTCCGGTACCGCTGGCTGCCAGTCCAATAGAAGGTGTATTGTTGGTCCAGTTAAAAATTGTTCCATCAACACTTCCGGTAAATGTTACCTGGTTTGTATTTTCGCCAGCACATTTTGTTTGATTAGCCGGATCTTCTACGTTAGGTGTTGGATTGCTATTATCAAGCGTAACCATATAATCTTCAACCTCGCCATCTGATGCTGGCCCTTCATATGTTAATCCTGCATTAGTACTGTAACGGAATCGGGCAAAAGTAAAACCTGACCCAATCGTACAAGGTACGTCAATATTTACATTGTTGTTTCCATCAGCTAAAACTAAATCTGTCGCAATTTGTTCTCCTGCATCGCTCCAGTCACCATCATCATTCCAGTCAATCCAGGCATTCAATTTACCGGTGCCATGTGCATTAACTACAATTGTTTTGGTTTCACCATTTTTAAAACTTCCCGAGATAAAAACACCATCTTCATCATCAGGAGTTCCGTTGTTATCATCACCATCAGCGTTTGGAGAAGGTTGCCCATCATTTTCTGCATCAATGTTGCTTCCTAAAAAAATTGAAGGACTAATAACATGTTTTGCTCCGTTTAAAGTGATATTAAGAGTTGGATATGGATCTGGTGCATCACCTAAATCATTTTCGGCGGGTGCAAAACCAGGAATACATTTAGCATACAATGAAAATAAACGGTAAGCAGAAGAAGCCTGGGCGTTATATTTAACACCAATACGCCAATTAAATGAATTGGCGCCTTCGAAGGTCATTCTTACCATCCTGTCCCATGTATTTATTGGGATTCCATCGGCCGATGTATTTGTTTTATCAATAAACCGGATATTGTATCCACCCGGAGGATTATTTACTATGTCAATGTTGGCCGCAGCACCTGCCCCAAAATCGGGAGTGCCTGTAAAGTTAAACTGTTGGAATTCATTCCTGTAATAACCACCATCAATGTCTACGCCAAATCCATAAAACCTGAATATGTTTGCCGGAATACTGGTGTTACAATAGAAAAATGAAATTTTAAAATCAACCCATGCTTCATCACCATTAAAATCGCCATATGATACAAATTTTGGTTGAAGGGCATTGTCATATCCTTCGCTTGAAACGTCAATATCTTCGATGTAACCTTGGTGGAGTTCAATGATTTCAACAATTGCATCAATATCGGACCCAACGCCGGCCACCTGGCCGAATTTAAATTTATCACCAACTTCAATACTACCATAACCCGATAGTCGTGTCATCCTGTCTTCGTCAAAATCGAGATTCACAATAGCAACACCATCACAATTGATCGGATCGGGATCGGTACATTCAGTTGAAACCACTGATTTTAAAACAGGTTCTACATTTACAATAATTTGCTCGGGCTCATTACTGTTCCCAATTAATACATCGGGTTCTTCCTGAGAAAAAGCAATAATTGTAATGAGTAGCATAAATGCTACCAATAAATATTTTTTGAGATACATGACGTTATCTTTTATTGTTTGTTGAGAAGTAGTAGAATGTTGGTGTAAAATGTTTTTCATAATCAATAGGTTTATTTATGAAAATTATTGCCAGATGAAACAAACCCGGAATTAACAATGTCTATTTCGGTTAAAATGAGGTTTAATAATAGATTATTGGAAAAATTTGGTTGTAAACATAAGCTTGTCAGCAACATGTTTTTTTGATTTCCTAAAACAATTTGATTTTTGTTGTTTAAGGCATCCAGATATACAACATATAGATAGGTATGTAACAGATTTGTATCAATCTTGCCTTCAAAATTTTCCATAACTTATTATTTGCGTCTAACAATTGGGTTTGCATGTGTTATACATATAATATGCCAATGGAGTTATTTTTAGTTAAGTTGTTGATAATCAAAATCAAAGGTAATCAGGTGATGTTGGGCGTTGTCCCATATTGGGAAAATGTTTGTTATAATGAGTCAGGATTTAGATGATTACATAGAAAAAAACACCTATTTGTATCAGTTTTTTCCTGACTTTTGTGTTTTATTTTTACCTTAAAATGCTTAGTGCCAAAGCATTGTTATTTGAGAGGATTTTGTCTTTATATTTAGGGAAAAATGGCCTTAGTTTATGCCGCTTTTTTTACATAATATGAAGTTTTTTTTTATTATGTAAATAGTTTTTGAATGTGACAATTTATAAGTTTTATTTTTGTTTAATAGTTTTTTATTATTTTGTATTTGTTAAAATGGGAAATGGTTAATTATGGTAAATAATAGTGTATTATTCTGGAACGTAGATACCCAGATTGATTTTGTTGAACCGGACGGGAAACTTTATGTTCAGGATGCTGAAAAATTAAAATTTAAATGGCAGGAAATTACTTCTTTGGCTAAAGAATATAACATTCGGATTGTTAATACAGCTGATTCGCATACATTTGATTCTAAGGAAATTAGTTTAAGTCCTAACCTGATTAATACCTTTCCTGTACATTGTATAAAAGGGACAAAAGGGGAACAATTTATTTCAGAAACTAAACCTAAAAATGCACTGGTTTTTGATTGGAATAAACATTATAATATTATAAATGAATTAAGCAGAAATCCATCACGAAATATAATTATTAAAAAGGATGCTTTTAATGTGTTTGTTGGAAATCCATATTCTGAAGAAATACTAAAAATACTTCAGCCAAAAATTGTTATAGTTTATGGAGTAACCACAAATGTATGTGTTGATTTTGCAGTGATGGGATTGGTGAAAAAAGTTCCTGAAGTTTTTGTTATTTCCGATGCTATAAAAGAGTTGGCAACTATTCCATTGCCTTTCGAAGAATGGAAAAGATCAGGTGTTAAAATGCAGACTACCATCCAGCTTACGGAATTTATTAAGGGTTATTTTTCATAGAAATGTTTTTCAAGCAATTCACTTTTTTTAATAGTACTTTTAATCCACTGTAATTTTATTTCATCTTTTTCTTCTTCTGTTAATTTCCATTCAATTTTATCCGATTCGTGAAGTTTTAAAGTTAAATGGTGTAAAACTATGGCCGCCGAAACTGAAATATTAAAACTTTCGGTAAAACCATACATTGGTATTTTTATAAATTCATCGGCATTTTGCTGAATTGTTTCTGATATTCCAGGCAATTCTGAACCAAACACCAAGGCTGATTTGCCCTTTGTAAGGTCAAAATCATTTAAATATGTATCGTTGGTATGTGGGGTTGTTGCAATAATTCGGTAGCCTTGTTTTTTTAATTGTTTAATGGCATCCAGGCTGTTATTTTCAGTGTTATTATATTTATACTGGTTTAACCATTTTGAGGCACCTAAAGCCACCTGTGTATCTACATTAAATTCGTTCCTGTTCTCAATAATGTGTACATCCTGAATCCCAAAGCAGTCGCATGTCCTTAATACAGCACTAGCATTTTGGGGTTGAAAAATATCTTCTAAAACAACTGTAAAATATTTTGTCCGGTTCTCAAGTACTGAATTGAACAGAGCCTTGCGGTGAGGGGTAAGGAAACCGGAGAGGTATTCTAAAAGTTTTTTATCCATGTATTATTAATTTACCACATAAAAAAGGGAAGCTCGTGCCTCCCTTTTTTATAATTTCTTTCAAAAATTGCTTATGAAACGGAACCTGCAAGTTCAGCACCAGCTTTAAACTTAACAACTTTTTTCGCTGCAATAGTAATTTCTTTACCAGTTTGAGGGTTTCTTCCAGTTCTGGCACTTCGTTCAGAAACAGAGAAAGAACCAAATCCAATAAGTGCTACTCTATCGCCACCTTTCAGTGAATCGGTAGTTGCTTCTACAAAAGCATCGAGTGCTTTTTTTGCATCGGCTTTAGTAAGCCCGGCTTTTTCAGCCATTGCATCAATCAATTGAGCTTTATTCATACGATAAAAATTTAAATAATTAAGTTATTGAAAATGAGTATATTAACTTTGTTGTATTTTGCATATTTTTCTATTTATACCTGCAAAAAAGTGTATTTTGTTTGTTCTAAACCGTCAATAAAATCAATACTTTCAGCGTTTTTTATAAAGTTACACTAAATTCTGAAATAAGTTTCAATTATGCAACCTTGTTGAGGTTTTTTTTTTAATAATTTTAATATTTTTTTTCGAAAAACCTTTTTGTATTTCCAAAATTATAATACTTTTGTCGCGCTCGGGAGAGATGGCAGAGTGGTCGAATGCGGCGGTCTTGAAAACCGTTGTACCGCGAGGTACCGGGGGTTCGAATCCCTCTCTCTCCGCAAAAGTAACCATTAGTTTCGGCTGATGGTTTTTTTATTGCATAGATGTTGTTAATAAGTTTTTTTTCATTTTGTTTTTATTGAATTTCAAATTCAAAAATGATTAGGTATTTATTAATGAATTATTATATTTGCAGTCGCAATCAAAATACGGGTGTAGCTCAGTTGGTAGAGCACTGGTCTCCAAAACCAGGTGTCGGGCGTTCGAGTCGCTCCTCCCGTGCAAAAAAGCCGCTTTTTTAGTGGCTTTTTGCTTTTTATATCCTTTCTTTTTTAATACTTTCAAGGCAAATATATGATATGGAAGTTGACTTGTTCGTCCCCTGTTTTATCGACCAATTTTACCCAGAAACTGCTTTTAATTGTATTAAAATTCTGAAAAAGGCAGGTGTAAAAGTGATTTATAATCCTGAGCAAACATGCTGTGGCCAACCTTCTTATAATAGCGGATTTTTTAAAGAAACAAAAACACTAGCCAACAAGTTTTTAGATGATTTTACAGGCAAGAATTTAATTGTAACTCCTTCAGCTTCATGTGCTGGTTTTGTGAAAAACTATTACCCTACGTTATTTGAAAGCGGTGATTCTAAACGATCTGAAATAAACGCTTTCTCTAGGCGGATGGTGGAGTTTTCTGATTTTATGGTGAATCACCTAAAGATGATTGATTTTGGGGCAGAGTTCCCTTATAGAGTAACTTTTCACGATTCGTGCGCAGCATTACGGGAATATAAACTAAAGAATGAAAGTCGGATTTTATTAAATCAGGTAAAAGGGCTTCAACTTATTGAGATGGAAGATACAACTACATGTTGTGGATTTGGTGGTACTTTTATGGCTAAGTATACAACCATTTCGTCGGCAATGGCTGAACAAAAAGTAGAAAAGGCATTGGCAACCGGTGCCGAATATATTGTTTCAACTGATTCATCGTGCCTTCTAAATATCGAAAGTTATATTACTAAACAGAAATTGCCAATACAAACAATCCATCTGGCTGATATATTGGCGTCGGGGTGGTGATAAAAATAGGTTTAATTTAATGCAGATATTAAAACAATAAACTAATACATCTGCATTTTATGTAGTTTTTTGTAACGGCCACTTAGTTCCATTAACTCTTCGTGTGTGCCTTGTTCCACAATTTTACCTTTGTGAAGCACACAAATTAAATCGGCATTTTTTATAGTTGATAAACGGTGGGCAATAACCAACGATGTCCGGTTTTGCATAAGACTTTCCAAAGCATCCTGAACCAATCGTTCCGATTCGGTGTCGAGTGATGAGGTGGCTTCGTCGAGGATTAATACCGGAGGATTACTTAAGACGGCTCGGGCTATGGAAACCCGTTGCTTCTGACCTCCCGATAATTTATCGCCCCGGTCGCCAATAACAGTGTCGTAGCCATTTTCAGAGTTTATTATAAACTCATGGGCATTGGCAATTTTTGCGGCATTTTCCACCTCTTTTTGTGTTGCATTTTCTACTCCAAATGCAATGTTATTGTAAAAAGTGTCGTTAAATAAAATTGGTTCCTGATTAACGTTTCCAATCAGGTTTCGTAGGTTTTTAATTTTGAGGTTTTTTATGTTGTGCCCGTCAACAGTAATTTCACCACTAGTAACATCCCAAAAACGTGGCAGCAGGTCAACCATTGTGGTTTTTCCACTTCCCGATTGCCCAACCAATGCAATGGTTTTTCCTTTGGGAATGGATAATGATACACCATTTAAAACACTCTCTTTTGCATACGAAAATGAAACGTTTTTGTATTCGATTGTTGAATTAAATTCAGAAATTTCTTCAGCATTGGGAATTTCTTTTATTTCATTTTCAATTTCCAGGATACGGTCAATCCGGTGCATCGACGCCATGCCTTTTTCAACACTGTACAGAGCCGTGCTAAAAGCTTTTGCCGGGTTTATAATGTTATAGAAGAACACCAGGTATACAATAAACATTTCGGGTTTTAACGATCCTGCTTTATCATTCAGAATTAAACTTCCTCCATACCACAAAACAATCACAATAACCATGGTCCCCAAAAATTCGCTCATGGGGTGGGCTAAAAACCGCCGCCACATCAAACGGTTCATAATGTGGAGGTAATTATTGTTTTCGGTTTCGAATCGTTTTATGGCTTTTTTTTCTGCCGTAAATGCTTTTACCACTCTTAACCCCGATAAATCTTCTTCGATAATTGATAATATTTCGCCCAGTTTATCCTGCCCTTTACGTGACACTTTTTTCAGGTTTTTCCCAACTTTCCCGATAATGTATCCCATAACGGGTAACATTATAAATACAAATAATGTAAGCGACCAACTCATAATTATCATTGCCCCCAACGAAATAATAATTATTAATGGGTTTTTAAACATCATTTCGAGTGAGTTGGCTATGGAGTTTTCAATTTCCGATACATCGCCAGTCATGCGGGTAATTATGTCGCCTTTTCGTTCATCGTTAAAAAAGCCCAATGGAAGCCCAATAATTTTATTGTATATTTTTGAGCGGATATCACGGACAATTCCATTACGGGTAAAAACCATCACAAAACTTGCCAGGTACGTAAATCCAACTTTTAATAAAACCATCAGGATTACAAACACCCCTAAATATATCAATGTACTTTCTTCTCCATATTTATCAATTAAATTGGAAATGTAAAAAGCAAAGTTGTGTTCTATTGATTTAAGGCTGTAGTCAAAAGTAACTGCTTCAGCAACAGGTTCCTTAGTGCCGAATAAGATCCCCAGGATAGGGCTCAGAAGCACAAATGAAAAAGCTCCAAATACAGCCCCCAATAAATTAAATATAAAATTAAATACAATGTATTTTTTATAGGGCGGGATGTACCTTCGAAGAAGAATTATAAAATCTTTCATAATATGCTTTAGGCGGAAAATGGATTAAAATATACCTGTGTAATTTTGTGGCGTAATTTTTTTCAATTCTGCTTTTAATTCATCCGAAATATCTAATCCATCAATAAAAATACCTATTGAATTTTGGTCCACTTTGTCGTTAATGCGTGTTAATTCTTTAAGTGCTTCGTAAGGGTTTGGAAATGCTTCGCGCCGCAGGATAGTTTGTATAGCTTCCCCAACAACAGCCCAATTTGCTTCCAGGTCTTTTTCGATTGTATCAGTATTGATTAATAATTTATTAAGCCCTTTTAAAGTTGAAAGTATTGCAATCATCGAATGGGCAATTGGTACGCCAATATTCCTTAAAACAGTTGAGTCGGTTAAATCGCGTTGTAATCTCGACACAGGTAGTTTCGACGATAATTGTTCGAACGATGCATTGGCAATACCCAGGTTTCCTTCTGAATTCTCAAAATCGATGGGATTTACTTTGTGAGGCATTGTTGATGAGCCAACTTCGCCTTTTTTTATTTTCTGCTTAAAATAACCCATTGAAATATAGGTCCAGATATCTCTGTCCAAATCAATAATAATGGTATTGATTCTTTTTAATGCATCAAAAATAGCCCCATAATTATCGTAGTGGGCAATTTGTGTTGTGTATTGCGAACGTTCAAGCCCAAGGTATTTATTAACAAAATTGTTGGCGAACTCCTGCCAGTCAATTTCAGGATAGGCCACATAATGGGCATTAAAATTCCCGGTTGCTCCGCCAAATTTTGCAAAACAAGGAATTGCTTTTAGCTGAACCAGCTGAACATTAAGCCGTTCAATAAAAACCATTAATTCTTTTCCAAGTTTAGTTGGAGAAGCTGGTTGTCCATGTGTTTTTGCCAGCATTGGAATATTTTTCCAATCGGCAGCCATCGTATTCAGTTTTCCGAGTAAATTATCGATGAGTGGGTAGTACTCTTCATCGAGGCAGTCCTGAATCGATTTTGGTGTAGCTGTATTATTTGCATCTTGCGAAGTAAGCCCAAAATGGATAAACTCCTTAAAATGTTCTAATCCCAATTCATCGAATTTTTCTTTTACAAAATATTCAACGGCCTTAACATCGTGGTTCGTAACAGCTTCTATCTCTTTTACCTTTTCTGTCCATCAGCAATATCTAAAATTGTTGTAAATAGCCCTTAATGAATCAAATTTACTTTCACCAACTCCTGCAAAAAGTTGAGGCAAAGGAATTTGGAACAGAGGGCGATAAAATATTCTACTTCGAACAAAAACGCGGTATTTGATCAAAGCGTATTCACTGAAATAATTCACCAAGGCTGTCAACCTTGTGAACGGTACCTGCCGTCAACAGGAGAAATTGCTGTTAACATGTTTATTGTATTCCATTCTTAATACTGTTTGTAATAACTGTGCAAATTTAGCAAAATATTTACTTGCAGGGTGACTTTGGGACTAACTCATGGGGTGATACTAAGAGACTGTTTAAATTTTATTTTTTAGAAATATTATGCCAGTATTTTTTGCGAATACAAGGCGAAATTGACGTGTCCCGCCAGCGGCGGGATAAGGAAATTTATGACGCAGTAGTCGTAAAAAAGACGAATAATAGGTTAAATGGATAATTTTTAAACAGTCTCTAAATCTACCCATGAGTGATCAATAAGAATTACATGTCACTTCAATTGTCATAATGGATAATATTCGTAATTTTATGGCACTAACAAGAGGGAAAATTACCATGAGTAAAATCATACAGGTTTTGGCTTTCATCCTGTAATACTGTTGATCAGTAGTATTGGCATTCAGTTCAGGAATCCGGTACAAAACTCAGCAGATGGTTTATGTAGTTAATATACAACAGGAAATCACCAAAGCTACCTGGCGGCAGGTACAAGCAGGCATTCCTGAAGCAGCCGATTCGCTTAAAAGCGGATGTCAATCTATAATCCACATGAACACTTATGGAGGAGCCGTAGTTGATGCCGATTCAATCCGTACTTTAAATCTTAACAAGCAAGATTCCGGTATATGTTTTTATTGACAATAACGCAGCATCAGCAGGCGCGCTGATTTCTATTGCCTGTGATAGTATTTATATGCGTCCCGGAGGGAGTATCGGTGCGGCTACAGTGGTTAACCAAACAGGCGTCAGGCAATGCCCGATAAATATCAGTCATACATGCGTTCAACAATGAGGGCAACCGCCGAAGCGCACGGGAAAGATACTATTATTACAGGTACTGATACCACTTATGTGTGGCACCGGAATCCTCAGATAGCAGAGGCAATGGTCGATCAAAGTATTTTTGTGGAAGGTATTTCTGATACTGGAAAGGTTCTTACATTTACCCCTTATGAAGCCATTGAAAATGGATTTTGTGAAGGTATTGCTGAAGATATTCCTGAGGTAATTGAAAAAATTGGAATTGAAGATTATCAGATTGTAGAATATTCTCCCTCATGGTTAGAGCGAATTATTGGTTTTTTGGTACATCCGGTTATTTCAGGATTATTAATTATGGGTATAATTGGCGGTATTTATTTCGAAATGCAATCGCCCGGAATTGGATTTCCTATAGGAGTTGCTTTAATAGCAGCTCTGGCTTATTTTGCCCCATTGTACCTCGAGGGACTAGCAGCTAATTGGGAAATTTTGATTTTTATAATTGGCATAATTTTGATAGCGGTTGAGGTATTTATCATTCCGGGATTTGGTGTGGCTGGCAGTTTAGGAATAACTTTGGCATTTTTAGGATTGGTATTAAGTTTGCTTGGCAATGTGCATTTTAGTTTTGAGAATGTCGATACTTCTCGTATTGGAGTTGCTTTGATGACTGTTGTTATTGCTGTTTTTGGTGGATTAATATTATCGTTGTACCTGAGTAAAAGGATGTTCTCAGCGCAATCAGGCCCATTTAAAAACCTGTCATTACAAGCGGTGCAGGACGTAAATGAGGGATTTGTAAGCATTGAAACTGTTCTGCTTCAATTAAAAGGTAAAAAAGGGATAGCCGATACTGTATTACGCCCTTCAGGAAAAGTTAAAATTGATGGTGAAGTTTTTGATGCTGTAGCTGAAAATGGATTTATCGATAAAGGTTCATCAATTCTTGTCACCAAAGTTGAAGCTACTCAATTATATGTTGAACTTGATGAAAATTAGTTTTAGCATTCTTTTACTAATAAAAATATTTTAGCGCCTTACTTTGTTTTTAATTCGGAAGGTCTTAACTTGTATGTTGATAGCATGTTGTATTTGTTGTTGACCTTAAAATCTTGTTATGCGACCGTTAAAAATAGTTCTATACATTCTTCTGGTATTAGTTGTTGGTTATTTTATTGGCTTTTATGTAAGAGCGGGTTTCCCATGGACAAATAATACATCTTTTCTGGTTATTATTATAACTGCAGGTGCATTTGGGGGCCTGTTGTACACCGTTCGCGATAGTGGGTTAAAATGTCCTTATTGGGATGAGGAAAAAAAGAGGGTGCTGAATATTGGTTGGATAGCCGATTGTGCTTACGGAATTGGTGGTGCCTTTGCCGTATTTCTGATTTTACCCATCGAAAGTATGATTGTAAATGGTGAAACAATAACTTCATTGGCTGCCCTAAAAATATGGAGCCTCATAAAACTTATAGCACTGGCACTGGTAGGAGGTTATGGAGGGCGCAGTTTGGTTGACCGTGCTTTAGCTAACATTGCAAAAGATGCCAAGGAAGCTAAAGCAGATGCCCAGGAAGCCCGGAAAGATGTAGAAAAAGCCAAGAAAAATATGGAACAGGCCCAAATAACTGATACTGAAGCTTTGGAAATGGTCCATCGACACCTCGATGAAGGTGAAGAGGAACAGAATGTTGATAAATTGAAGGAAGCGATAAAAAAAGCAACCTGGGTAGCACGTTTTCAGATTTTTAAAGATGCACGTGAGGTTAGGGAAAAAAACTGGAAAAAAAATGCCGCATTTATGAAACGTACAATTCCTGTTTTTGAAGGATTGATTGAAAATGAATCGGGCGAAAAATACCACCGTAACCATGGGCAACTAGCTTATGCCTTAAAAGACCAGGGTGGCGATGATGAATCAAAAAATGACTATAAACGCGCACTTGAAGAACTAAATAAAGCCATTTTAATCCGCGATGAGTTAAAAACTGAAGGTTTTTTGATGTACGAATTTAACCGGATTATTTGTCAAATTAAATTGGGTGGGAAAAATGATAATATTATTAAGGATATTAAAGCGGTAGCTCAGAAACCTGAGTTATTAAAAGACCTTAAGGAAGCCGATATTATTAAAAAATGGGCTGAAAAAAATAAAATTAAATTATCGGAGATAAAATAATCTGATTGTTTTGGTTTTTAATTCCGCATGTATCACCTCTAATAAACCAGGACATAAACTGTGGATGCGTGTGGTTTTATTATTGTTAAAATATTGGAGAATATTCTTCTTTTTCTCATAATAATGGTGGTTTGAATAGTTTTGTAACCCTGTCAGGTTACAAAATCCTGGCAGGGAACATAAATTCCACTTTGGTACGATCAAAAGCTTATAAAGGTATTAAGCCCTCTATTTTCTATTACAAAGTTTCAATTCCACTTAGGTACGATTAAAAGCGAGTTGGTTTATCATTATCGAAATAATAATAGAATGTTTCAATTCCACTTTGGTACGATTATAAGATATTTGCGTTGTTTTAGTTGTTTAAATGAAACATGTTTCAATTCCACTTTGGTACGATTATAAGGTAACTCCGTTTATTGTTGATGAATTTGAAAGTACGTTTCAATTCCACTTTGGTACGATTATAAGGTCTATTTCACAAGCCACCAAATCATAATTCAAATTAGTTTCAATTCCACTTTGGTACGATTATAAGATAAGGTACTGTGTCAAGTTTACAGGCTTTTCGGTGTTTCAATTCCACTTTGGTACGATTATAAGTTAATATTTGGATATTAATATTATTATCCGTAAATTGTTTCAATTCCACTTTGGTACGATTATAAGAATTTGCCAACGCACTTAATTTAATCTTTTCTTCGTGTTTCAATTCCACTTTGGTACGATTATAAGGAGAAATTCCACGGCAAGGAAGAAATAAAAACCATTGTTTCAATTCCACTTTGGTACGATTATAAGATGTTTTTATCCAACAAGAGATAGTCATGTCTCCACCGTTTCAATTCCACTTTGGTACGATTATAAGTCTTATCTGTTTATGTGTAAAGTTCCGTTTCCATTTGTTTCAATTCCACTTTGGTACGATTATAAGATATCATTTACTTTATTTATGTCAACATTAATTTCACGTTTCAATTCCACTTTGGTACGATTATAAGATACGAATACCCGGAATATTGCGACAGGGAACACAGTTTCAATTCCACTTTGGTACGATTATAAGTAAATCAACAATGCCAAAGATAGATAATGACAATGTTTCAATTCCACTTTGGTACGATTATAAGAAATGTACTGCCTTTCCTCCGCTTGTTGGTAACGGTGTTTCAATTCCACTTTGGTACGATTATAAGCTTCCGAGCTATAATCTTTACTACCAAATTTATGGTCGTTTCAATTCCACTTTGGTACGATTATAAGGGGTGGTTTTTCCCTGTTCCAGATTTCCCATTGCTTGTTTCAATTCCACTTTGGTACGATTATAAGCAGTACCGGCTAATTTGTAATATTCGTTCTGATCCGTTTCAATTCCACTTTGGTACGATTATAAGTGGCGATTCCAATTTACATTTAAAGCCTCTGTAATGTTTCAATTCCACTTTGGTACGATTATAAGGCAGAGGGATTTTAAAATTAACGGACCACCTTTAAGTTTCAATTCCACTTTGGTACGATTATAAGTGTGGATCTCCTATTAGTCCTTACTTTTTGAACTATGTTTCAATTCCACTTTGGTACGATTATAAGACAAAGGCAGGCATTACAGGGGCTAGATAAACAAACGTTTCAATTCCACTTTGGTACGATTATAAGTCTGGGTTTCTAAAAGAACCAGATAGATAATTAACGTTTCAATTCCACTTTGGTACGATTATAAGCATTTACGTTGTGAAACCATTTACCGTTGTATTCGGTTTCAATTCCACTTTGGTACGATTATAAGCATTTTTTTCAAGCTGATTTATAAATTGTTCATAACGTTTCAATTCCACTTTGGTACGATTATAAGGTGGTGGTATGCATTCAATCCCATGCTTTTCAAGTAAGTTTCAATTCCACTTTGGTACGATTATAAGTTTGTAAAGCAGGAACATCCGGAATTAATTGATCGTGTTTCAATTCCACTTTGGTACGATTATAAGTATTTATTCTAATGAATTACATACTGCACTATGTGGGTTTCAATTCCACTTTGGTACGATTATAAGGGACATAGTAACACACCCAAGAGGTTTAAATACGTTTGTTTCAATTCCACTTTGGTACGATTATAAGAGCTTGATTTAATTCCTTTTCTATTTCAGGTGTTATGTTTCAATTCCACTTTGGTACGATTATAAGTATTCATGAATTACACGCCTTACAATAGGTGGGTATGTTTCAATTCCACTTTGGTACGATTATAAGGTTTAATATTGATTATTCAGAATATAGTTTAAAATAGTTTCAATTCCACTTTGGTACGATTATAAGAATGTGTAATATCATTAAACGAAGGCAAACCATTTGAGTTTCAATTCCACTTTGGTACGATTATAAGGCTATTATAAGAGACAGTTCAGGGACATATGCTTCGTTTCAATTCCACTTTGGTACGATTATAAGTTGCTGTGTCCTTTCCTAGTAAGGCTTGTATTAAAGGTTTCAATTCCACTTTGGTACGATTATAAGGGTAATTAGCCCCGACCCTGCTTTGATCAGGTATTTTGTTTCAATTCCACTTTGGTACGATTATAAGTTACTACAATTTTAATGCAGAGATAAGTCAGGCAAGTTTCAATTCCACTTTGGTACGATTATAAGGCGCGAGGTTGATAACGAATTTGTGAATGAAGAAACGTTTCAATTCCACTTTGGTACGATTATAAGCTGGAATACGCCCAATACGGGTGCGAGTAATTGGAGGTTTCAATTCCACTTTGGTACGATTATAAGAATACAACTTTCACAACCGCAGTTGATTTTGTTCCGTTTCAATTCCACTTTGGTACGATTATAAGATTTAGATTTATTGGCAGCATACAGGTACGACACTCGTTTCAATTCCACTTTGGTACGATTATAAGAATTCTGAATATTGTGAGTTAAATGCAAACACAGCTGTTTCAATTCCACTTTGGTACGATTATAAGTCATTAAAGGTAACTGCAGCTTCACCTCTTAGTGTAGTTTCAATTCCACTTTGGTACGATTATAAGCCGTGCGACCATTCAAAAAAAAAATTCTTTTTCAGTTACTTAGCCCGACTAAATATAGCTTTTTTTATTCAATTGGTTGTCGATCAATTAAAATGCATTTTATCTTGAGGTTCGACAACTTGTTTTAATGGCTTTATTTTCAGTATGTCAATGAACTTTTGTGCTGGATGTTTTTATACCAAATTGAATATTTATTCTACTAAAAACAGGGCCGACAACTTTTTTTATAGAAAATTGCTCAGGTTACTTCGTTCTTTCCCAACGATCTCTTTCTCGAGCCATTTTTCCTGCCGGGTTTTAAAAATGATAAAACTATCTTCTTCTTCGTCCATTATTTCGAGGGCACGGAGTTTTAATTCTTCCAGTTTAACAGGGGTAATTTCGCCTTCGAATACCGAATTCTGGATCCAATTGAGGTACCGGCGGCATAATTTTAGCATTTTAGCTACTCTTTTTTCTTTCATGTCGTAAACTGCGATGATGTACATAATTAATTGGTTTAGTTGAAAAAGATTGAAAAAGATTGAAAAAGATTGAAAAAAGATTGAAAAAGATTGAAAAAAGATTGAAAAAAGATTGAAAAGAGATTGGAGTTGATTGATTTAGTTGGAAGCGCGTTTTCGCATAGAAGCAAGAATCTTCAACAGTTCAAGGCTTTCAGCGTGCATTTTTTTTATAAAATCGGTAGTTAATATACCGGAGGCGATAGTCAAGTCGAGCCACATTTCAGTTTCGTCAGCTTCTTCGACAGTAATTGATAGTTTCGCGAAAAATTCGGCTTTCGACCTACCTCGCAATGCTGCCCGGTAGTTGGCATAGGTTGATGAACCTGACCGGGTGAGTTGGTTATTGAGGATTTTTCCTCGTTGAGAATTTGGGAACGTTTCAGAAAGTTCTAAGATTTTTAAGGCAAATATTCGTAACCTGCCTCGAATTTGAATTTTAAAGTCGACCCATTCTTTGTTTTCCATATTTTTATTTGTTTATGAAGGTGCTATTTTATGGTATAACCGTTTGCCTTAATATTGTATTTTTTTACTTCAATCGCCTCAATCTTTTTCTTTCAAATTTTACCACCACATTTTAAACGGTTTGTACTCTTCTATTCCTAAAATATGTTTTTGAATTTTGAAGCATTCAAGTTTAATTAAGTGTTTGTAACTGACACTTCGGTTGAGCGAACGGTGTTTAATGGTTTCGTTGAGCCTTGATTCAAAGGCAGCAACAAATGTTTTTTTGCCCCGGTTTTTAAGCAGTACCCTGTTTAGTTTTTCTTCAAAATCGGATGTTTGAATTTCCTTTTTATTCAATACTTTAAAAACTACTCTGTCGACAAGCAGGGGTTTAAATACTTCGGCCAGGTCGAGCGAAAGGGAAAACCTGCGTTCGCCAGGTTCGTGTAAAAAACTAATGGCCGGATTAAGTTGTGTTTGATGAATAGCCCTTAAGCACTGGCTGTAGCACATCATGTTTCCAAACGATATTAGAGCATTCACTTCGTTTAAAGGAGGCCGGTAACTTCGCCCACTCATGCTAAAGCCATTAATTATTAATTCAAAAGCCTCGTAATAATATTTTCTGATATTGCCTTCAATGCCCATTAGTTCATTAATTGCCGTTGTTGAAGGAAGTTTTGTCATTAAGGTTTCAATTAGTTCAATAATGGGGAGGAGGTCTTTGCCCCGGTTATTATAGTATTTCAGGTTTTTTACCATGTTAAAGGCAGCACCTTCTAATAGTTTTTGTGCCAGGACGATGCGCTTTTTTTTATTTTGTTGAAGTTTAACTTGTTCAATGAGCATTTTTCCTGAAATTAATGCTTTTCGAGGCATAAATGAACCCGAATAGTTTTCGTAATAATCGAAGAAATGTACGGGGATTTGTTCTTTCCCTAAAAAATTGTATAGGGCCGAATTGGCATCGAGGTTTCCAAAACAATACAAATCACCCACATTCTCGGCAGGCAGAAAACGCGGCTTTTGTTCGTCGCCATTTTCATTGTATGGTGTAAATTTTAGCGTGTTGTCGCGGCGTTGCATATGCCCCGGGTTAAATAGGTAGTAGGTTTTTTTCATTTTTTATTATTTAATTGTTGCGAAACCTATGCCAGCCCGGTTTGTTGATTAAACGATGTAATTTGTTATCGTAGATATTCATCATTTACGATTATTAAGAAAGTTCGGCCCAGCGTTGTAGGAAAACATCATATACACAATAATTTAGAGTTCCGGTTGCATCAAAATATTTGATGATAAGTTCGTAGTCGGTTAATGTTTTTAACGAACGCAAAACAGTAGCCGAAGTGCCTAATTGGTATTTATTTAAAAAATAACCAGCAGTTGGCTGATACACAACTCCTTCGTGGGCAGTTGCTTTTAACAGCCTCCATTGTGGTTTGGTGAGCATATTACGGAGGGTGAAAAAAACCTGCTCCTGCTCAGCTAGTATTAAATGAGCCTGATATTTCCATAAGCTGGTTGTAACTTCTTTGATGGTTGATGCAAACACCCGATTACATAATTGTTGTACATAAAAGGTATGTGTATTGGCCCACTCAAGTATCTCCCCAGCAACTGGGGGAGTGATTATTTTTTTGTGCTTATTAAAAATAGAAATAATAAAATTGCGATAAATTTCGCTATTTAGTTTTTCCAATTTCATAATTTGAGTACTTCGGAAAAACGGGCGTTGAGGAGAAGTAAACAACTCCGACATGATGTGAAGCTGACTGCCCGAAAAAATAAAAACAACATTGGTTAATTGTTGTATCCTTGCCCGAAGCCAGGCATCGGTGTTTTTTTCGGGATACTTTAAAATTTGCTGAAATTCATCGATGGCGACTACAATTTTATCTTCCTGCGATTCTAAAAATTGAAAAATGGAATGGATACTATTTTCGATTTCTTTCTGCTGTATTTTAAACGAAGCCTGAGGTGAACCAGTAAGTGGGTCATAACTGATAATAGGCCTCAACGATTTTAATAATTTCCAGAAACGTTTGCCCAGGCTGCTTTTTTCGGGAATTGACTGAATGATTGATGTTGCCAGTAAATTTAAAAACTGGTTTAGGTTTTCAGTTTCAAGAATATCGATGTATATTCCTTTCCATCCAACCGGGAGTTGTGCAAATACATGGTGTATAAGCCCTGTTTTTCCGATTCGCCTTAGTGCTATTAGTGTGGTTGAGTTGCCATTTTTAATCGCACTGATTAATCGCGATGTTTCTGCCTCCCTATCGCAAAAATAGTCGGGGCCACGGTAGGTAGTTACCGGAAATGGATTTTCAAACTGTTTTGCTTTCATGCTTCTTTATTTAAACAAAGGTTACATTGTGTAAGTTACAAAATGTAACCTGTAAAACAATGTTTATTGTTAATTTTCATTTTCACTGCTCCAACAAAAATCGAAATAACTACAGTTTTTGCAGCGCGTTTTTTGTAAGCACTGCGGACAATGTGTTTTACAAATAATACCTTCAATTTTAACAATCATTTCGGCTATTGCTTCCTTGTCGGGGAGGGTTAAAAATACCTCGTTGGTTTTATGCAGGCGTGGATATTCAAGCAATCCTATACAACCAACAATCCCATTTTGTTCAAGAATGTAGAGGTAATATTTGACTTGCCACTCATGTGCTTCTTTGAATTTGTCTGATTTTTTGATTTCGTGCACTACCTTGTTTTTTGGGTCGAAGTAGTCGATTTTAATACCTTCTATTTCAACTTCCTGGTACCGTTCGCTGCGGCGTGAGTATGATGTTTCGTGAATAAGTTTGCCCTCGTACACCAAATCGGAAGTCGATTCCATGTTAATACCATTGGCAAACAACCACAGTTTGCGGTGGCATATTTGGTAATAGTTAAAATGGGTGCCGGTGATTTGCATTGCCTTTTTTTTAGGTTAATAATTCAGGTTCAATAATTTCGTAACATTCGTCGATGAAGGGGTATATAGCCAGGCTATAGGTGTAACTATCAAGCATGCGGAGGTGCCCGCCCTCAAATTCATTAATGTCGTCGAAGAAAAATTCGACCATGATTTCTTTTAGCTTTAAATGGGCGTTGTAAATAAAATACTCATAAACCTGTTGCTCTTCAAACATTTCCCAATGAGTTTTTATGGCATTGTTTTTATATTTTAATGGTATTTCGGAAAGTAACTTTTGGAGTTCTTTTTCTGATTCTTCTTTTGTTTGCGGTTTTTTATTTTCATTTTTTTTGAAGTAGGGTTTGTTTTCGTACTGGTAACTTAGCACTAAACCAAAACATTCGAGGGCCTCAGCGGCGCAGGTTTGTGCGATCTTAAGCAACCGATTGGTATATTTTTTACGGTGTTGTTGTAGCTGAGGGTAATAGTTAAAAACATACTCCACCAGTTCGGCCTCCATTTTTTTTAGGAAGGCTTCTTCCAGTTCCTGCGAAGCTTTTATGCTTTTTTCCGATTCGTTTATAAAATCTAAAAATTCTTGTGGACCCATGTTTTTTATTTTTTTTTTATTTTAATCCTGACAGGTTTTCGAAACCTGTCAGGATTGGTGTTTGCGTTAAATTTTCATTCTGTTGGTTTTGGTGGATGAAAATGAACATTACCATATATTATCCTCCTCAGGTAAACTAATGCCTTTTTAAAATTGTAAAATCCTTTTTAAATTACTTAGATACTATTTTTTTCTTCATATATCTGTAATGGGAACAGATCGATTATTTGTCTCTTTCGATATTTCTCAATTAGATATATCGGCACCTCAATTGCAAAATGTAATTGCTATGATTGGAAATAAACGCCGCCAGGAGCTATGCTCGCTGACGGGTTTTAAGTTTTTTTAAAACCTGACAGCGCTCTAAAGGCCTGTCAGGTTGTGTTGTGTTGATAAAAATTTATAGTTTATTACGTATTTGTTTTAAAAACTTAAAGTGCTTCATATACTTCTAAAATGTGTGTATGATTTTGATGAATTCAAATTTTGAACAGGAATAACAAGTATTTTTTTATCCCGCAGAGCCTTTGCAGAGTCAAAATTATCTATATTCTTAAATTGTGCTTTTGGCGAGATGTCATCAAACTCTTGTAATATGCCGGGAGAAAAATCAGAAACATCAAATTCCTTTACATTTGGTTCACTCGGGTTGTCCCGGTAGCCAACAAACTGAAAGAAACATCCACGTTTCCCAAAGTAGTTTATCCGATGAAGGTATTTTTGTAGATATTGCAGTGCTTCCAAATCTTTTACATCGAAAATAATCTCGATATTATCCGACAGATAGATATACTCACGAAAAGATGGTTTTCCAGTATATTCTTTTCTTTCATTCCGATAAGATTGAATTGTCACAAAACAATTGTTTACACAAAAACTTCCCATCACATGATAACAAATCTGTGCCTCTTTTATGAAAGCAAATTCTTTGCTTTTTTTTTCTTCAAACAGCTCTTTCCCATCAATGGTTATAGCTTGATTGAATAAAGCCATTTTAATAGAGTAGGGCGAAGGAATAAGTAAAGACTTTGCACCCGAATTGGTCGAGTTGCTTACTTTTAATGAGAATAGATTTGTTGGCTGATATATGACAGAAAACTTCATTTTCAGCTTAGTTTATATGGTTCTTCCTTAATCAAATCTTTAATGATTTCTGATAAGCCGCCGAATCCGCTAAAAGATTTTGTTGTAATTGAATTCGGATCGATCAAATTTAAATTGTACTTAATCTTTTCAATTTCTGTGTCATAATCTGGATTTATTGGACTAATTGTAGGCGCAGGGATCAGTTTTTCTGAATAGGAAACAACTCCCTTGAAATCGGTGATATGTGGTTTTTGACTGCTGGTCATGGCACCACGAGGATTCAAAAAAGAACTTAATAATGATTGAAGGATTGCTTTATAACGAGCTATTCTTTTGTCATCATCAATTGAATAGTTTCTATCAATATCGTTGAATCCAATTCGGTAGGTGTCGATGTTGCATACAAAAGCATAAGCTCCATGATTGGCAGGACGATGAAAGATGTTTTGTCCTTCGTTGGAACTTTCGCCTTTCACTCCAGTTGAACTGTGAACCACTTTTGTGTGTAAATAGGATTCTGTATTGTTCTTTTCTGGAATGCCAATTGTCCATCCAAATTCAATAACCGATTTACGTGGGGTATTTGAACTGTCCTTGTTGTCACCTACTTTTTCGGTTATAAGTATTCCGTGAGTATCACATACAGCACACGAATTGATTAAGGCATCAATAACGACACCAGCTTTTTCGTTTTTCTTTTTGTTTTCAGTAATGTAGTTTAAGAGTTCCGTTGACGAAATCCGGTTTGGATTTAAGGCTTTGGAATATTGACTCAGCTCAATGCCGTTATCGATGCAATAATTTACCAAATGTCCAGCGTGGATGTGTTTAAACATATCACCGCTGATTCCATTAACGGTATGTTCCTGACCTTCTTTGTCAACAATGGTTAGCTGACGGGTCATAATTTGGTTTCCTTCGCCTCCTTCATTATTTAAAGAGTGCATGTTCAGGGTGATTTCACCGCTGATAGAAATGGATGCAATTTGTTTTGTCATGATATTGTTTTTTATAGGTTATTAATTTTCTGTTCATTTGTTTACAAATTCACGCTCTTCGGGCAAGTCTGATTTCTCTTTTTCAGTTAATGCAAAACCATAGGAAGCAAGTAAAGCACCAACAACCTTTGATGGATATTTATCGAGCAATAAATAAAACTGATTCAGTTCGTTGTCTCTTACTGGTTTTCGATAGGCTTTATTTATTTCAGCTTTTCTTGCAGTTTCTGCATTATAGGTTCCAATAAAATCACCAATAAATGCAGCCAAGTCAATAGGTGTTCTTGACTTGTTCTGTAATTCTTGAGCTGTCCCGTAACGAATTTCGAAATCAATCTTTTGTCCGCGTGATTTTGCTCCTTGAAGAATCACAGTACTGTTTCGAATGGCAGTCGCCACTTTCTGAAATCCCTCATTGGAGATGATTTCAGAGATTTTAAAATCATTCATAGTTATATTTATTAAAAATTTATTTAATGATGAAACTTTAAATGGAGAGGCATATTTGCTTTTTGAAAGGTTTGACATGATATGGTCTGAATACCAAAAAATAAATTTGGACCAACTCTGGAAGTGTGAACTCGTTAAAAATGTTCGGTAAGCGTTTAAACCCTGGGTTGCATTGCCTAATTCTTCAATACTTCCAATAATGTTGATTTGTTCTATCAAGAATTCAATCCAATCTTTTGCTTCGTCTTCAGTATTGAATTCGATAAAATCAGGAGTTTGAAGTTCTGCAATATTCACAACAGCTTTGTTTTGCCCCAAATCTTTCTGGTATGTAGAATGAAGTCCGGTCAGGATATTCTTTGCTTTGAAGTTTGAATATTCATCTGTATTTTCAATCATTTGTTTGTTAATGATTAAAAGATTTAAAATATCAACCTTCAATGGAGTATTCCCTTTAATATTTCTCTTAAAAGCTAATGCAATTTGTTTTTGTTTGCTATATTCTGCTTTTTTGAAATCAGGTACAACAACTTTCATATCGTAGCTACTGCCTACTTTTACCAATTGACAAAGCATATTGGTTAGTGCGCCTGATATTTTCATCGTTTCTCCAATCCAGTTAAGTTTTATTGGCCCAGCAGAAGCACCTGTCGCTTTGCCCTTGTTTTGACCCTTCCCTGTTGTTGGATTGTAAATCTGAAGTGCGGTAACTGAATCGTCAAACGAGTTTAATGTCTTCGTTTTCAGTTCAACTTCACTGTTAGAATAGTAATCAAGAATTGCTTTTACAATCTGTGGAAATGCTTCTTTATTTGATGAAATATTTCGATAAAGTTTATCAAATCCCACAAAATTATTTGGGGTAATCACCTGACTATAGACATCAAGCTGAGGCGAAATGTATTTTTCCACTTCATAAATCCGTTCAATTTCGTTTAGTCTCGCTTTCAATAACGCTGCTTTTTCTTTTCCGGTATATTCTTTATATGCCTTTTGAATAAGTTCTTGCCTTTCCTTTTTAAGGTCACGTTGTTTTGGATAATCAAAGTAGTTTTCTCCAAATGTTTCAGAAATATTACGAATTGTATATTGAAAGAATGGGAAATAACTAAGTCTATTGATTTCATTATTTTGTATCTCAGGCTTCGACATGATTTCATAATACAGTCCCTTATCTTCAATCCATAATTTTGGACGAGAAAGATTGGTTCTACTTTGGATTTCATTGAGCAAATTGGCTAATCCAAAAGCTTCAATAGTATCGGAATAGGTTCCTGTATTTTTCTTGATTTTAAATGTGGAATACATGGTCTTATTGTTTTAAGTATTTTTTAAAATTCATTGTCGCTTTCTGGTCGCATAAACGAAGTATCCGAACAAGGAAAAGATATATCACCCATTCCTCTTTGTTCACTGGTAGATAATCGGTCAATCTTCCTCCACGAGCTTTTCTGTTTAGATTTGCTTTGATACCAATATCTTGCAGAAGACATTTAATCTGTTTATAATTTTCTTCGGTAATATCAAAATCAGAATAAGATTCAGTTTCAACTCCATGATGTTTTAGTATTGCTGTCGAAACAGAATTGGTAAGTTCTTCATAATCTGTTGACTTGATAATATCTTCTGCACTTGCAACAAAAGCATATGCCCCTGCCCCGGCATGTGGCGGTTTGTTTTTCGCCCCGCTCTGTTTTTCAATTTCTTTGTCAGTGAGTTCATTAAAATCACTGTGGGCTAAAACTTCTTCGGGATTGTAATTTCCATTTGCTTTCAGTTCCTGTAAACGCTTCATTTTCTTTTGCCATTCTGTGTTTAGCTTTCCATAATCGTGCAGGCAAATCATGGCTTTAATCAATTTATCCCAATCGATGGTTTCGCCCCAATATTCGTTTAGTTGATGAAAAGTAAATTGAAGTTTGGGTCTAAATCGTTGTTCGTAGCAGCCAATAATTGCTTTGTTGTGTTGCCAGAAAGTATCCTTTTTGTATTCAATAATTTCTTTTTCTTTTTTATTGTAAGGTTTCAGCGGAGCACAGGTTGTTCCTATGCCCATTTCAAGTCCGGCTCCAGATGTGTATTTGAATATGGATTTATCGACAAAAATGATGTCGTAGCAATTTTTAAGTGGCTCTATACTATGGACAGGTTTTAGTGAATATCCATCGACATCATTCGCGTCGAAATCAATAATTGTAGTATCGGAGTTCTTTTCTGCGATAAAGATTATATCCTCTTCCTGATCAAAATCTTTTTCGGCTAAAATTTCTTTAGCCCATTTAATGAATGACCATTTATAAAGTCCGATAGTCTGGTATTTATACGGTGTAAATGTTTTTCCTTTTTCCTGTTCGTAGTCAATAATGGTTATTACAATACTTTGAATATCCCGGATGGTTTGGGCATACATATTTTTTTCGCAAGTTTCCCACGATTGCTGAATTTTTGAGCGGTTAAAGTCATCTTGGACAATTAGCGAATAGCCTTTTAATTCTTGTTCGGTGAGAATATCATCAACCAATTGCTGGGAAATGTCTTTATTGATGAAAGATATACCTCTCAATCGAGCTAATGTTGTTTCACAAAGTGGCTTGTCGTAGGGTAAATACTTGTTATTGATCGCTCGTATCTGAGCAAGTTCTTCTTTGCTGGTTGTTTCAATTTCTAATTTTTCTCGTTCTTCCAGTTCCAGAATATCATACACATGGATTTCTCCAAATTGTTTTTCCCAACGGGCACAGCGCCCTACACGTTGCAGAAATGAATTGACTGGAGAAATTTCAACGTGCATGGTATCGCATGAAATGTCCATCCCTGCTTCAATAACTTGGGTAGAAATCAGAATGGCACTTTGATTATTCTTATTCCCAAATATTCTTTTTAAATCTTCTTCCTTCTTTTTTCTGTCTTCATCGTAAAAACGGGAGTGGAGGCATATAATATTCGATTTTTCGAGACCTGACAGGTTTTCAAAACCTGTCAGGTCTGCAGCTACTAATTTATTATAAATTTGTTGCGCCTTTTCAACGCGGTTGCAAATAATAATCGTTTTCTTCCGATGTAGTTTTAATATCGTTTGGGCGTTAATTGTTCCGTCTTTTACAGTTACAGTTTTCTTCGCTTCGAGGCCTTCAGGCACTTTCAATGAATTTATTTTTGCGGCATCTTCAGGAAAATCGTTGATGGAAATAACTTCAGCATTAACGGCAGTTTTTAATTCATTTATGTATTCCTCGCTCAATGTTGCAGTCATAATACAGAATCGGCATAAATTACGAAGTGTTCTTAATGTTCCCAAAGCCGTTGCCATCGATAATTTAGGATCGAGCAAATGGAATTCGTCAAAAACCAAATAGCTCCCGACTAATGCCCCTGCATTGATATTCGCTTGTCGTTTTGAAAGAGAAAGTGGGAAACATAAAAAACTACTTAGTGTTTGGTCGATAGTTGAAAATATAATATCGCTTTCCAAATGTTCATCGTTTTTGTATTCACCTGTATGGATAGAAGTCAAATTTTCAAATTCCGTTTTCTTTTGAAGAACTTCTGTAACATCGGAATAAATGGAGTTAGCGAGTGTGCGAAGAGGTAAGCTGTAAATCATCTTTTGTGGGAAACTCACGTCTTCATTTTGCTTTGCATATAAAAATGGCATTATCGAAGCCCATGTTTTTCCTGCACCTGTTGGCATTACAAGAATTATATTGTTTCCGTTCAACAAAAGTTCGGCAACCTTCGATTGATATTGGTAGGGTGCAAAATCGATAAATGATTTATAAAACTTGTCGATATTCATATTTTATTGTAGTTTTTTTCTTTTGGGTGGTTTTTTAGTTCCACATTAATACTTGTTAGTATAAAAGTTTCCTAAAATTTAACGCCAATCGCTTTTCAATCCGATGTGCATTTCTTTTATCATTATTCTTCCTTTTTTTTCTACCCCTAACAAAGTTTCAAACTCTGTCAGGGGTAAGATGGGTAATAATACATCCTAATAATCTACAACCATTCTGGCTTTCAGGTAGCCGCTGTAAAAGTTGGGGTCGCGGCGTTTAAACACTTTCATTAGTTTGTCGAGTTGGTTGGTGAGCAGGTTTTTTGCTTCGGCAAAAAGTTCCCCGAGGTTTTTGGTGGCCATCCCCGATTGAATTTGGTATTCGCGGGGTTGCCCGTTTAGTTCGAGGAAACGGTCGTAATCGGCTTGCAGGCCGGCAATTTGTTCGGCGTTAAGCCCATACTCGGCTGTTAATACCTCCTGGTGCTCAACAGCTTTTTCAATAATGAGTTTTACCCGGCGCAACAGGGCGTCGTTTTTCATTTTAAACAAGTCGCTGGCACTACCGGCCATTTGAGCGGCCAGTGTTTCGTTTCCGTTCATCAAGGCAAAAACCTCAACTACATCGTTAAGAATATCGGCCTTACGACTGATGGTGTGTTTTAGCGTCAGCTTAATTTTTCCGATAGCGACCTGCGAGTTATCCTGTAACACGGCAGCATTGTCGATAGCCAGGCTAATGGTTTCAAGTTTATTTTTTACTTCTCCAATTTTGGCAATACTTTGCCATAGGGCAGAGTTTTGGTCGAGGAATGTCAGCGTAGCATCCATCATATGCTTACTGTTCATTTGTCGTTGTTTCATATTATTGAAGTTTTAGTTAAATAAATCCTCGTGGCGTACCACGGAGTTTCTGTATTCTCTCTTGCCCCAAATAGCTGCCTGGGGAAGGGGAGTTGCCAGCCCATGGCTGGCAGAGAGGAACAATTCCATTTAACCGGGAGTTATTCCTTTGGTGTAAATATTCATTTTTTTATTGTTAGCGGTATATTCGTTATTGTTAGCACTTTATTCTTTTATGTCAGTAGTTTATTCTTTCATGCAAGTGGTTAATTCTTTTGTGTTCGTACTTATTTCTTTCATGTAAATGGTTAATTCTTTAGTGTCAGCAGTTTATTCCTTACTACCAGCGTTTAATGTTCTGCCGGCAGCTATTAATACTTGTGCGTTTGCCGGATTTTGCCCCTGTTTTTTTACAACCTTTATTATTTTGTGTACCATGTTTATTTATTTTATTATCGGAAAACGTATTAACTTTTATTTTTCACCACTGACTGGATTCGAAATCCTGTCAATGGTACCAAACCCCAACCATTCCTCCAGCTCTCCAAAATTCATTTTTTTACCGTGTTTTGTTTTAAAGTCCGCCTCCCCGTCGAACCAGCCAATTACTTCACCGCGTTGTAGTTTTGTTGGTTTTATTGAAATACAACTGAGGTAACTTGTCCAGGGGTATTCGAGGGGGTGCTCACAAAATCCGTGGTGGATTGGGTTGTTGTGGATGTAAAGAACCAGTTTTTTCAGGTAATGGATATTATCAATTTGTTTGCGGTTAAACGGGCGCTGGAACATAGTCCCCCTGCTGCCATATTTTGTATTGTAATATTTAGCGTAAGCGTTAAAAAGGTGTGAGAAATGTTTAGCGGGTTTGGGGATTTTAACGCTGTCAGGTGCTTCGCACGCTGACAGGTTAAAGGTTTGCCACTTTATTTTGTTAAACCTGGCGGCGTCGAATGACCCGTCAGCGTTTGAATATTTGTAGCCAATATTTTCCTTTATTTTCACCAGCACATGAAAATGGTTTGGCATCAACACCCAGGCAAAAGTATTGGCAACAGGCTCAATGTATTTATCATACAAATGCAAAAAATAGTCGTAATTCTCTGGTTCCCGAAATAAATCGCGGTTACCCACGCCATGCGAATAAATGTGGTAAAATTTGCCGTATTGTAATGGTTCCTGATTCATTTTATTTTGTTTTTTTAATCCTGTCAGGTTTTGAAAAACCTGACAGGATTTGTATTAATAACCCACCCAAAACCACTACTACTTTTTTCGCTTATACCGGCATTCCAAATCATTTTGTGGACCTCAACCGGTGCTTTCAATTTTAGTTCGAATAAATTACCAACCACCCGCGATTGTTGTGGTGTACCCGGTTTTATCACAAAACCTGCACGTTTAAAATCGCTTTGCCTTTTAAAACTTATTTGTTCTGGTGTAATTGATTTTGGGTGTCGGGTGTTGTTGTATTTCTCAATCAAGTGTTTTATAGCTAACGATTTGAATAATTTATGGTCGGGAGTAAGGTATTGTGGGTATTTATCGTTTTCGGTTTTAAAGCTAACAACCCAAGGAGTTTGTAGTTGGTAGTGCATGGTTTCTGAAAAAGCGGTTTCGGGAAGGGCTTCCACTTTTGTCACCTTAAAATCGATGCCATTAAATTTGTTGCCCAGGTAAAATTCCTGCGACATAAACAAACCTGTAATAAAGTTGGTGGCAGCCTGGTTTACATCAAATGCTATTTGTAGTTTTATTTCGTGTGCCGAAATCTCAAAAAGATTTTTTTCTTTCCAGAGTTTTGGATGGCCAAAGTTTAACCTCGAAAAACAAAAGAGTTTGTAGCGTTTAGTGTCGTTTTTGTCTTTCGCAAAGCCTCTGTTATGCAGAAATTCGGCAAATTCCTGATCAGCTTGTTTTAATACTTTGTAAACCCATGCACAAATATAGTGCTGGTAATCCATTGGCAGCATACGCTGTTTTGTGGTGCGGTTAAATGTTAATTCAAATCTCATGAGATATTTGTTTATTCAGTTTTTAAATGTCATTAGGGACTTAGTATGGCGGCATATATATTTTAAGAGTGTAGTATACCACCGTGAAATTTTGGTGTTGAAGAGTTTTGTCCTGCCCTGTAAAAAGGATAGAATATCAAATATTCGGGTTAAATCATACTTGCCATTCATGTTCGCGAAGGTTGAAGTTGAAGTATAGTAGCTTGTTTGTTAGGCTAGTATAAATTACGAATAATAATATTAAAATAAAAGTATATCTATAATAATTTACATATGTTATTTTAAATGTGCTGTGTTTTTATGGTTATTGAATGCTTATTTTATAATTCGAAGATTCGGTACTTGCGATTATTTTTGTTTTATGCTTATTATTAATACGAATTAGGTTTGAAATAATTTGTTTTAAACATAAGCCTTGTTTTATTCCATACATTGGGTTTTATGCAAATCCGTAAATCGTGTATTAATCTTATTTTTTTTATAAAAAACTTTCCTGTTATATATCATACCTCTCCCAACTGATTTTATTCTTAAATTTGCCTCCCGAAAACAAGTGTGGTAATACATTGTTTCTTTTAAAAAAAGCTGATTATGTTATTTTATATAGAGAGATATTTCAATGAATTATGGTCGTTAACCACCGAAATGGCTCCATGGTTGTTACTTGGCCTGATTTTCGCCGGACTGTTAAAAGTATATTTCCCACAGAAACACATTGATAAATATTTGGGGAAATCTAATTTTAAATCGGCACTAAATGCATCCTTATTAGGAATCCCTATGCCATTGTGTTCGTGCGGAGTTATTCCAACTGGTATTTCGTTTTATAAAAACGGGGCTTCAAAAGGTGCTTCAAACTCTTTTTTGATTTCAACGCCTCAAACCGGTGTTGATTCCATATTTGCTACCTATTCGATGTTGGGCTGGCCATTTGCTGTTTTGCGGCCGGTTGTAGCTTTTGTAACCGGTGTTGTAGGTGGTGTATTAACTAATTGGCTAATAAAAGAAAAACCGGCAATCCCTAAAGCTGCATCCCCATTTTTGGATTTTAAACTTGATACCGGAAGTAAAGTTGAACCAACCTGTGATGATGAATCGTGTGGTTGTGAAACTCCTGAAATCGACAACAGGCATTCGATTGTCAGGGCGGCTAATTATGCTTTTATTGAATTGCTACAAGATATTGCAAAATGGCTGACAATGGGTTTTTTATTGGCAGCACTTATTGCAGTAGTTCTACCCAACGATTTTTTTAGCATGTTTAAAGGGTATGGTGCTATTGAAATTTTGGTTGTACTGGCTGCATCTATTCCAATTTATATTTGTGCTACTGGCTCCATTCCAATTGCAGCTGTATTATTGATAAAGGGTGTTTCACCCGGTGCTGCACTGGTATTTTTAATGGCCGGCCCAGCTACAAATCTTGCAACAATGACTGTTCTGGGCAAAACAATGGGGCGGAAATCATTAACAATTTATTTAGGGACAATTATTGGTGGAGCTGTGATTTTTGGTTTATTAACGAACTGGCTGATTCCAACCGATTGGATTTTAAGTAAAGTAATGCACATTCATGGCGATGGTGAAGGGCATAAAATGTTGCCATTATGGTTGGAATTAGTATCAGCGTTTATTTTAATAACCTCAATCCCGGCCGGGTATATTATTCAGAAATATCAAAAATCGAAAAAAATGAAAGTGAATTTAGCTCAAACCTATACCGTTGAAGGTATGACTTGTTCGCATTGTGAGGCAAGTGTCAGGAACAACCTTTTAAAACTAAAAGGGATCACTAATGTTGTTGCTGATAATAAATCAAATTCGGTGGTAGTTTCAGGTAATAAAGTAGATTCAGAGCAAATAAAAAAAGTAGTTAATGGGCTGGGGTACCGGTTTGTTGGCTAACTATTTTTTTGATGTAAATTCATTTCAACGATTATTTTATTCATCACAACGAAAAAAGTAGTGGGCTTTAAATTTCAGGTGTACCTTTAAACTGAAATTTAAAAGTAAATGCTATGAAGTTGCGAAATTTATTATTCTTATTAGTACTATCCCTGGCTGTCTCTGGCTGTTTTGTATTTTCTTTTTATCCTCTTTATACTGAAAAAGACCTGTTCCCTAATGATTTGTTACTTGGCCAATGGGTGGATTCTGATTCTGCCTATTGGCATTTTGAGCACATGCCCTTGTCCGACAAAAAAAATAAGGGTAAAGTTGATAGTACCGGTTATTTGCTTACAATAAAGGACAAGGAGATGCCTGAGCCTTTTAATGCCTCGTTTCAGGTTAAAATAATTCAATTAAAAGGACACTATTTTCTTGATTTTTATCTGGAGGAATATAAATACGATGATCCTGATATTTTTGATTTACATATGTTGCCCGTACATACTTTTGCTAAAGTAATAATTGAAGATAATAAGTTGTCGATAAGCTGGTTCGACCAGGAATGGTTGAGTGATTTGATTAAAGACAATAAAATTCGGATTCACCACGAAGACAATGGTGAAAATATTTTATTGACGGCAAAACCTCGTGAGTTGCAAAAATTTGTTATAAAATATGTAAATTCGGAGGACGCATTTGAAGATGGCGTAGATGAATTATTAGTACGACGGTAGGTGGTAAAAAATATTCTCAGGATATTGGATAAAATTGCACGAAACAGGATATTACAACATATCCTGTTTTGGTGTTTATCATTCCTTATTCTTTTAAATATCTTAAAAGTTTCGGCCGAAATTCAGGTTATCGATTTTATTTACACATTTATTTTTCATATCCCGGTTGTGCTGGTTGTTTATATCAACCTGATGTTTTTATTCCGGTTTCTGGAAACAAGGAAATTTGTTTTATATGGTTTTTTCCTGTCAATAAATTTAGGTGTAGGTGCAGTTTTTTACCTCTATCTATTCGACAATTGGATTGATTATGTTTTTTCGGGTTATTATTTTGTGGCTTATTACGGATTCTGGAACATGGTATTTTATTTGTCTGTTTTTGTGGCTGCTACAAGTTTGATAAAATTGGCCCGTGGTTGGTTCCGCCTGAAAGAAATTGAAAAAGAAAAAACACTAACAGAATTAAAAGCCTTAAAATCACAGATTAATCCACACTTTTTATTTAATTCCTTAAACAGTATTTACAGCCTTTCGCGTAAAAATTCACCTGTATTACCCGAAACCGTTTTAAAGTTAAGTAGCCTTATGCGGTATGTAATTTATGAAAGTGATGTTGATTTTATTGGACTGGGAAAAGAAATTGAGGTGATCAAAGATTATATAAAGCTTCAGGAATTGAGGATTTTATCTGAAGAAAAAATAACGCTCAAAATTGAAGGGGATCCTGAAGGCCATAAAATTGCTCCGCTGCTTTTATTGCCATTTATCGAAAACAGTTTTAAGCACGGATTAAAGGGTGGTGCTGAAAATGCTTTTGTTTCAATTAAACTTGAAATTACAGGTAAAGTGCTGAACTTTGAAATTGAAAATTCGGCAGGGCAATCGGTTGAAATTACAGAATCGAAGTTTAAGGGCATTGGAATTCATAATGTTAAAAAACGACTGGAACTAATTTACCCGGGGGCTCATGCGATTAAAATTTCGGAAAACAATGGAAAATACAAAGTTTTGCTGCAGTTGCAATTACGATAAAAAAGAGTTCCGACGTTAAAATTTAATTAAAAATGACTATTTCTTGTTTGATAATTGATGACGAGCCACTTTCGCAAGATGTGTTAAAAGATTATGTCAAAGCCAGTCCCGAATTACAGTTAGTAAACGTATGTAATAATGCATTGGAGGCAGGAAATATAATTAAGGATACAACTATTGATCTTCTTTTCCTCGATATTAACATGCCCAAATTGTCGGGAATTGGTTTTATTAAAAGCCTTGATAAACCCCCTCTGTTTGTTTTAATTACGGCCTACCCCGAGTATGCAATTGAGGGATTTGAAGTTGATGCAGTGGACTATTTGCTTAAGCCAGTTTCATTTGAGCGGTTTCGGAAAGCAATAAACAGAGTAGTGGGGCGTATGGCCGATTCGAAACATAGTTTTCCTGATGGGGCTAACTTTATAATGGTTAAAGCAAATAAAAAAAACTACCGTGTCGATTTTAATGAGCTACTGTTTTTAGAGGCAATGGGCGATTATGTCAGGTTTATTACCGTTGAAAACAGTTTAATGGTTCATGGGAAATTAAAAGAGTTTTATTCGTTGATGCCGTTACACCAATTTATACAGGTTCATAAATCATACATTATCAATGTAAATAAAATAACTTATATCGAAGGCAATCAAGTAAAACTTGCAGGCCGTAAAATTCCTGTAAGTTTAACATACCGCGATGCTTTGTTTAAAGTATTGGGAAAAAATATCCACTAGGCATTTTTATATTTTATGAATTCCGCCATTTTCGAAAACAAACAGCTCGAATTTTTTTATGTATTTATTAGAATGTTATGTTAATATTCATTTGGATCATGATGTTTGCTAATTAACAAAATCATTCTTAATTTAGGCAACTATTCAATCCTTAAATAAATTTACTTATGTTGGAATATGAAACGTTATATTTCTCAGTAAGACACTTTTAAAATTGAGATTTTTGGAATTGCTTAATTTAATAAAAGGGACTTTGAAAAATATTTATCAGAACGTATATTTTACAAATTTTGCTGGTTTTAAATGTATAGTTTTAGCTCTGCTTTTGATTTTTAATTTTACTCCTTCCAAAAGCCAAACTCAAGTTGACAGTTTAGAAACCGCATTGGAATCATCCGATTCTGATTCCTCAAAGGCAAACATATTGCTTGAATTAGGAGATTTTTATTTTGAAGATAATGTTGACTCAGCTCTGTTTTATTACCTTAAAATTATCAATTTAGATTATACCAGTACGAATAAAAGCCTTTTAGCCGCTGGTTATTTAAATATTGGACTATGCCATGCTAAACAAAACCTTTTTAAACAATCACTTGAATCATTTTTAAGTGCTCTTGAAATATACTTGAATAGTGATGATAAAGAAGGAATTTCAGACAGTTATTACAACCTTGGCAATAGCTATATAGCTTTAAACTCAAACGACAAAGCATTAGATAATTATATTAAAGCATTGGTGCTTTTCGAAGAATTGAATGATCAGGCCGGGGTAGTTATGGTATATAATGATATTGGGAATTTATACTATATGCAGGATAATTACGGTAAAGCCAAAGATTATTATATGCAGGCACTTAAAGTGGCCAAAGAAATTGATGACGAAGAAGGAATTTCGATATGTTATATCAGCCTGGGGAATGTGTATTCCGATCTGGGCGATTACATAAAATGTATTAAATATTATGAAGATGCATTGGTAATTGAGAAAAAATTAGATTCAAAATTAGGCATTGCTTCTATTTATAATAATTTGGGCGATACGTATTTAATGAAAGGTGATTATGCTTTAGCTCTCGATTATTTTTTTAAAACCAAAAAGTTATCGGATGAGATTAATGATAAGGATTTGAGCTCTTTAGTTTTATTGAACATTTCGGCGACTGAAATAAAACTAAATAAGTATAAGGATGCAATTGTAAACGCTTATAATAGTTTAGCCATTGCAAAGGAAATTCATTCCTTATCTTATCAATTTGAAAATTACCTGAATTTAAGTTCTGCTTATGATAGTTTGGGTGATTATAACCAGGCGCTTGTTTATCATAAATTATTAAAACAGGTAAGCGACAGTATTTTTGATGTTGAAAGAAGCAAACGAGTTGAACAGATTGATGCAATTTACCAGTTGGAGAGCCAACAATTAAAAATCGAAAACCTTACTAAAAGCAAAGAACTTGTTGAATCGCAGCTTAAAAGCCAAAAGTTACTGATTGTTATTTTAATTTTGGCAAGTATTATTTTCACTTCTTTGGCATTTTTGTTATTCCAACAGACTAAAGCAAAAACCAAAGCCCTTTTCTTGTTGTCTGAACAAAAAAATGAAATCCAGGAAATGCACGATGAGTTGGAAATTCAACGTGACAACCTCAAAAAAGTTAATGCCACAAAAGATAAATTCTTCTCAATTATTGCTCATGACTTAAAAAATCCTTTTAACTCGATAATTGGATTTACTGAATTGCTAATCGATAATTTTCACGATTACGATGAAGAAGATAAAAGAAGAATTTTAAAGATGATTAAAGAATCATCAACCCGGGCTTTTAATTTGTTAGAAAACTTATTATTGTGGGCGCGTACTCAAACCGGCAATATCGAATTCGAGAAAAAAGAAATTGATCTGGCTCAGCATCTCACAGATACGATATTTCTGCTTGAAATTCAGGCTGTTAAAAAAGATATTAAGTTCGAAACAGATATCAATACTGAAGGTAACATTTTGGCTGATGCGAATATGATTAATACCATTTTCCGAAATCTGCTTTCAAATGCCATAAAATTTACTCAAACCAGTGGGAAAGTTAAAATATCAATTTATGACAGAGGTGATTTTTGCGAAGTTTCGGTTGTTGATAATGGTATTGGAATTGCCAAAGAAGAGCTTCGTAAACTTTTTAATATAGACAGTAAATATACACGCATTGGTACTGCTAATGAGCAAGGAACAGGTTTAGGATTAATATTGTGCAAAGAGTTTATTGAAATCCACGGAGGTAAAATTAAGATTAAAAGTGAAATGGGAAAGGGAAGTAAATTTATCTTTACACTTCCAAAAGCATAATATTTTTTTAAGAGATAGCTTATATTTTACTCAATTACTCTTTTTTTGCTGATTAGAATTTGGGAAATAACCGCCCGGTTGTTTCCATATATTTTTTATAAGAAATGCCAAATTGGCCCATCAGTATTTTTTCTTCTTTTTTTACTCTAAATAAATAAAAAGGTACTATTGCAATTAGAAATGAATATCCGGCAATCCAGTTGTGGAGGAGTAAAATCTGTGCCAGTGCCCAAACAATATGTGCTGCATACATGGGGTGCCTGATGTATTTATAGACACCATTTATAACTAGTTTATGTTCCTGCACAATTCCAACAACAGGAGTCCAGTTATGTCCTAAATCATGGTGCGATTTCCAAAGTAAAAATATAGCTAAAGCAAATAATACAGCTCCTATCCAACCCAACCATTGAGGAAGCGAATAATTGGCAAAATCTAAAACCGGGCTAAAAACATATACCAGCGGGATTACCATTCCAATGCCGTTAAGCGAAAGGAGGATAGTATCGGCAGTGCTTTTTGTTTTTACTTTATAGGTTTGTTTTTTTGAATTTGCAGTATTTATTTTTCTGACAATAAATACAAGTATAAAACCTATAAAAAATACTATTTTAAATAAACTATTGAACATAGCATTGTTATTTGTCCGGTAATTTAATCCATGAAAGTATAAATTTATGAGCTATATATCAAGAGTAAACCAATCTTCAATTAATAAGTCTTTGGGGTTTTCTTTTTTATGAAAATAGGTATTTGTATGATTTTCATAAATATAGTCTTTTGAATATTCATCAATGTTTTGAATAATATCATTTAATGCATCCAACATTAATTTTACTTCTTCATTTTTTGTTGTTGGATGAATTGACCACCGCACCCAACCTGGTTTTTCAGAAAGGTCGCCACGGTTAATTTTTTCAGTTATTTCTTTCGATTTTTCAAAAGTAACTTCCAACAATAAATGCCCGTAAGTTCCCGCACATGCACAACCTCCACGCGTTTGAATACCGTATTTATCGTTTAATAATTTCACCAGAAGGTTATAATGAATTCCTTCCACAAAAAAGGAGACAATACCCAGCCTGTCGCGAATATTATCAGCCATTATGTGCAGTCCGGTAATTTTATCCAGTCCTTCGAATGCCAGTTTAAGTAACTCCTTTTCGCGACGATGTATGTTTTCAATACCCATTTGGTCTTTTAATTGAAAGCACAAAGCCGTTTTTATGGATTGTAAAAAGCCAGGCGTACCACCATCTTCTCGGGCTTCAATGTTTTCGACGTATTTATAACTTCCCCATGGATTTGTCCAGTCAACTGTTCCACCACCCGGATGGTCGGGAACCTCATTATGGTACATCGAAGCATCAAAGACCAATACGCCTGATGAGCCGGGGCCTCCTAAAAACTTATGTGGAGAAAACATTATAGCATCCAGTTTTTCCATTGGATTATTTGGGTGCATATTTATTTCTTCGTAAGGAGCCGAAGCAGCAAAATCGATAAAACATACTCCACCAAATTCATGCATTATTTTTGCAAGTTCATGGTAGGGAGTTCGCACACCTGTTACATTTGAGCAGGCTGTAAATGAGCCTATTTTAAATGGCCGGTCCTTGTATTTTTTTAATGCGGTCCGTAAGTTTTCAGGATTAACGGCTAAATCGCTATTGGGTTCAATAATAACAACATCGGCATTTGTTTCATACCATGACGTATGGTTCGAATGGTGTTCCATATGGGTGATAAAAACAACCGGTTTTTCACGTTTTGCCAAACATTCTTTATGTGTGATTTTTGAACAGTATTTTAGTCCCAAAATACGTTGGAATTTATTTATAACAGCAGTCAATCCAAATCCAGAAGTAATTATTACATCGTTTGATCCTGCATTCACAGATTGTTTTATCAGATTATGCGAAAATTGATAAGCCCTTGTCATTTTAATTCCGGTTTCGCTTGTTTCGGAATGGGTATTTCCAATAAAAGGTCCGATAATTTTTGAAATTTTATGTTCGATAGGGGCATACAAACGGCCACTTGCCAACCAGTCGGCATAAATTATTTTTTTCTTGCCATATGGCGAAATAAATTCCTGATCGATACCTATTGTGTTTTTTCTAAATTTCTCAAAGTAGTTTTCCAGGTTCATTTATTAGTTTTTTGATAATAACACAAATTAACACGATTTAGGTGAAAGAAAAGCAGTAATAAATCATCTTTTTTGTTAGAATTACCTGATTGCTGACATATCGTCAGAAATTATAAGATGGCATGTACTTTGACTTCTCACACACATTAAAATGAATGTTTAATTAAAATTCGATATAAAATGCAAAAAGGAAATATTGGCGTAACGAGCGAAAATCTTTTCCCGATTATTAAAAAGTTTCTTTATTCTGATCATGATATTTTTTTACGTGAGATAGTATCTAATGCGGTTGATGCTACACAGAAATTAAAAACCCTGGCTTCGAAAGGGGAGTATACGGGTGATGTATCGGGATCTAAAGTGTCAGTAAGTGTTGATAATAAGGCTAAAACGATTACTATTTCGGATAACGGAATTGGAATGACAGCCGAAGAAATTGATAAATACATTAATCAGATAGCTTTTTCAGGCGCTAACGAGTTTTTGGAGAAATATGAAAACGATGCGAATGCCATTATCGGGCATTTTGGACTTGGGTTTTATTCTTCATTTATGGTTTCCGAAAAGGTAGAGATTATTACAAAATCGCATGCCGAAGGTGCCCAGGCAGTAAAATGGAGCTGTGATGGATCTCCTGAATTTACTATTGAAGATGTTGAAAAAGAAGGTGTCGGGACCGATATCGTAATGTACATCAATGATGAATCAAAAGAATTTTTGGATGATTCAAAAGTAGGTTCTATCCTTAATAAATATTGTAAGTTTTTACCCATTCCTGTAGTATTCGGTAAAAAGAAAGAATGGAAGGAAGGCAAAGAAGTTGTTACTGATGAGGACAATCAGATAAATGATACCAATCCGGCATGGACAAAAAAACCAGTTGATTTAAAAGACGAAGATTACAATGGTTTTTATAAGCAGTTATATCCAATGACTGATGACCCATTGTTTAATATTCATTTGAATGTTGATTATCCGTTCAATTTAACGGGTATTCTTTATTTTCCAAAAATTAAAAACAATATTGAAGTTCAGAAAAATAAAATTCAGCTTTATTCAAATCAGGTTTTTGTAACCGATTCAGTTGAAGGAATTGTCCCTGAATTTTTAACATTGTTACATGGAGTGATTGATTCACCCGATATTCCATTAAATGTATCCCGGTCGTATTTGCAAAGCGATTCGAATGTTAAAAAAATTAGCAGCCACATTTCTAAAAAAGTTGCTGATAGGTTAAAAGATATTTTTAAGGATTCTCGCCAGGATCTTGAGGCAAAATGGGATGATCTTAAAATATTTATTCAGTACGGAATGCTTTCGGATGATAAATTTTATGACAGGTCGAAAGATTTTTTTATGTTCAAAAATACTGATGGTAAATTTTTCACTACCGAAGAATATGAAACATTGGTAAAAGATAACCAGACTGATAAAGATAAAAAACTGGTTTATTTATACACAAGTGATGTTGAGGGCCAGTTTAGTTTTATTGAAGCAGCCAAAGCAAAAGGTTACGATGTGTTGGTGATGGACGATGTTTTATCGACTCCATTGATTAACAAGCTGGAACAAAAATTTGCCGACAAAACATTTGTGAGAGTTGATTCAGATGTTGTTGAAAACTTAATTAAAAAGGATTCAGAAGACAAAGAAGTTTTAACATTTGAACAAAAAGAGGATCTGACTCCTGTATTTCAGGCAGTTTGCCCTAAAGATACGGGCGTAACATATATTGTCGATTTTCAGGATTTAGGCGAAAACAGCCAGCCAATGGTAATTACACGCAATGAGTTTATGCGCCGTATGAAAGATATGAGTAGCATTCAGGGAGGTATGAGTTTTTATGGTGATATGCCTGAAAATTTGAGTCTTGTTGTAAACATCGCACATCCGGTTGTTAAAAAAATAATGGATGATAAAGTTGAAGTGGTTGGAGAAGAGTTGGATAAATTTAACATGAAAATTAAGAAAGCAAAGACTGCCAGCCAAAAACTTGAAAAAGCCAAAGAAGGTAAAAAAGATGAGGAAATTCCTCAGGCCGATAAAGAAAAACTGGATGACCTGAATAAAAAGTTATCGGAGTTGCAAGAAGGCAAACGAAATAAACTTTCTGATTTTGGAAAGGATAATAAATTAGCGAAACAATTAGTTGATTTGGCATTGTTAGCAAATGGGTTGCTGAAAGGCGCTGAATTGGATAAGTTTGTAAAACGTAGTGTTGAGTTGATAAAATAATTTATTGGAAAGATAGTTTTAAAGAAGCATCTGCCTTAATTGGTAGGTGTTTTTTTTGATTTAAGAATTAAATATGTCTTGAGTAAATTCTATCATTGTAATTTTTGAAGATCAGAGAAATTTGATGAGTCAAAGAATAGAGGAAAAATAAGGACAAAAAAAAGCCGCTTAATTAGCGGCTTTTTTTTCTTGTTTATCCAAGATATGATTTTAATAATTTGCTTCGCGATGTATGCCTTAATCGCCTAATCGCTTTTTCTTTAATTTGCCTTACTCTTTCACGTGTTAATCCAAATCGTTCGCCGATTTCTTCCAACGTCATTTCCTGGCACCCAATACCAAAGAAAAGCCTGATAATATCGCTTTCCCTTTCGGTAAGTGTTGCCAATGCACGGTGAATCTCTTTTGCTAATGACTCCATCATCAAAGCTTTGTCAGCATTTGGTGAGTCATTATTGATAAGTACATCTAACAAGCTGTTGTCTTCTCCATCGACAAATGGTGCATCAACTGATACGTGCCTTCCGGAGACGCGTAATGTGTCAGCAACTTTGTCAGCTGGAAGGTCCAGTGATTCTGCTAATTCTTCAGGCGATGGTTTACGCTCATGCTCTTGCTCGAATTTCGAAAATGCTTTGTTAATTTTGTTTAACGAACCCACTTGGTTCAATGGCAATCGAACTATTCGAGACTGTTCAGCAAGTGCTTGAAGAATGGATTGGCGAATCCACCAAACAGCATAGGAAATAAATTTAAAACCACGGGTTTCATCAAATTTTTCCGCAGCTTTAATAAGTCCAAGGTTTCCTTCGTTGATTAAATCTGGTAAGCTTAGTCCCTGATTTTGGTACTGCTTTGCTACCGATACAACAAAACGAAGGTTGGCGCGTGTTAATTTCTCTAACGCCGCCTGATCACCTTTTTTTATCCTCTGCGCTAATTCAACTTCCTCCTCTACAGTGATCAACTCTTCCTTACCTATCTCCTGTAAATACTTATCTAAAGAGGCACTTTCACGATTAGTGATTGACTTTGTGATCTTTAGTTGTCTCATATACCTTTATTAAAAATCGTGCAAATATAGAACTTTTGCGTCAATTGTTCTACTAGAAATGGATTTAATATTATACCGTTTAACAAATAGTTAAAGAGTTACCTGTGTTTGAAATAAATTTTAGTTGATGCCGAATACAAAATATGCTGGTTCTCCATTTGGGTAATACCCTTCAATGAGAATTCCGCCTTGGGCATCCCTTATTATTTTTCTAAAATCATTAACCTCAAAAATTGGCTTTTTATTGACATCGGTAATAATAAATCCTTCTTTTAATCCCGCATTGTTTAATTTGCCCTTGTTTAATTTACTAATTTTAATTCCGTATTCTGTGTTTAATTTTGACTTCTCCTCATTGCTGATTTCCTCAAATTCAGCTCCCAATACAACTGATCTCTCCCTAACAATTTCTGTATCTCCGTGCTTGTTACGTAAGGTCACGGTAAATTGTTTCTTAGTGTTGCTTCTTTTTACAATAAATGTTACATCATCGCCTGGGCGGTACATGCTAACTTTTTCCTGAAGTTCGGCAGTTGAGTTTACACTTTCACCCCCTACGCTTATAATTACATCGCCTTCTTTGATACCTGCTTCTCTAGCGGCTCCGTTATCAGTTACGCCCCCAACAAATACTCCTTCAATTTTATCAAGGTCGTATCGTTCAGCTATTTCGGCTGTAACATCACCAATATTAACACCTAAAAGGGCTCTCTGAACTTCGCCAAACTCTTTCAAATCAGCTACAACTTTTTGTACAATAGAAGCAGGAATGGCGAATGAATACCCGGTATATGATCCGGTTCGTGATGCTATAGCGGTATTTATACCAATTAATTCTCCATTTTGATTTACTAATGCTCCTCCGCTATTTCCTGGATTAACTGCAGCATCGGTTTGGATAAATGATTCTATAGAAAGGTCCTGGCTCCGGTTAACTCCAATATTTCGGGCCATTGCACTAACAATACCTGCCGTTACTGTAGAAGTCAGATTAAACGGATTTCCTACTGCTAATACCCATTCACCAAGTTTTAAACCATTTGAATTACCAAATTTCAGGTATGGAAGGTTTTCCGATTCGATTTTTAATACAGCTATATCGGTTGATGGATCGGTACCTATTAACCTAGCATCAAACTCCCTCTTATCGTTTAAAACAACTTTAATTTTTTGTGCGCCTTCAATCACATGGTTATTTGTAACTATGTATCCATCTTCAGCAAGAATAACTCCACTGCCAAATCCCCGCGCAATTTGAGGTTCCTGGCGCTGGTTATAACCAAAAAAATCGAGTAATGGATTATTTGATGACCATCCTCCTCGCATTGATTGTGTCATTATATGGACAACTGAATGGATAGAATTTTCGGCAGCATAGGTTAGGTCTGGTAAAACCGAACCTGATTCAGTGGGTAAGCTGGCATATTTTAATGCTTGAGTATCTTGTATTGTTACTATTTCGGGTTTGTCAAAGAATTTTGAATAAGTCCACACTGCAATAAATGCTCCTGCAACTACTAATACAAATGTTAACGAATATTTTTTAATGTGTGCCATATCTTTTTATAATTTTCAATTAAATTTTTTAAGTGTTACATAAAAACGCAAAAATATTGCCAGTGTTGCTAAAAGAAAAATGAAATTGAAAGATTTTACATTATTTAACTACATAACCTTTAAATTGTTAAAAAAGTTTTAATTATGATAGTTTTTTTATTCAAAATTTTAAAATAGTATGAATTTTTTTTCACATGAAAAAAAGCAATAACTAATTATTGGTACTTTAAATTATCGGCATTCAATTCAACCGATTGATAAGATTTAATATATTCAATAGCTTCATAGGAATTATTAGCTACAAAATAATAATCAGTTGAAGTTTTTTTAGCAAAAAAATTGTCAACTGAAACTTCAAACTGTTTAAAAAGGTGTTCAAAATAATTATTTGTATTAATAAATACAATTGGCTTATTATGGTACGACAGATGTTTTAATGTTAAAACTTCTAGGATTTCTTCCAGTGTTCCAAAACCGCCTGGTAAAGCAATAAAAGCATCTGAAATTTGACGCATTTTAGCCTTTCTGTCTTGCATGTTTTTGGTAATTATTATCTCACAAGAATTGTTCGAAGAAAGGTCTCTTTTTTTTAACTTTTCAGGTATTATCCCAATTGTTTTGGTTCCTGCTTTATTTGCTGCGACAGTCGTCGCTTCCATCAAACCTACTTTGGCACCTCCATTAATTAGTGTAAAATTGTTTTTTCCCAAAAGTGTTCCAAGGTTATTCGCTTCTTCAAAAAATAGAGAGTCGATAGTGTTACTTGATGAGGAAAAAACACAAATATTCATCAATGTTTTGTTTAGAGTTTTTTTTATAAAAAAATCCCGCAAAAGCGGGATTATATTTTAAGCATCGATGTTAGCATAAACAGCGTGGTCTTCAATAAACTTCCTGCGAGGGGGAACATCGTCACCCATAAGCACTGAAAAGATGTGGTCAGCTTCAGCCGCATTTTCAATGGTTACTTGTTGTAAGGTACGTTGTTCAGGATTCATGGTTGTTTCCCATAACTGTTGAGCGTTCATCTCCCCCAGACCTTTGTAACGTTGTGTATGGACATTGCTTTCAACTCCACCAGCCCATTCATCAATTATTTTTAACCGTTGTTGCTCACTCCATGCATACGATTCTTTTTTGCCTTTTTTAATTAAAAAGAGTGGTGGAGCTGCAATGTATAAATAGCCTTGAGTTATCAGGTCATTCATGTAACGGAAAAAGAAAGTCATAATCAAAGTTGCAATGTGGCTTCCATCCACATCAGCATCGGTCATGATCACTACTTTATGGTACCTGAGTTTTTCAAGATTGAGTTGTTTTGTATCTTCTTCAGTTCCAATAGTAACGCCTAATGCGGTAAAAATATTTTTAATTTCTTCGTTCTCAAATATTTTATGAACCATGGCCTTTTCAACGTTGAGGATTTTACCCCTCAAAGGTAATATCGCCTGAGTTCGCCGGTTACGCCCTTGTTTAGCAGTTCCACCGGCCGAATCTCCCTCAACAAGAAAAACTTCACATAAAGCTGGGTCTTTTTCGCTACAGTCACTTAATTTTCCGGGTAATCCACCGCCAGTTAGAGCACTTTTCCGTTGAACCATTTCACGTGCTTTACGGGCGGCATGACGTGCCTGCGCAGCCAAAATAACTTTGTTTACGATAGTTTTGGCATCTTTAGGGTTTTCTTCGAGGTAATTTTTGAGCATCTCACTTACAGCCTGGTCAACCACAATACTTACGTCTGAATTACCCAATTTGGTTTTTGTTTGGCCTTCGAATTGTGGTTCCTGAACTTTTACCGAAATAACCGCTGTTAAGCCTTCGCGGAAATCATCGCCACTGATATCAAATTTTAATTTTGCCAACATGCCTGAGGCATCGGCATAACCTTTTAAAGTACGTGTTAAACCGCGCCTGAATCCTGTAAGGTGAGTCCCTCCTTCAATTGTATTGATATTATTAACGTATGAATGAATGTTCTCAGAATATGATGTATTATAGTGCAGAGCAATTTCAACAGGCATACCATTTTTGTCGGAAGAGATATTGATGGTTTCCTCAATTAATTTAACACGAGTTTCATCAAGGTATTCGACAAATTCTTTTAATCCTTCTTCAGAAAAATAGGTATTTGATTTAAACTCGCCATTTTCTTCTTTAACACGTTCATCGGTTAGTGATAATTTGATACCGGCATTTAAGAAGGCAAGTTCACGAAGCCTGGCTGATAGGATCTCATATTTATATACTTTTACTAAAAAGATATCGTCGTCGGCTTTAAATGTAACAATTGTCCCTGTTTTATCTGAATCACCAACAATCCTGGCCTTGTATAGAGGTTTTCCAATAGAGTACTCCTGTTCCCAGACTTTACCATCGCGGTGAATGGTAGCTTTTAAGTGCGACGACAATGCATTAACACATGAAACCCCCACACCGTGTAAACCACCTGATACTTTATATGAGTCTTTATCGAATTTTCCGCCAGCATGCAAAACAGTCATTACAACTTCCAGCGCTGATTTATTTTCTTTGGTATGTATTTCAGTAGGTATTCCTCTTCCATCATCCGAAACTGATATTGAATTGTCGGGATGAATAATTACATCAATTTTGCTACAGTAACCTGCCAGTGCTTCATCAATTGAATTATCAATTACCTCATAAACCAGGTGGTGAAGCCCTTTTTCATTCACATCGCCAATATACATGGCAGGCCTTTTACGAACTGCTTCAAGCCCTTCTAGTACCTGAATACTGTCTGCTGAATAGTTTCCATTCCCCTCATTGCTCAATCCATTCTTTTCCAATTCACTCATCCTCTTTTATTTTGATTTTTTTGTTTATCCGTAATTGTTTTAAAGTCCCTGCAATTCAGTATTTTATAATATTTTCTGAATGGCTTTTTAGGAACATGCAAATATAACAAAATATAGCACAAATATGTTGAGAATTGACCGGTTGAAAGGGGGTAATTATTAACAATATATCAACGTTTTATGCATTTGTGCCAGGTAACTTTGAAATGCGCTTAAACAGCGGCTTACAGCCACTGTTTTCTAATTGAAAAAATCGTTAAATTTGGTTAATATTTGCTGATGTATGTGTTGAAATAATAATTGCATGTGTAATACACAGTTATTACGTCGATAGAGGTGCATTTATTTTAGAATGAAAAACTAATTCCAGCTAAAAAATTCATACTTTGAACAGGGTAACCTAACCAATGCTCGTAGTTTTGGAAACCAAAGTTATTCAGTTGTGCAAAAAGTGAAAAATTGTTCTTTATGTAATATGTTCCACGCACATTTAAATCAATAATCATATCCATTGTATACGACTTATTAATTGAACTTCCCCTGGTTGAACTCCATGGTGCAAAAAGGAATTCATTATAATCAACAATTAAACTTTTACGTTCTCCAACAACAAAAACTTCGGTTGATAGCTGCAATTGTTCGGTAACTTTGTATTCGACCGATAGTTTTGCCTTAAAATCAGGCATGTTCCAGGCTTCTGTTTGCTCTTTCAGTTCATAGACATAATAATCTGCCGCAAGCAAAAGATTTAATCTCTCGGAGGCGGTATGGTATATTTCGGCATTAAACCTCAGTATGTTTATATCATCGTACAGAACCTGAAAATGGTTGTTTGCAACTGACGGATTTGGAATTTCATTTACAACTGGTATGACATACTGTTCAAGAAAATAGAGAGGTTTGTCTTGAATCATGGAATAATCAGCAGTAATTTTGTAGTTGGTTTTTGAACTCAATTTGCCATTTATTCCTCCAAAAAACCGGAACTGGTGTAAACTGTTTTTTACATCGTGAAGTGGGTCAACAAATGGATTTTCGTAAGCAATTTTAGAATAGTGGTTGTTCTCAAGCTTGCCATCGATTCCTGCAAAAAAACTGAGCATTCCTTCAATGGGAATAATATTTGCCAGAATATTTGGCGTTGCGCTAATTCGGGTGTCTTCATCACTGTCAATAATAACATAGGTTTTGGCACCAATTTGTATGTTTGCTTTTTTATTTCCCAATTTGACAGCCGGATTAAACAATACCCACATTTGTTGCCTGATACCCTCAAGTTGAGTGGTTGTGTTAAATATTCCATCTGTATGATTAAAGTTGACTCCGGCATCGAGTAACACCTCCAGATCGTTTACTGGTTTGTTTAGATGAGCCATAAAGTTGGCATAGTGTTCGGTTTGTTTTGTTTTAGTGCCAAAATAATGGTAATCGAGGTCGAACCCAAATTTAAATGACGATTTTGAAACGGATGTATTTTTAAGTTTTAACTGAATGGCTCCTTTAGTGAATACTTGCTTTGAATTCCAGTAGTTTATGGTTTGGTTGTCTTCAGTTAAAACATCAGGTAATGAATCGTTAGGGAATCCGTAGAAATTAAATCCATCGCGGTCGAACGAAACATTTACATCAAGCGTTGAATTCCTGTAAAAACGTTTCATAAATATCTCGGCATAATTATCAGAAAAAGGTGCTTTTACTTTATCGCCTCCTGCGAGTTTTACTTTACCCTGCGACGATAAATGTTTTACATGGATGCCAAAGAGTGTATTTTTAGTTTTGTTATTGTTGAAGAAAAAATTCAGGTACGGTTTATTGTAATTACCTACTCCTAACTGTACCATTCCATATCCGGGGTCTTGTTTTGGCCTGTCTGCAGTTTTTGCTGCCTGTAAATCGCTCACCGAGAACGTTGAAAAAACCGGCTGACTATATATGTTATAGTCAAAAGTTGGTTTCTGGAAAGGCTCTTCTTTTATAACAGGAATGTCGTTTATTTTGTAGGCATCAGAAATACTGGGCCTGTATGCTTTTATAACTTCAACTTCCTGTCTTAAAACAGAATCTTGTTGAGCAGTTGCCTTTAAGGCAAAAGCACTTAATACAAACAGTGTAAATGGGATATATTGAATGATTATTCGTTTCATACTTAATGTGTTAAAATGAACTACTGGTTTTCAAGGTTTATTTCAACTGATTTTTTCCGGGCTTCGTTTTGTTCGGCATTTTCTTTTGCCTCAATTGCCGAAAGTTTTTGAGCTGCCTCTTTAATGATTCCATCGTTGGAATCGTTGTAATTTTCTACCAAACTTTTAAGTGTGTGTTTTGCCTGAAAAATATCGTTTTTTGCCATGTATATTTCAGAAAGTAAAATAAAACTTTTACCCAGCCAATATTGGTGAGGAGTACCCGATGATATAAAATCGATAATTTCATCTTCGGCAGGCTGGTATTTTTTCTGGCGGAAATAAATTTCGGAAACCAGGTATTTGGCTTCGGCCCCTTGTGCCGACTGTGTTTCTTTTGCCAAATTTTGAAAACCTGTTAAAGCACTGGTTAGGTTGCCCAATTCGAACGATGATTTAGTTATGATATAATCAGCATCCCTTATCAGTGCTTCGCTGGCCTTGTCTGAACTTTTAACATTTTCGGCCGATGTAATGGCATCGCTAAAATTTTGTAATTCAAAATTACATTTCATTTTTCCGGCCTGGGCTTTTAATTTATTCCATTTGGTATTCGAAATTGTTTCGAGCCTGTTAAAGAGTTCAAGCGCCTTCCTGTAATCGCCTCCATTAAGAGTTAGTTCGGCAGCTTTTGAAAGGGCAGGTTCGCTAAAAATATTTTCGCCTTGTTGAGCCACATAATTATAATGTTCCAATGATTCGGAGTAGTGTTGTTTTTGGTATAAAGCTTCAGCCAGGTAAAAGTGTGCGTTCAGAATATAACCTCCAAACGGGAACTCATTCAGGTAGCGCTTAAACTGGCTGTCGGCATTTGAGTCGCCTGCCATAAAACGTTTTTCGGCTGCCTGGTATGTTAATGCATCCTGCTCGGAAGGTGTTATACTTGATTCTTGCCCCAAACTGCGGGTATAGGCAAAATACGCATCAACGTTGTTTAATTCAACATAGTTATTTTTGATTCCCACTAAGGCTGATTTAGCCTCTTCGGAATTGGCATAATTTTCAACTACCTGTTTGTAATATTCCAATGATTTATTCAGATTTTGGTTGTTGTAATTTATGAGCCCCAACTGAAGCAAAGCTTTCTTTTTGTAGGTGCTTTGTGAATAATTGGTAAGAATTTCATTGTAAAGTTTAATGGCTTCAAAATCGTTATTAATGCGTTCGTAGGCCCGGCCTAATTCGTACAATGCATCGTCGCGGTAAGCCGATTCGGGATAATCGCGTAAAAGATTTTTAAGATGAGTGATTTTATCTTGTTGCTTCCGTTGTAATCCTTCACAAAAAGCTATTTGAAACAGTGCATAATCAGGGTCGTATAATTTCGACCTGAATGATTCCTGATAATATTTTACAGCTTCGTCGTAATCTCTCACAAGAAAAAATCCATCGCCAACACGGTTAATTGCGTCAGCAACTTTTTCGGAACGTTGCGTTTTTGCGGCTGTTAGAAATTCCCTGAACATAGAGGTTGCCGCCTGGAAATCTTCCAATTTAAAATAAGCATACCCTAAATTGTAGTGGGCGTCTTTGTACTCGTTTAATGAAAATGCTCCCGGGGTTACAAGGAATTTATTGTATTCGGTTATAGCCGATTGGTAATCGCCCAGCCTGTATAGGGCTTCGGCACGCCAGTAGATAGCGCGGGCTTTTAATTCACGGTCGCTAAAACTATTTTCCAACGATTTGTCAAAACTTTCGATGGCGCGGTTGTAACTCAGATTATTAAAAAGCTCCAGACCACGGTAAAAAGTTACCCGCTGGTAAGCTTTGCGAATGGCTGAATTTTTTACCTGGATTTTTTCGATGGAAGCAATGGCCGATTCATAATTTTTTGTCACCATATACACTTTAACCAAATACTGGTAAGCCTGGTTGTTGCGTTCCGAATTGGGGTAGGAGGCAATGTATTTATCAAAAGCTTTAATGGTTTCGTTAAAAGGTGAATACGATAATTCGTAGGTCATTTTTGCATAATTAAACAGGGCGTCTTCTTTTATCCGCTCGTCAAAATCGAGTTCCGATGCCGATTCAAAGGCAAACCGTGCTTTTTCTTTTTTGTCATTTTTAACATAACAATCGGCCAAGTGGTAAAAGGCATTCTGAGCTGTTTCGTCTTTCCCCTGGGCTGCTTTTTCGAGGAAAGGAATAGCTTTTGCAAAATCGCCATTATTGTAGTAACAGTAGCCCATTAAATAATTATCTTCTTTCGATTTTAATCGTTTTGAGTTGTGGTAAGTTTCGAGGAATGGAATGGCCTTATTAAAATCCTTCAGGTGAAAATACGAATCGCCAACCAAACGCGATAGCTCTTCTTTATGGCTTTCTTCCACATCGCCGATAAGCGGTTCTATATAGTTAATCAGCTCGTTGTATTTTTGTTGTTTGTAGAAAATGTGGCTGACGTATAACGGAATAACTTTTGAGTAAGTTGGGTCGCCATTTAATTTTGTAAAACCATTTAGTGCCGATTCGTAATTGCCTTTTAAGTAATTGATGTGTGCCCAATAATAACTGGCTGGTTTACTATAAAGGCTATTTTTATCAATGATTTTGTAAAACTCGGCAGCGGCTTTGTCCAGATTTTCCTGCTCAAGGTATGAATAACCTAATTGGTAATGGTACAATACCTTTTCATCTTCGTTTAATTCTGACAAATCGACTTTTGGCAATGTCCGTAATACAATTGAATAACGTTTTTTGTCGAATTGGTAATTTGCTAATTTAAATTGTGCCTGATTTATATAAGGGCTTTCAGAATAATTTTCAATAAACTGCGACATTTGTTTATCGCCGGCAGCTTGTCCTGCATCAAGCGATGATAGGGCTTTAAAATATTCTGCTTCGGAATAAATCTCTGATTTTGCAGGTACTTTCTCCTGAATTAATTCAAATTCACGGTAAGCCGATTGGTATTTTGATTGATTATAAAGCTCTTTGGCAGTTTGAATTTCTTTTTGAATATCATTATAATATTCTGTTTTTTGGGCAAAAGACTGAATTGTTAATACCGTAAGTCCTAATGATAAGACAATCAGGATATTAGTTTTCATAGGCTATTTATTATTTAAAAATCTAAAATAACAATAATGAACATGTAACTGATTTGATTAACTGTTTTCTTCTTAACAAGAAACTGTTTATTTCTTTTGTTTATTATATCATCGGCAAAAAAAATTAGTTTTGTAAGAGTAATCGGTAAAATTATGGCGGCAAAAACAATCATTCAGTTTACAAATGCAGATATTTTTCAGCAGGAAAATTTAATTTTAGCAAGTGTAAACCTTCAAATTTTGGAAGGCGAATTTGTTTATGTGATAGGAAAAGTAGGCAGTGGCAAAACGAGCCTGATTAAAACTATTAATGCCGAATTGACCTTAAATCAAGGGAGTGCTGAAGTTGCCGGCTATTCATTACATAATTTAAAAACAAAAGATATTCCTTTTTTAAGGCGGAAACTGGGAGTTGTATTTCAGGACTTTCGGCTTTTAACTGATAGGTCGGTTTATGGCAACCTCGATTTTGTGCTTAAAGCCACCGGATGGAAACAGGATAAAGCCATAAATGATAAAATCAGGGAAGTTTTACAAAAAGTGGGTATGTTGTCGAGTATGACAAAAATGCCACACGAACTTTCGGGCGGTGAACAACAACGGGTAGTAATTGCCCGTGCTATCCTTAACGATCCGCAAATTATATTGGCCGATGAACCAACCGGAAACCTTGACCCGGAAACATCAGAAGAAATATTGAAGTTGCTGTTGGATTTAAATAAAGCCGGAAAAACAGTAGTGATGGCATCGCACGATTATGCTTTGATTGGCAAGCACAATGCCCGCACTTTAATATGCGAAGAATCGGGCATTAAAGATACCGCGCATGTAAATGGTGAGGTTGATTTTAATTCGTTATTATAGGTTTCGAAAAATATTTTGAAGTACTTTTTCTTCTTTTTCCCAGGTTAACTCTTTGGCCGTTTTTTGTAAATTAATTTTCCATTTTTCCCGAGCTTCTTCAGTATTAAGAGCTATTTCTATCTGATCTGCCAAATAGAGTGGGTCATGCGAATCGACGATTGTCCCAATTTGGTACTGGTTTACAATGTTTGCCATTTCAGGCAGGTTCGAAACCATAACCGGAACATGTGCTTGTATGTAATCGAATAATTTGTTGGGAAGGGCAAACCGGTAGTTGAGGCCAATATCTTCTTCAATTGATAAACCCAAATCGGCCTGGGCTGTATAATATTTTACCTGTTCAATTGGCATCCTACCAACAAACACTATTTTTTGTTCAAGATGTAAATCGGTCACCTGTTTTTTAAGTTCATCACAAATATCACCACCACCAACTATTACCAGCAAGGCATTTTCGATAAATTGCATGGCCGAAATAACCTGAGGTAATCCGCGGCCAATGTTTATTGCCCCCTGATAAATAATTATTTTTTTTGAGGTGTTTAATTTTAATTCCTTAGGAATTTGAAGCTCTTTCCAGGCTTTAGGAATATTACGTACTACTTCGAACTTTACACCGTATTCTTTAAAAAAAAGTTCAGCAATTGAATTACAAACTGTATAAGCGTATTTTAGTTTTGGTACAATTTGTTTTTCAATGGTTTTCCATATTTTTTGAATGATAGGGCGATTGGTTAGCTCAGGAACTTCGGTGAAATATTCGTGGCTGTCGAAAACCAGTTTTTTATTTTTTATTTTCGAAATCAGATAATTAGCAGGTAGGGAGTCAAGGTCGTTTGAAAGTAAAACATCAACTTTCGAAAAGAGTAAAAAAAGGAACAGCCTTTTATTGTATTCAGCATAAAAAAGGGGGCCTTTATTAAAAATTTGTCGCATTCGTTTGGTAGCATACGGCCTGTTTTTAACAGGAAGGCTATCTTTTAATTTTCGGCCAACCAATAAAATGTCGAAACCCATATTTGTTAACGATGTACAAATTTTATGTACACGGTTGTCAGTCACCAAATCGTTGGTAACCGAAACAATAATTTTTTTCTTTCTGTTCGACTTCAAATGAAACATTTATATTTATGTAAAGATATAACGAAATTTATTGTTTCTAAGCCATTGTACAAATCTTGCCCTATCTTTGTACAATAAAACCGATGTATGATCCGATTTCTTGAGAATTATTCTTTAAAAACCTACAGTACTTTTGGGGTTGATGTTGCTGCCAGGTACTTTTTTGATTTTACCGATGTGGCTGATTTATCAGAGTTTTTAACCTCAAATAAAACATGGGGTGAAGAAAAAATACTTGTTTTAGGAGGTGGCAGTAATATATTATTTACAAAAGATTTTGACGGATTAGTTATTCGGCCGGCTGTGCCGGGAATTACAATTGTTAAAGAAGACAGGCAAAATGTTTGGATAGAGGTTGGTGCTGGAGAAGTGTGGGACGAATTTGTTGAGTATTGTGTTTATAATGAATTTTATGGCGTTGAAAATTTATTTATCCCTAATTCCCGGAAGTGTTGGTGCTGTGCCTGTTCAGAATATTGGGGCTTATGGAGTTGAAGTAGCTGAAACAATTGAACTTGTAAAAGGCTTTGACCTGAGTACTTTATCGGTTACGGAATTGAACAGGGAAGAGTGCCATTTTGGCTACCGCGATAGTATTTTTAAGAAAAACCTTAAAAACCGATTTATTGTAACTTCTGTAGTTTTTAAATTGGAAAAATTTGCAGAATTTAAGTTGGATTATGGCGATGTAAAAGCCGAAGTTGAGAAGCTGGGAAGTATAAATATTTATACTATCCGAAAAGCAATTGTTGATATTAGGTCGGCAAAACTGCCCGATGAAAAGGTTATCGGTAATGCCGGAAGTTTTTTTAAAAATCCGGTTGTTACAATTCAAGTTGCTAATGATTTAAAAATTAAATTCCCCGAAATGCCTGTTTATCCGTTTAACGAGAAATTTGTAAAACTGGCTGCCGGTTGGCTAATCGACCAATGTGGCTTAAAAGGATTTCGGGATGGAAATGTTGGTGTTCACAAAAAACAGGCTTTGGTTATTGTAAATTATGGAGGTGCAACCGGTTCAGAAATATATGATTTATCTGAAAAAATTAAACAATTGGTTCATGTTAAATTTGATGTTGTTTTAGAGCGGGAGGTAAATTGTATTTAATTTATTTCCAAATTTTTAGTTCATTTAAAGCATTCCGGTATTTTTCAGCATTCCGGTTATGTTGCGAAATGGTGCGGGCAAAATTATGGTAACCCGAAAAATCTTCTTTGGCACACATATACAGGTTGTTATTTTTATCGTAATTTAAAACGGCATCAATCGATGACACCTCGGGGAAATTAATTGGCCCGGGAGGTAATCCGGCGTATTTATAGGTATTATAGGGCGAATCCATTTCGAGGTGTTTATTTAATACCCGTTGAATGGTAAAATCGCCAATGGCAAACTTAATGGTTGGATCGGCCTGGAGGGCAATGCCTTTTTTAATACGGTTGATATAGAGTCCTGCAACTACTGGTTTTTCTTCAGCTTTTATGGTTTCTTCCTGTACAATTGAAGCCAGTGTAATAACCTCGCTGGGGGTAAGTCCTAATTCTTCTGCCTTTTGTTTTCGAGCAGTGTTCCAGAAAGTATCGTATTCAATTTTCATGCGTTTGGCAAAGTTTTTTACCGAGGTGTTCCAGTAAACTTCATAGGTATTGGGTATAAAAATTGATTTAAATGTTTCAGGAGTAAAACCTGATTCGGCAATAAAGGCAGAGTCGGAGAAAATAGTGAGTATTTCAGCTGAATCGGCTAAAATATATTTGCTGACCGCACCCGCCAGGTCTTCTTTGAACCTGATATTATTAAACGTAACTTTTACCGGTTTTTGTTTCCCAATACGCAACATGTTCACCACATCGTTATTGTTTTGCCCTTTCTGCAATAAATAACGGCCCACTTTAATTGATTGGGTGTATTTTTTCTTTTTCGCAACCCATGTAAATCCTTTGTAATTTACCAGGGCATCCTGAGCCTGAAGGTCTTCTAAAATTTGGTTAAAAGTTGTTTGCTCCGGAATAATCAATACAATATCATTTTTGACATTCTCTTCAAAAACATACCTGAAGAGCTGATAAGCTCTGAAACCTACGACGAGGAAAGCAACCGAAAAAATGATGATAATGATTTTCCCCATTTTTGGGAATAAAACTAATTTACTTTTTTTATTCAGAGCCATTGTAGAAAATTATTTCTGCTAAAATAAAATAAAATGGGCTTACTACAATAAGTACAGTTTAAATATTAATTCTACTGCATTTTTATTGGGCACTAATCTGATTAAAATATTTAAATTAGCTGTTTGAAAATGTAAAATCATAAAAGTATGCAACAGGTAAAACTAGCAGACAACATATATTATTTGGGATTTAATGACCGACGAACCCATTTGTTTGAAAATATATGGCCAATTCCACATGGAGTTTCTTATAATTCATATTTAATAGTTGATGAGAAAGTTACATTAATTGATACAGTTGAAAGGCAGTTTATCGATGATTATATCGATAAAATTGAAAACATCCTTCAGGGGCGCAAGGTCGATTATTTGGTGATTAATCACATGGAGCCTGACCATTCAGGGGCTATTCGTGCCATGTTGACCCGATATCCTGAAATGATAATTGTGGGGAATAAAAAGACGTTTGGTTTTATTGAGAAATTCTATTTTACTCCCGAAAATATTTTAATGGTTCACGACAATCATATGCTTGACCTGGGGACCATTAAGCTTCAGTTTCAGATGATTCCTATGGTTCATTGGCCTGAAACCATGGTTACTTTTGATGAAACCAACAAAATATTGTTTTCGGGCGATGCTTTTGGAAGTTATGGAACACTTGATGGGGGAATTTTTGACGATGAAATAAACCTCGACTTTTATGAGGTAGAGGTGATGCGGTATTTTACCAACATTGTTGGAAAATATTGCCCGCATACCCAACGCGCCATTAAAAAACTGGCGCCGTTGGATATAAAAATGATTGCTGCTACACATGGCCCTATTTGGCGCAGTGACTTAAATTGGGTATTGGAACGGTACAATAAATGGAGTTCGTACGATACCGACAGGGGAGTGGTAGTGGTTTATGGGTCGATGTATGGCAATACCCAAAAAATGGCTGAAGTAATTGCCCGCCAGTTAGCGGAGCGTGGTATTAAAAATATTAGGGTATACGATTCATCCAAAACCCATTCATCTTATATTATCAATGATATATTTAAATACAAAGGATTTATTGTAGGAAGTTGTGCATATAATAATGCCTTGTTTCCGAATGTTGAAACATTGTTATCGACCATTGAGCACATGGGGCCAAAAAACCATTTGTTAGGAATTTTTGGAAACTTTGCATGGAACGGTGGCGGTGTTAAAAACCTTAAAGCATTTGCCGAGCGAATAAAATGGGATTTGGTTTCGGAACCTGTTGAAGAACAAGGAGCTTTAAAAATTGATAAATTTGAAGAATGTATCAGGTTGGCCAATGATATGGCAGATAGATTATTGGCTGAATAAATTTAGATAGTATATTAGAAATACCTGGTGCGTACATAACTACGTCCATAGAAGTCGACATCGTAGCTAACAACAAATTCGTGTGAGCCATTTTGGTAGCCTGCAATTTTTGAAGTTGAAAAATCGATGGCGTAACCGAGCCTTAGTTTACGGTTAAAAATCCATTGAGCTATAAATCCAATAGCATCGCCTGTGCGGTACATCACGCCAAGTTCAAATCGGTCTTTTATTAAAAAATTAGCACTTATATCAAGTTGGACAGGAGCATTTATTGTTCCTTTTAACAACATGGCAGGTTTAAATTTAATATTATCGGGCATGTGAAAAATATATCCGCCGGTAATATAAACATGCCGTGTTTCGGCAACCGAGGAATAATTGTTGACGTTGGCTTTAAAATCGTTTTTTATTAATTTGGGTACCGAAAGGCTTATATACCAGTCATCGGAATATAAAAATCCTCCAACGCCAAAATTAGGCATAAACTTCAAGTTTATATCTCCCTGATAAGCTGGATCATACCTATTGTCGGGGTAAAGTTTGTACTCGTTTAAGTTATTGTTGTAATTCAGGAAACCAAATTTTAATCCCAAACGCAGGTACACATCTTGTTTTATGAGAAGTTTGTAGGAATAATCACCGAATACAGACAACCGTTTTTCACGGCCAATTTGGTCATTAATCACATTAAGCCCCAGTCCAACAAATTCGTTTCGTAAAGGTGTATGGAACGAAAAAATTTCGGTAAGGGGTGCTTTATCTATACCTGCCCATTGGCGCCTTACCATCGAGAAAAATCCGATTTTTTCCCACATTCCTGCATAAGCCGGGTTGATTGATTGAATGTTGTTACTATACTGCGTAAACATTGGATCCTGTTGTCCTTTAGCTACCATAAATTGGAAGAAAAGGATAACAAGTAGGATAAATCTATATAAATTCTTCCTATTAATCATGTGTCCAATAGTTTTACTTCTGTACATAACAAATAAAAAGATAATAGTTTGATTTGGATGTACTTAACAGTTTGACTTATTAACAAAAAACAGCCTTATTTGCCTTTTTTGACTTTTTCTTAACACCGTGGTGTTGATAACAAATGTAATGCTGGATACCTGATATTAATATAGGGGCAGAACTGATTTATTCAACAAAATTACCTGATTGGTATAACTTTATGAACTCAGTTTATTTGAGTTAAGTAGTTTATGTATAGTAATTTGGGGGAGTGTTGGTTTATAAGGTTTAATGCATAGCAAAACCATTGAATATGACATGTGTTTCTTCTGTTTCCATGGGGGGAAAAGAATCAAAAAAAGTAAAATTAATTTGAAATCATCACTGTACCTTTCCTCGAATCACCATTCCCGAGTTCTAAAATATAGACATAATTTCCGGCAGGCAGTGTTTCATTTCCTAAAGTCCACCTATGGTCAGAACTTCCATCCCACCAAGCTTCTGCATCGCTGCCCCAGAATTCAACATTTCCATAATGATCGTGTTCATATAATAAATTACCCCATCTGTTAAAAATTAACATTTTTGCATTTGGATATTTTTCAATACAATATACCCTGAATAAATCATGAATACCATCACCATTTGGAGAGAATCCTTCAGGAACAAATAATTCGCAGTCATTTGAAGTATCAAGGTATTCCGGATGGCCATCAAGGTCAAGGTCGTCGTTGCTATAATCGCCATCATTATCAAGGTCTTCGTTAATTGTTAATATTCCATCCTGGTCATCGTCAACATCACGCCAATCACGAATACCATCACTGTCAAAATCCTGAAGCGGAGCATTGCTTCCTTGCGCATTATTGGTATCGTATTCACCTAATAGTTTATCAACAGTATCATATGCATCGTCCAGGCCATCCTGGTCTCTATCGGTATAAACCGGAAGGATATCAGCTATTCCATCGGCATTAGCATCATGGCCCTCGATGTGATCAGGTACATTGTCATTGTCAGCATCTAAATCACGGTAATCGGGTACTCCATCATCATCGGTGTCAATAGGATTAAATTGGGTTCCACCGTTATCTGAATCGTATGCATCATCCCAGCCATCATTATCATTATCACGGCCTAATGGTGCTACATATCCATCTTCACTTTGACCCTCGTCATTATCAAGTATTCCATCGTTGTCTGAATCAATGTCAAGGCTATCGGGTATTCCATCTCCATCGGTATCAATATTCCTATCACCTTCAACCACATCAAGGATTCCATCGTCATCATCATCAATATCAATATAATCAGGAACTCCATCACAATCTCTGTCAACCGAAACAGTAATTATAACTGTTGCCTGGTCACATTTTTGCGGAACTGTATTGTCACATACTTCATAAACAAAAACTGTCAATTCCAATAAATCCTTCATCCTGAACATAGATAAATGTTCCATCTGAGAATATTGTCAATGTTCCATTCTGTGGAGAAACAATTGGAGTTGTATTAGCTTCCAGCTCATCTCCATCAGGATCTGAATCATTTGAAACAAATGTTTCGTTTAATGGCCTGCAACCCATTTCAAAGTAGTCGTTTGCTGCTATTGGAGCAGCATTTGGTGGAAGGATAATTATTTTAACTTTTGCTGTATCACATAATACTTCGCAAGGTATTCCATTGTCGCATACAATATACGTTAATGAATCTTCACCAATGAAGTTGGCAACAGGCGTGTAAATTAGCATTCGGGTATTATTGTCAAATCGGACCTGGCCTCTTTGAGAATCGGTTAATATTACAACTGAACTTGGATCAAGTACACCATCAAAGTCAATATCGTTGGCTAAAATATCTAAACTAGTTTCACGGTTAATCACAGTATAATAAAGGTCGTTTAATGCAGTTGGAGCAGTATTTCCTATAATACTTACTGTTCCTGTACATGTTGCATCATTATTGTTGGCATCAGTAACAGTTAGGGTAAGAATTGTTTCTCCAATATTGTTACAATCAAAATCTGTTCTGTCAAGAATCATACTTTCAATACCACATTCATCGTTACTTCCATCATCAATGCTAGTTGCACTTATAGTAATGTTACCGGTATCATCGAGATAAACGATGGTATCTTTACACAATGCCACCGGAGGTGTATCATCAATAACAGTAACAGATGAGGTACATGTGCCAATATTCGCGTAAAGGTCAACCACTGATAGTTCAACAATGTTTTCACCAACATCGTTGCAATAGAATTCTCCTTTATCGATGAACATTGAATAAATTCCACAATTATCAGTCGATCCGTCATCAATTTGCTCTTTTGTAATTATTGCACTCCCTGAGTTATCAAGGTAAACAGTTAAATCCTGGCATTTTGCTTCAGGTGGAACCATGTCGGAAATAATTATTTCAACTGTACAACTTGAAGAATTTCTTTCCTGGTCATAAACATCTATTGTAACAAATTGAGAAGTGCCAATTGCATCACAATCGAATGAAGCGGGGAATGCAGTAAATTCCATTCCTGCAAGAGGAGTACAATTATCGAATGTACCATTGGTTATTGTGGTGTAATCAATATCGTTGAAGGTATATACTCCTGTTGAATCAATAGTTACTGTAATTTTATTGCAAACAAGTACAGGTGCAATATCGTCGGAGACAGTTATAATTTGCGTACAGCTTGACATATTTTCGCATTTGTCCGAAATACCATATATGCGAGTAACTGTGCGTGGGTAAACATCCTCTTTTATTTCTTCGAAGTATAATATGAAAGTAC
>CAXXYG010000023.1:0-114548 GCA_963666575.2 Prolixibacteraceae bacterium
AACGGCGTGATGCAGTCAGGGCTTCGGAAGCTGCTGCTAAATATTTAAAGCAACTTTACTCAGTTTATAAAGACTGGCACCTTGTTATAGCTGCCTATAATTGTGGCCCGGGCAATGTTAATAAAGCCATCAGGAGGTCAGGTGGAAAACGGAATTACTGGGAAATTTATTACCGTTTACCGCGCGAAACAAGAGGTTATGTGCCTGCATTTATTGCAGCCACTTATACTATGGAGTATTATAAAACCCACAATTTAGCACCTCTGTATCCCGAAATTCCACTCATTACAGATACCATAATGGTTTCTGAACTTTTGCATTTAACGCAAGTGGCTGAGAATTTAAATATCTCCATTGAAGGATTGAGAGAATTAAACCCAATGTACCGCACCGATGTGATTCCGGCAAAAAATAATAAACAATACCCGCTTAGGTTACCTCAAGAATTATTGGCTGATTTTATCGATAATGAAACTGTTATATTTAACCATAACCGCGAAAAATATTTTCCCAACAATACACTGATTCAACCTAGCAGCCGAACAGCAGCACATTATGCCCCTGTTGATATTAAAGGCAAGGAGAAAGTTTATTACAAAGTAAAATCGGGCGATAACGTTGGATTTATTGCCAGTTGGTTTCATTTAAGAGCTTCTGACCTTAGGTATTGGAACAATATTAACCGAAATCTTATCAGAGTAGGGCAAAAGTTAGTAATATATGTTCCTAAAGGGGAGAAGGAAAAATATGAAAAATTTGACAGCATGTCATTCAATGCCAAACAATGGAGTATTGGGAAATCACCGGGTAATGCTACTACAAAAAAAGCGCCTCAACCAATTGATCCTGACTATATATACTATACTGTAAGGCGAGGGGATAACTTATGGGAGATTGCCAAAAAGTACCCTAATATTTCCAATAAAGACATTATGCTTTTGAACAACATCACTAATGATAAAGGTTTGTTTGCTGGTCAAAAGCTAAAAATCAGGAAAAAAATCTAAAACAATACACAACAGTTTGTTTAAAAGTATTTCAAATCGGTAGGTTTTACGCCTATCACATTGGCATATTCATTCTAATTTTATATGAGTTGACATATAGATTATATGAAGCCGATAAAATCTTTTATTTTTATTTTTTTAGCAGGAGCGGTCCTATTTGCTATTTCATATTATTCACCTCAAAACAAGGTTAAATTATGGGGAATGGAATTACGCATTTATCAAATCCCGGAATTTCAGGCTCCGCCCATAAAGCTAATAACTCAAACTGAAATACGCGTAGGCCAACCTGATACTTTAATCCGAGAGGAGATTGCTCTTGATACAATCCCTAACTTAATTGCTACACTTCCAAAAACAATTACTCAACTTCCCGAAGTAATAACTGATGTGCCCAAAGACATAAAATTAACAGTACCGGCTACGGTTAAAAAGAAATTCCTCAACCAATCAAAAAAGCAGATAAACCGAAACAGGACAATCTGGTTAGAACAACACAAATTCATGACACACAAATTATTTTACCCAATGATTCAAATAATATTTGGGGGCAACTTAATGAGAAATTATTGAGTATAAATGACCAAAAAAAGCCCATTCGGATTTTGTATTACGGTGATTCTCAGATTGAAAACGACAGGATTACTTCTATTTTTCGTAAAAAACTGCAAGACCGTTTCGGTGGGAATGGGCGTGGATTAGTACCCGTTAAGAGTATCTATAATACTGCCAATAATCTGGTAATGACAACTTCTAAAAACTGGAAAAGCTCATCGATAATTGGAACTAATCGCTCAAACCTCGACCTTGGATTGTTGTGCGAAGCCTTTAAAACAAAACATACTCAAAACCAATCAGATTCATGTTCGTCGTCGTGGATAAAAATAAATAAGCTAAATCTTAATAAACTGGAAGGCTATTCGGTAGTTAGTATTTTTTATAAAGCAGATAAAAATTCAGAAGTTGAATTGGAATCGAATGGTGAAAAATTATATACACAAACCCTTGCTGCTACAAACGAAGTAGAAGAAATTCGGTTTAATTTACAAACAACACCCGAAAAAATAAAACTTAAATTTAAAACATCTTCAGAGATTACAATATACGGTTTGAACCTTGAATCGCCAAATGGAATAATGGTTGATAACATCGCCTTGCGTGGACGGGCGCATCCTTCGTTTACAAAAATTAATGCCGACCATTTTGGGCAAATGGCTAAACTTATCGATCCGGCATTTATAATTATGCAATACGGTGTTAATGTGGTCCCTCATATAACCACTAATTATTCGTATTACAAAAAAATGTTGGTTAAAGAAATTCAGTATGTAAACGAAATTTTACCCGATGTTCCTATTTTGCTGGTAGGTGTTTCTGATATGGCAAAAAAGGTAGATGGCAATTTGCAATCGTACCCAAATTTAAAATATGTGATTGAAACCCAGCGTGAAACAGCAATGGAAAATAATTGTGCCTTTTGGGACCTTTTTGAAACAATGGGTGGTGAAGGTAGTATGATTGAATGGGCTCAAATGAATCCTCCATTGGGAAATAAAGATTATGTCCATTATACCAATTTGGGTGCTGAAAAAGTTGGTGATTTATTTGCCAATGAATTTCTTAGGGCTATTGATTATCAAATGGCAACAGTTAGCATAACCAATGGAAATTAGCCTGCCATATTTTTTCTCAGAATTATTTATTTATTCTCCTGAACAGCCTATTTTATATACCCGCCCAATTTTCTGGTTGTTATTTGCCATAATAATGGGGTTGTATTCTTTTTTCTACAAAAAAAACCCGGTCCGAAACTTTTACCTGTTGGCGATTAGCCTGTTTTTTTATTACAAAACCAATGGGTCATTTATCGCGTTGTTGGTGTTTTCATCGGTTTTTAATTATGGTATTGGTTTTTTTATAGCTTCTGTAAATAAGAGAGTTACCAAAAAAGCGTGGCTTATTTTGGGTTTATTCCTGAATTTGTTGGTTCTCGGGTACTTTAAGTATGCTTATTTTTTTAACGATTCGTTTAACCAACTTTTTAAAACCAACCACGAAATTGTTAACTGGTTAGTATTGTGGGAAAATGACTTGTTCAAAACTACACACGATGTTTCGTCCATATTGCTGCCTGTGGGTATTTCGTTTTATACTTTTCAGGCAATTAGTTACATTATTGATGTGTATAAAAAACGCGTTGCACCGGTAAAAAACATTTTCGATTTTAGTTTTTACCTTACCTTTTTCCCGCAATTGGTTGCTGGCCCAATTGTCCGTGCCTCAACTTTTATACCTCAACTTTACCAAAAATACAAATTAACCAAACCCGAATTTGGCCATGCGGTTTTTCTGATCTTAAAAGGATTGATTAAAAAAATTATATTTGCTGATTTTATTGCTGCCAATTTTGTAGACAGGGTTTTTAGTGCACCACTATCATTTTCAGGATTGGAAAATGTATTGGCTGTTTACGGTTATTCATTGCAGATATTTTGCGATTTTTCGGGTTACACCGATATTGCCATCGGGTTGGCTCTTATAATGGGTTTTAAGTTACCCGTCAATTTTAATGAGCCTTACAAGTCATTAAATTTATCTGATTTCTGGCGCCGGTGGCACATTTCACTTTCGCTGTGGCTCCGCGACTATTTGTATATTCCATTGGGGGGCAACCGGAAAGGTAAAGGCCGCACCTATATCAATTTGATGGTAACGATGCTTTTGGGAGGGCTTTGGCATGGTGCCCACCTTCGGTTTATTATTTGGGGCGCTATTCATGGAGTTGGGCTTGTTATTGATAAATTGTGGCATACCCTTACAAAAAATAAGTTTTCAGAATCGAAAATACTTCGTTTTATAAGCCTGTTTATTACCTTTCAGGTTGTAACTTTTGCCTGGGTATTTTTTCGTGCTGAAAGTTGGGAAAATATAAATCTATTGGCTTATCAATTGAATCACCACTTCTGGGTTGACGATATTTGGGCTCTGTTTCAAGGCTACAAAGTAACCTTCGGAATAATAGTTTTGGGTTATATTTTGGTTTGGTTTCCTTTTAAAATAAAAGAAAAAATACGCGGATTATTTATACGCACACCTCTTTTTCTAAAATTGTTTTTGGTTATTTTTATCATCCTGCTTTTATACCAGGCATCAAGTTCCGATATGCAGGCATTTATTTATTTCAGGTTTTAAAATAAAAGGAATAAATAAATTAGAATTTAATTATTCCTTTTATTTTCCTTCTTATTTGAGAGGGTCTGCGCCTAAAGTCCCAAAAAGTTGTTCGATATATTCTGGTGATTGAACACGGATTAATTCATTTTTAGCATGTTCGAACCTGGCTTTTAAGTTTAATTGTTCCGAAGGAACTTTAAAATTACTCATACTTAAGACCTTATCAAGATAATCGATGGTATTTGTCCAAAAAGTGATATCCCTGTTTTGTTTGACTATCAATCTTTCCTTATACCAATCGCTATTCATAACCGATTCCCGAGAAAATAATTTTCTCACATCAGGGTGTTGCCTGTTTTTACCATTATAGTGGCCCTTAATCATGATGTCTACCAGGGCTTGTAAAGGAGGGCATAACGCTTCGTAGGTACCATCGCGCATGTACCCTTCAGCTACACGTTTTTGTGTAATGGATAAATTATTTAACGAAGCCACAAACGATTCCATATCCTGTAGTTCAGGCCGTAACATTTCTTCCGAAAAAACGGCATCGGGATTACTAAATATTCGGCCTAAAAAGTGATGGACAAATTTTAAGGTAATCCGATAACCTAAACGGTTTGCTTCAATCTCTTCACCATTATATGTGAAATTCTCAACTTTTTCGAGGTATTCGTTTTCTATCAGAAATTTTGGGTCACGTTCTTTTACCGACATTCGTGAAATTACTTCAGGCATCAATAAGCTAATGTCATGATCGACTTTATATTTTGGGCCCACATTACCTGCAGCCGAAATAAAAGGCTCATAACCTGTTAAAATATACGATAACAGTGAATTGTTTAAGTCGGATGCTACCAACAAATTATTAAAAGGGCCTTTGGTTAAAGCTCCTTCAGAACCAAAACCTGTAGTTGAGGGTGATTTTCCGGTTACACTACACATATAATCAATAAATAATTCAGGTAACTCCTGGTAATGAATTGGATTATAAATGGCCAGCGGCGGAACATTGTTCTCCGGATCTGCCGGATTATTCCGACGTCCCGGAAGGACTGAATTTACTGGTAAAAAGAGCGGTTTATCCAATGGCACTTTTCTAAAAATACGTGTACATGTTTCAGCCAGGTATTTTTCAATAGGATTAACATAGTCGGGCCTGATTTGTAAATACCTGGGATTCTTTGATCCAACTCCATTTACCAACCGTGGTTCAGACGGGATCACAACGTATTCAGGTTTTTTATTCTCCAGAAAGTTATTAATCAGGTCTTTAACCGGTTGTGTGTAGTGGTCAAATCCAATACAGTCTTCTTTAATCTCTTTAACTTGGCCTCGGGTTAGAGGTTCAAAATTCGATAAAAAATTATTTGGCTCCGAGAGGTCTTTTTCGCTTTGTTTGTCGTACCCTTTGATGATACAGTCATCGGGGCGCTGAAATAACCTCGACTCGCAATTGGTAAGGAATTTAACACTTTGATTGGAATAATTTGGATTCAAATATGAAAGTTCATCTGCCTTAATAATAATTGATGCAGTAATATCATCTTCGACCTGGACTTTTTGCGCAGGATAAAAATCCTGGCGTAGCTGAAAAATCCTCCACGATTGATCTGTATCGTGGCCAACTCTTAAATAATTAGTTATTAATTTTCGTTTCAGAAATTTTAATTCATTACCAGAGGTGCCGTTAATTTTATCAACCGAAAAATAATCTCTCCAATGGTATTCCCATTCAGGATGATACCGTCGTTTTGTAATATAAATTAGGTCTTTTATACGTTGAGGAACCGACTGAAGCCATTCATTATATTCATCGGAATATTCATCTGATGGTGTTAATAGTTTAATTACAGAACCCAGGGTTCTGTTCGAATCGAGGATACTACGCGGTGGTTTATGGTAAACATAAGGCTCCTTAAAACGGGTTGAAAAATCTTTTTCCATAATTTGGCTTACCAAATCAAAATCTTTTTCAATATCGGCTACAATAACACCACCCTGAATCATTGCATCTTGAATTGATTTTGAAATTTCGGATTTGCCTCCTCCTGAAACAGTGCAGGGTTTATGGCATAATGTCCCTTCGGCTATTGTGCCGGTTAAATGCCAGTGGTGCCCGTTGAGCCTCTTTTTCATTTGTATTTTATACCCCGAAGGAAGAATGTAATAGTTGTGAGGTAATAATTTAATTGCTTGAGGTTCGCCGTGTATCATCCAGGTTACCGATTGTTCAAAAAGATTAAATTGTGCATTTTCAGGCACATAAATAATGTTGTCATACTTTTTATCAATGCCATATCCTTCAGGTTTTATATGCATAATATGGCTGTAAAGGCCAATTATTTCCTTAAAGGTCATTTTATTAGAAGGCAGCCTATGGTCAAGTAAAAAACTTTCACCCAAGTCATAACTTGGAAATGCCAATGCTCCGCCGGCATGTTCTTCTTCACATAATCCATATAAATTGGCTGAATAACTAATTTGTGTTTTTACTTCTTTTTTGCAATACCCAAAATAGTTGTCGGCAATGATTGTAATCACTACACCTTTTTCATCGCGGGCAGTAATTTTAAAAGCGCCACCATCGTTATACCGTTCGTTTTCATCTTTCCAGCACATTCCTTCACTACGCTGCCTTTCAGTAGCATCATCGTAGTGAGGAAGGCCCAATTCCTTTTTCGTTAAATAAATTAAATGTGTAGCTAGAATAACACAACCCGTATGCCCTGTCCATTCTTCGGCGTTTAATGCCGAATCGTTCTCAGGCAAATGTGGATCGCCGGCATTTCCAAATATCGATTCAACAAAATCAAGGTTACTTACTAAATTTCCCGGAGCAAAAAAGCGGATTTCCATCGATTTTTCTTTACTGATACCCGGAACTTCGGGAACCACAACGGGCCTAAGCAATAAACTAACAAACAATTCTGCTTTTTCTTCCTGGCCAGCGGTGTATGGAAGCCTCATTAACTCTTTGGGTGGATTAAAGGCTGCTCTTAATAATCTTGCAAAAGTTACTTTCGGTACAGCTTTTTTATCGTCAGCAATAGGAAGGCCTCCTTCGCAAACATGAAAAACACCTTTGGTTGTCCGTTTGTCTTCTTTTGGATTATGTAGAATCCCCTGAGATATACGGTATGATTTTACAATATCTGTTTCATATATATCGGCATTGGGAGGAATCGACAACATTCGCGATAGTCCATGCCTGTCGAGTATCATGGTATTTATTGGTAAGGCTATTCCTTTCTCGTTAGGCAAATCACTTAAATAATCGTTTATAAATCCTTGAATCCTTTTTCCAATCGGCGATAAGTGTGAGGATAATAATCGGGCTTTTTCTTTATAATTGTTTAAAAGGGGAGAAGCTATTTCAAGAAACTGAGATGTTCTTTCATCCTTATAGTATGGATATCCGAGCGCAGCAAGTTTTAAATTAATGTATTGAATCAACTTTTTGTTGTTTACTGTATTTTTGTCAGCATCAATACCAACACCAAATGTTTTATTAATAGTCATAGCAATAATTTTATTTTATACTCCGAATAAATAAACAATCAAACTCTCAAGATTCCTATTAAAATACAATATAAAATGTATTTGTAGAAACTAATTTTAGTTAAAGTATTATAATACGACTAATTTATAACCAATTAAGGAATCAAGCAACATCAAATTATTAAAAAGCAGAATAGAAGTTTTGAATGGCAAGATTTGTTATCTGCCTTTAATTATTCAATTATTACGGGCGGTTATTATCCTTTGCTTTTCTGAATGCAATACAATGTGGAAAATTAATTAGAATATTTGATTGGATCAACAATTCAACATAATTGAACTTATTTTAAAGCGAATTAGTATAAAAATATTCTTGAAAAAAACAACAAATCTACTATGATATAAATACAACTTAAAAGATATGTAGATATATAGAAATAGCGTAATTTGGTCACAAATTCAAATTATTAATTTAATTATTCAATATGAAAAAGACTATTATAAATGCAATCTTAGGTGTATTTTTAATACTGGGAGGATTTGGTTTAACACAAACAGCTCAAGCAACCGATGGGTATTTTGGAGTTGGTTATGGTGCTTTAAACAAAGGTTTGGCCGGGGCAGGAACTGCATGGTACAAAAACGGATTGATTAATGGAAATCCGGCAGGGAATGTTTTCCTTGGAAAACAGATTAATTTAGGAGTTGGTGTATTTAATCCAAACAGGCAATATACTATAACGGGTAATCCTTCAGGAATGCCAGGCACATTTGGTTTAATGCCCGGGACTATTGAAAGTGATTCGAAGATATTTTTTGTTCCTAATGTTGGCGCCAACTGGATGCTCAATGAGAAAAGTAGTTTTTCGGCAACTTTTTTTGGAAATGGTGGTATGAATACCAATTATCCAACACAATCATTCTACGATCAGGGATCACAAACAACAGGAGTAAATCTGGCTCAAATGTTTCTTGGATTAACCTACTCACGAAAAATTGCTGAAAACCACAGCCTTGGTTTAACAGCCCTTGTTGCTTATCAGTATTTCGAAGCAAAAGGAGTAGCTTCATTTGGGGCTATGTCAAGCGATGCTTCAAAATTGAGTGGAAATGGCAGCGATAATGGATTTGGAATTGGATTTAAACTGGGTTATATGGGACAAATTACCGATGGTTTAACCGTTGGTGCCAGTTATCAACCAAAAGTAAACATGAGCGAATTTGACGATTATGCTGGCCTTTTTGCCGAACAAGGAGGTTTTGATATTCCTTCAAACTGGGCAGTTGGTGTGGCATATGAGTTTTCAAACAAACTTTCACTGTTAGCCGATTACAAAAAAATTAATTATTCCGATGTTGCTTCAGTTTCAAATAAGTTTGATCCAATGGCATTTGCAACAGCACCTCTTGGTTCAGATAATGGAGCCGGTTTTGGTTGGAATGACATTATTGTTTATAAAATTGGTACTGAATATGCCGGTATCGAAAATTGGACATTAAGGGCAGGTTATTCTCACACAGATCAGCCTGTTCCTGAAACCGAAGTTTTATTTAACATTCTTGCACCCGGAATTATTCAGGACCATATTACTTTTGGGTGTTCAAAATCGTTTGGCGATTCAGGAAAAGCATTACATCTTGCTGTTGTATATGCGCTTCCGGCAAGTGTAAAAGGGTATAATCCAATGGATTTTGATGCTGCTGAGGCAATGCAAGGAAACATGGTTCCAAATCAAACTGTTGAATTAGAAATGAAACAATTGGAAGTAGAACTCGCTTTTACGTTCTAAAAATATTGAGTCAACAAAATAGTAAGAGATTCTCATTTGAGGATCTCTTTTTTTTGTAGAAAAGATATTTAACCCTTGGATTTATCGGTTGGTAATTCTGATTTTTAACCTATTAATTACCGAAAAACAGATAAGACAATATTACCATTGTAGTTAAATAGAACAAGGGAAATATTACACGAAATAGTTTTAGTAAGTTTAATTTTTTTAATTTTGATTGTAACAGACTATTGACAATAATTGCTATGATACTTAAAAAAATGAACAGATAACCTGCTATAATAATGGTTTCGATAAATGTATTGTAAGGTAATTTTGGAAGAATAGTTACTGAATAAAAATTAAAAGCTACAACGGTTAACATCAGAGTAAAACCGATTCCAATTTGGTTGCTAAAATCTTTTATCCAAAAAACAACAAACGATGCCATAATGATAATAAATAGTGGAAATAAAACCTGCCACACAAAAAATCCGGACAACCTTTTAGCCTCTATTTCAAAAACTGCCCTTGAATAATAAATAGGATGATTGTATAAATCTTCCAGTTCTTCGTACTCAATATTTTCAATGCGGGCATTCATTTTTTTTATATCCCATTTGTCTAATAAACGCGAACTTTCCTCAATTTCGGGATACAATTTTAAATTGGTTAATACCAAATATCTTGTGTCGTACGAAAATGGTTCTACCACAACCTTAAAACGTTGTGTGTCAAACGGAAATTTTTTATAATACATATCTGATCCAAAAGTCCCGTTAAATCGCTCATCATACACTACTTTCCCATTTGGTTGGATCTCAAGACTTCTATTGTGTGTTTGCCGTGTACCTTGAATATTGATTAACTCGCAACTCGGGAACCAAATACCATTCTGAGTTAAATCATCTAATTGATCATTTTCATAAATGATAGTTCCTGTAGGAGTTTTGTGGTCAAATTTTAGCCTTTCATCAATCCACGAAATCATTAAATAACCATCAATCTGGTAGGATTCATCAACAGTGTTAACGTTAAAAAGGTTATTAATATGAACTGATACTGATAATTCAATAGGGCCATTATCTGTTGTTGGAATTGTTATTTGATCTTCAAATGAATAACCCTGAAAATAGAACAGTGAAAAAATAAAAAGAATAATTACTTTAAAGGAAGCAACGCCATTTTTAACTTGATTTATATTCTGTTTCATTTTCTTTTAATTGGGAATGTTAAACTTATTTATAAACTCAGCATTAATATAATTTGTAAGGGCATTTTCATTTGTACATTAAGCACCTCTTTTTATAACTATTAGGCTGATATTTTAATTGCCCATCGGTATTTACAAATCTACAAATATCTTCTTAAGTAATCAACTGCAATTCATTAACTTGTGGTAAAAAATAATTCATGTCAACTTTAAGTTGAACGAGATATAACAAATGTGTATATTTTTTCTAAAATAATGTGTTTCGATAACACCATAAAACCAACTATTTGCATTTGGTATTCTGCCAAAGTAAATTCATTTAACCTTAATTAATAACATGTTATCCTTTTAATAAAACCAGTCGGTATTTTATTTTTTTTCAATATTAAATAATGCCCTTAATTGCCTTGAAAATTGCAATAAAACAATGAAGACATTATTTACACTACTTTTTTTTATTCTGTTTTTTCTGAATTTAAATGGACAATCAATTTTAAGTGGTTCTATTCAAACCAAAAAAGGGGAGCCCGTTGCTGGAGCAAATATTTATATAAAAAATACATTTGAGGGTACAAGCTCTGATTCAGCAGGGCAATTTTTACTTCAAACCAAGTTAAGCGGAAACCAGATTCTTGTGGTTAGTTTTTTGGGTTATACAAATAATGAACAGAATATTGCTCTGGCTAATGACACAATTAATTTTTCAATTATTCTAATTGAAGATAAAACCAGCCTAGATGAAGTAGTGATATCGGCGGGCAGTTTTGAGGCAGGCGATGAAAAAAAATCAGCGGTTTTAAATACCCTTGATATGGCAACCAATGCACAAGGATTTGGCGACATTTTTATGTCGATAAATGCTTTGCCGGGTACAAGTACTGCCGACGATGAAGGAGGTCTGCTGGTTAGGGGAGGGGAACGGTATGAAACTAAAACATTTATCGACGGATTGCTGGTTGAAAGCCCTTACACTGCTAAAATGTCAAATGTCCCTGTTCGGGGTAAATTTTCTCCTATGTTATTTAGAGGTACTGTATTTAGTACCGGCGGTTATACTGCTGAATTTGGGCAGGCATTGTCATCGGCTTTGATACTTAATTCTATTGCATTCCCAAAAGAGGATGAAACAAATATTGCACTTTACACGTCAGCAGCTAATTTAACAAAAATCAAAAAATGGAGAAATACATCATTGTCTTCTATTACACAATATATGAATATTGAACCTTTTTATAAAATTGCCGGATCGAATTTTAATTGGGAAAAAGCGCCTGAAAGTTTTTCGGAAACGCTTGTTTTTCGCAAAAAAATCAGCAAAACAGGTCTTTTAAAAGCCATGGGATTTATTACTGCCGACAACAGTTCCCTGTTTTATCCGAATATGGACACAGAAACTGATGATTTAATCAACTTAAAAAACCGTAATTATTTTTTTCTTTCCTCCTATAAAACCGAAATAGGGAAATCAATCTTACATACAGGTATGTCGTTTAACCGCGATAGGATAAATATGAAAATCAATAACGATTCGAATAATGACCTGAACCAATCATCACAACTAAAATTGACTATTTCTAAAATTCCTTCTGAAAAGTTTTCAATTAAACTTGGTGGAGATATCTATTATAAGCGTTTCAGCAGGAGTTATCGTGATTTTAAAAGCAGTTCAATTTACAAATGGGACTTTGAAACCTTTAATACATCCCTTTTTGCTGAATCGTATATCCGAGTAGGCAATAAAATAGCGGTAAGGCCAGGCATAAGGTTCGAACACCTTGGATTAATTAACAAAGCCAAATTTTCACCCCGGTTTTCGGCAGCATATCAAATAAATTCTGCCAGCCAGTTTTCGTTGGCGTATGGCCAGTTTACACAATTGCCCGAAGACAATAACCTCTTATATAATACTGGTTTACAACCCGAACAAGCCACACATTTTATTTTGAATTATCAGGTTATTAAAAACAACCGTACATTCCGTTTCGAAACGTATTACAAAGATTATTCGAACCTGGTGAAATACGATTCACTCTATGCAATTATGCCTGGCGCGTATTCAAATACCGGAACCGGTTATGCCCAGGGGATTGATGTTTTTTTTCGCGACAGGCAAACCATCAGAAACGGTGATTTTTGGTTAGCCTATTCATTCATCGACAGTAAACGTAATTACAGAGATTTTGAATTTAATCGAACTCCCGGATTTGTAACACGGCACAACCTTTCAGTTCAATATAAACACTATTTCGAAAAATTAGATGCCTATCTAACTTCCAATTACAATTTTGCATCGGGAAGGCCATATATGGACCCTAACTTTGGGAATAAAATGTTCGAAACAAAACAGTATCACAACCTTAGTTCGGGCTTTTTTTATTTTACCGAATGGTTTGGGAAATTTACAATGTTACATGTTCAGGTTACCAACTTATTGGGTTTTAACCATGTTTTTGGGTATCAGTTTGCTACCAATCCCGACATTACGGGTCGCTACCGGGCCTATCCGGTTCTGCCTTCAAGTAAACGTATGATTTTATTTGGTATTTACATTTGCCTTCAAAATAAAACTGAGTTCTAAAATTCTAATCATTAAAGTTTTAAATTATGAAAAAAATATACTTGTTTATTTTTCTGTTGTTTTTCACTTTTTCAGTTTTTGCCCAGGATACATCATATCATCCAGTTTTAAAAGATGCCATTCTTAAATCAAACCAAGGTTATTTATCTGAAAATTTTTATGAATTGGCAAATGCTTGCGAGCGGATTATAACCGTCAAACCAAATGACTGGTTGCCATATTATTACAGTGGTTATGCTTATATAAATATGAGTTTTATTGAAAAAGAACCGGATGAAAAAGAAGCTTTCTGCAAAAAAGCAAAAACAATGATTAACAAAACAAAGGAATTAAATCCCAGTGAATCGGAAGTAGATGTGTTGGAAGCATTACTTTGTTATGCATTGATGGAAATATCGCCTATGGTAAGTGGCCCCTTAAATTTACCAAAAGCCAATAAAGCTTTAAAAAGGGCTCAGGAAAAAAATCCGGAGAATCCGAGAAGTTATTATTTGAAAGGGAAATCAACAATGTATATGCCTGCATTTATGGGGGGTGGGAAAGAAGTAGCCGTACCATTGTTTCAAAAAGCCCTGGAGCTATTCGACAAATATATTCCTGAGACGGAAGTCCATCCTTCCTGGGGACAAAGCGATGCAAAAAGCCTTTTGGAAAAATGCCAAAAAGCTTCAGAATAATCTGATTCAATAAAAAGTTGCCCTTTTAATTAAGGATTTGAATGTGTAGTTTTAATCAGGAATTTAATGTATGGTAATTCAATTCATAAAAAAACACTATAAAAAGATTTTAAGGTATGTGGTTTCTCCCATTTCCATTGGATTGGTAATCATTTTAATGTCGTATCCTAAAGGAATATTTCAGATCGATATTCTTTCGTATGCCTGTATATATTCCTATTCAATAGGTATCCCTTTTATGTTTTTTTCTGAATTGATTGAACTGAAGCTAGAAAAGCGTATTCGTTGGCTTGATAAACCGCTTAAACGTTTTCTAATTACAGCTTTATTTGAAACAGTTCTGGCTTTTATATTAATTCTGATAATTCACTATTTTTTCTTTTTCAGGATTCGGGGAGAAGATATGCCCGAACTGTTTGACCGTACAATCAATGCATTTATATATGCTACTTTTTTTGTTGTTTTGAGTGTATTGACCAAAAACACAATTTTTTTTCTGAAAAACTGGAAACAGGCGGCAGTAAATGAGGAAAAGTTAAAACGGGAAATTCTTTCGGCTGAATTTGAAACTTTAAAAAGTCAGGTTAATCCACATTTTCTGTTTAATAACCTAACTGCTCTGACATCTCTTGTTTATAAGGACCAGGATAAAGCAGCTCAATTTATAGGCCAATTGGCCGATGTGTATCGATATGTTTTGGATTTTCAAGAAAAAGAAGTGGTTGATTTATTTACCGAAAAAAAACTACTAAATAGTGTTGCCTACCTTTACCGAATCAGGCATGAAAATAGTTTGCAATTAGAAATAAATGTGCCCGATGAAAAAAACAAATATATTATTCCGATGGCCTTGCAAATGCTGCTTGAAAATGCTATCAAACACAACACTCTCTCCGCTTTAAAGCCATTAATAGTACAGATTAATATGGAGGAGGATTATATTGTCATGAAAAATAATCTTCAGCTCAAAACAGCAATTTTGCATTCTAATAAACTTGGAATAAATAATATACAATCGAGGTATAGCCATTTAACTGACAAAAAAGTAATCATAAAAAAAACAGAAGATTATTATCTTGTAAAACTTCCATTATTAAACAATAAATCATGATAAATGCTTTAATCATTGAAGATGAAAAGCCTGCTGCAGAATACCTGCAGCGGTTGATAAATTCATACAGCTACAAAATCACGATTGGAGCGGTTATTGATTCAGTAAAAGGAGCAGTTGAATGGTTTAATACTAACCCACAGCCCGATTTGGTATTTATGGATATCCAACTTTCAGATGGATTAAGTTTTGAGATATTTGATTTTGTGCCTGTTATGTGCCCGGTTATTTTTACCACTGCTTATGAAGAATATGCTATCAAAGCATTTAAAGTAAACAGCATCGATTATTTGTTAAAACCGGTAAAAGCTGAAAGCCTGCTTTTTGCCATTGAAAAGTTTTTATCGCAAACAAATTCAAAATTAAAGCCTGATGGTAATTTATTTCAGTATCAGGTGGGTCAGGTAATGCAATTGCTCACTCAACGGTTTAAATCACGTTTTGTGGTGAATGCCGGTGTCCATATCCGGTCAATTGAAACCGCAAATATCGCCTGTTTTTACAGCCTCCATAAAAACACTTTCTTACTTGAAAATTCTGAAAAATTATACGACATTAATTATTCATTGGAGCAGCTCGAGCAATTAACCAATCCCGACCTGTTTTTTAGGATCAACAGAAAGTACCTTGTTAACAGGAATGGAATTACCGATATTATTTCTTTTTCGGCAAATAAACTCAAAATAAAAATAATACACGTAAAAGATGATGATACTTTTGTCAGCAGGAGCAGGCTGAAGGATTTTAAGCAATGGCTGGAGATGTAATTAAAAATAATATATTCGCCACTACATTTCGCAAAAACAAATGATTTTATTTTATCTGCTTCCGTACAGCATCAATTATTGCCAACCTAAAGCGGTACAATGAGTAAGTTGCACCTGTAACACAATCAACGTCCATAAAATCCTGTTTGTCTACTAATTGTTTTTCATATAAAGGGTAAGCTATAAAAGGAGTTGTTCCAACTACCGACATATCTCGGCAATAAGCAGTGTTGTTTTGTTTGCCATGTCCATCAGTATGAATTTCATCATAATCGGCCTTTACAACTTTCTCATTTTTTACCGTAAATTTTATGACGTGCTTGTAGTTAAAATCATCGTATGGTGATTCTCCATAATATTCACCATCAGGAATATCAAAATCGGAATTTATTTTTTCTTTTTGAAGATACTCGGCAAATTTTTTACTCACTGTGTCAGTTGGCGAGCGCTCAATAATCCAATGCATTTCGGTGAATGAATTTTTGATATTAGGTTGTTTTGTTTCCTGTGCTGAAACGGTTAAACAGGAGTTTCCAAAAATTAAAAGTGTTAAAAGTAAGGAGGTACAGAATCTCATTTCAGATGGTTTAAAAGTTTGGTTAAGTTTTTTATTGTCTTTGTTGGAGTTAGGACATATCATTTGCATTTTACCCTTACCAACTATAATTATTTTTTGATTTAGTAAGTTAAAAAGAAGGAACCTAATTTTTGAGGCAGGAATGAATTTTTAATAGGACAATAATAATCCATCACATACTTAAACCATTATTTGGTGTAGGTCAAATGGATGAAAAAATGGAGGTTTTAAAAGCTTTTAAATTTTAGCTTATAAACTGGTAAATATCTTTTGAAGTATAATTAGGAGTTGCTCCGGCTTTTGATGCCACAAAAGCACCCGTTGCACAGGCATATTCAAGGGCTTTATCGGGTGTTTGTTGATTCATTAATGAACCAATGAGTCCGGCTAAAAATGAATCGCCTGCGCCAACTGTATCAACAGTAGTTACTTTAAACCCCATGTTTTCATAAAATTTATTTTCAAAATATAATAGAGCACCATTTGCTCCGCGTGTTATGCAAACCAACTCACATTCAAATTTTTCAGAAATCCAGGTTGTTAATTCTTTTTCAGTACCAGATTTGCCGTACCAACCAGCAATTTCCAAAAGTTCATCATCGTTAAGTTTTACCATTTCGCTGATTTGCAGGAATTCTTCAATGATTTCTTTTGAATTATAGGGAGGGCGCAAATTAACATCAAATAGTTTTGTTGTATTATTTTTTAAAAGTTGTTTTAAGGTATTTCTGGTAGTGGTATCTCTCGACGCCAGTGACCCAAAAACAATCAATCCTGCCTGCTCTGCAAGGCCACTAAGTGTTTTGTTTGAAAGAATGTTATCCCATGCAACAGGGTGGCAAATTTCATAAGTAGCATTGTTGTCTTTGTCTAAATGCACCAGTACCTGGCTGGTTGGGAGTGTTTTATCAGTTTGGATCGTATCGGTATCTATGCCTTCTGTTTTCAGGAAATCGATGAGTTCTTGTCCTAATTTATCATTTCCAATGCGGGAAATGAGGTTGGGTGATAAACCTTGCCTCTTTAAATGAACAGCCACATTCAGTGGAGCACCTCCTGCATTTGCACCTGTTGGTAACATGTCCCAAAGCACTTCACCAAAACATATAATACTCTTATTTTTAAAGGCTAGCATAGTGTTTTATTTTTTGAATGAAACAAAAATAGGAAAATGGTTTAAGTTGAAGTAATAATTTATAATTTTTTGATTTTATAAATGAATAAAATATTTATATTTGCACCGCGAAAACAACATGGTGGATGTAGTTCAGTTGGTTAGAACGCTGGATTGTGGTTCCAGAGGTCGCCGGTTCAAATCCGGTCTTCCACCCACTTAAAGCACTCGATTTATCGGGTGCTTTTTTTGTTAATACATTTATATGAGGCTGATTAAGAGTATTTGATCTGTAATACATCTATGGTGTGAATCTTTTAGAGCTTCTTTTAAAAACTAAACTTGCATTAAAATAATCCCAAGTACTACTGTTGCGATTATTAAAATAATAATTAAAAAAATGCCCAACTGGTACTTTTTATTGTAGTGCTCATTCTCCTTATTAATCTTTAAAAGTAAAGCTTTTGGCGCTTTTTTTAATATAAGTTTGTTTTTTTTGTAATGTAGTCCAGCATATTCATCTTTTATTTTGTTGAATTTAGCTCGACGCTCTTTAACATTGTTCCTGTTGTTTTTGAGGCTGGTAATCATATCTTGCATGAAGCCTCCACCACCACCTGGCATTTTGTTAGAGTTTAAAGGTTCGAAAAATGGAATTTTAGTTCCTTCAATTTACAAAAAAAAACTTTATTAAGCTTTAATTTGTACTATGAAAATTACCGGAATTATATTGGCAGGTGGCAAAAGTCGCCGGATGGGGACTGATAAAGCACTGATTCAATTTCGCGATAAATCGTTGATTGAGAATGCAATTGGTTTAGTGCAACCTTTATGCAGTACTATTTTAATTAGTTCAAACAATCCTGCTATTGAAAAATTCGGTTTTCCGGTTATTCCTGATGAAGTTACCAATTGTGGTCCTATTGGTGGCCTTTATTCAACCCTAAAAAAAACCGCTTCCGAATGGAACTTTGTTATCAGCGTCGATTGCCCCTTTGTTTCTCCTGAATTTGTGGAATTTTTAATGTCAAATATAATAGAGAAAGATTGCCTTATTCCGAAACATATTGCAGGTATTGAGCCTTTGGTGGCATTGTACCACAAAAAAAGTCTGAGTTTTATGGAAAAGGCTATGCAAAATAAGGAGTATAAAGTGCAGAAATTAATAGCTGGTTTAAATACTGAATTTATTGATGTAGAAGAATGGTTGGTAAAAAAACCTGAATTATTCCGAAATTTAAACCGTCCTGAAGACCTGATTTTATAATTGAGTGCCGGTTGCTGAATATTACCCGTGTTTCGAAATATTCTCCAAACGTTGAGGGTCGGCTATAACTATTTCTTTTCCGTAAATTTTAATGATTTTATCTTTCCTGAATTCCGATAAGGTACGAATAACATTTTCGGTGGTCATGCCAATAAAATCGGCAATTTCACGCCTCGAAACAGGAAGTTCAAATTCATAATTGTCGTAAATATGTTGCGAAAAGTACATTAAAACATGTGCAATGCGGCCACGTAAGTGTTTCCGTTTTATTTCCAGGTTGTCGAGGATAATTTTATCAGATGTTTCGCTTACCCGCTTCATTAGGTCAAGCGTAAACTTTGCATTAGTTTTTGCAATGTCCATTACAACTTCAAGGTTGAGGACACAAATTACAGTGTCTTCAACAGCTGTTACAGAATATTGATATGTTTTAGATGAGAAAACGCTGAGCAGGCTAACAAAATCAAAAGGTTTTGAGAAACTGATAATCTGTTCTTTTCCTTCGGGTGCTAGCTTCGAAAGTTTTACCAAACCCTCTTTCATATATAAAAATTCGTTTATATCATCCCCTTCAGATGTAATAATTCCACCTTTTGAATAAAACCGTTCTTCTTTAATATCACAAATCCCACTGAGGGCTTCAACGGTTACATGTCCAAAAAAAAGGGATTTTAGTTTACAATTTTCACAACTGCATTCAGGATTTTTAAGCATTTTGATGTTTTCATGTTTTCAACGTCTAAATTACCAAAAAGATATGATATTTAATACATTGTGATATTTATCATACCTGTCATCTGGTAGTTCTCGCCTAGGTTCCTTAATTTTAAATAGTTATTTGTAACAATTTAGTTTATTAAATATATATAATATGAAACGGTTATTGATTCTAGGAGCTGGTACAGCAGGTACTATGATGGCAAACAAAATGCGTAGGGCTCTCGATAAAGAAGGATGGAATATTACTATTGTCGACCAGTATAAAACACATTACTACCAACCCGGATTTTTATTTATTCCATTTGGAATATATAATCAGCAGGATGTTGTTAAACCCAAGGCTGATTTTTTTCCAGCTGGGGTAGATGTTATTTATTCTGAAATCGATAAAGTTGATGGAGATAACAATCAAGTATTGTTAAATGGGGGGAAAGTTCTTCAATACGATTATTTAATAATTGCTACAGGTACCCAAACCTTTCCGGAAGAAACTCCGGGTTTAAAAGACAAACTTTGGTACAAAGAAATATTTGATTTTTATACTGTTGAAGGGGCCGTTGCATTACAACAGTTTTTTAAAGGCTGGGAAGGTGGAAAATTAGTAATGGCAATTTCCGAATTACCATATAAATGCCCGGTTGCTCCTATAGAATTTGTATTCCTGGCTGATGCTTTTTTTACTGAAAAGGGAATTCGTGATAAAGTGGATATAACCTATGTTACTCCAATGCCTGGGGCTTTTACAAAACCAATAGCAACAAAAATGTTGTCGGAACTTTTAAAAGAGAAAAATATAAATGTTATTCCCGATTTTTACATCGAAAAGGTAGACAACGATGCCAAAAAAATTGTTTCGTTCGATGAAAAAGAGATTCCTTTTGATGTTTTAACTATTGTGCCTGTTAACATGGGTAACGAAATGATTGAACGAAGTGGTTTGGGTGACGACATGAATTTTGTACCTACCGATAAAGAGACACTTCAATCGAATCAGTTTGAAAATATTTTTGTATTGGGCGATGCATCAAATATTCCAACATCCAAGGCAGGCTCGGTAGCTCACTTTGCAGCCGAAATATTATTCGAAAATTTGATGGATAAAATTGAAGGCCGCCCCATGATGGCAAAATTTGATGGCCATGCCAATTGTTACATCGAAACCGGTTTTGGAAAAGGAGCTTTGATCGATTTTAATTACGATACTGAACCTCTACCGGGAACATTCCCATTACCTGGTATAGGCCCTTTCGGTTTATTAAAAAACACCAAAATTAATCATTACGGCAAAGTAATGTTCCGTTGGATTTATTGGCATATTTTATTAAAAGGGAAAGAACTTCCGGTGGAACCACTTATGACCATGGCAGGTAAAAAAAGGATTAAACTTTAAAGCTATTTGTTATGGAAGAAAAAGAATTACAAACGCAAATAGCGGAGTTAAACCAGAAGGTTGATTTGTTGCTTGAATATGTGAACCAGCAGCGGCTTCGGAATAATCAGTTGGAAGACCTGATGTCTGACATTTCGTTGGTTGGAAAAGATATTTACGATTCGGCGGTTGAAGAATTGGACAAGAGTATGGTTGAGATTGACCCAGATCAGGTAAAAGGATTGATGTTAAAAATTCTCAGGAACATCGATAATTTTAACACATTCATGGATACGTTCGAAAGCCTCAACGATTTGGTCAGGGATGTTTCTCCTATAGCCATGGAGGTGATTATTGATTTCTCAAAGAAGCTTAATGAATTGGACCAAAAAGGATATTTCGAGTTTTTTGCCGAAGCAGGAAAAATTTTCGATGCAATTATTACAAATTATTCACCTGAAGATGTAAAAGGTTTAGCCGATAATGTAGTGACGATTCTCGACACGGTTAAATCAGCAACTCAGCCCGAAATGATGAATGCCCTGAATAATGGGCTTAAAGTTTATGGAAGTATTGAAACAGAAAATATTGAACCGTATTCTATATGGAAAGTAATGAAGGAAATGAATCAGCCAGAGATGAAAAAGGCCCTAGGTTTCTTTGTCACTTTTATGAAAAATTTATCAGCAAATAATTAATAAAATTTAAAATAGATATAATTATGGCAGAACTATTAATTGCAGGAAAAAGTATTGAAGTTACAGCAGACGGTTACCTTGTAAACAGTGCTGACTGGGATAAAGATGTAGCTTCGGAAATGGCTAAAGAAGCTGGTATTGAATTAACCGATAAACATTTTGAAGTACTTGAATACCTAAGGGAAAAACAAGCAGCTGGTGAATCATTAACAATCCGAAAAGTAGGAAAATCAGGAATAACTGATATTAAAGGATTGTACCAGTTATTTCCGGGAGGGCCGTTAAAAATTTCTTCAAAGCTTGCCGGAATACCAAAACCAACCAGTTGTGTTTAAACTTAAAATAACTAATCATGAGCGAAAATAGCGATAAGCCATTAAAGAAAGTTTGTATTATTTGTGCCAAGGGTTCACTCGAAGATGTATATGCCACATTAGTAATGGGAAACGGTGCAGTTATGGAAGGAATTGAAGCGAAATTGTTTTTTACCTTTTTTGGGCTCGATGCCATCACTAAAAAACAGATGAATAAGTTGCATACTTCTACAGTGGGTAATCCGGCAATGCGTATGCCAGGAGGTTTACCTTTCCCCACACTTTTAGGGGCTATCCCCGGGGTAGAAGCGGGTGTGTCGGCAATGATGAAAAAAGGAATGGAAGAGTTGGATATACCTCCTGTTGATGAGTTTTTTGACATGATCACAGCCGGTGGCGGTGAAGTATATGCATGTAAATTGGCAGTTGATATGTTTAAATTAAAAAAGAAGATTTGTGTGAACATGTGAAAGATGTAATTACAATAGGTGAGTTTTATGAGATGGCAGGGGGCGAAGGAACACAGATTATTTTTACATAGTTTTTTTTGAAAGGTTGATAAGGGGAGCGCCATGTTTTTTACATGGCGTTTTTTTATGTGAAAAATTAAAATAGATTTAATAAAGTATTTTTTCTTTATAATTCAAAATCATTCTAAATTATTTAAAAACAGGCTGTAGGACAGTATTTTAGCAAGTGTTTATATTTGATAATTATTGATCATATGACCAGTTTTTTAATTCATGCCCTTAAACATGTACATTTTTACATATATGGATATACAGAATTAATTATGTTTGTACCCGTAAAGAGTAAAAATTATGTCAGAGAACAGGCGCGAATTTATAAAGATCTCTTCGTTAAGTGCAGCAGGATTGATTTTTGGGAATAAAATTCTTCAATCGGCGGTTTCAAATAGTTCAGGATTAGCTGGTTCAGCAACTTCAGATTTTAAGCGGACTTCAACCTATTGTGAAGTTTGTTTTTGGAAGTGTGCAGGCTGGATTCATAAAAACGAAGACGGGGAAATTAAAAAAATTGTTGGAAACGACGATGATTCTAATTGTAATGGGCGGCTTTGCCCAAGGGGAACGGGTGGCATTGGCATGTATACCGATGAAGACCGTTTAAAAACGCCGCTTATAAGAGTAAAAGGGACCGATGGTAAACAAACCTACAGAGAGGCATCATGGGATGAAGCTTTTGCTTTAATCGCCAGGAATTTCAAAAAAATCAAGGCAGAACACGGTGCCGAATGTACAGCCCTGTTTACACATGGTTCGGGAGGGAAATATTTTGGAAACTTATTAAAAGCTTTTGGCTCAGCAAACATTGCAGCTCCATCATATGCACAATGCCGTGGTCCACGCGAGGTGGCGTTTCTTGCCACTTTCGGTGAAGGATTAAATTCACCTGAACCAACTGATATTAGAGACACACGTTGCCTGGTATTGATTGGGTCACACCTGGGTGAAAATATGCACAATGGGCAGGTTCAGGAAATGTCCGATGCCATTGATAAAGGTGCTTCCATTATTACTGTTGATCCTCGTTTTTCGACTGTTGCCGGCAAATCAAAATTTTGGTTACCCATTAAACCAGCTACCGATATAGCTTTATTATTAACATGGATCAGGGAAATTATTAATAATAATTGGCACGATCAAAAATACATTGAAAAATATGCATATGGTTTTGAAGAATTAAAAAACCATGTTCAGCAATATACTCCTGAGTGGGCGTATGGTGTAACAACCATCAAGCCTGATCAGATACGTGAAACAGCCCGTGAAATGGCGAATGCTGCTCCATCGGTAATAATTCACCCGGGAAGGCATGTGACATGGTATGGCGATGATACACAGCGTTTGAGGGCAGTGGCAATTTTAAACGCTTTATTGGGCTCATGGGGCAGGAGAGGTGGTTTTTATTCTCCTGAAAAATTAAGTGTTCCGGATTACCCCCACCCACCATTCCCAAAACCAAAACGTACATGGCGCGATGCTATGGGAGGAAAATACAACCTTGCTGATTTAGCTTTAGCTTCAGGTGTTTGTGATGCAACTATTCCTTCGCCTGAAATGGATTGTAATATTAAAGGATGGATAGTTAATGGAACAAATCTGATAATGACTCTTCCTGACCAGCGCAAAACAATTGAGGCAATTAATAACCTCGATTTTTTGGTTGTTGTTGATACAATGCCAATGGAAATTACAGGCTATGCCGACGTTGTACTTCCTGAATGCACCTATCTTGAACGGTATGATTCGTTAAGGGTAGTTCAGGGTAGGAATCCAAATATTGCCTTAAGGGCTCCGGCAGCCAAACCCAAATACAATTCAAAGCCTGCCTGGTGGATGGCCAAAGAATTATCGAAACACATGGGGCTTGAAGAATATTTCGCTTACGATTCACTTGAAGAAACGTTGGATTGGCAGTTAAAAGAAATTGGTTCTTCATTGGAAGAAATGAAACGTATAGGTGTCAAAAATTTCCCTCGCGAATATGGTAATTTGTATTTCGAAGAAAATGAAGACATTGAGTTTAATACAAATACAGGTAAAATTGAATTGTATTCTACTGCTTTTGAAGAAGAAGGATTTGATCCGTTACCAAAATATACACCACATCAGGAACCACCCGAAGGTTTTTACCATTTAAATTACGGTCGGGCACCAATGCATACGTTCAGCCGCACTTCAAATAATGCAAATTTGACCGACCTGATGGATGAAAATACTGTTTGGGTTAATCCGAAAGTTGCAAAAGAGTGGGATTTAAAAAACGGAACAGAAGTTTATTTGGAAAATCAAGACGGCGTAGTTTCAGACTTTACCATAAAAGTTAGAGTAACAGAACGAATTCGTTTCGATTCGGTTTATATGGTTCATGGTTTTGGGCATTCAAATAAAAAGCTGAGTCGGGCTCATGGCAAAGGAGCCAGCGATTCGCAGCTTATAACCAGGGTTTTAATTGACCCAATTATGGGAGGAACTGGTATGAGAGGAAATTTTGTAACATTCAGGTTTGAAAATAAAAGGGAGGCGAAATCATGAGATATGCAATGGCAATTGATACCAAAAAATGTGTAGGTTGTTCTGATTGTGTGGTGGCTTGCCAAACTGAAAATGATGTACCTATTGGATATTGTCGCGATTGGATTGTTGAGGTAACACATGGAACATACCCTCAACTTGAAACTGAAATAAGGTCGGAACGTTGTAACCATTGTGATAATTCACCCTGTGTGAGGTGTTGCCCTACGGGGGCAAGTCACTACGAAGATGGAGGAATAGTATCTGTTACCAAAAACAAATGTATTGGTTGTGGTGCATGCATTACCAGTTGTCCGTACGACGCCCGGTATTCACATCCCGAAGGATATGTTGATAAATGTACATTTTGTGTACATCGGATTAAACAAGGAGAGCAACCTGCCTGTGTGGCTGTTTGCCCAACAAAATGTATGTATTTTGGCGACCTTGATGACCATAATTCTGACGTTTCGCGCATTTTGAAAAAAAGAAAATTTAAAACACTAATTCCTGCAGCAGGGACTAAACCTCAAGTTTATTACCTGACCTAATTTGACAACAATGAGAGAAGAAATTATCACCAGTGGAAGGATGAATCCACACATTGACCCTCATTTGGAAATATGGCACTGGCATATTCCACTGTATTTATTTTTGGGTGGTTTGGCTGCCGGGATTCTGTTTTTTGCAAGTTTATATACCATTCTTGGCAAAGAAAATAAGTACAGCGGAGCCGTAAAACGTGCTCCTATTATTGTGCCCTTTTTATTAATAATTGGTTTGGTTGCCCTGTTTTTCGATTTGAAACACAAATTGTATTTCTGGCAGCTATACACAACCATCCGTATTCAATCGCCAATGTCGTGGGGAGCCTGGACTTTAATGGCAATTACACCACTTTCAATGGTTTGGGTTGCATTGCATATACGCGAATTTTTTCCGAAATGGGATTGGAGGTTCACAATAATAATTGAAATCGAACAATTTCTGCAAAAGTATAAAAAATACATTGCCTGGGTAATTCTTTATTTTTCAGTAATTCTTGGAATTTATACCGGAATTTTATTTTCTGCATTTAATGCACGTCCACTATGGAATACTTCCATTTTGGGGCCATTGTTTTTAACTTCAGGGCTATCAGCTGCAGCAGCAGTAATCATTCTTTTCTCAAGGCGGCAAAAGGAACGAATGAATTTTGCAAAAATAGATATAATGCTTATTGGTATCGAACTGTTTCTAATTGTCCATATGTTTATGGGATTTTTGGCAAGTACCGAAGTTCAAATTGAAGCTGCCAACATGTTCCTTGGAGGGCCATATACAGCCCCGTTCTGGATTTATGTGGTGATTATTGGAATGATTATACCGGCAATTCTGGAGTTTTTAGAATTGCGTAAATTTCATATTCCGGCTATAATCCCGGTGGTGCTTGTTCTTTTTGGAAGTTTAATGTTGCGTTTTATTATTGCCTATGCCGGGCAAATGAGTCGTTGGTTGTATTAATTAAATTAAAAAATAAAATATTTAAAATGGAAGCAAAAAAATACATGAATCCATATCTTGGCGGAGCCCTTTTGGGTTTGGTGCTGATATTTGCTTTTTGGGTTTCAGGGCGGGGGCTTGGTGCCAGTGGTGCAGCTAAAAGTGTCATCATTTTGGGCGTAAAAACTATTGCCCCGTCACATGTCGAAAACACAGCTTATTACAGCGATTATATGAAGTCTCATCCGAAACCAATGCATTCATGGCTGGTATACGAAATTTTGGGTGTTTTGGTTGGAGGTTTTTTGTCGGGGGCATTAGGTGGCCGTTTAAAGTTTAAAATTGAAAAAGGTCCTAACACAACAAACAAAACGCGCATAATTTTTGCCGTTATTGGTGGAATTTTATTTGGCTTTGGTTCGCAATTAGGAAGAGGCTGTACAAGTGGTTCTGCACTTACAGGAATGTCGGTGCTATCGGTTGGCGGTTTTGTTACCATGGTTGGTATTTTCGGAACTGCTTTTGCTTTGGCTTATTTTGCACGTAAACTTTGGCTTTAATTTAATCATACAGTTATTTACGCATTCAATTATTATTAAAATGGGACCATTAATTGTAAACGAAATAATATCAGAAAATGCCAACATGCTTATGGCATTTATCATTGGAATTGGATTTGGATTTATTCTTGAAGCCAATGGTTTTTCCTCAAGCCGACGCCTGGCAGGTATGTTTTATGGCTACGATACAACTGTTTTAAAAGTATTTTTTACGGCTGCAATTGTTGGAGCTGTGGGGTTACTTTTCTTAAGTCTTTTCGGACAAATCGATTTGAACTTTATTTATATTAATCCAACTTATTTGTACTCGGCATTAGGTGGAGGTGTAATTATGGGAGTTGGATTTATTTTAGGTGGATATTGCCCCGGAACTTCTTGTTCTGCCGTAGCAATTGGTAAAATTGATGCCATGGCATATGTTGCTGGAATTTTTATTGGAATATTTGCCTTTACAGAAGGATTTCCGCTTTGGGAAGAATTCTATTATGCTAAGAACCTTGGCACTCCTCTTATGAGTGATGTGTTAGGGACATCAAGAGGAGTATTTACAATTTTACTCGTACTTGTTGCTTTAGGAATGTTTTGGGTTGGTGAATGGGCTGAAAAGCGTTTCGCACGCGATGATTATACCATCAATCAAAAGTAGGATTTAAAAAAAGTTTCAACATTAATTGAATTAAAAATTACATTATGAAACCAAGGTTAGTTTTAGCATCTGTTATTATTCCTTTGGGGCTGATTATGGCCGCCGTTCCTGAAAATACAACAAAACCCTATAAATTAACTGCTGAACAACTTCTCGAAGAAGTTAAAAGCGGGACTCAGTTTATACAGCCTGATGAAGTTGCCGATATGGTTATCAGCAAAGATCCTTCGCTGCAATTGATTGATGTGCGAAGCGCTGCTGAATTTGAAAAATTTAGTTTGCCTAATGCAATTAATATTCCTTTGGTTGATATTTTAAATCCAGAATGGGATGATTACATTAATCAGGATGTTAAATTGAATGTTTTTTACTCAAACAGTAGCAACGATGCCAATCAAACATGGATGATTACGCGCCAGCTGGGTTTTCATAATAACTATGTATTGCAGGGAGGATTAAATTATTGGGTTGAAACAATTGTAAATCCTGAAAAACCGGGAGAGAGTAGCCCCAATGAAGAAATTGCCAAATATAATTTCAGGCAGGGTGCAGGAATGGCTTTAGGAGGTGAAGCAGTGACAACTGCTCCTACTTCAACTACATCTACTTCAAAACCACCAATTAAAAAAAGGAAAAAGAAAAAAACTGTTCAAGGGGGATGTTAATTATAAGGAAAGAAAATAAAAACCCGGGGAATTTAATTCTTCGGGTTTTTTTATTTTGGTACGATTTTTATATCATAAGAACATAAAGTAAATTTAGAGAATAAATAAAAACAGCTTATATGTCCAAAATACTGGTAATTGATGATGAAAGAAGTATTAGAAATACTTTAAAAGATATTCTTGAGTATGAAAAATACGATGTTGATTTGGCTGAAGATGGAAATAAGGGGATTGAAAAGTTCAGGAATGCTGAGTATGATATTATTTTATGTGATATTAAAATGCCGGGGATTGATGGTATTGAGGTGTTGGAAAAATTAACTATTCTGAACCCTGATGTTCCGGTTGTTATGATTTCAGGGCATGGAAATATCGATACTGCCGTTGAGTCATTAAAAAAAGGTGCTTACGATTACATAGAAAAACCCCTTGATTTAAATAGGTTGTTGGTTACCATTCGGAATGCAACGGATAAATCGAATTTGGTAACTGAAACAAAAATTCTGAAAAAGAAGGTTAATAAAAAGTACGAAATAATTGGTGAATCGGCAGCAATCACAGCCATTGTTGATATGGCCGACCGGGTTGCAACTACCGATGCACGTGTATTAATTACAGGAGCAAATGGTAGCGGGAAAGAGTTAATAGCACGACGAATTCACGATCAAAGCCACAGGTCATCGGGCCCATTTATAGAGGTTAATTGTGCTGCCATTCCATCTGAATTAATAGAAAGTGAGCTGTTTGGCCATGAAAAAGGAGCATTTACTTCGGCAGTAAAACAACGGAAAGGAAAATTTGAACAGGCCAATGGTGGTACCCTTTTCCTCGATGAAATAGGTGATATGAGTTTATCGGCGCAGGCTAAAGTATTAAGGGCATTGCAGGAGTCAGTTATTAGCCGCGTTGGAGGCGATAAACATATTAAAGTAGATGTACGTGTGGTGGCAGCAACCAATAAAGATTTATCGGCCGAAATTGATGGCAAACATTTTAGGGAAGATTTATACCACCGCCTGAGTGTGATATTAATTCATGTTCCAACTTTAAATGACCGAATTGAAGACATTCCTTTACTGGCGAGCCATTTTGTGAAACAAATTTGTGGTGAGTACGGAATGCCCGAAAAAACATTTACAAAAGGAGCAATTACTGAGCTTCAGAAAATAACATGGACAGGAAATATAAGAGAGTTCAGGAATGTTATTGAAAGGCTTATTATTCTTTGTGATAAAACAATTACCGAAAAAGATGTGATTGCTTTTGCTGCACCTCTTAAATAAATAAAGATATCCTAAAACATCTGTTCCAATTTTTTGTTACATATTTTGTAACTGCAATTTTGGATATTTTCAATTTCGTAGAAACATAAAAAATATTAAACCTCTGGGAATTTAAGGCTTTTTTGTCGTGGTGTATATTTTTTCGTTCAAAAGAAAGAAAAAATTAAAGCTTGGTTTTCAGAGGTTTTTATTTTGATTAAAAATCAATTTTTAGCAGGTATAATAGAATACTAAATAGGATGTAGGCCAGAATTATAACCGGAAGTGCCAATACTTTTAGCACCACCAAAAGGATAATTGTAATACCCAGAAAAACATACCTGAACCAATTTCCTTTCCAGCGAATTCCTTTCATCTTAAAAGAAAACATAGGAATATCTGAAACCATTAATCCTGAAATAACCACCGCCAGAAATACCAGGTTTTTTGTAGTAAAAAGGAGTTTTAATAATTCCTGATGGTCTTGAAATTCAAGCATTAATCCGAATGAAGCCCAAAGAATAGCATTGGCAGGTATTGGCAATCCTTTAAAAGTATTGGTTTGATTTTCTGCGATATTAAATTTTGCCAACCGGAGCGCTCCAAAAATCGGTATTAAAAATGCTGAAAAAAGTATAAGCCATTCGTACCACTTCCCTTCAATTGTTTGTATGGGCTGGTTGGTTTTGAACAACGAATACTCAAGCAATGTAAATAAAATAAGCCCTGGGGCAATTCCAAATGAAATAACATCGGCCAGCGAATCAAGTTCTTTACCAAAAGTTGAAATCGCTCTTAGCGCCCGGGCAGCTATGCCATCTAAAAAATCGAAAACAGCGGCAATTAAAATAAATAAACCTGCCCAACCCAGTTGCCCGTCAATAGCAAATACACAGGCTAATGACCCTGAAAATAAGCCCAAAGAAGTAATGAATGAAGGGATAGCTGATTTAATTTTATTCATCATTGAATTATTTATCGAAAGTAGCGATAACTGTTTTCCCACCTGTTACTTTTTCTTCCAGTTTCACTTCAATTTTATACGATGGAGGTAAAAACAGGTCAACACGTGAGCCAAAGCGAATAAAACCAAGGTGGTCATTCTGATTGACCTTTGCACCAGGTTTTTTGTATGTTACAATACGGCGTGCCAATGTCCCGGCAATTTGTCGCGCCAGCACTTCTTCACCGTTATCTAACTTAAAAACGGTTGAACAATGTTCGTTCTTTTCAGATGATTTTGGTAAAAATGCAGGCAGTTTTAAACCACTTACGTGGTTTTGATATACAATCTCACTTTTTATTGGAACCCTGTTAATATGTACATTTAACGGCGACATAAAAACAGAAACCTGAATACGTTCGTCTTTAAAATACTCTTTTTCGTAAACAGGTTTAATAATTACAACTTTGCCATCAGCTACCGATAAAATACCGTTGTCGGTAATTGCAATGTTTATATCGGGTTCTCTAAAAAACCAAAATACTAAACCTGTAAGAACAACTAAAGCACCATAAATAAAATAAACAATTAGGTAATCGTTTAATAAAAAAAATGAAATTATTGCTAAAACTGCTATTACTAAAAGACTTGGGGGGATTATTATTTTACCTTCCCTGTGAATTTTCATTATAATATTTTTATTTACTGAATAATAAAAGCCATACAAAAATAAAAGGAATTGCAAACAAAAGGCTATCAAAGCGGTCTAAAAATCCACCGTGCCCTGGTAATACATTTCCAGTGTCCTTTAAATTCAGGCGCCTTTTTATAAGTGATTCAAACAAATCACCAAAGGTTCCAAAGATTACTATTAAAAGCCCGATTACAATCCAGCTTAATATTTCAAGTTCCTGAATCCAAAGGGAATTTGTTATACTTATAATAAGAGCCATTGCTCCACCTCCGATGGCGCCTTCCCATGATTTTTTGGGAGATATACGTTCAAATAATTTTCGTTTTCCTAACCACATCCCAAATAAATATGCTCCTGAATCGTATGTCCAAAGAATTAAAAAAACACCCAACAATATCCATGGATAAAAATCGCCATTTTCCGGAAGACCCGGGAAAACAACAAAATTTAACAAACTTATGGGAAGCGTAATGTAAAAAATCCCCATAAGGGTAATCGAAACGTTGGCAATTGGATTTTCTTTGTTTCGATACAATTCATAGATAAAAACCACAAAAAGCATCGGGAAAATCAAAAAGATGTAATTAATATTTAACCAACCATATGAATAGCCAAAAAGAGTTAGGAAAACAACAGATCCTAATAAAAGGCCAACTTTTTTTGGGGATTGAAATCCTGCCTTTTTAATGATGGAATAAAATTCATTCAATAATAAATACTGAACAATTAAAAAAGCACCGGCAAAAATAAATGGGTGAAATATTAAGCTTGAGATTATTGCTGAAACAAAAACAAGCCCTGTTAGCGTTCGCTTTGTGAAATTATTCAATTTTCCAGATCTTTTAAAAGTTCGACGGCCTTTTCAATAAAAGGTTTGTCAACATAAATTTTAAACTCACCAAATATATTGTATGCAGAATCGTGTTGATTCAGAAGCACCGATTTAATATTATTTTCCTCAAGAATACTTTGAGCCATGGCAGCCTTGTATTCCTGATCGGTAGTAAATATTTCTTTCCAGCCTTTTTCCATGGGTGCAAAAATAAGGAAATAATATTATTATCCTGAAATAAATACAAATAGTGACTGCGGTCCGTGTGCTCCCATTACTAAAGTTTTTTCAATATCGGCGGTACGGCTTGGCCCTGAGATAATTGAGATCATAGAAGGAAAATTATTTTTATGCTTTTTTAGAACCATTTGATAAGCATTTTCGAGCGTATCGACAATTTGGTTCGATTTTGCAACGATAATATGGACTGGTGGGTACACAAAAATTGAGCGGTTACCCGATTGCGCAGACGAAACAATAACAGATCCGAGGTTAGCAGCCAGAAACTCACAACCAGTAATGGCTGCATCAATATTCTCAGGAAGATTAATGCAGCCATCAAAGGTTATATTATTTTCAGAAAGTTTCTTTTGAATTGCTGTCTCCTGGCAACATATATGCTGCCAGTTTTTATTCTTTATAAATAACCGAAGGTTTTTAAATAACTTTTCTTCATTACTAAAAACAGCAACTTCTCCTGATAATCGTTCAAGATTAATTTGAAATTGTTCAACTAATGACCCCAATTGTTCCTTATAAATTGGCAAATCGGGATCGGGCGCTACAGGCTGTTTTTTTTGAAGAGGCGAATGTGTTAACTTCTCCAGAATTTCCTGCCTGGCCGACTTCATTTTAAGCTAAACTTACTTCCGGGTCTTCACCGGCTCCGGCTTCTGACTTTAGGTTTTGTTCAGCAGCCTCAGCCTTTTTTTCTGCTGCTTTTTTTATTGCTTTTTTTGAGCTACTATCTTTTGCCAATTTTCTTTCACCCCAAGGCCTTTTTCCAAATATTTCTTCCAGGTCTTCACTAAAAATAACCTCTTTCTCGAGGAGTAATTTTCCAACTTTAGTGTGCCCTTCTTTATTTTCAGTTAATATTTTTCTAGCTCTTTCATACTGTGCATCGATGATAATTTTCACTTCTTCATCAATAAGTTCGGCTGTTTTTTCACTATAAGGTTTTGTGAAACTGTAATCGCTTTGGCCCGATGAGTCGTAATAACTAACATTACCTACTTTTTCACTCATTCCAAAAATGCTTACCATAGCATAAGCTTGTTTGGTAATTTTTTCAAGGTCGTTTTGAGCACCTGATGAGATTTTTCCAAAAACTAATTCTTCAGCTGCACGTCCGCCAAGTGCCGAGCACATTTCATCCAGTAACTGTTCTTTGGTTGTTATTGACCTTTCTTCGGGAAGGTACCATGCAGCTCCTAATGCTTTTCCCCGCGGTACAATTGTTACTTTTACCAATGGGTGCGCATGTTCTAATAACCAGCTAATTGAAGCATGTCCTGCTTCGTGAAAGGCGATTGTTTCTTTTTCATCAACCGAAATAATTTTATTCTTTTTTTCAAGGCCTCCGATAATTCTGTCAACAGCATCCAGGAAATCTTGTTTTTCGATTGCTTCTTTGTCATGCCTGGCAGCAATCAGCGCTGATTCGTTACAAACATTTGCTATATCGGCACCTGAAAATCCGGGTGTTTGTTTGGCCAAAAAATCGATTTTTACTTCGGCTGAAATTTTTAAAGGACGTATATGCACCTGGAAAATTTCTTTTCGTTCATTCAGATCAGGAAGTTCAACATGAATTTGCCTGTCGAATCTGCCAGCACGCATTAGTGCCCTGTCAAGGATATCTGCACGGTTGGTTGCTGCCAATATAATCACACCACTATTTGTGTCAAAGCCATCCATTTCGGTCAACAACTGGTTGAGGGTATTTTCTCTTTCGTCGTTAGAGCCCATATTTGGATTTTTACCCCTGGCACGGCCAATGGCATCAATTTCATCGATAAAAACAATACACGGCGATTTTTCTTTGGCTTGTTTAAACAAATCGCGCACACGTGATGCCCCAACTCCCACAAACATTTCAACAAAATCGGACCCCGACATTGAGAAGAAAGGCACATGTGCCTCTCCAGCTACTGCTTTAGCCAATAGTGTTTTTCCAGTTCCCGGAGGACCTACCAAAAGGGCTCCTTTGGGTATTTTTCCTCCCAGTTTTGTGAATTTTGTTGGATTCTTTAAGAATTCAACAATCTCTTCAACTTCTTGTTTTGCCTCAGCCAATCCGGCCACATCTTTAAAGTTGGTTGTTACAGTTGAGTCCTTATCAAATATTTTTGCCTGGGATTTTCCTACATTAAAAATTCCACCGGCACCACCGCCGCCTGATCCTTTACTCATACGTTTAAAAATCCACCACCATAATAAGATGATTAATACAAATGGCCCAATTGTCCAGAGTATTTCACTTGCCCAGTTGTGTTCTTTTTTGTATTCAGGATCTATGATATCCTGAAAATCTTTCTGCGCTTCAAAAAGGTTACGTTCAAATGTTTCGACTGAACCAATTGTGAAAAAGAAATGAGGACCAACGGCCGCAGGTTTTGTAAATTTACCACTAAATTCGGCTTCAAATTTTTGAACCCTATCTGTTTTTAGGTATATCTCAGCCCTGTCGTCGTTAATAACAACAATACGGCTAATATCCTGACTCGCGAGCATGGTTGTTTTGACCTTGTTCCAGTTAGTTTCCACCGGGCCACGGCTGCTGCTAAAGAAAAAATTAGCAATCAACAATACAACTGCTATTAATCCGTAAAACCAATACGGATTAATTTTTGGTTTTTTACCATTATTTCCACCAAATCCTCCGAAGGGTGATTTAAAATTAGGTTGATTGTTTTTATCTTTATTATCTTGTTCTGCCATAATGTTTGTTTAACTTTCTTCTTCTATTTTAGTAATTTTTGCGTCAGCCCAGAGGCTTTCCAAGCTATAAAACTCTCGTGCTTCTTTTTGAAAAATATGGACTAATATATCACCGTAATCCAATAATATCCAAAGGTTATTTTGAAAGCCTTCTTTGTGTAAGGCTGCATCTCCCGTAAGTTCTTTAACTGTATCTTCAACTGAATTGGCAACTGCAACTGCATGCCTTCCTGATGTTCCGTTACAAATTATATAATAACTGCATTCGCTGTGGTTTATTGTTTTAAGGTCAATTATTGCTATCTCTTTTCCTTTAATGTTTTGAATTCCTGCAATAATTGCATTTAATGTGATTTCTGTCGCGTCAAGTTTTTTTGCCATATAATACTATTAGAAATACAAAGATAACCTTTTGAAACCTTTCAATTAACATCATTGGCCATTGATTTCAAAAAATGTTTTATGTTTCAATTAACCTTTATTCGTTTGTTTTTCAAATATAAACCGTTTTTCAAAAAAATAGTTTAGATTTATTTATAAATAAAACAATTAACAACCTTATGTTCGGTAAAAACATAATTCGGCTAGATGAGACTGATTCTACCAACAACTATGCCAGAAGAACCTTAGTACCAATAACGTCAGTTGAAGGTACTGTCGTTTTGGCACAATACCAAAAAAGTGGGAGAGGGCACCATACTAATGTATGGGAAAGTGCACGAGGCAAAAATTTAACCTTTACACTAATTCTTGAACCAAAATTCCTGGTTCCTTCCAGGCAATTTTTATTATCGCAGGTTGTTTCGCTGGGTATAGCCGATTTTATATCAGATAATTATAAGGGAGTTTCGGTGAAATGGCCTAACGATATTTATGTGGGTGATAAAAAAATTGGCGGTGTATTGATTGAAACAAATATTAAAGGAAGCACACTTGCATTGTCATATGTAGGCATTGGGATTAATATTAATCAGGAAGAATATATAAGCGATGCACCAAATCCGGTTTCATTAAAAAATCTGACCAAAACTAATTTTGATATTGATACTTGTTTAGAGCAGGTTCTTCTTAAAATTCACAACTGGTATCGGCAACTAAGAGCAGGGAGTTTTGAATATATTAATTCACAATACCGTTTAAGGATGTTCAGGGCAGGTAAATGGGCACAGTATAAAATAGGAGAAAAAATTGTGGAAGGTAAAATTACCGGTATTGATGAATATGGAAGGTTAGCACTTAAAACCCGTGTAAATGAGCAATTTTATTTTCAGTTTAAAGAGATTGAATATATTATTTGATTATTTGTATGGGAGCCTGGCAATCATATCTGCCAAATTATTAATGCCTTCGTCCAATTTTTTGCCAGCCATCATTTTTATCATCATACTCATGTCGGCGTGAAGTGTTAGCCTGATTTTTGACTTAAGCTCCTCAACAGGAAGAATTTGAATCCACAATGTTATTGAAAGTGGCATATTTCCCAAACTTTCAATTTTGACAGATTTATTGGGTGTTCGATTAACAATCTGTAATTTTGCATTTCCAAGCCCTGAAATTTTAAAATTACAAGAATCTTTATCGGAATGAAAATCAGTTATTTTAATCTGTGGAATTTGTTCCGTAACATTATTTAAAAGCCCATCAGTTATATACGATGCTAAATTCTCAAAGTCAGAGAGGTAGTTAAAAATAATTTTGTCACTATGGTCAACAAATTTTACATCGCTTGTATATTTACTTAAAGGCATAATCGATTTTACTGGTAAAAATAATCCCGCATATGCGGGACTATTTAAAGGATTTATATTTTATAATAATTATTTTCCCCAACTGGCAGGATCTTCTCTCCAGCTTTTTAAATGCTCAACTTCTTCTTCAGTAATATCGCCTGTTTCCAATGCAAGGTCAATCAACATTTGGTAACGGCTTAGCGATGTGAGTTCCAGTTTTGCTTTTTTGAAATTTTCTTTTGCAAGTGGGAAGTTATAGGTAAAAATGGCAACCATTCCTAAAACATTGCCGCCAAAGTTACTTATAGCTTCAGCAGCTTTAAGGCTGCTAGTTCCAGTCGAAACAAGGTCTTCAATAACGACCACTTTTTGGTTTGGCCGTAAATCACCCTCAACAAGGTTTTCTAATCCATGCCCTTTGGGTTTTGCCCGAACGTAAATAAATGGTAAACCCAATACTTCAGCTACTAATGCCCCAATAGCAATGGCACCTGTTGCAACGCCCGCAATTACTTCAACATCAGGATACTTATCTTTAATTACTTCAATAAATTTGTTACGTATATATGCCCTTGTTTCAGGGTATGATAAAATTTTCCGGTTATCACAATAAATAGGAGCTTTCCATCCCGATGCCCATGTAAATGGATTTGAAGGTTGGAATTTTATTGTGTTAATTTGTATTAGCTTTTTTGCTACTTCTCTTTCTCTGGATTCCATATTAAAAATTGTTAATCTTAATTGAATACAAATGTATAAAGTTTTTTTTAAAGATAACATGATAACAATTGCCTCAGAAATGCCTGTAAAATCTGATGGTGTTGATTTCCAGGCGATTGGGCGCCATCAAATGCAAAATGTTTTACCATTGGTTAAACATTTCTTAATGAATCCAAAAATTGACCTTTTTATTAAGAGTGAAATTCCGGATAAAATTTGGGATGTTTTGGTAAAGGGATTTACAATTATAGAAGCTGCCGGAGGAACAGTCTTTCAAGGTGAACGGTTATTGGTTATCAAAAGGCTGGGGAAATGGGACTTGCCAAAAGGTAAGATTGAAACAGGTGAATTGCCTGAACATGCTGCTATTCGCGAAGTACAAGAAGAAACAGGAATTTCTCAACTCAAAATTATTAAAAGGCTCCCCGATACCTGGCATATTTATAAATCGCCATACCAAAAAAATGAAAATAACTGGATACTCAAAAAAACATATTGGTACCAGATGGATTATTCGGGAAATGAAAAATTAGTTCCTCAAACAGCCGAAGATATTGTAGAAGTTATTTGGGTGCCGATAAATGAATTAAAAAGGATTAAAAAAAATACCTATGCCAGCCTGTTGCAAATTTTTGCAATTTATGGCTGATTCCGTAGATTGTTAATGTGTTCGTTTTTTAAGTAACCTGAAAAATATTGCTCAAATCCATCAAGTGGTGCTTTTGCCGGTGCTTGCAAAATAGTATGGTTTTTATCTAACAAAAAACAGGTAGGATACGATTTTATATTGAAGGTTTTAACCGTTTGTTTTTCAGAATCTTCAAATACTATAGTTGCTGGAATGTTGTATTCGGCAAAAAAATCCTGACTATATTTAGTAGGTTGGTTTTTTTCAATCACAAAAATTGTAAGCTTGTCGCCAAATTTTTCGGTAATAGCCGAAATATATTTTAAATGTTCACGGCAAACCTGCATTTCAGCATCGCTAAAAATAATGTAGGTAGGTTTATCGGATGTATTGCTACATTGTTGGTTTTGTTGCAGGTCCTTTAGGCAAATTACCGGTGCCATAGTGCCAGGCATTAAATGTTTTAATTTAGTTTTTATGTTGGCTGCAATTATACCAATACGTTTTTCAGGATTATTTTTAACAATAGGCGAATCCAACATTTTGAGTATTGAATTTTGTGGAAATTTGCCAGAATAAAATCCGTCGTGCAGAAATTTTAACAACAAAAAGTTGGCCATCGAAGGTGCTAATTCATATTTTTCCTGAAAATGGTCACGGACAAATTTTGTGTTTGCTTCAAATACAGCATTTTTAAGGTCACGCCCTTTTATTGAATTGGCTTCAAAATCGAGTTTGCCGGAAAAAACCCGATCGACTAAATCAATAAAAGCCGGCACATTTTCGAGGCGGGTATAAAAGTCTGATTTTTTAAAAATCAAGTTTTGTTTACTTAATTTAACTTCTGATTCTAAAATACGAAGTTTATAATCAAGTTGATCGGCAAAGAAAGGAGTGTGTGGCTTGGGGAATTTGTTCAAAATTAAAATTTTTACAGAATCCAGGTAGTTTGACAGCTGTTTAAAATAGAGTTGTGTAAAGTATTTGTCTGTCAGGAAATTAAATTCCTGTTCAAGGTTGATTATCTGTTTGTTAAGTTCGTTTTGTGAATTATTAATAATTTGAAGCCACAAACGTAACGGCTTAAAATAAGGATTTTTTTCTTCCGAAAATGTTTTATCCCTCAAAGCAGGCAATTTTAATTGAAGTGTTTGATTTGGTTCAATTATAAACATACCATAATAGATTCCAAATTCAGCAAAACAAAAATAGGTTTTATCAATATTTACTTCTTCTGAAAAAGAACCATCACTTTGAATTGTGATTTTAAACAGTTGGTTTGAAATTTTAGAAATGGGATCGTTATAGGTATAGAATTTAATAGTCTTTCCGGCATAATTAGGTTCAAATCCTTCTATTTTTGTGGCATTACCTTGTAAGAAGAGAAGGAAAAAAAACAGAAAAGTTATTGTCTTTATCATATACTGTGTCCCCTTAAATCTTAAATTCACTAATATTTAAACTTTTAGGGAGGAACATACTGGCATCGCCACCATGAAGAATTATGTCGCGGACAATTGATGAATTTACAGGTGTATGTTCCGGAATGGTCAACAGAAAAACGGTCTCAAGCTCGGAGTACATTTGTTTGTTAACTTGTGCTATGGCTCTTTCGTATTCAAAATCAGACGATGTACGTAACCCTCTGAGAATATATTTTGCATCAACCTTTTTACAAAAATCGACAGTAAGCCCTTCGTGTAATTCGACACTAATATTCTTATCATCCTTAAAAACTTCGTTGATCCATTTTACTCTTTTTTCAAGAGGGAAAAAAGGTTTTTTATTGGAATTGTAACCAATCATTATGACAATTTTGTCAAACATAGACATTGCGCGCCTGACAATACTTTCGTGGCCTATAGTAAATGGGTCAAACGATCCCGGGAATATGGCATTTTTTTTCATCTAACTATTTTTTTGATGCTTAAGATGTTTTTGTTTTAGCAGTAAAAACGTGTAAAAATAATAATTAGTTTATCACTTTTGCTTTATTTGCATTTACAAAAAGGATATTACCCAAATCATTGTAGCTATCAACAAATTCATCGAGGTTTTGCAGCATATCAACATTAAAGCCAATTAGGGTAAGATCGGCATCGGCAGAATATTTCATAATTGCGTTTTTCCGTTGATCTGAATCGTATGGAACCATTGTTACATTCGAAGGGCTAATGGGCAAACGGCCTTGTTTTATTAGTTCCAGAAGTTTTACGCGTTCTTCATCCATCGTTTGTTTTGGGAAAAGCGCAAATATTTTTATAAATCCTTTTTTCCAGTCGGGATGGCCCAAAATAATGTAACCTAGTAAAATCATTAGGTTAGCATTTAAATAATCGTCGGGCCTAATCCAGATGTGAATTTCTTTTTTATAGCCAAAACTTTTATAGGAAGTATTTAAAACACAAATGTCGAAACCTGCTGAATCAACAATTTCATAATTGGCAACAATTTCTTTTAAATTATGCGGATCGGTACGTGAATATTCAAACAGAATTATATTGTTTCCTTTGCCCGAAATTCCTGAAAGCTGCACAACCTGTGCAATAGCTGACGTATATGATGGTGAAATAATAGTGTCGAGGTAAACCCGGTTTTTACTTCCATGCGACAATTGAATGAGCCTTGAAAGTACTTCTTTTGATTGTTGTGTGGTTTTTTCATTCAAAAATCCTTTTATGAAGTGGATATAGGTACCAAACCCATATTTATACGAAAGCCACCTCATAATGTCAAAAGCCGACCGGCGTTTAAATGTGTCGCGCGAAATACAAACACCAAATGGCCGCCAGCTGGCATCTTTTTCTTCACGGTCAGCCCGTTGAAGAAAAACCTGTAATTGCCTGTTTAATTGGAACATCACACCTCTGAAAAGCTTATTGAGCCCATGTTTTTCCTTTTTTGTATTACTAATCATGTAATAAATAAGCCCCATAATTAATAAAGAGATAGCTGCATAAGGGGCATTCATTTTAAACATTAACCAAAATGAAAATAACGTTCCGATAAGCGAGATATACCAGTTTGATTTAAATGTTGGACGGTAGGCCGGGTCAGCTGCAAAATGTTCAAGTAGCGAAATCAGGCAAATGGCGGCATAGGTTACCATAAAAAACATGGAAATTATTTGCGCTACAAAGTTGACATCTCCAACAAATACAAAAATAAAAGCGATAGCAACAGTTATTAACGAACCATTGACTGGTTCGTTATTCGATTTTTTCCCTTTAGCAAACCATGAGTTGATACGCTTTTCCGGAAAAATATCATCGAAACCAATTGCTTGAAGCGTACGAGGGGCAACCATAATTGATCCCAGAGCCGAACTTAACGCTGCTGCACCGAGTCCTATTGGAATAATTGGCCCCCAAATAGCGATTTTACTCATTATTAACTGGTCACTGACCATGTCTTCGGGCGAAGCCGAAAGTGTGAATTTAAAAGCAATGGCGATATAAACGAACATACCAACTACTGTTGCCCAAAGAGTTCCTCTGGGAATGGATTTTTTAGGGTCTTTTAAATCGCCTGACAAACCTAATCCTGCCGCCAATCCTGTAAACGCCGGAAAAATAATAGTAAAAACAAAAAAGTAATTTTCAGGTTGGGCAACATGTTTATGAAAGTTTACTTCTTCAGGTTTTAAGGGCGAATCGCCCATAAAAAACATAACCAGCGATGCTAAAAGGATAATTACCACAACGTATAGTGCGTTCATTCCAAGGTCGGCGCCTTTGAGTAAAATCAGAGCCGAAAGTATAATCATTGTAGGGATTGTAATAAAACGCCGATCGGTAATTGTAAAATCGAAATTGGTTGAAAGGTAGGTCGTTACAGGCTCGAATGCTTCCCCGAAAGCGATTACATAAAAAGCAACACTTATGGCCTGCGAAAGGTAAAGTGCAATACCTATAGCTCCGCCTACATTAAGCCCAAAAGAGCGCGATATAATGTAATAAGCACCACCTCCCTGTACCCGCTGATTGGTCGCAATTTCAGCAACTGCAAATGCAGTAGGTATAGTAACAACATGTCCCAGAATAATAATACCGATAACACCATAAAACCCAACCTGCCCTACTGCCCATCCAAATCGTAAAAATAAAATGGCACCTAAAATAGTGGATAGGGCGGTTAAAAATACCGGCATGGTACCAAACTTTGCATTGGTGTTAACCAACGATTTTGCCATAATGAAGAGTTTTAACCAAAGTTAGTGGATGAAGATAAAAATAAAAAAGCAAAGTAGTAAATTTAAAAAAGGATTAATAAGACTGTTAAACTAGGGAAAAAAACCGATATTTACGACTGAATTTAAAATGGATTAAAATATTAGCCAATCATAAAAGTTTATATGTTTGGAGTCCTATATTATTTTATTTTTTAGGATAAAAAGTAATTAGTTTAAAATGCAAAATCAAACCCTTTCAATAATTATCCCTGTTTATAACGAGGAAAAAACAATTCAACTGATTCTTGATAAGATCAGAGGAGTAGAATTAATTTCAGGCTTCTGTAAAGAGTTGGTGATTGTAAACGATTGTAGTACTGATAATTCGGTAGTAGTGATTCAGGATTATAAGAAACAAAATCCTGATTGTAATATTACTTTTTTTTCACAGGAACAGAATTTAGGTAAGGGTGCAGCTCTTCATCGAGGTATCGCTGAAGCTACCGGCGATTATATCGTTATTCAGGATGCCGACCTTGAATATAATCCAGAAGAATACAATGATTTGCTAAAACCTGTCATTGACGGATTTGCTGATGTAGTTTATGGCTCGCGGTTTATGGGAGGAAATCCGCATCGAATATTGTTTTTTTGGCATTCGATAGGTAATAAATTGCTTACAACTGCTTCAAATATGTTTACCAACCTGAACCTTACCGACATGGAAACATGTTATAAATTATTCAAGGCCGACATTATTAAATCACTGGATTTAAAAGAAAAACGATTTGGTTTTGAGCCTGAAGTAACAGCTAAAGTTTCGAGGGTGCCGGGAGTACGAATTTATGAAATTGGCATTTCATATTATGGAAGGACTTACGAAGAGGGAAAAAAAATTAGTGCCAAAGATGGATTCAGGGCTTTGTGGTGTGTTTTGAAATACAACCTGTTATCAAAATAGAAATAGGATGGATAAAACATTTGATAAACATATTCATTTTATTGTTTTTGTTGTAATAATTCTGGTTCAGGCTTTTTTATTGATTTTTAATACAAGCACTTATGGTGGGGCCGATAATATTTCTCATTTTCAAATAGCTAAATATTCATTTAAATATCCGGAACTATTTTTAGACCATTGGGGGAAGCCTGTATTTACTTCGCTCTTGGCCCCTTTTACGCTATTCGGTTTTAAAGTGGCAAAAGGATTTAATCTAATTATTGGAGTATTAACCCTGTTAATTGTTTCAAAGCTGGCTAACCATATTTACCGTGGAAGTTCCATTTTTACAATTATTCTTATTGCTTTTTCGCCGGTTTATTTTTCATTAATGAATAGCTGCCTAACGGAAGTGTTATTTAGTTTTGTATTGGTAAGTGCCGTTTATTTTTTTTATGCCAATAAACCAATATTGGCAGCAGTTATTTTGTCATTTATTCCATTTGTACGAACTGAAGGTATTGTAATTTTACCTGTTTTTGCACTGGCATTTTTATTAAAAAGGTCATATTGGGCAATAGTTTTTTTGTTGGTAGGAACATTTTTTTATACAATAATCGGGTATTTTGTTTTTAGCGATATTTTATGGCTCATACATAAAATGCCGTATTCAACAGGCGAAAGTATTTATGGAAGTGGAAACCTGTTCCATTTTATAAAAAAAAGCAATTATATTTTTGGGATTCCTTTTTTGGTTGTTCTGGTTCCGGGTTTGGTAATCTGGGGATTTCAAAATTTTAAAAAGTTTTCATTCCGCAACGAAAATTTTATTCTTTTTATTGTAATTGCCGGAAGCTGGCTGACTTATTTTGCGGCACACAGTTATGTGTGGTGGAAAGGCACTGGGGGGTCTTTGGGCTTGATAAGAGTAATGGGTGGAATTATTCCTTTGGCGGCATTAACAAGCGTTAGAACCATTAAATTTGTTTTTAAGAAGTTGAGAAATAAATATGTCTCCTATGCTGTTTTATCAGCGATAATCATTCTTCAGGTTGTTTGGTTGTTTGTTAAAAACGATTTTCCATTAAAGGCTGATCCAACGGAGCAACTTATCAAAAAAAGTGCTGATTACATTCATTATAGTGAAGAGGGGAAAAAAGTTTTTTATTTTAATCCGTTATTGATTCATTTTTTGGATATTGATCCATACGATGTTTCAAAATGTAATTGGGGAATAGCAGATAAGAATCAGCCATCGAACAGCATGGAATGGGGGGATATTATGGTGTGGGATGCCCATTTTGGATCTAATGAAGGTGGTGTAAAACTTGATGTTTTGGAAGCTGACCCGAACCTTAAAAAGGTTAAATCGTTGTACCCAATGGAAAAGGTAACGGTTTTGGGTGGTTATGACTATAGTGTGCAAATCTTCAAAAAATCAGTTAATAAAAATGATACAACCGTCATTTCGGACAGTTGTGAACAGGTTTTAAGTTTTGAAAAATATTTGGATAAACGTGTAATCGATGTTGATGGCTATAAAGTTTGGCATTTGGATAGCATCCAGGAATATAGCCCTAGCATCACGTTATCGCCCAATGATGTAAAGAGGCATGAGCTTCTGGATGTTTCAATTAAGCTTCATTATAAAGCTCTACAGCCTTTGGTCGCAAGCGAAACCTTATTGATTTTCTCAGTTAAAAACGATGAAGAAAATTTGCGTTATGAAAAAGTTGATTTGGTTTCGGACGGCACAAATTGGGAAGAGTTGCAGTTAAATGTTAAAATGCCTGCCAATATACCCATTGCATCAAAAATACTGGTATATATTTGGAATAAGGACCGAAAATCGGTGCTAATTGAAAGAATGACCGTTAAAGTTGAAAGTTATTGATTTATACTTAAATTGCTTCGCACTATTATTTGTAAATCATCGAAATAAGCAGGCTCTGTACCACTATTAAAAAAGAATATAGAGCAATCTGATGGATCATGTTTTTTAGGTATCCAAAAGCTTAACGAATATTTTGCCCAACCTGCTGAATCTATGCTGTCACTTTCACTTGTGTGAAAATGAAAATCTTTCCCGTAATCACCAACAACGTGCCCATCTTTTTCTTCCTTGCAAAGACACCAAACGTCAATTTGAACATGGTCTTCGGGCTTTACATTTTTAACTTTTATTCTGGTACTATATTTATTTTCCGGAGTAAGTTTAATACTATTGATTTCACTTCGTGACTTTTCACTTGTAAGGAATTTTTTTGTTTCTTTTATTTCAATTTTTGAAAGAAGTTGATGTTGATCATCTGTGTCAAATCTTTCGTAATCACAGCTCAGTGTATCGGAGTGATTCCACAAAGAATTTGAAATTTCGCTGGTTATGGCTGAATTGCCATGTTTTAAAAGAAATACAGGAAATTCTTTTGCAATGATTTTCCAATTTGGATCCGAAAAATACATGTTCCTGATGTTTTCGTCATGATTATTATTGAAGAGATAGTTATTGTCAAATACTGAAAAAATAATGTAATCTGCATCATTTACATTTGGAAAAAAATAGATATGTTGCCTTTGAGCTAGATGTGGTAATAGAATATTTGATGCACTTACTTTAGCTTCGGGAGGGATTTGTTTTAAAAGCTGGTTAACCTTTTTTACATCGAAAGGAGTTTTGTAAAAGGCTTTATCATATATCTTTACTTTCGATGCATTCATTTTTGACGGAACCTTTAAGTTTTGTTTGTCCATTTTATAAATGGTTGTGGCAATTGTAGCAATACAAATTATAATTACCAGGCTATTTTGAAGCACCTTTGACCGAATTGAGGCGAGGGTTAAAAAAACAGATAAAGGCAATAATGTAACAACTTCAATTGAATAATAAGATACAATTCCCCAACGACTGGGTAAATCATTTAATACCTTTTGGGCTACTATCGGAATAAACCATATAATGTACTTAGGCCTTAGTAATAAAATAAATCCGCCTGAGATAAGATAAACCCAATAAAATTCGGCTTTGATTCCATCAAAGGCTGGATTGTTTAGGTGATTAACAAAAAATAGTTTAACTGATTCTACCGGGTGGTTTAAAATAAATAGAATTGCATCTCCTGGTGTTTTTCCAAGCGCGGCGTAGTTAAATAGTTGGTAGCTAATGCCAGGTGTTTCAATCGAAGGGATAAAAACTTTAAATAATAGGATGAAATAAACAACTGAAACGATAATTCCGGTTATACTTATTAAAACTGCTTTTTTTTCTTTTCTGTGATCAATTAAGAGAACTACAAAAATAAAGATAAACCAGATTGGAATATTTTCTCTGGAAAAGAGCGAAAGGATTAAAATGATCAACGAAAGAATGTATTTTTTTGTCTTGAAATAATATATAAATATGGGTATAAAACACGCCGAAATTATAGCAAGATTAACATCGGCAGAAAAGGCTGTGTATCTTCCAAGCAGAATAAAATAATAAAATATGACTCCTGCCCCTAACCATAGATTATCTGATTTTAAGCGTACTAATTTGTAAGAATACCATGCTGCAATTAGTACAAAAGATTGCTGTATAATTATCAAAGTATAGGTATGCGTTATCCAATTCAGAAGCCAAAAAACAGGGATGAAATACATTAGAGTAAAAGAAAAATGGTCTTGTAAAAAGTTACCCCTGAACGAAGTAAGCGGACTTATTCTGAAATGTGAGTAGTCCCAGAATGCAAAGTTATAGTTGCCATAATCATGCGCAACAGTCCTAAATAAATAGTGATTTAATAATCCCATCGAAAATACGACTATGCCAAAAAATATAAGTATAAGGAATGGAATATTTTTTTTAGAGAGTCTTATTTTCATCATTTCTATTTAAGCAATTTAACATATATGCAAACATAAAAAATATTCTTGATTCAGACTCCCCATATTAACATAAACTCTTTTCTGTGTACCCTTCAACCGATCAAGAATAAAAATGTATATTTGAGATAAGAAAACCCTCTTGTTTTCAGAGTTAGTTCTCAAATTATAGACATAAAAGTGATTGTATATAGATGATTAAGAACATGTTATTGGTTATTGTTTTTTTCTTGGGGGTTATTAATGCTGCAGCGCAGAATGACACCCTTAAGTATATATTTATGGGGCATACTTACCAAAACTATGTGCCGGGTTACAAGTCCGATTTACGGATTGGTGATATTGATCTACCTTCATATGATGGTGTATGGCTGGGAGGAGATGTTTCATCTGAGGCATTATTAGATTATCACATTATTCAATATATTGATAGTGTTTTTAACCTAACTCATCCAAATACTCACTGGGCTATGGGAAATCATGATGCACGTAATGGAAATTGGATATGGTTGGAAGAACTAACCGGAAAAAAAACTTATAATGCCAGCCACTATATGGGAATTAGTTATTTAGTTTTGAATAGCTGCATAACACCTTATGATTGTGAGCAGTTGAATGATCAGTATAACATGATTTTAAATATGTGCGACACCATTAACAAATCATCTCATTTAATTCTTATAATGCATCATGGCTTGTGGGAAGGTGTACCCGGATTGCCTTCACCATCAACCTATGCTCAAAGTAATTTAAAATATTATAATTTTAATTGTAGCGATGTCGAAAGCACTTTTTTAAATGCGATATATCCGAAGCTTGTGGAAGTTAAAAAACGTGGGATCGAAGTGATTTGCATTTTGGGTGATATGGGATTCAAAAAAATCGATTTGCTTTCTGATGATGGCATTCATTTTTTAGGCGCAGGCCTTTATAAAAGTTATTATAAAGATGAAGAAGAGCGTCGAAATGCAAAACCAGATCATGCTATTATATTTAAGCACGTACCCAAAACGGGTTGGATGGATTGGGAAATTGTTGATTTTGATGTTTTAAGTGGTTATTATAATTGAAGAATTATTTTCCCTGAGTGCAGAATTTTGCCTTCTTTTTCAAATCGATAAATATATACCCCGCTATTCTCATTTGTCTGGATCTCTGTAGGTGAGTTTGTAATAATTTCTTTATTCATTACTTCTATACCATTTAAATTAAATAAAGAGAATTTGAGCTTGGTATTAAATGCAGAAGTTGCATTTACTGAAAATTTTTGACTCGCAGGATTAGGATATACCATTATTGAGTTGATCGAATCAGTAGGAAATATGCTGGATATAATTTGAGCATCACCATCCTTCGACAATTTGTAAAAAACAACATCTGTTTTGCCAAGCTCCCCTGGGGTAGTATGGCCGGTGAAAACAATTCCGGAATCGGGGGTTGCAACAAGTCCTGATGAGTAATCTGAACCATCCGTTCCAAATGTTTTTGACCATATTTCATCGCCATTCTGATCGGTTTTAATTATAAAATGGTCCGGTTTCGAATTGTCAGAGAAACTGGCACTGGTTGCGGTGATATACAAATTTCCATCTACACCAAGTCGCACTTTTTCACCATACTCATAGTCAGCACCACCAAATGTTTTCATCCATAATTCATTTCCGTCTTCATCAATTTTCATTAAAAAAACATCAAAACTACCTGCTCCATACGTTTGTGTCGATCCACTTATAAAATACCCGCCACCTGGGGCAGCAATAATATCTTTTGCCCAGTCGTGGCTTGACCCTCCATACGTTTTATACCACACTTCTTCACCCCGATTGTTCGTTTTAATAATTAATATGTCTGCATCGTGGTTTGTAAAATCAGTACGTGTAGGATTGTAAAATCCTCCCTGAGTTCCGATAAGTATAAATTCACCTACATTATTTTCAATAAGGTTAAAGCCATAGTCAACAAAGCGAGTTCCAAAATTATTCTCCCACAATTTCTCACCATTTTTATCTGCCTTAACAAAATAAACATCCCCAAAATCATCTAAGCTTTTTGTAAATCCAACTACTCCAAAGCCTCCATCTTTACACGAAACAACTCCAAATCCTTGTTCGTTGTGAAAACTGCCATAAAATTGTTGCCATTCAATTTCTCCATTAAAGCTGAGCTTGCTTAAAAGCATATCGTTATTTGAGAAGCCTCCGTCCCAGGTACTGCCCAAAACAAATATGCCATTTTCGTTAATGAGAATATCATTCCCTCTGTCCTGATGTATACCCCCGAATATAATTGGGTCGTTAGCAGCACCATTGGTATCAACTTCTAAAATGAAATAATCCAATGCACTGGTATCTGTCAAACGGGTAGTTCCTACAATGTAATAGTTTTGGTTATACGAGATAATATCGTTTGCAATATCTTCCTGTGCAGTACCAAAATATTTAGCATTTTGAGCAGTTAAACTATTTTGGATAATGAGGACTAAAAATACTAATACTGCTAATTTTAGTTGATTTACCATTACAATAAAATAGTTTAACACAAAGTTATAAGAATGTTTATGATTTGTTATTTTTGTCCTTTAATATTTATTGAATGAGATTATCCCTATATCATATATTGTTAGTGTTTTTTATTTCATTTATTTATTCGTGTTCAACCCCAAATAAAAATAAGGTAGAAATCATAGAATCAGTATTTCTATGTAATGTGGAAGAGATAGATGTTGAAGAGAATAAGTTTGTGGAGGCCTCCAAAAAGGATATTTATTTTGATAACACAGATCGTCAATCAAATGATTTTTCACATTCCGGCAATTATTCATGTAAACTATATTTTGGCAAACCTTATGGATTAACTACCGATATTCAAAACGTTCTTCCTAATGAATATATTGAGGTTACCGTTTGGCGAAAAAGCGAGAATGAAGGTGGGGCAGTAATCTTTGATGGAGGAAAAGGATTGTATGTTGCAGGGAAACATATTGTTGAGAGAGGTGCTGATGGTTGGTGTAAAATTTTTGCTGAGTGCCATATCCCTCCTAACTTTTTCAATAATAAAATTAAAATTTATGTTTATAATAACGAGACGGATACGGTTTATTTTGATGATTTACAAATAATCCATAAAAACAAAAAGGTATATCCTGAATACAACGAACGAAACACTTTACAAATTCATACTAACGAATCGGATTTATACAAATTTGAACAAAAAAGATTGCAAGCCTTTGAAACAACTATTCTGGCAAATTCAGACGAAGACTATTCAGACGTAGTATTGTTTGATGGGAATGATTTTTTGAATGGAAGTTTTCGACTTAAAGGAGATTTAGTTGATCATTTACAAGGACAAAAATGGTCTTTCCGAATAAAATTGAAAAAAGATTTTACTTGGAACCATATGTATACATTCTCCATTCAAAATCCGTCTACACGAAATTTTTTACATGAGTGGCTAGCTCATAAAGTATTTGCACATGAAGATGTTTTAACAACTCGTTACGGATTTGTTCCCGTAAAAATGAATAATGAATCGTTGGGTATATATGCATGGGAAGAGCATTTCGAAAAGCAGTTAATCGAAAATCAAAACCGTCGTGAAGGGCCAATTGTTCGTTTCGATGAAAGTCTTATGTGGCAGCGGATTTCGATAACCGTACAAACCGAACGCGATTGGGATATCGATTATTTTCAAGCAGCTAAAATTATTCCGTTTAAAGAAAAAAGGACTGTTGAAGATTCTACGTTAAACATGCAATTTACAGAAGCTCAAAAATTGTTACTGCAATACCAAAACAGAACTAAACCGGCTTCTCTGATTTTTGACATCGATAAGTTGGCGAAATACTATGCCTTAATTGACCTTACGCAAGCATATCACGGATTTACATGGCACAACCAACGTTTTTATTACAATCCGGTAACCTGTTTGCTTGAACCTATTGCCTTTGATGGTTATATTGAGAATGGTGTTTTTAAACGAATTGATGAGCGGTTAACAGGACTTTTAGAATCCCAAAAAATTGCTACATTTAATAAAGAACAACTTATGATGTTCCAGGTTTTTACAGACAAAAATTTTCGCAAAAAATATCTTAAAAACCTTCAAACATATAGTACTCCTGATTTTTTAAATAGTTTAGTTGACGAATACCAAGTACAAGCGGATTCACTATCTCTGATGATTAGAAATGAATTTCCATATTACCATTTTAGCTTCAACGAATTAAAATCGCAAGCAAATTATATCCAAAATAATTTGGAGAAAATACAGATTAATAGTGAAAAAATTGGAAGCGCAATATCCCTGATTAAGAGCGATAGTTTTATTAAGGAATACACGTCTAATGTGAACAAAGATCTGATTCCTTTTCAGATTCATGCTTTTTACAATAAAAAAGAAGAACGAATCGATTTGCTTAACTTTCATAATGCCAAAGTGAGACCTTTAGGAGTTTTTACAGAAGGAGGCATTCCTGAAAAATTTGAGGATGAACCGGAATTGGAAGAATATAAGGGAGTAATAGTACCGCACATCTTTTTGCCTGTAAAAGGAATTCCCAAAACAGTTTTGTTTGAGGTGAATGGCGAACAGTATGAGACTGAAGTTAGTCCGTGGGCTTTTACAAATGAAAATACATTTAGGCAAATTACTATGCAAAATAAGTTGCCTAAAAATGTTCAAGTTGATGGGAATTTTGTTGTTTTTGATGGGATTTATCGGTTTAATTCAGATGTTGTAATTCCCGATTCCTTTCAGGTTATAGCTAAACCTGGAACCCAAATTGATTTAGTTGATGGTGCATCCTTTATATGTTTTGCTCCTATTCAGTTTTTAGGAACAGAAACAAAACCAATACAAATACAATCCAGCGATAATTCTGCCAATGGATTTAATATCCTGCAGCCTGAAGGAAAGTCTGTATTGAAAAATGTACACTTTTCAGGATTGAGTAGTTTGCAAAAAGCTGGTTGGCAAACTCCTGCTGCTATCACATTCTATGAAGCGGAAGTGGAATTGGAAAATTGTATTTTTGCAAATAATTTTAATTGTGACGATGCGTTAAATATTGTACGTTCTGAATTTGCGGTAACGAACTGTTTTTTTGAAAATACTTTTGCCGATGCATTTGATTCTGATTTTTGCAGAGGGATTGTGCAAAATTGTACATTTAAAAATATAGGAAACGATGCCATCGATTTTTCCGGAAGCAAAGTTAAGATTGACAATTGTAGTATGTTTGAAATTTCGGACAAAGCTATTTCCGGTGGTGAGAATTCAAAACTGATTATTTCTAATTGCGAAATAGATAAAGCAAATATTGGCGTGGCAGCAAAAGATTTGTCAGGTTTGAAAATTGACAAAATAACCATGAATAAAACGGTTTACGGGATTGTCGCATTCCGAAAAAAAACCGAATATGGACCGGCAAACATTACGATCGATAATTTGGAAATGAAAAATAATATAATTTTCCATCAAATAGAGGTAGGTTCGAGCCTAACCTTAAATGGTAAACTTATTGAAGGGCGAGAAAAGAAATTAGCAATTAAATTATACCAATAAAATAAATAACATGGATAAGTGGAATCTATTTCAACGGTTTTTGGTAACCGAAAACGCACAAATTTCAATTGTAGATTTTTTAATTAATGCAGTAATAATTTTGGTTCTTTCACTGATACTGGAATTTACGTATACACGATGTGCCAAAAGTTTATCGGGAAGAAAAGCCTTTGGAGCCAATTTCTTTTTACTGGCTTTTACAACCATGTTAATTATCACGATTGTAAAATCCTCATTAGCACTTTCATTGGGATTAGTCGGGGCATTGTCAATTGTCAGGTTTCGTTCAGCAATTAAAGAACCAGAGGAATTAGTCTATCTATTTCTTACTATTTCAATGGGCTTGGGGCTTGGGGCAAACCAACGTATAATTACGATTTTGGGAGCTTTGGTTTTATTGTCGATCATTTGGATACGATTTTATACTTCCAAAAAAAGTCGTCAACAAAATTTGTACTTAACGGTTAGCGGCACAGGTTCTGAAAAACCCAGCTTGCAAGATATGGACCAATTAGTGCAAGAGAATTTTAAGGCTTCAAAACTGGTTCGTTACGATGAAACTTCCGACTTGATTGAAACTGCCTACTGGGTAGAAATTAAAAAATCAGAAGATCTGCAGAATTTCAAAAATAAATTAAATGAGTTAGGTCCCGAAATTCGTGTTTCTTTTATTGATAACAATTCGTTTTAAGAATGATTGCCCAAAACAATTATACCGAATTAAAAACTTACCGTTACGAAAGAAAATTTGTAGCAGCCCAAACATCCAGGTTGGCTGCTGAATCTGTAATTAAACAAAATCAGGCATTTTTTGTGCCTGCATTTTATCCTCGAAAAGTAAATAATATCTATTTCGACACTCCGGGATTGGATTGCTACTTTGATAATCTTTTTGGAAATGGACACCGGTGGAAAACCCGTATTCGTTGGTATGGCAGTGTTTTTGGAAAGGTAGATTCACCAGTTTTAGAATTTAAAATAAAGAAGGGTTTTGTTGGGACAAAAAAATCCTTTCGTCTTCCATCTTTTGAAATTGATAAACAAAATTTTGATGCAACAATTTTAAGGCCTGTTTTTGCAAAAGCCGATTTGCCCGAAGAGATTCGTGAACGTTTAATAAATTTACAGCCTGTATTATTAAACTCATACAAACGCAGCTATTTTACATCTTTAAATAACAAATTCCGTGTTACCGTCGACGATGGATTGGAATATTATAATTTGCGCTCAACCTGGAACAGCTTTCCTCATAAGTTTGAAGAACATTTAAAAACGGTGGTTGAATTAAAATACGATCAGGAATGGGATGCTGAAGCTGAAATTATTACCAACCAATTTCCATTTCGTTTGGATAAAAATTCAAAATTTGTGGCAGGAATGAGTTATTTTAGATCCGAAATTCCTGAATAATCTTGAGATTGTATTCATATTATTGTCTGTTATTCATTTTCTTTTTACTAGCCAACGATCAAGACTAAATTTAGATACTACCTCAAATTTAGGCTCCAATAGTTTATAATCTTTTGCAAAAATATAATAGTATTCTGCATCTGTATTGATGTCAATATTTTTATTGTAAGGGTACAATTTTATCCAGGGAGTTTTACCTGTTTCTGCATAAAATGTAAAAGATGGATTAAAAAACCAACTGGTTTTTAACGAGATCTGTTCATCTTTATACTTGTCTTTTAATAAGTTTATGACAGTAAGGTTGTCTTGGTCGTAAGCCCACTCTTTTACACTCTTTAGAGTAAATCTGTGAGCCAGGTTCAGTAAACATATTGCACCCAAAATGATTGGAAGGATAGTTTTTAGAACTGTTTTTTTTGTATTTGAGACTAAACTTAAAGTGCCGATTAGTGCAGTAGAAAATAAGGGATAGAAAAACAAGGCTGTCCTCCCGGTTAGGTTAGGAGTATTTAAAATCCATGTTTGAACGATATTAATAAAAACGGTGAGTAAAAGCACAAAAGTGCCCACAAAAATGGGTTGTTTTAAGCTTGCAATTTTGTAATCTGATTTTTTTAGTTGAAAGAAAATCACCATACAATTGGCAATTATAATCGAGAAAAGAGGAATAGTAATTAAATGAGATTTAATACCATTTAAAAATCCTGAATTGTAACGCCAATTATGAACCAACGACAAAATGGTTTCTTTATAAAAACCTTCAGAAGTCCAATATTGAAGCTGATCGGTACTATGAATTTTATAAATAGGATTTGCTATTAATGCCAGGTATGCCAACGAAATTATACCAATTATAACAGTGGGTTTGATAATCGTTTTAGATTTTCTATCGGAGTTCTTAAAAAAGTAAAACCAAACCATTAAAGTTATAGCTGCCCAGAACACCAAGAGTGTGAAATTAGCATAGGAAGCCAATATTGAAATGAAGAGTGCAATCCAAATGTGTTTGTTTTTAGAAAGGAGAAATCCTGATATTAAGTAACTAACCGATAGTGTTAGTATTGCCGTTGACATCCCATAGCCCCTGCACAAACCGAAAAAGTCCAGCAAATAAGGATTTATAAAAATGATGGCTGCCGGTATAAAATAACGAGAGTTACCTTTTAACGCAAATTTTAAAATTCGAAAAGTACCGATACTAAAAATAACGAAACTCATTAAGTTGGGAATCCTTACTGCCCATTGTTCTTTACCAAATATCAGAATACAGCATTTTGTGAGTAGTGTGTTTAATATGTGGTTGTTGGGAATGTTATCAGGAAACATCATAATCTCCCAGAAATTAAATCTGGAATAGAACATGATTGCGGGAAATTCGTCGTGGGTAATTGGAACTTCAATTATTTTATATAAAGTCAGGAGGAATAATATTCCAAAAAAAGTAAAAAATGAATAATAATTGAAGCTTTTCATTTGCTAACTATTTAATTCCTTTTCGCCTCCCTGATCTTTTGTATGAGATAAAAATAGTTGTAAAATTGCTTCTCCATTCCGGGAATTTTCAAAGAGCAATTTTTTCTGAACCATGTATTCCTTATGATTTTCAAAAAATTTATTTATGGTACGATTATAAAGTTCATCTGTATTTTTTTGGAGGTACAGATAAACAGGCTTGCCAGACTCAATAATTTCTTTTGGATTAAACTCTGTCCCCCAATATTTGATGGTATTATCCCATGTAAAATATTGGTAAGTATTTGGGTAAATTTTATCCAGTTTTTCTTCGTATCCGGGCCATTCTTTGCCTGCTATACAAAAACTATACATAATAGCATATTCATGGTAGGGGCAACCATAATCCTGACTAACAATTAGTTTGTAACTATCATTGTCGAGAGTATTTATGAAATCTCTTGATTCAGTTCTTGTTTGCATATGTTTGCCAATTCCCTGTGAAGTAATTTTAATATAAGGCAGCTGGTTTTTCAAATTTAATAAAGTGAATACAGATATAACTACACCTAACGCTATTAAAATCGATTTGTGCTTAAGGAATTGTTTAATTACCTCAAAATTCAGAATAATTAAAAACGGGAAAAACAAAAGGGCAGGAACAAAATAACGTACTGCATATTGTTTTCCCATAATAAATAGGCAACCCATAAACGCCACAAATAACCCAGATCCAATTAGTGTTAATGGTTTTTTCTTATTTGTTTGGTTTGATTTCCTGATTATTAATGTAACAAGCAAAACTACCAATAACAATAATGCAATAAAGAATTGTATTTCAGAAACAAAGATATTTTTAAGGTTATTGAAGAATAATTCGAGATCCAGTATGTTTTTATCTCCGCTTTGGTATGCTCCACTATGCATAAAAATACCTTTCATCCAATTCCAAAACTTTTCAAGTTGGAAAGTTACTGGTAATGATATGAGTAAAAAGAACAACGCAGATGTTCCAATAAATTGAAGTTTCCTTTTTACTGTTTTCAGAACAATCAATGGGATAAATACAAAAGGTAGAAAAGTCATTTTTAATGACATACCTAAAGCTACTGCAAATGAATAGACCAAAACATCTTTATATTTATTCGTGTTTTCGACATATAATTCTCGCAACAGCTGTACTTGTAGTAATAACACTGGAACGATAATGAGTAACTCTGGATAAATCCGTCCAAAAATTTCATACCATACGTTAATAAGAAATGGGCTCGTTTGAATCAGTAAAGCATATAAATAATTGTTGGTTATTTTTAAGGTTTTTTTACCAGCCCATAAGATAACGGCAGTAATTATTGTTGTGATCACCAGGTTGCCTACCGAGAGATATAAATCGGAGTGGATCATAGCATCTTCAAAGAACGGGAGAGTTCCTCCTCTAAATGAGTATACAATACGGAAAATAACGGCTAAAATTATTTGTAGTGCTGATCCCGGGTGGTCAATGTTTGCTTGATCGAATTGCCCGGTTGAAATACACATTCCACTTAGAAATTGGATGTATTCCGGGTCAGTTGACCGTAACGATAAATCACCAAAAATTTGGCGGAAATAAAATCCAAGAATCAGGTATATGAAGGGGAAAATGTAAATTAAATATTTACTAATTTTTTTTATTTCCATATTTTATTTAAAATAATTCTTTGAATTAAATATCGTCATTTTTCCTATCCCCCATTTAGCCAACCTATACTGAACAGCTGTTTTTAAAACCCCCAACCCGTAAATACTGCTGTTTTTAATGCTTATACTCGACGCATCGTCGAAATATTTTGTAGGGCAGGTAATTTCAGCTATTTCGTAGCCGGCAAACCATATTTGTGCCAGCATTTGGTTGTCGAACACAAAGTTATCAGAGTTTATATTGTAGTCAATTTTCTCTAATACTTCGCGTGTAAATGCTCTATAGCCAGTATGATATTCTGAAAGTTTGGCGTTCATTAATACATTTTGAACGAAGGTTAATCCACGGTTGGCAATGTATTTAATCATTGGCATTCCGCCTTTTAAAGCACCTTTGCCCAATATTCGCGATCCCAATACCACGTGATATAGTCCCGATGACAACAGGTGCGCCATTGATGGAATTAATTTTGGGGTATATTGGTAATCGGGGTGTAACATAATTACAATATCGGCACCCAATTCAAGGGCTTTATTGTAACAGGTTTTCTGGTTACCTCCATAGCCCTTGTTTTTTTCATGAACAACAATGTGTTGTATTCCCAGAGCTTTTCCTACCTCAACAGTTGTATCTTTACTGAGGTCATCTACTAAAATAACATCATCAACAATTGAAAAATTGATTTCGGAATAGGTAATTTTTAATGTTTTAGAGGCATTGTAAGCAGGTAAAACTACTACAACTTTTTTATCGTTTATCATAGTATTGTAAATTCGAAAAAATAGGTTTCTACAAACTTATTAAAAAGAAACTAAAATTCTCAAATTATATTGCAGGTTTTGTATAATCCAAAATCCACGATATCCCGTATTTATCTGTAAAATTAGCGTACATAGTCCCCCAAAAAGTGTGCTGCATCGGCCTTTTAATTAATGCATCTTCGGTAAGCCGCAAAAATACTTCTTCAAATTCTTCCTTTGTATCAAAAGTAATTGTCAGTGAAACATTGTCTCCTTCCAAAACTTCTCTGTCTTCCGATACATCTGAAGCAAATAACACATTGCTTTTAAATTCAAACTTAGCATGAAGAATTTTTTCGGTGTAGTCTTTGCTAACCTCAACAGGAGCATCTTTATACCTTTCGAGATAGGTAATTTTGCCTCCAAGGCAATATTTGTAAAATTCAAGGGCTTCTTCGCAAGTGTGATCAAAAGTAAGATAAGGGACCAATTGCATAATAAACTTTCATGTTTTGCTTAAATATAATAGAATTTATATTTCATATGAGTAAAATTCCAACTAAATTTATTAGCCAAACATAAAAATTAAAATTGCTGGAAGTCTAGGTATTACTATTAGTTTGATAAGAATAAGACTGATTTGTTTAGTACATTTATTTATGGAGAGCTTGGTAAACAAAATCTTTTTTTTGAGCATTAGATAATTTAAATTTCGCCATAATCCGTGTTGCAAATGTGGCAAAAGTAACCACTGAAACTGAACTGATTGGCATTAGTATGGCAGCTATTATTGGTGATAAATTACCTGTAACTGCAAATGAAATTCCTATTATATTGTAGAGGAAAGAAATAATAAAACTTATTTTAACTATGGCAATAGAAGTTCTGGTGAAGCTGATAAATTTCGCTAATAATTCAAATTTATCAGCTTCGAGAACAGCATCGCTGGCAGGCGAAAAATGATATACCTTATTGGCAATTGATAGAGCCACATCGCTTTGTAAAAGAGCACCTGCATCGTTTAAACCATCGCCTGTCATTAATATTTTTTTTCCTTTTTGCTGCAACTCCTTTACAAGTTTAGCTTTGTCGTTGGGTTTTTGATTAAAGAACATCTTATCTGTTCCAAAGTATGGAGTTAAATTTTCTTTTTCTGAATCGTTATCTCCTGATAAGAGGTATAGGTCAAATTTTTTGTTTAGTGAAGAAATGACTTGATTAAACCCTTCACGGTACTGATTTCCAATTTTAAAAAATCCTTTTATTTTTTCATCAATTGAAATATATACGGTCGATGAAACTTGATCGGAAGCAGTTAACGAGTTTGTTACATATTCTTGCGATCCAAGTTTTACATTTAGTTGGCCAATTTTTCCAAAAATTCCTCTCCCCGAAACCTCAACAAAATGTTCTGGGGGGAGATACTCAGTTTTGTCAAAATAACTGGTAATGGACATACTAAGCGGGTGAGTCGATTGTTTTGTTAATGAAGCGACAGCCGATTTTTCATCCTTCGATAAATTTTTCCCCAAATATTCTATTTTATTTTCGGCAGGTTTAGTAAGGGTTCCTGTTTTATCAAAAACGATGGTGTTTATTCGCGAAAGGTTTTCAATAATCTCGGTGTTTTTGATATAAAGCCCGGCTTTACCAAAAATGCGCATGGTATTTCCAAAAGTAAATGGTATTGAAAGTGCCAAAGCGCATGGGCAGGCAACAATCAGTACTGCTGTAAAAACAAAAACAGCTGTGTGGTATTCTCCTTTATATATCCAAAATATTGCAGCAACCAGTGCAATTACAACAATCACAATTGTAAAATATTGGCTGATTTGGTCAGACAGTGATTTTATTGAATCGGCAGGTTTTTCATAAGTTTTATCTTGGTTCCAAAGTTTTGTGAGATGGCTTTGATTTACCTGTTTCTCAACTTTTATTTTAACGATACCGCCCATTTGCCGCCCACCGGCATAAATAAATTCACCACTTTTTTTTATGACCTGATTTGATTCGCCGGTTACAAAACTATAGTCAATTTGCCCTTCACCCTCTAAAAGGATTGAATCAGCAGGTATTAATTCTTTGTTTCTGATAATTAATTCATCGTCAACTTTAATATTTTCAAGGAGGATACTTTCTTCAATTTGTTTGTTGATTTTGGTAACTGCGATGGGGAAGTACGATTTATAATTACGGTCGAATGAAAGTGCTTCATACGTTTTCCCCTGATACCATTTTCCCACCAATAGGAAAAATATCAATCCCGAAAGGCTATCGCAATAGCCTGTTCCACCCGAAAAAAGTACTTCGTAGGAAGTAACTAAAAACAAAACAATAATTCCTAAAGCAATGGGAAGGTCGATACTAATATTTTTTTTGATTAGATTTTTAAATGCCGAGATATAATAATCGCTGCCACTATAAAAAACAACTGGAATTACCAATATGTAACTCAGGATACTCAGGATGTTTTGTAAATTACCTTCCAATGGCTTGCCATTAAAATAGGCAGGCAAACTGTAGGTCATTACATTGATAAATACAAAGCCAGCTACACCAATTTTATACAGTAATTTTTTATACGACGATGTGTCTTCATTTTTATCAGATAAACTTAACGAAAGGTCGGGAATATAGTGGATGGATGATAAAAGTTCGACCAGTTGACGAAGGCCAATATTGGCGGTATTAAATGTAATGTCAACTTCTTTTTTTGTGAAATTGACAAAAGAGTATTTGATGCCTTTATTTAAAGTGTGTAGATTTTCAAGTAACCAAATACACGAAGCGCAATGAATTACCGGAATATAAAATTTAACCTTCGAAATGTTGCCTTCAGTAAACGAAATAAGTTTTTCTTTTACTTCTGGCTGGTCAAGAAAGGCATATTTAGTGCCAAATTCGGTAGTTTCTATTTTTATACCCGGAGTATTCTCCAGATTGTAGTATTTGTAAAGTTTATTTTCGTTGAGCAGCTGATAAACAGTTTTGCATCCGTTGCAACAAAATAAATTATTGTTCCAGATAACCGGATTTTTACCACAATCGGCTCCACAATGGATACAGTTGTTATTTTCTGATTTACCCATAAGTTGAAAAAGCAACCGATGATTTATTGATTAAAAGTGCCTGGTTTTTATTGAGGCTATTTTCAAATTTTTTCTCGATTTTATCTTTGGGAGGGCTTAAAAATGGAATTCCAAGGCTTAATCCCCGGAGTATAAAAAATATGCCCACTACTACTATAAGTACCGGAATTAGTTTGTTTATTTTATTTCGGACAGTACTGTTTAAAAAATTTCCGGCCAGTGAAATGCCCAATAGCATTGGAATAGTGCCAAGCCCAAATAAAATCATGTAAAGCGATCCAATAATAACATCTCCGGTTCCAATGGCACCGGCAATTGCCATGTAAACCAAACCACAGGGCAAAAGGCCGTTTAATAGCCCAATTAAAAACAGGCTTGAAAATGACCTGATTGAAAACATTTTCCCGATGGTTGATTTAAGTTTTGCAACAAACGAAAACCAGCTTTTATCCATACGGTACTGATTTTTGAACAGGGCAGGGAACAAGGCCGAAATTATCATTAAGGCTCCCATAATTACTGAAATTTTTTGTTGAAATCCAATCATTTCAATCCCTTGCCCAAGAAGGCCAAATAGTGCACCCATAATTCCATAGGTGGCTGTGCGGCCAAGATTATATAAGGCACCACCAAATATTTTTTGAGGAATAGTATTTCCATGTAAAGGCAGGGCTATGGCAATTGGGCCGCACATTCCAGCACAATGAAAACTTCCCATAAGCCCCAAAATCAATGCTGATAATAAGATTCCCATAACTTTTTTATTTGAGAGATTATAAAATTTATTTTACCTGTATTGTTTTATCAGTTTCATACTTTAAGCCACCACTGAACCAGAAAATTTTTAATTTGTACCTGCCCTTTTTTAATTCATCTTTTGCAATCTGGAACTGATTTTTGTTTGGATCAAACGGCATAATAAAATCCATTTTGCTGTTTGCCGCATAATAAAATAAAATATTGGCAGAATCAATTTTTGAGGCCAAGGAAGGTTTAAAAATAATGGAATAAAAGTCCGGATTTTCTATAACATTAACCGAATCGGCAAATTGGACAGAACGTGCATCAATTTTCATTTGTCCTGAATAATCAACGCCCTTTTCGTAATAATCGCGGTGAACCAGATTTACATCCTGATTAAAGGCAAAAAATATAAATCCGGCACAGGCCAGTAAAAACACAATTAGTACAATTAAAATACCTGTCCCCCAATTAAATTTCATGTTTGTTTTTTATTATGGACTTACAAATGATGTTGTGTAAGTTTCAATTAATTCATTTGCATTAAATATACCAAATTCAACTCTGGTTTTATCGCTTTTTAATTCTTCGTTGGGAATGAATAATATAAACGATGTTTCAAAATAAGCCTGATTTTTTATGAGAATTTTACTTCCAGCCATTTCAATTTTTCCTTTGTGCGATAGCAAGCGGATATCAAGTGGAATTTCATCGTGCGTTTTATTTACAATTTTTATGTTGTAAACGTTGGAGATTGTATTGTCACTATTTTCCTGATAAATTAAACCGGGAGTCCTTAAAATGGTAGTTTCGATTACCGGCCTTGAAAGTAGGGTGTACATAAAAAATCCGACCAAAATAAAAAGGACAACGGAATAGGCTCTGTTTCGGGTGTTCCAAATTGAATTGTGCCCTTTTTTAATACCTTCTGCTGAACTAAACCGGATTAATCCGGGCGACTTTCCGGTAACATGCATTATTTTATTGCATTGGTCGATACATGCTGTACAGTTGATACATTCCAGTTGTGCACCATTTCGGATATCGATACCCGTTGGGCACACCGAAATACATTGATGGCAATCAATACAGTCGCCACTGCTTTTTGATCCTCGTGGTTCGCCGCGTTTGTAATCGTAAGTAACAACAATCGATTTTGAATCGAGTAGGACTCCCTGCATCCTGCCATAAGGGCACACCATGGTGCATATTTGTTCTCTGAAAAAGGAATAGACCCAATAAAAAAAGGCCGAAACCAAAAGCATGGTAACAAATCCTGAAAAGTTTTCTTTTATAGGGCTGGTTATTAGTTCAATCCATTTTTCGGGCCCAATAAACCACATTAAAAATGTATTGGTCATTGCTAAGGAAATCAAAATAAAAATGGCATGTTTTAAACTCTTTATAGCCATTTTATTAATTGACCATGGGCTACTGTCTAATTTGTGCCTTTGGCGGTAATCGCCTTCGATGAGGTATTCGATTTTGCGGAAAACCATTTCCATAAAAATAGTTTGCGGGCATGCCCAACCGCACCATAATCTCCCGAAAGTAACAGTAAACAGGATAACAAATAAAATAAACGACAGCATCATTAAAGCCAGAATGAATGTATCCTGAGCCCAGAAAATAACTCCAAAAATGATAAATTTACGACTTGCAATATCAAGCAAAATGAATGGATTCCCATTTATTTTTATGAAGGGTACGGCCACAAAAAACAGGATCACAAACCAGCTGAAGATGGTTCGCCGGGTGTACCATTTTCCTTTAGGTTTTTTAGCATATATCCATTTGCGGCTTCCCTTTTCATCCATGTTAATGGGGCGGTCACGAAACGATATGTTTTTTTCGGCCATATGTTTAAAATACAAAAAAAGGAAATAAGAATTCCCTTTTATACAATTTTATTTTATTCACACATTTCTCCCTGAGGTTCTTTTGCATTTTCAGGTTGGCTACCTCTTAACGTTGTTAGAACATAACTTGAGACCTTCTGAATTTTACTATCGCTCAACTGTCCTTTAAATGCGGTCATTCCTTTTGAAGGGTTTCCATTTTTGATAATGCTAAACACTTCATCGAAACTACATCCGTTTATCGAATAATTATCGGTTAAATTAGGGCCAATGGCATTTCCCTCACCATTTAAACCATGACATGCAAAACAGTTCATTTCCTTGTAAATGATTTTCCCCTCTTCAATAGCACCGGCATCGGTAAGAAGCATTAATGCTTCTGATGACTGATTGGCAAGTTGGTATTTTGCTTCGTGCTGTTGGCTTTTGCGGATATATTCAGCATCCTGATGATCACCAACATCGAGCCAAAAATAATAAGCACCATAAATAATTGATATTCCTATGGTAATATAAAAGATGGCCATGATCCACCTGGGTGGAGGATTGTCCAACTCTTTAATACCATCGTAATCATGGTCAGTAATATTTTCAAATTGGTCTTCTTTATTTTTTTTATCTTCGGAAGTCATACCTTAAAAATTTAATGATTCGATGTAATAATTTCTTCAGTTTCATTATCATTCAGAATTGAATTTTTAATTTTTTCCATTTCCTGATTTGGCCTTCTGATTGTTCGAATAAAAATAATTATAAACAAGGTGAAAAAAATTAGCAATCCAACAATGTAGTACAATTGGATACCTTCAATATTTTCTAACAAATTACTTACTATTTTCATTGTTGAGTTCGTTTAAAATGTAACTAGTTATTTGTTTTATCTGTTCTTCTGAAAGTAATGTTTTATAAGCAATCATTCCTTTGGCAATGTTCCCGTTTGTTATTTGATCGATTACTACAGCAGGCGAGTTACCGGTTATCCATTCATCATCGGTTAAATCAGGGAATGTAGCAATCCCTTTCCCATCGGTTCCATGGCAAACAATACAATGTTGCCCAAATAGGTTTTTCCCGGCATTAATATCAGCTGCCGATTGAGGTAAATCGATTTGAATATTAGATAAATCATCAGTTTCTTTTTCAATAATTTTAATAGGTGGAGGTGAAATATCTTTACCCAATTTATGCATGTAAGCTATCATTGCCACCATCTCTTTTGTGGGTTCAATTTCAATTCCCGACTGTTTCAGGTTTTCAACTATTTGGTTAGCCTGAGTCATCAAATCTTCAACAGCTTTTTTGTCGTATCCTTCTTCGTAAGGAACACCCAGTGTTTGCATGGCTCTGATTTTTTTAGGAGTCATTGTAAGGTCAATGTCTTTTTCGGCAAACCATGCATAATTTGGCATGATTGATTGTTCATTCATTTTTTGAGGGTCCATAAAATGATTGTAATGCCAAGCTGCATTTTTATACATTGGCCCCGTAATAACACCGGCACGAGCCAGGTCGGGCCCGGTTCTTCGCGATCCCCATTGATATGGATGATCGTAAACAAATTCTCCTATTTTTGAATATTCGCCATACCTGTCAGTTTCCCAGCGGAATGGGCGGACAATTTGTGAATGGCAGGTGTAACATCCCTCCGAGATATAAATGTCACGGCCTTCCAATTCGAGTGGTGTATATGGTTTTACAGAATCGATGGTCGGTACATTTGATTTAATAAAAATCATCGGTATTATTTCAACAGCTCCACCAATTACTAATGCTACAAAAACCCAAATTGAAAAACGGACTGCTTTTCGTTCCATCCACCGATGAATGGTTTCATTTACAGGATTTCGTGCGCCAAGCATGACCAGCGCCGGAGCCTCAGAAGCTTCATTGTTTTCAACAGAACCTGCCCCCATCGTTTTAAATAGATTATAAACCATAATTAAAAATCCGACAAGGAACAGAACTCCAGCAACTATTCTTATAGTGTACATTGGGAGTATTTGAGTTAATGTTTCGAGGAAATTAGGGTAAGCTAAAAATCCTTCAGGAGTATATTCGCGCCACATTAACCACTGGGTAACGGCTCCCCAATACAATGGAATGGCATACAACAATATTGCCAGTGTTGCCATCCAGAAATGAGTGTTGGCTAGTTTTTCGGAAAATAGTTTTGTGCGGAAAAGTTTTGGAATCATCCAGTATAACATGCCAAAAACAATGCCTCCATTCCATCCCATTCCGGCAATATGTACATGGGCAATGGTCCAGTCGGTGAAGTGGGTAATTTGATTGACATTCTTTAATGACATCATTGGCCCTTCAAAAGTCGACATGCCATAAGCCGTTACAGCCACAACAAAAAACTTAAGCACAGCACTATCGCGCACTTTATCCCACGCACCACGAAGCGTTAACAGGCCATTTATCATCCCACCCCACGATGGAGCAATAAGCATGATTGAGAATGTAACACCCAAAGCTTGTGCCCACTCGGGTAGTGCCTGATAAAGCAGGTGGTGAGGCCCGGCCCACATATACAAAAAGATGAGAGACCAGAAATGTATAATTGATAATTTATAGGAATAAATTGGACGGTTGGCTGCTTTGGGCAGATAATAGTACATCAAACCTAAAAAAGGAGTTGTGAGGAAAAAGGCTACGGCATTGTGCCCATACCACCACTGAACAACAGCGTCTTGTGCACCTGCATAAATTGAATAACTTTTGGTTAGAGATATGGGTAGAGCCAGGGAGTTAACGACGTGAAGAATGGCAATTCCCAAAAAAGTTGCGAGGTACCACCAAATAGCTGCATAAATATGTTGCACACGGCGTTTGATAATAGTACCGATCATGTTCCAGCCAAAAATCACCCAGATAATAGTTATCAGAATATCAATGGGCCATTCGAGCTCGGCATATTCTTTTGAAGTGGTTATTCCAAAAACAAAAGTGATTGCTGCCAATACGATTATTAATTGCCATCCCCAAAAATGGATTTTACTCAGCAGATCGTTAAACATTCGGGCTTTGAGCAATTTTTGCATGGAATAGTAAACACCGGCAAAAATGGCATTTCCAACAAATGCAAAAATGATGGCATTGGTGTGAATAGGCCTCACCCGGCCGAAAGTTGTGTATTCCAATCCAAAATTAAAAATTGGAAATGCCAGTTGAAGGGCAATAATTACACCAACAAGAACACCAACTACTCCCCAAATAATTGTTGCAAGAATAAATTGTTTTACAATTTTATTGTCGTAAAAAAACTTCTGATTTTCCATAAGTTATGTTGTTGTTTCATTTTTTGTTTCACTCTCAATTTCCGTAGTTTCCTGAGGTTGATCGTCATCAAATAAAATTCGGATAGCAGGCGTTTCGTTATCATCGAATTGCCCGGTTCGAACAGCCCAGATAAATGCACCAAGAAATATAAGGGCTGCAAATAAACTGACTCCTATTAATAGATAAAAAATATTCATTTAGTATAAATTCAATTTTTATTTCCTAACCGTTTTATTTTGAATAACTGAAAAATCACGTAAAATATAACCAGCCATGCTCCTCCGGCAATTGCTAAATATGAGAACAATAACCAGGGCTGTAACCTGTCGTTGGTCCCCCATAAAACAGCTTCGTCAAATAAGTTTTCAGCCAGGTTTGGTTCACAAACTTTGGCATTTTCAATTATCAGGTTTTCTACTTTATATGAGTCATCTAACGAAACTACAAGGCTAATTCGCCCTTCGGCATCGCCAAGGGTTGTTTCCGGGATTTGATATTCTGCCCGCCCATTCTCATCGGTGATTGCTTCTCCAATTTTAATTTTACCAAATGTTTTTTTTACATTTATAATAACCGGAGTATTTATGAGCTTTGAATAAATACCTTCTTTATTTTCATATTCAGCAAATACTTCAACTTTTTTATCCGTTTCGTTAACTGAACCCAATAATTTGGCATTAATTTTTGGTGCATCAACAAGTAAGGGTTTATTTTCAGGATTAAAATTCATTATATAATTAACAATACGCCATCTGTCATCAACCGATAATGACGTTTCGAATTGTGGCATTGTTCCCTTGCCAAAAGTTATTTTATAAAATAAAGCCCCCTGGGTGTTGGCTTGCATTTTTGCTGATGCAGGATCAGGAGGTAGGGGTACCAAAGGTAACGCATTGTTTTTTCCGGCATCGCCGTGGCACGATTTGCAGTTTGTTACATAGAGGTTTTTTCCTTGAGTTACATTCTGCAAGGTATAAGGTAACGGATTTTCGACCAAAAGCTGATCGGCAGGTACTACCCATTGCTGGCTTTTCACTTCACCAACTAAAAAAACCATTAGGCAAATAAATATGAAGTATATCTTTTTGTTCATCTCAGTTAGTTTTTAGGTTCTTCCGATAGGTATTTATGATCAATTCCTTCTTCTTCGGCCAATTCCCAAATGGTAATTACCGGAAATAATTTTGCCAATACTGTGATGATAATTAATGAAGAAAAGAAAGAAAACAGTGTAATCATTATTTCAATGCTTGTAGGAGCATAATGGTGAAAATAGTCGGGAACATTCTGAACCGGCAAAAATGGGTGTTCTAAAGTAGGAATAACAATTAAATACCTTTTAAACCATGCAGCCGCTAAAACAAAAACCGAAATGATTGTTATTGGCAGAGGTTTCCTGAAAAATTTAATGAGCAGTAGTAAAATTGGAAGTACCAATCCTCCAGCCTGAACTATCCAAAACATGGATGAATATGAACCACTAAAAAGTTCGTTAAGGTGGATACCTTCGGCAGATTTCATTTTATATCCGGGTACTAAAAATTCATTGATGTTAAAGTAGAGGTATACCAGGCATACAAAAACCAGCAATTTGCCCATCTGGTCGAAGTGATAATCTTTAAGATAATTTTTTAAACTGTAGCGGACCCGGTATACATACATTAGAATAATTACAGCCGCCGCCCCGGCAACAAATGCCCCGGCAACAAAATAGGGGCCCATAATTGTTGAATCCCATCCCGATCGGAGAGTGGCTGCAAATAACCAGGAAGTAACCGTATGAATTGAAAGGCCTACGGGCAGAATTAATAACATTAAAATCCGCATGGCATGGTAAACTGTTTTAAATTGTTTTTTATTTCCGTTCCAGCCGAGGGCCAGAATTTTATATAATTTAAGTTTCCATTTTGAAATTCCCAGATCAGTACTATCGCGTAACAATGCCAGGTCGGGTATCAACGGAATATAGAATATTAAGACAGAAATGGTAAGATAAGTAGTTACTACAGTTACATCCCAGATAATTGGTGAAGCAAACCTCCCATGTAAAAAAACATTCAGAAATCGGTCGGGGCGACCCATGTCAGTTATGATAACAATACCCGCCAATGCCACAGCAGCGATGGCAACCTGCTCAGCAATTCGCGAAATTGGTTTTGCCCAGTTTATTTTTAACAAATGCAAGGTTGAACTAATTAAAAATCCGATGAGGCTCACAGCCACAAAAAAAACAAAGTTAGCGATGTACATTCCCCACGAAACATAATCGCGCATTCCGGTAACTCCAAGGCCTTGATCAATCTGTATTATCCAACCCCATAATCCTACACCGGCAAACATGATAATGATAAAAAACCAGAAGCGTGTTAATTCATCGTTTTTTACAATTGACCGGGTTAAATCAAAGGTTATTTGTTTTAATAACTTTTTTGATTCTTCGGGTGATTTTAAATCTTCCATCTTTATTATTTAGTAAGTTAAATAGTGTGACCCGATACTTCTCCTTCGAATGGGAATGCCCTGTCTTTAGGTGGTAAATAATATACCCGAGGTTTTGTGCCTAAATCTTCCATGAGCGTATAAGCAGCATTATCGCGGATTAACTCACTAAAAACAACTGTCTCTTTGGTTGTCCCATTTGTAACAGCATCTTCGTTTCGGTCGCCAAACCAATACACACCATTGGGGCAAGCTGAAACACACGAAGGCAATTTCCCGTCGCGTAGGCGGTCGGCACTAAACAAACATTTTGAAATGGTTCCTTTTTTCTGTGGGACGTTGGCTTCAATATTGTACGTTACTCCAGCATATTTTTCAGCATCGCGGGGTTCGAACCAGTTAAAAACCCTGGCTGAATATGGGCATGCTGCAATACAAAAACGGCAACCTATACACCGTTCATTATCGATGAGTACAATTCCATCCTCACGTTTAAATGTGGCATTTACCGGGCACACTTTTGTACATGGCGGATTGTCGCAGTGTTGACATGGTTTTGGCATATAATAAGGCGCAGTATGTTCAGCATCCTGCATCTGTAATACATTAATGTGGTGTTGTTCAGGCCTCAGTTGGTGATGATTTTGGCAGGCTTTCATACATTCCCGGGCATTTCGGCATTTCGATAAATCGATAACCATTACCCAGCTTTTGCCTTTAATTCCTTCTCGCCCTTGTTTTTGATTTGCTGTTAATGATGGCAAATCGGCAGGTTTTAATTGTGCTTTATCTACTTCAACCAACTCACCGCTCGACGTTAAAAGTTTGATTTTATCTCCAGTGGCTTTGTCAACTTTATTGCACGAATTTAAAATACTTGTACCCCCTAAAACACCAGCTGTGCCGATAGATAAACCCAGTGCTTTTACAAAATTACGTCGTGTGTTTTTATTTTTCTCCATAAATTATGGTATTTGAAAAATTATAAATCTATGGTTGAAAACAACCATAATTAATTGTGTTTTTAAAGAAAAGAACTTATAAATAGTATACTTTCAGGCGAAATATTGTTACACGAAATTAATTAATCTGGAACAAGAACCAAATTTTCAGGAATAGCAAAAGTAAAAGACAAAATGGTGTTTATATACTCAAAATGAAGTACTTAGGATGTTGTTTATTATTTAGAATTTGAAAGAATTAGATGTAATGTGTTGATTTTTAGGAATGCCGTTTTAGTGCTTTACAAGTTTATTCCTTTTTGATAAAATTTTTCTAAACTTTTTTTATTTTTACTTGTTAATAATCGTTTGCCATGTAAAAAAATGAAATCAAAATTGTATTTTCGCAACATCACTAAAAGTGTTTTATAACATATTGCAGGCCCGGATTTTTTGAGTTTTTATCGTTTTTCCTAAGAGGAAGAGTAAAAAAAAATTGATTTTTGTAAATTATAATAATGCATATTATAGTTCGACGTACGGCCCGTTTTATCGCTATTCGGGATTATCATAAAAAAACATCCTTTTTTATGTCATTTAAGTAAACATTACTGTCAGTTTATGGTTTCATTATGATGAAAAGTAAATGCCTTTTCTGTATATTTAGAAGAAATCAAAAATCATGATGAGACTATCAAAAAAGTTTAGTTTTATAATTGCTTTTGTATCATTCGTTTTTGCGGGAATATTCAATTGTGATGCTCAAGCTCCAATTAATGATCAACGGAACGATATTGAAATTGGAATTGTCGAGCATCTTGATGATTTTATGCCTGATAGTATATCTCTTATTAATGAAGCCGGTGAGCAGGTTTGGTTGGCCGATATTGTTGATAAACCAACAATAATCAATTTTGTATATTACCGGTGCCCCGGTATCTGTAGTCCACTAATGGAAGCAATAGCGGATGTAATGGATAAGTCGGATTTGGTACCTGGTAAAGATTATCAGGTATTGACCATCAGTTTTGATCCTACTGAAACCATCGATTTGGGAATCAGGAAAAAGAAAAATTATTTGAATCTGATGTCGCAAAAGGTTGAGGCTGCAAAAACAGGGTGGTTATTTTTTGTGAGTGATAGTGCCAGTATTATAAGGGCGACAAATGCTACTGGATTTAAGTACAAACGTACAGGCAACGATTTTTTACACGCTGCTTCAATCACGGTACTTAGCCCCAACCAAAAAATAACCAGGTACCTAAATGGCATGTATTATTTACCGTTCGAATGGAAAATGGCAATCATCGAAGCTTCGGAAGGAAAATCAGGGCCAACTTTAAATAAAATATTAAACTTCTGTTTTTCATACGATCCTCAGGGACAAGCGTATGTTTTAAATTTTACAAAAGTGGGAGGGGTAGTTATATTGTTTTTTGCTCTCAGCCTGTTATTAATTCTTGTGTTAAAACCAAAACGCAAACGAAATATCTAATTTGAAATTATGACAAACACAAATTCTGTAAATGATGTGAGTTATCTTGAGTATCAAGGGAAACACAAAGGAATACTTGGCTGGATTTTGTCAACTGACCACAAGCGGATTGGCTTATTATACCTCTATTCGATGGGCGTAATGTTTGCGGTGGGTGTCTTGCTTGGATTAGCAATGAAGTTTGAATTATTAGCTCCCGGCAAAACCATTATGACAGCCCAAATGTACAATGCCACTTTCACGGTTCATGGTGTGATAATGATTTTTATGGTTGTTATTCCAGGGTTACCGGCTGTTTTTGGAAATATTATAATGCCAATTATGATAGGTGCCAAAGATGTGGCATTCCCGAAACTAAACCTTTTGTCGTGGTACCTTTATATTTTAGGTGTTTTATTGGTTTTGGCAGCATTGTTTTTTGGACCCGGTGTACCTGATACGGGATGGACGTTTTATGCACCGTACAGTTTTAAGTCGGGTACAAATATGTTACCGGCAATTTTTGGAGCTTTTGTGCTTGGATTTTCTTCCATATTAACGGGTTTAAATTTTTTGGTAACCATTCACCGATTAAAATGCCCCGGATTAACCTGGGGAAAATTGCCATTGTTTGTGTGGACACTTTATGGCACGGCATGGATTCAGTTATTAGCAACTCCCGTTGTAGGCATTACACTTGTTTTAGTCGCCCTGGAACGAACTTTTGGCATTGGTATTTTTGATCCGGCTTTAGGTGGTGATCCTGTACTCTACCAACATTTGTTCTGGATATATTCACATCCTGCAGTTTATATAATGATACTTCCGGCAATGGGAGCTATTTCGGAAGTTATTCCAACCTTTTCACAAAAACAGATTTTTGGCTACAAAGCCATTATTGTTTCGACAATGGCAATAGCCTTTGTTGGTTACCTTGTTTGGGGGCACCATATGTTTACTGCCGGCATGAGCGGGACAGCACAATATTATTTTTCGTTGCTGACATTTTTAGTGGCTATTCCTAGTGCGATAAAAGTATTCAACTGGATATCGACCATGTATAAAGGTTCAATAAATATTCAAACACCTTTTTACTGGGCATTGGCGTTTATTTTTGTTTTTATGATTGGAGGTTTATCCGGATTGGTATTAGGTGCATTGGCTACAAATATTTACGTTCACGATACTGCTTTTGTGGTGGCGCACTTTCACTATATCGTTTTTGGAGGAACAGGATTTGCTTTTTTTGCTGCCATTCATTATTGGTTCCCAAAAATATTTGGCCGCATGTACGATATGAAATGGGCCAATACCGGATTACTCATATTTTTTATCGGCTTCCTGACTTTGTATACACCCATGTTTTATTTAGGAATGCAGGGAATGCCCCGCCGTTATTACGATTATCTTGCAGAATTCCATGGAGGAAATATCCTAAGCACCTTTGGATCGTGGATAATGGTTACAGGATTGATAATTATTGTTGTTAATCTTATCCGATCGGTAAAAAGCGGGCCAAAAGCAGAAATAAATCCATGGGACGGAAAAACCCTCGAATGGACAGTGCCATCGCCGCCACCTCTCGAAAACTTTGATGAGGTTCCTGTTTATGGAAAAGACGAAGGTCCTTATAACTATAAATAAACTCAACCTAAATATGGAACAAACTAATCATAACGAGCACGATTATTACGATCAGGAAGGGTCAAAAATAGGCATGTGGCTGTTTATTTTTACCGAACTCCTTTTGTTTGGAGGATTGTTTATTATTTATTCAGTTTACCGTTTTTTAAATCCCGATGCCTTTCATTTAGCTGCCGAAGAGCTAGACACATTTATAGGTGCAGTGAATACCATTATCCTATTGGTTAGTAGTATGACTATTGCTATGGCTACAACTTCTCTTCGGAAAAAAGATAAAAGGACAACATTAATTTTGTTTTTAGTCACACTTGTGTTAGGCTTGGTGTTTTTGGTCAATAAGTATTTTGAATGGGGACTAAAATTTGAACATGGTATTTGGCCGGGCTCTGAACATTTAATTAATGATATGGGCAAAGGCGAAATTTTGTTTTTCGGACTTTATTTTGTGATGACAGGCCTTCATGCCCTTCATATTATTATAGGCATGATTATAATGATATTTGCCATGGTAGGTGTATCCAAAGGGAAAGTGAATACCGATAGGCCCTCGATGGTTGACAATGCAGGATTGTACTGGCACCTTGTCGACCTCATCTGGATTTTCCTGTTCCCTCTATTTTATCTGATAACCTAATAAACCAATTACTATGTCAGCAGAAAAAAACCATATAGTTCCTTATAAAGTTTATGTTATAATATTAATTGCTCTGATTGCCCTAACATTAGCTTCAATTGGAATTACAAGTATCGAATTGGGAGAATTAACTGTGGCAGGTGCATTAATTTTTGCATGTGTCAAATCATTCCTTGTCTTAACGTATTTTATGCATCTGAAATACGACAAAGTATACATACGGGCAATGGTTGGATTTGTATTCCTGCTTTTTGTTGTGGTGTTATTAATTACTTTTTTAGATTATTTTTATAGGACATAAATATGTATAGTACAGAAATAAGTCAGGCTTCGAATTTTGTAAAGGGCGTTGATACAGCTTTTATTATTACTCTGGGGATTTCATTTTTTTTCCTGATAGCATTAACCGCTGTAATGCTTTTTTTTGTTTATAAATACAATCGGAAAAAGAATCCAAAACCCACACAGTTTCATGGAAATACTACCCTCGAAGTATTATGGACGGTTATTCCGTTTATACTTACAATGGTTATGTTTTATTATGGCTGGGCAGCCTGGAAACCTATGACAAAAGCTCCCGATGATAGAATGGAAGTTACAGTATATGGGCGGATGTGGAATTTTAGTTTTGAATATGAGAATGGAAAACGTACCGATACATTATTCTTGCCTAAAAATAAAGCTGTCCAGTTAAACCTTAAGGCTATGGATGTGTTGCACAGTCTGTATATTCCAGCTTTTAGGGTAAAACAAGACATGGTTCCGGGGATGGAAAATAATACCATGTGGTTTGAGCCTCAAAAAGAAGGTGATTACGAACTGTATTGTGCCGAATATTGTGGATTACAACACTCATATATGTACACATCGGTTATTGTGATGCCTGATAGCGCTTTTCAGGAATGGTATGTTGATACTACACAAATTTCAGTTGCTGAATTTGAATCGCCAACAGCTTCGGGGAAACGAATTATGCAAAATATAGGCTGTTTTGCCTGCCATTCATTAGATGGTTCGAAATTAATTGGCCCATCGTTTAAAGGTATTTGGGAGAGTACACACACTGTTAAAACCGGGAAAGAAATGCGTGAAGTTAAAGTGGATGAAGAGTATATTACAAAATCAATTTATGATCCTAATGCCGATGTGGTTGATGGCTATAATAAAGGATTAATGTTAACCTACGAAGGCCAATTATCCAACGAGGATGTTGGTATGATTATCGAATATTTAAAGACGTTAAAATAGATGGGGATTTCTTTTTATTTGAAGATTTTAATTGAACTGGGCAAAGTACGAATTTCTTTGCCCATTGCTTTGTCTGCCCTCACAGGGTATGTCATATTTACAGGAAAGATTGATTTTACTGGTTTGTTGTTGGTGATTGGCGTTTTTCTTTTTTCGGCAGGGTCGAGTGCTTTTAATCATATCCAGGAGCATAAAATTGATGCTCAAATGCCACGCACAAAAGGCCGCCCGATACCTTCTGGAAAAATATCAGTTAAAGGAGCAATTATGGTTGCATTAGTTTATGTTTTATCCGGATCGGTGGTATTGTATTTATTTCAGCCAGTTATTGCTTTATGGATTAGTCTGGCTACCCTTGTATCGTATAATCTTATTTATACACCACTAAAAAAGGTGACAGCATTTGCAGTTGTGCCAGGATCAGTAATTGGAGCTTTGCCCCCGGTTATTGGATGGACTGCAGCCGGTGGGGCAATTACCGACCATACAATCCTGATTGTTGCTACTTTCTTTTTTATAGGCCAGATACCTCATTTTTGGTTATTATTACTCATGTTTGGCGATCAATATAAATTGGCTGGAATGCCTAGCTTAACGCAGGTTTTTTCGGGTGCTCAGATAAAAAGGGTAACGTTTACCTGGTTTTTAACAACTGTCGGGTCAGCGTTTTTGGTTTTGTTTTATGTCTTTAATGATCAAATCCTGTTTTTTATCCTCTTGTTGTATGTGTTTTATTTATTGTTTTCGTTTATTCTTAGTTTTTTAGTACAAAAGGAATTTAATCCCAAACCAGCATTTTACAAGCTCAATTTTTTGTATCTGTTTATGATGATTTTTTTAATTATTGATGGAATAATTAAAAATTAAGGCGTTCATATAAAATCCCTTCGCGTAAAGCAAAATCGGTTTGGAGAATTTTTTCAATGCCTAATTCTGTGATAATCTGTTTGATTAAAACAACCGCTGGGACGATTAAATCAATTCTAACTTCATCCATTCCTTTTATTAAAAGTCGTTCTTCACGGCTTGATTTTATAAGTTTTTGGTAGGTTTTATTAAAATCTTTAATTTCAATAGTTTGCCTGATTCGTTTTTTCGTTCCCGGGCCAACTTTATCAATCATGTCGGCAATGGTATCAAAAGCTCCCGAACAACCTATTAATATTTTAACACCAGTTGTTTTACCAATAGTGGTTGCTTCATTGTTTTGAATCTGAAAAAAGCGATTTAATTCAACTATTTCTTTAGGTGAAATTGGATCGGATATTTGAAATAAATTAATAATCCGCGACATACCAGCTGGGATACTTTCTTCCCATATTTTTTCCAATCCATTTGAAATAATTAGCTCATTACTGCCTCCCCCGATATCAAGGATTAATGAAGGAGTTTCAATTTTTCCAAAAGCCAGAAGTACACCATTGTATATTAATTCAGCCTCTCTGCTGCCTGTAATAACTGTTGTTTTTAATCCGGTTTTAATCTGGATAAATTCTACAAATTCATCACGATTAGCTGCGTCCCTAACCGCTGATGTTGCGATTAGTTGAATTTCCTTAACTGAATAGTGTTTGATTTTTCTGAGATGATTTTCAAGAGCCAAGGCAGTTCTTGAATATCCGCCGTCGCTGATCCAGTTTTCGCCGGCTTTTTTTGTCAATAATTTAACGTGTTCTTTTCCCTGAAATAAAATTTTATATGTAGAGTTATTAAGCTCAGCAATAAGGAGGTTACATGTATTTGTCCCGAGGTCAATAATAGCAATTTTCATCAATTAATATTTTTTAAAATGAAAATAATCAGGTTGTTTTGCAGGTGTAAATGTATAACAAAGATTAATACAAAAACTAAACCCGGCCTTGTAAAAAAAACCGGGTTTTAATAGAATTGTTTTAATCGAAATAATTATCCAAATAAGCCATCAACCGACAGGTATCTTTCGCCTGTATCGTACGAAAACGTCAGTATTTTTGATCCTTTGGGTAGTTCGTCAATTTTTTTTGCAATTGCAGCTAATGATGCTCCTGATGAAATTCCAACAAATAATCCTTCGAGTTTGGCCGCCTTGCGTGTATATTCAAATGCTTCATCTTTGCTAATAGAAATTGTCCCATCTAAAAGCCCTGTTTTTAAATTTTCAGGAATAAAACCGGCTCCTATTCCCTGAATAGGGTGAGGGCCCGGCTGCCCACCACTAATAACCGGGCTGGCATCGGGCTCAACAGCAAATACTTTGAGGTTAGGGAATTTTTGTTTTAAAATTTCAGAAACTCCCGTAATATGGCCACCTGTTCCTACACCGGTAATAAGGTAATCAAATCCTTCGGGGAAGTCTTTAATAATTTCAAGTGCGGTGTTTTTCCTATGAGCATCAACATTGGCGTCGTTATTAAATTGTGATGGAATCCAGCTATTTGCTGTTTCAGCAGCAATCTCTTCGGCTTTAGCAATGGCTCCTTTCATCCCTTTTTCGCGGGGAGTTAAAACCAGCTCAGCACCAAGAGCTGTTAATATTCTTCTTCTTTCTATCGACATTGATTCAGGCATGGTCAAAATAATTTTATAGCCTTTAACAGCCGAAACAAGTGCTAGGCCAATGCCTGTGTTTCCTGATGTAGGTTCAATTATTACTGACCCTGATTTCAAAATACCTTTTTCTTCGGCATCTTCAATCATCGATAAGGCAATTCGGTCTTTTATACTACCTCCGGGATTTGTTTTTTCCAGTTTTACATATACTTCATAATCAGATGAAAAAAGTCGGTTCACCCGAATGTGTGGAGTGTTTCCAATCGTTTCTAAAATGTTTTTTGCTTTCATATCGAATTATTTTAAGTTTATTTTATTTTCATTTTTAATAATAGTACAAATTTTATGATAAAATGTTCTGTTTATTGAGTTGGCTACAAATAAAAAAGCCCTCCCAATTATGGGAAGGCTTTTGCAAATTATTTGGTGTAAATATTTTTGGTTCAAATATAACTATGCAGCTTCCCGACAATAAAGGCAGCAACAGCACATGGTCATATTTTTTCCTTCTTTAAACATAATGAGTACAAGTATAGGTAATTTTTATTAGTTCTAAATAAACAAAAAGTATTTTTTTTAGATTTTTAATATTCTATTTAATTTTTATACCGCAACCATTTGTATAATTCTTTTAAGTTGACTTTTTTGCCATACATTAAAATACCTGTTTTATATATTTTAGAAGCCACCCAGATGGCTCCAATTGTTGTAATAATTAATAAAAACATTGATAACAGTAATTCCCACAACGGAATACCATAAGGAATTCGCGCAAGCATGGCTACCGGCGAAGTAAGTGGAATCATTGAGCCCCAAAATGCCACTGGCCCTTCCGGATTTTTTGCTATCGGAAATAGCAACATAATGGAAAGGATTAATGGGAAAGTTACCGGGAAAACCATTTGTTGAGAGTCTTCTTCGTTATCGACTGCTGCACCTACTGCACCGAGGAGAGAACTGTATAACAAGTACCCAAACAGGAAATAAAAAATAAATGTAAACAGGATAAGAGGAATATTCAGGTTGCCAATCATTTCCATGACCTCTAATACTTTGTTTTGATCGGTTGCCTGTGCCATTGCCGGATTTATGTTTTGTTGGCTTTCCATTAAACTCTGCCCCATAATTTGGGCTTCTTCGGGCGAGAAAAATGCCTGAACAGCAGTTAAAACAATAAGGCCAACAACTATCCAGATGGCTACTTGTGTAAGTCCAACCAATGCAGTTCCTACAATTTTTCCAATCATCAGTTGAAAAGGTTTTACTGATGATATAATAACTTCAACAATACGGCTTTTTTTCTCTTCCATTACACTTCGCATAACCATGGCCCCGTACATAAATACAAAAAAGTAAATCAAAAATCCCATGGCGTAACTGGCTATAAATGCCACCACCGATGAGCTTTTTTGTTCTTTCCCCGATTCAGTCATTTTTATGGTGGCCAGTTTTACACGCGTGCGGGTCGCTGAAAGTTGTTCTTCCAGGTCTGGAATATTTGTTTCGGCAATTACTTTCTGCCGTTTATCATTCTCAATAAAATTACTCAGTTTCCTTTCAATTTGCTCAGACAGCTCAAATGGAATTTGTTTGTTGGAAATAAATTGGGCGGTACTTGTGGTATAAATATTTCCGGGAATATAAAGCAAAGCATAGAATTCACTCTCTTTGATATTTTCTTTGAGTTCCTGGAATTCTTCTTCAGGTACAAAATGGTATTTTGTATATCCTTCCTGATTAAGTTGTCCCAAAAAAAGTGTCGATTCATCGAAAACAGCGATTGATCTTTCTTTTTTATCGCTTGAAGCCGAAAGCCAAATAATTAGGGCAAACATAGCAACCATTAGAAATGGAACCAGGAGAGTAATAACGATAAATGATTTTTTTTTGACTCGTGTCAAATATTCTCGTTTTAATATTAAGAGTGATTTATTCATGGGTAGTGTTTGTTTCGAGGTTTGACGATTCAACAACTTTAATAAAAACATCATTCATGCTTGGAATTAATTCTTTAAAAGAAATAATTTCAGCAAATGGAATTAAGAGGGTAATTAGGTCGTTATTTGAATGCCCGTTTAAATATTGAACTTTTAAATTGTTGATTCCTTTTTCTGATTGGCTTTCAAGGATTTTAAAATCAGCGGTTAAAGCCGATTCTGCTTTTTGTTTATCACCTTTGTATTCAATTTCGAAAATATTGGATTTGTAAGTTTGTTTTATTTGATCAATAGGGCCATCTAATATCTTTTTTGATTGATTGATCAAAGCAATATGGTCACACAATTCTTCAACCGAAGCCATATTGTGGGTCGAAAAGATGATAGTCGCACCGTTCCTTTTTAATTCCAGAATCTCTTTTTTTATAAGATTGGTATTAATGGGGTCAAATCCGCTAAATGGTTCGTCGAAAATCAGCAATTTTGGTTCGTGCACAATTGTTGTTATAAATTGTACTTTTTGTTGCATTCCTTTCGAAAGTTCTTCAATTTTTTTATCCCACCAGGGCATAATATCAAATTTTTCGAACCACTTTTTTAACCTTTTCCGGGCTTCGCGTTGCGATAAACCTTTTAGTTGGGCAAGGTAGATAGCCTGTTCCCCAATTTTCATTTTCTTGTATAATCCACGCTCTTCGGGTAAGTACCCTATTTTTTCAATATCGGTTGCTTTTAACGGCCTGCCGTTAAAAAACAATTCACCTTTATCAGGTGCAGTTATTTGATTGATAATTCGGATGAGGGTTGTTTTTCCGGCACCGTTTGGCCCTAGTAACCCAAAAATACTGGCTTCTTCGACCGAGATACTAACTTCGGTGAGTGCCTGTGTGGCTGCAAAAGTTTTATCAATATTATTCGCTCTGAATAGTTCCATTGTTGTTTTTATATTTTATGCAATTGGTCGTTTAATTTTATGGCAAATTACACGAATGTTGGATTAACTCCAAAAAAAATTAGGTGATGTAAATGGCTCTGCCAATAATTACATTACAAATTACTGAATAATAAGTTTATTCGTAACCCAATAGTTTTATTAAGTAAGTTCTGATTTTAATGTCTTCAATTTTGAATTAATAATTTGTAATTCAGAATTTGATAAAAAAAACTGCAGGGTATCTGCATTTTCGCCGATTTGTGCAGGAGTACGCGACCCTGCCAAAACACACATAATTCCTGGTTGTTGAATAGTCCAGCGTAATACCAATTGCGCTAGTGTAACTTTGTGTTCTTTGGCAATTGGTTTTATTGAATCGAGGAATTGATTAATTCTTGATAAATATGGTTCTTTATAAAAAGGTGTAGTTGGCCGGTGATCACCTTTACCAAATTGGTGCCCCGCTTTAATTTTACCTGACAGAATTCCTCTTTGTAATGGAGAATAAGCAATAATCCCTACATTTTTTTTTAGACACCAAGGGACCAATTCGGATTCGATATCGCGCATTAACATACTATATGGAACCTGATTGGTTGATAAGGCCATATATTTAATTGCTTCCTCCATTTCTGATACAGAATAGTTACTTACACCACCTGCTCCAATTTTTCCTTGTTGTTTCAGAATTTCGATTGCCTCCATGGTTTCTTCTACAGGTGTTGAAGGATCGGGCCAGTGCTGTTGGTACAGTTCAATGTAATCGGTTTGAAGGCGCATGAGGCTATCCTCACATTCTTTGATTACTTGTTTTTTGCTTCCAAGCCTGTATATATCAACTGGTGTGCCGTCGTTTAAACTGGTATTTTTAAAATGTACGCTTCCTTTTCCTATTGTCCATGTAAGCCCAAATTTTGTAAGTATTTGGACTTTACTGCGTTTGCCTTTAATGGCTTTGCCTACTAATTCTTCACTTAATCCAAAACCATAAACAGGAGCAGTATCAATGGTTGTAATCCCAAGGTCAATGGAATGTTCAACAGCTTTAATGGCTTCCTTTTTGTTGGTTCCACCCCAAAACCATCCACCTATTGCCCAGGCTCCAAAAGCAATTGGAGTAATTTGAATGTTTGTTCCGGGTAAAGTGTTCTTCATTATATTAATATTTGACATTAAAAATAGTAAAAAATAGATAAGGAGTTTAACTGTGCTTTTGGGAAGTTTTCATTTGGTATTAGCGTATATACAGACAATCCATTGTTAGGCTGTTTTGAACAATTTCCAGGCTGTATTCATTTTTTTTGATTCCATATGTGGTGATAAGTGTTACAAATATTTTTTTTCGTGATTTGGTCTTATTTTTAAAAACAGTGCATTTGTTTCTTATTTCTTTGGCATACTTTCCGGTTAATGTATAAGTATCGCTCGAAAATTTCATTTCGCAAAGGTTAATTATATTGTCGGCCCTGCTAATTAATAAATCAATCTGAGCTCCTCCATCGCTGCTTTTATCTATCCAGCTTGAATTCTCAGAATAAATGGCATCGATTCTTAATCCAACTTTAATTTGATTTATATGTTTTAGGCAAACAGTTTCGAAACTGAAACCAGACCAGGAGGTATATGACCGTGATGTAAACAACTTGTTCCAGGTTCCGATTCCTGTCGGCCTGGAGTTATTAATAAACTTTAGGTAAAATATCGAATATTCATCGGTTAGCCGGTATAATGTTTCTTTACTTTTATTGGCAAAAGGGAGGTATTGTGAAACAAATCCTGATTCAATTAATTCCTGAATTGTATTTGTGAATGTTCCACCTGTTTGAATGTTGCTCTTTTTAGATAAAACGTTTCGTGTTAACCCTTTGCGAGCATTTGACAATACTTTAACAACCGCTGTATGCCTCTCGTGGTAAGTAAATACCGATATAAACAGGTGTTTAAATTCTTCCGTCAAAATTCCATCTTTTGAAAAACACAAGCGGTCGATTGTTTGAGCTACACTTTCTCCTTTTTTTACATTTTCGAGGTAATACGGAACTCCTCCAATAGCCATGTATAATTGCAGAATATCGTAACGTGAAAGTTGTATTTTTTTACTTTTGAGAAATAATTCCGTTTCCTTTAATGTAAAAGGCAACAACCTTATTTTTTGAGTGATTCGGTTGTGAAGGCCACCTTTGTTATTTATTATTTTGCGTATCATAAACGATGCGGCTGACCCACATATTACAACAACCAAATCAGTTTTATTTGAAGCATAATTATTCCAGAAATCTTCAAATGCCATCATGAACTTTGACCTAGGGGTCACCAACCATGGAAACTCATCAATAAAAACAACCTTTTTTGATTTTGATTTTATGCTTTCAATGTAGTTTTTTAGTAACATAAAAGCTTCCAGCCATCCTTTGGCATGTATTGTTAAGGCAGGAACTTTTAAAACATGCGATAATTCATTCGTAAAATTTTCCAGTTGATCTGCTAATTTCCCGTTGTGTAGGCCTGAAAATTCAAATACAATATTGTTTTTATAGTGTTGCCTGATTAAAAATGTTTTTCCAACCCTTCGCCTCCCATATATGGCAATGAGTTCAGGACGGTTACTTGTTATTGCATCGTTTAACAGATTTATTTCTAATTCTCTTCCAACAAGTTTATTCATTTTTACTTATATCTATATATAGCCAAATGTACATAATATTTAAGTATTTGGCTGCGTAATTAATTTTATAGCTAGCCAAAAGTGATATTATAATAGAGATTTGGCTGAATATAGAAAAATATATTTTAAAGAATTTTATTATTTGCTGTTTATTTCTTTGTATATTTAATTGTTATTTCAATTTCTGAAAACCAACTAACTAAATTCAAATCGAATGAAATTTATACCTTTTTTATTTTTAGTATCGATATTCTTTAACATTGGCTGTACAACAGAAAAACAGGACAATCAGGATTTAATCAACGAATTAAACCATTCCCTTCAAACAGAAATTCTGGATGCCTGGTACCCGTTAACCGTCGATTCGGTGAATGGTGGTTTCCTGAGCAATTTTACCTTCGATTGGCAGCCCAAGGGGCCACAGAACAAAATGATAGTTACCCAAACCCGTCATTTGTGGACTTTATCAGAAGCTTCCAGGTTTTATAAAAACGACGAGTATAAAAAAATGGCAGGCCATGCTTTTTATTTTTTAAGAGATAAAATGTGGGACAAGGAGTTCGGTGGTTTTTATACAACTCTTAACCGTGAAGGAATTCCTGGTGAAACAGAATTTGGTGGTGCAAAAATGGCGTATGGCAATGCTTTTGGGATTTATGCATTAGTGGCTTATTTTAAACTCACTGGTGATGAAGAAGCATTGGAGTTGGCAAAAAAAACATTTTTGTGGCTTGAGCGGTATAGTCACGATCCAGTTTATAAAGGCTATTTTAATGGCCTTGCCCGAAATGGTTCACCTATGAGTATTGGTGGGCTTGAAGAGCAAACTGAAATTGTTCCTGAAGAATTGCCAAATTATTCACGGATAAGCCAGAAAGACCAAAATACTTCGATTCATGTTATTGAAGCTCTTACCGAATTGTATAAGGTTTGGCCTGACGATTTAGTAAAAGAACGTCTTCAGGAAATGTTTACATTAATTTCGGAAACAATTGTAACAGAAAAAGGTTACCTCACGCTTTTTCTGGAAAGAGATTGGACACCCATCTCTTTCCGCGATTCATCGGAGGTGGTGATCCGCCGGAATATTTTTATGGATCATGTTTCGTTTGGGCACGATATTGAAACTGCTTTTTTACTGCTTGAAGCAGCTCATTCGTTAAATGGTAGAACTGATGAAAATATTCTGGCGGTAGCCAAAAAAATGGTGGATCATACCATCACAAATGGATGGGATAAGGAAAAAGGCGGTATTTACGACCGCGGGTATTATTTTAAGGATGCAGATACAATTGCCATTTTACACGATGTAAAAGTATGGTGGGCCGAGGCTGAATCGATGAATGCCCTTTTACTCATGTCGTACCTTTATCCTGATGAAAATAGTTATAAGGTTTATTTTAATAAACAGTGGGAATACATTAAAGCTTATCAGATTGACCACAAGCACAAAGGGTGGTATGAAGAAGGGCTTGACAATAGCCCCAATCAGGTTACGGCTCCAAAAGGTTCCGATTGGAAAATTAATTACCACAATGCACGCACGTTGATGAATTGTATAAAAATGCTCAAAAGTGAACATGAATTAACATCAAAACATTAGAAAAAAATGATGGCCATACTCTTTTCAAAAAGGGTATGGTTTTAATTTCTAAAAATGATGGTGAATACTTTCCTGAAGGAAAGGGTGATTCTTAGGGATCAAATTTGCTTTGCTTAAACTGCGGGCTACCACAAACGAAAACAATCCTAAAAATCCAAGGAATACACCAATTTCAAGTAATCCAAATTTGGCATCGTGGACTACTGCCGGCCAAATAATGTAATAAAGCTCGGTGAATTGCCCTACCATTAACAATATAATCACCCAAACCATAACAGGTTTACTTCGTGATGTTTTACGTGGCATCAATACAATAAATGGAACAAACCAATTGATGGCAATATTGGCAAAAAATAAAACTTTATAGGTACCATGCCAACGGTGTACAAAAAAGGCTGTTTCTTCAGGAATGTTAGCGTACCAAATTAACATAAATTCGGCAAAATTAAAATACCCCCAAACAATGCTGGCCATAAATATGTAGCGGGTAAAATCGTGTAAGTGGCTGTTGTTTAGTAATCTGAAATACCCTTTTTTGTGAAGTATAATTACAATTAATGCGATGATTGTTGAGCCATGTAATACAGATGCAATAAATATTTTTCCAGCAAATAAAGTACTAAACCAATGTGGTTCGAGCGACATTAACATATCGATAGCAAACAGGCTGAATGTAAAGGCAACAACAAATATTAAAATTCGAGAATAAAGTTCAGATTTATGGAAATATTTTAAACCTCCAACCTCGTCTTCTTTTAATGAAAATTTTCGTAAAACTCTTGTTAACAGTGTCCACATAACAAAAAACACAACTACGCGGATAAAAAAGAATGGAATGTTGAGATACGGCGATTTGTGACGTAATAAGGCATCGGTTTGTAAAGCTTCTTCATGGCTCCAGTGATAGATTGAATGCATTCCAAAAAAAAGGATCAAGGTTAAAATTCCGGCAACAGGAATGTAAGTAATAATAGCTTCAGGAACTCTTTTAAATGCAGCTGACCAACCAGCTTGCGCAACATATTGAATGGCCATAAAAAAAGCTGCGCCAATAGCCAACGAAATAAAATAGGTATTGTTTAACAGGTAATTGGCCCATGTCCTTTCAGGGGTGAAAATAAATCCGGCAATTAATGAAATAACACCGATTGCCATTAATATTATGGTCGCTAATTTGAATTTTTTCGGGATAATAAATCTTTCTTCCATTTGTAAAAATTTACTTTCAATAATATGCCGCTGTTTAATTTTGCAGTTTGTTTTTAATGTACATCGAAATTTTCCACCGGTCATCAGGCCTGAGCATCGAACCGTGTTCAGCCATTACTCCATGCCCAACTGAAATAACATGGTAAATTTCACTTTCAGAATTTTGTAGCATCTTTTCACTTAACAAACTGGCTGGTGGATATGGGTATTTTTTTGTTGTATATAAAGACCCTTGCCCGTCTCCTAATTCTCCATGGCATTGCATACAATAAATACCATACAACTTTTTGCCTCTTTCCAAATTTGTTTCATTCAATTCTACTGTATTTACTAACATTTGGGCAGCAAGAGCTCTGTCTTCATCAGTTTTTTCATAAGCATATGGGAAAACTCCCCGAGGAATTGTCCCTTCAACCGGAGCTTGCATTGTTTTGCCGTCTTTAAAATTTGGGTTGGGTGTATAACTTTCGTAGGCAGGCGAATGTGCCATATCATCAAAATACTCCCAACCGGTTGTATTACGATGGTAATCACACGACGTAATCATAAAAAACAAAATGCCTATCCAAGTGAGTTTATTAATTCTATTGTATTTCATAAAGCATAGTTTCTATTCTTTTTTTTACCACAGAGCCCCCCGAGTTTACCCCAGAGAACTCTGAGAATTTTTTTTTTTTGTGGTTAGATGTTTTTTACCACAGAGCCCCCAGAGTTTAATCCATATATTTATTTATTAATCTTTTTACTCCTTTTATTAATTGTGTGACATTAAAATTTATCAGTAATCCATGTTTACAATTTGCCAATTTTAAGTAGGTTAAAACCTGTGCCATGTGAATTTCATTTAATACTTCGACCGATTTTATTTCAACAACAATCCTGTTTTCAACAAAAAGGTCAATTCGATATCCGCAGTCTAATTTTACACTTTCATAAATTAATGGCATTGGTTTTTCCTTTTCAACACGTAAATTCAGTTTTTTAAGTTCAAATAATAAACATTCCTGATAAGCTGATTCTAAAAGTCCGGGACCAAGTTGCCTATGGACATTTATTGCAGCTCCAATTATTTTTTCAGTTATTTGATTATCATTCACCTTGTTATTACTTCTTTATCTGTTTTATCTCTTTTTCTCTGCGGTTAGTTTTTTTTTACCACAGAGCCCCCGGAGTTTATCCCAGAGAATTCAGAGAATAATTTATTTTTTTTCTCAGTTTCCTCTGTGTTACTTCTTTAACTCTGTGGTTAGATTTTTTTACCACAGAGTTCCCAGAGTTCTACACAGAGACTCTATATCTAAAATTTATTTTTCAACAATCTTTTCTACCCCGTTTTCTTTTAATAAAGTATTAACAGTATCGTAGTTATCTCCCAAGTCTGCTTTGTTAAAAACCATCACAAATTTATCGTCGGTTGCTCCTTTATGTATAATGTCTGCTTTTTTACCGGGGAAAATTTTAGCCCTTGCAGAAAAAGTAAACAAAGTAAGTAGTGTGACAATTAGTATGGTAGCAACAATTGCAACTACAATAAACGATGGGAATGTGTTAAAAGGTTTTCCACCAAAATTGAGGGGCCAGCTGATTACTGCTGCATAATACATAAAACCTAATATCCCGATAGCTCCAAAAATACCATAGAAGAAAGCAGCATGAGTAATCCGTGTTTTATTTCCCATACCATCCAGTATTTCATGAATTGGGAAGGGTGTATATACCTCATCAGGTTTAAAACCTTGTTTTTTTAATTTGTGAAAAGCTTCAATAAGCTTGTCTTCATCATTAAAAACACCGAGTAACAGTTTTTTATTCATGGTCAGTATGTTTTAAATGATTGGTTCGTGGTTTATTAAATTTCGAAATACTTTTTACTTCGCTGATAGCGATCATCGGGATAAAACGGAAAAACATCAAAACACCGGCAATAAACAGTCCAAGGGTTCCAACAAAAAATCCCATTTCGACCCACGAAGGTGAATAATTTGCCCAGTTGGATGGCAGGTAATCCCTACTTAGCGAAGTGACAACAATATTAAAACGTTCGAACCACATACCAATATTTATTATTATTGAGATGATAAAAACCATCCATATCCGGCGGCGTACAGCTTTAAACCAAAACAATTGTGGAACAATTGCATTTGAAATAAACATGGCCCAGAACTGGAAAGCATATTCGCCAAAAATCCGGGTATTAAAGAACATGTACATTTCATAATCAGATCCTGAATACCAAGCCAGGAATATCTCTGTCATGTAGGCTGTTCCCATTATTAGAGATATAAAAATAAGTACCCGAGCTACAGCATCGATGTGAGAATCGGTAATAAAATCGTTCATTTTATACATTGCTCTCATCACCGTTACAAGTGTTAGCACCATTGCAAATCCAGAAAAAATGGCGCCAATTACAAAATACGGTGGGAAAATAGTGGTATGCCATCCGGGTTCTACCGAAACAGCAAAGTCGGTTGATACGATAGAGTGCACTGAAACTACCAATACCGCAGCAATACCGCCTAATACAAAACTGAGTGCCTCAAAGCGTAACCATTCTTTGCTTGAACCCACCCAGCCGAATGAGAAAAATCCGTAAACAGCTTTTTTTACTTTTGATCTAGTCGTATCTCTGATGGTTGCAAAATCGGGAACCATTCCAAAATACCAAAAACTGGCTGAAATAAGCAGGTATGCCGAAATTGCTACAAAGTCCCAGAACAAAGGTGAATTAAAGTTGACCCATAATGGCCCGCGGGTGTTGGGGTAAGGAAGTACAAAAAAGAACATCCATACCCGTCCCATGTGCAACAAGGGGAAAAGACCGGCGCACATTACGGCCACAACTGTCATGGCTTCAGCTGCCCTGTTAATGGCTGTCCGCCATTTTTGACGCAGAATTAACAGGAATATGGAGAAGGCCGTTCCGGCATGCCCGATACCAATCCACCACACAAAATTAATGATGGCCCATCCCCAGCCTACAGTATTATTTAATCCCCACGTACCAATTCCTACACTTACGGTAATGTATTTGCAGTACACACCAAAACCAAACATACTCAGGCTCACAAAAAGTGTGATGTACCACCATAAGGGCGTTTTGGCATCAATTGGGGCAATGATGTCTTTCGATATTTGTTTTAAACTTTTGTCGCCCGTAATTAACGGGCCTCTGACCTCTGTGTTGTACATAGGCTTTCTATTAGGCTTTGTTGTTTCTTACTTTGGTTAAATACCCTACCGATGGAAGAGTATGTAATTCTTCCAGCAAATGGTAATTGCGTTTATCTTTAAACAATTTTGATAGTTTGCTTTCAGGATCGTTTAAATCACCAAAAACCAGCGAATTTCCCGGGCATGATTGAACACATGCGGGTTGTACTTCACCATCGGCAACTGGCCTGCCATCCAATTTGGCTTCTTGTTTTTTCTCCTGAATTCGTTGAACACAGAACGAACATTTTTCAACCACACCACGTGAACGAACTGTCACATCAGGATTTAAAACCATTCGTCCTAAATCGCTATTTGAATTGTAATCAAATTCTGGATTCTGAACATATTTAAACCAGTTAAAACGACGTACCCGATATGGGCAATTGTTTATACAATAGCGTGTTCCTACACACCGGTTATAAGCCATTTGGTTAAGGCCTTCTTCGCTGTGAGGTGTTGCAGCTACCGGGCACACATTTTCGCATGGTGCATTATCGCAATGTTGGCACATAATTGGTTGGTAACTCACTCCCGGATTTTCGGCATTTTCAGTAAAATATCGGTCAATTCTGATCCAGTGCATAATGCGGCGGTTGCGGACTTGTTCCTTTCCAACAACCTGAATATTATTTTCAGCCTGGCAGGCAATAGCGCAATTGCCACAACCGATACATGAATTTAAATCGACAGCCATTCCCCAATGATGCCCAGGGAATTCTTTTTCTTCATATAAAGTTACATGGTGGTCTTCAAATTCTTCGTGTAATTCATTCCCCGAAGCCTGGTCAATTTTCCATTCATCAAAAGTGGTTTCCCTTACAATTGGCCGCCCTTCCATGGAATGGTGGGTTTGTGATAATGCTAACTCAAACATTTTTTCAGTAACCTGAATTTCGGCATCTGTTAATAAAAAAGTTTTGGCTCCATTTTGAATTGTTGCCAGCTGGAACATGTTTGTTCCAACTCCACCACCAACTTTCCCGGCAATTTCCCGTCCATAACCAAGGGCTATTGAAATGGTATTGCTTTTTTGCCCGGGTTGTACAAAAACGGGCATTTCAACTCCGTTAATGGTAATGACACTTTCATTTTGCACACCGTTTTCTTCGGCCCATTTTACTGGTACAGCGGCAAAATTGTCCCAGCTAATTTTAGCAACCGGGTCGGGTAATTCCTGAAGCCACGGATTGTTTGCGAACTTTCCATTCCCAATTGCTATACTTTCGTAAAACTGAACTTCCCAGCCTGTAGCTGGTGGTTTTATGGTTGTTATAGCCTCCGGAATTCCATTGGTGTATAATGTTGATATTTGAGTATTTCTATTTTTTGTTTCAAAAACTCCTTTTTGAAGTGAATCATTCCAGAATAATCTAAAATCAGAATAATCAGATTGTAATAGGAAAATATTCTCTTCCCAATAATTTTTTAGGTATTCGAGAGGCTCTATTTTTTGACCGGTCCAAGCCAATAATGTTTCTTCCACTTGCCGGCTATCAAATAATTTTTGAATGGTTGGCTGCTGAAGGCTGAAGAATCCTGTTTTAGGTTCTGTATCAGCCCAGTTTTCGAGGAAGTGTGGTTCAGGACAAATGTATTTACAGATTGCTGTTGTTTCATCAGGCCTGTCGGCTAACGAAACGGAAAGTTCTAAGCTTGCAATTTTTTCTTTTAATACTTTTCCATCAGGATGATCATAAACCGGATTGGTACCCCAACATACAAGGCCTGAAACAGAATTGTTTTTTAGTTCATCAATAAATGATTCAAACTTTTCATCGATTCCTTGCCTGGTTTTTAAGTGAATAGAAGTACTTATAGTTTTTTCATAATTTCCCAATAAATTATTTATGGCATTAACCAACAATTGAATATTGGTATCATTGTTTCCCGAAATAATAATTGATTGGCCTTCTTTTTCTAATAATTCTGAAATAAGTGAAGAAATGTCGATTGGGCAAGCGGGAGCGTTTACGGTATTTTGTCCTTTTGCTTTAAGTAAACCATTATATAGTCCGGCAAGGATTACTCCTTCCTCTGAAGGACGGATGGGAAATCTGACATCGGCATTGGAACCTGTTACTGACATGCCAGCTTCAAAATGAAAATGTTTGAGCATTTCTGTTTGCCCATCATCCAGTTTTCTTGCAGAAGTGTATTTTTTTGTGAATTCAACGGGCGATAACCATGTCCCTAAAAAATCGGCACCAAAACTGACCACAATTTTAGCTTTGTCGAATTGGTAATCAGGAATAAAAGCTTTTCCAAATGACAATTCATTGGCTTTTAACATTCCTGATGCAGAAATGGCATCGTATTGAATCCATTGAACGTTGGGATAAAATTCCAGAAATTGAGAGATCGCTTTTTTAGTAGTTGGAGAAATAACAGTTGAAGTTATAAAAGCTACATTTTTATTTTCTTCCTTAAATTTCTTTAAACTTCCAATAATTTCAGAATCACTTGTTTCCCACGAAACAACTTCATTATTTGCGAAGGGGCCTTTAAAACGGGCATCGTCGTATAAGTTTAAAACAGCTGCTTGCACACGTGCCGAAGTCCCTCTTTGGGATATGGAAGAAAGTTCGTTGCCTTCAATTTTAATGGGTCGCCCATCGCGGGTTTTTACAACAATGCTGCAGTATTCATTGGCATCGAAATATGTCGATGCATAATAATTGGCAATACCGGGGGTTACCTCTTCGGGCTTAACAAGGTAAGGAATAGCTTTATCGATTGGTTTTTTGCAGCTTGCTACTACAGCTGCTGCGCCAATAGTAAATCCAAATGTTTTTAAAAAATCGCGCCGTGAAGAAGGGGCTTCTTTTTTTTGCAACGCCCTTTTCAGGTCTACCTCAACTCGGGCTTCGCTTTTTTTAAATTCTTCAGGGTTGTATTTTTCTTCCAGACTTCTCCAGTAATTCTTCATCCGAAGTTTTTATATTTAGTTTTAAATACTTTATACTTTCAACTTTTTGCTAATAATGGCATTTCATACAATCGTTGGCGCCAATGTCTTGAGCAACAATAGTATCGATAATGCCGGCTTTTAAATCTTCATGGAGTTTTACATATGTGTCGTAATATCCATTGTCCATAAAATCAACTTCTGTTTCGCGGTGGCAGTTAACACACCAGCCCATCGACAGGTCATTTTGTTGTTTCATGATGTCCATTTCTTCAACGGCTCCATGGCAGGCGTTGCAATCCAGTTTTCCTGATCCAACATGAATAGCATGGCTAAAAAATACATGATCGGGTAGGTTATGAATACGTATCCAATCAATCGATTGCCCACTTTCGTTGGCATCAATTACTTTCGAGATTTCGAATTTGCCTGAATTGGTTCCTTCGCGAATAAGGACGTGACAATTTAAACACAAATTGGTAGCAGGAATTCCGGCCGATTTGCTGAATTCTGCCGTATGGTGGCAATACATACAATCAATTTCATTTTCGCCAGCGTGTACTTTATGCGAAAATTTAACTGGTTGGTCGGGAGCATAATTTTCCTGCCTTCCCAATTTTATTCCTTCATCAACAAGTATTGAAACCTGCCAGCCAAATGCTCCAACAAGTATAATAACTGTAATAAATCGGTATTTTATTTTTCGAAGGAATATTAATTCAATTAACGCCCAGGCCATAACAATCCCTAAAAACAAGAATAGAATTAGGCGATTGATACTTGGTTTCTCAGTGCCTTGAGGTTCGACAGCCAGATTGTCGAGGTAAAGCTTTACTAGTTTTAAGTCCTCCTCTTCAATTTTAAAATTTTGATGGACTTCGGCCATTTTCCCACTTGAGGCTTTTAATACAACAGTCTTAAATGACTCAAAATCTTTTGAAAGGTATTTTTTAGCAACTTCACGCGCTGAGGGATTCCAGTTAAATTCCTCAGAAGGTTTTAAGTTATGGCACGAAACACAGGAATTATGTGTTATATCTTGCGGTAAAAGGCCCATAAAAAACCTTTGTCCACGTTTTAAGTCATCATGCGAATGCCCCTCATTTACAATTGATTGTGTTGGGTAGTCATTGGCTGTTAGTGCATTTGAAGATGTGAAAAAAGTAATTGCGCTTATCAACAACATTACAGGCAAAAATTTGCCCGCTTCAAAAAAGTAAGGTTTTCCCATTCTATCTGGTTTTTCTATATTTTTTGCTCCTTTGAAAGTTACAATTTTTTCAACAAAATATGCTATAGAAAGGTTCTTGGGATTGGTGTTTTTTTTTAGCTTATTGATTATATTTTATTTGGTATTACTTATTTGGCGGTTTCATCGAGGCTTTTAGTCAGCTTTTTAACAATTTTAAGATTGTCAAAAAATTCTTTTGCAATAACTCTCAATATAGTGTATGCAGGAATAGCTAAAATCATTCCAAGGATTCCTGCCATACTTCCGGCAGCCATAATTACCAAAAATATTTCGAGAGGGTGTGCTTTTACACTGCTTGAATAAATAAGTGGTTGGAATAATATGTTGTCGAGAATTTGAACAGTAGCAAACACCAGTACCATCAGCCCAATTAGTGGCAAAGTATGGCTCATAAAATCGGCATTAAGGTTAATTGCCATTCCAATTAAAATACCAACGAATGCTCCCATCCATGGCCCAAGGTAAGGGATAACATTAAACAAACCACAAAAAAGGGCGATTACAACAGCGTGATTAAATTCGATTCCAATAATTACCAATCCTAATGTTACAAGTATCATAACCATAACTACTTCGAACATTAGCCCAATAAAATAACGCCTTAATAAAACTGATATTGAATCGAGGATGTGAGCAACTTTTTCTTCGATATGAGAAGGCATAATAACTAATATTGATCCACGGAACATACTTTCTTCTTTTTAAAAAGAAAAAGGTGATAAATGAAACAGCAAAAAAGCCCATGAGCAATTCCCCCAGTGTGCCAGCTATTAGCCCAAGTACATTGGAAAGTTGTCGAAAAAATCAAATTTTGTACTTAGTTGTTCCTGTAGTATATCAAAAAATGATTGGTTGTCGATAGCCACTTTTTCACCTGAAGTGAATGATGCAATCCGGCTTAATGGTTCCTGTATGGTTTCAAGCACTGCATTAAAATCGATGGTCGATAATGTTTCGAATTCGCTGATTAATAGGGGTATAATAAATCTAAAAAATCCAATAAAAGCGATCCATAATACAATAAGGGTAACAAAAGCAGCCAAAGTTTTGCCGATTTTAACTTTCCAGATTTTTACGAGCTGCAACCACCTGACCAGGGGCCTGCCAATAAAAGATAAAACAACTGAAATAAGGATATATGTAACGATAGAGCTAAAGTACCATATCATAAATAAAGTAATAAGTGTTCCGGCAATTAGAAGTATATTACGTGTACGTCCTTGAATTTTAATCATTTTAATAATCTTTGTAACAAAGATAATTTTTTTCTGAAGTTTTGTGTTTGCTTTTTGCTTCTTTGATTGATCAATCGCAAAAGAAAAATATGTTAATAAATCGGTTGATATATTGATTGACATAAATTTTGTTAATTGTTAATGAAAATAGCTATATTCGTGTAGTATCAGCAGTATTATTGGATGTGTGTTGATGAGGGTCAGCAAATTGTTAAAGGAATAAAATGCAGGATAAAAAAATTTCAACAGTTATTATTGAAGATTCAGAAGTGGATATGTGGCTGATTAATTTTATGCTTAAAAAGATAACTGAAATTGATATACAGGGAACCGCACAAAATGGTGATAAAGGAATGACGCTAATAGAAGATATCCTTCCGAAGATAGTTTTTCTGGATCTAGACCTACCCGGTAAAAGTGGGCTCGAACTTGCTAAAATTGTACAACACCGTAAAATGAATACCAGTATAGTTTTTATAACAGCTTTTGAACAATATTCAGCAGAAATGACTGAATATGAGCCGTTTGATTACTTGGTTAAACCAATAACTTTCGATACTTTAAAAGATGTTGTGAACAGGTTCATCTCCACAAATATGGATTCTGTAAATTAATACCAGAACGGATAATTTTTTACAGTTTTATATTCTCCATTAATTATTTTTAATATCCTCGTACAAATAAACTATCTGAAATTTATGGTTTTAGTGAATTTTGGAAGTGCTGTAAATACCACTGTATAATATAGGCATTATAATAGTGAGGTTTTTTAGGATGGATATATCGAAAAGCCTTTTCACGCTGAATTAATTCCTTTGTAATTTCTTTATAAAAAATCGAATCGGAGATAGGGTAGTACCACCTTTTTAATATCCGGGGCGTATTTGAAATGATTAAATTTTTTATTTTTTCGAAACGTGCTTTTTTAATTGAGGTAGATTTTAAGTCAAAATCAACCTTGTGATTTTTAAAAATTTGTTCAACCGCATGGTTATAAAAAACAGTATTTAGTTTTTGATCGAACGACATTTGTTTCGAAAAGTCAACTATTTCTTTATCAAATAGAGGCATTAAAAAATCGATGTTAAAAAAAGAGAAAACCAAAGTTGAGTTTATAATAAACTTGCACTGCCTTTCTTCCAAATCCCAGGCTTCAAAGTTTTTCCAGCTATTTGCCTGGTTTTTTTCAGAGAAGTATTGAGATGTAATATAATCCGTTAATTGCTGTTTTTTATTTGGTTTAATAGGCAATGTATTTCCCAGGTTTGAAATTATTTCAGAAACAAGCTCTTTGGGTTGAGCTGTTTTGTAGGCTGCTTTTAGATGGCTTCCCATTGTGAAATCGCCCATGTGGCCGGGTAGCACTACCGTTTTTGAGTTGATTATTTTTTTTTCAACTAAATACTTTACGGCAAAATAATCTTGTAAATAAGGCATCGATGACCAATGCCCAGCAAAATGTGTATAATCGCGAAATGTTTTTTCCGAAGAGAAATTTTTAATTAATTTATATGTATAGGGAATAAAAACATGCTTGTATCCTAATTCTTTTGCTACTTTTTGAGCTGTATTTAATTCGGTATTTTGATCACGGCCCCAGGTTGCGCAAATTACATTTTTATGGCCATATTCTTTTAAAAGGCAGGCAATTAGCCTTGAGTCATATCCTTTGGTTAAAGGAAGGAGAACCTCTTTGTTTTCTAAATGTGTGTAGTATTTTTTAAACGTTTTTATGAGCAATTCTCTTAATTTGCCAGGATTCGCCTGGTTTTTTGAAGGTTTATTTTTTATGGGAAATAACGATTGTATTTGAGGTTTTTTATTTTGAAACCGAATTAATTCGCCGGGCCTAACCTGCGAAATTCCGCTTAATAATGTTGAATTGTTTGGGGTAACTCCAAAATTTAGAAAATAAAGTTCGGCAAATTGATCAGGCTGTTTAGTTATCTCCTTATTTTTCAGGTTTTTGGGGTCATCGCTTATTTGTAATTCTTTTTCGTTCTGTAAATAAAAAATAGGATAACTCCATGTTTGGCTGCAGGTTATCCACGTTTCTGTTTCCTTGTAAATAATAATAGAATATTGCCCGTTTAAAGAATTTGCAAATGTCTGAAACTGTTCGAACGTTTTAATCTTCTTGTTAAGAAGAAGGATAAATTCTTGTTTTTCGATATACTTCCCATCTAGCCAAACAAAACCTGTGGCATTTATTGTGGGATTGGAATACCACTGAAACTTATTTAATTTTAGTTTAGCCCCATCCATAGTTTAATAAGAATTAATGGTAAACTGATTATTAATAAAGCTTTAGCCACAAACACAGTTGTTTTGAGTAAATTTACCCCGGCTAATTTTAAGGAATAAATGCCCAAAACACAAAAGAAGAGAAATCCTGTCAAACTATACAATCCAATGGCATACGAAATGTTTTTCAAAATTAATCCACCATAACCCAAAGCCAGTATGCGTGTAATTAGCAATGAAATGTTGTATACCATTGATAGTTTTTGTTTTTCCTTCACGATCAGAATAGCAGATAATGGTGAGCTAATCATAACTACAAATAACCATGGAGCTATTAGTTGTGCCAGGTATCCCGAAAATTCCCATTCCTGTCCAAAAAGAAACGAAAAGATATTTGCCCCCCATAAAGCCAAAACAGTAAAAGGAATTATTCCTATTAAAAATTGCCTTTTAAATAACGAAAATGTCAAAGTTTTTAGCTCATTGGGCTTGCCCAAAAGCGATTGTGCTTTTTGAATGTATACATTTGATATGGAAACACTAACCAATTGCACCGGCACACTTATATACCGGTGTGAAAATGAATACAGCCCCAGCATGGTACTCCCAAAAAAAGGTTTAATCATAAAAACCGGAAGCTGACTGCTTATAAAATTAAATACTTCGGATGCGATTGAGAATTTTGGAAAATTGATGTAACGTTTGGCTAAAGCCTTTTCTTCGATCGAAAAGCTTTTTAGTCTAAAATGTTTTGTTTCGGTTAACATTATGGAATAAAATATAAATGTAAAAACCTGAGCTAAAACTGCACCAACAAATAAACCTGTTTCGGGAAATACAAAAAATGTACATTGCAATACACCAATAGCCAATGCCCTTAACACCTCCAGCCACGAAAGTTTTTTAAATTGTTTGTGGCTGATAAGTATATTTCTGAGTATTTGAACTCCACCAAAAAAAAATGAATAAACTGGGATTAAAGCCAACATCAATATGGCAACGGTACTTAAAACACCACTAATCAGAACATAAATGGCAATAACTCCCAGAGCAATTCCATTAACACTAAAATTTATCTTTTGGGCAATTCTGAACAGGTGTTTTTTGTCTTCATCCGACTCTGTAAGAATTAAAGCACTCTCGTAACGACCTGTAGCAACTATAGACAGGACAGAGGCAATAGTTAAATAAAGCACAAAAATCCCAAAATTCTCAGGGGCATAAATTCGTGCAATAATTATGGCAAAAGCTGCAGGTATTAGCCTGGCAACAAATATCCCTGAAAAAAGGCTGAGGATGTTGCGGTAAAATTCGCTGCGGAAGAGATTTTTTACGGTGTTTTTAATAATTGCCATAGGTTTTTGCAAATCTTAAGTAAAAATAGAAAAATGTTCAACAATACAGGTTATATTAATTGTGATTGTGATGATACTTCAAATGCATTTTAAAAGTTTATAATTTCTATTTTTGTAGAAACATAAAAACAAAATGGATATTTTTTTAGATAATCCGGAAATCGATAAGCAGTTTCAGGAAATACTTTTAACGATTAAAAATAGGAAAAACGGTGTTGTTTCTGATAGTATGAAACAACAGGGAATTAGTTATAAACTAAATTGGGGTGTTTCAATAATTGAATTAAAACAAATTGCAAAGGGCTATGAACAAAATCATTTGCTAGCCTTAAAATTATGGAACAAACAATGGCGTGAAACTATGATTTTGGCAACACTTCTTGATGAACCTAAAACTGTAGCCGAGGAGCAAATGGATTTTTGGACAAAAAGTTTTGAAAACATTGAAATTGTTGAACAGGCTACAGCTAATTTGTGGGTAAAAACACCATTTGCTTTTGTTAAAGCCATTGAATGGTGCCGGGGAAAAAAACATTTTGTGAGGTATACGGGCGTTCAATTAATTGGGAGGCTGGCACTAACTGAAAAAACGGCACTTGATGAAATGTTTGAACCATTTTATGAATTTTTAACCACACTTTCGAAAGATAAAAACTTGGGCAATGTGATTTACCGGTCGTTATTAATATTGGGCAGCCGGTCTGAATATCTTAATAATCTTTCGGTTCAATTTTCAAATGAATTAATGAATTCTGAATCGGTCAATGCTAAAAAATTGGGAAAAATGGTTAACGATGAATTAACAAGCGATTATATCAGGGATGTTTTAAAATCGAAAAAAGCATAAAATTTTATAGTATAATATTAAATCCTGCAAACCTGTCAGTATAAAACCTACTGGCAGGTTTTTTGTTTAAGCAGGAAATTAGATTATATAAAATACGTTGTGTTTTTACTTAATAATTGAAATTATGAATTTGTCAAAAACATCTAATCCTATATTTAAAGAGCGGGTTTTTAACCAGGCTGATTATACAAATAACCAGGTAATGACTGTAAACGGAACTGTTAATAAAACGGCTTTAATGTTGTTGTTAGTTGTTGCCGGAGCCATTTTTACATGGGGAAAGTTTTTCGATGCTGCTACGTTTGAAAATCCTCAGGCTGGTATGGCTGCAGTTTTGCCATGGTTGCTGGTTGGTGGAATTGGCGGTTTTATTACTGTCATTGTCACCACTTTCAGGCCTCAAAGTTCGGCAATTACGGCCCCCATTTATGCTGTTCTCGAAGGAGTATTTTTAGGCGGGATTTCTGCTTTGTTTGAATCGATGTACCCCGGTTTAGTAATGCGTGCTGTAGCTTTAACATTAGCTGTTTTTGCTGCCATGTTGTTTTTGTACCGATCGGGAATTATTAAGGTTAACAAGAAATTTATGATGGGTGTGTTTGCTGCAACAGCTGGTATTGGCATTGTTTACCTGGTAAGTTTTATTGCCGGAATGTTCGGAACCAGCTTCGGATTTCTTCATGGCAACAGCAATATAAGTATTGGTTTTAGCCTTGTGGTAGTGGTAGTTGCTGCCTTAAACCTGGTCCTCGATTTTGCCTTTATTGATAGAGCTTCTCAGTCGGGAGCACCCAAATACATGGAATGGTACGGCGCATTTGGCCTGATGGTAACACTTGTTTGGTTGTACCTCGAAATTCTAAGATTACTGGCAAAGTTGGCCAGTAGGGATTGATAATTCTAATTGTTTAAAATGCCTGATTGGTTTTAATCCATTTTATTCACATTAAATATTATATATCAAATACACAAATTGTGTAGTTGAATGCAAATTTTTCATATATTCGCATAATTATATAGATATATAGATAAATGGATATGAAGATTTTAATTGTTTTAATTTTATCACTAACTATGAGTTTTATTAATGCCACAGCGCAATCAACTATACATGTAAATGCCGTTGAATTTAATCAACTGATGCGATCAGATAAAGGTGTTATTCTTGATGTTAGAACACCACAGGAGTATTCACGGGGGCATATTGATAAGTCTACTTTAATTAATATTGCAGATAGGCAATTTACTTCAAAAGTGAGTTTATTGCAAAAAGATAAACCTGTATATATTTATTGTTTAACAGGTAGCCGAAGCCGTTCGGCAGCCAATTATATGGTTCAGCAGGGTTTTACAAAAGTATATAACCTTCAACGTGGAATTCTTGACTGGCAACGTAGTAACCTACCAATTGTACAAAGTGAAGTTACTGCTGCCAGTAAAAGTAAAAGTTATAATACGTCTGATTTTGACCAATTAATTAAATCTGAAAGTGTTGTGCTGGTCGATTTTCATGCAGTTTGGTGTGCTCCCTGTAAACAAATGGCACCGGTTATTGATAAATTATCGGAAGGTTATAAAGGGAAAGTAAAAATCGAAAAAATTGATGTGGAAGCCAACCGTGAAATTGCACAAGCCAACCAAATCCAATCAATTCCCGGATTTGTCCTTTTTAAGGATGGCAAAAAAGCTTGGACCCATAAAGGCATGATTAGTTATACCGAATTGGAAAAAGTACTTAATAGTTATTTGTAAAAAAGTAAGTAAAATGATTTGTAAATCATTTTGAGCCGTTCCTTCTGTTGAAACAGAAGGAACGGTTTTTTCATTTTATTTTTGGTCTGAAATGAAAAATAATAACTTTGCCAATTAACCAAAAACCAATAAATCTAATTTATCATGAAACTCACTAAAAAAGTAACGATTCGTAGCATTTCTTTTCTGTTTTTTATGTTAGTATTTTTTGCCGGATCAACTCTTTCGGCACGCGATTTTTATCAAATTAAAGTGTATAATTTAAAAGATAAAAGTCAGGAAACCCGCGTTGAGAGTTATCTCGAAAATGCCTATTTGCCAGCGTTACATCGTGCCGGAATAAAAAAAGTAGGTGTGTTTAAACCCATTGCTGATGACAAAGCTTCAGGAACCAAGATTTTTGTTTTTATTCCCATAAAAAACCTCAATCAAATTGACAAGTTGGAGGAAACAATTGCTAAAGACAGCAAGTACTTAACCGATGGGGCCGATTATATTAACTGTTCATGGGATAATCCTCCCTACCAGCGTATTGAATCAATCTTGTTAAAATCGTTTAAAGAAATGCCTGAATTCGGGACTCCCGGGCATAAAACTCCTGCTTCGGAGCAAATTTATGAATTACGGAGTTACGAGGGCCCAACCGAAAAAATGTACAAAAAAAAGGTGGAAATGTTTGATGAAGCCGGCGAAGTTGAATTGTTTTTAAAGCTTAATTTTCATTCCGTTTTTTTTGCTGAAGTTATTTCGGGAAGCACCATGCCTAATTTAATGTATATGACTTCGTTTGCTGATATAAAAACCCACGATGAAAGTTGGGATTCGTTCCGTAATCACCCTGTCTGGAAAAAACTTTCGGGAATGAAAGAATACGAGAATACCGTATCGAATGCAGTGATAACTTTATTGCACCCAACTGAATTTTCTGATATTTAATACTTCAAAATAGTTAGTAAGCCCTTTCCTACTTGTTCAAATGAATTGTAGGAAAGGGTTTTTTAATAATTGTATTTATTTTGCATCTTACTTTTTAGCTTTACGTTTGATTTTGAAATTTTTTGGATTTGGTTGTTATACCATTTAAAAATCAAAATAGTTCTATTCTTCCTGAAAAATAACTTTAAATTCAGTTATACCATTAGCACGGGTTTTTAATGAAAAATTGGCATTGTGGTTGATCAGAATTTCCCGAATTAAAGTTAAACCAATGCCTTGTCCTGTTTTTTTAGTTGTAAAAAACGGTTCGAATAATCTTTTTTGAATATCTGCTGAAATTTTAGCTCCATTATTTTCAATTATCAAAGTAGCTGGTTGAAGAGTGGTTTTAATAGTAATTATTCCATCCTCAATAATAGCATCACTGGCATTTTTAATGCAGTTAATCAATACCAGTTCAAATTGTTGAAAATCGAAGGGAATAATTAAATCGTGCGGGGCAAATAATTCATTAATTGTGATGTTTTTTTCAGCGAACTCTTTTTTAAAGTAAAATAGAACTCTGGCTATTATTTCATGTAGGTTGCATTCCTGAAGTTCGGGTGGAGGGATGCGAACTATATCGGCGAACTTTTTAGTGAATTTATTCAAATTTATAATTCGTTCTTTTGCTATTGAAAGTGCATTAATAAAATCGTCATTACTGCTTGAAGGTAATTTTTGCATATAATTGATGGACGAATCAATTATTGAATTTACTGAACCCACACTGTTATTAACTTCATGCGAGATCATTCGAATAACTTTTTCGTAGGCTTGCTTTTCAGCATTTAGCAATTCTTTGGTTAATTCTTCAATTAAATAAAAAGTTCGTTTAACACCTCTGTCTAAAAAATAGGATTTATAGCATTTGAAATGGTTAATACCGTTTAGTTGTATTAGGCAAGTATTGTTCTCCTTTAAATTTAATAATTCTGAATTCCAGGGAGGTGGCAGTACACTGATTTCGTTTATTTGTTGTCCATGAGGAAATTCCAGAAGGTTTTGAGCAAACGGATTTATAGATTCAATTTTTTTATTGATGTCAAGAATAATGATACCAGTAGGAGTAGCTTCAATCATTTTTTGAAGGAAGAAATGTTTTTCGACTGTCTTAGTCCTCTCGTTCCTCAATTGATCGGTCATGTTATTAAAAACTTCAATTAGTTTATCGAGTTCTTTGTTTCCAACGGGTAAAAATTTGATGCTGAAATCTTTATCGGCCATCGACTCAATTCCAGCGTTTAAGAGCTTAAATGGTTTAAAGAGGGCTTTGAACAGAGTAAGAGAAGCTATTAATGAAAGAATGAGGATTATTTCGCAAATTAGGAAGAGGTTTTTGTTGAATTGGTATATTACAATAGCGATACTTAAAAAAGCAATGTGTGTAAAAAGAATGAATAATATGTATTTTGTTTTTAACTTCATTCAGGTTTTATTTGGTCCGATAAATGGTATTTTTCTAACCGTCTGTATAATGCACCACGGCTTAATCCGAGCGATTTAGCCACCTTCGTTAAGTTATTCTGGAAATGTGTAATGGCTTTAATTATCATTTCTTTTTCAATTTGGTCTAAGGTCATTGAACCAGCAGGAGGTAGGTTTTCTTTTAATAAAGGAATAGAAGCTTGTTCCAGTGCAATTTCAAAATCGGCTACAACTAATTTACTTTTTCCCGAAATTAACAAAGTACGTTCAATTAGGTTTTTAATCTCCCTGATGTTTCCCGAAAAGTGAAGATTTTCGAGCCACTTGTAAGCTTGTGGATGGACATTAATATTTTTGGTTTTATATTCTTTTGTTAATTGATTAAGGAAATAATTTACCAACAACGGTATATCTCCTTTTCTTTCTCTTAAGGGAGGAAGGTTGATGGTGATTAAATTAATCCGGTAATAGAGGTCTTCTCTGAAAGTACCTTTATTAACCATGTCTAATAGGTTTCTGTTTGTTGCACAAATTACTCTGACATCTACTTTTTGTGTTTTACTATCGCCAAGAACCTGAAAAGTTTTGTCTTGTAATACCCTTAACAACTTAACTTGAGAGTTTATATCTAAATCACCTATTTCATCGAGGAAAATAGTTCCTTCATCAGCTAATTCAAACCGGCCTTTCCTATCATTGTAGGCATCGGTAAAAGCTCCTTTTACATGGCCAAACATTTCACTTTCGAAAAGGCTGGAAGAAATTCCTCCAAGATTTATTTTTACAAAAGGGGCATTCTTCCGATGACTGTTTTTATGAATAGCCTCGGCAATTAATTCTTTTCCTGTGCCGCTTTCGCCTAATATCAAAGCAGGGGCGTCAGTTTTACTAATTCGCCCAACAGTATTTAAAACCGAAACCATTTCAGGGCTGTTACCAATTATGTCTGAAAAATCATAAAGGCAATCGAGTTCTTTTCGTTTGACAGGTTTGTCTGGTTGATTTTCTTTATTTAGCTCAATGGCAATATTAATTGTTCGTAATAAATTTTCGTTTTCCCAGGGTTTGCTTATAAAATCAAAAGCCCCTTTTTTAATCCCTTCAACGGCTAATGAAATGGAAGCCCAGGCTGTGATTAATACAACAGGTGTTTTGGGTACAGTTTTTTTAATCACAGGCAAAAATTTCAATCCTTCTTTACCCGATGTTTCGTTGCTAAAATTTAAATCGAGTATGATTACTTCAGGCACACGAATTTTGACTATTTTTAGTGCTTCTTCAGGATTAGATGCACAAAGTACTGAATAACCAGATTGTTTGAGTAATAAACACATTGAAGTTTGAATAGCCTTATCGTCGTCGATGACTAGTATCATAGTATGAATACTTTTTTTCGAAATATTAATTGGTTAATTTACGGTTAAAATCAGAAATATTATTGTTTCTAATTTATTTTCTTAGCTATTGTTTTTTATTAATTAACCTGCATTCCATCAAAAAGGTAGACTATACGGTTTGTGCGTTTTGCAAGCCTTTCATCGTGTGTTACCATAATTACAGTTGTATTTTCATTTTTATTTAAACTTTCAAGTATTTCCATAATTTCGTGGCCCATTTTGCTATCAAGGTTTCCGGTAGGTTCATCGGCAAGGATTATGTCGGGTTGCCCCACTATTGCACGGGCTATGGCTACTCTCTGTTTTTGCCCTCCTGAAAGTTGCCCGGGGTAATGTTTTGAACGCGAGCTTAATCCTACTTTTTCAATGGCTTCAAGAGCTTTCTTTTTTCGTTCCCTCCCTGATATGCCCTGACGGTAAAGTAACGGCAATTCAACATTGTCGATTACTTGCAAATCATTAATCAAGTGAAAACTCTGGAATATAAAACCCAGTTTCTGATTTCTGAACCGGGCGAGTTTTTTATCCCTCCAGCCTTCAATAACAGTATTTTCAATTTTAACTATTCCGTTCGAAGGTTTGTCGAGAAGCCCTATCATATTTAGTAAAGTGCTTTTGCCACAGCCCGATGGGCCCATAATTGATATAAATTCGCCTTTAGTAATTTTAATGTTGATGTTGTTTAAGGCTACAGTTTCAATTTCATCGGTTTGGTAGACTTTTTCCAGGTTGTTTATTACTATCATAATTGTGAATTTTTAGTTGGATTATTTAGTTTATTCTTCGTGCAGTGCTATTGCGGGTTGTATTTTTGTTGCCTGAATACTAGGGATAAAACTGGAAATAAAAACAAGGATGTAAATGAGTAAAACAGAACAAATAGCCGCTAATAAGTAGGTTTTATTTTCAATTTCAAAAACTTCTAACAATGGAAATTGTATGGCAACAATTAATCCCGGAATAAAACCTAAAGTTGTAAGTAACAGCATTTCACCAATAAATTGTTGGTATATTTTTCGGGCCGAAGCCCCAACTGATTGGCGTAATCCAATTTCAGGGATTCGGTTTTTAATGTTGTACCATAGAATTCCTAACAGCCCTAAAATAATGTTCAGTATTAAAAAACAACAAACACCACCAAATATGAGGATTGGCACCCAGGTTAATTGGAATATATCTTTGCGATATTTGGTAAGGGGTTCAACCCTTATTGTCCAGTCTTTTGCAATGGTGGTAGCTGTGTAAGCTAATTGTTCTTCAAACATTATTCCTGCACCAGGTTTTGCCTTAATCAGAAGAATGTTTTCGAATTCTTTTGGTTTGAAGCGTGCAAAGTAAATTTTTGGTTCTTTCGAGTATTCGCCTTTCACTTTGTAGTGTTCTACCACACCTACCACTTTAAGTGCTCCTGAATGAATTATTTTACCAATCGCATTTTTATCACCAAATAGTTCCTCTTTTAGCTTTTGATTGATAACAATTGGGACAGTTTTCTGCCCTTCATCTGATTTATTATACCATCGCCCTTCTTTAAAATGTATATTAAGCACCTGGGCAAACGCATCGTCTGTTTTAACATTATCGGCTTGAATTTTTTGGTTGTTATAATGAAGTGTTGTAGACCTCCCGCCTTGAGCGTAAGGAAAATTACTGGAAGTGTTTGCTAAAAATAATACATCAGGCATTGAGGCAATGTTTCTTTTTAACTGATTTATTGTTAGTTCATTTTGTTCATTGCTTAACCCATTCCCCCAGAAATCCATTTTTACAACCCATACATTTTCATAATCAAAACCCTTCGGATCAAAATAATTAGTAACGTTTTTTATTACCATAACAAAAAGGGCAAACAGGAGTAAAAATGAAATGAACATTTCTATTATCATTAAAGCACTTTTTCGTTTGCGGTTCCATATAAGTTTCAGAATAGATTTAATCATAATTCACCTCCTTTTAATGATTCAACAATTTGTAAACGCGACATTCGGTAAGCTGGCAATACGCCTGAAATAAATCCGAATAAAAAACAAAACAGCAAGCCAATAATAAATATCCGGAAATTAATAGGAAACCCTTCTGCTGGGATAATTCCAGTTGTCTGGATACTTTTCAGAATCAAATAAGAGAAAATAAAGGCCAGGAGCCCACCTATTAGTGTAAGTACAATATTTTCGGTTAGGAATTGCCCGATTAGAGTTGTTTTGGCTGCCCCAAACGATTTTCGGATGCCTATTTCTGATAGCCGCTCACTTAACCGGGTTGAATTGATATTTATTAAATTAAGCGATGGTATTAATATTATTATTAATAAGATAGCTATTATAAAATAATTGAATGTTGTTTTCTCAACTGGGCTAAACCGAATGAATGTATCCAAAACAGATTCAGCATGGCTGTCAATAAAATTTTTGCCATCAATGGGGAATTCAATTTTTTTAAGTGATGCCTGGTATTCGTTTTCAACATTTTTTAAGTCGTTTTTGCTCGTAGCAAGTAAAATGGCTGAACATTCACCGTTTAAATTATTAATTGATAAGTCGTTTTTTGATGTTGTTATGGGAACCCAAATATTTCCATAGGCATATTGGCTAGAAAAAGGTACATCATTAACCACTCCAATAACTGTATAGTTTATTTTATCAACTTCTATTTTTTTTCCTGCAGTATTGTTTGGGTTTTCAAAATATATTTTTGCGAGCGACTCTGAAATAATTGCTAACTGTTGGGCATCTTGTACTTCTTTTTTATTATATGCCCTACCTGCTAAAAATCTAAAATCAAGAATGTTCCAAAATTCATGGTCGGTATATTTAATATTTAATTCTACTTTTTGTGAATTAATATAACTATTAACATTGTTTACAAACGCTGAAGTTATAGAGATATTAACGGGAGTTTGTAATGTACGGACATATTTATCAAGCAAAAAATAGCTACAAGAACTCGTTGTAGAATTCCAATATGAGTTACCTTCTTTTTTTTCCCAAACATGTACACGTGAAATGAATGCTATTTTTTTTAGTTTTTTTGCCGGATAGTTTGATTGGGTAAAATAATCGAAGAAAGAGGTTGCCACTATTAAAATAGTGAGTGTAAAACTTATTCCAAACAAACTAATGAATGTAAACAGTTTGTTGCGTTTTAATACTTTCCAGGTAATTTTCAGATAGTTTTTTATCATGGTATTGTTTTTAATTTGCCATAGTAAGTTGAAGGTTATTTTTAAAATCGTACAATGTGAGTATTCGTAAAGAATAATAGGTCGTCCAATAATCGCGTAAGGCAATTATATAATCTTGTTTTGCATAATCTTTTTCTTCAAGAGCAATGTTGTATTCGGTTAGGCTAATGTCTTCGGTAAGGTAACGTAAACGGGCTATTTTGTATCGTTCAGCGGCTGTTTGGTCTGCATCAAGGGTAAATTCAATAAAATTCTGGAGCATGCTCAGGTATTCAATTTGCGTTATTACTTCTTGCCTGAAATTTATTTTTTCTTGTTCCGTAGTGTGTTTAACCAATTTTAAATTTGCATAAGCTGTTTCGCGCTTGGCCTTTGCCCTTCCCCAATCAAGCAATGGAATAATTAAGCCGATGTTAATAGTTTGTAAGGGTTGTGGATTACTATAAATTGATGAAAAAGTGGCAGCTACATTTGTGGTTCCATAGCTTAATTTCAGGTCGGCATTCAAACCGTTTTCGCGTTTGGCTTTTACCAGGTCTCTTTGTGCTTCCAATACTTCGCGCTTAAATTTGAGCGAACGTTGGCTGTTTTCAAGTGCTCTGGCAACTGCCACTGAATCATTTACAGAAAACTTTTCAACTTGGTCGGGGAGTAACAAAACAACTGATTCATTAACAGGTAAGCCTGTGTAAGAACTCAACTCAAGTTGTGAAGTTTCACGCGACAGCATGGCTCTTGATTTTGATTTTTGAGCTGATATCGCACCGTATTTTAATTGCAGTAATTCGTTTCGGGATATTTTACCCATTTCAAATTTTTTTGTACCTATTTTGAAAATGGTATCGGCAGTTTCCAGGTTTAGAGAAGCAATGCGGTAATTTATTTGTGCTATTAATAGGTTAAAATACCTGATAGTGGTATTGTAAGCGATTTTTTCGTTGTCCTCAACAAATTCTCTCAATGATTCCTCATATTTTAGAGGTTCAATCTGGTGCATCCATTTTAGGGCGTTAAAATTAAAAACGGGCTGTTGAATACCAACAAAAAAAGGCGAGCTGCTATAGTTGCTTATGTCCTTATTAAAATCATCTAGTCGGCTTAATTCTGAACTTAAAAATAATTTGCCTCCGGTAAGGCTTATGTTTTGTTCTAACGAAACATTTAGGAATGCCTGACTTTGGTTTGCCTTGCGGTAGGCAATACTTCCATCATCTTGCAAAACAGGGATGTTTTTTTTCTGATAAGGGAAAGAAGAGTTTAAAACAAGCTGTGGTTTGTAATTTGATTTGTAAGTTTTCCATTGCCAGTATTTGTTTTCTTTGCTTGTCCTAATTCTTAGTGCCTCGGGAGAATGATTTTGTGTATAAGTAATAATTTGATTGAGAGTATATGTTTGGGAAATGGCAGGAGGTGCGTATATTGTCAGAAGTACAGCAATAACTAGCCATTTTTTGTAATAATAAACAAAAAGCAGAAGTAATATTTTAGAACCTAAAGATTGAGCTATTTTCCTCATCTAATTTTTAATTGTTAGTTCTTTGAACCGTTCGTAATCTTGCATATTTGATATCACTATTTTCTGATTTTCAGATAATCCGGAGGCGATTTCAATATAGTTTATGTTACTTTCGCCAAACGACACCTCTTTTTGAATGAGTTTATTATTTTCAACTACAAATATTTTTTGTTGAATTCCTCCTTTATAAAATTGTCCGTTTTTAATTCGGACAACATTTTTTCTGAATGATGTAATCAAGAATACGTCAACTTTCATATTCGGCCTTAGGAGGGCATGGTTTTTTTGTGCCAGCCTGATCTTGAACCGGATAACATTTGCTTCAATAGCAGGAGATATGCTGATAACCTCACCTTTTATTTTTGTTTGTTCATTAATTTGAACAAACACCTTGCTGCTATTAATCAGTTTTTCAGAATGAATATCTGAAATGCTTCCTTCTACCTCAAAACTCTGGAGGTTGGCAATTTTAACCATTTCTTCACCTTCGCTAACAGTTTTTCCAATTTGATTATTAATCCAGGTTATTACACCTTTTTTATCTGCTTTTATGGTGGCCCTGTTTATTTTATTCTGTAGTTCATTTACATTTTTCTGTTGGATATTAATTTCATAATTAACACCCTTCAACTCAGCAAGCATGGCATTTTTTTTGTTTGTAATAGTTTGATTGATTTGCTCCAATTCCAGTTTTGCAATTTTTAAATTGAGTGCTGCCTTTTCAATTTTTTCTTTAGTGCCACCGCCGATAGTGTTCAGGTATTTCTCCTCTTTTAACTCAGCTTCCATGCTTCCCACATAAAGCTGTTTAATTTTATATTGGGTTTTTAAATCGATAATGCTTTTTTCGAGTAGTAACTTTAACTTGGTTACATTGTTTTTTTTAATAGCCAGTTCTTCTTTAAGTTTTTCAAGAGATATTGTTTGACTGTTAATATCAAGCATTATAATTGTATCTCCTTTGTGGACTTCATTGCCAATATTTTGATAAATATTTATGATTCGTGATGGAATTGGGCTTGTCCTGGTTTCCTCAAACTCCGGTAAAATAGTTCCGACGGCTGATACGGTTGCTAAAACATCTCCAATCTCAGTTGTTGCTGTTTGAAAATTATTGAAGTTTATGGTTGGAGTTATCAGTTGTCTGATAAAAATAATTAGTACAACGAATAATATACAAAAGGTGGTAATTTGAAGAAGGCGTTTATTTAATCTTATTCGTTTTATTGATTCAGATAATTCTCGGTCCATTTTTTTTATTCATTTTGTATGCCTAAACCAAACAGTATGCCGTTTGTTTAAAAGACTTGTTGTGAGCGTGTTACTAGTAAGTGGCTGGAATTAAATGTGTCCAAAAATGGACAGGTTGTACGATATTGAACATGGCTATAAAACAAAGTATTTTTACTTCTATTTTAGATTAAAATGCTAAATTTTAAATAGTTCATTTTCATTTGCCCAAACTCATTTTTAGTCGTATTTTTAGCCATAATTTTCCATATATGAAGTTAGTTGAAGTAACAGATAAAAAAAGCCAAAAGCTTTTTCATAAAGTGCCCCATATTATTTATAAAAACGATGATGTATGGGTGTGCCCATTAGAGGGGCAGGTTGAGAATATATTTTCGGCCACTAAAAACCCGGCGCTTAAAAAAGGCAAAGCTATACGGTGGGTATTGCTTGATAATGCAGGAGTACCCATTGGAAGGATTGGTACTTTTATTAATATGAAAAAGGCATTTACCTATGAACAACCAACCGGCGGGTGTGGATTTTTCGAATGTATTGACAATCAGGAAGCGGCCAATTTATTATTTGATGCTTCGCGCGACTGGCTTAAAAAAAATGGCATGGAAGCCATGGATGGGCCCATAAACTTTGGCGAAAACTATATGAATTGGGGATTGTTGGTTGATGGTTTTACACATCAGGGATTCGGAATGCCTTACAATCCAGAATATTATCAAGCACTGTTTGAAGAATATGGTTTTCAGATGTACTTCAAGCAATTCAGTTACCACCTCGATTATTCAAAACCTTTTCCTGAAAGATTCTGGAAAATTGCCGGTTGGGTAGCTAAAAAGCCTGGTTACAGTTTTAAACACTTTGATTTTAAAAAGACAGAATCATTTATTGATGATTTTTGCCACATTTACGATGAGGCATGGAAATTCCATGAACATTATGAACCGGTTGATAAAGATGAAATTCGCGATTTTATAAATTCATCAAAAGGAGTACTTGACCCTGAGATGGTTTGGTTTGCCTATCATAACAACAGTCCTATTGCCATTTTTGTAATGGTTCCTGACGTGAATCAGGTTCTTAAAAAGTTAAATGGTAAAATGAATCCCTGGAGTATTTTAAAATTTATGTACTACAAGCGTAAAAAGATTATGAATCGGACGCGGATTCTGATTATGGGTGTTGTTCCTAAATTCCAAAAATCGGGAATCGAATCAGCCATATTTTGGCATCAGGATAAATTCATGAAACACAAACCTGAATTTAAGGAAGTTGAACTTTCGTGGGCAGGCGATTTTAATCCTCAAATTTTGGCTCTATATGAAAATGTAGGAGGAAAACATGTGAAAACCCATTATACAATGCGCTATTTATTTGACCGTACAAAACCTTTTAAGCGTATGCCAATTATTGGCGCAATTGAAGAGCCTGAAAAAAAGTGATTTAAAACTTAAAAAGTTTTGGAAGTTATTATACTATATTTATCTTTGCACTCCGTAAAAATTAATTGACGAAAGAAATGAAAAAAGGAATACATCCCGAAAACTATAGAATGGTCGCATTCAAAGATATGTCGAATGGCCATACATTCCTTACCAGGTCAACAGTTAACACAAAAGAAACTGTTGAGGTAGAAGGAACAGAATACCCTTTAGTAAAAATTGAGATTTCAAATACTTCTCATCCATTTTACACAGGTAAAGTTAAACTTGTTGATACTGCAGGACGTGTTGATAAGTTTATGAACAGGTACAAAACGCATATGGATGGCCGTAAAAAGTAATCCAGCACTAAAAATATTATAAAGCTCCGAATTATCGGGGCTTTTTTTATGCTTTATAGTTGCCTTTAAAGTTCCCCAATTTTGGAAAAACTTTCCTATTTTGACAGACTTATTGATGTGTTTTATTCAAAAATTGGCGGTATCCGTGGCATTTAGCGTTATGGCATAACAATTGTAATTATCGGCATGGAAATTCGATAAGTAAAAAAACGACAAAGTGTCAACAAAAGAATAGTAGCAGTATGGTAAATGATGAAAGGACCTCCAAAGTATTTTTTTCTCCTCTTGTAAATGATGATGCTGAATTTATTCCAATAATTGCTGATGGGAATGATGCCGATTTACGTGACACAGAAGTACCTGAAGTTTTGCCAATTTTACCTCTAAGGAATACAGTTTTATTTCCAGGGGTAGTTTTGCCAATAACAGTAGGGAGGAAAAAATCGTTACAACTTATTAAAGATGTGAATAGGGGAGGCCGATTATTGGGAACAATATCTCAAAAAGATTTTAAAATTGACGATCCACAACCCGAACAACTTTATTCAGTAGGCACAGTTGCCGAAATCCTGAAAATTCTGGAAATGCCGGATGGATCAACCTCTGTCATAATTCAGGGGAAACGCAGATTTAAAATCAGGGAATTTGTATCAGAAACGCCTTATTATAAAGCAACGGTTGACTTATTGACCGATGTAATGCCACAAAACGACAATAGCGAGTTTAATGCCATTGTAGGTTCCTTAAAAGACTTGTCGATTAAAATAGCCCAGTTTGCTGCCAATGTTCCTCCTGAAGCAACATTTGCAGTTAAAAATATTGAAAATTCAACTTTCCTAATCAATTTTATCTGCTCTAATACCGATATTCAGGTTGTTGATAAACAGAATTTGCTCGAAATAAATGATTTACGCGAAAGAGGCGTACAAGCCATTAGTTATTTGGTGAAGGAAGTACAGATGCTTGAGCTGAAAAATGACATCCAGTCGAAGGTGAAAACCGATATGGATAAACAACAGCGGGAGTTTATGCTTAATCAGCAAATGAAAACCATTCAGGATGAATTGGGTGGAAATCCGGTTGAGCAGGAAATAAAAGAGTTAAAAGAAAAAGCAAAAGATATAAATTGGAATGAGAACGTAGCTAAGTTTTTCGAAAAAGAAGTTGAAAAATTGGCCCGTTTAAATCCAGCAGCAGGTGAATATTCTGTTCAATTTACATTCTGTCAGACGTTAGTGGAATTGCCTTGGGGTAAATACACAAATGATAATTTTGATTTAAAGAATGCCACAAAAGTACTTGATGAAGACCATTATGGCCTTGAAAAAGTAAAAGAACGGATTCTAGAGCACCTGGCAGTTTTAAAAATAAAGAAAGATATGAAATCTCCGATTTTGTGTCTTTATGGCCCTCCGGGAGTAGGAAAAACTTCATTGGGGAAATCAGTTGCCAGGGCACTCGACAGGAATTATGTACGTGTTAGCCTTGGCGGTTTACACGATGAATCGGAAGTTAGAGGGCACCGCAAAACATACATAGGAGCAATGCCCGGGCGGATTATTCAAAATGTAAAAAAAGCCAAATCATCAAATCCTGTTTTTATTTTAGATGAAATAGATAAAGTATCCAAACAATTTCATGGCGACCCTGCATCAGCTTTGTTGGAAGTGTTGGATCCGGAACAAAATTCAGAATTCCACGATAATTATCTGGAGGTTGATTACGATTTGTCGAAGGTGATGTTTATTGCTACCGCTAATTCATTAAGTACCATTGCCCCGCCTTTACGCGACAGGCTTGAATTAATTGAAGTAAGTGGTTACCTTGTTGAGGAAAAAATTGAAATCGCCAAGAGGCACCTTATTCCAAAACAACTTGATAACCATGGATTGAAAAAAGAGGATGTTACTTTCTCGAAAGATGTTATAGAGTTAATCGTAGAGCATTATACGCGTGAATCGGGTGTTAGGGAATTAAATAAAAAAATTGCAAAAGTAATCCGCCGGATCACCAAAAAAATTGCCTTTGAAGATTCATACAATAAAAAATTAACAAAGGCTGATATAAAAGAATACCTGGGTGTATATGAATTTACAAAAGAAATTTATCAGGGTAATGAATTTGCCGGTGTGGTAACAGGCTTGGCCTGGACCGCAGTTGGTGGCCA
>CAXXYG010000024.1:0-55181 GCA_963666575.2 Prolixibacteraceae bacterium
TGGCTCCAATTGTTTTTGGGATTATTTCTGTGATTACCAAAATTAAAATGGTTAAAATAGCTGATACAATTCCAAATGATGCTTCTCCAAATATTTTAACTGCTTGTGCACCAACTCCAGCTGCACCAACTGTATGCGCAACTGTATTTAATGATAAAATTGCTGATAATGGCTTATCAATATTGCTCTTTAAATCAACAAATGCTTTTGCCCAAACATTCCCTTTTTCATGCTTAACAATCAGGAAGGATTGAGGTGTAGAAAGAAGTACTGCTTCCATTATAGAACAGAGGAATGAAACAAACAGAGCCAGGAATAAATAGAATAAAAGTAATATCATATATTTTCTTTCAAATTTACAACATCCTAAATTTATTTAGGATATCATTTCTGTTAAAATGCCACTTAACGGCAGTCTGTTAAAAAACCGCCGTTTATTTTAACAGTATCAGTTAAAATTAGCTTTTAATATGTATTGTTCAAAATTACCGGGCAAAATAAGCTGGTATCAGGTGCTTCGGGAACACTGTTTTGTGGGCAAATTAGGAATGGGTGGCTTCCGGGTAAATCCTCAAAAATTTGCCAAAAATTGCCTGTTTCTATAAAATGGATTGAAGAATAGAGTTGCGTATTAGTTACCATTGTTGGCTGTTGGGCGTTTCAATAACTTAATTATCCAATAATTTTGTTCGCGTTTTGCTTAAAATCCCATAGCTTTTTTTATAACTTCCATTTCTTCTTCTGAAGTCAATGCTTTTAATAATTCAAATGCAACATTTGGAGCTGTCTCAGGACAATAAGAGGTAATAATATTACCATCAACTACAATTGGCTCATTTACAACATTCACTCCAAATTCTTTCAGTTGTTTCTGATAATATCCGTTTTTTAAGTGGTATGTTGTTGCTTTCCGATTCTTAAGAACTCCACTTTTTCCTAAAGGGAATGCCCCGGAACAAATTGTCGCAATAATTTTACCTTTTGCATTAAATTCCTTAATTAATTTTAAAAACCTTTCGTCATATGCTTCTTCGTAAAATCCAAATTCCCCAAATCCACCAGGTATTGCTAAAGCGTCATATTCGTCGACGTTTATTTCTCCAATGGTTTTATCTACTATTACAGGTATATTAAAAGTGCTTATAACTTTATTGGTAAAACCACATGTATCAACAAACAAATTATGTCCATAATCATTTCTGGCCCAACCAAGGACATCAATAAAAGCACTAAATTCCATCGTTTCAAATGCTTTCGCCAAAAACACTAATACTTTCTTTTTTTGCATCGGTATAATATTATCAATTTCTATATATCCCTATTGGTTTGGCTGTTTTGTGTCACAGCCAACGGATCTGAAATGGGTACTTTGTCCTTGTTGCACAACTCACCATTGCCTGTTAACAAATTTAACAATATCTTTTTTAGTAAAAACTGTTTTCCATTAACTTGTAATTAAAAATGCAAGGGAAGAAGTTTTATCAGGAGAAACTGTTTTCAAACTTCCAGCTTTCACAAGGGATTGTACTTGCGGCCTAAAGAGTATTGACCCTATGTTATTCAGGATTAAAAGCATGGTACAAACTGCCTATTCTTTTATTTGTTTAATAATCCATAAACTCAAGCGGCAAATAGCCTGGTTACAGCCTTCTTTTTATTCCAGCTAAAAAATTATCAAGCACAAAAAAATAAGTACTTAAAAAGCTTCATTTAAACTCTGTATTATTAAAAATAAAAGAAGGGTTGTGCATTAGCTACCTTTGTTGTAGCGTGTTTTTTACTTTTTTCAATCAAAAATTATTGAGATAATTTAATTTTCTCCCCATTTTTCAATATTTGCCTTTTTTATGATTCCGTGATTCACAAATTTGTCAGTTGTTATTAAGTTTGCTTTGGCAATTCCTTCTGCAAAATCTTGAGTGTCTATTCTTGATGTAATATTTACCCATTCTTCATTACTATTTAATACGATTGATGAATCATTATACAATAGATGAACAGTTCCGTTTGACTCCAAATCCATTATTTTAAATACACCCTGCTCATAAGGCAATTCATAAACACCTGAAAGACCTGTTCCTGCACCTCCGCCAGCTAAACCACTTAAACTGCTGCCATTTCCATAGATTATTTTTAATGTATTATTTAATTGAAAATTAATATCACCAGACAAAATATTCGTTTCAGCACTAAAGGTGTATGTTGGAAAATCAATTTGTGGTCCTTCAAAATAATTCCCTTTAATAAGTTCTCCATGTGTATTAATATGATGGTCAATAAAAACACATTTATCAGAACCTATTATCCAGTCTTCTTCTTGATTTTTTTCGCAGCTAAAAACTAAAAATAAGATGAAAGATGTAATTATCGTTAAAATTAGTCCATTTTTAAGTTTGTTTCTTTTCATAATTATTCATGTTTTAAAGGTTTCAATTTGTTGATTTTTCTGTTTTTAAAATGCGCACAACTTTTGGCTATACGAAGCCAATTCGTTTATTCATATTTTCTTTCTTTTTACGCCAATCGTCAAAAGACGAATTGGCTGTGTTGCAACGAAGAATTGCGGTTGGATTACCCACTAAAACCCCCATAGAATATACAAAATGCTATACGCTGGACTTTATTGTTTTTGTCTTTTCACACACTTTAATTTATTGTTTTCTAAAATTACTAAATCATTTGAAAAGGCATCACCAACGTATATCCCATTTAAATAAATCTTATTGCCATCTTCAAATATATTTTGATCATTGCTTAAAAATAGTTTTTCTATTTCGTTTTGAATCGAAACATTTTTTATGAAAATATTACTTGGAATCTGATAAGTAATTCCTTTACCATTTGATGAAATGTAACTCCAATTTGAGCTAAGAAATTTAATCTTCCCGTTGTCTAAAATTATTGTATCACCTTGAGTCACGGTACCTTCATAAATACCATTTAAAAATATGGCATTTTTATACTCTTGTATTAAATCGTTTCCAAATTTTAAATCAGCAGTGTCCTTTTTATTTGAAATATAAATACTGAGACCTCTTGGGAATAGATAAATTATCCCTCTGCTTTTAGTCTTTGTGAATTTTTCGTCTTTTACACCTTTTGCTTCACTTGATGTCATTAATAGGAATAAACAAAATCCCAATAAACCTGATGTTACGGATAAAACTGATAATTTTTTCATTGTACTAGTTTTTAAGTTAAAAAATTGAATTACTCGATTAATAATAAAGTTTCTCCAGTCTTTTAGGAAACTTAATCTTTTACTTTTTCTCTTTACAGAATAGAAGTTAAAGTCGAGTTTGTCACCAATAATTTTAAGAGTATAACTCCTCGGGTTAACGATACCAGATTCAATTCTTTGAATAGTCCTTAAACTTAGTTGACAATTTTTTGATAACTCATCTTGAGTTAATCCAATTAAATTCCTAATCTCTGAAACTTTTCGTCCTAATTCTGGTTGTTTCATTCTTTAAAGATTTAAGCAAGATTATCAATAACTTAAAAACATTTAAAAATAATTCGACGTATTTGGTGCGTCATTCTTACGTCATTTTGTCTAAGACTCTGTTAATTTGATTTTTATTGTGTTTGTCGCAAGTCAAATTTATATGTACAATGTAATTTTTCGGCCTGCGTTTAACGTATATGTATCTTCATTGATCTTATTTCTCCTATATCGTCCTACTCTTAAGCTGATAGTTATGTGCCACCTCTCCGTATGTAAACGCCTGCCTGGCGTAAGACAGGTTTACTGCCGTATAATACAGGCTATTCATAAATGTATTGTTCAATTGTATTTAAAATCCGGGGGTGCAGTTCCTTCGCCTAAAAAATTCAATTGCTTGTGCGCTGCCGGCTTTTAGTTATTTAAAAGTAGGGATTATAAATAGAAGTTACAAATGAGTTTTGTAGGCAGTTTTGAGTAGTAAGTCGTAAGAGTAAAGACAAAAGTAAAAGAAACACATCAGGTAAAGTGTTCAGTGTTCATTCGCAGAATTCAGTCACAGTTGGCAGTTATTCAAAAATTCATCAACAATCATTCAAAACCCGGAGGTACGTCCAAAACCCAACAATAGTAAAAGGAAGGCTTGGAGGTACGTCAAAAGCTCCTCCAAACAAAAAATGGAGCCATGGAGGTTCGTAAAAAGCAAAAAAATATAGTTGGTGGACATTTGGAGGCACCTCCATGGCACAAAAAGTGATTATCTGGCTTTTTGGAGGAACGTACAAGCTCATTCATTCACATGGGGCAATATACTTATGGCTTCATTCTTATTCCTTAAAAAGGGGATGTAAACCAATTAAAAAATAAGCCAATAAAGTTGGGGTGGCTGGTAAATACTACCGGGCTATTTAGGACAAAACAAAAAATAAGGTTTTAAACAAATTCCTACTTTTGGTTTAATTACCTATTCACCACACCTATTTAATCTGTATCCAACCGTTCCTTTAAACAGTAGTTTTGATTGAGTTTTATCCGTTTTTTAGTAGTTTTAAAAAACTTAGTGCGGAAATAATTCTTCCAGTATTTTGGTGCGGTAATCAAATATTTCGTTTAATTTATTTTGAATAAAAAGAGAATTAGCAATACTGCCAAGTACAAAAAATGGCGGTTTATAACTAACAATATCATTCATAAAAACCTTATCGCCTTTTTGTTTAACGATGTGCTGGTGGTGCCACATTGTATAGGGGCCAACCCGTTGTTCGTCCACAAAATATTCTTTATCCCTAATGTGTGTTATTTCAGTCACCCAGTTTGTTTTAATCCCCCAAAGCGGCTTAACACTATAACTGATAATCATTCCCTCGTAAATTCTAGGAGGCAGCCCTTCCGAGCGGATATCAAAACCCATGTATGCGGGGGTAATCTTTTTTAAATTCTGTGGCGAAGAAATAAAATCCCACAATTCGTCCATTGAAGTATGAACTGTCTGTTCGCGATAAAATTGATAAAAACCCATAGTGAATTGTAATAACAAATTTCTTAAAACGATTTATCCCCGAGGCAGAGCCATAGGTGTATTTTGTTGGTTTCATTTCGACCTAAAGGTACAAAAAGCAAAATTTATTTATTCCACCTCACCCAAAACAGCCAGAAACAGTTTTGACCTCTCCTTCAGGAGAGGCGAAATAGGTAATCCCGAAACAAAGCCCCGAGGAATTATTTTGATTCAATTAGCCAATATTACGAAAGCAATTCTTCTCCCCGGATCAAACGGTGAATATTAGTACGGTGCAAAAAAATAATAAAAACTGAACATATTACAAGGTAATAAAAAGCAGGTGTAGTAGAATGTATAAGCCATTCGATTAAAGGCATTGACAAAGCCAAAACTATTGACCCCAACGACACATACTTAAACCGCCACTTTACAATAAAATAGAGGGCGACCGAAATAAACACTGAAAAGGGTGCAATTAATACGGATGCCCCCAGGGTTGTATTCACCCCTTTGCCTCCTTTAAACTTTAAAAACAGGCTAAAATCGTGGCCAACAATTGCGGCAAAAGCCAGCATAAAAATATAATACGGAACGGTTACAGTTGGGTTAAAAATTAAAAACAGGGCAACAGGCAAAAGCCCTTTTAACATGTCAAACAATTGAGTTACAATGGCCATCTTTGGACCGGCAATACGTTTTACATTGGTAGAACCTACATTGCCACTCCCCTCTTTCAGAATATTTTTGCCGGCAGCAAATTTTGTTACTAAATATCCAAAAGGTATTGAGCCCCATATATAAGTTAACAGTAGGAATAGCATGGCATATATCAAAGTCATTTTATTTGGTGTAATATCCGTAATGCCTCGTCCACATGTTTTTGGGTTTGGGTTTGGGAGTTAAAAAAATAGACCATTTTGCCTTTTTTATTAATAACGTAGGTAACTCTCCCGGGTAGTAATCCAAAAAAATTGGAAGGCACACCATACAATTCACGCACTCTATTTCCCGGGTCACTCAGCAACGTGTAGTTTAAATTATTCTTTGTTGCAAAAGCATTGTGGCTTTGAACCGATTGAGCACTTATTCCAATAATCATAGCATCGGCTGCCTGAAACACTTCAAACTGATCGCGAAAAGCACAAGCCTGTTTGGTGCAACCACGGCTATCGTCCAGAGGATAAAAATAAATAACAAGATTTTTTTTACCCAATACCGAATCGAGCCGGAATAATTTGCCATTCTGGTCATTTAATTCAAAGGAAATAATCTGGCTTTTCTCGTCAGGCTTGGCAATTTGTTCCGAATCGCTTTTAAAGTATAAATAGCCAAAAAACAAAAGGAAATAAATACTCAGGTATAACAAATAAAATTTACGGAACTTCTGGTAATCAACATTATCTGGATAAATATTACCAAATAATCCTTTTAACTCCTTCCAAAAAACAGGTTTAATATTAATAATCCAGTTATCGGTTTGGTAAACAATTTTTCGGAATTTGCTTCGGTAAAAACTCAATGGCAATCCCCAAAGTACAAATAGAATCAACCAAATATTTTTTATAAAAAATTCCATTTATTTTATTTTTTTGGAAACCATGGAAAAAAAGAGTTTGTTTTTTGAATGTAATCGCGGTATTGTGGTTTAGCTTCGGTTAAACTTTTCTCAAGCAAAACAACACCCGATACTTTTATAATTAGCAAAGTCATAATAACAGAACCAATAACCGGCCAATAACTCCCGGCAGCAATGCTAAAAATGCCAAAAGACCACCACACAGCCGAATCGCCAAAATAATTGGGGTGCCGTGTATATTTCCAAAAACCGGTGTTTAAAACTTTTCCTTTGTTGTTTGGGTTTTTCTTAAACCTTGCCAGTTGGAAATCGCCTCCGGCTTCAAAAACAAAACCGACAATAAATACCACAAAACCCAGAATAATCTAACCAGGTTAAAACCATCGGAACCGGTATGTGAATGTACGCCCAATAAGGGAAGCGAAACAAACAGAATTAAAATACCCTGCAGCAAAAACACCTGGAAATAACTAAACCACCAATAACGCTTGGCTCCATATGTACGCCTGAATTCCTGGTAACGAAAGTCTTCACCTTTTCCAATATTTCGCCACGAAAGATAGGCAAACAGCCTTAAGCCCCATAAAGATACAAGTACCAATAAAAGTACCTTACGTGTATACATCTCGCCCGAATTGAAGAAATAGATGGCATTTACTATTACAAAACCAACACCCCAAAACAAATCAACAATACTTGCATTTGTAATAATCACGCTGAGTATCCATACCAGCGTAACACTAACAAAAATAACCAGTAAAGCTTGTAAAAATAGAGTAAGCATTCTTTCTTTTTTTAATTGTTAAACAACAACGAAACAGCAACGGCACCATTGCCTGCATGCATCCCAATAACAGGCGAAATATCAACTACCGAAACCGGTTTCTTCCCGGTTAGAGCTTCCATTTTTAATTCAGCCTTTTGAGCTCCCTCCGGATTGTGTGCATGTAAAACTATGTAATTCCAGATCGATTTTCCACGGCCAATTTTTTCGATGTGGTTAAATATTTTATTCAGGCTGGCCTTTTGGCTAAAAGTTTTGCCAAATAATAATGATTTACCTTCGTTATTCATGGAGATGACCGGATTGATACCAAAAAGGTTTGCAATAAAACCTGCCGGTTTTGATACACGCCCACCTTTTATCATATACTTTAAATTTTTTACACTTACATATATTTTTGCATTGGCAATATCCGATTCCAAAACTTTTACTACCTGTTGCACAGAGCTACCAGTTTCAATATTTTGAGCAGCTTTTAACACAAGCAAACCAAGCGCCCCCGATAAATTTTTCGAATCAATTACATGCACCGGTTTTTTAAATTCTTTTTCGATGCGTTTGCCTGCTTTTACACTGTTGGCAAATGTTCCGCTAAATTGCGAAGTAAGGTGTACCGAAATTATTGCATCGTAATGCGAAGCCAGGTGCGAAAACAAATTGGTAAAAGCACGTTCGTTAATTTGCGATGTTTTTGGAAATTCAGGGCTGCTTTCCAGTAAATCGTAAAATTGCCCCGGTTGAATGGTTATTTTATCGAGGTAATGATTTTCGCCAAAGTTTAAATTAATTGGTACGATATTTATTTGATAAAAATCTATTAGTTCTTGCGAAAGGTCGCAGGTTGAATCGGCCACCAAAGCTATATTCCATTTTCTTTTGTTTATCATTTCCTGCTGGCGCAGCATGTCATCAACCTTTTGAAAAGTGATGGTTCCTGCATTTTTTAGCTTATAAAAAAGTTCGGCAGGAAAATTTGTATGCACATGAATACGGCAGGTATTTTTTGATCCTGCAACGACTACCGAATCGCCATTTTCTCCTAATAACTGTTTTAATAAAACAGTACTCATCTGCAGGTTTTTTATTACGGCTTCCGTACAATAACGGAAGGTGAAGTCTTCATCAGCAAGTTCTTCAGAATGTATCAGCCTGATCGTTTCAATTCGTTCGGAAGTAAGAGTACGAATATTCCGGGTTTTTATAAACTCAATTACTCCTTTAATAAAAACCACAAATCCTTTGGCACCTGCATCAACAAAACCATATTTTTTTAAGGCTTTTAGTTTCGAAGTTGTTTCGGCCAACGATTTTTCAAGCACATCAATAGAATCAATAAGTACCTCTTTAAAATCGTGAAATGCTTCTTTTTTACTGCTTAAAAATTCAGACCAATCACTAATAACTGTTAACATAGTACCTTCAACAGGATTCGCTATTGCCTCGTACATGTATGGTATCGATTTTTTTACACTTTCGGCAAATTCATGCAATGTGATAACGTGTGTGTTTTTTGTTTCACTGTTTAATCCATGTAAAAACTGGGCAAAAATTACTCCTGAATTCCCCCGGGCCCCAATTAATGCTGCCTCGGCAATATTCCCAATTGTTTTTTTATACGATTTATGTGGTTTAATATTATCGATAACTGCACGAATGGTTGACGCAAGGTTTGTTCCGGTATCTTTATCCCGAACAGGGAAAACATTAATATGGTTTAGTTCAGCCTGGTTTTGTAAAACTTGCCGGCTGCCGGCAATAAATCCATAATAAAGAAACTTGCCATTAATAGCCTGGATTGTTGTATTGCCCATAAATTAAACTTCTTTTTGTTCAACTTCTATTAATTTGGAAACATCATAACCACGTTTTGCTAATTTATCAAGGCACTCGAGGTATACTTTTTTATCCATTTGTGGTGTTCTGCTCAAAATCCACAAATAATCGTCCGAACTACTTCCAATTAGCGCCCATTGATAATTTTTATCGAGTTCCAATATAAAATAGTCACTATAAAAAATCCAAAAAAAGGAAACCTTTAATTTAGCGGGTTCATTTTCCGGGTCAGGGATTTTTGCTTTTCCGATTGCTTCTGAAAATTCTCCTGAAAAACTTCCTTTGTATCCACTGTTTAATACTTTTATTTTACCATCGTCACGCAGAGAGTAATTGGCGGTAACTCCTACAAGTCCACGCTCAAAACGATGATCATAACGGGCTATTTCATACCAGGTTCCCAAATATTTTTTTAGGTCAAATTCCTTAATTACCGTTTTATCAACCATTGATTTTGGACCATTAAAATTTTTAAAAGCTACACCCGCAATAAGCAGACTTATTGCAATTAACAAGATACCTATTTTTTTACCCACTTCTTTGTTTTTATAAAGTTTTGAAACACCAATCAGTTTGTTTAACTTTTACCACTAACCATTAAACAAAGCACATATCATATTGTTTAACAAAACTATAAATAAAAATGCTTTAGTATTTTTATGTTACGCGGGTAGATAATAAAAGAATAGTTACCGAATGAAACTTCAAATACCTCTAATTATATATAAACTGAAGCGAACTACATTTTTAATGTAAGAATTTAGCGCATTTTTTATTTGCCAGGGCTATTTCTTTTTTTAGTTCTTAAAACCGTATAACCAATTATTGCGGAAATCAACGAACCAATTAGTATTCCAATTTTAGCAGAGTCAATATAAGCGGGGCTATTCTCAAATGCCAGGCTTGCAATAAAAATTGCCATTGTAAACCCAATACCAGCTAAAAATGAAACTCCAATAATATGCCTGACATTTATCTCTTTTGGTACTTCAATGAGTTTAATTCTTTTAGCTAAAAGTATTATTGATGATATGCCTATACTATTTCCTAAAACTAAACAAATAATAATATTCCTTATTAAATCCGTATCAATATTGCCAGAGCTACTTATTAATACACCGGCATTTGCCAATGCAAATACAGGAATAATAAAATAAGCAACCCACCCATGTAACTTATGCTCTAAATGTTGCAGTGGAGATTGGTATTTGTCGATCCAATCTTCTAAATCATCTATCTGTTCAATTTGTTCTTTGCACAGAACTGGTTTATTTGATACAGATCCTTTTTTAATATTGCCTGTTATTTTTTCAAGAATGGAAATAAAAGAAGGTGTAGTTATTTTTTGTTTAACAGGAACTGAAAATGCCATAGAATACCTGCTATTGTTGGATGAATTCCTGATTTGAGAAATAATAACCAAATAATTCCACCAAAAACTACAATTAAAAATTTTGAATAGTAACCTTTAATAGATATAAAATAAAGAACTCCAAGTAAAAACAGTGCAGCCAATAATAATCCCAAATTAATACTACTACTGTAAAATACGGCAATAACTAAAACTGCACCTATATCATCCACAATTGCAAAAGCCGTTAAAAATATCTTTAAACTTAATGGAATCCTTTTTCCAAGCAGTTTTAAAACAGCCAATGAGAATGCAATATCGGTAGCCATTGGAATTCCCCAGCCACCAACGGCTCCTGGGTTAGTATTCAGAACAAAAAAGACCATTACGGGAACTAACATTCCTCCCAATGCACCAAAAAGTGGGAAAGCAAGCTTTTTAATTGAATTTAGTTCTCCAATCAGAAATTCTCTTTTAATCTCTAATCCAATCAGAAAAAAGAAAATAGCCATTAAGCCATCATTTATCCAGAGCAGAAGAGGTTTGTATAATTCAAAATGTTCGGTTGTTATACCAATTTTATATTGCCAAATTGATTGATAACTCTCTTTAAAAGGGGAATTTGCCCAAAACAAGGCAACAATTGTTGCAGTTAATAATAAGATCCCACTTAAACTTTCAATTTTAACAAATTTTTGAAATGGAGATAAAATTCCTTTTTGCATAGTATTTATTATTTCCCTAATTCTCTTATTGAAACTAAATTAGGATTTTTTCTATATAAAGCCCTCATTTTAACAACCATTATTTCATTAAAATGTTTTAAAACTTTTTCCCGCTTTTAATCTTTGCTTTAGCTTCAAAAGCAGCTTGCACCTTTTAGCCAAAGAATAAAAAATTAATAATTATTCATACATGAATCCAGTCAGAATAACGCGCTAACATGCAGAGGATGTTCTGCTTCCCAGCCATTCTCAACACCAATTTTTTGATCTGTTTTTCGGAAAGAACCGGATTACTGAAGGAAAAATAATACTTTACTTAGATAGTGCATTCCTTTTTCATTCATTAATGAAATATCCTACATTATATACTATGCATAATATTTTGTTTCTACTTATTAATTAATATTAAAGCAAGTAAGAGTGATTTTTCGATCAAACTATGCCTAATAATCCGCTCGTTATTAGATGGTACAAACTCTCCAACAGGGCCTAAACCATCGATTTTGGGTTGATCCGAATCAATAAGGCAAATATCTGATGAACTCCAGCGGTGCTCATCTGTAATTCGAACATCAATTTTGGTTGCAATTCTCTGAATTTCTTTATAAAATTCTAGAATGCTTTCCGTTCGTATCATTTCAGGCCGCTTCAATCCTCCATCAAAGTGGGTTTGATAAATCTTATTTCGTTTTTGCTGATTTATTATTTTTTTCACCTTTAGTTCAATATTTTGCAAAGCCTCCTTCGAATTATACCGAACACTAATTCCGGCAGTACCGTATGCAAATTTTTTGAAGATGTTACTTTTAAATTCAATATTAAAAGGAGCGATAACATTTTCATTATCATTTCTGGAAATATCAGTAATCGATGCCAATGTTTTATTAAAATTCATTGCTGTTAATGATACATTTTCAGGAATACTCCGATTAACCAGTTTTGTTTCAAGATGATATAGTGCTGAACCTGACCGAGATAGAATTAAACCACCATTTAAAGAAGAACCGCTAAAAGCCAGAATTTTATTTGCTTGTTTCGATTTTTGATAAATGATATTTTTAGAATATTTATTATCAATAGATGAATCTGTAATAAGTAATATCCCAATGTTTATTTTTTTAATTGATTTAATAAACTTCAGTGCCTGCAATGCAGCCACAGTGATGGCAATACCTCCTTTATTTTCCCAAATTCCGGTTCCTTCAAGATACTGGTCATGTTCTTTAAAGCTTTCATGTTGTGCCAACTTTATGGGATTATCAACAGGCAATAACAATAAATAATCGGTAGAGGTATTAAATGAGTTTGAAAGATACACGATGTTTCCCACTTCCAATTGAGGGTAAACCTCCTGAGTAAAACCGAATAGGCTTAATTCCTTACTAATAAGCTCAACACAAGAATTGGTACCCACAACATTTCTCACAAATGAATCTATATCAACCAGTTTCTTTAAGAATTTTTCATTCTGCTGCTGCCTGGTTTTAATAAATAACCTTAATCGTCCTTTTGTTGAGGTATTCTTTTTGTGAATTTCATTCGGCAACTTGCTCATTAATGTATTTGAGAAATATCGAACCGAAGCAACATCCAGCATTTTATTTGCTAAAGTTTCAAAGTTATATCCAGCGACCCTGGCTGCAGTAGGATATGAACCACTTTCGCCAAGGCTTGCCATAGAATTTATCTCAAGCAGGAAAATATTCCCCGCTTCATCAAGCCTGATATCGACCCGTGCAAAATCTCGCAGATTCAGGGCTTTAAATGCCTCGACACTAATTTTTTTCATCTCCTCGGCTAATTCCTCAGAGATATTGGCAGGGCAAATTTTCTTTTTGGGTTTGGTTTGTTTGTCATCAACTGTCTGAATAGCATCGGGGTCACCTTCTAAATCAATTTCAAGAACAGGAAACGACTCGATTGGTGAATTCCCAAGTAAACCAACACAAAACTCCTTCCCTCTGATGAATTGCTCAACCAGTGCCTGTTGGCCAAATTCAGTCACCACAAAATGGATGGCTTCTCTTAAATCATCCACGTTGTATACAACTTTTAATCCGAACGAAACACTTTCCATTTTTGGTTTAACAATAACCGGGAACGTAACCCGACTTAAATCTTCATCGTCCGAATTAAAAACCCAAAAGTCAGGAGTGGGTAAATCATTATTTTTCCAGATAATTTTTGTTAGTACTTTGTCCAATGCTAATGCATGCCCCGAAGGTGACGATCCCACATAAGGAAGACCAAGCATTTCAAGCAATGCTGGAATATGTGTATACCTACTTTCACCCTGGATACCATAAGCCATGTTAAAAACCATCCCCATTTGTTCACCTTCAATAACCCGGGGCATAAAATTCTCAAGCCGTTCAATAATTTGTTTATTGCCATCAAAAACGACTACGTTATGGCCTGAAACTTCAAGGCTTTTAGCAACTTTTAGTACCGTTTTTTCTTTGTAGAACTCTTTGTTTTGCATTCCGAAAGTATTTATAACTCCCTGGATATCTTTATTATATATAATAGCAACTTTCATTTCTGAATTTCAATATAGAAGTTAGTCAATTATTTTACACATTTTTAAAAAATTTTTTACCATAAACATACCATCATCACCTGAAACTTCGGGGTGCGACTGAAATCCATAAATTGGCTTGGTTTTGTGTTTGATAATTTCATTTAAACAAGTATCTGAACTCGCTAAACTCTCGAAGGAAGCAGGTAACTCTGAAACATAAAATCCATGGCGTTTTATCAACGATACTTCTTGTTTTTCCAGGCCTGAAAAAATTGGGTCGTTAGGTTTTGTAATAGTAATCAATTCTTTCTTCCCATGATATTCGGGCAGCTTCTTAATACGTCCCCTGTATGCCACTGCCAATATTTCGTGCCCAAGGCAAAAACCTATAACAGGCACATCAAAATTCATTAATGCAACAAAATTTGATGTTAGGTTTAATGGTTCATATGGATTGCCTCTTCCACCCGAAAGAATTATTCCTTTTATCTCAGCTTTTGCCGATAAAGTAATAGGCTGGTTATGGTCAAAAAACACATAGTCAAAATCTTGTTCAGCAAGAAATTGTCTTTTGAATTTTTTAATAAAGGCACTCTGATTATCGATAATTAATAGCATTTTGCGCAATATAAAATTTACAACACAAATCTAGAAAATAATCAATTGAATGGTCCTAAAACAGATGGATTAAATTGCTAAAATTGACACCAAAATCATGGCCTTGCGGAAAGTTATATAAGTCATATGTGTTTGGTAAAAAAGTCATTGGCAAGCAGTAAGCAGCAACAAAGTAAAATTATTTGAAACTTACCAATTGAGGCATAAAATCCTTCGAGCCCGTTATGCTAGACTTTGTTCCCTTTGTGGTTAAGTGAGAAATGTCAATTGTATCCTATCCAGAATACGGCACAGGAACACATAATGTTTCCACAATTGAGGCTTACAATGCAAAGTTTGGTTATTTAAACGGCGAATCAGGTTCTTTTGCCATGTGGTTATAGGTGAGCTTATCTAATAATCCAGGTAAAAATTTTCCAAGGAAAACAGTTACTTTCCCTTCAACAAAGGTAAGGATAAGTTGGCGTTTACGTTTTTTAACAGCATTAAAAATATGGGTGGCACACTCTTCGGCTGTCATCATTTTATCTTCGTTACGCGGTGTTTCGCCTTGCTGGCTGCCATCGGTCGACAAAGCCACTTTACGAACTTCGGAGGCAGTAAAACCAGGTGCTGCTACCAGCACATGTAATCCTTTTTTAAGGTTTTCGATACGCAGGGTATCCAAAAATCCACGCACAGCAAACTTCGAAGCCGAATAACCTGTACGCCCCGGTAATCCCACATGCCCGGCAATGGAGATAACACCTACCAATGACCCTTTGGTTTTTAGCAAAAAAGGCAAAGCATATTTAGTACAATAAACTGTTCCCCAAAAATTCACATCCATTAACCGTTTAAGAACATCCAGTTCTACCTCATCAAAAACGGCACGCATCGAAATCCCTGCATTGTTGATCAATACATCAATCTGACCAAAACGCTCAATGGCTTTATCCATCAAAAGCCGGCAATCGCTTTCGCGCGTTACATCCATTTTAACCGATTCAATCTCAGCACCAGGCAGTTGTTTTTCCAGTTCATGCAAATTTTTAATTCGGCGCGCTCCCAAAACCAATTTGGCTCCTTCTCCTGCAAATTTAACAGCCAGTGCTTTTCCAATTCCTGATGATGCTCCCGTGATTACAACAACTTTGTTTTTCATGTGTTTATAATAGTTAGTTTTTTATGGTAACCCATGTAACTCGCCAGATCATCCTCCTCCTGTGTGTAAAAACCTTTACATGCTCGTTTCATTTTTATTAACCTTAAACGCTTGGGCAAAAATATAGTTTCTATTTTATATTACTGCCGGCACACAATTTTTTTTCTAACATAAACTTATTTATTGCCAGAACTGTTACCATTTATTGAAACCTTTTCTTAAAAAATGCTTATAACTACATTATTAAACAATAATTAAACCACTTGCAATCATGAAAAAATTACTGATCCTTTTTATCGTGGCATCCGTATTTGGCTGCCAAAATCTCGACAAACCAGTGAAAGAGGTTACAAAGTACTCCATTGAACAATTCTACAAAAACAAAAATATTTATGGAGGGCAGTTTTCGTTTGATGAAACAAAATTACTTGTAACCAGCAATGAAACTGACATTTACAATGTATGGGCTCTTCCTGTTGATGGATCTACGCCGGTTCAGCTAACCAACTCAACCGATGAGTCATTTTTTGCCGTTTCTTATTTTCCAGAAGATGAACGTTTTATTTTTTCGCATGACCAGGGAGGCGATGAAAATGACCACCTGTACCTCAATGAAATGGATGGCACTATTACTGACCTTACTCCCTGGGAAGGGTCAAAATCGTCATTTTATGGCTGGGCACGCGATTTTAAATCGTTTTTTATGATTTCCAACAAACGCGATCCATCTTCATTCGACTTATACGAGGTGAGTATGGATGGATTTGAACCGGTACTGATTTTTGAAAATACGGAAGCTATGGACATTGGCGACATTTCGGAAAATAAAAAATACATAGCCCTAATAAAATCCATTACTACTTCCAATTCCGAAATGTATATCTACAATACTGAAACAAAAGAGTTAAAACATATATCACCACATGAGGGCGATGCCAATTATTCGCCTCAATATTTCGACCTATCGAACGAGCATCTTTATTTCCTCACCAACGAGGGAAGCGAATTTACTTATCTGGTGAGTTATAATTTGTCGGATGAAACAAAAAATGAAGTATGGAAAACCGATTGGGATATTATGTATGCGTATACCTCATTTAATGAAAAATACCGTGTTATTGGAGTTAATGAGGATGCAAAAACGGTGGTTACTATGACAAATTTAGAATCGGGAGAGAATGTTGCCCTTCCTGAAATTACAGGTGGAAGTATTTCATCGGTTAGTATTTCAAAATCGGAACAAGCTATTAGGTTAACTGTAAGCACCTCTACCTCACCAAGCAATATTTACACTTATAATCTTCAGAGTAAAAAATTAAAGCAGCTTACTAACACATTAAATCCTGAAATTAATGAAGAAGATTTGGTTACAGCCCAGGTCATAAGATATCCTTCGTTTGATGAATTGGAAATTCCTGCCATTTTGTATCAACCACATTCAGCCACTGTAGCAAACAAAGTTCCTGCACTGGTTTGGGTTCATGGTGGACCGGGAGGCCAATCGCGGACTGGTTATTTTGCTCTTATCCAATTTTTGGTAAATCATGGATATGCTGTTTTGGCTGTAAACAACCGTGGCTCTAGCGGCTATGGAAAAACATTTTACAAAATGGACGACCAACAACATGGCGATGTCGACTTAAAAGACTGTGTAATGGCCAAAGATTACCTGGCATCGCTCGGTTGGGTTGATATGGAAAAAGTAGGCATTATTGGAGGTTCATATGGGGGTTATATGGTTATGGCTGCCCTTGCCTTTGAGCCTGAAGCATTTGATGTGGGTGTCAACATTTTTGGAGTTACCAATTGGTTGCGTACCCTAAAATCAATCCCTCCTTATTGGGAATCGTTCCGCGAAGCATTGTATGAAGAAATGGGTGATCCTTTTACCGATGACAGTGTTCGGTTGTACAACATTTCACCCTTGTTCCACACAAAGAATGTAACCAAGCCACTTATGGTCCTTCAGGGAGCCAACGATCCACGGGTGCTGCAGGTTGAATCGGATGAAATAGTAGCTGGTGTAAAAGCCAATGGAGTACCTGTTGAGTATGTATTATTCCCCGACGAAGGGCACGGATTTGTAAAAAAAGAGAATGAAATAAACGGCTATGGGAAAATACTTGTTTTTCTGGATACTTACTTAAAAAAGGATATTAAAACAGTAAACTAGTATTATTAATATCGGTATTTTGGGGCACAAGCATTTACTATGCACCTATCATAAAACGAAGTCAACAATTCATTGTTGGCTTCTTTTGTAAATAATCAGTTTTTCGTTGGGTATTTTTTTATATTTTGTACGGGATGAATAAATCAGTTATTAATAAAAAATAGAATATGCGGAGATTTATCAAACCCTTTAATCATTTAAAGATAAACTCAAAATTAATGCTGCTTACCAGCTTGTTTATTTTGATCCTTATTGCGTTGGCAGTTGGTGCAAAAATATTTTCAAATCCGAGTAAAATGATGGCTTTGATGATAAATCAGGAGATGGTGCATACTAAAACCTTCGAACATGGCATCAACGATTTTTATAAATATATACTTACCGAAGATGAAGATTTATTTGAACATGCCATGAGTTCTATGAATCAGGCCAATCAAATGGCTTTGGGTTTTGCTAAAATCGATAGTATTTTATCATCGCTGACACGCGAAGAATGGATTGCTTATTTTTACAATATTTACAAAGAAGGCTTTAATTACGATATTAAAGCTGCCGCTTTTATGGGCGATCAAATAAAATTATTCCAGTTTTTTGACCCGGGCAAGTTAAATAATGTAAAAAAAATAAGTTCACAAGTCTACAAAAAAGGAGATGCTATTCGCCAATTATGCCAATCATTTCAACTTAACAAATCGGAGGAAACACTAGCCCAAATTGAGGCAGATATTGAGCAGATCCGTCTCCTTACCATTGATTTTTCAGCCGAAATTTATTCTATAAGTAACCTTATTGATAAGTTACTAAGTTATGGCCTGGTTTTTTCAGTTATTTTATTAGGATTTTTGTCTTTCCTTTTATCCCGAAAAATATCAAGGTCAATATCCCGGCCTATCAACCAATTAGCCGACAACTTCAAAATTATTGCTACAGGAAATCTTGGCACATCAGTTGAAATTAATCAAAAAAATGAAATTGGTGAGTTATCAAAAGCCTTTTCAGAAATTCAAAAAGGGATGCAAAATATTGTTAGTTATTCAAAACATGTCTCCCAGGGGAATTTCAACTTAAAAGTAAAACCAAAGTCGAAAGATGATGAATTATCTATTTCGCTTAATAAAATGGCTATTACACTTAAAAAAGCACAAAAAGAGTCAGAAACTGATACCTGGAGGAAAAATGGCATTAACGATTTAAATAATTCTATCCGGGGCGACCTCACCGTACGTGAACTCTCTGATAAAATTTTACAATTCCTGACAACGTTCCTTGGAGCTGAACTTGGCGCATTATACTCATACGACAGTGAATTTGGGCATTTAGAACTTACCGGTTCCTCGGGAATTGAATTAAAAAGTATTGATAAAATCTTACAAATTGGAGAAGGATTAATAGGGCAGGTAGCTAAAAATAAAAAAAGGATAACATCACTCACAAAAGGAAAATACCATAAAATATATAGTTCTTCAGGCGAAATAATTCCGCACGAAATCCATGTAATACCACTAATAAGCGGTAACCAGACGATGGGGGTAATTGAATTGGCAGCAATAACTAACTTTTCAGAAAATAAAATAGATTTTCTTGATGGAATATCTGAAATTTTAGCCATCAACATCGATGCTGCTGTCTCACGGTTCCGTACAAACGCACTCTTGAAAAAAAGCCAGGAACAGGCAAACGAACTGCAAACTCAACAATCGGTGCTTAAAAACCAAGTACAGGAAAATAAAAAAATGCAGGATCAGCTTGTATGGGAAAAATCATTATTGGATTCTTTGTTAAATACACTACCCGATTCTGTTTATTTTAAAGACCTCGAAAGCAAATTTATCAAGGTCAGCAAATCGCTATACAGCGCTTTTGGACTTAAAAATGCCGATGAGATGTATGGTAAATCCGATTTTGATTTCCATCCGCTGGAACATGCAAAAAAGGCATTTGCCGATGAACAACAGATTATCAAAACCAAAGAACATTATATTGGTATAACTGAGAAAAAAATTGACAAAACCGGTAAATTAAAATATTCTTCAACAACAAAATTGCCTCTTTTAGATAAAAATGGAGAGGTTATTGGCACATTTGGAATATCCCGTAATATCACAGCCCTTAAAACACTTGAAAATGAAATAAAAGAACACAATAAAACTCTCATAGCCCAGCAAGAAGAGTTAGAAAAAAGAATTCAGGAAAATGAAAGAATTCAAAAAGAATTGGAATGGGAGAAATCACTCCTTGATTCATTGTTGAATACATTACCCGATACAGTTTATTACAAAGACCTTGAAAGCAAATTTATTAAAGTAAGTAAATCAATGGCCGATTTGTTTGGTGTTGAAAAGGCTGATGATTTATATGGCAAATCCGATTTTGATTTCCAGGACAGTGAGCATGCACGCGATGCCTACGAAGATGAACAAAGAATAATAAAAACACAAAAACCAATTATCGGGCTGGTTGAAAAAGAAGTATTTGAAGGAAAAGACAGGTATGTTTCTACAACCAAACTTCCATTAAAAACATCGAGTGGTGAAGTGATAGGGACTTTTGGCATATCGCGGGATATTACTGATATAAAAAGCCTTGAAATTGCCATAAAACAACGCAACGAAGAATTACAGGCTCAGCAAGAAGAGTTAAGGGTGGCCAATGAAGAAATGCAGGCCCAGCAAGAAGAATTAAGAGTATCGAACGAAGAATTGGCAGAGCATTCAAAAATACTTGCTGAAAATGAAAAAAGCCTGCAATTACAACAGGAAGAGTTAAGAGTATCGAACGAAGAGTTAGAAGAACGGACCACTCAACTTGAATTACAGAAAAAAGAAATATCTGAAAAAAATACCGATTTATTAAACGTCCAGGAAAATTTAAAACAAAAAGCCAGGGAACTTGAAATTGCCAGCCAGTACAAGTCCGAATTTTTGGCAAACATGTCGCATGAATTAAGGACTCCACTGAACAGCATGCTTATTTTATCCAAAATGCTGGGCAACAATAAAAAAGGGAATTTACTTGATGACCAGGTAAAATCAGTAAACATTATTTATAAGAGTGGAAGCGACCTCCTTCAGCTAATAAATGAAATACTTGACCTTTCAAAAATTGAAGCCGGTAAAATGACCATTGAGTTAGGCCATGTTTCAACCGACGATATAAAAACTGAAATCACGCATTATTTCCAGCCATTGGCCGAGCATAAAAAACTTTACCTTGAACTTAATATTGAAACAAATTTCCCAAAAGTACTCTATACCGATCGGCAAAGAATGATGCAAATTATACGCAACCTATTATCCAATGCGTTTAAATTTACTAAAAACGGAGGCATCAAAATCAATTTTGGTTTACCTGCGTCCGATACTGTATTTTTAAATAAAACGCTAAATCCAAATAATTCATATTTTATATCAGTTATTGATTCAGGTGTAGGTATCCCTCAAAGTAAAAAAGAGGCAATTTTTGATGCGTTTCAACAAGCCGATGGCAGTATTTCACGCAAATTTGGAGGGACAGGGCTTGGGCTCTCCATTTCAAAAGAACTAATTCGCTTATTAAATGGTGAAATACGTGTTGAATCACAGGAAGGTTTTGGTTCTGAATTTACTATCTATATGCCTCTGGCAACCGATGGGCAACCTGCCCCAGAAATTACTGCTCATAAAGCAGAACAACCAGCAGCCCCTAGTCAAAAAAATGAAAAACCCATAGTAATTGAAAAACCAAAAAACCCGGTTAAAATTCCGGTTTTTATTCCCGACGACCGCAATAAGGCATCAAATAAAATATTGGTACTTATTATCCACCCGGGTAAAACAGAAGCAAATAAACTGTATCAACAATGCCACAGCCGCGATTTTAATGCCCTTGTCAGCAAAAATATAGTGGATGGGATTTTAATGGCTGAAAAATACTTTCCCAAAGCTATACTGTTATCGTCCGATTCAAAAGCACAAAAAGATTTTGAATTGCTGAAACAAAATAAATATACCAGCCAGCTTCCTATTCACCTGGTTTCGCGAATTGAAGATGAAAATCTGGAATCTCTGGAAGAATTAAAAACAACTGATTCGGAAGATATCAAAAAATACTCCGAAAAAATTGCCAATCAATTTGGAGGGAATTACAATACAATATTAATTGTTGAAGATGACCCTGTTACCAGGGAATCGATTCATTCACTTTTAAGCAACGATGAAATACTAATAGAAGAAGCTGAAACCGGAAATGAAGCATACAATTTGCTTAAGAACAAAAATTTTGAATGTGTCATTCTCGACCTGGGATTACCCGATATGTCAGGAAAAGAATTACTGACAAAATTAAAATCGGATAAAATAAAAATTCCAAATATTATTATCCACACAGCGCGTGAATTAACCGAAAAGGAACACCGTGAATTAAGTAAATTTTCAACTTCTATTGTCATAAAAGGTATTAAATCCGACGAGCGGTTAATGGATGAAGTAACATTGTTCCTGCATCAACTTACAAATACACTACCTAAAACAATTGAAAAACTCGATGCTACCGATTTGGCAAAAACTCAGTTTAAAGGGAAAAAAATTCTGATCGTTGACGATGATATCAGAAATTTATTTGCCCTGGCACAAATCCTTGAAGAAAAAGAAATAGAGGTAATTGAAGCCGAAAATGGTGTTTCTGCCATCGAGATCTTAAAAGAGAATAAAAACATTGACCTAATTCTAATGGATATTATGATGCCTGAAATGAATGGTTATGAGGCGATGGAAATAATCAGAAAAACTCCGGGGATAAGTGAAATCCCTATAATTACTGTCACAGCTAAAGCAATGAAAGAAGATTATCAGAAAGCTTTAAATTACGGCGCAAATGATTATATTTCGAAACCTGTTGATGAGCTAAAGTTATTTTCGTTGTTGAAAATTTGGTTATTTAAAAAGTAGAATGGATAAACCTAAAATTCTGATCGTTGACGATCTCGAAGAAAATCTACATAGCCTTGAAATGGTTCTTGGCGATTTTGATGTTGAGTTTGTAAAGGCGTATTCAGGCATGGAGGCTTTACGGCACTCGGTAAAAAATGAATTCGCCATGGCCATCCTCGATGTTCAAATGCCCGAAATGGATGGTTACGAAACACTATCGTTGATGAGGCAGCGGATAAAAACCAAATTTTTGCCTGTAATATTTGTTTCAGCAATTCACCAAAGCGACCTCCATATTATAAAAGGTATTGAAACCGGGGCGGTCGATTTTATTCCAAAACCTATTATCCCTGAAATATTAATTGGAAAAGTTAGGGTTTTCCTTGATTTATACCATCAAAAAAACGAGCTTAAAGAGTTACTCAAAAAACTCGAAAAAAATAACAAAGAGCTTGAAATACAACGTGAGAAAGCCGAAGCTGCAACAAAAGAAAAAGCCATGTTCCTGGCCAATATGTCGCATGAAATTAGAACACCGCTTAATGGTATAATTGGAATTTCAAAAATCCTGGAACGTAGTGAAAACATTAATGAACATAAGGAATTAACAAATATTATTACCACATCGGGCGAAAATTTATTAAATATTATAAATGATATTCTTGACTTTTCAAAAATAGAATCGGGGCAAATACAACTCGAAGAGATTGAGTTTGACATTCAAAAAATTATTAAAACAATTGTTAGCCTCTTACAGTTTAAAATTGATGAACAAGGCCTCAAAATAATCATTGATATTGATTCCAAAATTCCTTCAACATTAATTGGAGACCCTGTAAGGATAAACCAAATATTAACGAACTTATTAAATAACGGAATTAAATTTACTGACAAAGGTTCAGTTAAAATTCAGATAAAATTGACTGAAAAAACTGATAATCATGTAAATCTGACATTTAGAATTATTGATACAGGAATAGGGATTTCAGATGAAGGCAAAAAAAGGCTGTTTAAAGAGTTTTCACAAACTGAAACTTCTACAACCCGCAAATATGGGGGAACAGGACTGGGTTTGGCCATCTGTAATAATTTGGTTTCGATAATGAATGGTGAAATTGGCGTAAACAGTGAACCCGGAAAAGGCTCAGATTTTTGGTTTAAACTAAAATTTGGGTATAGCACCACAGATATTGATTCGTCGGTGAAACATGAAGTTAATATACCTAAAGACATTCGGATTTTATATGCCGAAGATAATCCGGTAAATCAAAGGGTTACTCAATTGCTCCTTAAACAAATTGGTGTTACATGCGAAATAGCCCAAAATGGAATTATCGCAGCCGAAATGTTTATGTCAAAAAAATACGACTTGGTATTAATGGACATGCAAATGCCTGAGCTTGACGGCATTGGCTCGACACTGAAAATCAGGGAATATGAAAAACTTAATAAAAGCACCAATCCTGTATATATAGTTGCTGCCACTGCCAATACTTTTTCAGAAGATAAACAAAATTGTATTAAAGCCGGGATGAATGAATTTATTAGTAAACCTTTTAAAGAGAACGAATTACGATCAATTATAATTAATGCAATTGGAAGATAAACAAACAGACAGCCCAAAATACAACCTTGAAAGTTCGGAGATACAAGAAATTGAAGCCAGGTTGTTATTTGAAGGCATTTTTATGAAATACGGCTACGATTTCAGGAATTATAGCCATGCCCATTTAACCAGGCGAATTAATCAATTTATCAGGTTAAATGATATCAAAACAATTTCAGAACTTCAGGAAAAAATCCTCTGGAATCCATCCATGTTCAGTAAATTTCTGAAAAACCTGTCGATAAATGTTACCGAGATGTTTCGCGACCCGGGTTTTTATCTGGCTTTCCGTGAAAAGGTGGTACCCATCCTTTCTACTTATGCACATATAAAAGTATGGCATGCAGGATGTTCAACAGGCGAAGAGGTATATTCAATGGCCATTCTGTTTAAAGAAGAAAACCTTTTAAACCGGACACAAATTTATGCAACCGATTTTAATAAAACAGTTCTCGACATTGCCAAACAAGGAATATATCCTGCAAAAGAAATAGAACAGTATAATAAAAACTATAAAGAAGCAGGTGGTAAAAAAGAGTTATCTGATTATTATACATCAAAATACGGATCGGTTTTATTGGATAAATCATTGTCGAAAAAAATTGTTTTTGCCGACCATAACCTTGTAACTGATGATGTTTTTGCCGAAGTAAACCTTATTATATGCAGGAACGTACTTATATACTTTAACAAAGAACTTCAAAATCATGTAATTAGTCTTTTTGACCGAAGCCTGACAAATCATGGAATTTTATGCCTGGGAAGTAAAGAGAGCCTTAAGTTTACTGATTTTGAGAACCATTTTATAACCATTGATAAAGTTGGTAAAATCTATAAAAAGAACCTGATACTTTAATGATTAAAGCAATAGTGATAGGAGCCTCATATGGAGGTATAGAGGGGATTAAGTGGATACTGGAAGAGCTTCCTCCAGATATTGATGTGCCTATGCTCATTGTGTTACATATTGGCTCAAACAGCATTTCGGGGTATATTGCTTATTTAAACAACCACACGCCTTTTTTTATTAAAGAGGGCGAAGAAAAAGAAATGCTCGAAAAAAACATTGTTTATTTTGCCCCTCCAAATTACCACCTTCAGGTTGAAAATGACTTAACAATTTCATTATCAACTGATGGCAAAGTAAAATATTCAAGGCCTTCAATCGATGTTTTATTTGAAACTGCGTCCTGGGCTTATAAAAATCAACTTCTGGGCATTCTTCTAACCGGATCGAATAGTGATGGCGCCGAAGGTTTAAAATGTATTCAGGATTTTGGAGGAACTACCATTGTCGAAAACCCAAAAACAGCTTTTGCTCCAGCTATGCCAAGTGCCGCAGTTAATCTATTTAAACCTGATTATGTACTTGATCAAAAACGAATAGCTAAAAAAATCATTAAACTTCTCAACAGAAAATAATTAGGACAATATCCCCCTTCATTTTGTATATCTCACAATAAGGGTTATTTTAGTATGATATTTACTAAAATACAATCCTTATGAAATTTGGGCATTTTGATGATCAGAAAAGAGAATATATAATCACCAATCCTAAAACTCCTTGGCCATGGATTAATTATTTGGGCAATGACAGTTTTTTCAGCTTAATTTCAAATACTGCTGGAGGATATAGTTTTTACAAAGATCCGCGGTTTAGGCGAATTACCAGGTTTCGTTATAACAATGTACCAATCGATGATAATGGCAAATACTTTTATATTAACGATAATGGCACAACATGGTCGCCAGGATGGAAACCTGTTAAAACTGAATTAGATAAATACGAATGCCAGCACGGACTGGGATATACAAATATTTGTGGCGAAAAAAACAATCTAAGTGTCGAAGTCCTTTATTTTGTGCCACTTGGGCACAATGCCGAAATACAAAAAGTTAAATTAAAAAACCTTGGCACTGAAATCAAAACGTTTAAACTTTTTTCGTTTGTAGAATGGAACTTATGGAATGCGCTTGACGACATGACCAATTTTCAGAGAAATTTTTCAGTTGGAGAAGTTGAAGTTGATGGCTCAGCAATTTACCACAAAACAGAGTATCGCGAACGTAGGAACCATTATGCGTTTTATACGGTCAACTCAGAAGTTGCAGGTTTCGATACCGATAGGGAATCGTTCGTTGGATTGTACAATTCATACAGTTCGCCTGATGTTGTAACCGAAGGTAATTCTAAAAATACCGTAGCACATGGATGGTCACCCATTGCCTCCCATTGCTTCGAAATATCACTGGCTCCTGGTGAAGTTAAAGAGTTGGTTTTTGTAATGGGTTACATCGAGAATGAAGAACATGAGAAGTGGGAATCGAAAAAAGTTATTAATAAAACCAAAGCCAAACAACTAATGGCAGCTTTTGATACTTCTGAAAAAGCAGATTTGGCCTTGGCTGAATTAAAAGCATACTGGGATAAATTGCTCTCAAATTTTCAGGTAAAAAGCCACGATGAAAAATTGGACCGTATGGTGAACATATGGAATCAGTATCAAAATATGGTTACTTTTAATATGTCGCGCTCAGCCTCCTATTTTGAATCGGGCATCGGGCGTGGAATGGGTTTCCGCGACTCTAATCAGGATTTGATTGGATTTGTACATTTGATACCTGAAAAAGCCCGCGAACGTATTCTTGACCTTGCAGCTACACAGATGGAAGATGGAGGAGCCTACCACCAATACCAGCCACTCACAAAAAAAGGAAATTCGGAAGTTGGGGGGAATTTTAACGACGACCCAATGTGGTTAGTCCTCTCAACAACTACATACATAAAAGAAACAGGCGATTTTTCGATCCTTGAAGAAAGCGTGCCCTACGAGAATGATGAATCAAAAGCACAGCCCCTACTCGACCATTTAAACCGGTCGGTTGCGCATGTTTTAAATAACCTTGGCCCTCACGGATTGCCTTTAATTGGCCGTGCCGACTGGAACGACTGCCTAAACCTGAATTGTTTTTCAACCAATCCTAACGAATCGTTTCAAACAACTGAGAATAAAGAAGGTGGAACTGCTGAATCGGTGATGATTGCAGGAATGTTTGTATTGTATGGTGCTGATTATGCCGTTTTATTAAACGAATTGGGGCGGAAAGATGAAGCTGCTTATGTTATCGATGCTGTTGAAAAGATGGAACAAGCAGTTATTAACCATGCCTGGGATGGCGATTGGTTTTTACGGGCATATGATTTTTTCGGCAAAAAAATTGGAAGTAAAGAAAATGAGGAAGGTAAAATTTTTATTGAATCCAATGGTTTCTGCACCATGGCAGGAATAGGCATGGATCAGAACATGACAAATAAAGCTTTAAATTCGGTAAAAGAACATTTAGATTGTGAATTTGGAATAGTACTCAACAATCCTGCATACACATCGTACGACCTGAGTAAAGGAGAAATCACAACCTATCCTGAAGGTTACAAAGAAAACGCAGGTATTTTCTGCCACAATAACCCTTGGATAATGATTGGAGAAACTATTGCCGGAAACGGCAACCGCGCTTACGATTATTACCAGAAAATCTGCCCGTCGTTCCTCGAAGAAATTAGCGACTTGCACCGTACCGAACCTTATGTGTATTCGCAGATGATTGCAGGAAAAGATGCATGGAAACCTGGTGAAGCTAAAAACTCATGGTTAACAGGAACAGCCGCTTGGAATTTTTATGCCATTAAAAGGTACATACTAGGCATTCAGCCCGAATACGATGGTTTGGTCATTAATCCATGTATACCTAATGAATGGGATGGATTTAAAGCCACAAAAATATTCAGGGGGATTCACTTCGAAATAGAAGTAAAAAATCCGGATCATGTTTCAAAAGGGGTAAAAGAAATTATAGTAGATGGCAATTCAATTAAAGGAAATAAGATACCACTCAGCAATATAAACCACAGTCGGGTTACTGCTATCATGGGATAAATACTTCCAACCAACAAATAACTAGAAGCTCGTTTTAATTGATAAACGGGCTTTTAATCTTTTTCCTATATTTGTTAATATCTAACTAAATCAGGTATTAATGATTACGACTCTCCTTTTAATCGTTTTTTATTTTCTTACACCCATTCTTTTAATTTATTTCAGCCGCGTATCAAAAATCATAAAAAAAATAGGTGCTGTTGTTTTAGCGTACGCCATTGGTTTATTTATAGGGAATATTGGTTTATTCCCCGAAAAAAGTGAAACCTATAAAAACCTGTTAGCCGGAAAAGCCGCTCTCTCCCCCGATCAGTTATTGTCTCATTTTGAGGCAGGTGACATTACATCATCCGACGTTATGGCCAATCAGATAAGTTCGGTTCAGGATTTAATAATGACCATTGTTATTCTCCTTGCCATTCCTCTTTTATTGTTTTCGCTTGACATAAAACGGTGGTTAAAATTAGCCAAAGGAGCACTGTTTTCGTTGGTATTGGCAACCGTATCATTGGTAATTGTCATTTTTACGGGTTATTTTTTATTCAGAAATTCAATCCCCGATGCCTGGCAAATATCAGGAATGTTAGTGGGTATATATTCAGGTGGAACTCCAAATTTGGCAGCTATCAGCACAGCCCTAAATGTTAGTCCAAATACTTTTATACTCACGCACACCTATGATATGGTTATTGGTGCTGTTGCTTTAATATTCCTACTTACAGGTGCACAACGGCTTTTTAACCTGTTCCTTCCAAAGTTTTCGGAAAAACATTCACTGGCAAAATCGGAGAATAATTATAACGAAGAAGACAATATTGAAGATTACAGTGGAATGCTGGCTCAGAAAGGTTATAAAGAATTATTGAAGGCATTTGGCATTTCATTGCTTATAGTGGCCATTTCGGGAGGAATAAGTTTAATTGTCCCTGAAAATGCGCAAATGGTAACCATTATTTTATCCATTACCACTTTAGGATTATTTGCATCGACCATAAAGTATGTGAACAGAATTGGAAAAAGTTTTCAGCTGGGAATGTACCTGATTATTGTTTTTTCGCTGGCTGTGTCATCAATGGGCGATTTAAGTGCCATGTTCCAAATCGATTTCCTCCATTTGTTCCTATTTGTAGCCCTTGTTGTTTTTGGATCAATAATAATACACGTATTTTTATCGTACATTTTTAAAGTCGACACCGACAGCACAATTATAACTATTGCAGCACTCACCTATTCACCACCTTTTGTACCGGTTATTGCCAGTGCTTTAAAAAACAAAGATTTAATTATTTCGGGATTAACCGTAGGGATACTAGGTTATGCGTTTGGGAACTACCTGGGGGTATTTATCGCCTATTTCCTTAAGGGATTATAAAATGCTTCAACGCTTTCTGGATAACCCAATTTGCGGCGTGCAATAGCTTGTGGGTAACAAAAATAGTGAATCTCGGCCGAAGCACACATACCATCTTCCCCATCGAAAATCTCAGCCGAAATAACAGCTATTTTATCTTCGAACAATATCAGTTTAGCTTTTGCCTGAATTTCGCCTTTAGAGATATAAAGCGGTTTAAGGTATTTTACATTTAATTGTGATGTAACACCTGCCGTTTCGCATTTAAGCAAAACAACCCATCCGCCCAATTCATCAAGAATTGTTGCCTGAATACCACCATGAAGGACATTTGAAAAACCCATTAAGTTACGGTGCGGGTTGTATTTTGTAAGCACTGTATCTCCGTCCTCCCAAAACTCAAGCTTTAAACCGCTTGTATTATGAGGCGAGCAGCCAAAACAATTATATTCTTCGGGCGATGCTGCCGTAAAAGGATTAACTATCTTCTTCATACTAAAAATTATAAAAAAAATACCCTTCCACATAAAAACCAACAATGGCCTCAATTGCAAGAAGAGTATTTTTTAAAATGATAATAATAATCAATTAGTTATTTCCCAAAATCATTGGAAGCCCATCTTTACTGCTACCAATAACAACTACTTTCGCATTTGGCGACTTAGATAATTCCAGAGTAGCCTCAATACCACGTTGTTTCAGAATATTGTCAGTTAAACTGGCACTAATAATTTTATTAAAGTCAGAAATACCCTGGGCTTCGAGCCTTTTCCTCTCAGCTTCCGATTTTTCCCTGTCTAACCTAAATTTATACGCCAATGCTTCCTGTTCAGTCTTCAGCTTATCTTCAATAGCGGTTTTAATCTGCGCCGGCAAATTAATTGAACGAATAAGCAGAGCTTTCATATCAATGTGATTTGTACCTAATACTTCTTTTGTCTCAGTGATGATTGAATTTTCAACTGCACTCCTTTTAGTAGAATAAATCTCTTCGGCTGTGTACCTACCTGCAACCTGCCTAACCGACGACCGAACCTCAGGAACTACCAGGGTATTGATAAAGTTGATACCAAAACGTTCGTGCAAAAATCCAATTTTATTAAAGGTAGGATTAAATCGGACTGTTACATCCATACTAATTGAAAGCCCATTTTTATCCAACACATCCATGGTTTCTTCGCGCTGCTGTTCCCTAACATTATATACATTCATCTGGTTCCATGGTGCAATTACATGAAAACCTTCGCCATAAATATTTTCTTTGTCTAATCCAATTGAATAGGGCTTAAATACAACACCCCTCTCGCCGGCTTCAATAATTAAAAACATCTTTCCACCCGAAAGTAATAAGATGATTAGAACAATGACGCCAATAACAATGTACGTACTTTTAAAATTAAATTTCATGGTATTATTTTTTAAGATTATTTAAGGCAAATTTACAAGATATATTCCCAAAACTCGCACATATTAACATTCTTAAAAAGAAATATTTTGTTAACTGTTAATATTTAACGCTATAACTTGTTGATTATTAGAATGTAATTAAATAGATTTGACAGGTAATAAAATGAAATCAATTATGATTAGAGCATCTGAACTTATTGTGAATAAGGACGGTACAATATTTCACCTTCATGTTAAACCGGAAAATATTGCCGATAAAATTATCCTTGTAGGTGATCCGGGGCGGGTAAAAATGGTTTCATCAAATTTTGAGAAGATCGAATTTACCGCCAGCAACCGCGAATTCGTAACAACAACCGGCTTTTACAACAACCAGAGGCTAAGTGTTGTTTCAACGGGTATTGGTACCGACAATATTGATATAGTTATTAATGAATTGGATGCCCTTGCCAATATCGACTTTACTACTCGGACTATAAAAAAGAGACATAAAAAACTCAGTTTTGTCAGAATTGGTACATCAGGCGGATTACAACCCGACCTTCCACTCAATTCATTTGTAATAACTAAAAAATCATTTGGATTTGATGGATTATTGAACTTTTATGCCAACCGTGAAACAGTTTGTGACTTAGAGTTTGAAACTGAATTTAAAAAATTTGTTAATTGGAATCCTAATTTCCCTAACCCTTATGCAGTAAATGTGTCGGATGAATTATTAGCTAATTTTGACGACGGCATCTCGTTTATACAGGGGGTTACAATTTCGGCACCGGGATTTTATGGCCCTCAAGGACGTGTAATAAGGCTTGAACTGGCTGAACCGGAACTAAACCATATGATCGAAGATTTTCAATTTAAAGGATTAAAATTTACAAACTATGAAATGGAAAGTTCGGCTATTTATGGGTTATCAAAGTTATTGGGCCACGAAGCACTAACAATTTGTACAATTATTGCCAACAGAGTTACTCTTGAGGCCAATGAGAATTATTACGGTATAATGGAGAAATTAGTTAAACTGGTTTTAAACAAACTAACTTCATAAAAATAACAGCAATGGAGAAAAACACAAAAGTAAAAGCACTAATCAACCTTCTGGATGATCCGGATACTTTTGTTTACGAGGCGGTTGAAAAAGAGCTTGAAAAAGAAAACACAGAAATTATTCCTGTATTAGAAGAGATGTGGGAGAATAATCTGGATGAAATGTGTCAACAACGCATCGAAAACCTGATTCAGTTTTTGCAATTTAAACAAACAAAAAATGAATTCGGTGATTGGGCACAGAATGCAGAAGCTGATATTTTGGAAGGTTTTTACATCATCGACAAATTTCAATACCCCGACCTTAATTTTGATAAATTAGGGCGCAAATTGGAACAATTGCGGAAAGATGTTTGGATTGAATTAAGCGAATCACTCACTTCGCTTGAAAAAACAACCGTTTTAAACCATATTTTTTTCGACAGGTATGAGTTTTCAATTAACCATACTAATTTAACATCGCCACAAAATTGTTATTTAAGCCAGGTAGTTGACACACATAAGGGCAATCCGGTATCGATAGCTATTTTATATTCGATTATTGCCAGGATGCTTGATTTACCAATCTATTTAATCGATTTTCCCAAAACGCCTCTACTTGCTTATTTTGATCACGAAATAGCTACAAAAGCGCATGGCGAAGATGTTGATTCTGATATTTTATTTTATATCAACCCTTCCAATAAAGGCTCAATTACAGGGCGGCGTGAGTTGGAATACCATTTAAACAAAATGAACCACAACCTTGAACCCAAATACTATGAACGGGCCAATGATAGAACAATTATTTTAAGGCTACTTGAATTGTTAAAAAGGGATTATAAAATGGTAGGGCAAAAACAAAAAACCAATGAAATAGCTGAATTTATGGCACTTCTAACACAGAATAATATTTCGTAACAACTCTGCTATTTAAGTTTTAAAAAATCCCCATCGATGATTAATAACTTTACACCATTGTGTGAAACCGAGCGGTGCGAACTTAATTCGTCAGAAACGACGTAAACCATTCCTTTAGTTAATATAGAACTACCCCCATTTTCCTGTTCGTTAATAACTTCTCCGTCAAGGCAATAAACAACATGCCCTTTAGGGCACCAATGGTCGGCTACATAATTTTTTGAATATTCAACTATCCTGACACGCAAACCGGGAAATTGTATGGTTTGCCAATAAGCGACACCTGTTTCACCTATATGTTCGGTTCTGGGAACCTCTGACCAATCAATCGTTTGAAAAGGTATATTTTGATTTTCCATAATAAAAGTAGTATTAGTAAAAACAATGGAGATTTATGTTTAATAAACCTCCATTGTTTAATAATAATCTTCCCAATAAGCAAAATGGTATTCAAATAAAAATCAATGTCTCACAGGATTAAACTAATTTTTCCTGAATCCCATCAACAATACCATAAGCCACTGATTCTTCAGCCGACATCCAGTAATCACGATTAAAATCTGTCATAATACGTTCAATGGTTTGGCCGCAGTTTTCAGCAAGGATTTTAGCGCCCAGTTTTTTGGTTTTTATAATTTCCTCCATCTGGATCTCAATATCAGATGCTTGTCCTCGAGCTCCTCCACTGGGTTGGTGAATCATTACCCTGGCGTTGGGCAATACAAACCGACGCCCTTTTTCACCGGCCGATAACAGAATGGATCCCATAGAGGCAGCCAAACCTGTACAAATTGTTGAAACCGGGCTTGAAATACTTTTTATGGAATCGAAAATAGCAAATCCCGATGTAACATAACCTCCCGGGCTGTTAATTATCAATTGAATTTCTTTTCCGGGTGCCATCATCTCTAAATATAACAACCTGTCAATAACATGTTTAGCTGAATCATCGTCAACCTGTCCCCATAAAAATACTTTCCGTTCGTTAAGTATTTTAGAGTCTATAATGTCTTGTAAGCGTGGAGTGTTTTCCATTATTTCTTTTTTTATATCAAAAATGAATTATAATTTTGAAGATAATAATCTGTAAATCTATATAGTGCAAATGACTGTTGCAAAGATTAACCAACCTATTTCAATAAAAATTATAAACATTTACACTTTTCCTATTAATTTATTTTGTACGCTGTTAAAGCATCGCCATGCCTTATATACATAATCCCATCTGCTATAACCGGGTGTGAAAAATGCTGGCCGCTCCCTTTGTCAATTTCTAACTTCCCTGAAACTTTTAACTTCCCCTGATTGTAATCGATTAAATTTACCGAACCGTTTGTACCGTAACAAATAAATTTATTGTCGGCAAAAATGATGCTGCCATTAGCAACTTTTATTGAATCAGTTACCGTCCCATTTTGCGGGGCCAATACTTTAAGCCAATTCCCCTGAACTGTTGTAAATAGCTTATCTTCAACTAAAACATAACCATGGAAATTATTTCTGATTTTATCATTAGACCAAATTTCTTTTATATTTTTCCCATCAGGTGAAATTTCCAGCTTCACAGCACCTCTTCCTTTGTCATCGTTGGCAATAAAATAAATATAACCATCTTCATAAACCGGGCTGTTACAGTGTTCTCCATCGTATTCGTAACCTTCAAGTTTATATGAACCAAGTAATTCTCCATTTTTTGTATCAACCGCAAATAAATTATGCCTCGAGGTTGTAATTATTACTTTGCGTTCAGGAAGGGTTACTAAAATTGGAGAACAATATGAAAAAGTATCTTTTAATGCTTCAGTAGTCCAAACAACTTCACCTGTTTTACGGTCAAGGGCAGCCATATTTATTTTATCACCACCCGGATTACAATACACATTTTTTTCATCAACTATTACAGATTCTGAATATCCAAAATAATTATTAGTACCATCAAGATCCTTAATTAAATCGACTGCCCATTTTTCAGAACCGGTTGAGCTTTCGATACAAGCTATGCGTCCCATCCCTGAAGTTGTATAAACCAAATTGCCTCTAACCGTAGGTGTAGATCTTGCACCGGGATATGTGCTAGAAAATCCACTTCCCATAAATTCAGGGCCGTTAGGAGTTTTCCACAGCAAGTTCCCTTTTAAATCATAAGCAAAAAGGTGGCTGATACTATCTATTTCGCCGTTAACAAAAAGTTTATCACTTGCCACTGCAGGCGAAGCATAACCTTTTCCAATTCCTTCGGCAAACCATACTAATTCGGGGCCCTCATTAGGCCATGTTTCCAACAAATTAATTTCATCGTAAATACCATTGCGATTTTCTCCACGCCATTGTGCTGAATCCTGTTTGCACCCCTGCATCAAAAACATTAAAACCAGTGGAAAAAATAAAACTAATGGCAAATTTTTGATTAAAAAACGGGCTAATTTATTCATGTTCTTTCATTTAGATAAAACTTATACTGGCTTTATTTCTTCATAAAATACTACTTCCGAGCAAAAGAAATAATTATCAATTAATTACAAAATATTATCGTAACACTAATGTTAAAAATAAAAACAATATTTTTAAGTAACAATACATGAATCGGTTATGACTGCGAAAAAGAGGTGAAAAAGTCGTACGTTACGATAAACGCAGCATATAATCAGTTGTTTAAAATAATCAAAAAAAAAGGCTGCCCTAACGGAACAGCCTTTATATACTAATTTTCTGATTTCCTATTTTGCGTAACTCACTGCGCGGGTTTCACGAATAACCGTAATTTTTATCTGCCCCGGGTAAGTCATTTCGTCCTGAATACGTTTTGCAATATCGTACGACAACTGGTCGGCATCTTTATCGCTTAATTTATCGGCACCTGCAATAACCCTCAGTTCACGCCCAGCCTGAATGGCATAGGTTTTGGTTACGCCCGGGTACGACAATGCCAAATCTTCAAGGTCTTTTAACCGTTTGATGTATGATTCAACAACTTCGCGCCTTGCTCCTGGCCTTGCTCCTGAAATAGCATCACAAACCTGTACAATAGGCGCCATTAATGTTTGCATTTCAACTTCATCGTGGTGGGCACCAATGGCGTTACAAATATCCGGTTTTTCCTTGTATTTCTCAGCAAGCTTCATACCAAGAATTGCGTGTGGCAATTCCGGCTCATCGTCGGGCACTTTACCAATATCATGTAAAAGTCCGGCACGTTTTGCCTTTTTAGGATTTAGTCCTAATTCACCTGCCATTACAGCACATAAGTTAGCGACCTCGCGTGAGTGCTGAAGCAGATTTTGTCCGTACGATGAACGGTATTTCATTTTACCAATCAACCTTATCAACTCTGGATGTAATCCATGGATACCAAGGTCTATCGTAGTCCGTTTTCCGGTTTCAATTATCTCTTCTTCAATTTGTTTTTGAACTTTATTCACCACTTCCTCAATACGGGCAGGGTGAATTCGTCCATCGGTAACTAGCTGGTGTAATGCCAATCGAGCAATTTCACGCCTAACAGGGTCAAATGCCGAAAGCACAATTGCTTCAGGTGTATCATCAACAATAATTTCGACACCTGTTGCAGCCTCCAATGCCCTGATATTACGTCCTTCACGACCAATTATACGCCCTTTTATCTCATCACTTTCAATGTGAAAAATGGTAACTGCATTTTCGATGGCAGTTTCGGTAGCTACACGTTGAATTGATTTTACAACAACCTTTTTAGCTTCTTTATTGGCAGTTTGTTTGGCTTCTTCAACAATCTCGTTAATAAACGACATGGCTTCGGTTTTAGCCTCTTCTTTTAATGATTCTACCAGTTGAGCTTTGGCCTCTTCGCCTGATAATCCCGATAACTGCTCCAGTTTTTCAACCTGCTGGCGGTGCATCTTATCCAACTCATCGTTTTTTGCTTCAACTACAGTAATCTGATTATTTAAATTAGTACGAATTACTTCAACTTCTTTTTGAGTTGTTTCAAAGTCTTTTATACTTCGGTTTAATTCATCTCTACGTTGCAAATAGGCAGCTTCCTTTTGTTTTAACCTATTATCAGATACATTTATTTTATTATTTTTTTCGTTAATAAACTTTTCATGATCTGTTTTTAACTGGAAAAACTTCTCTTTTGCCTGAAGGATTTTATCCTTTTTAATTACTTCGCCTTCATTCCGGGCTTCAGTAATTATTCTGATTTTTTTTGATTTAAGCGATTTATCCCAAATAAAATAGGCAATCGTCCCCCCTCCAAAAAATCCTATAACTCCTGCAATTATATATTCTATCATACGCTATCAATTTTAATTATATAAATAAAAACCCGCATTTAGTTACAACCATCTAAAAGTAGCTGTAAATAATATGCGGGCTCGAATTATTTTTATTTGTTATCAACTTTTTCGTCTAAAAAATCGTTGATATCATCTGTTAAGTTCCTTAACTCGTGGACAATATGAGAATATTCAGTATCTTTTTTTAAATCAAGATATTTCAAAACAAATTGAAAAGCTGCCATTGCCATAATATCCTTCGAACTTTGATTCTTAAAGTTCTTCCGGTATTCCAACACCGACTGATTTAAAAGCTTTGCAGCACGCCTGTATTTCTCTTCCTCCTCGCGATTAATAACTAACGGTAAATTGCTGTTATCAATCTTTATATTTATCGAAAGTTTATCTTTCATTTAAACATTACCTATTAAGTAAGGCAATACTTTTATCGATTTCCCGCAAAAGTTTATTTATCTTTTGCTTTACATGCTGATTATCATCATAGCCTGCATGTAAAAGTTTTGCAAATTTTAAATTTTTATATTTTTCACCTAACTCAACCTTCTCCTTCTCCAGGAATTTAATTTGGCTTAATAATGTTTGCTTTTCATCCTCCAGTTTTAGTTTTTCAGACTTAAGCACTTCATATTTTTCCATCAAAGAAGAAACTTTCTTCTTAAACTCCTCTAATAGCAGATGATCTTGTTCGGTCATATTTGCTGCAATTCAAAAACAAAGGTACTATTTTTCGAATATAGTAAAAAATGAATCGGCATGAATAAACACATTTATATTCATCTTCTATTATATTTGCAGGAATTCAATATTTAATTTCGTTGGTTTATGCGTTTTTTAGTGTGGTTGGTATTTTTATTGGTTGGTTTTAATTCTTTTTCACAGGAAAGTTATTATAGTAAACCCCTTGATATTCAAATTTTAATTTCGGGTAGTTTTGCAGAGCTACGAAGCAATCATTTTCATTCAGGAATCGATATTAAAACTGAAGGAAGGACAGGGTTGCCAGTACGTACCGTGGCCGATGGTTATGTATCTCGTATTTCAGTTTCACCCAATGGATTTGGCAACGCGGTATATATAAACCATCCCAACAATACTACATCGGTATATGGGCACCTCGAAAAATTTAATGAAAAACTGGCCGCCTATGTAAAAACAATTCAGTATAAACGAGAGAGTTTTACAGTTGATATTGAACCACAACCCCATCTGTTCCCGGTTAAAAAATCCGATTTAATTGCTTTTAGCGGAAATAGTGGTAGTTCAGGTGGACCGCATCTTCATTTTGAATTACGTGAATCCACATCGCAAGAACCATTTAATCCTTTTAGCAAGGTCAATTGGATAAAAGATGAAATGCCACCAAATATCCTAAATCTAAAAATATACCCACTCAATTCTGATTCGCATGTAAATTCATCACAAAATGAAAAGACTTTTAGTGTTGTGAAATACAATGGGAGCTACCACATTAAAAAAGACCCAATAATCCCCCTCTACGGAAAAATTGGATTTGGAATCCGAATAGTTGATTATATTACCGGTACGTGGGCTAAATGTGGCATCAATTATCTGGAAGTCAGAATTGATGGTAAAAAAATGACTTCATTTGAAATTAATAAATTTTCATTTTCAAATACAAGGTACCTGAATGCCCATATTGATTATGGTGAATACATTACCAAACGACGAAGGTTTCATAAAACATGGCTGGAACCAGGCAGCAAACTAAGAATTATAACACACAACAAAGATGGAATTGAATTTGTGTTGGAAGATAATTCAAAACATAACGTTGAAATTTTAGTGAAGGATTCTCAGGGAAATACTTCTACGCTTGACTTTACGGTTAAAAATGCAAAAAAACATGCCTCAAAAAAAGCCCTGGCTCGGGGAACAAAACTTTTTCGATTCGACCAGCAAAATATATATAACACCGATTCATTTAGTTTTGAAAGCCAACCGGGAACTTTCTATTCTGATTTTGAATGGGATTACATAAGTATTCCCAACCAGTCTGATTCTACTTTATACTCCACTATACACAAAGTGCATCGGAACACTACCCCAGCCCATAAAAATTTTACCATTAAAATAAAACCCACCAATTTACCTACCCATCTTCATGAAAAAGCCGTAATAGTTAATATTGATGAAAAAAACGGCAGGAAAACTTCAGGAGGAGGTGCATATGCAAACGGCTGGGTAACACGAAAAACACGGAGTTTTGGTACTTATGCTATCGCAATTGATACAATTGCTCCGGGTATCAGATCCTTAAGTATCAGAAATAATCAAACACTGGTTGAATCGAACCGTATCCGGTTTAAGATTAATGATTCGCTTACAGGAATAAAATCATACAAAGGTTATATCGATGGGAAATGGGCTCTATTTGAATTTGATGCAAAAAACAGCTTGCTCACTTACCACATTGATAAAGAGCGCCTTCAAACAAAACACACACATACACTTCAATTAACTGTTACCGATTATAAAAACAATAGCAAAACATATAAGGCTACCTTTTACAAATAAAAACAATTACCTTTTTGATGGGTTAAAATCATATCCTTGAATCAACAGTTTCATTATTTTTATTCTCATATGAACTTAAATGGAAAGACATGAAATTTGACCCTGCAGAGAAGATTCAAAACTTAAAACAATTCGGCGAATTCGGGGGCGTAAATCCCTCAATAACAGACTCATCAACATACACTTTTTTGGAAGCCCATTCAATGGAAGAGACATTCCACGGGCAACTGGAAGGTTGTTTTTTGTACTCTCGCCATTGGAACCCAACCAACAAATACCTGGCCGAAGCATTAGCTGCTATGGAAGAAACTGAATCGGCATGGATTACTTCTTCAGGTATGGCAGCTATTACATGTGCATTGCTGCAAATATGCAACTCGGGCGACCACATAATTACCAGCGTAACAACTTATGGTGGAACTTATGCCTTCCTGAAAAACTGGTTAAAAAAAATAAACATCGAAGTTTCGTTTGTAAATATTTCAAACCTTAAATCGGTTGAAGCTGCCATCCAGTCAAATACAAAAGTTATTTATACCGAGAGTGTTACCAATCCACTTCTTCAGGTTTCTGATATTCCGGCACTTTCAGCCATCGCAAAAAAACACGAGCTTTTGCTTATGGTTGACAATACGTTTACTCCGATGATATTATCTCCAGCCAGGCTGGGAGCCGACATTGTGGTTTACAGTATGACCAAATTTATTAATGGTAAAAACGATTGTGTAGCCGGGGCTATTTGTGGCTCAAATAATTTTATCAATGCCCTTTCTGATGTAAACGATGGTACCGCCATGTTGCTCGGGCCGGTGCTCGACCCGATTCGTTCATCAAGTATATTAAAGAATCTAAACACTCTTCATATCCGAATGAAACAACACAGTAAAAATGCCCTATACATTTCGGAAGAGCTCCAGAAAGAAGGAATTGAAGTAAATTATCCAGGGCTTAAAAATCATAAAGACCACTTGTTACACAACCAGCTTATGAATAAAGAATTTGGCTATGGAGGTATATTTTCAATTGATTTTAAAACTGCTGGCCTAGCCAATAAAATAATGCAAGGATTGCAATATGAGGGAGCCGGATACCTGGCAGTGAGCCTTGGGTATTTTAAAACATTGTTCAGCTGCTCGGGGCAAAGTACATCCTCCGAAGTCCCTGAAGATGTGCAACAATCAATGGGCCTATCAGAAGGGTTGGTACGGCTTTCAATAGGACTCGACAATAATATCAGCAACACTTTAGAAATATTTAAACACGTTATAAATAAGTCGTAATACAGTAAATTACTCAACAGGTTTTAAATAAGACGAATATCATTTTTCGTACTTATGAATTACTTATATTTGCTGTTCAGAAAAAATTTCAAAAATAAGAATACTATGAGGAGAAAATTAAGAGTGTATTTTTATACAATAGTTATTGTATTATTTGCCCACCTGCAAATTTCTAATGCGTGTACCAATTTTTTAATTTCAAAAGGAGCGTCGGTTGATGGTTCAACCATGATTACTTATGCTGCCGATGCACATGTATTAATATGGCGAATTGTATTACAGGCCGGCGGCAGATTATCCAGAAGGAACAATGCTTGACGTTTACGAGTGGGATACAGGAAAATACCTTGGGAAAATAAAACAAGCTTCTCATACCTACAGTGTCGTTGGCAATATGAATGAATTCCAGGTAGCTATTGGCGAAACTACATATGGTGGCCGGTCAGAACTAGCAACACAGGAAGGTGCAATAATGGATTATGGTAGTTTGATGTATATTTCACTTCAAAGGGCAAAAACTGCCCGTGAAGCTATTGAAGTATTAACCAACCTGGTTGAAGAATATGGTTATTACAGTTCAGGCGAGTCTTTTTCGATTGCCGATGCCAATGAAGCATGGATCCTGGAATTAATTGGTAAAGGCGAAGGGCAAAAAGGCGCTGTTTGGGTAGCTGTAAAAGTCCCCGAAGGATATATCAGTGGCCATGCCAATCAGGCACGAATTACTACATTCCCACTCAATGACTCCAAAAACTGTATCTATTCAAAAGATGTTATTTCATTTGCCCGGGAAAAAGGTTGGTTCGATGGGAAAAATAAAGATTTTAGTTTTTCTGATGTTTATGCCCCTGTTGATTTTGGTGGAGCCCGTTTTTGTGATGCCCGTGTTTGGGCAGGCTTTAACAAAGTAGCAGCGGGAATGGAAACCTACACTGAGTATGCCAAAGGAATAATTGAACATGGCGGTGAAAATAATTTTGCTTCCAATCGTTTGCCACTATGGATTAAACCCGATAAAAAAGTATCGGTACAGGATGTAATGGATATGATGCGCGACCATTTTGAAGGCACTGAATTAGACATGACAAAAGATTTGGGCGCTGGTCCAAATAAAAACCCCTACCGCTGGAGAGGATTAACTTGGAGTGTTGATTCAACAGAATATTGTAATGAACGGGCTATTTCAACCCAACAAACCGGTTTTTCATTCGTAAGCCAATCACGCAACTGGTTACCCGATCCTATAGGTGGAATTTTATGGTTTGGTGTCGACGATACTTACACCACGTGTTACGTACCAATGTATTGTGGTATTACTAAAGTTCCCGAATGTTTTAAAGTTGGAAATGGCGATATGCTCACCTACAGCGAAACTTCAGCTTTCTGGGCTTTTAATTTTGTATCGAATTTTACTTATTTACGATACGACTACATGGTTGCCGATGTCAAAAAACTGCAATCACAGCTCGAAAATAAATTTGTAAGCTTTTCATCGGTTATTGATAATTCAGCAGCAGCATTGTACAATAAATCGGGCGCAAAAAAAGCCCGCCAATTTATAACTCAATACTCAGTAAATGAAGCCAATAACATGACCAAAGAATGGAAAAAACTGGGGCAATACCTTCTTGTTAAGTACATGGATGGAAACATTAAAAAAGAAAAAGATGGCCAATTTGAACGAACTGAATACGGTGGTACACCATCACCACTTCAACCCGGTTATCCCGATTGGTGGTATAAAGCAATTGTGAAAAGTACAGGCGACCATTTTAAAGTTATTGGCAGTGCAGGGCATTAGTAATACAAGCCATTAATCTAACTTACACTTTTTTAATTGCCTGATTAGTTTGATGATTAAAAAAAAGTATTAATTTTGCGCCGAATTTTAATGCAATCTCTTACGCTTTTAAAAAGTGTAATATTGCCAACAAACTAAATATTTACAAGATGAACTTGATTAAAGTTGTAGAAGATGCTTTTGCTGTTGAAACAGAGCATCCAAAATTTTCAGCGGGTGATACAGTTACTGTCCACTATAAAATTAGGGAAGGTAGTAAAGAAAGAATCCAGAATTTCCGTGGTGTGGTTATCCAGGTAAAAGGATCGGAAAGCACCAAAACATTTACTGTCCGTAAAATGTCAGGTAATATTGGAGTTGAAAGAATTTTCCCTTTGTATTCTCCGTTTATTGACCAAATTGAAGTTAACAAACACGGTAGAGTAAGGCGTAAAAGAATATTTTACTTACGTGAACTTACAGGTAAAAAAGCACGTATCAAGGAAAAAAGATTTTAAAGAATTTTATTCCATAAAAAAAAGGCTTCGAAAATTTCGAAGCCTTTTTTATTTATAGTTTTTTATTTAGTAATTTTTTCGATATAAACATTACGGAATTGGACATGTGACCCTTCCGATTGAAGTGCAATATGGCCTTTCATACGCGTTCCATCAACTCCTTTATTTTGAAGTACTCCATTCACTGTAATTGAAATAGCCGCACCATCGCACACAATATCATACTCATTCCACTCTCCTGCCGATTTTTCATTTGACTCGTGCTGTTTAGGAATTACAGTATAACGGCTATCTTCATTTGTATACACAACACCTTCAACGGTCATAGCTGTACCAATTCCCATAATAACAAAATCTCCTGCATTGCCTGCCTGCAACTGCGCTTCAACACAATTGGGCCAAAACTCATCACCTTCGGCGTGTAATAAAACACCACTATTGGTTGGTTTTGTTACCCACCTCCATTCAACATGTAATTTGTAATTTGAATATCTTTTTTTTTGTGTGAATATATGCAAATGGTTCTCCTTTGGCATTCATCACACCATCAACCACCCAAAAAACGTCATCGGGGGCAGCTGCGCTGTCTTTTACTACAACATTCCAATTCTTGAGGTTTTTCCCATTAAATAAATGCTTCTTTTTCTGCCCAAAAGCAAAAGAAATACTTATTACAAGCAAACTAACAATTATTAATTTTTTCATTTGATAAATTTTATAAGTGGTTTTATTCTATATCTTAAAACAAATAATTTAAGCCAATATACATACCTGAATTTCCATCCTGCTCATTGGCAGCCATTCCATAATCGATGGAAATAATAAAGTTCTCGTTCATGGCAATTCGTAAACCTGCACCATATGAAGTATGCCATTTTTCGGCATCGTCATTAAAAAAATTATTTTTTGAATAAATAGGAAAACCATTTGATGCAGTAGGTGCAATATTTGTATCTACTTCAATTTTTTTAGTTACTTTCCCAAAATCAACAAATCCATTTAATCCTAAGTAAAAATTGTTGTTGATAAATTGAAAACGGGCAAATTTCCAACGAAGTTCAGCATTTCCTAAAATAAATCCATCCCCTACAATCCTGTTACGTCGAATGCCCCTTAATGATTTAGCTCCACCCAATCCTTCAGACATAGCGCCTTTTAAAACCGATGTTATAACCTGCGATTGGTAATAAAAAGGTACGTCTCCCCCGATAGTAGTTTGATAATTTAAGCGGTAAACAAATGACAAATTTTTTGGCACCAATGTAAAATACTGCCTGTGAGTAAGGCTCAATTTTGCAAATGAACTTTCGCCACCAAGGAATTTAGGTGCTGCAACAATAACTGCTTCCGACCAAATCCCTTTCATCGGATTGGGTCGGTTATCGCGGGTATCGTACACAAAACCTGCTTTAAATGTTGGAACAAAACCGCCATTAGCTTCCTCTGATGAAATTATACCCCAATTTTGGTAGTTCTCATATAAGCCATCGATATCGGGCAAAATTTCATCGCCTTCTTTGCCTTTATTTAATTTTTCGAGATTAACCGAACCAATTTTAAAATTCAGAAAATTTATACCGGTTATCCATCGAAAGTTATCACCAACGAGGCTTCCCTGAATATCAACTTTAAAACGGAATAATTTTCGGTCGTACTTATAAAATACTCTTGATCTGTAATCAGCATGTGTATCGTCAAACCAATCGGCATTAACAACGGCATCATACCCGTTAAATCCATAAAAATCGTACGATTGATCAGATAAATAACTTAGGTCGACCGATGTTTGGAGACCTTCGATTAACTTATCTGAATCGTAGTAAAACCTATTTATACCGCTTCCTTTAGTAAAGCGCGAAACCTCAAAATATAATGAATGATTGTAATTAGGGTAATCTTCTCCATCGCCATAATCATATAAATTAACCAAAGCCCCATACTGAAAACCCAGGTCTGTGTCGAACGTTATTGTAGGAAGTGCCCCAAAATTCCATCCTGATTTTATTACTTCAGATTTTTCCTGAGCAAAAATTTGCATAACAAACAAAGCCATACAAATAAAAGTGACAGTTTTTTTCATTAGATAGGTTTTAGTTAATTGTTTTAACTTTTTAAAATTATAAAAAATCAGATAACAATATAAAAAAATATTCCGGTTAATTTATACCTAAGCTAAACAAAGGTATTATGCTAACTTACGTTCCCGGGAACAAATTCTCCCAAAATAATTTCTTTATTCTTATGAAACGAAGGAATTTCATTAATACTACTGCCATAGCTGGTACTACAATCTCGGCATTACCTGCCTTTTCGGCAAATATTAGCAAACATTAAAAAAGCAAAAACTGGATGTATCTGTATGGAAGGAAATGAACGGTTTAAAATCCCTGATTAACACCTGCTCAGTGATTAAAAAAAAACAAAATTTTGCATGAAACAACGGTTATTAATAAGCTTGATTTATCGAGTGAATTTAAACCAACCTACCAATAGCATAAAGGGCAATAACCTCGGCTACTGCCCCCAAATGCCAACTAACACTAAATTATGAAAAAATTATGGGAAAAATTTCTCGAACTATTTATATGACAATTCAAAAATAAATAACCCTATATTCAATAATCTTTTTAATAAAATATAATAATCGGACATGATTTAGAGGCATAAATAATAATTGAACAGCAACTATTTATTTCGTGTAGTAAAAAGTTCTCAAATTGCCGGCAGGCCCTATTAAACTTACAATCCAAATGCCTGAAATTAGTTCCACTCCTCATTAATCACATACTCTGCCAAGTCAGATAATTGTTGGTCGTTGAGCTGAGGAAAGCCAGTCATTTGTGGATAATCCATTCGTTTACGGCCCGGTTTTTTAATCCATGATTTTAGGGCAGCATTTTTCCCAAGATATTCGGGAGCTACTTCTGCCATAGGAGGACCCACCAAACGAGTTGTTGCTGAATGGCATATTGCACAATTAACCTGAAACAAATGCAATCCGGGCATGATTTCGCCTTCTTCTAATCCTGTTTCAGGTAACAAAAGATTCTCGTGTGCTTTTTTTACCATCTCCCAATGTTGCCGTGTGCGTTCAGCCATTTGCCCTTTATGTGTTGCCAATGCATTTTCGCGGTACATATGCCTCCCGGTGCCCATACACAACACTAACAAAACAAAAAGGACAATCAACACATTAAATTGTTTTCCTAATTGAATGTGAGATCGATTGGCCATTTTCCATAATTGGACTAATATTATAACTGCAATTATTACTCCTGCCAGAATCACCCAAAATAAGTTCCAACTTATCCCTTTAGAGGGAAGTGTCAGAAACAATAATGGACCAAAAATAAACTGAATACCTGTCCCTAAAAGCATCAGAGTTATCATTTGTTTTTTTATTAATTCTTTATTCAAAAACTCAAATTTAAAGTTGAATTTAAAACTTTTCCTTCCAAAATAAACAGCCAGAAACAGGCCTGTAATTGCCAATGATGCTGTTATAAAATGAAGGTAACGTGTAAACACATTAGGTAAAATCAATGCATCAACAAATCCATGGATGTCTACCCACTTTTCGGGGAACAACATTAAATTGATATTTGTGAGGAAAATAAACGGAATTAATAAAAAACTAACCAAAGCAAAACTCAAAATTCCAATGTGAAGCATTTTATTATTTTCCAGTTTATCCCAGGTGTATTTGTGCAAATAAACTATCAGAAATGAAACTGCAACCCAGGGAACAATAGAAATCCACATATTGCCTGTTATTGCATTCGATGAATAAAAATAAAAAGTGTATAATACGTTTATTGATAACAATGGGGCAACCCCAAGAACCACAGCCATGCTTTTATTGACAGTAATCGTGGTAGCAATTTCACGTGCAAGTTTATCATAATCCTTGCTTTTCAGGCCTTTAATTTGGTACCAGAAAGTTAATAAGGTACTGCCAACCATGAGATTGATGAATAAAATATGTAACAAAAACGAAACAATTAATATAATCACCAACAGCCATTCGGGTAATGGCAAAGGCAGAGGAATGTCTCTGGGGATTGGCATCTGCAGAAGATAATTAGTTATCATTTCAGTTATTTTTGTTGATTATAGTTTTAATTTTTATTCCATCGGTTTGAGGGCCTTCCAGTACTTCGGGATATTTTTGCTGGTTTTGAATAAAGGCTGAAAGTGCATCCAGCTCTTTTTCATTTCCAGGAAAAGGAGGCATATAAGTACGCGCATTGTGCATCCCTTTAATGTAGGTTTTCATTTGTTCCAAATCCAACGGTTTATCTTTCCCGTACATTATTTCAAAATTGGTAACAATCGAGTTTATTCCATGCGTAGTATGGCAACGGGTACATGAGAGGTAAAATACATCCTGCCCTGCTTGTAACTTATTTTTTTCTGTTATTTCTGAAATTTCAGAAAAGGAGCTGTGTTTTAAAATCCCTTCCTGCTGAAACAAAGGGTATTCTTCCACTAAAATACCATTGGCATACATATACTCACCAATAACATATGGTTTACGGATAAACTCACGTAACCGCTCAAATGTGCCTAAGAAAAGGAAGGAAGCCAATAACGGGACAATCATCAGGTGTTTGGGCAATCTTCGTGGCGCTATTAAACCAAAAGTACTTACCAACAAACCAATTCCAACAGTTCCGGCAATCACCCATACCAAGGAAGAATACCAGGTTTGAAATGCTTGTGTACCTATCGCTACCGGCATATTTCCTATCATCAAACGAGGAATAAACCAATAATAAATAAAAGCTCCAAGTGCTGCTATTGGTGTCCATTGAATAATCCAGAGTGAAATAAACCTGATAATTTTAGGCTTTTCAGGATTATTTTTTTTGAGAATATACATGGTTAACATCAAAGCAAAACAGCCACCCATCATCATAGCTACCGGGGTACGGAAAATTAATTGGGGGAAATATATGGGGTTTGTAAAACCGCTAAACAATGTTTTATTCTCCAGCCAACTTCCAGGATCCATCATAAAACCCAGGATGGCAACAATTATAGCCATAGTCAACCACGAAAAAATGCTGAGATAAACACCCAATAAAATGTGCTTTTTTTTCTTCTTAAAAGAAGTACCCGATTTTTTCCATGTCAGGTAATAATACATGATAAAAATTACCTCGAGTAAAAAGATCACCCATTCGGCAAACCATGCAAAATAAAATATGCGAATGAGGCTGCCAATTGATGCCGGATTCGCAAGAGCAGCTGCAAACCATATTCCCACCCCTGTTAGTGCTCCAACAGTTGTTGTGATAATAAAACCGGTAAACATTAGCTTCTTTGCATTTTCGTCCCAGGCTCGGCCAATTTCTTTTGATTGTTTACCTTTTTGGTACCCTCTGAACTCTAAAAATGTAACCAACGGTACAAAACCTACGGCCAGCCCATGGTTGATTATTACATGAATAATGGCAATAATGGCTATCAGCATTCTATTGCCCATAAAATCGAGGTGAAACAACGGAAAATCCATGGCAATTTAGTTTTGTTTACGCTGTTACATATTACTGAATTCCATTGTTTAAAACAACAATTTGAGAGTCAAAATTAAACTTATGTTCCTATTGTAATTTAGATTGAATTGAAACAAGACAAACTGTAATGGGAACCTGTATTGTCTTTTAATCCAATACTAAAAATTTCTCAACTTTATATTTTTAAGGTCGAAATAAAAATTTATCCAGCTAAAATCTCCAAGCTTTTTAAATGAATACAAACATAATACCGTGATTTTTTGTTATAATCCTAAAAGTCATTTAAATTCAACTATTTAATTTTAAGAATCGTGTTATGAAAGGAATCATATTTACCGCTTTTTTTGATTTAGTCGAGGAAAAGTTTGGCTACGAAATGGTTGATGAATTAATCACTGAAACATCGCCTGAATCAGAAGGTATATATACAACCGTTGGTACCTATGATCATTCTGAATTGGTAAACATGGTTGTCTTATTAAGTCAAAAAACCAATATCCCTCTTAATGAATTATTAAAAATATTTGGGAAAAACCTTTTTTTGATTTTAATTAATCAGTATAAAACTATCGCGCTTGAAAAAAAAACAGCCTTTGAATTATTTGAATCCATCGATCCGTATATTCATAAAGAAGTAAAAAAACTCTACTCCGACGCAGAAACACCAAAATTTCAAACCGTTAAGCTCAACGACCAAACAATGGTGATGACCTATATTTCATCACGCAAAATGGCTGATGTTGCTGAAGGACTAATGGAAGGATGTTTGGAATACTACAAAAGTGAAGCCACTATTTCGCGTAAAAGTTTACTTCCGGATAACAGCAAAGTTGAATTCACCATCAAGCTTAATTAATATGGCCGACGATTTTGAGTTGTTCAAACGTCGTTTTGAACGCGAAAAAAAAATACGTATACAGGCTGAACTATTATTGGAAAAAAAAGCTGCTGAATTGTATGAAGTCAATCAGGAATTAGTTGCCTTTAATAAAAACCTGGAGAAGCAGGTGTTTGAACGGACCAAAGAAATTAATCAGGAATACGCGCGACTAAGTACACTTATTGATTCGTTAAACGGAGGCATTTTACTCGAAAACAAAGCCCGCAACATTGTTCTTGTAAACAGCAACTTTTGTTCTATTTTTAAAATCCCTCTAACCCCCGAAGAATGTATTGGGATAAAATCTAGTCAGCTAATTGACAATGTAAGAAGCTTGTTACTCAATCCTGCAAGTTTTGAGAAATACATAAAAAAAATAATTGACTGGCAAAGGCCCATTTTTAATGTAAAACTGAAACTTAAAAACGGTATTGTTTTAGAAGGCGATTACATTCCAATTTTTTCAGATGGTGAATACAATGGCCATATGTGGCATTACCGCGACATCACCAAACAACAGTTATTTCAAAAAGAACTAATTATGGCCAGAGAAGCTGAAAAAAATTTCCTTGCCAATATGAGCCACGAAATCAGGACACCGCTTAACTCAGCCATCGGATTAACGCAGCTTTTAAAATTAACAACATTAAATACCAAACAAAACTATTATGTTGACGGTATAATTACTTCATCGCAACACCTGTTAAAAATGCTCGACCACATTTTGGATTTTAGTAAAATCAAATCCCACAAAATGGTCATTGAAGAAACCGATTTTGACCTGAAAGATTTAATAGAAAAACTAATCAGTTCAATCAGCTACAAAGCCGAGGAAAAAAGCATCAGCCTGACCTATAATTTCGACGAAGAGATTAATCCTATCATCAAAAGCGATTCGGTTAAACTTAAACAAGTTATTGTAAACCTGTTCGGTAACTCATTAAAATTTACTCAGGCAGGCCAAATAAAAATCACTTGTCAACTTATTAAAAAATATGAAAATTCACAAAAAATTAAGTTCGAAGTAAGAGATACAGGTATAGGGATAAAAAAAGAAAACCTGTCTAAAATATTTAAAAGTTTCACTCAGGAAGAAGATTCTATTACCCGAAAATATGGCGGCACTGGATTGGGTCTCACCATCAGTAAAGAAATAGTTGAGTTATTAGGTGGAACACTTGAAGTTGAAAGTATTGTTGACCTAGGGAGCAAATTCTATTTTACACTCAATCTGCCAAATGGAAATAATGATTCAACTAAATCATTAGAAATAGTGATTGACCCAGAGGTTTTAAGAGGAAAAAACATTTTGGTTGCCGAAGATTATGCTCCAAACCGTTTTATCGTGCAATCATTCCTTGAAAATTGGAATGTAAATGTTATATTGGCTGAAAATGGCAAAGAAGCGGTTGAATTGGCTGAATCCAATAAAATCGACCTTATTTTAATGGATATTCAAATGCCAATAATGAACGGAATTATTGCCACCAAACATATTCGTAAAAATAATACCACAACTCCTATTATTGGATTGTCGGCTACTGTAGTAAAAGAAATTATTAATTCAGGATATAAAAGTGGGATGAATGACTATATTTCAAAACCTTTTGAACCTTTAACTCTTTATAAAAAAAATTGTTGAAAACCTGGGGTTGAATAAATCTGCCGTTTACCTCAAAAATGAATTAGAAACACCTTCCCTGCCTCCAAATGTAATTTCCGAGAATCAAATTGAGGTAAAAACAGAGCTGATATATAATCTCAAACCCTTACTCAATATGGTTAATAATGATATGAATAAAGTCAGTCAAATGGCCACTATCTTTATCGAAAATACTTCAATCGATCTGGAGATTGTTAAAAAAGCTTTATCTGAAAAAGATGGGAAACAGCTAGCCATGGTTTTTCATAAATTAAAAGGGTCGGTGAGTTTACTTAATATAAATAACCTGGTTAATCTTCTATCTCAGGGTGAAGCATTGGCAAAATCAGAGGGAAATTTTAATGAATTAGAAAAAATCACCAACGAAATATCTGATACATTATCGATAGCTATTTCTCAATTAAAAGTTGACAAAACTTTCTCAGAGTACAAATCATAACGCAATCAATCATTTGGCTTAAAAGTTTAATTTTATTTTTTCACCAAGTGAAACAAATACAATTCTAAAATTAATGCTAATGATTTTTTTAGTACATTAGATTATTAATATAAAAATTTGATTTTATGAAAATATCAGTAGTTGGCACAGGTTATGTGGGATTGGTGTCAGGAACTTGTTTTGCAGAAACAGGAATTAGTGTTGTTTGTGTTGATATTGACAAGAAAAAAATTGATAATTTAAACAATGGTATTATTCCAATTTATGAGCCTGGTTTAGAAGACCTTTACAAAAGGAATGTTGAAAAAAACAGGCTGTCCTTCACCTCCGACCTCAAAAGTAGTCTTACCGATGCGGAAGCTGTTTTTATTGCAGTAGGAACTCCACCTGATGAAGACGGAAGTGCAGACTTAAAATACGTTCTGGGTGTTGCCCGTGAAGTTGGAAAACATATGGACCATTATATGGTTATTATTACTAAAAGTACAGTTCCTGTTGGAACATCGGCGAAAGTAAAAAAAGCGGTTCAGGAAGAATTGGATAAAAGAGGTGAAAAAATCGCATTTGACGTAGCCTCAAACCCTGAATTTTTAAAAGAAGGAAGTGCCATTGCTGATTTTTTAAAACCCGACAGGATTGTTGTTGGAATTGAATCGGTAAAAGCTGAAAAAGTAATGAGAAGGCTTTACAAGCCATTTTTATTAAATGGTCACCCTATTTTATTTATGGATATTCTTTCTTCTGAAATGACTAAATATGCAGCAAATTCAATGCTTGCAACAAAAATAAGCTTCATAAACGACATTGCTAACTTATGTGAAATTGTTGGTGCCGATGTTGATTCTGTTAGAAAAGGTATTGGCTCTGATGCCAGGATTGGAAATAAGTTTATCTACCCGGGAACAGGTTATGGAGGATCGTGTTTTCCAAAAGATGTCCAGGCACTTATTCGCACAGCTGACGAACACGGACATTCGCTTGATATATTAAAAGCTGTTGAAAGCGTAAATTACCGCCAGAAATCAGTTTTGTTTCACAAACTAATGAAACATTTTAAGGGATCAATCAAAGGCAAAAAATTTGCCATGTGGGGATTAGCCTTTAAACCAAAAACCGACGATATGCGCGAGGCTCCATCATTGGTACTCATTGACTTACTTTTGAAAGAAGGTGCTGAGATTATCGCCTACGATCCTGTTGCAATTGAAGAAGGCAAACGCATTATTGGCGATAAAATAACCTATGCAAAAGACGAATATGATGCCCTTATTGATGCTGATGCACTAATCCTGGTTACCGAATGGCCTGAATTCAGGATTCCCAATTTTAGGGTGATGGAAAAACTATTAAAAAACAAAATCATTTTTGATGGAAGGAATATTTACGATCCTGAAGAAATGATTGAGCATGGCTATTCGTATTATAGCATTGGCAGAAAAGAAATTATTTCGCAATAATTAAACAATTGTATACAAAAAATCTGAATTAAGTATTATTATATGAAGCGAATATTGGTAACAGGAGGAGCAGGATTTGTAGGGTCTCATTTATGCGAACGTCTTTTAAATGAAGGAAATGAAGTTATCTGCCTCGATAATTATTTTACAGGCAAAAAAAGCAAAATAATCCATTTAATAGATAACCCATATTTTGAAATTATAAGGCATGACGTAACTATGCCTTATTACATTGAGGTAGATGAAATATACAATTTGGCATGCCCGGCTTCTCCGGTCCATTACCAATATAATCCAATAAAGACTGTTAAAACTTCGGTGATGGGAGCCGTAAATATGCTTGGATTGGCTAAACGTATTAAAGCAAAAATTTTGCAGGCTTCCACCAGTGAAGTATATGGTGACCCATCAGTCCATCCACAAAAAGAAGATTATTGGGGCAATGTAAATCCAATAGGAATCAGGTCGTGTTACGATGAGGGCAAACGGTGTGCCGAATCGTTATTTGTAAATTACCATGCACAAAACGATGTGAAAATAAAGATCATTCGCATATTTAATACATATGGCCCAAAAATGGAACCCGATGATGGGCGTGTTGTCTCAAATTTTATAGTACAAGCATTACAAAACCAGGATATTACAATATTTGGTAACGGGCTTCAAACCCGTAGTTTCCAGTATGTAAGCGATTTGGTAGAAGGTATGATAAGAATGATGGGAACTGGCGATGATTTTACAGGACCTGTAAATATTGGAAATCCCGGGAATTCACAATGCTTGAGCTAGCTCAAAATATTATCGACCTCACCGGATCTAAATCAAAAATAATTTACCTGCCACTTCCTGCTGATGACCCTACACAAAGGCAGCCCGATATTTCATTGGCAAAAGAAAAACTAAATAACTGGGAACCAATAGTTCCATTAAGAGAAGGATTGGAAAAAACAATCAAATATTTTGACAACTTGCTGCTAAACAGTTAAAAATAAAAGTATAATAATTAATAAATATGGATACAAAAGCACTGGATCTTATTCCAACAATATTAATTATTGATGACAGTACTTTTAATATACAACTTGTTGGATGGATTCTACAGGATAATGGTTACAAAACACTTGAAGCCCAAAGCGGTGCCGAAGCACTCGAAATCCTTAAAAGTAATACACCTGATTTAATTCTTTTGGATGTAATGATGCCTGAAATGACAGGCTTTGAACTATGTAAAATCATAAAAAGCGATAAAAAACATCAAAATATCCCGGTAATATTTTTCACTACTTTATCAAATATCGATGACATTGTTAAAGGTTTCAAAGTTGGTGGCGTTGATTATGTAACCAAACCTTTTAATAAAGATGAATTAGTAATTCGTATAAAAAACCATATTGATTTATTAAACAGCAAACGTAAAATTGAACAACAAGCAAAGGAACTTACTGCAACCAATGCCCTGAAAGACAGGATGTTTTCGATAATTGGACACGATTTAAGATCACCTGTTGGCGCAATTAAGCAAGCCCTTGGATTTATAGTAAATGGTACAATAAACCCAAAAGATGAGGACTTTTTAGAAACACTCCAGTTACTGGTAAACACCACTGATGACGCTTTTAATTTATTGGAAAATTTATTGGGTTGGGCAAAATCTCAAAGTGATACATTAAAAATCATCCCCGAAAATTTAAACTTATTCGACATTGTTTCAAGCACGTGTGCTGTTTTAAAAATAAATTCAAAAAAGAAAAATATAACTATTAATATAAAAATCCCAAATGACATTTCGGTAATTTCTGATTTAAATATGATAAATTCAATATTACGAAACCTACTGGGTAATGCCATAAAATTTACAACCGAACAAGGATTAATTGAAATCAGTGCAAACAGAATTAACGATTTTGTACAAGTATTTATTAAGGATAACGGAATCGGAATGGAACCCAACATCGTTTCTGAAATTTTTACCTCCAATAAGCACTTCCATACACATGGTACAAATAATG
>CAXXYG010000025.1:0-338975 GCA_963666575.2 Prolixibacteraceae bacterium
CGTAAAATACGGAAAACCAAATTTAATAAGAAGTATATGGCAGATTGCCAACACGTTTGTGCCCTATGTAGGTTTATGGGTATTAATTATTTACAGCCTTTCGGTTTCATATTGGCTAACTGCCATTTTGATAATAATAGCAGCAGCCTTTCTGGTACGTTTGTTTATTATTTTTCATGATTGCGGACATGGCTCTTTTTTTAAATCAACAACAGCCAACAAAGCTGTGGGTATGTTTTTTGGATTACTGGCATTTACTCCTTACTACAAATGGCACAATCAACATTTACAGCACCATGCCACGGTTGGCAATCTTGATAAACGAGGAGTTGGCGATGTATGGACAATGACCACAGAGGAATATATTAAGGCTTCAAAATGGGAACGTTTTAAGTACCGTGGTTACCGTCATCCACTTGTAATGTTTGGCATAGGGCCGTTGTTTGTATTTCTGATAATGAACCGGTTTACCAGAAAAACAATGAGCCGGCAGGAAAAAATAAATATTTATTATACCAACCTTGCTTTGGCTGTTTTATTTGCTGTAATGAGCTTTTTAATAGGTTTTACCACTTTCCTGATTATTCAGCTTTTAATTCTTGAAATTGCTGCTGTTTCCGGGTTATGGTTGTTTTACCTGCAACACCAATATGAAGATGTTACCTGGTACCGCAATAAAACATGGAATTATACAACTGTAGCTTTAGAAGGTAGTTCATTTGTAAAATTCCCTAAACTGTTACAATGGTTTTCGGGGAATATTGGATTCCACCACATCCACCATTTAAATTCACGAATTCCAAATTACAACCTGCCAAAAATGTATAAAAAGAATCCCGTTTTTCAGGAGGTTAAACCGGTTACTTTTTTAAAAAGCTTAAAATCATTAAAACTCAGATTATGGGATGAAAAATTACAAAAACTGGTGGCATATAATCATTGCGAAACATAACCTTTTATTAGCAATCTTCGTATAAAGTGGCTTAAAATCAATTGCTTAATAGGAATTATTAAATAATAAAACCATGATAATCAAAAACCAGGCTATTCTAATAAATCGATGGTTGGTATTCACAGTTTTTATATTTTTTGCGGCTTATAATTATAGCTTAACTGCTGGTGAACTTCACTCGATAAGTATTACTCCAAATAATACAACAGTACAGGTTGGAACTGCAAAAACCTTCGCATGTGAAGGAAAAGATACTCAAGGGAACAATGTAATACTACAAAACCCTAATTCCAAATGCTCCGGAGGAACAATTACGGTTAACCACGACCCATTAACAGGTATAACATCTGTAACATATACAGCGAATAGTGTAGGTCAACATTATTTCGAAGTTTGGGACGCAGCAGTCACAGGGCCTCCGGGAGATCCCGGTGCCATTTGGGGAAGTGCTGATATTACAAATTCAACAGACTCACCCCAAATTGCAAGTATAATAATAAGCCCATCTAGTGTTAATTTGACAGCAAGTGGAACACAGCAATTTACTTCAGAAGGCAAAGACCAGTATAATAATACTTTCGATAATTACATAAGAGAATGGAGTGCAACAGGTGGTACTATAACAAGTAACGGTGTTTATACTGCAGGGCAACAAAGCGGTAATTTTGAGGTAGAATGCACTGCCCAGGGAACCAATATTTCAGGGACCGCCAGCATTGTAATTCCTGATTACACACCCCATTTGGCAAGTATAATAGTAAGCCCATCGAGTGTTAATTTGACAGCAAGTGGAACACAGCAATTTACTTCAGAAGGCAAAGACCAGTATAATAATACTTTCGATAATTACACAAGAGAATGGACTGCTACAGGTGGTACTATAACAAGTAATGGTGTTTATACCGCAGGGCAACAAAGCGGTAACTTTGAGGTAGAATGCACTGCCCAGGGAACCAATATTTCAGGGACCGCCAGCATTGTAATACCAGATTATACACCCCATTTGGCAAGTATAATTGTAAGCCCATCGAGTGTAAATATGGAAGCAAGTACTCAACAAGAATTTGTTGCCGGTGGAAAAGACCAAAATGGTAATACTTTTGATAATTACACAAAAGAATGGAGTGCAACAGGTGGTACTATAACAAGTAACGGTGTTTATACCGCAGGGCAACAAAGTGGTAACTTTGAGGTAAAATGCACTGCCCAGGGAACCAATATTTCAGGGACCGCCAGCATTGTAATACCAGATTATACACCTCATTTGGCAAGTATAATAATAAGCCCTTCGAGTGTAAACATGTCTGCCGGCACCCAACAGGAATTTGTTGCCGGTGGAAAAGACCAGCATGGCAATCCATATTCACTAAATCATCCACACTGGGCCATAAATTCAACTAATCCAAATTCAAGATTAAAAAGTAATAACCTGAATTATGGAAATTCTTTTGGTAATACAGAAAAATCCAATTTTACAAATAATATTTTAGCCGATAGTACGCTTATTGTCAATGGTGAAACCTGTTTGTTTTCACCAATTGAAGCCGGAGAATTTATTCTAACCTGCTGCGACACTTTAGAAAATGTAAAAGGTGAAGCTTTAATTACCGTAACAGATACAACTACTTCAAGTTTTAATGTGTTGGAGGGCACCACTGTTTTAGGACAGAATTTTCCTAATCCCTTTAATGCTAAAACAGTCATTCCTTTTACTATCAAAACTAATAGCCACGTAATTCTTCAGATATTCTCGGTAGATGGAAAGCTTAAAATTACCCTATTAAACAAAAATTGCCTGGCAGGATTTTATGCACAATCTTTTGACCGAAAAAATCTTCCATCAGGAATATATTATTACCAGTTAAAAGCCGGTAAATTTGTGTTAAAAAACAAGATGGTTATTAGGTAAAATTTTTATCAACTAAAATTTTAAGCGAATATATCTAAAACTTAAAACAGGCACCATCGATCAGATAGTACCTGTTTTATATAATTCAAACTTGTTGTATTTTGTTAAATGTACTGGTGAATTGGAGGCACCAGCTCAAGTAATAAAACCTACTTTACGAATGGAGCATTGTTTAAATAGTCAAAACATTGTTTTACTCCTTCGAACTGTGTTACACCTTCGCGGATATTTTCTAATTCAACATAGAATTCATCCAGCCCGTTTTTATAAGCCGCATTAAAAATGTTTTTAAAGTTCATCATTCCTGAATTACCAAGGATTGAGCGGTCTTTGATATGTAATACAGGGAAACGTCCAGGGTATTTAGCAAAGTATTCCAATGGGTCGTTTTGCCCCATTACAGTCCAGTAAACATCCATTTCGAAGAATACAAGGCTTGGATCGGTACCATTTAAGAATAAATCATAAATAACATCACCCAGAGGCATCCAAGGATTACTTTGTTTTCCTTTATCTTCCTCTGATAAAATTCTTCCGAATTCCATATGGTGATTGTGATACCCCCATTTGATTCCGGCAGCTTTGGCAATTTCGCCTGCATTATTAAACACTTCACAAACCAAAGCAACATCATCATGTGTTTCCATTTGAGGCATCATTGGCTGAACAAGGGTTTTTACACCAAACTTCACATGGTCTTCAACTGTTTTTTTCCAAAATTCAGAAATTTTGCCCACGTCAGCCTTGGTATATTTTCTCATAGGAGCATTTACATGCGACCCGGTAATTTTAAGGCCTGCATCATCAGCCATTTTGCGATAATCTTCAACACTAACATCACCCATTTTACGGTTACGGTAACCTGCCAATTCAATGGCATTGTACCCGATTCCGGCAATTTTTTTCAGTCCGTTTGGCACATCAGCTGTAAGCTCACGGCCAAGCGAGTATATTTGCAAACCTATATTTTTATTAGCTGCAAATGAACTACTAACACTTTTTGAAGCCATTGCAGGTGTCATACTCCCACCTACAATACCACCTACAGTTAATAGGCCAAGCTTTTTAAGAAATTCTCTTTTAGTTTCCATTCTATATTTATTTAGTTGGTTAAATTTACAATGAATAAGGCCTTCTGTACTCGTAATGAGTCAGGCGGTGATTTGCAGCTTCCTTATCATCGCCAAAACTTAATGTAGCCGGATTCCATTTTACCGGACGTTCAAGCTCAGTGGCAATATTTCCAAGGCAACATAAAATAGCTGTACTCGCACCAACTTCGATAGGAGCAATAGGATTTTTACGAGACCTTACTGAATCAATAAAGTTTTGCATGTGAGGAGAACTAATTTCAAAACTACCACCACCTTTAGCGGCATTTTTTTGCATCTCCTGGTACATTTTTATCATCTCTTCACGGCTCATTTTTTTAGGCCTTCTACCAGCCAGTTTTTCAGGAACCAATGATGGGTCAGAACAACCAAGGTAACCACGTGCTACTTCAATCCAACCATCAGTACCAATAAACCTGATTCCCTGAGCACCTTCATAATCATCAAGGTAAGGTTGTTCAGTCATCTGGATACCATTCAGGTATTTAAATGTCAGATACTCCTGTCCGTTATATCCCTGAGGAATAATTTCGGCTGGTCCTGATCCATCCATACCAATGGCTGCCTGAGCAATATCAAACATATGTGCTCCCCAGTCGGCAGTATAACCATTACCGGTTTCGCGGTACCAGCGCCATGCTCCCCACAATTTTTCGCGTTCAACCGGATCTAGCGAAATTGGAGGACAAAGATCAGAGTGGTAATGAATATTTGAATCATTTAAAGGGCCTAACCATAAATTCCAATTAAGGTTACCCGGAACTTTCATTTTTGGAAGGTCTAACGGTTTTGGTGGTGCACCAACTTTAGCATAAATTTTTTCGATGTGCCCAATTTTTCCGGTTTGAACCAATTCAATAGCCCTTTGGAATTCACCACTTGAACGTTGCTGGCTACCTACCTGAACAACCTTGTTGTTGTCTTTGGCAACGCGTACCATTTTTAAACTTTCTTTAATGGTAAACGACAATGGTTTTTGTACGTATACATCTTTTCCGGCCTGGCAAGCATGAATGGTTTGTAATGCATGCCAATGGTCAGGTGTTACAACCTCTACAGCATCAATATCTTTACGTTCCAGAAGTTCTTCATACTGCTCGTACATATCGCAACGGGTAGCTACGCCTTGTTTTTCCTGCCATGCTTCAATACGCTTTTTGAAACGTATCTGTTTCATACTATCAACATCACAAACTGCAGCAACCTGAACACCAGGAACGCTACTAAATCCGGCAAAATCGGATAATGCCTGTTGCCCGCCTCCAATAAAGCCCATTACAACTCTATCGCTAGGGGCAACACTTACACCGTTTATTGTCCAACTCGGCAATACGGTAAGCCCGGTTAATCCTAATGCTGATAATCCCAGAAATTTTCTTCTGTTTAATTGACTGTCTGATTTTTTTTCCATGAAATATTATTTAGTTAATTGTTAGGTATAATTTATTGTTTTATTAAGCTTGTTAGATGCATTTATACATTAAAAGTTTAATTGAATACAATTTTTTTTTAGTTTTAATTAAACAGTCAATTCATAATTAACTGTTTTTGTTTTACTTAGTGTTATTCTGACACAATGAATATTGTTAAAATTACAATAACTAAAATACAATTTATATTTAATCCACCGGCATTTTGCAAATTATTTTTAAAACTCAGGATTTTATGTTGAATTTTTAATCATAAAAGCAGGTCAAACATGTCATCAATTTTTCTGAATAAAAAGTGAAATTATTTATCCGAAATAGCCTAATTGTAGACATGAATGTCCCATTTATGGTATAATAATTACTAAGACTATTTCAACTTGTTTATTTACGACTTAAACAAATGTTAATTTTTTACTTAACATACCTCAATTACGTATTATAAGCGGGCAAAAAGTTTTTTAGTGTAAACGACAAATGAAAAAAGGCAGTTGTTTATAAAGGAGCTTTTATACATAGGTTTCAAATTTTTTCAGCGGAAACCGATAATTTGTAAACAAAAGGAGGAATATTGTATTCTTCAGGTTTAAATGGTCAGGAATCTCCATCGATTTGTCATATATTTATGGCTACTTATGAAAACTATTCTAACCAAAACTACTAACTAATGAAACTTACAATCATCGACGGGATAATAATTCTCATCTATTTATTGTCAACCGTAATCATTGGACTTGTCTTAAAAAAAGTTGCCCAAAAAAATAAATCAAATTACATGTTAGGAGGGAATAAACTGCCATGGTACATGCTTGGTTTATCAAATGCCTCGGGCATGTTTGATATTTCGGGGACTATGTGGCTGGTTACGCTGTTGTTTGTATATGGCTTAAAGAGTATCTGGATTCCGTGGTTATGGCCCGTTTTTAACCAGATTTTTTTGATGGTATTTTTAAGTATTTGGTTACGACGGTCGAAAGCAACAACAGGTGCCGAATGGATTACAACACGTTTTGGGCGTAGCCGCGATGCCAACCTTTCACATGGTGTAGTGGTAGTTTTTGCCTTAATAATGTGCCTTGGTTACCTCGCTTATGGTTTTATTGGCCTTGGAAAATTTGTAATGATTTTTATCCCCTGGGACATAGTTGCCGTTTATTTGCCGTTTACGGTACCTCTTGAATATGTACCGCATGTTTATGGAATTGCATTTACCTTGTTTGCTGTTTTTTATGCAGTACTGGGTGGTATGACAAGTATTGTCTGGGCTGATGTTTTACAATATATAATAATGACTATTTCAGCCATCCTCATTGGTGTATTGGCTATGAAAGCTTTGACAGTTGAAACATTAAATGTGCCCGAAGGTTGGCATTCTCCATTTTTTGGATGGAACCTTGATGAATTGGATTGGAAAGGAATTATTAATGAAGTAAATACTAAAATTGCCAGCGATGGTTATTCATTATTTACCATCTTTTTTATGATGATGGTGTTTAAAGGAATACTTGTTTCTATTGCCGGGCCTGCTCCTACTTACGACATGCAAAAAATCCTTTCGACCAAAGGGCCAAAAGATGCTGCTAAAATGAGTGCTTTTGTATCGGTTGTTTTAATGCCTATTCGTTATTTTATGATTGCTGGTTTTGCAATCCTTGCCCTTTTATATTACGACAGGCTAAACCTGCTGGTAGCCGGCGAAATTGATTTTGAGCAGATTTTACCTTCAGCTATCAGTGAATTTGTTCCTGTTGGATTTATGGGGCTATTGCTTGCCGGACTATTGGCAGCCTTTAATTCAACATTTGCAGGCACCTTAAATGCTGCTCAAGCCTATATAGTTAATGATATTTACCTCAGGTACATCAATCCTGAAGCCCCCAACAAAAAAATCAGGAATATGAATTATATTGTTGGTATTTGTGTTGTGATAGTTAGTATCATTTTTGGAATATTCGCTGAAGATGTCAACAGTATGCTACAATGGATTGTATCGGCATTGTACGGAAGTTATGTGGTTTCCAACGTATTAAAATGGTACTGGTGGCGTTTTAACGGATATGGTTATTTCTGGGGAATGGTAGCTGGTTTAATTCCTGCCTTGATTTTTCCATATGTATTTTCCGAAACACTCGATTTATATTATTTCCCATGGTTATTAATTATTTCGACTATAGGAGCTTTGGCTGGAACATTGTTAACCAAACCTACTGATGAAACAACCCTCAAAGAGTTTTACAGTTCTGTTAATCCATGGGGTTTCTGGGGGCCAATAAAAGATAAAGTGATGGCCGAAAATCCGGAATTTAAACCAAACAAAAACTTTAAAACTGATATGTTTAATGTAATTGTAGGTACTATTGCTCAAACTGCTTTAGTGGCTATGCCAATTTATATAATATTAAAAGAAACTTTTCCAATTTGGATTACTATAATAATTACAGTTATTTGTGGTGTAATTCTGAAAAAAACATGGTGGAATAAATTGCCTGAAAATTAGTAAGGAGTTATTAGCAAAGCGTAGTGAGTATTAATATAATTGAATAATTTATTTTAATGAAACCAACAAAAGACCTATTTGATAAACGTTTGCAGAAGTTAAAAAAAGAACACGATAAACTTCTTGCAAAAAAGAATAAAGCTGTTAAAAAAGAGTACAATGGCATTTATTACAGGTATAAAAATCCTATTTTAACTGCTGCCCATGCACCCCTTCATTGGAGGTACGATTTGGATTATAAAACCAATCCATTCCTGATGCAGCGTATTGGTATAAATGCAGCTTTTAATAGTGGGGCACTGTATCTGGATGGCCGTTATATTTTAATGGTACGTACCGAAGGCTGGGACCGCAAATCGTTTTTTGCAGTTGCCGAAAGCCCTAATGGTATTGACAACTGGCAATTCTGGGAACGTCCCGTAACATTGCCTCAATCTGATGTTCCTGATGATAATGTTTACGATATGCGTTTAACAAAACACGAAGATGGCTGGATTTATGGTGTTTTTTGTTCCGAACGGAAAGATCCTTCAGCACCTGCAGGTGATACTTCGCAGGCGACAGCTTCGGGGGGCATTGCCAGAACCAAAGACCTTATAAAATGGGAACGTTTACCTGATTTTATTTCACACCACGGGCAACAACGGAACCTTGTATTACATCCTGAATTTGTAGACGGTAAATACGCTTTTTATACACGCCCGCAAGATGGATTTATTGAAGTTGGTGGTGGAGGTGGTATTGGCTGGGCATTGGCCGACGATATTACCAAAGCCGAAGCTCCTGAAGAAAAAATTATCGATGAAAAAATATACCATACTATTAAAGAGCTTAAAAATGGGCAGGGCCCTGCACCTATTAAAACAAAAGAAGGTTGGCTTCACCTGGCTCATGGTGTAAGAGGATGTGCTGCAGGATTACGTTATGTGCTGTTTATGTTTATGACCAGCATCGACAACCCTTCAAAAGTAATAGCCCGCCCGGGGGGGTATTTTATGGCTCCCGAAGGCGATGAACGTATTGGCGATGTGTCGAATGTGGTATTTACAAATGGATGGATCAGAAATGAAAAAGATGAAGTTTTTATTTATTATGGATCCTCCGATACACGGATGCACGTTGCCACAACCACCGTCGATCAATTAATTGATTATTGTAAAAACACTCCTGAAGACAAATTCCGCTCAGCAGAAAGTGTTAAAACTATCAATAAACTGATTGATAAAAATAAAGGAAAGTGTTAATAAAGCTAAGTACAAAGGGCGAAGAGCCTTGTTATAAACAAATAGTGATGAAAAAAAAATATAATTGGGCGATTCTTGGATGTGGCAAGATAGCAGGAAAATTTACCAACGATTTAAAATTACTTCCAAATGCAAATTTATATGCCGCCTCTTCGAGAGATATAAAAAAAGCACAGGAATTTGCAAATAACCATGGTTTTGAAAAAGCCTATGGAAGTTACGATGAAATGGTGGCCGATCCAAAAGTAGATGCAATATATATAGCTACTCCCCACTCCCACCACCACGAACATGCTATTCTATGCCTGAAACATAAAAAGGCTGTTTTGTGCGAAAAAGCGTTTGCATTAAACCTCCGCGAAGCCCAGGATATGGTGGAGGTAGCAAAGAATAACAATACCTTTCTTATGGAAGCCTTCTGGACGCAGTTCCAGCCAGGTTTCCTGAAGGCAAAAGAGATTGTTGAATCGGGTGAATTAGGAGCTTTAAAAATGGTACGTTCCGATTTTGCTTTTAATGGGCCCAAAGATCCTAACAACCGATTATATAACCTCGAATTAGGTGGTGGTTCATTACTTGACATTGGCATTTACCCTGTTTATGCAGCTTTACGCTTATTAGGAACTCCCGATAAATTAAAAGCAATGGCTCAGTTTTCTCCTACCGGCTCTGAGGAAAGTATTTCGATGGTATTTAAATACAAAGGTGGTGAAATGGCAACTTTGGCTTCCAGTTTTGCATGCCATTCTTCGGTTCAAACTGAATATTGGTGCGAAAAAGGGTATGTTCGACTTAACCGCAAATGGCATGAACAAACTTCACTTTCTATATTCAGGGAAGGAATTGATGGTGAAAAGATTATAGATTTTAAAACAAAAGAAGGATTGGGTTACCAACACGAAGCAGCACATGTTATGGATTGCCTTGATGCTGGCAAAACTGAAAGTGATGTTTTACCTCTTTCGTTTAGCCTTGATTTGATGGAAACGCTCGACCGTATCAGAACTGAAGTGGGTGCTTTTTTCCCCGGTAGGGATAAAAAATTATTTTAATATTTAATTATAATATCATCGTAGTTCGGCAGGCTCACTATGACCCTGAATAGAATTACATTAATGATGTAGAATATCACCATGAGCCTGTCGAAGGGTGTCGAAGGATAAAGTTGGTTATTATAAGGAAAAACACAACAATGAATTTACAACTTCTCAAACAAGAGCTTGGCCAAGAGCTCAACGAAAACATACTCAACTATTGGGTAAAAAACGTGTACGATGCAAAAAAAGAGACTTTCTATGGGCGTATAACCCTTGATGGAAAGCCTGATCAAATGCACAACAAATCAGCGGTATTAATCACCCGTATTTTGTGGACTTTTTCAGCTGCCTACCGAAAATTCCCTAAACCTGAATACAAACAAATGGCAGATGAAGCCTATCGGATAATAACAACTGATTTTTGGGATAAAGAGAATGGAGGAGTTTTCTGGGAAATAAATAGCAAAAATGAGCCAGCAGATACAAAAAAACAATTTTATGCGCTGGCATTTACCATTTATGCAACCACTGAATACTACCTGGCTTTTAATAACGAACAAGCCAAACAATTGGCTGTGTCATTGTATTTTATAATCGAAGCTTATTCATATAATCCTTCCAACAAAGGATACATCGATGTTTTATCGAAAGAATGGCATCATTCAAGCGGAATGCGGCTCAGCGATAAAGAGATACCCGATACAATGACCATGAACACCCACTTGCATGTTCTCGAGGCATATACAAATCTTTTTAGGGTTTGGCCTGAGAATGAATTAAAACAGAAGTTAGAAAATTTATTGCGGCTTTTTTTGGATAAAATTATCGACAAAAACAGCTGGCACTTTAACCTGTTTTTTGACAAAAACTGGAAAAACATGGGCGATGTTGATTCATATGGGCATGATATTGAAGGTACCTGGTTATTGTATGAAGCCGCAGAAGTATTAGGAGATCAATCAATTTTAAAGGAAGTTGAAGAGGTAGCTGTAAAAATGGCTGAAGTAACCATTAAAGAAGGATTTGCTTCGTTGCATAATGGTTTGTTATACGAAAAAGAAGACAACCATTTAATCGAAGAATTCCACTGGTGGCCTCAAGCCGAAGCTGTAATTGGATTTTTTAACCTTTGGCAAATTACCAAAGAAAAAAAATACTTAAACCGTGCTATAAATAGTTGGGAGTTCATTAAAAAATATATTATTGACAAAGAAGATGGAGAATGGTTTTGGGGGCTTGATAAGGACTTACAACCGCTCAACATTGAAAAGGTAAATGGTTGGAAAGCCCCGTATCACAACGGCCGGATGTGCCTTGAATTGATTCATAGAATAAGTCAAATAGAAAAAACAGCCTGATTTTTAAGTCGAAAAATAATCTGAAAAAGGGTCGCAGATATCAAAAAACTGTTTAGGAGTATAGCCAGTAAGGTTTTTAAAATCACTGGTCATGTGCGACTGGTCGTAATAACCACTTTCACAAGCCAACGCTGCAAGGTTATTTATTGCCGATTTATGTTTTTTTAATAATGTATTCTGAAAACGTATTGTCCGCAGGAATTTTTTAGGTGATATGCCAACAAAATCTGAAAATGTCCGTTCAAATTGTTTCCTGCTTAAACAGGTTTCTGAAGCCAATTTCTCAACACTTATTACGCCTCGTGCAGAATCAATTTGTTGAATACAATGCTCCATTCGATCATATTCATATCCTTTTTGTTGGCTTAATTGTTTTTGAAGGAATGTTTCTATTAAAAAAATCTTCTGCGTTAACTCTTTTGTACCATTAAGTTTGTCCTGTAGTTTATCAATCAAACGATTAAATAAAAACTCAGCAGGAACAGTTTGATTCAGCAATTCATTTAGTGGCAGGTTAAAAAACAGTTTGGCTCCCTGTGGTTTAAATACAACCGATAGTAACGACAAATTTCCTGTAATATTAATATCATAATAACCATCTTGTTGCCCATTTACCAAAGTCCTACTTTTAATTATGGTTTTATTTCTGACATACTCAGGCACCTCTTCAAAATAGAACATCAGGTCGGCAAAACCATTTGGCACAATACGTTGAGAATATTTAGTAGTAAGTGTTCCCAAATTATTCAGCACCCAGTAATATTTAATATAAGGGCTTAAAAAAGCAGATGGTTGAATAAAATTGTATTCCATATATTCTGACTATCAATTTACTATCAGGAAACCACAATGCGTAAAATTAATACAAATTATGGTTCCTGAAAAGCAGTGTTTAATTGTCGCCATACAATCCAAGGCGGTTACCTTCACTGTCGATGAATAAAGCAAAATAGCCCCGTCCTTCAGCTTCAATCTTTTTTTTAGGCTGAATTATTTGGCCGCCTGCTTTTTTGATGCGTATAATTGTTGCATCTAAATCATCTTTTGTATTAAAACTAACCACCACGCCCTGCTTTGATGGTTCAAATCCCGAAGCCCAAATTATGGCTCCTTCATCATTTGGCAGGCAAGCCATTTTTTCGGTTCCACAATCCAAAGGAACTAAATCTAATTCCAGAATCTGGTTATAAAATGCTATGGCGCGGTTAAAATCAACAGAGGGTATTTCTACCCAGGCAATAAAGTTATTCATGTTTTCCTTGTTTAAAATTAATGAAACAAATGTAGAGGGTTTAAAACATATGAAATAGGAAAAAAGCGACATTCTAAAACATTAAGTACCAATTTTAACTATGCTCCACAGTTTGATAATTAATAGAAATAGAGTAACTTATATACATTTATATAAAGTTTAAGTATGACTAAAAAAATTGATTCGGTTTTTCCGGTAACTTTTAATCCGGTAAAACACCATAAAAATTATATTCGACAAATTCTGCAAAAATTACCGCTATTTTTAGTGATTGAAGAACTTCAAACTGTTGGTGATAATGTGATTGACATTTACACTGGTGATTATTCTGTTTCAGATATCGAACGGTTAATCACTGAAAAATTAAAAAATGAAAAAGTCCTTGCCAAAGAATCCTACCTTAACTGGTTGGCAGCCAATAAAAATTACCGGTTTATTTTATTGCCCGATCAATCAAAATGGTTACTTCGCGAAGGAATTGACCCCAACAGATACATCCACATTCATCCTGCAAAATTTGGGGCATTTCATAGCCGCTTCAAAGGAACCACTCTAAAAACAGTTTGTATTCTGAAAAGAATAGCTCCGGTGGGGCAAAACCCAATGGAAATAGTACTAATTAACCAGGCACGGCGGTTAATTAATTTGTCACCAATTAAAAATTCAAACCGGTTTGTGGTTTTGGAACGGTGTTGGAATGAGTTATTTGTGTAAAAAAATACAAACAGTAAATTTCCAATATCCGATAAGAAATGTAAAATCTTAAAGGAACACAAATACTTCAACATTTGATATTCCTGATTGAGTGTTTTACATTTATTTACTTTTCCTTTTAGCTCCGCGTATAGCCTGTTCCTCCCTTGGGTTATCGGGCCAGACATGTTTTGGGTAACGCCGTTTAAGTTCTTTTTTCACCTCAAAATAGGCAGTATCCCAAAAGCTTGTTAAGTCTGAGGTAATTTGTACCGGCTTAAATCCGGGTGATAATAAATGCATCAATAATGGTGTGTTTCCTCCATTAACAGCAGGAGTGGTTTCCATCCCAAATACTTCCTGCAGCCTCACAGCCAGCACAGGAGGAGTACCATTGGTTTGATAATTAATTTGGATGAACGAACCACTCGGAACTTTTATCTTTTGGGGTGCCAGTTTTTCAAGTGCTTTTTGCTTATCCCATTCGAGGCTGTTTTGAAGAATTTCCAAAAGATTCAGTTTTTTTAGATCTTCCGGTTTTTTCACCTGATTTAAATATGGCGATAACCATTCCGAATTATTCATCAACAACAAAGGCGTACTAACATCAGGCCAAATATCCTCCGGGTGCCATTTCCGAAGGCTTAAGACCCGGTTTTGCCATTGGGTCACCTTTTCATTAAAATCAAGCAATACCTCCCCTTCTTTTTGTATAGCTTCTGAAATCGCTTGAATTAAAAACGATTCATCAGGGTTGGGCAACGCTTTTGATTGCAGGACTATACTACCAATACGTAACTCTCTGGCAGCAATTAAACCACCTTTTTTAGTATCCCAGGCAATGATATCACGTTCTTTTACTAATGGTGCCAGGTCCTTTGGATTTAACGGCGATGCAAGAAAAATTTTCCCCATTCCATCGCGGGCATCCATGTGCCCAATTGCCAACCATTCTTCCCAGGCCAGGTCATCCTTGTGCCCTGCCATAGCCAGTTTCCCGTTCGATAGTTGGAACTGGGCGTTGTTCCCCGGGCGTGAACAAGCAATTCGTTCAGGATAAGCATGAACCAACAAAAAACCTGTTTCATACGGATCTACCGAACCATTACTGGCACCTATTTTAAACATAGAACGGTACGATTCGGCTGTTTTTTCAATCCGGGCAAGCTTTCGCCCTAAACGGTTTTGCCCCCTACCCCGTCTTAAAGCTTCAATACGCAAATTAATATCAATGCCTGAGTCTTTAGGAAGTGGGTCACGTTCTTCGAGGATTGCAGCCACATCGGTTGCTAAATGAAGCAATTGTTTGTCTTTTGCCATCAGTAACATGTGGGCAATACGTGGATGGCATGGCAGCTGATGGATATTTTTACCATGCTCAGTAATTTTGCCATTTTCCAATGCTTCCAACTGATGAAGTGTATCGTTCGCCTGTATCAGATGCCCTTTGGGAGGAGGAGTTAACCATGTCAGTTGTTGAATATCAGAAATGCCCCATTGTGCCATATCCAGCATTAACGAAGCCAGGTCGGCTTCTACAATTTCAGGGACACGGTGTTTAAGCAGTTGTGCGTGTGTGGCTTTGGTCCACATACGGTAACACGCCACCCGGCGAAAGCCTGCCAGCCCTGCCAGCCCGCTGATCGGCTGAATCCTGCGATATTTGAACTGTTTCCAAACGTGTTAATCCCGATTTTGGGTCAAACACCAATGTGCGTCCAAATCCACTGTCTACCACAATCTTAATGCCGATAATTGTTAAACTGGTTTCAGCAATTGAGGTGGCAAGCACTACTTTACGTTTGCCTAGCTTGTTAGGTACAATAGCAGCAAATTGAGCCCCCTGTGGCAATTGTCCGTATAGCGGATGAATGGCAAAACCGTGTAATTGTTTTTTAAGAATCTCTTCACATTTTTTGATTTCCCACTCACCGGGCAAAAAGACCAATGTGTCGCCTTCGTTTTCATTTACAGCATTTATCACAGTACGGGCTGTCATTTCAGGAAGCATTTTTTTGTCCTGCCCACCTACATATTTTATCTCGACCGGATACTGTTTCCCTTTACTTTCGATTGCAGGAGCCTCCAATAATTTCTCAAGGTTAGGCATATCCAAAGTTGCCGACATTATAAGGGTGCGCAAATCGGGACGGAGGATTTGTTGTGTTTCGCGTGTTAAAGCCAAAGCCACATCGGCAAAAATGCTTCGTTCGTGGAATTCATCAAAAATCACCAATGCTACTCCTTCAAGGGAATTATCGCTATGCAACATGCGCGTCAAAATACCTTCTGTAAGTACTTCAATTCGCGTTTGTTCACTCACTCTGGTTTCGAAACGAATACGGTAACCAATAGTCTGCCCCACCTTTTCACCCAACAGCGAAGCCATACGAGCAGCAATGGTTTTTGCCGCCAATCGCCTTGGTTCCAACATAAGTATTTTTTTCCCTTTGAGCCAAAATTCATCTAGAAGGGCAAGAGGAAGTAAAGTACTTTTTCCGGCTCCCGGAGGTGCACTAACAATCAATGTATTTTGATGATTGAGGTGATTTTTTACATCCAAAATAATTTCCGTAACAGGAAGGTCGATAGTATATGGGTTAAAAGTCAAATTGCCGTATTTTATAAATGATGACACAAAAATAGTAAAGTTTTAGATTATGGTTGATTGAAAATAAAAATGCATAATTACAGTACTTTGAAATCAATAATAAATCCAAATAACAAATCCAACTATCTGGATATTTAATTATGTTTTTCAATCAGAGCGACTTATAAGTATGCTACTTGCCTAACAATTAAACGGTTTTAATTCTAAATAGGGCGAATGAATATTAAACATGAAATATATTAGGATTTTTATCATAAAAACCTCTAGTTTTGCACTTCTAAAATCAAGGTTGAGTGGAAGAAAGTTCAAATTTGATAAGGCACAAGGGATTTATTAAAAAGGTTAATCCCGATTCGCTTATTATTTCAATTATAAACGAAAGTGCCTGCTCATCGTGTCACGCTAATGGAGCATGTTCGGTGTCAGATTTTAAAGAGAAGGATATTGAAGTTAGATCGTATAATCAAACCTATAACCCCGGGCAGTCAGTTACTGTATTGTTCAAAGAATCAAATGGTTTTAAGGCACTTTTTTTTGGGTATATTCTGCCCCTGATAACTTTGGTTATGGTTTTGGCGTTATCCTTAAACTTTACAAACAATGAAGGTTTAAGTGGCTTATTAGCACTCACAATTTTAATTCCCTATTATACAACATTATATTTTTTTAGGCATCATTTAAAAAAAATGCTCAAATTTCACATTGAAGAAATTAATTGACAATGAGTATAACATTAGTTTACACGGTTGTGACATTAAGTGTGATTGGTTCTTCTGCAGCAGTCATCTTATATTTTGTGGCACAAAAATTTAAAGTATACGAAGATCCACGGATCGATGAAGTAGAAACGGCACTTCCGGGTGCCAATTGTGGTGGATGTGGATTTGCCGGCTGCCGGGCTTTTGCCGAAGCATGTGTTTCAAAAAACAACCTTACTGATTTGTATTGCCCTGTAGGTGGCAACGACAACATGACGGAGGTTGCTACTATTTTAGGCATTGAAGCCATTAAGGTTGATCCTCGTGTTGCTTACATCCGATGTAATGGGACATGTGACCACCGGCCCAAAACAAACAATTTTGATGGGGCAACAACCTGTTCAATTGCTTCAGCAACTTATGGAGGAGAATCTGATTGTTCATATGGTTGTTTGGGATACGGCGATTGTTTTAAAGCGTGTGATTTTGATGCCATTGAATTTCGGGCCGACCTGGGTGTCCCATTAATTATCGATGACAAATGTGTAGCATGCGGCGCATGTGTTGATGCATGCCCCAAAGACCTAATTGAATTACGCAAAAAATTCCCTAAAAACAGGAAAATTGTTGTATCATGCCGCAATGAAGATAAAGGTGGCGTGGCTCGAAAAGCTTGCGGTGTGGCTTGTATTGGTTGCGGAAAATGTGAAAAAGAATGCAAATTCGACGCCATTACCATCGATAATAACCTTGCATTTATTGATTCCGACAAATGTAAGCTGTGCCGCAAATGTGTGTCGGTTTGCCCTACAAATGCTATAACGGAGCTAAACTTTCCTCCTCGCAAGATAAAAAAAGAAGAAGTTGAAGCGTGTCAAAGTGATAAAACAACTAATTAAAAGAGTTATACCGTGTTAAAAACGTTCAAACTCGGCGGAGTACATCCGGCAGAAAATAAATTATCGGCAAACCAGCCCATTACGCAGCTGGGATTGCCAAAAACTGTATCGATCCCATTGGCACAGCACATTGGTGCCCCTGCGGTTGCTTTGGTAAAACGTGGCGATGTAGTAAAAGTCGGTCAGTTGATTGCTAAAAGTGGCGGTTTTGTTTCGGCTAATATCCATTCCTCTGTTTCAGGGAAAGTAAAAAAAGTGGACAGCATTTCTGATAGTTCAGGTTATAAAAAAACAGGAATTGTTATTGATGTTGATGGCGATGAGTGGGAAGATTCAATTAATACTTCGGAAGAATTGGCTCCAACATTCGATTTAAGTTCAAAAGAGATTGTCGATAAGATAATGGAAGCAGGAATTGTCGGTTTGGGTGGGGCAACCTTCCCGACCCACGTAAAACTGGTTCCTCCCAAAGGAATGATTGCTGAATCATTAATTATTAATGGAGTTGAATGTGAACCATACCTCACATCCGACCACCAGTTGATGCTTGAAAAAGCCGATGAAATTATTGTTGGCATTCAACTGCTCCAAAAAGCTTTGAATGTTGAAAAAGCTTTTATCGGAATCGAGAATAATAAAACAGATGCCATAAACCTTATCGCTGAGAAGCTCACAGGCAATTCCTCGATAAAGGTTGTTCCGTTAAAAGTAAAATACCCACAGGGTGGCGAAAAACAACTCATAAAGGCTGTAACGGGGCGCGAAGTGCCATCAGGAGCATTGCCAATTGCAGTGGGGAGTGTTGTAAGTAATGTAGGTACTGCTTTTGCAGTTTACGAGGCTGTTCAAAAAAACAAACCGTTATTTGAACGGACGGTAACAGTCACAGGCAAATCAATTAATAAACCATCTAATTTTAAAGTTCGCATTGGCACTTCTGTTTCCGAATTAATTGAGGCAGCAGGTGGTTTACCCGACGATACCGGCAAAATTATAAGCGGCGGCCCAATGATGGGGAAAGCGGTTTCAAATACCGAAATCCCTGTTACCAAAGGGACCTCTGGAATATTGGTGGTTCAAGAGCCTGAAGCAAAAAGGAAAGAATCAAAAACCTGCATACGTTGTTCTCGTTGTGTTTCGGTTTGTCCAATGGGGCTTGAACCATATTTATTAATGACATTGTCGGAAAAGGAATTATGGGAACGTTCAGAAAGTGGTAAAATTATGGATTGTATTGAGTGTGGCTCGTGCAGTTATACTTGCCCATCGAACCGCCCCCTGCTCGACTATATTCGTTTGGGAAAAGGAACTGTAGGCAGAATAATTCGTTCCCGGAAAAAATAACTCTTCAGAAATACTATCAAAAATGAGTAAATTATTTACGATATCACCATCACCACATGTCCATTCCGACGATTCGGTGAATAAAATTATGTACAGGGTGATTCTGGCAATGCTTCCGGTATTTATCTGGTCGGTAATTGTTTTTGGGCTGGCTGCGCTAAAAGTAACGCTGGTTGCCGTATTAGCCAGCATGGCATTTGAATTCCTGATTCAGAAATTCCTGATGAAACAAAAACCAACTATTACCGATGGTTCGGCCATAATCACAGGAATGTTACTGGCATTTAATGTGCCTTCAAACTTACCAATCTGGATTATTCTAATTGGCGCTTTGGTTTCAATAGGAATTGGGAAAATGTCTTTTGGCGGTTTGGGAAACAATATTTTTAATCCTGCATTGGTAGGCCGTGTTTTTATGTTGATTTCGTTTCCGGTACAGATGACCACCTGGCCCGTAAATTTACGTTCGGGAATTGATGCAGTTTCAACAGCAACACCCCTCAGCCTCATTAAAGAAAGTATTAAAAGCGGAAATCCGATAAGTGATATGATTTCGGAATTGCCCGGGACCATGGATATGCTCCTGGGTAATATTAACGGTTCACTTGGTGAGGTTTCAGCCTTACTTTTGATTTTAGGCGGTGTGTACATGCTAATAAGGAAAGTAATTACCTGGCATACACCTGTTGCTGTTTTAGGTTCTATGTTTTTACTATCAGGACTATTGTGGATGATCAATCCTGAGTTGTATATCTCGCCGGTTTATCAGATTTTAAGTGGAGGGGCAATGTTGGGAGCTATTTTTATGGCAACCGATATGGTTTCGTCACCTATGACCGGGAAAGGGCAGTTGATTTATGGTGTGGGAATTGGTGTCATAACCATTAGTATACGGACATTTGGGGCTTACCCAGAAGGTATTTCATTTGCCATATTATTAATGAATGCAGTAACGCCATTGATAAACACCTATGTTAAACCTAAAGGATTTGGAGGGCAAAAATAATGGCACAACGAACGTCAACATTTACAAATATGGTTGCCACCCTACTAGTGGTAACATTAATAGCTGCCGGCGCCCTTGGGGTGGTTTATGAAAAAACAAAAGGCCCCATTGAAGCAGCTAAACTGGAAGCAAAAAACAAAGCAATCAAAAGTGTACTTCCTGATTTTGAAGAGATAAAAAATGCATTTAAAACGGTTTTGGCTGAAGGAGAAGACAGCCTTGAGTTTTATCCGGCATATAAGAATGGTGAATTGGTTGGAGTAGCCATTAAAACTTACACTAAAAAAGGATTTAGTGGTTTTATTTCCATAATGGCCGGAATTACTGCCGATGGGAATTTTTCGGGGTACGAAGTATTGGAACATGCCGAAACCCCAGGACTAGGCTCTAAAATGCAGCCCTGGTTTAAAAACACAGAAAAGCCCAATCAGAATGTCATTGGGAAAAATCCAACTACCACCAAATTTGAAGTTTCGAAAGATGGTGGCGAAATTGATGCCATAACAGCCTCGACCATTTCATCGCGCGCATTTTTAGATGCTTTGGTTCGAGCATATAATTCGTACACAAAAAATTCAGAAAATTTAACCGGAGCAGCAACTGCCGAATTAAATAAAAAGGAGGTAACAGAATGAGCCAGTGGAAAAATTTTACAAAAGGATTTATAAAAGAAAACCCTGTATTTATCCTTTTATTGGGGATGTGCCCAACCCTGGGTGTTACGTCGTCGGCACTTAACGGACTGGGAATGGGACTGGCAACTGCTTTTGTACTGGTAATGTCGAACATTGTTGTTTCGTTGGTAAAAAGCCAAATTCCAAGTAAAGTTCGGATTCCGGCGTTTATTGTAATCATTGCCACCTTTGTAACCATTGTACAACTGGTGATGCAGGCTTACCTTCCTTCACTTTTTAAAAGCCTTGGTTTGTTTATTCCACTGATTGTGGTAAACTGTATTGTTTTGGGCCGTGCCGAAGCATTTGCCTCTAAAAACAATGTTGTGTCTTCGGCAATCGATGGTTTAAGTATGGGCCTTGGTTTTAGTTTTGCGTTGACTCTCCTTGGGGCTGTAAGAGAACTATTGGGAGCCGGGAAATTATTCGACATCACCATCTACCCTGAAGACTATGTCACTTTATTATTTGTATTGCCACCGGGGGCATTTATTGTATTGGGGTATTTAATTGTTTTGATCAATAAAACTAAAAAAGCATAGGAGGAATTAGTATGAATTATCTTGTTATTGTAATAGCCGCTATTTTAGTTAACAACATTGTATTGATGCAGTTTTTGGGAATTTGCCCTTTCCTGGGGGTTTCCAAAAAAGTATCGACAGCTGCCGGAATGGCTGGTGCTGTAGCATTTGTGCTGGTACTGGCAACAATTGTGACTTACCTTATCCAAATATATGTTTTAAACCCACTTGACATTGGATACCTGCAAACCATCTCGTTTATTTTGGTAATTGCCTCATTGGTGCAACTGGTCGAAATTATCCTCAAAAAAGTGAGCCCGGCACTGTACCAGGCTTTGGGAATATTTTTGCCACTAATAACAACTAACTGTGCCATATTGGGTGTAGCCATTCTTACCATTCAAAAAGAGTTTAATTTGATGGAAGGTGTTGTTTTTGCCATTGCCAATGCCATTGGTTTTGGATTAGCCCTAACATTATTTGCCGGTATGCGCGAGCACCTTGATATTATGGATATTCCAAAAGAATTAAAAGGGACACCTATTGCTTTGATTACAGCTGGAATTTTAGCTATGGCATTTATGGGTTTTTCGGGATTAGTTTAGGGCAAAAAGCCAAAAAATGGATTGTTTTGTTCATTTAAAATTGGTTTTACATCCATTATTTTTTTGTCATGTAATAAGCCACTTTTTTCAAAAGAAATTTAATATCGATGGGTTTAGTAATATATTCATCGAAACCCTGTTCCCTGTTTTTTCGTTCCTCATCGTTGAGCGCAAAAGCTGTTTGTGCAATAACAGGGAGGTCGGGTTTTAATTCTTTTATCTTTTTCATGGCTTCAATGCCATTCATAACGGGCATTTTTATATCCATTAATACCAGGTCGGCACGGTTCCCATTTTTAATATATTCAACTGCCTCTTCTCCATTTAATGCCCGGTGAAGTTTAACGCCGGTTTCCTTTAACACATGGTATAGAAAAAACCAGTTGACATCTTCATCTTCGGCAATTAATATGGTGCACGAAGGATTAAATGTGGTTGTATTTCCTAAAACTTCAATTTCCTGCCCGTCAAATTTATCCGATTCAACAACATCATAAGGAATGGTGAAAAAAAACTCCGTCCCCACGTTATAGGTTGATTTAACGTTTATTTCTCCCCCCATTAATTCCACCAGGTTTTTTGATATGGATAATCCAAGCCCCGTACCTTTACTTTTTCTGATTTGCTGGTCATCAACTTGGCCGAAGCGTTCAAATATTTTTGACAACTTACCTTCGGGAATGCCAATACCAGTGTCTTTTACAAAAAAGCGGAACCACTTATTATCTTCAATTTTATACCCAAAAGTTATGGTCCCCGAAAGGGTAAACTTAATAGCATTATTAAGAAGGTTAATAAGTACTTGTTTTAACCGCTCGTGGTCGGCATTGACAATTAATTCATTTTTCGAATCTAATTCCAATACAAGTTTAACATCTGGTTTGTCGCTCCGGCCTTTTTCAAGCTCCATCTTGGCAAAAAGTTCACCAAGCATTTCGTTTAATTCAAACTCCTCTTTTTCCACTTTTAATACACCTGCTTCAATTTTGGCATTGTAAATAATATCATCAATAAGGTGCAAAAGGCTATTGCCACTATTCGAAATGTATTTTAAATATTTAATTCTTGCCTCACGTGGAAAATCATTTTCAGTGAGCAGCTCGGCAAAACCAAGGATCGAATTCATTGGTGACCTGATTTCGTGCGACATATTTGACAGGAAAGCCGATTTTTGTTTATCCGCCTCTTCAGCTTTTTCTTTTAAAATCCTCATTCCTTCCAACAAATCGCTGAGCTCTTTGGTCCTTTCCTCAACTTCCTTTTCAAGGAGGTCCATATAATTCCTGTTCTTTTTAGCAATATCCCATTTTGTAATCAACGATAGGGCCAATTGTTTTACTACTATTATATTAAATGGTTTTTTTACAAAAAGCAGTTTGTCTGTTTGCCCAAATTTATCAAGTATTTCATCCCACGAATAATCAGAATAAGCTGAACAAATTACCATTTCAATGTTCGGGAATTTTTTCCATATCAGGTCGATTGTTTCTACACCATCAATTCCTGGTGGCATCCTGACATCCATAAATACAAGTGAATAAGGGAATCCTTCGTCCTCTGCTTTCTGCACCATATCAATTGCCTCAGTTCCCTGATAAGCATCGTCAATGACATATTCATAAATGGGTTCATTATTTTTCCTTTCCTTTTTAAAAAGTAATTGTTCTATTTGATCCAACCTGCTATCAACTATAGGTAGAACTAAAATCTTTCTAAAATCATCGTGGATCGAAGAGTTATCATCAACTATTAAAATTCTTCTTTTTGGCGCCATTCCTTTAATTGTTCACTATTTGAGTAACAATATTAACGAAATTAACTTCCATATCAAATAATAATTATGTAGTTTCCTGCTGGGAAAAGAAATATCATTATTGGTTATTTTCAAAAAAGTTCCATTTTAAGTATTGGTATCCAATACTGCTATTAAAAACAGGGCAACTATTTGTTTTTGAATAAAATGGTATTGATGCTCATGTTAAGTCGTTTTACAATAATTCTGGAATAATGGAAATTAGTTATTATGCACTTATTACCATGATAGGCCTTTTTATGGTACTATCACTTGGTTTTTATGTTTATTCAAAAGACATCAGGTCGAATATCCATATCCTCTTTATGGTAATTTCTGTCTGTACTGCATTTAATTTATTCTCTGAATTCCAGTTAATGACGAGTCATTCAAACGAAGAGGCTACGTTTTGGCTTTTACCAATATTATTAATTTGGCCACTATTATTTGCCATTCAAAGTCATTTTTTAATTGTTTACACCAATCGTTTTTTAAAACACCGTATAAAGTTGTTATTCCTGATATATACAACTGCCCTAATAGCTGTTTATTTTTCAAGGTATGAATACACAATAAACCTCTACGACAATAGTAATATTTGGTTAAGGTTTCCGGGAGTATCAAAACCATTAACATCGTTTGTACTTGGAACCTATTCAACGTTTGTTGAGGTACTTATGACTTACCTGGCAATTTCTCATTTTCGGAAGACAAAAATTAAAATTGAAAAGCAACAATCCCTACTCATATTTGTTGGGATTTTATTTCCTGCCTTTCTAAATTTTATTAAAAATGTTCTTTTGGCCGAAATGAAAATATATGTTTCATTTCCTGAATCGATTGTAACATTTGCGGGTTGGATATTTTTTGTAATCGCTATTTGGCGGTTTAAAGTATTTGATATTACGCCCAAATCGGTTGCCGACAAAATTATTGAAACCATAAAAGACGCTCTTTTATTAGTTGAAAGTTCGGGGAAAGTTATAACTGCAAATAATGCATTTTATTCCATATTTAATAAAAAATCGGAAGAAGTGCTAAATCACGACCTGGTTGACGTTTTAGAAAAGCTAACATGCCGGGGTGAAAAAATCACCAACTTATTATTTGAAAATGAAATTAATAACCAATTGTGTACAATTGAGGTTGGCAAAGGAATTCCACTTGTAATTAATTTAACCAGCTCGCCATTGTACAATGAAGTAAACAAAAAAGTGGGAGCTGTACTAGTGTTAAGCGATATAACCTTAGTGTATACCGCGCGGCAGGAAATTGAAAAAAAACAAAAGGAAATGACCGAGATGGCGCACCATGCAGGCATGTCGATGATGGCAGCCGATGTAATGCACAACATTGGCAACATCATGAACAGTATAAATGTCTCTTCCGAAAAAATTTTAAACACTGTTAATACATCAAGGCTCGCTGATTTAAAAAACGCCAATTCATTACTGCATGAAAACAGAGGCCGATTATCTGAATATTTTGCAAACGACACCAATGCAGGCCTGCTTCCCGAATACTATATGAAAGTAAGTAAACTGCTGGAAAGGGAATATGAAACAATCAAAAATGAAGGGCAGGTATTAATTGAGAAAAATAAATTAATAAAAGACAGCATCGATATTCAAATGGATGTAATTGGTGCTAAAAACTTCAGCGAGCAGGTCATGATCAGCACCTTGATTAATGATGTGATTGGAATACAAAGCGGGAGAATTTCAAAATATAAAATCGATGTTGAAAAAGATTTTAAAATCCCTCCAACAACCATTATTGAGGTTTATAAATCGAAACTATTAAATGTTTTGCTCAATGTTTTTCAGAATGCTTTACAGGCAGTTATGGGAAATACCCCGGGCAAAAGGAATGTATGGTTAACAATCGATAAAACAGAACAAAATAAATATCAAATTGAAATTAGCGATAATGGTATTGGGATTAGTAAGGAAGTTATGGGGAATATATATTCTCATGGTTATACAACTAAAGAAAAGGGGCATGGTTTCGGGCTTCATTATTGTGCCTACACCATAAAAGAGCTGAATGGCAGCATAGAGGCTTTCAGCGAAGGGCCAGGAAAAGGTGCCAGGTTTACCATTACCTTTTAAATTTTTTAGTGAGTTTTTGTGTCTTAGTGGCCTAAATATTTTGGCCACAAAAGCTCAAATACACAAAATTTCACAATAGCTCAAATTCGGAGAACTAAAAATCAGAATATTGTAAAATTGAATTTAACTGCGAAACACAAGCAAATTATAATACTGTACAATCCAATAGGCTATTGGATCAAACCTCCTGACTTCTGACGCTATCAAAAAAAGACAAGATTCAAAGATATAATTCACAGATATTGAGAATGTTGTGATTTTGTATATATGAAAATACCGCACTAACGCGTACTTTTGTGGTATGTATTCGGTACGAAAAGTAAAAACCAGGTCAGGCTCAATTGCCTTGCAAGTGGTGCAATATGTTGCTCACCGTTCCATTATTATCAAACATATAGGTAGTGGAAAGGACGATATAGAAGTTCAAGCTTTACGTAAAAAGGCCTTTGAGTGGATTGAAGGGCATTCCGGGCAATTATCCTTATTCCCGGACCAGAAACAAAAGATATTATTGGTCGATAGGGCTGATTGCATAGGAGTAACACACCATTTTGCTTTTCGTTTTTTCATGAGCTGCCTTGATGAATGTGAGTTGTCCCATTTGCCCCGGTTATTACTTGATTTTGCTATTATCAGGTTAATTGAACCAGCTTCGAAACTGCGGTCGATAGAACTATTACAACACTATTTTGGGATACAGTACTCACAACGCATTTATCGCAATATCCCTAAATTAACAAACTATAAGGCCGACATTGAGCATTGCGCCTATAATGTTGCCCAAAAGAAATTTAAGGAGCCCTTCTATTTTGTTCTGTACGATGTAACCACTCTTTATTTTGAATCCTTTAAAGCCGATGATTTTAGAATACAGGGGTTCTCAAAAGACAATAAATCACAACAGCCTCAAATAGTAATCGGGCTTTTGGTAACTCAATCGGGTTTTCCTTTGTCGTACGAGGTTTTTGCCGGAAACACCTTTGAAGGAAAAACCATGCTGCCGATAGTTGAACGGTTTATTGCAGGACACCCCCAGGTTAAACCTATTATTGTGGCAGATGCAGCCATGCTCGATGAACAGAGGCTTTCTGAACTCAGGGAAAAGGAAATATCATACATTGTCGGTGCACGGTTGGCCAATGCGAACCTTGATTTAGTAAAACGTATTCACAATACACTGGATGGGAACCATGGCACAAAGGCCCGTTTCTCTTCGATACATGGTGATTTGGTTTGTGATTTTTCAACCAAACGGTATAAGAAGGAGTTGTATGATTTTAACAAGCTTGTTCAAAAAGCTGAAGAATTGGTAGCCAAACAATCCCTGAAAGTCAGGGCCAAGTTTATCAGAAAGGTCTCCAAAGAGAAAATAGAACTGAATACCGCATTAATTGAAAAAAGAAGGTTATTGCTGGGAATAAAGGGATATTGTACCGACTTATCTGAGCAACAATTATCTAACGAGCTAGTAATATCACGCTATCACCAACTATGGCATGTAGAACAATCATTCCGAATGAGCAAGTTTGACTTACAGGCACGGCCTATTTATCATCAAAAGCATGATGCAATTAGGGCCCATATATTGATTTGTTTTGTTGCATTGATAGTAGAAAAATACCTGGACTTAACAACCAAGCTATCGCTTAGGGAAATACGCTTTCTTGTAATGAACATTACTGAAACCCATATACAAGACCGCGTAACAAAGGAAACATTTATCTTCAGGTCACCTACCAAAGAAATTTTGGAAACCCCATTAGCAAAGTTGATATCAAAATGGAAATTGCTACCGCACTAATCGTCAGAAGTCAGGAATACACAAAATTTCACAATAGCTCAAATTCGGAGAACTAAAAATCAGAATATTGTAAAATTGAATTTAACTGCGAAACACAAGCAAATTATAATACTGTACAATCCAATAGGCTATTGGATCAAACCTTTAGGGAACCCCGAAATCCCCTGACAGCGTAGTACGATTGTGCTCCGTTATGATATAAAAAAACCTGGCCATAACGACGGTCACAAAATACTGCCCCTCCCAGTCGTCTGATATCAGAAGGTGTTTTTACCCAACTCGATGTTTTTGAATCAAATTCTCCCAGTTTCTGCAAATTGCGGTACTGTTCCTCCGACAAAACCTCTATACCCATGGCAGTTGCCATATCAATAGCATTATTTTTGGGTTTATGTTCTTTCCTTGACTCCTGCCCTTCGAAGTCGTAGCAAACACTCCTGCGGCCTTTAGGGCTTTCTGCCGAGCAATCAAAAAAAATGTATTCGCCTGTTGTTTTATCAAAAGCAACAACATCCGGTTCCCCACCGGTTTTTTCCATTTCATTAAGCGACCATATTTTTTCTCTTACGGGCTCTGATTCAATTTTAGCCTGAACTTTATCCCATTCAAGGTTTTTATGGCGATCCATATTCGCCTTAAAACGGGCTTTTAATACACCTATTAGTTTTTCGCTTTGTTCCGGTAACAATTCTCTTTTATTTTTCATTGACTAAAGGATAACACATTAATCTATTAAAACAAAATTCATTTAAAATAGTTAGAGCTAATACCTGTAACAAATTTAAAAGCCCATGCTGGTGAGTGATTGAATGGCGTTCCTTTTACACTACTCACCATACAGTACAATCTTTTATAATCTTACAAATAACTCACCGATTCCACAACCTTCTCAAACAATTTCATATCGTCGTGGTTGGTTCCTGTTTTTGGGTGAACTGGATTTTCAGCTTCATATTTTAAGACCACAACCAGGTCAAGGGACGGCACAACACCAATAATCTGTCCGCCAAATCCACTTGCCAGAAATGCGGCATGCCCTGCAACTTTTGTCAAAAACCATTGGTATCCGTAACTATAACGTCCGTAAATATTTGTCTGATGGTCGGATGCAGATGTTTTTACCCAATTTTCAGAAAGTAAGGTTTGATTATCCCACCTCCCCCGGTTTAAATACAGATATCCAAATTTAGCCATGTCGCGGGCTGTTAAATAGAGACCAAAACCTGCCGTTTCAATTCCTTTAGTATCTCTTCTCCATGTTTGCAAAAGTGGTTTGCAATAATCATTCCAACTGCTATAAACAATGGGTTCGCTAAGCGTATCAAAAGCAATACCCATTGGGTCAAAAAGGTGCTCTTTTGCCAGTTTGCCAGGTGATTCACCCGTTTTCGAAAACACCAACGATGTCAGAAAATGTGAATTCCCCGAACTATACTTAAATTTTTCTCCGGGCTGTGAAATCTGTCCACGAGCCAAAGCTGAAGCCACCCAGTCGTCGGAAAATACCCAATGAACCCAATTTGGCCCCTCTTCATCCCAGGCGAGGCCTGTTGTTTGTGTTAAAACGTGGTGCAATGTAATATCCTCAAATTGTGGGTATTTCGGCATTAAATCTTTCATAAATTGATTGGTTGAACCAATAATTTGGGCATCGATTAAAATTCCTACCAAAGCCGAACTAAAACTTTTGGTAACCGACCATAAATTTGTGCTTTGATTAATGCCTCCATCGCCATAATACTTTTCAAAAACTAAATATCCATCTTTGATAACCAATAGTGCCCTTGCCAACGGGTCGTTCCCAGCAAATTGATTTGCCACATCCATTTTTAAAGGATCGATATTAAAATCTTCCATTGGTGCTGTTTTCCACCCATTGGTGGGCCAATACAACCGCTCCTGAGCGGGCCAGTTATACCCTTCGTCCGGAACAATTAAAATTAATTCATCTTTGCTACACGATGAAGTTAGAACACAGGAGATTGCCACACAGAATAGTGACACTACAATTAAAAATATCTTACAATTCCGAAGCATGACTAGTGTTTTAAAAAAAGTGAAACAGAATAATGTTATTAACTCGTAGAAGTAAGAAAACTAGTGCGGACTTTATTTTAAACAAAATTAATGCCAGCTTCGAAATATCATCTCAATTGTACAACCCATTTTTTGGATTCCAATCCATCAAATCAGGTATAAAACAGCTTATTATAATACTGTTTTTATTTTGATTGAATAAATTACAACTAGTTTATTGTATAAATAATCCAAGGGTGCAATTCCATCGCCACTCCCGGCAGTTATCGGGATCATTTACCTGTGCGCGGCCGGGTTTTATTTGTTTATTAAAAATAAGGATTATAAATTGAAGTAGCAAATGGATTATTAGCTGCAAGTTGCACGTACGGACTAATGACTAAGTATCGCAGAGAAAAGGGAAAAGGGAAAAGAGAAAACGAAAAATGGGAAAACAAGCAGCTTAAAACTAATTACAGATGACCAATAGCTCTTAGCATCAAACTCAAAGCCCTTGGCTTTTAAAAAGTATTTCAATCAAACGGTGTTACGGTTGATGGGCAGTTAATTCTGTATTTTCTGTTAATTCGATCATTCAGTATTTTCAGTTTATTCAATCAATTGCAAAAATCACAATTCATCATTCGCAATTCATAATTCATAATTCATAATTCTTTGGGGGGTTATTCGCAATTCACAACATAAAAACTACAATTCAGTACATTTGGCTTTATTACATTAATTAATAATTGTTTCTTCGTTTTGAAATTTAAAAATGAGCACCATGAATTTTAAGAGAATAGTTATTACAGCTTTATTACTCGTAACATTATTACCCTTAACCAATGCCGTTGTTATGTTTGAACAACAAGACTGGGAAAGGCGTGAACACGAATATATTTCGAGGGCTTCATTTTCAACCTTTCAGATAAAATACAGAGGTAAAATAGCCGTATCAGATAATGACGAAGAAGTGACAGCTATCTCAAAAAACGGTTACTTAAAAATTAAAAAATCATCGTTTGGGAACGACCGTTCAATTGTGATCGAAAGTGACTCGAAAGGTAATTTAAGCCGGAAATATTTTGAAGGTGGAAAAGAAAAAAACTACAATCCGGAAGGAAAAACATGGTTTGGCGAGATTCTGTACGATATAATCAGAATTTCAGGAATTGGTGGCAAAGAACGAATTTTAAGGATTTACAAAGACGAAGGGATATCGGGGGCTTTGGAGGAAGCTGAAGATATTTATAGCAGAGACAAAAATGTTGTTATTGATATAAATATCGGGAAATGGATCAGTGCAACAAAAAGCAGTGGCATAAATGTACGTAACATGTATATGAAAGCTTTGATTGACAATGTCGTCATGGACGATTCTGAATTAATCAAATACATGAGGTCGTTAGAAGATGTTGTGTCAAACAGTACCAAAGGAACCATTTTACGAACGATCCTGAATAATTATAAGCTAAATCGGTCAACCATGGAACAATTCCTTGAAACAACTGCTACCTTAACTTATAATACCGAACGGGGAAATACATTGCGTGCTTTTATTAAAAAATACGATGTTGATGTTGCCAATTACCGCGATTTTTTCGAAATAATAGACGGAATGGGCATCAACTCCGAAAAAGGGAATGTATTAAAACCGTTGATAAATACACAGGAACTTGATGAAGTTGTGATGGATGCTTTATTAGAGTCGGTTGATGAATTTACCCACGATGCTGAAAAAGCTGCTGTACTACGTTTGGTTATGCCACAAGCTTTAAAATTGCACATGGAATATGAACTTAAAAGGGCAGTAAATTCAATTGATGGAGGCTACTATTTATTGCGTGATGAATTAATCGCAATGATTGAAGACAATTCAGATGAGCCGCAAAAATACGACGAAGAACAAATAATTGATATGTTACGCGGTGCACGCCAAAAAGATGCCAATACACGTAAAACACCGGTATTGCGAAAGGTAAATTCATCGTTAACAAATAATCCTCGTGTAATGAATGCCTATTTTGCCGTAGTACGGTCGATGGACAACGATATGTGCAAATACAATGTTTTGCTCGACCTTATCAGGATCCATGAACTTACTGATGATGATTGGCTGGTAGTACTCAACGAGACGGAAGACATCGCCCGGTCGGAATATTACCATGGGGCAGCAGCCGTTTTACGCGATGCGTTTTATAAAATGCCACATAAAACCGATTTAATCGAAGCTTTCTTTGATGTGCTGGATGACATTGAAAACGACCACAATTCATCAAAAGAAGAACTTATTCGGTTATTCTGTGAAGAAGGGACTCCCGATAATGAAACAATTGCATACCTGCTTAAAACCATTAAAACCATTTCGGTTGATATTGAAAAAGCAACTTCGTTGATACAAATAAGTAAAATAATGCCCAAGGATAATAAACAGCTCGATATTTTATTCGAAAATGTTGCTGATGATATTGAATCGGACTATGAATATGAACGGCTTATTAAATCATTATAAGAGCTACTGAAAAACAGAACAATTAAACAATGCTTAGCAAGGTCTTGAAATTTTCGTAATTTCAAGACCTTTGGAATTTATTCATAACTTAAACCATGATAAAAACCAGCCTCAGATTTTTACTAAATACACTGGTGTTTTTGCTGATGTTTATGTATGTGCTTTTTAGCGAAAACGGGTTTGGGTTGGTACCTTCATTACCTTACACACATATACTGGCAGTTGTTGTAATGGGGAATGCAACAGGTTTTTTAATATTCTTCCTGAACAAACTATTAAACCGTGTAATCGACCGTGAAAACCGGACCGGGCTTATTTTTGTTATTTCTTTTGTTTTAGATTATTTGTTTGGGGTAATTATATTAATTCTTCTTACCCGCATCTATTTAATTCTTTTTACAAATATTCCCACCGATACCTTTTTTTCAAACAATAAAGAATCTGTCATTCGGGTTTTGATCCTGACCTCTTCAATTTTACTTATCTATTTAATCATCGATTTTTTAGTGTACTCGTACAATAAATTCTCACGGATTAAAATTGACGGAATAACCGGTAAACGTAAACAATTACAACTACAGGTTGAAGCATTAAAAACGCAACTAAGCCCCCATTACCTTTTTAACAGTTTAAATACAATTTCGGCGTTGCTTTATACAAGCCCTACCGATACAGAAGTGTTTATACGTAACTTATCAGAAACATACAGGTATATAATTTCGACCCACAGCAAACAATTGATAGCCCTACAAAAAGAGATGCAATTTGTGAACGACTATTTGCAACTTCTGAAGGTAAGGTTTGGCTCATCAATTGTTATTGAAAATAATATACCGCCGGAAAAACAGAATGGAATGTTGCCCCCCATGAGTATTCAACTGTTAATTGAAAATGCCATAAAACACAATATTTTTTCAGATGAAGAAAAATTATTTATTGAAATTTTATTAAAAGGGAATGATAGCATAATTGTACGGAACAATATCATGAACCATCCTCCCGAACTATCGTCGTTTAAAATAGGTTTAAATAACATTAAAAGTCAATATGGTTTTTTAACCAAAAGAGAGATAATCGTTAAAAAAGACACACATTTTACTGTTGAACTTCCATTAATATTAAAACAGGCAAAAGAGGTATGAAGCATAGTTTTATAAATAATTCATTGTTCCGCTTGTTTGTCCCACCGGCATTTGGCATTTGGTCGTATATGCTAATCCTTTTAATTTTTGACAGGATTGAACAATTAACAGATAATTTTTTCTTGTTTGAAGTATTCCTGTGTATCCTTCTGAGTTACCTTGTTTCGGAGAGTACAAAATACAGTATCAGGCTGTGTAATAAACTCTGCAACGAATCCACAAATCATTTTAAACGCATTTTTATTCAGTCGGTTTTAAGCCTTGTTTTGGCAGGCTTAATTACTTCTCTAATAATTACCGGTTATTATAAACTGCTTGTAGGTTTTAATTCCTTCAATCAGGAATTACTGGTTTTTAACCTGATTTTTTTAATGGGTGCTGTATTACTTCAGGCAGCCTATTTTAGCATCTATTTCCTTAACCAGTCAAATACCGCAAAAATGGCTTTAGAGGAAAAAACAAAACAAAACACTGAAAATGAGTTAAAATCGTACAAAAATAAAATCAATCTTGAATTTTTAACAAAATCATTGGAAACATTAATTGGGTTGGCACATAAGGATGTTAAAAAAGCCGATGTTTTTGTTGGTAAATTATCGGAAATTTACCGCTCCATTTTGAGTGAATCAAAAACAGAATTAATTACCTTGCACGATGAATTATCGAATGCCGGTAATCTTATCGAAATTTTAAACCACCAATTCGACGATTGCCTGCATTTAAAAGTTACTTCTATGAAAAATAATACTCAGGATATGATCGTGCCTGGTACTATGATTGTTTTGCTTGAAAAAGTTATTAATGAAACCATCATTAATAAATACCAACCATTGGTAATCGAGTGTTTGCAACAAAACAACCAGCTTTTAATTCAATACCGTAAAAACAACCGGCTACAATCCGAAATAAAAGATAATACCGAACTAAATAACATTCAAAAAGCATATGCTTATTTTTCTGAAGAATTAATTGAATTTAATCAGAATAAGGAGTACTTGCATATCACAGTTCCTTTGTTTAAAATGCAAACCAATTGATATGAAGGTCCTGATAATTGAAGATGAAAAACCTGCAGCGGAGAAACTAAGCCTATTCCTGCAAAAGATTAATCCAAACATCACAGTTTTAGCTATAACCACTTCCATAAAATCAAGTATCAATTTTCTCGAAACCAATAAACACACCATCGATTTAATATTTTCGGATATCCAGCTCCGTGATGGTTTATGCTTCGAAATTTTTAAACAAACCGATTGTAACATACCCATCATTTTTATTACCGCTTACAATGAGTACACTCTGAATGCCTTTAAGACAAATGGCATTGATTATTTATTAAAACCATTATCGTACGATGCACTTGAGGCATCGCTGAATAAAATTGAACGGTTAAAAGAGAGTTTTTCTCCTAAAAGCGGTACCCCGCCCATTAATTTTTCAGAATTAACCACCATTTTATCGGCATCGCGTACCAATTACCGGACACGGTTTATGATTAAAATCCGTGACCATATAAAAGCCTTTGATAGTTCTGAAATTGCACTTTTTTATGCCGAAGGCAGAGATGTATTTTTGGTAACCAATACCAACAAAAATTACATTATCAATCAAAAGCTGGAGGAGCTTTCTGCTGAACTGGACCCAGAAAAATTCCTGAGGGTTAACCGTACTTTTATTGTCAACATTGATTTTATTGTTGAAGTAATTGCGTATTCAAACAGCAGGCTAAAAATAATTACCAATCCGGCACACGAAAAAGAGGTAATTGTCAGCCGCGAAAAAGTAGGTGAATTTAAAAAGTGGTTTGGTGGCGAATAGTGGAGTTTTAACTATAAAAACTTTAAACAAATACGACAACATTAATAATACCCAATAATAAATAAGAAACTAAAAACGAACTCAGGACAACTTGTAGTTGCATATTCCTTATTGGATATTTTAGATTTACTTTTTCTTTTTTTTCCGGGGTTTAGGTTCTGGAAGTTCTTTAACTGTGATCCGAACCAATTCGCTCAGCCATTCCCTATCTTCTAATTTTTCTTCAATCAGGAAGCTTGGTTTGGCACCCTTGTACGGTGGAGATTCAACGACCTCTCCAATAAATCTCCTTCCTGATTCAGTAGGTTTTATAAATAACTTATTGTCGCAAATAAGGGCAAATATTTTTCCATCCGAAAAAACAGCATATTCTCCAAACATACTCCTGGCAGTGACCTCTCCGGCTTTTTCAATTTGACCTACAACAAACTCTACAAATTCTTTTTTTGATGCCATTTAATTCAGTTTACTTATTAATCGTCAATTTAGTATAATTTGCGCAAGCTCAATGAAAAATTTAAGTACAATACACAACCCTACTCTTTTTATAAAGGAAAAACTAAAACTTACAAAGGCGGAAACATCTGTATTCAACATCACTGTTTTCAGGTTGTTTTGTTATTCCTTCATCTTTTTAGTATTTTAGACAACGGTTATAAAACCACTTTTTTTTATTTGAGTCAAACACAATTAATTCCTATCTATTTCCCGATTATGGCCGGAACCAGTTCAAATCTAACCCGATTTCAAACAATAGCTTTAATTGTTGCGCCTCTTTTAAGCCTGTGTATCATCCTTTTTGTCGATCTCGACCCAACCAACCGGAAAGTGACCTATACTATGGCTATTGCTTTGCTAATGGCCATATGGTGGATTACAGAAGCAATTCCACTTGCTGCTACAGCATTAATTCCAGTGGCACTGTTCCCTCTGTTTGGAATAGTTGATGGAAAAACCATTTCGTCGATGTATTTTAACCACCTGATTTTTTTATTTATTGGCGGTTTTATGATGGCACTAGCCATGGAGCGGTGGGATTTGCACAAACGTATTGCCTTAAAAATCCTCATCCTTTTTGGTGTCAGCCCGGGGCGTATTTTAATGGGATTTATGGTGGCTACTTCTGTCCTTTCAATGTGGATGTCGAACACAGCCACCGCTATGATGATGATTCCAATTGCCATGTCAATTATATTAAAACTTGAAGAAACATTAGGTAAACCTAAAATGGGAAAATATTCCATTGGTTTGTTACTGGGAATTGCATATTCTGCATCAATAGGAGGCATAGCTACCCTTGTTGGCACCCCTCCTAACCTATCATTTGCCCGGATAATCAGTATTGTATTTCCTAATATTCAGGAAATATCGTTTGCCGATTGGCTGTTATTTGCTTTACCTGTATCAATTCTAATGTTTTTTGCAGCGTGGATATTATTGTATTTTATGTACAAACCACAAAAAAAATGGAAAAAACTAACCCGTAAAGATTTTAGGGATGAATACCAAAATCTGGGCAAAGCAAAAGCTGAAGAAAAAATAGTTTTTATTTTGTTCCTGACACTGGCAGCTTTGTGGATTTTTCGATCGGGATTTAATATACAATCGTTCAACATTCCGGGCTGGTCGCAATTGTTCCATACACCGGCTTTTATTAACGATGGCACAGTAGCGATTTTTATTGCACTAATTTTATTTATTATTCCTTCATCATCCGAAAAAGGCAAACAGTTGATGGACTGGAAAACAGCAAATAAACTTCCCTGGCACATAGTACTATTATTTGGTGGAGGATTTGCCCTTGCCAAAGGATTTGTTGATTCGGGGCTATCTGTTTGGTTTGGTGAATCGTTGGCAGGATTGGCTACAGTACATCCTATTGTATTAACCTTGGTTATTGTTGCTATGATGTCATTCCTAACTGAATTAACATCAAACACAGCTACTACCGAAATGATCCTACCGATATTAGCCGGATTGGCTGTAAGTATTCAAATTAACCCTTTATTGTTGATGATTCCGGCTACTTTGGCAGGGTCGCTGGCATTTATGTTACCTGTGGCAACACCCCCTAATGCTATAGTTTTTGGCACTGGCCATTTATCGGTGAGAGACATGATGCGGACGGGTTTTTTATTAAACATTATAGGAATTATTATTGCTACTTTGATGATGTATTTTTGGGGAACTATTGTTTTTAATATCGATCCGGGCACTTTCCCCGATTGGGCATTAACCGGCAAATAATACTTATGTTATTTTATTATTTATAAAACTTAAAAATATTGTAGATAGTTTTGATTGAGGTTGGTTTATTTTAAATCCATTCAGCCCAAATAAAACCATTATTTGAATCACTTTAATTGTGACTAATTTATTTAAAATGACTATTTTAGATTTTAATTACTTACATAACAAAGACTTTAATTTTATGAAACAGTTTAAAAACCTCCTTTTTCTATTAATATTCTTATCGGGAGCGTCCATAAATCTCTATTCTCAAAACTATGGTTTAGGGACCATCAGTGATTTTATTGACTCTAATAATATCAGAAAGCGGCTTGGAGGGGAAACTGAAGAGATTATTGGATCGCCTTATGAAAATGATGAATTTATTGTTGGTTATTTTGTTTCAACATCAAACCAGAAATATGAAAATATTCCTTTACGAGTGAATGCCTACAATAACGAAATAGAATACCAGGATGAAGAGGGTACCATTTTTGTTTTTGCGATTCCTGAACTCATCGATTTTGTTCAAATCGAAAATGCTAAATACAAATATTACCCTTACTCATCGGGGAAAAAAATCTTTAAAGGGTACTTTAACGTTTTAATTGAAGGGAAGGCCTCTTTATTATCAAAAGGGCGGATTATTTTTAACAAAGCCAAGTTGCCTGTTCCTTATCAGGAAGCTGTTCCGGCCACTTTCAAAAAATTAAACGACGAGTATTTTATTAAAATCGGCACTAGCGAAGCAAAAATGGTTTCGGGAAAAAAAGATGTTTTAAAAATACTTGATTCTGAAGATTCAAAAATTGAGGATTTTATAAAAAAGAATAAAATAAAAGTTAACAAATCCGAAGGATTAATTGAGGTTGTTACTTATTATAACGCGCTTTAATTATTTAAAAGATAAAATACGTTATTGGCAGCAGGATATTCCTGCTGCCTTTTTTATATTCGCAGTATGGAAGTAATATTTGTATTGGTTGAACCCATTGTACCCGAAAATGTAGGGGCTGCAGCACGTGCTTTAAAAACAATGGGATACGGTCAGTTAAGGTTGGTGAATCCGTGTGAATATAAAAGTGGGCCAGCAACCTGGCTCGCTCATGGCTCGGCCGATATTCTTGATAGTGCAAAAGTATTCCCTGCATTTAAAGATGCCATTTCCGATGCAGATTTTATCATTGGCACTTCTGCGAAACAGCGCATTGTAAAACACGATTATTACCCCGCAAGCCAACTGCCCAGTTTGCTTTCGGAGAAAGGCACTTCCATTTCAAAAATTGCAATTGTTTTTGGCCGTGAAGATTCCGGCTTACGGAATGAGGAATTAGAAATGTGTGACATTGTTACAACCATTCCGCTACAAACAACCTTCCCATCGTTAAACCTTGCTCAGGCAGTAATGGTTTATGCCTATGAGCTGTCGAAAATGGCATATACTAATACATCCGAAATATCTGTTAACACTGAAAGTTTACAGTCCCTAAAACAAAAATCGGCTGCCCTTCTGGCTGATTTGGGTTTTAAAAAAAACTCAGCTATTTTTTCACGGATGTTAGAGCGGCTTATGTTTTTAAGGCAAAAAGACATTCAGCTAATGCATTCAATTTGTAATAAATTCTTCGAAAAACAAAAATAAACACCGTATCATGCAACGCGGCATATTTTGGTTCGTCATTAAAATAAAAATCTTTAAAGATTGGAAACGCTTTATAAAAACATACACCAGGATATTATCGACAATTGTTTAAAAGGCGATAAAAAGGCACAGTTCCAGTTGTATAAATTGTATTATAAAACAATGTACAACATCAGCTTACGTATAGTTCGCGATAATATGGAAGCCGAAGATGTAATGCAGGAATCGTTTTTAAAAGCCTTTGATAAAATTGACACATACAAAGGTGAAGTAAGTTTTGGGGCGTGGTTAAAACGAATTGTTGTAAACAGGTCGTTAGATGTTTTAAAAAAACGAAAGATGGTCTTTGAAGAGATTAATGAAAAAATTCACGACGAGGTGGATTACAAAATGGATGTGGAAGGTATTAAACCCGAAACAATTAAAAAAGCCATACAAGACCTTCCGGATGGGTACAGGGTGGTTTTAAGCCTCTACCTTATCGAAGGGTACGACCATGAAGAGATCAGTCAAATACTGAATATCAGCAACTCAGCATCGCGAACACAATACATGCGGGCAAAGAATAAATTAAAAGAACTATTAAAGGGTAAAGAAATATTTTCATACAATTAGGAAAATGGAAAATAAAAGAGAAAATATTGAACAAATAATACACGATAACCTTGACTATTTAAATAGTTCAGAACCATCGGAGGGCCATTTCGAAAGATTTGAAGCAAAATTAAATAAACAATCAAAAACAAATAAATTTTCCTTCCAGGTTGTTTGGAAAGTGGCAGCAGCAATAGTATTTGTTTTTTTGGCTGTAAATCAGGCTTTTATTTATTTCGGGAACCATACAGCCGATATAACTTCACTAAGTTCTGTATCACCCGAATATTCTGAGGTTGAGTCGTATTATACAAATGCCATTAATGTAGGTTTAAACCAGTGGGCATCATTAAATGATGCAGGAATGCTAACCGAAGAAGAAAATGACATGATGCAGGCCGAACTCGATGATTTTAATGTTCTGTATAAAAATTTGCAAGGCGAATTAAAAGCCAACCCTTACGATGAAAGGGTTATAAATGCAATGCTTGAGTATTACCAGGCAAAACTGAACATTATCAATATGATTGTTACTAAAATTCAAGATATTAAATTAGAAAATAACAGAGATGAAAAAATTGAAATTTAAATTTTTAACGCTTATCCTTAGCTTGTTTGTTTTTACAACCTATGCCGGAGGAGATGATACCGAAAGGGAATTTAATGAGTCGTGGCCAGCCAGTTCAGTTGAAACGCTGCAGATTATCAACAAGTTTGGCGAAGTCAAAATCAACAACGACGGAGGAAGTGAAATTACCATCGACGTGTTGGTAACTGTTGAAACGTTTAGCAGTTCAAAAGCCGAAAAAGTTCTTGACCAGATTGAGGTTGTTTTTAGCAAATCGGGAAGTAAAATAAAAGCTGAAACCAATATCGAAAATAATTTTAAGCACCGTCAGAAATTTAGCATTGATTATACGGTAAATATTCCTTCGGATAAAAACCTGATCATCGAGAATAAATTTGGAGATGTAATTATAAACAAATTAAAAGCTAAAGGGAATATTAATATTGGGTATGGCAACCTATCGGCTGTAACACTTCATGGTAAAAGCATGGGTGATATTAATATTGAATTATCGTATGGGAAAGCAAATGTTGAGTCTATTTCGGATGCCGAAATTGAAATGAAATATTCGAAGTTTTTTATCGGCGACATTAATACATTGGATTTGGACTCGAAGTACTCAGTTGTAAGCATTGATGAAATAAACAGCTTTAAAGCCGAATCGAAATATGATACATATAACTTCGATAAAGTAGGTTCCTTTAATGCCGAATTAAAATATACCAATGTAAAAATTGAAGAACTGGCAAAATCACTTAAAATTGGTACAGGTTATGGAGGTATAACTGTTGATGAAATTGCTGACGATTTTGAATTTATTGAAATTTCAAACAGCTATGGCAAAATAAATCTGGGGCTAAGCGAAAATGCAGCATACAATGTTAAAGCAAGCTGCGATTATTGTGGAATAAGTTACAATGAATCGAACTTCTCAGGAAATAGGGAATCACGTGACCATTCGAAAAAAATTGATGGTAAAATCGGAGATGGCAATTCAAATTCCTGGGTTAATATTACAAGCCGCTATGGCAGTATCGACCTAAGGGATTAATATATATATTCCAGTTAAAAGCCGTGAGCAAAAGTGTTTACGGCTTTTTTAATGTGCAAAAATACCCCAGCTTATACACATCAAATAATTTAACTGAAGGGTATTTCCCCAATAAATTTTGTTTTATCGCCGCCGAAAAAATAGTATAAAACAAACGGGGAATAAAAATTAGGCCATATTTATGCAATTTTTGATACACTTTTAAAAGGGCAATTTTATCTGCGAATCCTTCATTATCAGCTATTTTTCTCCAAATTAAAAACAAGTTTTTAAGTGACTGCCTGGTTTTATCGAGGAACTCTTCCGATGTCTCCAAACCGGTATGTTTTACCGGATTATCAACATGTAAAATTTCAACTCTTTTACAAAACAAATGGTATCCCAGCAATGTATCTTCATGACCGTACTTCGATAATTTATCATCAAACCGGTTTTCTAAAAACAGATGGCGCGGAATTACAAAATTATTTGAGGTTATAACAAACCCTTTCTGGCTATTTCTTTGGGCTGCGTTAATGGCTTCCCTATTTTGCCCATACACCCACCGCAGTAGCTGTTTGGGATTCTCAGGAGGTAATTCTTGATAAGTTGTGCCACCACAAAGTACTTTACCGGGAAACAGAAGCCCCATGTAATTGTGCAAGTAATTCTCAGGAATTAACGAATCGGCATCAATAAACAAAAGGTAGTCATAAATCGCATTTTCGCCCATTAAATTACGGATAGCTGCACGCCCTATATTTTGTGTTAATTCTACATATTTTATCCCTTCAAAAGATTTGCAAAAACCGGAATTTTCTTTTTTAATTTTAGGTTCTGAACCATCATCGTATACCAATATTTCAAAAGGCATTTTTAAAACCTCAGTTTCTTTTTGCAAGCCTCTCAACAAAGGTGCCACTTGAATGTTATACACTGGAATACAAATCGAAATCATGCCTAAATTTATATACTAAACTCATTATGCGTTAAAAATAGTATTTTATAGGCATTTTATGTCGAATGAAACGGTCATTATAAAAAATAACACGAAAGTATATTCATTATCATAGGAAGTTACATGAGTTACTTTAATTATTTTACAATAATGACGAATGAAAATATTTTTTGGCACTTTCATTATAAAAACAAAATTGTAATTTGGCACTTGATTTAAGAAACATAAGAATGAAGAAATATATTTGTTTAGGATTGATGCTATTTTCAATCCTTTTTACCCGAGCAGAAGGATATAATATTAAAATAGATATTAAAGAAGCGGCTAACGAAAATGTATTATTGACCTATTTTTACAATGGCCGAATTATGATTGCTGATACTTTTCGGGTGGATGAATTTGGAAAAGCAGCATTAACGGGGAAAGCTTCATTACCACAAGGGCTTTATAAGATATATCTTACAGGCGAAAAACATTTTAATTTCCTGTTGGGATCCGACCAGGACTTATTACTTAAAACCTCTGATTTACAATCAGGTGACTTAACAATTACCGGAGCCCCCGAAAGTGAAGAGTTCCTGAAATACACCATTTATTTATCTGAAATACAAAACAAAGGCAAGGAGCTAAATGAAAAAAAGAAGGATGCCAGCGACGACGAAATTAAACAAATAGATAAGGAGTTGGAAACCATTACTGCCAATCTTGAGAAATATTGGAAAGAAAAAACGAAACAATACCCTGGTAGTTTTTTGTCAGTTTTTTTAATGGCCAATTATGTGCCAAAACCAAATAAGGAAGACATCCCAGAAGAAATTGCTAAAAATGATTCAGCACTTCTACAATATAATTTTGATTTTCAGAAACAGCATTTTTTCGACCATTTTGATGTATCTGATGAAAGGCTATTTTATACTCCATTGCTAAAACCAAAAATTGAAAATTATTTTACTAAAATTTTATACCAAACTTATGATTCGATAAGTGTTGGAATGCTTGAGCTAATTGAAAAATCGAGGCCGAGCAAACTTAATTTTCAGTATATAACTTCATATACTTTGAATAGCAGCATTAACAGTAAAATAATTGGGATGGATGCATTATTTGTAAAAGTAGCTCAAAAATACTATTTATCAGGAATTGCCGATTGGGCCACCAAAGGAACCCTGGAAAAAATAAAAGAGAATGTAACATTTGCAAAAGATAATTTAATAGGCCTAACGGCACCCGAATTAAAACTTGAAAGCCTCGAAGGCGAAGTTTTTAGTTTGCACCAAATAGATGCTAAAATTACTATTGTTTTAATTTATGAGCCTAATTGTTCGCATTGCAAGGTTTTTGTCCCTGAATTATATGAAAAAGTTTACAAAAAATACCAAAACAAAGATTTTGAAATATTTGCCATTTATTCTATGGATAATAAAGAAGAATGGCAGGAATTTATCGATCAACATGGATTGCACAATTGGATAAATGTATGGGACGAACACCATTATTCGCGATTTAAAATCACCTACGACGCACGCAAAACACCTGGCGTTTATATTTTGGATGAGAACAAAAAAATAATCACTAAAAAACTATCGGTTGATCAGATTTTAGCTTTCCTTGAAAAAGAGTTAGGAGAATAAGTGCTATAAAACCTATGAAGAAGTGTTTTACAGTAGCTTATTTATAAGATGGCATTGAGATTTATTTCTTAAATTTCAGTCATTATTTAAAACCTGATAGATGGCTAAATTTTTAACAAAAGATTCTGTTCGTGATGCTCAAAAATCATGGGGAAATGGAATTATTCAGATAGGTGAAGCATACATAAATCAATCAGATTACAAAACCATTACCAAAAAATTTATTCAAAACCATTATGGTTATAACGAGGGGATAGTTTTATTTAAACCAACGTTGGCATCGGTTGAACAATTTCGAGATACTTTTGAAAAAGCATTATCCTATTTTATTGCTGGGAATTCAAACTACCCTGAAGACCATGGTTTTGCCATTAAGCCCTGGAAAGAAGTTAAATTCAGGAATGCCGGAATTATATTAATTAAAAACCATGCGGTAGCCATGGGCAATTATTATTTTACCGATTTTGAAGGTGAAAAAGTAAAAGTTGAATATACTTTTGGGTATTTCCTCGATTCGGCCGGCAATGTAAAAATACATTTACACCACTCTTCGTTACCTTATTCTGAATAGGATTATTTTTTTACTGTCTGCTACTTTCCTCAAGTATATCAATACAATATTGAATGGCTCCAGTATTATCTTTGTAACCTATAATTCTTTAACTCTTAATTATTTTGCAATTGAACTGCAACAAATACTTTGCAGTTTTAAACTATGAAATTAAAATTACTTCATAGTCCAATATGAAAAAAACGTCTGCATTTTTTGGAGAAGTATTTGTAATTTCCAATTATCATCCTCGTTTCCTATTATCCCTATGGCTGTCCAGTTTCTCCAGGAGATTTCCTTTTCCGGGCCGGGTGGCCGTTTTTTTAACAATACAGTTAAATATGATACAATGAAAAAACAAAAAAAACGTAAGGTAAAACTAATTATATTATCAGATATTCACCTGGGCACTTTTGGATGCAGAGCCAAAGAATTATTAAACTATTTAAAAACTGTTGAACCACAAACGCTTGTTTTAAATGGCGACATTATTGATATATGGCAATTTAATAAACGTTATTTTCCTGGTTCACATATGAAGGTTATTAAATACATAACTTCGCTTTTAGCAAAGGGTTCAGAGGTATTTTATGTTACTGGAAACCACGATGAAATGCTTCGGAAATTCCAGGGTTTCCAACTAGGGAATTTTAAAATTGTCAACAAACTAGTTTTAGAATTAGATGGAAAAAAAACCTGGATCTTTCATGGCGATGTTTTCGACGTAATTATGAAACATTCAAAATGGCTGGCAAAATTAGGAGGAATTGGATACGATTACCTGATTCTTATAAATACAATTATAAATTGGTTCAGCCTAAAAATGGGTAAAGGACGAATTTCATTGTCAAAAAAAATAAAAAACAGTGTAAAAGGAGCAGTAAAACACATCAATAATTTTGAAGAAACAGTAGCTGAAATTGCCATTTCAAATGATTATAACTTTGTAGCTTGTGGGCATATACACCAGCCTAAAATTCAATACATTAAAACCCAGAACGGTAAAGTATTATACCTCAATTCAGGCGACTGGATTGAAAATATGACTGCACTTGAATACAACAAAAAAAAATGGTCGGTATATGAATATATGAAAGACCCCGTTGCTCAAAATTTACACCTGAAAGACATATATGATGATAACGGGCTAAACAAAGTCGATTTTAAAAACAAACAATTATTTAATGAACTTATTGAGGAATTCCAATTCGCCGATTATAAAATCAATTGATATTTATTAAGGTAAATTTTAGAATTTATGAAAGTATTATATGCTATCCAAGGAACAGGAAATGGGCATTTAAGCCGGGCAAACGATATTATCCCGTTATTACAAAAACACAGTAAAGTTGATATACTTATTAGCGGCAACCAATCAGATGTAAAAATCCCATTTAAAATTAAATACAATTTAACGGGTTTGAGCTTTAAAGTTGGGCAAAGCGGAAAAATTAATATGTGGGCTTCATTTAAAAATATAAATTTTCTTCTTTTCCGGAAAGAAGTCCAGGCATTGCCTGTAAATAACTATGATTTAATAATTAACGATTTTGAACCTGTTTCGGCATGGGCGGCAAAATTGAATAATGTTCCTTGTGTAGCTCTGAGCCATCAGGCTGCAGTAATAAACAATAAAGCACCCAAACCCCTAATCCCGAATATCTTGGGGTATTTTATTTTAAAATTTTATGCCCCGGCAAATCAAAAATATGGATTTCATTTTAAAATGTACAACAAAAATATCTTCACCCCTGTAATTCGAAACCAGGTGCGTAAACAACCCATTACCGATAAAGGAAATATTACTGTTTATTTGCCATCATATGCCGATGAATACGTAATAAAGGTCCTTTCGGAATTACATCATATTAAATGGGAAGTATTTTCGAAATACACAAAAACCAGCTATTCGTTTAATAATATAATTGTAGCGCCAATAAACAACAGCAATTTTATAAAAAGTATGGCTGCCAGTCATGGTGTTTTATGTGGTGCTGGCTTTGAAACACCTGCCGAGGCTTTATTTATGGGGAAAAAACTAATGGTAATCCCATTAAAATCGCAATATGAACAAGCATGTAATGCTGTTGCATTAAAAGATATGGGTATTCCTGTTCTTAAAGATTTAAGTAACAAACAACAATCAAAAATTGAGAACTGGATTTCTAGTAAAAAACATGTACAAGTTGATTTCCCAAACAATACAGAGAAGATAATAAATCAACTATTTCACGATTTTTACAAAAGGAATCACAATATTGTAGATATAAAAACTAGTAGATTTTTGCCTAAAGGACAAATAAATTAAAGTAAATTAATAGCTATTACAGCCCCGAAAGCTTTTGAAATAAATCATAAATTGATAAAAAACAGTAATCACCGGTTTTTGTATTTAATACCCAACTAGACCCTTGTTCTGTTTTAAGAATTTTAACAATAAAATCGGGTGTTGATTCGGTCACAATTTGATACCCGGCTCGATTAAGGGCTCTGAAGGTCCATGAGAGTGGTAGCCCCTCACCTTCTACTTTAACTTTTGATTTGAAATTTTTCCTAAAAAAATATTCTCCTTCTTTTGGGTCAAAACCTATGTGGCTATTTTTAAATATCTCTTCAAATTTTCCATCTAATACAGCGTCTTCAGGTGCCCCTTCATAAGTTTCATTTTCAAACAATATCCAGAATTTATCGACTTCGCGCAAAGCGATATTTAAATCGTGCGTCGATAAAATAATGGTTTTCCCTTTTTCGCTTGCCAGAACCTGTAATAAATGAAATATTTCGTATTTATTACTGACATCTAAAAATGCAGTTGGTTCATCCAAAATAATGATGGGGGTATCTTGCGCCAATGCCCGGGCAATCATAGCTCGTTGCCGTTCGCCATCACTAATCTGAACAACGTGTTTATTTTCAAAACCCTCAAGTCCTACACTTTTTATGGCCGATTGAATTACCGTATTATCAGCCGACGTTAATTTTCCAAACCAGTTAGTATAAGGAAACCTTCCATATGCAACCAGGTCAAAAACAGTCATGTTGGCTACCTTCACAGGTTCAGTAGAAACAAAACTTATTAGTTTTGATTTTTCAGAAACAGAATAGTTTTGTAATGGTTTATTATTAATTACGATTTCGCCCGAAAAATAATCCTGAAAACCAACCAGAGTCCGTAATAACGTACTTTTCCCAATGCCATTGCTACCAATTAAAGCAACCATTTCGCCATGGGTAGCCGAAAAATTAATCCCCTGCCTGATGACTACCGGATTTTTTCCGGGCAGCCCGTAACCAACCGAAAGCCTTTTGATTCCAATATTATAAAATTGACCTGCTCCCATTATACTGAAACAAATTTTTTGTTTTTTAAAATCATCCAAATAATTATAGGAATGCCAATTAATGCGGTCACCGAATTTACAGGCAATGTTGTTTCCATTCCTGGCAATTGCGAAACAATATCGGTAAAAAGCATAATTACACTACCCAAAATTATTACGGCCGGTAATAATACCAAATGGTCAGATGTTTTAAACAAAACTCTGGCAATATGTGGTATGGCAATGCCAATAAAACCTATAGGCCCACAGAAAGCTGTGATAGTCCCTGCCAAAAGGCTGGTGCTTAAAAATATCAGCAAACGGCTTTTTAAAATTTTCACCCCCAATGAACGTGCATAATTTTCGCCCAATAAAAAAGCATTTAACTCTTTAATACTTCCCATGGCCAGGGTCAATCCTAAAACAATGGCTGGCCCCAAAACCAATAATTGCCCTTTTGTAACACTTCCAAGGCTTCCCATTGTCCATACTACAAATGCTTTAAGCATGGTTTCGTTGCTGAAATATTGTAAAATACTCACAATTGCAGCCGATGCACTTGAAAACAAGATACCTAAGATCAGGATAGTCATAATATCATTTACCCTCGATGAAACATATAATACAAGCAGCATCACACCAAAAGCTCCCAACCATGCCACAATAGCCAGCGGCCATGCACCCATTGCCGAAAAAATTCCACCAACCAGAAATGACGAAAATCCAAGGACAAACAAAGCAACTCCTAAACTAGCACCGGCGCTGATACCCAAAACATATGGCCCAGCAAGCGGATTTCGAAAAACAGTCTGCATTTGAAGGCCACTTACGGATAGTGCGGCACCAGTCAATATAGCTGTTAGAGCTTTTGGCAACCGAAAATCAATTATTATTACCGAATGAATATTTCCTTGGGAGGAAGGATGGAATAATGCCTTTATAACATCGTTAAAAGGAATAACAACCGAACCCAATAACAGGTCGAGGACAAACAACACCAATAACAATACAACCAATCCAAAAAAAAGAATGGGCAGTTTTTGTTTATTTGTAGTAACCGGCATTGATTTATTTTTTACTGTTTCCAATTTCTCTGTAATATTCAAATTTGACCTCGGTTAACTGTTTGGGATAAAATACTTTTATCAAATCTTTTAAGACCTTATTGGGATAAACAGCCCCACTTTCCCAAAAATCGTTACCTCCCTGCTGATTCATTTTTAGGTTGTTATTAAAAATCCGTCCTTCGTTAAACACATTAAATTTTTTAAACCGTTCATCAGAACTTAAAATTTCGGGTTTTGAAAAAACACCCCCAACGTTTAACCACACTGTTGCCTGTGAAGCCCAAATTAAAGCATTTTCGAACGAAATAACATAACTTTCGTGCGAATCATTGTTTTTGCCAATATAATCGCCTCCGGCATCTTCAATCAAATGGGCAAAATAAGAGTTACCCCCCGGTACCCACCACGAATCTTTAAAAGGAAGGCCTACAATAACTTTTGGTTGTTCAGAAACAGGTTTCGGCAAATTTTTATAATATAAATATTCTTGTTCTACTGATTGAAAAAAATCAGATGCAACAGTTTCTTTCTCAAACAGGCAACCTATAAATTTTATCCATTCGGCTTTGCCTAAAGGAGTTTCTTCAAGGTATTCAGCATTCATAATAACATTTATCCCCAGATCTTCCATCTTTCGGATATGATTTGAAACTTCACTGTCAATTCCATAAACCATTACCAACTCGGGTTTTTGTTTTAGTAATAATTCGTAATTTAAATTCTGTCCATAACCTACATCAACCACTAACCCCTCATCAATTCTTTCGCGAATTTTTAAGCTCGAAACATATTTTAATCCAGATACACCAACTACTTTTTCCGATTCATTTACAGCATCAATAAATGCCACGTGCGATGTTGATAAACAGACAATACGTTGGACAGGTGTAAAAATGATATTTTTATTTTTAAGTGAATCAGGTATTCTACTTCCCTTCTGAAACAGATAATAATCAATTGAAATTTTATTTGCCTGTTCCCATGGATTAAAAACAGTTATTTTCTTAAAGGATTCAAATTCAGTTATTTCAAAACCTTTGGCATATGTGTTTGAATGAGGAATTAGTTTTTCTTCTTGTTTTTTCTTTTCAGAACAAGAAACCGAAAAAAAAACAATTGTACTCATTAAAAAAAGAAATGAAACTGAATTATTCCATTTAAGGATATTTTTTATTGTTTGATAAAAAAAATGAGTCATAAAAAAGAATGAAGTTCTTGTAACGCAATTAAAATTATATTGCGGCAAAATTAATGATAAATAAGAAGGCCAGTATACTTTACTAAGGGAAATACGAAACTTTTTTTACAGCGTCAAAATCATCTCCTCTGATACTCACAAAATAAAGGCCCCGCCTGTTTCCGCTAAAGGACACATTAAATTTTAACATTCCTGACTGCTGTACTGACACATTAATTTCTTTCCCTAACAGGTCAAATACTTTAATTTGAGAAATTTCGACAGGTTGCGAAACAGTTAAAGTTAGTTCTGAAACAAAAGGATTTGGGTAAACCTCAATTTCAAAATTATTTGAAACAACAGGTGTATCGGTAACAGTTTCGATAACATTGCAGGCGACCATTTCTATTGCCATTGCTGCCGTAACAGTATCCTGTCCTTCTGCAAAATTATACCATGCACCATCACTTAAATATAAAAGTGAATTTACAGGATTGTTTTTTCGGAATGCAATTAATAAAGCCAACGAATCGGCGGCATTAACATTTGAATAATTAATCCCCACAAAAAAAGTATCGGCCGATGATAATGATTCATCAAATGGCACATAATTCATGGCACTTTCCTGAAAACCATAAAATGAAACATCCTGAGTGTATATAAGTTCCTCCGGAAAATCAGCCCCATTATATACATTAATAGTTATAAAACTGTTTTCCGATGAGCTATTTTTATCAAGTTTTCCTATTCCCAATGATACACCTTCCAGAGACTCGTCGCCCGGAATTGAAAATTTCTCAACAAATTCGGTAATTCCCTGACTATTTGTTCCACCCCAATAACCCGCATAAGCACTTTCGCCATTTAACATTTTTAACAGTCCCGGACTATCTCCTTCCATTAAATTAGTAAATGCATCGCAAATATCTTCGCCTTCATAAATCTCAAGGCCATCAAGGGTTTCATCACCTATTTTCTGTGGATCGAGCCAATGTTTTAATTGTTGGGTTGAATCGGCAAAATAATCCCACGACATATCAAACCGCGCAAAATAGTCATCTATCGAATTGGAGCACGAAGCCAGTCCACCTGTTAATGTCCCAATTAGTCGTTGATTAGTATTTAAATAAGCTCCACCTGACGATCCTGCTTCGGTGGTACCAATATCCCACTTTAACGTTTTCCAAAAAGCATTTGATAAATATTCATTTTGGAAAGAAGCTATTACCGGCGAATCATAATCAATAGCAATTTTTTTTATATCACCAATTGGGTGGTGAATGCTTGTTACTGAATCGGGGATTGTACCCGAACGGTCCCACCCCAAATAATAAGGGCGAAACTCAGGTGGGGGCACCTGTGTTAATTCAACAAGGCTAAAATCAAGGCTGTCAGAATTCGCAACAGCTATACTTCCTGAAATAGAATTAGAATTACTTCCATCGAGTGCACCACAATACGGGCTTTCGTAATTAAATAAATAAACAGTGTTTTGTTCTGCATTGGTATAATCTTCAAAACAATGATTGGCCGTTATAACATAAGGCGTACCATCTTCTGAAGTATTATTTATCAAAGATCCGGTACAAATTTCAACACCTTTTACAATCAACCGGCAAACACTGTTTTTTATTTTATCCCAGTCTTTGGCCAGTTCACAGTTGATATCTAAATTACAGCTGCCTGAAATACCTAAAGGCCGCCGTTTGTCGCCCGCTACCAGTATTCCCATAAAATCGTGGTTCACATTTTTGACAGCTATTTCTCCTTCAAAGGCTGCATTTTCAGGCTCTTCGTATTGTAAAATTAGCTCATCGCCTGCCAAAGGCGATACCGCAAACGATTTAAATGATTTGTTATTAAATTCAGTGAAAGCACCCAAAATATCCGTTCCTTCCGGGTTCATTACAAATAATTTTGCGCCTGGAGGAATTACAAATGGGTCAAAAATTAAGTTTAGCGAAAGTGCATTTTCCGATTTAATACGCAGCTGCCAGATATTTTTACCATTGTAACTTTCCAGATATTCCCCACTATTTTTTGGAGTAAAGTTTACTTCAAAACTATGGGCAAATTTAAATGGTTTTAAAACTGATGCCTTCTGATACCTTTCAACCGATTTTTGCAGCATTTGCCTATTGTCGATAGCTGGCATATATTTTATTTTATTTGCTGTACTTTTTAACTGAGTTAGTTGTAAAGGATAGCCTCCCCGTGAAAGCTGCGCAAAAACAGGCTGGCAATAAACCATTAATACAAGGGAGATAATTATGGTAATTCGTTTCATCTGACAAATTTGTTTCAAAACAAAGTTAAAATATATCTTAACTGATAAGTTTATTTCTTTGGAATTGTTTAAACGATTGGTTGTTAATAGCACATAAAATTTATGGCTCAAATCTTTATCGTTAGCTATAACCCCAAATAATAATGTAAATTTATGGTTATCTAAAAAAAAGAAAAATGAAGGTTTTGGTTATGTATGTTAACAAATTCAGTTATGTCCCCGCTCAAAAAAATCTGGAATCGGCTGATGACGTTATGGAAGGGAAAACGTTTGAGGAAGCCATACTCGCATTTATTCAGGTTGAAGCCAGCGACGAAGAGAATACTGTTACAAGCCGTGAAAAAAAACTGGTGAATCATATAAAATGGGCCGCACGGAAAAACAATTCAAAACATGTAATTTTGCATTCATTTGCCCACTTATCGGCCTCAAAAGCTTCAATTGAATTTACAAAAGAACTATTTGACAAAGCCGAAATTCGCCTTCAGAATGCAGAGTTTAAAACGGCTCAAACACCTTTTGGCTATTTCCTCGACCTTGACATTAAAGCCCCGGGCTATTCTTTGGCGCGCATTTGGGCCGATTTGTAAGTTTATAGATGTTAAAACTTATTTAGGCCTTTCAGCCAAAGTTAACCGCAGACTTTTACGGTATTTCCGGGAATTTCCAAAAGGCGCCTTTTCCTTTTTTTGTGGATGCTGAAGTTCTTGTTTACACTCGTTTGAACAACACTTATGGTATTCATTTGCGCAGTCCGGGCATTGAAGAAATAACAAATGGCAACTATCATTGGCACAATTTGAATGGGTATCGAATGGAGTGCCACACTGGTGGCATTTTGCCAGCACCTGCCCATTTACACTTTCGCCCATTCGCTCATCAAAAACAAAATTTTTACCTCTGAATTTCGAAGGTAGGTTTTTAGCTTTAATTTGCCGGGCATATTCCAATATACCTCCATGAAGCTGGCTAACATCGGCAAATCCTTTGTGCCGAAGGTAAGCACTGGCTTTTTCACAACGTATTCCTCCGGTACAATACAACAATATTTTACTATCCCTTTGTGTTTCTAATTGCCCGGAAACAATTTCCAGCTCTTCACGAAAGGTATCGGCCTGCGGGCAAATGGCACCTTCAAAATGCCCAATTTCACTTTCATAATAGTTCCGCATATCTACAACCACAGTACCGGGTTGGCCTACCAAATTGTGAAAATCAACTCCCGACAAATGTTTGCCTACATTGGTTACATCGTAATCGCCATCGTTTAAACCATCGGCAACCAATTTTGGACGGACCTTGATGGTTAGTTTATAAAATGATTTGCCATCGTCTTCAATGGCATATTTTATGGGGATATCTTTTAAAAAATTGTAATTGAGCAATGTCTCAAGAAATTGTTCCATCTGATGTTCGGGTACACTCATCTGAGCATTAATCCCTTCACGGGCAACATAAATACGCCCAAAACAATTTAGCTCAAACCAATCGCTGTATAAACTATCACGGATTTCCTGAGGATTATCAAGGTAAATGTATTTGTAGAAAGAAACTGTTTTACGGTTGAAACTTTCTTCCATCAACAGCTTTTTTAATTCCTCCTTATTCACCTTATTATGTAAAACCATATTGTTTTAATTTAATCTAAATAAAGCGACAAAGATAATTTTTTAACACAAAACAAGAAATAATTTTAAAACTCCCTCTTACATCTATTTGAAAACTATCTTTGTATCCAAAATAATGACTAGATAATGAAGTTTGAAGATTATTCGATTTCCTTCGAGATAAAAAAGAATTTAGAGAAGCTGGGATTTAAAAGGCCCACTGACATACAGTTTAAGGCTATTCCACCTATTTTGCTGGGAGAAGATGTGCTGGCGGTTGCTCAAACCGGAACAGGAAAAACAGCCGCATTTGCTATTCCTGTGATACATAAATTGCTTGAGCGCAAAAAAGTTGAACGCCGCCCCGATGGAATTAAATGTGTTGTAATGGTTCCAACCCATGAATTAGCCATACAGTTAAGCGAGGTTTTTGAAAAAATTGGTAAACGTACCCGTATAAAAACCTATTGCATACATGGAGGTGTGGAACAAGGGCCCCAAATAGCCAAACTTGAAAAAGGAATCGATATTTTGATTGCTACCCCCGGGAGGTTATTTGACCTGGTAAGCCAAAAATTCCTCCGGCTTCACCGTGTTGAAATTCTTATTTTAGATGAAGCCGACCGTATGTTGGAATTAGGATTTTACAAAGACATTCAGGACTTAATACGTTTTCTGCCGCGGCGGCGGCAGACGTTGTATTTTTCAGCTACAATCGACGATAAAATCAAAAAACTGGCTTATTCATTGGTAACCAAACCTATCAGGATTGAGCTTTCGCCTAAAGACCCTGTAGCAAAAAACATTCACCATACAGTTGCATTTATTGGCATGGACGATAAGCGTTTTTTCCTGGAACGTATGATCAAAGAAAATCCGGAGAAAAAAATACTGGTTTTTGTGCGGACAAAAGTTCGTGCCGAACGGGTCAAAAAAGCATTGGAACGTGTGAACCTGGAAAGTGACACAATCCACAGCGACAAAGACCAGGACGAAAGGACATCGGTGATGAATGCCTTTAAAACCGGTGAAAACAAAATACTAATTGCCACCGATGTAAGTGCCAGGGGAATTGACATTCCAAATGTTGAATTTGTGGTTAATTATGATTTGCCAGAAGTAACCGAAAATTATGTACACCGCGTAGGACGAACAGGGCGCGGCAATCAGAATGGGCAGGCGGTTTCATTTTGCAGTCCCGAAGAAAAAGTAATTTTAGAAGAAATTGAGTCCTTTTTGACCAAGGAAATTGAGGTGCTAAAAATCGACAAAAATGAATATGCTGATACTCTTGACTTTACTGACGACACCGACGATAACTGGAAGGCATTATTAAAAGAAGAGGAATCGCGGCCAATTAAAAAAAGGAAGAAAAAGAAGAAAAAATAAGTGTGTGAGTAACTACGATACTATTATAATAGGCGCTGGCGCTGCCGGACTAATTGCAGCAGCTAAAGCGGCTGAACATGGGGCAAGTGTCCTTGTCCTTGAAAAAATGAAACAACCTGGCCGTAAACTGATGATTACCGGGAAAGGCCGTTGTAACATCACAAATGCCGCCGAGCAAACTGAATTTATTAAACACATTCAGCCCAACGGGCGGTTTTTACATTATGCATTTTCGCAGTTTTTCTCTGACGACATTATTAACCTTCTTAATAATTGTGGAGTTAAAACAGTCCTGGAAAGGGGTAACAGGATTTTCCCCAAAAGCAGCCGAGCCGCTGATATAGTAACTGCATTGATTAAAAATGTTTCGGCAGAAAATATTACCATCAATTGTAGTACGCAGGCTACAAAGCTTATTACTGAAGAAAACAAAATTAAGGGTGTTGAGATTTCAGAGAACGGGCAACAAAAACAAATTTTTGCCTCAAATATTATTATTTGCACTGGTGGAAAATCGTACCCTGCCACAGGATCAAGTGGCGATGGATATACATTTTCTCAGCAGGTAGGCCATTCCATTACCCCACCCCGCCCGGCTTTAGTACCTCTTGAAACTGAAGAAAAAATCCCAAAACTTTTACATGGATTAACTCTTAAAAATGTCAATACAATTGTATGGGTAAATGGTAAAAAACAGACCGAAGAATTTGGAGAGCTTGTATTTTCTGATTTTGGATTAACAGGCCCAACCATACTAACGAGTAGCCGAATAGTGGTTGATGAGCTAAACAAAAATAATCGGGTTGAAATTACCATTGACCTTAAGCCGGCATTAAGCAATGAAAAACTGGATGCCCGCCTTTTGCGTGATTTAAATGCAAATGGCAAAAAACACATTTTGGCTTTATTTAAACTTTGGCTACCGTCTCAATTAATTCCCACTTTTCTGGAAAAATCAGAAATCGACCAAAAAAAAGAAGCGCATCAAATATCTGGAAAAGAGCGCAAAAGAATAAAACAGCTAATGAAAGAGTTTAGGTTTAAAATTTCAGGTTACCGGCCTTTTAAAGAAGCCATTATAACAGCAGGTGGTGTTTTAACTAAAGAGATAAATTCCAAAACCATGGAATCGAAACTCATCAAAAATCTGTATTTTGCAGGCGAAGTAATCGATTTGGATGCTGATACCGGAGGGTATAACCTTCAGATTGCATGGTCAACAGGATGGTTGGCCGGAAGGTCGTGCGCAGAAAATATAACTAATAACTCAAATTAAGTTTTTAAAATACAATTATGACTAATAATGACATTCTCAAAAAATTGCGTGTTGCCCTTAAGTTAAACAACGATGACATTGTAGAAATATGTAAGCTGGTTGATTTTAGTGTATCAAAAAGCGAACTGGGTGCATTATTCCGCAAAGAAGGCCACCCCAAATACAAACTTTGTGGCGACCAGATTTTACGGAACTTCCTGAATGGCCTTATTATCTACAAACGCGGCGACCGCGAGGAAAAGGAGGTAAAAACAAAGGTTTAAGTTTTACATTCCCAATCAAATATTGGTAACAATAGGTTCGTACATATACTCTTCCACGATTTTTGTAACGGTTCTAAAATCAATTTTACCCGTTCCCATCATAGGTAATTCTTCAAGAACCATAAATTGTTTTGGAAGTGCAATATTTGGAAGCTCTTTCGCCATTTTCTTAAGAATTTCTGTTTTATTTACCGCTTGTGTAACAGCTGCTATAATTGATGCTCCTTTTAATTCGTCGGATAATTCAACCACACAACATAAAACTCCTTCGGGTAGGAATTGCTCCAGAGTAGCTTCTACTTTTACCAATGAAACCATTTCGCCTCCTATTTTTACAAAGCGCTTAAATCGACCGGCATGCCACAAATAATCTTCATCATCATAATATCCCATATCACCGGTATTGTACCAGCCATCCTTCAGGTTTTCGGCAGTTAATTCCGGGTCGTTGTAATAACCTTTCATAACCAAACTTCCTTTTACCATTATTTTGCCAACCTCCAGGATGCCGCAATTTTCACCGGTTTCAAAATTTTCAATTCGTACTTCAACACCAGGAATTACTTTCCCTATACTTCCGGGTTTATTATTTTCAATTGAATTAACTGATATCACCGGTGAAGTTTCGGTAGCCCCATAACCTTCAAGAAGAGTAACACCGTGTTTTTCCATAAAACCATCTCTTAATGCATCGGGGCATTTATCGGCGCCTGCAACCATTAATCGGAGAGATTTAAAGTCACCTTTTTTTGATTTTTTCAGATAACCCCAGAAAAAACTTGGAGTTCCAACCATAATCGTTGGTTTTTCTTCAGCAGCAATATCACTCACTGTTTGAAAATCCAAGGGATTGGCATATGTAACCATGGTCATTCCATATACAAATGAAACCCATAAATTAACCGTCAATCCAAAAATGTGAAAAAATACCAAGTTGGCTAAAAGAATATCGTCACCTGAAATATGTACATAATCGCCAAAATTTAAAATGTTCGATGACAAATTTTTATGGGTCAGCTGTACTGCTTTGGGGTCTTTTTCGCTGCCACTTGTAAACAATATGGCAGCTGTATCGTCTTCATTCCCTTTGTGAATGCTGTTCAGAATAAAATTAACCGGTAATTTCGATTTTAATGCAGCTTTAAGTTTATCAATAATCGATACGCTTGCCATAATATCTTCAATCATAACCATACCATCAATAACCTGGCAATCAATTTTTTCCAGCAGGGCTTTTGAGGTAATTATCGTTGTAAATTCGCATTTTTTCTGAGCATATTTGGCATTAGCTTCGGCTCCTGTTGAATAATTTATCATCACAGGAATTCGTCCACTCATTAATGCACCTACATTTGCTAAAGCACACCCGGCTGATGTTGGAATCATAAGGCCAATAAAACCTTTATCATACTTTTTAAACTTCGATGATAAAATGAGTGCCCCAATCAGAGCCCTTGCATACGTTACATTTTTTTTGGTTGTTTTATCAATGATTGCAAGCTTATCGGCATACTTTTTTGCCATCCGTACAAATTGGTGGTGTAATAACATAGTAAAAATGCGTTAGTTTATATTCTGTCTATAGTCTTACAATGTAACAGTTTACCACAAATCTCAGCTTTACTAAATACCAATAAGTGCCTTTTTGCACTATTTTAGGACTATTTCTTTAAAATATTAAAATTTTTTAGTGCAATGTTCAAAAACATAAACAGATCTATGGCAAAATAAATTCAACTTAACAGCTGCTGCAAAATGTATTAGTGTCTGTTTTAAATAGCCCAAAAGATGTTTAAACGAATACTAATAATACAAATGAGGGTTGATTTTTGAAATTATTTGTTTTCAAAAGGTTAGACAGAAACTTTTCCAGAGCCAGGAACTTTGGAAAAAGTTAATTATTTGATTTACACGACCAAATTCAAACGTTAATAAAAAAAAATATAAATTCATTCCAGAGTTACGTAACGTAACAGATGGAGAAGGGATATTTTTATACTCATAAAAATTATGGCCGAACCAATTATTTACTCATTTTTAAGAGCGACACTAATCTGTTGATTTTTTATGGAATACCACGAAATAGCAACAATCCAAATAATTCCGTTCACTAAAATCACTGCAGCAAGAATTAAAATGTAAGCCAACGAAACTCCTGTATTTGTCGACATAATAGAAGGTAATGTTGCCAGAACAGCTGTAATCAAACCTGACAATACACCTGCTCCTAAAAGAATAAAATATTCATTTACCAAAATATTAAACAGTTTTTTATGGGGATACCCAATTACTGAAAGCAGCGCCAATTCATGTTTCCTGTCGTGGATGGTACGCGCCAATACTATTGCCAGTCCGATTGTTCCAAGGAAAAGCCCTAAAGCCCCTAATGCAAGGAATATGGAAAGATATGTATTGGTTACTGAATAAAATTCGGTTAACCGTTGAGCTGTGAGTACAGGTTCCCACCCATAGTCGCGGAAAGCAAATTGTAATGCTTCATTTATTTCTGCCCCGCCTTCAGGATTTCCATCAATCAAAAATAAGTTTGAACCGCTGCTGGTGGGGTAATTTTTCAGGAAATGGCCGTTACCGATAATAATATATCCCTGAAAAATTGAAGGTGCAAGCCCTGCAACAAGTTTTAACCTGATGGTGTCGCCCATTTCATTTTTATATTCCATAACATCGCCCACCTTTTTGCCTAAGCCCCACTGAATAACTGTTTGGTCAGCTATGGCTGGGATAGTTCCATCGTCAAATATTTTGTTTAAAGATAACCAGGGATTTAATTCATCAAAACCATCAGATTTGGAAGCAAAGGAAAAACGGCCGTCGAGCTCTTCGGCATCTACACCAAGAACTGCAGGATTTGAGATACGATTTAAATTCAGGCAACTGGCATCATCGCCATCAATTTTCCGAAACTGTACGGCTCTATAATTATCAGGCAATGTTTCCTGGGCTTTCCTTACAGGATCGTTAATATCAAATAATAGAGGCATGGTTGTTTCAGCAAAATATAAAAAACCACCAGTGCCACTTGATTTTTCATGGGCACTGGCAAACATATCCTGTTTATTGGCTCCTGTTGAGATAGTCAGGAATGTAGCGAGGGCAAATAACATAACAATGGCAATAGACCTCGAACGTTGGCGCAATGTGTTACGTTTACTTAGCCCTAGAATTGAAAATTTTCGGTCAACAGATTTTTTAGCAGAAAAAAACCAATCGGAAAACAGTAAAAAAGAAACCAACAACAACCCTCCTGCCATAAAAAATAACGATGGATTTTGTGTGTCTTTAAAAAACAACTGACTGATAATTATTACAACAGATGCAGCAAACATAAGAAAGCCTACTGCAACTTTTAATTTTATTAACCAGGGTTTTTGTTTTTTGACAATTTTTTTCTGGACATCGGCAACTTGCTGTTTTAATTTTTTGCGAACAGCTAATGCGATTACTATTACCGAAATTAAAACAGTAATGATAAACCCAATGATCAAGGTTGAAGGAACTATTTTTATCTCCAACACTGTTGTACGGACAATATCAGACCAAAGGCTATTCAGTGCATAAAATACAATTTTAGTATACCCTACTGCTACAAACAGACCTACTGCCGAACCAATAACAGAAATCAACAGGCCTTCGCTAATAAAAAAACGTCGAATTTGTTTTTGCTTAAAACCCAATACCGATAAAGTCCCGATTTGTGGCAACCGGTTTTCGAGGTTCAGCATAAACAGCAGCGATGTTAAAAGAATAGCAGCTATGAGAAGGAAAAAACTCAGCCCAATAAATAACTGGCTAAAATCAACACCATTTTGAGCGGCATACATTCCTTTTTCTTTAACAGAAACCACCATAAAACCTAAATCGGCAGGATTCATTAGCGCAGAAAACAGAGATTTGAAACCTTCATTATTTAGGGTTCCTTTATCAAACCTTATAGCGGTATAATTGCCAAATCGGTTCGACCATAATTCCTCAGCTTTTTTGATTGAAATAAAAGCTTTTGGTGTCCCTTTAAATGCATCCCAATAATCTTCGTCCTTGTCGCGAATTTTATCCAGGTCGATGGGTACACCAGCTTCCCATTCGGCACAATCACCGGCATCTGATAATCCTGGCAAGTATGGCATTAACGATTCATCTGCATAAGGGCTATCCATCGAAACGACTTCCTTTACCACAAAACCAGTTGTTTTTTCTACAAGTTTGCGGAGTGGCCCAATTTCAAAATAGGTGAGCCAAACAGAATCAGTAACACCAACATTTAAATCGGCTGCCAACCATTGGTTAATGATTATTTCACCGGGTTGAACCTTGTTTTCAGGAAGGGTTGATACAAATGAATAAGGAGTAATGCTATTCAGACCACTATGTTTTGCTGACAAACCATTTACAAAATAGGTTAATAGTGGTTTTGCTCCCGGCTGTTTCCCAAAACTATCAAATACCTGATAATCAAGAAATACACGTTCTGAAATGATTTCAGTTTCCCCTGATTTTTCAACATCACGAAATAACAATCCGGCATCTTTAGGTTTCCACGCCTGTTTTAAATCCAGCTCAATTTGCAGTTCGGATAAATTTTCGCCAGTTATCAATAAGGTATTTGCTTTCTCTTCAAAAACCAACAATTTATTTAACCTTTCCAACGGCATAAAAACGTTCAGTGGAGCAGTTTGTGAGTTTTTCAGGAAAAACCTGCCCAACTCATTTTTGCCGGCTATGTGTTTAATCGTAGCCCTGAATGAAACACTGTTTTCAACATCAGAAACAAACGGGGCATTTAAAGGAATAAGGCTTTCCTTTTTAATGCGCAATAAAATGTTATCGCCTTCATTAACAGATAAACGAACAGCCAGATTTTCACTGATTATTATCTCATTTCCCGACAAATCTGAATAAATATTTGTAGAAGCTAATCGTTCAAAATAATTTTCTACACCTATTACCTGCACACGGTTAGCACGTTTGGCCCCACCGTCGGCAACTACAACGGCCTCTGATATAAGGATTGGTGTTACCTGGTATTCGGTTCTGCTTTCAAGTTCAGTGGCCAACGATTGGCTAAAAAAACGGTCGCCTGCCGAAATAGTAAAATTTGTTTCTCCTAAGCGGTAATTGGTAATCTGTTCGAGGCTGTGGGTTATGGAATCACCGATAATTAATCCGCCTGTTAAAACTGCCGAACTAATGATAACTCCAATTGCAACCAACAAATTTGCTTTTAGGTAATGTAGGAATGTTTTTATTATAAATTGTATCTGGCTCATTTCGTTTTTATCAAAAAAATTGGCGAAGAACTAATTAATTCTATTCCTGATTATTGACTTAAACCACCATTAATCAGTGTATATTGTTTATCCATCAACGCAGCCATTTCGGCAGAATGTGTTACGGTTACCAAAGTAAGGTTTTCTTCAGCCGTTAAGGCAACTAACAACTCGGAAAGTGTTGTTGCATTTTTTTGATCGAGAGCACCAGTTGGTTCGTCGGCCAGAAGCAAGCGAGGTTTATTTATAAGTGCTCTGACAACTGCCGTTCGCTGGCACTCACCCCCCGATAATTCAGCAGGTTTTTGAAACCGTTGCTCCCAAATACCAACACGTTTTAAAAGGTGTTCAGCCCATATTTTATCTTCTTTCCCTACGGCATTTTTAAATGGGAGGACTGGTAACATTACATTTTCCCAAAGTGTACATTGGGGTAATAAATAATGCAATTGAAAAACAAAACCCAGTTCTTTGTTTCGGAACTCAGCCAACTCATTTTTGTTTAGTGAAGCAAGGCTTTTGTTGTCCAGTAAAATTTCGCCGGAATCAGGAATATCAACACCGCCAATCAAGTTTAATAAAGTTGTTTTACCCGATCCGCTTGGCCCAATAACAGCCACCTTTTCACCGGCATCAATTGAAAAATTTAAACCATCCAAAACCTTTTGATACACCTTTGAACCTGACTCACCATAACTTTTTGTAATATTCTTCAGTTCTAACAACATTTTTTATTTTGGTTTTTTTGATGTATTAAAATTAACTTTTATTTTATTGAAATAGCTTCATAGACCTTAATCATTTCGCGGGTATGCTTGTGAATATCAAATTTGCTTCCTATGCTTTCATATGCTTTTTGACTTAATTGCTCCATTTTTTTGGGGTCGTTAAGTACAGATTCCAATGCCGATGCCAGTTTTTCAGGTGTATTGGGCGAATAAATAATTCCGCCCTCCGAAATTTCAACAATTTCAGGAAATGCCCCAAGGGCAGGTTGTACAATAGGCACACCCGAAGCCATGGCCTCTAATAAATACATTCCAAATGCTTCTCCATTCCGAACAGGAACGGTTATTAGGGTTACTTTCTTAAAAAAATCGTGAAGTTTATCTCCCTCAAATTCTTCCACAAAATCGATACTTGTTATCAAACCGTTTTTCTGAAGTTTCTTTTTAATCGTTTTTATGTATTTAATATCATCGCCAGTTGATCCGCCCGTAACAACCATTCGTACATCGTCAAAACCAGATTTTTTCTTCAGCTCAATAAAACCATCAACAGCAATATCTAATCCATTTTCGTGGCATAAACGCGAAATATATCCAATTGTACGAGGCTTTTCCAACGAATTAATGTACATGTAGTTTTTAGGATCAACACCAAGGTGGATGGCATGCAACTTGTCCTCAGGCAGGTTCATACGTTCTTTCATCACATCCGCAAAAAAACGGCTAACAGATATAAAAGCATCCACATCTTTAGCTTTTTCACCCATTAGTTTCCACACTTTGTCACGGAAACTCTCGGTCATGGCATCAACCCATACATCTTCGTCCTGCAATGAACAGACAATTGGCACCTTTACTTTTTCCCTTATTTTATGTGCTAATCCAAGCAATAAAGCATTCGAGATGTGAATAATATCCGGTTTACAATGGTCCGCAATCCAATCAACCATTCTTTCCAGTTCTTCCTTTTGTTTGCCATCTTCGCCCAAAAGCATGGAAATGGTCATCTCTTCCAATCCTTTTGCCCTTGTAGAACCGGCTTTGGAGGCTGCCAGTTTTAACATGGGTTTTGAATTAAGCAATTTGTCCACCCATTTTGGCGCTTTCCTGAAAATAGGATACAATTGTTTTAGGTAAACACTTACAGCTCCATAAAATACTGGGATATCAGTAATATCATGTTCATCGGAAAACAAAGGTAAATACATGGGGATTTTAATTACCTGATGCCCTACATCACGCATGGCATCGACATATTTGCTGTCGCGTAAACAATTACCACAATAAAAACTGCCTCCCGAACCCGGAATTATTTGAATGATGTTCATACTCGATTGTTTTTCTTATGAAACATATAATATATATTACTGTTCAAAATATTTTTACTAAATACCTTGTTTTAAAATTGATGCATTTAAGCATTAATAAAAGAACAAAACAACTATACAACTTTGGTGTACCGATAAGTTGGTTTTGGAAAACCAGGACTTAGGCATTGCCGGGTGATTGTTTCAATAGAAATATCGTTACCTGCAATAGCATTAAGCGCATTTTGTACTGATTCCTCAAGCGTTCCAGGGCTTATATCAACCCGGGCATTAATAATAATCCGTGCTTCATTACTAAAACCTGCTTTCTCCCTGATACTTAAAGTATTGAGTTTCCCGGTAAAATTTCCTACAGTATAATTTGCTCCATTTTCAAGCATTACCTTTACATGCCCTACCCCAGCTCCTAAAGAGTCGAATTTTTCACTTAATTCAGTAAGAAAATCCCTGGTAAATTTATCCCAGTTAATGTTTTGCCCTCTTAATTCAAGGGTACTATTAAACCAACCCAATACTGCTTCTCCTTCGGCATAAGTATCATAATCTACTTCAACAATCCGTTGTCCGGAAAAGGTGTTCTCCATTACTATTTTTAGCCATACATCTATTCCATCGCCTGTTTTAGAGCTCACTGAAAGTATCTTTGGTTCCGGAAAATGAAATTTCACTTTATCATTTAATTTATCTATTTCAGAAGAACTTAATAAATCAGTTTTAGAAATCAGTATTATATCACTCTCCTCCAATTGTTTTCGGAAAATATAAGCTGTGCTTGTGTGCAAGCCTGCTGTTCCTCCATCTAAAATATCATTAAGCCTGTGAGGGTCAGCCAAAACAGTTAATGGCGAAACTACTAACTCAGTTTCCATAAGTTCCCTTAAAGGTTGAATGATAGTGGCCGAAAGGTCAGTACAACTTCCAACAGGTTCTGCAATAATTATATCGGCTTGTGCCTCCGCTTTCACTTGCTTTAATGAACTAAGCAAACCATTAAAATTACAGCAGAAACAACTTCCGCTTACTTCGGCAACTTTTACATTCGTATTTAATAACAAAGCTGTATCAACCAATTCGGGAGCCTGATCGTTAGTAATCAACCCAATCCGTTTCCCGCTCTGCATTAACCGTTTAGTAGTTTCAAATAATAAGGTAGTTTTTCCTGCTCCAAGAAAACCTCCTACCATAATAAGTCGTGATTTATTCATTTACCAATTACTTTTTTTTCAAGAATTACTATTATCACAATTACACTCTGAAGCCTTTTTCATAGCTGGCTCAACAACTTTCACAAAAAATAAAGCAGCCAAACTACCACCTACTATTGGAGCTAACATATAAACAAAGAAAAAACCGCCCATTTGATCGGGAAATGCAGCTTTACCCCAGCCAAATATCCAGGCAACCATTCGAGGGCCAAAATCACGTGCCGGATTTAGTCCAGCCATAGTTAATGGTGCAATCAGGCAAATAACAGAAGTTACAGTTAATCCTATAAATAATGGTGCAAGTGCATTATCTGGACGGCCAACATTACATCCTTCGGTTAGGGGCAAAAATCATCAAAAGCAACAAAAATGTCCCAAAAGCTTCAGCTCCCATTGCAAGCGGAAACGATACAACAGCCAAATTCCCGGGATTGGGGTAAAATTCGCCAAACATTCTGGCAGTAGTTATAGATTCTGTTGTTCCCCGAATAATTCCGTGCGTATTTTCAAAAGCTTCAATGGATGGAGAAAACAACATATACAATGTTAATCCGGCAATAAAAGCACCTAAAAATTGAGCAATCAGATAAACCGGCAATTTTTGGATTTTCATTCGTTTACTAATTACCATCGCTAAACTTACCGCAGGATTTAAATGGGCACAAGAAATATGCCTTGTCAGATATATTGCCAAAGTTACTCCCAGTCCCCAAACCAAAGCTATTTGCAGAAGTCCCTGATAAACATCGAACAATACAGAAACTGCTACTGAACCACATCCAAACAATACCAACATAAAAGTTCCAAGGCATTCTCCTATGAATTCTTTTTGATATTTCATCTCGATAATTAAAGGATCATTTTATGCTTTGAAAAACATTATTCAGCCAAACATAAATCAACAATGGAAGAGTCCTCTTTATGAGAAATATAAATTGGCGAAATTAGTTTCCAAAACAATAAATGGTACCATCTAAAGCACCAACAATTATTTTTTTAGAAACAACAGCTGCATTGCCAATGATGTCGCTTCCTATCTCATATGACCATATTCGTTTCCCATCTTTTAAATCGAGCAGCAACAAGTCACCGCGCGAATTACCAACAATTACTTTCCCATCGGCGATAATCGCTGAACCATCCACCTTCTTGCCGGTATTATACTTCCAAATTAATTTCCCGTTTTGTTTATTAAAACAGTAAACATGTTTGTCGTTATTTCCAATTACTACGTTGTTCCCCAACAGTGCAGGTGAAGCAACAAATGGTAAGTGAATCTTTTCCTGTTCCCATGTCCAGGCAATTTTTTCAGCGTCAATATCTACCCTTGAAAAACGCCCGTCGTAATCGCCCAGGTATACCGATTTTCCATTGATGGAAACGGAAGAAGCCACATATGTTGACACATCAATTTTGTGCGCCAATTTACCTGATTTAATATCGACAACATGAAGAAATCCGTCGCACCCACCAAATATTGCCTGTCCATTTGCACAGGCTGCTGTTCCATTTACAAAATTATCCGATTCATATTTCCACCGGGCTTTGCCAGTTTTCGCATCCACACAATGCAGGTAATAATCGTAGCTACCGACGATGATACTTACATTGTTACCCTCTTTCCACCAATTGGCCGATCCATTAATTTGGTTGTCCGTTTCATATTTCCATTTTACAGAACCTGAATTTAAATCAAGAGCAAACAAATTTCCATCGAGATTACCAATAAAAACAGTGTTGTCATAAATTAAAGCAGGCGCTTCAATTGAATTACCGGAATCAAATTTCCAGGTTAGTTTACCTTTCATATCAAGGCAATAAACCATTCCATCAGTAGTTCCCAATACAATTTTGTTATTACTAACTACGGGCGATGATTTTATAATATCATCGGTTGAAAATGTCCATAACAATTTTGGGTTATTACTGATTTTGGAAACCGAAACACCAGTCAGGTCCTGCCCTCCACGAAACAATGGCCATTCATTTGCTGATTGTGAAAAGGAGGTAAATCCAAATGTTGATATAATTAAAATAAAAAAAAGATGTCTCATAATTGTTATTTTTTAAAAACTATCTGGCTAATTTAATTAATCTATCAACAGATTCTTCGTTCCACTCAGAATGACAGACAATTAGCTCATTTATTCTTCAAAGCCAACGCCCCTGTAGGACAAGCATAGGCTACAATTTTTGCCGTTTGTTTTAATGCATCTTTGAGTTCCTCGTTAAAAGGAATACCAATTTCAAGGTCAAATCCACGTCCAATGTAAGTTAATCCAAATTTTTCCTTGTTCTGAGCTGTCAGTTGCACACAGATACCACATTTAATACATTTCCGTGGTTCATACACCAAAATTTCGTGGTTAAACTTTTTCACAACCGGTTTGCGTTCGCTGTAATTAAAATGTTTTTGGTTTGCTTTGTATTCTTCTGAAAAATCGCGCAATTTACAATTGTCAAATTTGCGGCAATCGCAATGCAGGCAGCGTGCTGCTTCAGCTATTGCTTCTTTTTCTGTAAAACCTGAATTGCCATTTGTAATTGGCACCTGCCTTTTAGTTTCAACCGATTCCTGCAAATACTCCGTAAATTCTTCTTTGAGTAATTTGCCAAACTTTGAATTAAATAACCTGACTTCCCCTTTAACCTCTTTCCCTGAAAGATACTGGCCAACCGAAAAAGCAGCTTCTTTTCCCTGCCCTAACGAGCGAACGGCTAAACGCGATGGCCGTAAAACATTACCAACGGCAAAAATTCCTGGTACTGATGTTTCATAGGTATCTTTATTTACTTCAATGCCTTTGGGATTCATTTCCAAATCCCAATCTGAATAAATTTGTTTACTGTTTCCAGCTGCAATTATAACAGCATCAAACGTATTCTTTATTTCAGAAAACCGGATTGTATCAATGGTTTCGCCAACTTTTAGCACAACACCTGTATTTAATATATTTTGAATCTCTTTATCCAATACCTCTTCAGGTAATTTCCCATCAGGAACAGATGTACGTAATAAACCACCGGGTTTGATTTCCTTCTCAAAAATAGTACAACTATAACCATCAATTTGTAAATTAAATGCAGCCGCCAAGCCAGCCGGGCCGGATCCAATTATTGCTACTTTTTTATTTTTTGAAGGTTGTATTTTTAGATTCTTAAAAACTGCGTCAGCCGCTTCATCGCCAACAAACCGTTTTAACAGGCAAATAGATACAGCTCCATCGATAGGTTTACGTTTACAGGCCCCTTCGCATGGAGCCGGGCAAATTCGTCCTAAAACTGAAGGTAAAGCAATATCTTTAATTACGGTTTTTAATGCTTCCTCAGGTTTTCCTTCAGCAATAAACCGGTTCATGTTTGGAATGTCCATGTGTGCCGGGCAAGCAATCTGGCAAGGTGCTTCACAATCACCTACATGCTCACTTAAAAGCAATTCCAAAGCCATTTGGCGGGCTTCCTTAATTTCATCATCCAGTGTAATAATCTCCATCCCTTCGGTTGCAGCCACTGAACATGAAGGCAATAACCGCCCATTGCTATTATCTTTTACCAGGCAAACCATACATGAAGTGATGTGCCCTAAACCTTCGTGCCAGCACATTGTTGGAATTTCTTTTCCAACTTTCTTCGCTGCCAAAAGTACCGGAGTCCCCTGCTCAACTTCAACTTCCTGATTATCTATTTTTAATTTAACCATGTATAATTCAATTATTGCAAACAGTTCAGCTTATTTAATATCAATTGCCAACTCCGGGCATACTTCTTTACACACATTGCATTTGATACACAATTCGGTGTCAATTTCATGTTTGTTGTGCGGATTAAAAGGAATAGCATCTACCGGACATTTTTGAGAGCAAAGTGTACAACCGTTACAGTTATCATTAACAGAATATGTAATTAAATCGGTACATTTTCCAGTTGGACAATGCCCCTCGAGGTGCGCTTCATATTCTTCCCTAAAATATTTTAAAGTTGAAAGGATTGGATTTGGAGCTGACCCTCCTAACGCACACAAACTTCCTTTTTTAGTCCATTGAGCCAGTTTTTCCAATTCTTCTAAATCGCCTTTTTTAGCTTTTCCGGTGGTAAGGTTGTTTAGGATGTCCAGCATCCGTTTTGTGCCAACCCTGCAGAACGTACATTTTCCGCATGATTCATTCTGTGTAAACGACAAGAAAAACCGGGCAATATCAACCATACAATCGGTATCGTCGAGCACCACTAGCCCCCCTGACCCCATCATCGCGCCAAGCGAGGTGAGAGATTCAAAATCGATTGGTGTATCGGCCAATGAGGCTGGAATACAACCACCCGAAGGGCCTCCAATCTGCACAGCTTTAAAGGTTCGCCCATTTGCAATACCACCACCAATTTCTTCAACAATCTGACGAATAGTAATTCCCAGAGGAACTTCAATTAAACCACCTCGTGCAATTTTTCCGGCCAGGGCAAATACTTTTGTGCCCTTACTTTTTTCTGTCCCTATTTGATTAAAATCATTTTTCTTAGACCGTAAAATATACGAAAGCTGTGCAAAAGTTTCGGTGTTATTTACCAATGTTGGTAATCCCCACAATCCTTTTACAGCGGGATATGGAGGACGAATTTTAGGAAAACCACGGTTTCCCTGGATGGATTCTATCAAAGCGGTTTCTTCGCCACAAACAAAAGCCCCTGCCCCTTCGTAAATCGAAATATCAAAATCGAATCCCGATCCTAAAATATTTTTCCCCAGATACCCTTTTTCGCGGCAAATCTCTAACGCTTCCCTGATTCGTTTAACAGCCAATGGGTATTCAGCCCTGATATAGAAAAATCCTTCGGTGGCTTTTACTGCATAGGCCCCAATAATAACACCTTCGATAATTCGGTATGGATACGACTCTAACAACATACGGTCCATAAATGCACCAGGGTCGCCTTCATCGCCATTACAAATAAGGTATTTTTTTTCGCCCGGCTGAGCAGCCACCATTTGCCATTTTTTCCCGGAAGGAAAACCTGCACCACCTTTCCCACGAATACCACTTTCAAGGACTTCGTTTATTACTTCATCGGGAGATAGTTTTTTTAATACTCTTTTTAATGCTAAAAAACCATTACGCTGAAGGTATTCATCAAAATCGAGGGGATTTATGGTCCCCCGAAATTCAGTAGCGATAGGCACCTGTTTCCCCATAAACGATGAAACATGTTTTTCACGCATGTTTAACTCATACCTGTGAATGTCCTCCCATTTAGCATCAGTTTGAATACTTTCAATGGTGGTTAAAAATTTCTTTTTCAGGCGTGATAATAAACCAGTTGGTTGAAAATGACTATCGATAATTTGTTGTACATCTTCAGGTTTAACCTTCGAATATAAAGTTGGTTCTTCGTTGTTTGGGACAATTTCCACCAATGGCACCTGATGGCACATGCCAACACACCCAACGTGTTTTAAATTTACTTTTAAGCCACTTTCAGTAATAGTATCTTCAACAGCTTCTTTAATTTCTTCGCTGCCACTTGCTACACAACATGAACCTAACCCAATACGAATTTCGCCCTTTATTTCAGCACCGTTTGCTGCTCGAAACAGTTTTTTTGCCGGTACTATTTTTTTGGTTTTCAAAATCAGAAATAATTTCACCCACCTGATCGGTGCTAACGTGCCCATAAGTTACATCATCAATTTGAACTACCGGCGCTAAAGTACAGCAGCCCAGGCAACTCACCTTTTCAAGGGTATATTGTTTTGATGCATCGGTTTCCTCGCCTTCAGCCAATTTTAAATCGCGGCGAAAAGCATCGTACACCAGCATAGCTCCTTTTACATGGCAAGCAGTTCCAACACATACTTTTATCATGTGTTCGCCTACCGGTTCCATCCTGAATTGTGAATAAAAGCTAGCAACACTGATAATCTCAGCTGCAGTTATCGCTGTTTTTTCGCTTAAATATTTAATAGCCGGTTCAGGCAAATAATTGTAATTATCCTGAATGGCCTGAAGAAGTGGTATCAATGATTTTTTAGTACTCCCCTTATCTTCTATTATTTTATCAACTATCTGAAAATCAAATTCCATGTTGTGTATTGTATTCTTAAAAGTTCTCGCAAAGCACGCTAAGGTTTTTTTTCACGCAAAGCACGCAAAGACTTGTTTAATTATATTATTCAATATTTATTAATTACCAAATATATTCCCTGTTTACTCAATCCAAGCTATGTTTCTTTTTTTGCGCTTTTAGCGTTTTACACTTTGTGTTCTTTGCGTGAACCTTGCTCTATTAGTTCACGCAAAGAGCGCAAAAATTTATTTTCAATTAAAACGATCATATTCAATTCTTTTAATTTTTCACGCAAAGCCCGCAAATACAATTAAAATTTATCAATAAAGCCAGTTTCATTTCCGATAATTTTAAATAAGTCAAAGTTTGAGCAAAATGAACCGGAGCCAGAACCTCAATCGATTTAACTTCAACAATCACTTTATCTTCAATTACTAAATCAATTCTATATCCAACTTCTTGTTTTACACCTTTATATACAAAAGGCATAGGTACCTGTTGTTTTACATCGAATCCAATTTCTCTTAAATCATAGGCTAAAGCATTTTCGATAAATATGTATTCTCGCCAATGGGCGAATTTGTTTTCTTTTTTCTTAGCGTTTTTTGCGTTTTACACTTTGCGTTCTTTGCGTGAACCTTTCTTAAAAATTTCACGCAAAGTGCGCAAATATTTATTTTAAGTTTTCATTCAATGTTTTTTAACCTTTATTTTTTCGCGCAAAGCCCGCAAAGAAGATCCTTAAATATATTTTTCATTGCATGACCACTTTTACTTTTCTCCAAAACAATACAATTGATTTAATCCCCGAATATAAATTCTTCCGTCAGAAAAAGCCGGTGTTGTATACCCTTCTTCACCCAGTTGAGCAGTACCAATAATTTTTGCTTCGCGGGATACTTCCATAATATGGACTTCGCCGTCGGTATCAAGCGCATAAATTTTATTTCCGGCAATTACAGGTGAAGCATAAAATCCATTTCCAAATTCCTGCTCCCATAATTTATCTCCTGTTTTAGCATCATAGCAAGCAAATACCCCATAACTCGTTGCAATAAAAAGTAATCCATTCGCTGCAACAGGACTCGCAACTTCAGGTAAATATTCATCGTCTTCCCACTTTATTTCTCCGGTTTTAGCATCAAGTGCAACTAAACGTGCATATTCATTCGAAGCAAAAATAAATCCATCAAAATAGGCTGCAGATGGACCAACTTCACCCATCATACATTCTGTGGCCCATAATTCTTCTCCGGTTTCAACATCGTATGCTGCTACTGTTGGGTCGGCAGAGAGAATTAATTGCTTTTTACCATCAACAGTTATTAAGATGGGGCTCGCCCACGATATTTTTGAACTTCGAACAGTTTCCCATTCAGTTTCACCCGATAAAATATTTAGGGCTAATAATTTACCGCCCTTATTTGTATCATACTGAACAAATACTCTATTTTCCCAATTAATTAGAGAGGATGAATGGCCATAATGATTATCAGGTACGCCAAGATTACGCGCCCATAACCGGTTACCATCCATATCAAAGGCAATTATGTCGCCAGTGGCAAAAATAGCTACAATCTGTTTTCCATTTGTCGAAACTGTCGATGCGGCTAATCCTGTATCTTCCGTCACTCTTGGAGGTTGTACCGGTGAACCAGTAATATTATCGGCCGGTTTTGACCACAACAGTTTACCGCTATTTTTATCAAAACAATACACTTCGCGAACCTGTGCATCGGCACCGGTCAGGAATAGTTTGTTCCCCCAAATAACAGGAGAACTGTATCCATGTTTAGGGATTTTTGTTTTCCATAAAGTATTTGAACCTGCTGCTCCATCGAATGAAACAGGAATATTTTTATATCTACTAACTCCGTTACCAAAAGGGCCTCTGAATCCACCCGAATTGGCGAAAATTTCTGTTTCTGAAGCTGATGCAGATACAGGTGCTGGACTTTTTTCCACCGGGACGATTTTGGATTCTTCTACTGGTTCATTAGGATCAATATTCTCTGCTACAACATTTTCATCACTTATTGTTTCTGCCGCATTTCCTTCCAAATTTGTTGTTGTTTGAGGTATTTCTGTTTTTTTACCAACTTCAATTACTTCAATTGAACTGTTATCACTATCTTCTTCCGTTGTTGAATTTATAGCAGCCACATCAAATTTATCGAGGTAATCGACTGTAAATGCAGAAGCAACCAGGGCAGTTGCCAGAATAACAAAACCAACAATAAACAACCATTTCTGAGAAAAAACACGGGCAATAAATTCGTTTTCCTCCAGAATTTCCGGCTTTTCAATTTTAGCCTTTAAAGTATAATAACTTATTAAAGAAATCCCCAGGATAAAAGCACCAAATAACAAAATGTAGCTTCCGGTTTTCACCTGCCATTGACTATTAAAATAAGCTTTTCTTACTAATAAGTCATAGGTTCTGATTTCTTCTATTATTGTATCGTTGTTAGGGTCATCTTTTAACCTTTCGACCATCGAATCAATCACTTTACTTTCAACCGGGTCGGATTGTGATACCTGCAAAAAATTTAATAACAATAATAAGGCAACAACCGAGCAAAAAACACCAGCCACAATTACAATGTTCCTGACAGTTTTTAATTTATTAATTTCGTTCATGTGATATACAATTAACTATTTTTCAACCGGGCAATAATCCATACAACGCCCGCAACTGTAACAATCTCCTTTATTTGGGGAATAATCTTCTCTTTTGCGATATACCAACTGATTTAATAATGTTAATCCAATTACCAATCCCATAAATCCACCCAAAATCCAGCTACCCACATAAAACTTATGCCTGATAACTTTAGCTTCTTCAACCAATACTTCCATTGATTTTCCGGAAGTCATAAATCCCTGAATATCCAGATTTTCAGTATCATTTCGTAATTCAGGCTGAGAAATTAATAATTCAGCCAAATACACATCAGGATGCGCTTTCGATAAAAATGTATGTGATTTTGATCCAATAAAACCACCAACCAATATCCACACAGGAATTAATAATCCATAAGTAATAAATTTCTTAACACTTGATTTTGAAGCTTTATACTGTTTTTCATTTGTTGGTAAATCAATGGCATCAAAGGGGCACGAAGTAGTACACAATTTACACTGAATACATTTTGAAGGAGTAATCGACAAATGTTTCCATGAAAAACGCGACATCCAGTTAAGCAACACTCCGTAAGGGCATAAAAAGCGGCAATAAGGGCGAGCGACAAACATTCCCATCAATAAAAAGCTTGCACCTAAAACAATCATATGCACTTCGGCATCCATTCTGAAAATACCAACAAACGGGTCGTACCGGCAAATAATAAAATCAGTTCCGGTAGCAGCATATAAAACAGCAAGCCCAAGGTATAAATACGGGAGAATCCCTAATGTTTTGCGTAGCCAACGTGGCAACGATAAAGGTTTAACAATTACCAAATCCTGAATGTTTCCCAACGGGCAAACTCCTGCACAAAACGAACGCCCAAAAAAGAGGGTATAAATGAGTGGTGACAGGAAAAACAACAATGCCGTTATGGAGATGGCATAATTAGGATCAGCAAAAGTTAATGCTACATTTTGCAAGCTACCTACCGAACAAATACAGCCATTGCGAAAAAAACCAAAATACAGGACAGAAAAAATGGATAAATACAAAATGCCTTGCCTCGACCTCTTTTTAACAGCAAAATAAGATGCCAATGATAAAGCGGCCAATAAAACAGCAACATCAAACAGTTCCATAGCCCCTGAGCGGGGTTCAGGAGTAATTGGCGATGGTTGCTCGTAACCGCTGTCAAACTCAGGCTTCGGAAAACGCTGCTTTTGAGCAAAAATTCCCGTTACCAAAAATAAAAAGGCAAAAATTAAAAGAATATATTTTGAATATTTCATATACTGAACTCTTGCAGATAATCTAACTTAAATTGTTTTTTAGGATATATTTACCCAATCGCCTTTTACTTTATATGCTTCGCTTGATTTAACGCGCGAAATAGCATCGGAAGGGCAAAGCCTGGCAATGGAACATTCGTTGCAATTAAGGCAAATGTCGTGTACTATTTGCAAGTGCAACGAACCGTTACCAAAAGAAGTACACCCTTTTACACATTTGCCACAACCAATACACAAATCTTCGTCGATGATGTATTCAAAATAAGGTTCTTCAATAAACTTCCGTTCGATGGCAGCCGTAGGGCACAATTGGTTTTCGGCGGCTGTCGATAATTTATTGGCATCGGGTTTAAAATAGCCGCCACATAAATCACAATAACCACACAAATCGTAGGCATGGATACATTTTACAGCTGAAGGTTTCATCACACATTCGGTGGCGCATCTGCCACATTGTGTACATTTAAACGGGTCAATTTGCCACACATATTCATCAGTGGTTGATTTCGCCAACGCCATTCCACCAAAAGTGCCTAACGCAACTCCCAAAGTTAACCTGGCCCCCTGCTGAATAAAATCCCTCCTGCTTTTTGCTTTTTTATCCATCTTGCCTGAATTTTTCTGCTTGTTGTAAACCACAACCTTTTAACTTACTACAATTTGAACATCCCGGTAACCGGCAATCTTCATTTTCACCAATTTTATGATTAACAACCAAATAACCGGAGAAAATCCCCATGGCGGATAATAAAATCCACCGTCCGCTACTTTTAATAAACTGTTTCCTGTCCATATTAGTTAGGTTGAAATAACCGAATCATTTTTTTATCCACATCAAGGGCATAAATATTGCCCGTTTCATCAATTGCCAGTTCAGGAGCATGGCCATCGTCCTCAAACTTATCGGGGGCTGCAACTACTCCTACTAACTCACCCGAAGGTTTATATATTTTTATTCTGACCAATCCTTTTTCGCTGGTTACAAAATTGCCATTTGGTAAAAAGGCAAATCGCGCCGGATTACAACAGCCGCTAAATCCTTCGATTTGCATCGATGTTTTTTCCCAAAAACCACGAAGTGTGCCATCAAAAGCATAATTCTCGAGGGCATGTGCTCCTGGATTTACTACCCATAATTCGCCATTTTCATTTATATTTAAATCGAAATTGGCACTTGGGATAATAAAACCATGCAGGCTTTCTTCTTCATGTTTTCCTTCAAATTCGTTTATTTTTTCTCCGGAAGTTAAAAAATGAATGACTTTGCGATTGCCGGCATCGGCCACAAATACATTATTTTCGTAAACTGCGACTGAAGTAAGAACCGGATCGGCATCAAAATCTTTAAATTCCTGAATAAGTTCCCCCCGGAGATTATAAACCAGAAGTTGTGCTTCAAAACTGACATACAACTTTTCAGAATTAATTGTAATACTGGATGGATGGTCTGGAAGAAAAAATTCTGAAATTAAAGTTCCATTGTTTCCAATAATCTGAATCAGGCTATCGCCGGCAACAATTAGCTGGTTGTTATAAAATACAATTCCACTAGGTTGTTGAATTTTCAATTTAAAGTTTTTTGTCTCTTTGTAAAGGATCAAATCCGGATTGACCGATTTATATTGATCGACATTTAATTCGTAGGGGTTTTCTGGCCTTTTATCGGGCCGGGTTGATAAAAAATCCATAGCCATAACGGCAATAATTACTATGGCTAAAACGATCAGAAAAATAACTATTCCTTTATTCTTCATGTCTTATTGTTTCATATTTAAACAAACCATTTTTTTCGAATCCCTTAAAATAAGGTAACCATCAGCCACAGCCAACGGAGCCCAGGCATCGTGCCCATCTTCAACTATTGTAGCCTGATCGAGTTGAATATATTCAGTTTTACTAGGTTGAATAATTGTTAAAACAGCATCGTCGCTAAGCAGAAAAAATTTATTGTCGGCAATCATAAAAGGGCCTAATCCAAAGCGTGCGTCTTTCCCACTCGACCACACAATTTTCCGGGTGTCGGCCGGATCAACGCATACAAATTGATTGCGCAAAGCTCCTGCATCCTTTGGAAGTACAGCATACATAAGCCCATTTAACAGAACCGGTGTTTGTTGTTCACATGCCATACCATCTTTGGGTAAATATTCATCAATAACCTCCACTTTAAAAGTACCATTTTCTTCTGACAATTGAACCATCATGCCTCCGGCACCGTAACCGGCAGTAACGAATATTTTCCCGTCGGGCATACATACAGGTGAAGGGGCTATTACAGAATGGTTCCATTGAATGGTTTGCCACAATACTTGTCCTACATCGTCGCCATCGGCAGCGATCCCACACAAACCTCCTATTGAACTGTAAACATACATTTTACGACCGCCAAATTCAAACGGAATTACTGATGAATGCGACATTTTCCACCCAAGCGGATTGGGTGTTTCCCACTCAATTTCGCCGGTTTCACAATCAACTGAAATCATTAAATTATCCCCGCCAGTGGCGATTATAGCTTTCCCGTTATCAATAAGTGGGCATTGTCCGGTGTACCAAAATGGTATTTCCGAATTATAATCTTTGGCCACATCAATCCCCCACTTAAAATCGCCATTTTCTCTGTTAACACACATTACATGGCACCTTGGCCCCATTGTAACAATATAATCGTCGGTAACAGCAGGCACAGTGCGCGACATGCCATGGTTACGTTTGATATTTACTTTATACCAACGCCTCCAAAGTTCTGTTCCTTCAGTTAACGACAAACATTTCAGTACATCGGCCCTTAATTCTTCATTGTAATCGAGTACATAGACCAATCCTTTATATATTGCTGCTCCTGAATGGCCTTCGCCTAAATCAAGCGACCAAACTATATTTGGCCCCTGTTCTCCAAATTTATTAATCAGGCGAACCGGAGATTTAGAAATATTATCAATATCAGCTCCACGAAAACGGGGCCACGATTCTTCTAAAGGTTGGTAATCAGTTGAAAAAACCTCAAAACTCTCACCTATCTGAATATTCTCATCAATAACAACTCCCTTTCCCCGATTATCAAGCCCAGGAAGGCTCACATTAAAATCGGAGGTAGGATTATAAAATAACCACCAACCTATTACAGCAATTCCAATAATAGTAATTATTAATACTATATTTTTTAAAAGGATTTTCTGAATCATTATGCTTTAATATCAAAAATCAACACTATATCTCCATGCCTTACAAATAACATTTTTTCATAAATGGAAGGATGCGCCCAATAAGGCCCTTCGCCATCAGTTATTTTAAAGGAACTAATTATACTCAGTTTTTTATCATCGGGTTTTACCAAGGCCAGATTACCAGATTTTTCTTCAAAAAGGTATAATAAATTATCGGCACTTACAATCGATCCTTTGTTAAACCATTCTTCCTCCCAGTTAAGATTACCTGTTTCCCAATCAATACAAGCCCACTTTCCCTTTGAATTACTTTGCCAATTGGCACCATAAATATTTCCATCGAACAATACAACACCTCCATGATGATTGTCAAGGACATCGGATTTCCATTTTAGCTGTGCCGATTTTCCATCTTCAGCCAGGCTAAACATTAAACCACCATGGTCATAGCCGCTGGTTACAAAAATTTCTCCATTAGAATAAAGAGGTGGATTGGTATTTCCACCTTTGCCTGACCTATTTGTATGGTACTGAATTAAATTATAGCCCCAAAGAATCTCCCCATCTGCCGAATTTATTGCCAATAGATCGTTGGCCGTTTGAGCTAAAATTATTTCCAATCCGCCTCTTAAAATTAACGTTGGAGATGCGTAAGCCCTTGGCCCTCCTGATGATTTAGTTTTCCAAACCAAAGAACCATCGTGTTTATTTAATGCAACTACAGCGGTTTCGACACCTCCCGTTACATAAACTGCAGCAGTTTTAGTCAAAAGAATTGATTCAGCAACACCCCATTTGTGGTATTCACCTTTAAAATCAGAATGGGCATCAGAAGACCAAATAATTTCACCTGAATTGGCATCCAGGCAAACTACAACACCCATACCTCCCGCCAGGTAAATTTTATCATTGTCGATTGTCGGCGTTGACCTTGTTTCGGGAAAAGAATTAGCCCATGCCCTGCCATAACTTTTTTCCCATAAAAGATTTCCTTTTAAATTGTATGCCGAAATTACATCAAGAGTATCCTTTTTTATTCCTGTAACATAAATTGTATTTTTATAATAAACAACCGAAGAATAACCTTTTCCAACGCCTTCAATTTTTAATTTCAGGGCCGGTCCATTACCGGGCCATTGTTTTAATAAATCAACGCCTTCAAAAATACCACTGCGATTGAGGCCCCTGAACTGGGTAGCCTCCTGCGAAATAGCCCAGAAACTAATTATACAAAAAAAAATAAATACCAATGAATATTTAATCATTGAAAATTTTGTTGATTTTATTTTATTTTCCCCTAATATAATTGTGTCATTTGATTTTTAAAATCATATACGACAAATGATCGATTAAACACTGGAAATAAGATGATGGAAGAGATATTTAAAATGTCCATCTTCCCACCAATCAAATTTAAAGTGTAAATAACACCACAAACTGATGTGAGACAATTTTTACCTTTATTTAATCTTAAATGCCATTAAAGTATTGCCATGCCTAATAAATAATTGCCCGTTATTTATTACCGGATGAGCCCAGTGTTGTTCACTTCCCAAAGTAATTTTTGTAGTCCCAAGTATTTTAAAAGTTGAAGGATTAGCTTCGACCATTGCTAATTCACCACGTTCACTGTAACAGAATAATAATCCATCAGCATAAATAACTGCCCCTTTCGCAATATCAGTTGAACTATACCCTATTTCTCCCGTTTTCCAGTTAAGGCTTTTCCAACTACGGTTATTATCGCCCGAACCATAAACATATCCATCAACCAAAACGGCACCTCCCATTCGGCTATCTAATTCTTCTGAAAACCATTCTTTTGATACACTGCTACCATCGGCTAACAATTTTAATTTTACAGCACCTCTTCCATATCCACTAAAACAGAGTAAACCACCATCGTGATATAAAGGAGTGTTGGCATGTACTGACCAACGGTTAGTTTGTTCGTATGACCATAATTTTTTCCCATTAGCCGCATCAACTCCCAAAATGTGATTTTCTGTCATTGTCACCAATAATTTCCTCGCCGGAAGTTCAATTAATAAAGGAGAACAATAAGCCGATTTTTCTCCTTCGCCTGCTGAAGTCCATATCAAATCACCATTGTGCCTGTTTAAAGCCACTAAATTATTGGTTTTTCCTCCCGGAGTACAATACAACTTATCTCCATCGATAACTAATGTTTCGGTCACACCCCATTTAATGTTTTCTCCATCAAAATCAGTAAATGCATTTTTTTTCCATTTTTCAGACCCTGAATTGGCATCCATACATACAATATTCCCCATTGCAGAATACATGTATAAATCATCGGCAGCAACCACTGGACTGGTTCTGGCTCCAGGGTAACTTTCAGTAAATTCAGGTCCATAAGATGATTTCCAAATAAGTTTACCTTTCAAATCGAGGCAAAATATATAACCAATTGAGTCTTCCATTCCCGAAACAAATATTTTATCATTTGCAAAAACAGGCGAAGAATGGCCTAATCCAAGACTGTCAGAATGCCACAATAACTGTGGCCCATCACCTGGCCAGTTTTTCAAAAGGCCTGTTTCATTATAAATCCCATTGCTATTGGGTCCGCGCCATTTGGTTGGAACTTGTGCAAAACCAACTAATTGTGTGGCAATAATCAAAACAACTATAAATATTATACTCTTTTTCATCTTTTTATTATCATTTATTATTATTTGTACTTGATGTAACTCGCCTAAATAAACACTCTTTTGCTTTTTCAACTAGTATTATGGCTCGTTTCATCTTTATCTTTTTTTGTTTTAGGATGTTATAAAAATAGAATGTTAATTAAGAATACACAATTATGAGGGTATATTTAGTACATGTCTAAATTATGACGTTTATTAACATCTCATTTGGGTTTTATTAACACTTTAAAAATCATATTTTAGTTTATAAGTTACCTGCATATAATTCTATCTTCTTTTTGAGAAAAAAATATTCATTTTAGTGAAACAAAAACGACCCTTTTACACTAACATATATTAAAAAAGATATGGCTATGAATGAATTAATTAAAAACAACATCAAAGAATTTATTCTCGAAGGAATTGATGAGAAGCCATTTAGGTGCGTAAAAAATCCCTTCTGGCAAAGCTTAAAAAAAACGGGCACTGAACTATGGCTGGACACAGGTGACATTGATGAAGCAAAAAATATATGGACCAGCGAGTTGACCGCATTAACCACCAATAACACTCTATTAAACAACGAAATACAAAAAGGAATATACGATAATTTTATCTTAAAAGCAAAAGAAATTGTTAAAGGGCTTCCGCTCAAGGAACAAATAATTGAAATTGCTTTTATATTAAACGCCAGGCATGGTTTACGGTTGGCTAAAATTTTTGAGGGTAATGTAAGTGTGGAGCTACACACAGATACAGCTCATGATTTAAAAGCGATTGTTGATTATGGCATACGGTATTTTGAGATTTGCCCAACACAATTTATTATTAAAGTACCGTATACCGCTACTGGATTAATAGGTGCCAGGAAACTGCGCGAACTTGGAGTCAAAATAAACTTTACACTTGAATTCAGCGCACGGCAAAATGTTTTGGTTGCTATGGTTACTAAACCAAATTATCTAAATGTATTTTTGGGTAGATTGGGTGCTTATGTAAAAGACAATGGATTAGGAGATGGAACCGGAGTTGGAGAACGCACCGTATTGTCTACACAAAAATGGATAACTGAATTAACAGCAAATAATGAGGTGCCCACAAAACTAATAGCCGCAAGTTTAAGGAATACTCAACAACTTAAAACGTTAGCCGGAGTTGATGTATATACAATTCCAACCAAAGTAGCTATGGCTGCTCAAACAGAATTGGATGGCAGTTTTTCCAATCAACTAAACTCTGACAATCAAGTTAATTTATTTCAGGATTCAGAAGCTTTATCGGTGGAGAAGCTTTGGAAAGTAAGCCATAAAGAATTACTGGCAGCCCAAAGCCTTGATGCCAAACCGCCACTAACAGGTAAGGAATTGGTAAAAAGAATGCACGAATCGGGTTGTGGTGATATGTTTCCACACCTATCAGAAAATGACTTGCGGCAAATTGCTTTGGATGGAAAAATACCAGATCACCAAAAATGGATTAAACATATTAAAAACGGCGACCTAGCTATTGATACTTTACTAAATATTGCAGGATTAGCTAGTTTTACTGCCGATCAGGCACAATTGGACAACAGGATAAAAAAAATTATTTACTAATTTGTTATTCAAAACCAAAGGAGTACTGTTTTGAATTTCAATTTATTAAAAATTACTACTTCCTCACCGGAAATCATTTAATCAATCGTTATAATTAAAAATATGATTATACTATGCTGTAATTATACCAATAAATTGTGTTAGTAGATTAATAGGGTATTTTGCATTGTTCTGTAATATTGAGTAATAAAATGACTAGTTATTGAGGTGTATTATTGCGAAATTCCATAAAACGTACCTAATATTGAATGAACACAAGTTGGTAATAAACGAATAAATTGAATTCGGTAAAAAAAAGCATTATATTTAGTTGACCAAAACACTCAAAGTTAATTAAACAAACTAAAAAAATGAGCACCCCACTTATTTCAATCCAGATTATTGATGATGAACCTTCGAGTTGCAATCTTCTTCAGGTTTTACTAAATGAAATTCCAAATGTATCAATTTCAAAAGTATCCTATTCATCCTATGAAGGATTAAATGCAGCAGTTATAACTCCACCGGACCTCCTGTTTCTTGATATGGCTATGCCCGAAATGGATGGGATTAAACTAATGAAAAAAATTAATTCGCTGAACAATAAAATGAAAATTGTAGCGGTTTCAGGTTCGAAGGATTATGCAATTAAAGCAATACAAGAATCGGTTTTTGATTACCTCTTAAAACCATTTGACAAAAATGAACTTATAAGGGTTATTAATAAATACAATCAATTTAAAAAAGAACAAGAGGAAATTGATTCCTCAACATCTCCAAAAATAAACGAATCAAAATTTATATTTCGCACACATAACGGACTGGATATCATAAACATACCCGACATAGTATTTGTCGAAGCAGACAAAAACTATTCTTCATTTTTTTTACATTCCGAAAACAGAAAAATTTGTTGCTATAACATAGGCAAGGTTGAAAAACTACTTCCTAAATCAAGTTTTAAACGAATTAGCCGGAAACATATTATTAACTTAAACCGTTTGGATTCAGTTGATACAAAAAAGAAAGTATGCAATTTACGTTCTCAAAACGAATTGGTAAGTATTAATTATTCCATAACGTTAAAAGATGTTATGGAACTTTTAAATATGTGCTTCACTGTTACCTCCTTTATATAAATTCAGGAAAATAGACACCTGTAGCTTTTTACTTAAATAATTTTTTAAGTGTATTCCCTATTTTATTTAGTGATTTTTGAAGGTCTTCTTTCGAAGAATTTTTAATTTGTTCAGTAACATATTTGCGTGTTGGAGTAAAATCAAGTTTAACCTCTGGTTCACCTACCGGGCCACAGATTAAAACTGTTACAGGAACACTTTTGATTCGTTCCTGTCCGGGTATAATACCAATTATACTTTGAATATCGTCGCCAAATGCTTCTCGTTTAACGTTAAAATCAATTGTCAAATCGAGGATACTTTGCACATTTAAGCTACCCTTCATAAGGGCTTCCTGTCCTGCTACTTCAGTTTTAAAAGGTTTTAACAGTAAATTCCCATCCTGAACTAAAAAGTTAGCCGTAAAGTTATCAATGGTTACATTTTTAAGTTTCTCTTGTTTTAACACTCCTTTCATTTGGTTAAATGTACCGGAATTAACAAACTGTAATCCTACTGTTTGAAATAATCCAATTCCTTTAAACGTTGAAGGAATTATTTTTAATTGTGGATTTAACCTGCCTGATAGTTTAAAATCAGAGTTTATTTTACCTGAACTTTGCCCTGAAATAGCCCTTTGTGTTTGTTGCGGTGAAAAAGATTGAACCAATATAGGAATTTCAAAATCGGACATTTTAAAATTAAAATCGAACAATGGCTGATCCGAAGGTGAGTTTTCATAGGAACCATTTAACGTCAATTCACCACCCAACATATTCATATCTAAACCATCCAGATTTAATTTTCCATTTTCAGCTTTTATCGTCCCGTTAATATTCGAGATCAGTATATTATGTAATTGTGCTGCCTGAATATTCGAACGAAAATCTACCATTATATTTGAAGGAATGTCAAAAGCTAAAATTTCATCGGTTTGCTCCTCTTGTTTCTTTTTGTCTTTAATAGAATTGGGCAGAGTTTCTTTCGTCGGTTTTGATTGAATTGTCAACAATTCGTTCAAATTAACAAAACGCGATGTTAACTGAAACTGACCCTTTAACACATCATCGTTAAATAAATAGTTAAGATAATTTGACAGGGATCCTTTTAAGTGTAAATCACTGCGGCCAATCAATATTTCAAAGGCCTTTAAGTTAACCTCTTGGGGAGAAAAAACTAAATCTCCATTTGGTATTTTCACATCTTCGCGGAGGGTATTTGACGCATAGTTTATATCTTTTAACAGAATGCTCCCATCTGATTTTATCTGTCCATAGTTTTTATTTAAAATATCGGAATATTTGCCTTTAAATTCCATTTGAACATCCATTATTCCAGCTATTTTAATGCTATCAAAAGGAATGGCATCCTTTAAATGATCAAAATTAATTTTCCCATTTAATGCCCCATTAAAAACAACGTCTTCAAAAATATCATTCATTAAGAATGAAAATTTTACTGGATTATTTTTGACTTCAACACTAGCATTTAAAACAGAAGCTTCAGTTAAATTTAAAATACCCTGAGCTTTATTTATTAATATATCGGCTTCAATATTTTTTAATTCATCCGGAAGATTTTGATATTTTACACTCCCTTTTTTTACATTCAATGCTAATTGAAAAGCCGGATAATCCTCCCCAAAATACCAACCATTCATACTTCCAATTATTTCGGCCATACCACTAGTGGTTATACCTTCAAAATATGAATCATACTGTGGAGGTATTAAAGCCATAAAGTTATTAAAACCTGATTCCTTTGAATTTATTTTTAGGTCAAAAAACATACTATCGGAAGGCATTTGAACGGAACCTAATACCTGAAGGGGCAAATCGTTCAAAACCAATTCATTTTCTAAAATACCAATGGTTATGTTTTCATAGTCAATCTCAAGTAACGACTTAGTAGTGAGGGTAGTATTCGAAATATAATTCACTGAATCATATTGCACCAACAAATCAGAAATATCTCCAAGAATATTCAAATTGGCTTTTGAACCATACAAGTTACCCGTACACAGCAAATTTGCTTTCGTAAATTCCATTAACAAATCAGCCGAATTGTCATTATAGTTAATGTTCGCATTAATTACTTCTATTTGTTCCAATTGCAGTTCAAACGGATTACTTAAATTCTCTTTTTTATTATTGGTTTCGGGGTATACATTTCCATCGCTGTATGTTATGTCCCAATTAGAATTTCCTTGTTTATCAACTAATAAATTCACCAAAGGGTCGCTAACAACCACATTTCGAATACTTTTAGATGAAGAAGTAAACAGAGACATTAAATTCATTTGCCCCGTCACTTCAGGCACAGATAATAGTGTGTCATTATTAAAAACGCCTTTGCCTACTATTGACACATTTTGTAATCCAACTGTAATTTGTGGAAAATCTTTAAAAACCGACAATGAGAAATTTTCAAATTCGACAGTAGCATTTACATGTTTATTGATTGTGGTTTGTGTAACTTTTAACAATTTCCCTTTAAAAACAACAGGTATTGCTAATAACAAAACCAGAAGTAAAACTATAATCAGGGCAAAAACAATAACTATTTTTTTCATATTTAAACTTATAAAATCTTCACTAAAACGATGTGTCAATTTTGTCCTGCGCAACACATTCACAAAACGTTTTCAGGAGGATAAAATTACATAAAGTCGGAGGAAAGATGTCGAACCAAATGTTAAAGTTCCTTTAAAATAAACCTACGTAATAATTGTAAAGCAGTTTGACTACTTCTTATAATGTTACGTTCACGGTTATTCCCAAACACAAATTTACGTGCAAAAGTCCTTTTTTCTCCGGTAACTGCAATCCAAACTGTACCAACAGGTTTTTCTTCACTCCCTCCATCAGGGCCTGCAATTCCGGTTGTTGCAACTGCATAATCGGTATTTAAAGCTTTTTTAACACCTGTTGCCATTTCTAAAGCTACTTGTTCGCTAACTGCACCAAACTCATCAAGGCTTTCCTCTTTCACACCTAATAATGCCTGTTTTATTTCGTTTGAATAAGCAGTTACCGATCCTTTAAAATAATCGGAACACCCTGGTATTAGTGTTATCAAATGGGCAATATTCCCACCGGTACAACTTTCGGCTAGAGCCAGTGTTTTGCCTTTTTCTTTTAATATTTCCCCTATAACGCCTGCCAATTTATCGTTATCAAATCCAAATATATTTTGGGGAATAAGTTTTTGTAGTTTCTGAATTTCAGCACTCACTTGTCCTTTTAGTGCTTCTTCATTTTCTCCCATGGCTGATAACCGTAACCTTACAGCCATTGGACTAGGCAAATAAGCCAATGAAATATTCAAAGGCAACTTATTCTCCCAATCTTCCAGTTTATCAGCCAGCATCGACTCAGGCACGCCTTGTGTTAAAACGGTTTTATGATAGATTGCTTTAGCCAATCCGGTTTTTTTGAGCCTTGGCAAAATTTCTTCCGTAACAAGGTATTTCATTTCAAACGGAACTCCCGGCATTGACACAAAAATAGTCCCATCTTTCTCGAACCATAATCCTGGAGCAGTTCCGGCTTTATTCTCCAAAACAGTACATCCTTCCGGCACAAGAGCCTGATCGCGGTTTAATTTGTTTAAATCAATCCCCCTGTTCGAAAATGTGTCGGCAATACGTTGGAATGTGGGCTCATGGAACACCAACTTTGTACTAAAATAATCGCACAACACATTTTTGGTAATATCATCTTTTGTTGGGCCTAACCCTCCGGTTAAAAGTACAAGGCTGGCAGCTTTTGAAGCATTTGATAAAGCTTCAAAAATATGGGTATGCGAATCATGGACTGATGTAATTTGAAAAACCTCAATGCCATTTTGATTAAGCTGTTGAGCCATCCATGCTGAATTTGTATCAACGATCTGCCCAATTAAAATTTCGTCGCCTATTGTAATTATTTCAGCTTTCATTTTTTTCGAATGATTTGATAAATGCTATTCGCTGCAGTAACGTAGGATGCGAATAATGAAAATACACATATAATTTATGTGGTGTAAGATTGCTTAAATTATTCACTGATAATTTTTTTAATGCCGAAACCAATGCTTTGGGTTTGTAGTTTTGGGCAGCAAACTTATCGGCCTGGTATTCATTTTTGCGCGAAAGTTTATTCATGAAAACACCAAGTATAAACGATACCGGGGAATATAAAATCCCGAACGCAACCAAACCAATATGAAAATTCGGTTTTTCGACGCCAAGTGCTTTGCTCAAGTTTGGATTATTTACCAACATTGAAAAGATAAATAAAATAATACCGGTTTGAATAATTGAAATGAATAACCCCTGCACCACATGTTTCTTTTTATTGTGGCCAATTTCGTGTGCCAAAACGGCTACCAACTCTTCAGTATTTAAATCGTTGATTAATGTATCGTAAAGGACAATCCGTTTTTTAGCCCAAAAACCGGTAAAATAGGCATTTGCTTTTGTCGACCGTTTTGATCCGTTTATTACAAATATATTATCCAGTTTAAAATCCACTTTTTCCGAAAACTTACTAATCGCATCTCTTAATTCACCATCCTCAAGAGGTGTTTGTTTATTAAACAAAGGCACAATCAAATCGGAATAAAACATAGCCATAAACAGAGTAAATGCTGTTATCACCGCCCATGTATATACCCAGAACATGTTTTGAGTTAGTTGATAAATCCAAACTACCAGGGCAAGAAGGATGCCACCAATAAGCCCTCCAACCAGCCAGCCTTTAATTTTATCAAATACAAATGTTTTTGGTGTAGTTTTATTAAAACCATATTTCTCTTCAATTTTGAATGTATCATAAATTTCAAAAGGTATATTCAGAAAATCGGAAGCCATCATTAAAATTCCAAAAAATATTAGTGCGGCAAGAATCGCACTTTCGGTAAAACCAAAAGCCAATTGATTAACAAAAGCAAAACCATAAAAAAGGAACATCCCTAAAATGAGGACAAAACTAAAGGAACTGGTAATCATTCCAAAGCGGTAATTCTCGCGCTGATAAGCTTGTTGTTTTTTGTATTTCTTTTCGTCATAAATTCCTTTTACTTCTTCAGGCAACTTATCACTCCAACGGGTTGTATTTAAATAATCGAGGTATTTTTCGAATACAAAATCAATAACAATAATGGCAATAATAACATAAAACACTATATGGTGCATAGTAAATATTTAAAATTCGGCGTAAAGATAAAAAATTGTAGTCCCGATTAACTAAAAATAAATTCGCATTAAAAAGCAAATGAGTACATTTTACGATAAGATTCTTTCTATTCACCGTTCTTTTTTAGTAAAATTGTAGAATAAATCAACCTAAATCAATACAATGAAAACAAAAATCTTATTTCTTTCATTAGTCTTCTTTTGTGGACTTATTTCCCAGGCACAAAACAGTGCCCCTGAATTTAAGGATCCAATGCATATTTTGGTATTCTCAAAAACAAGTGGTTTTAGGCATGCTTCTATTTCATCGGGTTTAAAAATGCTATACGACCTAAGCAAACAGCAAAACTGGATCATCACTGCAACAGAGGATGCATCGCTCATTACCGATGATTTATTAAAAACCATTGATGTAGCTGTTTTTCTGAATCCAACTCAGGATGTTTTAGACGACACTCAGCAAACAGCATTTGAGAAGTTTATTAAATCGGGTAAAGGATTTATTGGGATTCATGCTTCGGCCGATTGTGAATACGATTGGGCATGGTATGGCCAATTAAATGGTGGCTATTTTAAAACACACCCACCTGCACAAGAAGCAACGGTTATTATGGAGGATACTGAACATGTAACCATGAAACCATTCAAGGGAATGAAAACCTATACAACAGTTGATGAATGGTATACTTTTAAAGAAAATCCACGCGCGAAAGTGAATGTATTGGCCCGCCTCGACGAAAGTACGGTTACAAAATCGAATAACGATAACTGGAAAATGGGTGACCATCCACTTATTTGGTGGCATGAATTTGAAGGATCAAGGGCATATTATACTGTATTTGGGCACACACATGAAGCCTTTCAGGATGAAAAAATTATTGAACATCTGAAACTGGCTGTAAACTGGGCAGGACGAAGGATTAATTAAATAAAAACACAATTTCAAAAAGTCTCCTGATGTTGGATAAAACCATTTCAGGAGACTTTTTTTTTAAACTAAAAAATGGTATAAAATATTATCTACCTTTCGAATAGTATTCTTTCATATTCCCAACCATCGAAACAAAAACTGTGTAAAGTTAAATCCCGAGGTTTCAATAAACATTCGTTGTTAAATTTGTGTTTACAAATAACACACTATCAGGCAGAAATGGATATTTACATGTGTTACACGAAATAAAAGTGTACTTTTGCCGCCCTTTGCAAAAAGGTATAATAATTTAAAGAAGTCAACTATCGCATGATTACAGTTTCAGATTTAGGAATACAGTTTGGGAAACGGGTTTTGTTTCAGGAAATTAATATGAAGTTCACCAATGGCAACTGCTATGGAATAATTGGTGCCAATGGTGCAGGTAAATCTACATTTTTGAAACTCATATCAGGAGAAATGAGTTCAACCAAAGGGACTGTGTCATTTGGTTCAGGAGAACGTTTTTCTGTATTAAAACAGGACCACAATGAATTTGATGATTACAGTGTTTTAGAAACCGTTTTAATTGGGCACGAAAAACTCTGGCAAATCATGCAAGAAAAAAATGCTTTATATATGAAGGCAGATTTTTCGGAAGCGGATGGTTTAAAAGCTGCCGACCTTGAAGACCAATTTGCTGAGATGAATGGCTGGAATGCCGAAAACGATGCAGCTACCTTATTGAGCGGATTGGGAATAAAAGAGGTCCTTCATCCCAAAAAAATGAATGAGCTTAGCGGTAAAGAAAAAGTACGTGTGTTGCTGGCTCAGGCACTATTTGGTAATCCGGACAATTTATTGTTGGATGAACCAACCAACGACCTTGACCTTGAAACTGTTGTTTGGCTTGAAAATTATTTAGCCAATTATGAAAATACTGTTTTAGTTGTTTCTCACGACCGTCACTTCCTCGATGCTGTTTCAACCCATACGGTCGATATTGATTTTAACCATATCAGGATGTTTGCCGGAAATTATTCTTTCTGGTATGAATCAAGCCAATTAGCCTTACGCCAGAAACTGTCTCAAAACAAAAAAGCAGAGGAGAAAAAGAAAGAATTACAGACTTTTATTGAACGTTTTAAAGCCAATGTGGCCAAATCAAAACAAACCACCAGCCGCCTGAAAATGCTTGATAAACTTAATCTTGAAGAAATTACACCTTCAACCCGAAAATACCCGGGAATAATTTTCACACCTGAAAGAGCTCCGGGGAATAATATTCTGGAGGTAACAGGATTAAGTAAAAGTGTCAATGGAGAAGTGTTGTTTAAAGATGTAAGTTTCAGGGTTGAAAAAGATGAAAAAATAATATTCCTTTCAAGCGATCCGCGCGCAATGACAGCATTATTTGAAATCCTTGAGGGGAAAGATAAGGCTGATTCGGGCACTTTTGATTGGGGTGTAACTATTACTCATGCTTACCTCCCACTCGATAATGCCTCATTTTTTGAAAATAATTTAACATTGGTTGATTGGCTGGGACAATTTTCATACGACACATCAGAAATGTTTATTAAAGGATTCCTTGGGAAAATGCTGTTTTCGGGTGAAGAAATCTATAAGAAAACCAAAGTCCTTTCAGGAGGAGAAAAAGTACGATGTATGATTGCCCGGATGATGCTATCAAATGCCAACACGCTTGTTTTGGATACACCTACCAACCACCTTGACCTGGAATCGATTCAGTCATTTAACAATAACCTCAACAATTTTAAGGGGAATATTTTAATGTCATCGCATGACCATACATTTATTCAATCGGTAACAAATCGTGTTATTGAGCTAACTCCAAAAGGAATCATCGATAAACAATCGACATACGACGATTATATTTCAAACAAAACTCTATCAGAAAAACGTGATAAAATGTACCTTTAATTTGTAAGGCTTTGATTTAGTGAAACAAAATTAATTAAAGAAACCTACCGCTAAAAATAAACAAATGCCTTTAAAACAAAGGCATTTGTCATTTTTGAAAAGAATAGCAATTATTCCCTTTTATTGATTTATAAAAACCAATTCTTTAAACTCATTTTTTTTACGGTTGATCCAACAGCTGTGTTACGTATGTTAATAATTATTCCAGGCATTTGAGCTAGAATAGTACCCAAAATAAATACTATAAAAAAAGTAGCATTTATATCTAATTTTAAATATTCCAGCCAAAAAGTAAATGCCACTACAAGACAATTGGCAAGAAGTATGGTGGCAGTTGTAGTTAAGTGGTGATTATTACAAAGTACAAGTAAACGGTGATGAATATGGTTTTTATCAGGAGAAAATGGTGATTTTTTCTGCATGAGGCGTATTAAAATAATCCTTAAAGTATCTATTAGCGGAAAAAGTATAATTGAAAAAACGATAGCCGGAGCTGATACAAATACATATTCATTGTGAGGAGCTAAGTTAAACGAGCAAAACTTTATGACTAAGGCAGCAATAATAATTCCCACAACCAATGCGCCGGTATCACCCATAAATACCTTATTCCGATGGCCAAATACATTGTATAAAAAAAATCCGGCAAGGCTGCCAACTAAAGAAAATGAAACAATGGCATAAACGGAATGCCCTGAAATATAAAACCAAATTCCAAAAATCAAACACACAAACATTCCGATGCCGGAGGCCAATCCATCAATGCCATCAATCAGATTAAATGCATTAACAATTAGCAAAATTAAAAAAATGGAGAAGAAGCAACTTACCACATAATTTAATTCTTCAATACCAAACAGCCCTCCAAAACTCAGAATGCGAAAATTACCTAAAAGTACCAGAAGTAGAGCTGCTACTATTTGGACTATTAATTTTTTATACGCTGATATTACTAAAACATCATCTTTTAAGCCTATAAAAAACATTAGTATTACAGCAACCAACAAATACCTGTCACCAACAACTGATTGTTTTGTCGAGACTAAAAAACTAATAATAAAAGCAATAAAAATAGCTACACCGCCTAATGTAGGGGTTTCTACAGAATGTACGGTACGCGAGTCGACGCATGCAAATAATAATTTAGCGTTAGAAACCCTTATTATTGGGGGTATGAGCAGTGCTGCTATAAGAATACTCAGTACAAGGGCCAGAATAATATTTGCTATTTCCATCATTAATAATTGAGGGTGACAATTATAAATTGTTATTTGATTATCATTACTTAGAAATCATAAAACAGACTCTAAAATTACAATGCATATACCTCTTAAAATGAATAAATATTCAAAATGGGATGAAGGGGGCTTCAAATTGAGCTAAACGTACATGTAAACTTACATGCGGCGTTGTTGAGTGTATTTTTACTATTTGAGTACTATTTTTATTCAAATCATCATTAATGACTGTTTTAACTCAATAAATAGAGGTTTGTATCAAACGAAACAACTCCAATAGTAAACCAAATTAATTTTACTTATTCAAGAAATAATACTCTTTTACCTTGTGATAATTATATACCTCCTGATCATTATGGAATATTTTAAATGCCCTTCATTCATCGGTTATTCAGCCCTAGTTTAAACGACATAATCTTTATTATCTACATCACATTATATATTTATTTTAGTATCAACCGCCTTTTATTTAGTTTCAGCTATAACCAGTTCAATATCACACAACTTATTTGAATTTATTTTTACTGTTTTGTAAATTGTATTTAGCTCATATAACTAATTACCAAACATTTATATTAAAATGAATAAACTTCAATAAAATTGTGTTTAATCAATCCCCTGATATTAAATGAAAATAAAATCCATTCAATATTACCTGCTAACGATTTTCCTGGCACAAATCATTTTTAACAATCATAGATTAAGTGCTTGCGAAAATATCTCACCGGATACAGTTATTGAACTAAATTTAACAGGAAAAGCAAGTTTGGAAATAGACCCCACTGAATTTGATTGTTCTGACCTTCACAGCCCCATATCCAAGATCTGGATTAATGAATTCCACTATCAAAGCAGCGGTATAAATGATGATGAATTTATTGAAATTGCTGGAACTGCAGGAATCAATCTTGATGGATATAAATTACTATTGTACCACCACGAGAACGGAGTTGTATATAAAACCTGTAGAACTCTCCGGGACCATCGACAATGAATTAAGAGGTTTTGGGGCTATTCCATATTTTATTTCAGGAATAGAAGAAGGCCCTTATGCGGGTATTGCCCTTATCGATAAAAATGGCCAGGTAATTGAATTTATTAGTTATGGCGGAACTATAACGGCATCTGAAGGAATTGCCTCTGGTTATCAATCGGTTGATATTGGTGTTGAAGAATCAGAAAATACCTCCTCTGGCCATTCATTGTCCCGGAAGGGAATAGGTAATAAAACAGATGATTTTTTGTGGGCTGGCACTGAGATTAATTCCGCAGGACACATTAATGTAAATCAAACGATTCAACCTCTGTATGAAGTAGAACTTCAAATAAACCTAACTGACAACAATGGTTCTAATCTATTCTTTACTAAAATGGTTGAAATAGAAGACAACCTGCCACCTACAATTTTACTTCCTACTGATACTTTGTTTAACTTTTATCTTGATGCGACAGGAAGGGTGCCATTCAATCAGAATCTATTAAATCACTTAAAATCAATATCAAACGACAATTGTTGTGTGGATACAATTATATTGAGAATTTGGGACAAACAATTCTCAGGTGAGGTTACCTCCATTCAGGATACAGGTTATGTTGTTGATAAAAGTGGAAATTCAAATGGTTTTTATTTTAAAATCTCAATCAATGATACAATTCCACCAACAGCCATCTGTATAAATAAAATGCTATACCTCGACACCAATGGTTTTGCAGAAATATCAAGTCTGGACATTGATGGTGGCTCATCCGACTTTTATCTCCCTCTTGATTTTAATACAAGCCAAACAATATTTAATTGCCAGAACATTGGAAACAATTCTGTTTCCCTCACGGTTACTGATGCCAACGGGAATTCTTCAACATGTAATTCAGTAATAACTGTGAAGGATACTTTAGCACCCACTCTGGTATGTGATACAACAAGTTTGTATTTTGATGAACATGGAATAATAAATGCTGACACAAATCAACTGGTTATAATAAATACTGATAATTGTGGCAATTTACCACTAACAATAAGTCAAACCACATTCAACATCACCGACCTGCAACCTATCACATTACCGGTTTGGATCAATGAAATTCACTATGACAATACCGGTGGAGACGTAGATGAATTTATTGAAATTGCCGGTATTTCCGGTTACCAATTAGCTGGCTATTCATTGATATTTTACAATGGCAACGATGGGAAAAGTTACAAAGAGGTTTTGCTAAACGGTACTATTCCGAACGAAAAAGACGGATTTGGTGCTGACAGTTTTGGTCTTTCAGGTATACAGAACGGGCCCGATGGAATAGCATTGGTAGATAATCAGGACAAGGTTATTCAGTTTTTAAGCTACGAAGGATCATTTGAAGCGACAGATGGCCCGGCACAAGGATTAACTTCAGCAGATATAAATGCTAATGAATCAAGCTCTCCGTTAAGGTATTCTCTCCAACTTACCGGTTCTGGTATCCCAGGCGAAAATATGGTTTGGAATAATCCAACACCCAATTCTCCGGGTTCATTAAACGATGGGCAATTCCCCGGTTTTTACACATCTAAACCGGTAACTATAAATAAGACTGATATTTCAGGCAATACAGCAACATGTTTATCTACCATCTATCTATATGATACAATCCCACCCGAAACAAAATGTAAAAACATCGATTTATATTTAGCAACAAATGGAACTGCGGAAATAAAACCGGATACCCTTGATAACGGATCTACCGATATTAATACGCCACTCACATTTTTTGCAGATAAATCATTATTTGATTGCTCAAATACCGGTATAAATTATGTTACACTAATGGTGTATGATGCTGCCTATAATAAATCGACCTGTACCTCGGAAGTAACTATTATTGACACAATTCCTCCAACTGCTATATGCCGTGATATTTCTGTTTCTCTAAATAACAATGGTACTGCCCTAATTAATGCCGATACCCTTGACAATGGATCAACGGATGGTTGTATACCACTTTCATTTTCTGCCAATCAAACTAATTTTGAATGTTCTTTTATGGGTGACAATACTGTTACTTTAACAGTTACGGATGCCAACACTAACAGCTCAATATGTACTTCGGTTGTAACGGTTAATGACACAATTGCCCCTTTAGCCAAATGCCGTGATATTACGGTTTATACTGACTCCTCAGGATTTGTACAAATAGAAGCTGATACTTTCGATAATAATTCAACTGACGCCTGCGCACCATTGTCCTTTTCAGCCAATCAAACCAGTTTTAGCTGTAACGACATTGGTATTCATCCAATTGTTTTAACAGTTACTGACGGGCAATCCAATTCAGCTCACTGCACCAGTACTATAACAGTAAAAGACACTATTTCGCCGGTTGCCATGTGCTGTGATATTACTACCTACCTTGATAGCAGCGGTACTATTCAAATTAAAACAGATACGTTCGATAATGGCTCTACGGATGCCTGTTTGCCGCTTACCTTTAGTGCCAGCCAAACATTATTTAATTGTTCAGAAATGGGTGAAAATCCCATCGTTTTAACTGTTACCGATAATAACTCAAACAGCACAACTTGTTTAACAACAGTTACTGTTATTGATACAATGTCACCTCAATTAGATTGTTTGGATACCACTATTTACCTTGACAATTCGGGAGTAGCAGAGATAAATACTTCTGGTATAATTAGTTTTTCAAGCGATAATTGTAATGGATTAACTTTTTCTCCACACAAAACAACCTTTAATTGTAATGATTTATCAACTGCCCAAAACTATATTTGGATCAATGAAATTCATTACGATAATTCAGGAACCGATGTTGGTGAGTTTGTAGAGATTGCCGGATCCAGTCAAATTGATTTGGATTCCTACCAAATTCAATTGATTAACAGCAATGGATTTGTATATGATAGAACAAATTTATCTGGTGTTTTTATGGATGAGGGAGATGGATATGGCACAGGTGCATTTTCTTTTAGCAAGGCTATTCAAAATGGCCCTGCCGATGGTTTAGCTTTAATAAACACCATTGACAGTAGTGTAATTGAAGTTTTAAGTTACGAAGGGACTTTTACTGTACAGGAAGGAATTGCAAGCGGAATAACATCGACTGACATAAGTGTTTCGGAACCGGGAGAAGCCGGGCAATCATTGCAGAGGACAGGCAACCCTCTATTTCCAAATGGTTTTACCTGGGCTGGCCCGCTTCAAAACTCTCCCGGAGTATTAAATCAAAATCAATTGACCATTAATTTGGGCAAAAAAGAAATCGTAGTTACGGCTGAAGACAACAGTTCCAATACCAAAACATGCCGCTCCTTAGTAACGGTTTCAGACACTGTTACACCAACCATTTTCTGTCCTGCTGATATAAACGTGTATTTTGCAGAAACGAAAAGTACCATTGGGGTTACTGATTTAACACCAGTTATTACTTCCGCTGATAACTGCGGAACAACATTTATTACTCAAAATCCTGATTCATTTTTGTTAACAGCAAATGATCCTACAAAAAATATCTGGTTTATTGCCTCTGACCCATCGGGTAATAAAGATTCGTGTTTAAAACAAGTTTCTGCCATAGATACTTTCCCTCCGGTACTTGCATGCCCCGGTGAGTATGTGGTTTATTTCCCTCAGAACAGCTGTGCCATTGATATTTCAGGGTTGGATAGCCTGGTACAAATTGCCGAAAATTGTGGTTTAGCTGGTAAAATCCAACAACCCGAAAGTTTACAGTTAACTTTGGCTAATAACACAGATACTGTTTGGATAGTTGTTGAAGACCTACAAGGAAATAAGGATTCATGTTCGATTAAAGTAACCGCATATGACACTTTCCCTCCAATTCCCAGGTGCCAGGGAGCCACGGTTTACCTTGATGCCGCAGGACAGGCAACCATTCAATCCTCGGTAATCGATGCAGGCAGTTCTGACAGTTGCGGAAATATTCTTTTATTTTTAAGTAAAACAACTTTCAATTGTAATGATATTCAATCGGTAGGCAACGAATATGCCTGGATAAACGAAATTCACTACGATAACGATGGTACTGATGCTGGAGAGTTTGTGGAGATTGCCGGAGTAGCTGGTTTAGATTTATCAGGATATTCTATCGTTTTATACAATGGCAATGGTGGCGTAACATATAAAACCATTAACTGTTCAGGAACAATTGATAATGAAGAAAACAGTTATGGGACTCTTTCTTTTATTGCTGCAGGTATTCAGAATGGCCCCGATGGAATAGCTCTTGTTGACCCTTTGGAAAATATTATGGAATTTATCAGTTACGAAGGAACTTTCACAGCTTCTGAAGGGCCTGCTTTAGGTTTAACTTCCACTGATATTGGAGAAAGTGAACCAGGAACTACCGAAACAGGCTTTTCCCTTCAAAAGAAGGGTTCCGGTTTTAAAAGTTCAAATTTTGAATGGCACGCACCTACAAACGATTCGCCGGGAACATTAAATTCAGGGCAAACATTTATTAGCCCCAATGAAGTTCCTGTATGGTTAACAGCTTTGGACGATAGTGGAAACAAAGACAGTTGCCAGGCTATAATAACAATAAAAGATACAATCAAGCCTGTATTTTCTGCTGTTTCCGACATTCATCTTAGTATTCCTCCCGGAATTTGCGATACGCTCCTAACCTACCCAACTATATCTGCTACCAATAATTGTGGATATGCCATTCAACAAATTTCGGGGGAAGGGGCTGGTTCGGTTCTTCAGCCTGGTTTCACTTCCACTGAAGAATACATTGCCATTGATGCAAGCGGTAATACTGATACTCTGGCTTTTACTATTTCAATAACAACTTATAATGCACCTCCTACTATAAATACTATTCCAAATACAACCGTTTTTCAAAATTCGGTGCCAATTGGTATTAATTTAAGCGGTATTTCATATGGAGATGATTGCACAGCTCAAACTGTTCAAACAGTTACCGCAGAAGCAACTAATACAATATTAATACCTTCAGTTAATGTTGATTATACTTTGGGGCAAACAACCGGAAAAATTACATTAACAATAGCTCCTTCACTTACAGGTACTTCAGAAATAACTGTTACAGTTACTGATGATGGAGGAACAGATAATGGAGGGATAAATACAACCACAGAAACTTTTACTATTACTGTTTTACCACCTACGTCACCACCCTATTTAATTACACCAATTCCCGATCAGGTAATTAACTGGGGAGAATTACGACAATTGCGTGTTTGCGATTATTTTGGGTACCCCAATCCTTTACTGCTGTCGTTTATTACCTCACAGGAAAATGGCAATCAATTAGCCAATTGGATGGATTGTTCAGAAGATGGAATCTTAACTATAAATTCAGAGTTTTATGACAGGGATACTTCGTCGATAGTTGTCTCTGCTTCTGACAGCTGGGGACAAAAAGCATCTGATAATTTCCTGGTAATAATTGTAGATGAGAATCTGTTTACCTCTTCGACAACTAAAAACAATAAAGCGAAAGTCCGTTTTTTCCCAAATCCTACAACCGGAAAAATAATGGTTGTTACCGAAAATATTCCGGAGCAAACCATTAATATAACAATAACTTCGGTAAATGGAACAACATTGGTAACTCACGAGTTACATTCATCACAAACAGGATGGATTGATTTATCAGACTATGCAAGTGGAATTTATGTGGTGAAAGTACGGATTGAGGATTCGGTGTATTGTGGAACGATTGTGTTGGAAAAATAAATTTTAAAAATAAAATTGGTTGCATATCACAGCATCTTTTTAAACCTGAAAACCAAGCTGTTTAACCATTAAATGTTTATCTTTAACCATTCTCCAAAACCACACACTTATGAGGCCATTTTCTGCAATAATCTCCGTTTTAGTTTTACTATTCATATTTAATACTAGTTACAGTCAAACAAAAAAATCAACTACTACATTTTCTACTTCATCTTTGTTTTATTCTGAATCACAAGCCCCATTTTGGCTTATCTCCAATCAGCTGGACCGAGTGCCCAATTCAGAAAAGTATTTTCAATTACTTGATATTTCACATTTTAACATACCTGCAAGCACTAAAAATTCAATTTCATTTTTATATGGTACACAAATTACCGGATATTTAGGTAAAAAAACCAATGATCTTTTTTTCACACAATTGTATGCAGGGTTGCAACACAATATGTTTGTAGTTAAAGTTGGTGCCTGGACCGATTCATTAGTGATGGCCGGGTTGTCCTCTTCGAACGGAAACCTGCTTAATTCGCAAAATGCACGCCCCTACCCTAAAATTGGGCTATCGACTAACGGATTCATTAAAATCGGAAAAAAGCTCTTTTACATATCGGCCGCCTTGGATGAAACCATCTTAAAAGATGAGCGGATTATTAGGAATGCCCGGTTACATCATAAAAAGTTGTTCTTACGATTTGGAAGAATTGAAAAACTACAATTTACATGGGGAGTTGAACATTATGCTTTCTGGGGTGGCTCTACCTTGGAAGGAGATAATTTACCACGTGGTTTTTCAGATTATATACGTACTTTTTTCAGTTTGCATGGTGATGAAAGTTATTCGCAAGGTGATCAAATAAATGTAGTTGGCAACCATTTGGGGCAATACCAATTTATTCTCAGCAAACAGTATAAAACTGTAAATGCTGAGTTTAGAATGAGCCATCCTTTTGAAGATTTTTCGGGTATGGGTTTTATAAATCTCAGGGATAATTTGTATAGCCTATATTTAAATCTTACAGAAAATACACTGCTTACTCATTTAGTGGTTGAATACCTTTACTCTATGAGCCAGAGTGGCGATGATATCAGGGACGGTAATTACGGGCACAAAAAAGGTACTGATAATTATTTTAATCACGGAACCTACCGCTCAGGATTTACATATGAAGGCCGGATGATGGGATCTCCTTTTTTTAATCCTGTAATTTTAAATACAGCCAATATTCCCTTAGGAATTGGAAATAACCGTATCAAAGCAATTCACCTTGGGGGGTCCGGAAATCTTGTAGAAAGTATTGGATGGAAATTATTGGGAAGTTATTCTCAAAATTTTGGTACATACGGGAATCCTTATGAACCTTTCAGGAAACAGTTCTCAGGATTGGCTGAGTTCGTTTATTCAGCAAAAAAAATACCTTTTAATATGGCACTTTCTCTTGCCTATGATAAAGGTTCAAATTTAAATAGCGGAACAACTACATCTGTTGTTGGGTTTAAAATACAAATTGAAAAAACCTTTTAATCAAATAAAGATTATTCATAAACTTTACGACACTCGTGGCAAGCCAAAGTGTATTAATTGATTAAAATATTATTTCTTTTTTTGAAGGTGCCATCGCCCCAAAAATTCCCATTCCATTGTTTATATTGCTCATTATCCCTATTGGTTCTACAAACGAATTATTGGATAACGCATCATACAATGTTTTTGATTTTAAATAATAAAAATAATCCTCACTTAACGACTGGAGATTCACAACCATAGAGTATGGTTCATTATTATCGGGTAACCGAATAGGTGTTGATACCCTAAGAGTAAATGTTTTTCCGTCGATTATCTGATCTGAAAAAATATAGTATTTATTAAATGTAATATCCTGAACAATGCCATCGTTAGGCACAGCACCCATACTACTTAAGAATGCATTCTGGTCAAGGTCTATCCATTTATAACTAACCAATGAATCATTATTAGCACTACCTTTTACTAAACTATGGTCTTTTTTTATCTTTTCTTCAAGGGAAAGTTTATAATAATTACCCGCATTCACCGGATCTTTAAAGGTAATAAATAACTCAACCCATGTATCATTTTTTACCATCTCTGTATCTACACTAATAATTTCAATTGGAATTGGAACCGTTGCTTTTGCAGTCAACTCCTCTTCCCCGTTATTTAAAACTTTAAGATCATAACTCTCGCCTACCGTTGGGTATATATTCTCAGAAAAATAGTTACCATTGTTACCATATATTAATGTTTCAATAAGACTATTATCCTTAAAAACCTGTACTGTCCTATCATCAAGTGACGTGTAGGTATTATCGCCAAGTACTGAATTGCTTTCCATCAAACTTACCACGAGTAGATCGTCGGGGCATAAAACACTGTTAATTACCATTTTAGCACGGACATCGTCGCTGTTAAAATCAATTATTTTTTCGCACGACCAACTTATAACTATAAGGACCACCCACACACTGTATTTAACTATTCTTCTCATATCCTTTTATTTAAAACTTATAACTATATGATATTGACGGCAATATAGGCAACAAACTAAATTGTTTTAAAACTTTTTTATCATTATAATAAACCTCACCATTTTTACCGGTTACCTGAACTTTATTGGAATCATCGTATCCAAAAAATAGAAAAAATGGATTGTGATTATTATAAGTATTATACAATCCAATTTTCCATGTCCTTACGCCATGCTTTTTTTCTTTATGAAAATTAAAACTTACATCCATTCGGTGGTAGGCAGGCATGCGGTAATTGTTCCTGCTTTTAAAATAACTCACCTCCAAATTTTCATCAGTTGAATGAGGTACATTTTGAGCCAAATATGTTTGTGTTGGTAATGTAACCGCATTTCCGGTGCCATAAATCCAGGTCAGCCCAAAATCAATGTTACCGCTTAATTTATGCATTACAACAAGGTTTAAATCGTGCCTGCGGTCATACCTGTATGGAAACCTTTTCCCAAAGTTAACATGCTGGTATTGCCTGTCTGACCACGATAGAGTATAACCTATCCAACCGGTAGTTTTGCCAACTTTTTTTCTATACAACAATTCTGCACCATACGACCATCCTTCACCAACCTCAATTTTATCTTCCCAGCCCTGAGCCGATCCTAAAAAGGTAGCTCCATCTTTGTATTCGAGTACACCATCCATTTTTTTATAGAAACCTTCTAAACTTAATTCAGAAGAACTAGGTAGTATATAAACCGTACCAAGAGCCAGTTGGGTTGATTTTTCAGGTTTTACCCGTTTAGTGGATGGCACCCATAAATCGATAGGACTGCGAACTGTGGCAGTAGATAACAAGTGGATGTATTGATTCATTTTTACCCATGAAGCTTTTAACGATAACCTGTCGTTAGCCATGTATTTTAATGAAATTCGAGGTTCAAAAGAAGAATAATTCGTTTGCCCTGTTGTATAACCTGAAATATGAAATCCTATATTCGCTCTTAATTTTTCGGATAAAGTCCAATCGTCCTCAAAATAAAAATATCCTTTGTAAGGCTTAATTTTTTCTTCAATTACCTCATAATCATCAACTAACTCACCTTCCTGAGTTTCAACAGCCTTTATTCCAGGGCTATTAATCTGTTTTGTTACATTAAATCCAAACTTTATAAAATGAACATTTGATGGATGATAATTAAAATTATTACTAAAAATAAATTCCTGAATTCCTGAATTATAATCAAAATGAAACTTATTTGCCTGATGTAGCCCGGCGTCTTCAAGGTAATAATTATGGCTAATGTCAAAATTATAATTACTATAGGACAAAAGTGTATTCATTGCCCATTTTTCGCTAAATGAATGTTTCCAATTTATTGAAGAAACAAAATTACCCCATTGCATCAATATTTTATTGTATTCTTCCCATTGTTTATTATTTAACGAAAAGTTATTGGTTATGGTAGCTGAAGCATCGTCAACAGCAAGGAAGGAACTTATATTTAACTGGTTTTTGTTTGAAAATTTAAATGTTATTTTGGCATTTACATCATAAAAATAGGCCATACCATTATTTTTTAATGATTTATCCAGTTTTTGAGCTGCTTTGTAAATAAGGTCGGCATAGGTTCGCCGGGCAGAAATATTAAAACCAATTTTCCCTTTTTTTATTGGCCCTTCAAGTTGGAATTTCGAAAAAATTAATCCTGCCGATATGTTGCCATGGTACTCATATAAATCAGGGTCCTTTAACCTGATATCGAGCACCGATGATAATCGCCCCCCATACCGCGCCGGAAAACCACCTTTGTATAATCTAGCTGATCCTACTGCATCGGTATTAAAAACCGAATACAATCCAAACATGTGGTTAATATTGTACAACGGGACTCCATCGAGTAATACAAGATTTTGATCGGGGCCCCCTCCCCTGACATATAATCCCTGGCTGCCATCATTCCCGCTCTGAACCCCCGGAGTTAATTGAAATGATTTGACAATATCGGATTCTCCAAAAAAAGAAGGTAATAAATATACTTTTTTAACCGGCATTGTAAACGCGCTCATTTGTGCATTGTCAAATTCAGAATTGATAGTATTAGCTGATACTTCAATTTCATTAAGTTCATTGTTTGCCTCCAATTCAACGGTTAGAGTTGTATCAGCTACTAGATTTAACTTGATTTGCATAGATTGATACCCAACATAGGAAATAGTAAGGGAATGTTCACCCAATTGAAGTGGAATATTAAAATTCCCTGTATTATCAGAGGCAGTACCTCTGCCCGATTGTATATCAAATATATTGGCTTGTTGAAGTTTCTGCCCTGATTTTTTATCAGTAATAAATCCACTAACTACTATATCCTGTCCAGAAACTAAAAACCAAAATCCAAAACTTAAAAATACTGTAAAAATCCACTTCACTAAAATCTCCCCCTAAATTATCACCTCTCCTTAACCCTCTCACACCTTTAAACATAATCATAATACTATACGTATTATTTACTGATTATGAATAATTTACAATCTATTGAAAAACTAATACAATTAACTATTCATTAAGTTCATTTTATTAATCTCCTCGGTTATAAATTATTTAGCGTTGCAAAACTACAATTACCATTTAATTTCTTTTATAAGGAAAAATCTGATTTTAAAACAAATAATACCTTAGCCAATTTAAAAACACAAAGCGACTGAACTACTAATGGTTACTTACGAATAAAATTAAATTTTTGAAATCGGGAAGATTAACTCCGAATCTTACGAAAAAAAACAGTATACGAATAAAAATGTGAACGGTACCAGGCCTTTTTTGTTAAACAAACTACTATTTTTTGCCTGATTTGATTATTTATTAAACCCAAATAAAATATTCGAAAATACATACTTGCTCTATCACACAAATAAATAATAAGGCAATTGATAGTCGACCAGTACCGGTATTTAAGATTAATAATCAACCGTAATCTTAAAATAAAACAACTCCCATCTTTTTTAAACCATGTTATGTTACCGTAAATTAGTTCATTTATTATCCTGTTGTATCGTTCAATTTTCGAAAATACAGGATGTAATAAACAATCTGAGTTTATGTGTATCCTTTGTTTCAACAGAAAAAAATCAATCACATCGCGAAGGAATAATTTGCCATATTTATTTCCCCCATTACTTAATTGTGAATGAATATAATTCTGAAGAAGTTTATGGATATCATTTGGAACAGAACAAAAAGGGGGGAATTTGGATTTGATACTTTGAGATACCATTTCCTGCCCACTTAATTTCTTCACATATTGTAAATTAACGGGCACGCGGTGAACCTCAATGGCCGCAATTTTTTTCTTGTTCATCAATCGCGGATAATGCTTTATGTATTGAATGGGTAATTCAATAAGTGGTTCATTACAGTAATAATCTTTCTTTTTTAACAATTTAATAGTTGCAAAAAATTCAGAATCAGGAACTAGTACATCAATATCACCAATCATCCGCTCTCCTATATCTGAATACAATCCATCAGCCAAACAACCGACCCCCTTCATAAAAATTGGCGATATTTTATGTTTTAACAAGTAATTATTTACTGAAACCACCTGTTTCATAATCAGTTCATTTCTGCTTTTATTTAATAAATAGACCGACTGTAAATAGTTTTCGATAGTATCAGGAATATAATCCAACAAACTATTTTGTTTTAACTGTAAATACAACGAAGGAAATACCATTTCATTACTGGCTATCCAGATCACTTTCCTCCAATCTACCTGGTTATTAACCAATTGTTTCTTTACAACAGCATGGTTTTCACTTCGATGTTTTAACACAATACATTGAGCGACAAATATAAAAGCAGATTTAAAGGTCATGATTAAATAATTCTTTTACCTTTTTAATCATCTTACTGTTATCAGAATAGGTCATTTCAAAAAATAATTTGCTGGAAAACCAATTAAAAAAAACTTCAACATTCGAAAAAACAGGGCAAAGCCATGATTCAGGAATTAATCTTTTTAGAGCCTCACACGTTGTTAAAGGATTAAATGCAAAGCCGGTGTTTTTAGAATAATTAAGAAATACCACCTTATAAACTGGCTTTTTCGGATTATTAGTTAAAATATTTTTAATATAAACAGTTTGATCTATATTTTTTTGAACAGATGCAGACCTGCCTTCACTATCTTTATTGGCAGAATACCAAACATCGGTTGCCGAATTTTTTAGGGCAACCGTGGCCGGGAAATAAGCAACTTTACCGGTTTTTATATCTACGGGAACAAAATCATCGGAATACACATCAAATCCATTTAATTTTAAAAGTGCTGACAAAGTACTTTTCCCTGCACCTGATTTTCCCGGAAATATAATTGATTCTTTACCGTTGCAAATAGCTGCTGCATGAAAAACAGCCATCCAGTCTTTATCCTCAGTTCCATAACCATTATTTAGTAAAAGCATAAAAACTTTTCCTTTAAAAAAATGGATCTTGGGTTGTTGCCAAAATCCAATTACCTTTTGAAAATCTTTTACAACATAGTAGCCATTTATTTTATACAGGTAATAACTTTGGGTGCAATTAATTCCTGACGATGCCAGATATTTAAAATGGTCGAGAAAAAGAGCTTCTATTTCTTTTGTTTCAAAATAAAAACATATCTCATTTTTGTTAAAAGTGTAAAAACGTTGCGAATAAAACAGATGAACAGGTGTAGAACACGTTAAATCCACCTGATTATTGCCTGGAGGATTTTGTTTTGTATTTTGCGATTTAATTATTTTTAAAGTTTGAGAAACAGATTTTTTAGCCTCCTCGTAACTCATCATATATTTTAATGAAAACCATTCTATTATTTTAGTTTTTTTTAATCCTCCATTAAATAAAACTAAAATGGCATAAGCAGGGGCTTCCATTATAATGTATTGGTTTGTTTTCTGAAACCACACTACATTTTTGCCTTCAATTGTTTTTATTATACTTGGCACATAATTGTTTTCAGACATAAACATTCTTTATAAAAAACATAAATTGGTAAAGAAAATCAACTATCCCACTTGGGAATGTTTTGAGGGGAGTTTGAAGGCGACTGCGCCTGTGACTCTAAAGGATTTAATATTGTAAGCATTGATGCTGCTGTATACAAACCATACTTTCCTGCTTTTTTAAGTATCTCTTTTCGGGTGTATTTTTTTTGTTCTAAGGAAAGCTGATTCTTTATTAACCGTTTTTTCTTTTTCATGATTGTATGTTTTTAGTTAACAGCCGGAAACCAGTTAATTTTTTTGCGGAATACAAAATCCTCCTGCTCAAAATAAATAATATATACCCCATCCTTTAAGTGTAGAAAAATATCATTTGTTGTTCCGTGATGGATGTCAACCAAAGCCACTTGTTGCCCAAGCAAATTATAAATAGCTGCCTTTGTTTTATGTACGAATGGCCCTTTTAGAATTATTTTATTATTTGAAGGGAAGGCAATAACGGTATACAAATTATCATTGATTCCTTTTGAAGAAGTGGTATTTGTACCTATGTGCAAATATAGTCTGCCTTCGTCATCCAAATCGGTTGTAACTATTGAATAAACTTGCCCTGAACCCAGTTCCACCATTCTATTCTCAAATTTATCTTCCAGAACTACAGACACATTATCAGGAAAATCCAATTTTTCAGCCTTAATTTCTATTGTTTTATTGGGTAACGAAGTAATGCCAAGCGGTATGGTTTGTGAGCCTTCATTTAAAAGAGGAAGGCATTGAATGGCAAATTTTACGCCATTATTTTCAACTAACCATGAATAAAAATCGAGGTTTATATTATCACTTAATAACCCTGCATCGTAGCCTACATCTAATCCTGTCCCCATTGTTTCATGAAAAAAAATCTTAGTATCCGATAAATTGTTATCTCCTTCGGCAACCAACGTAATACATGGCCAAGGTGAATCGCCATTTTTTAAAGGTACAGTGGCTTGGTGGTTTTGCATTTCAGGAGTAAAATTAACAGTTGTGGTGGTGGCTGCTTTTACAAAAAATCCTTGCCCCACCTGTATATAATTTTGTGTTAAACTCCCCGAACCAGCGTTATTAATTATTTTATAATGGTTGCTGGAACCATCATACCCATCGGCTTCATCCCATAAATACATGGCAACATAACTTTCATCCAATTTTGAAGCATTTATCGTTAAAAAATTGGTCAATTCTGTAGCTGATGTGGCATTTATGGCTGACGAATACGGATTTCCGATTAAATTCCACCCGTTTCCATTACCTGAAACTGCTACCTCCACATTTGTATTTGTACATGCCCCCTCAAACTTTATTACACCATTTCCATCAAGGCGGAGGCAATAACCATTTCCAACACCAAAATTCCCTGAAACATCTGAAGTAAAATAGGAATTCCATTCATCACCGGTCGTATTATAATCCATCATAGCATAATTACTTCCCGACAAGCTAATTGAATTATCTGTGTTAGTTAAAAATGAAGAAATAGTCTGCCCCCCTACCGGAGAAGAAATGAGGTGCCATTTTGCACCACTCAAATACCGTTTATAAGTAATATTTTCGGCATAAATACCGTTCCCTAACAATGAAGCACTATTCGAATTATCCGATAACAATTCTACTGTTCCTGGGCAACTAACAGTTTTTGAACTGTTAATGGTTAATGAAGCTCCAGCGTTTACTGTCAATCCAGCACAAGCCGTAATATTATCGGCTATTACCTGATCATTAATGGTTACATGAGTTGTTTTACCAGGAATATCATTAGAACTCCATGTATCAACATCCGACCAATTACCATCATCTGTTGTTATTGAAGTTGAGGGATATCCAAGAGAATATGGTATTTCATCAACACACCACCAATTATCCAAATTATTAACAGCTTGCATAATCTCAATTTTTGTGCCTTGTGTTAGTGTATTGTTATATTTGGCATTTTCTTTTTCCCCAGGATTATACACTCTTATAGCTGTCGACCCATTTGTTAAATCGTCGGGTAGATTTGTTTCATTTGTCAAATACGAAGACGTTGTATCTGTATTATCCCAATTCACATCATCAGCTCCTGTTTTTCTATTCATTTGAATGCCGGCAATAAATGATGGTGTATAATTGACATAATCTGTTGTTTGAAAAGCAAATACCTGGTCTCCAGATTTTGATAAATCAAAACTACCTTTTACTTGTGTTATACTTCCTCTTTCAGGATCAATTTCCCAACCCTCAGAATCACTTACAACAACCATATCCCCAGGGAATAGACCTACAGCCGGACAAGTATATTTTAAAAATCCTTCATTTGAAATCCATATGGGAAACCCAATTGTATCATTATACCCACAGTCAGTAAAATAGATAACAGTATTACCTGCGATGGTTGTCGTGGCAATAAACGAAAACTCATCTTCTTCAGAACAATTATATCCTGTAAAAGCGATGTCTCCAGGCAATAGTGCTTCCTGGCAATCAGCAGGGCCTGGTATTAATACCAAAAAACCAATTATACCTAACAACAAAAAACAATATGATTTAAGACATTTCACATTTTTGCATTTGGTCGAACTTTGCCAGTAAACATCTTTTAAACTATAACTTCAAAGCACTCCTTTTCCTTCTGATAACCGGATAATTAAATACTAAATAGAATAAACTTTGAGAAAAGGTTCCGGGTCCATTTTTAACTTGTTTTTAATTATTCAGTATGCCTAAACAACTAACTGCTAAACAATTGAACAACAATTTAAAATAAAATACCTTATAAGTCAAGGCCAACAAATAAAAAATTCCTCAAATATACAATCAAGGTTTGCCATGATAATAAACAAAACAATCCTGATATTAAACAAAGGGCAGTTTAAACTTTATAAAAGGAAAATAACTTTATCCACACCACACAGACATGTTTTACAGCAGATTTGTGTTACAGTACAGTTAAATAACCTTAACCACCACCATATTGAGTGATGGTTCTAATAAATCAATATTCTAAAAGTAAAAACAAATAATTGGAAGAATATGGAGAGGCATCTCCGGGGAAGAAATAACAATATGTAAGTAAAATGGAGTATTAATTAGAATTATATGTCCAGGGGTAATTGGTAGGTGTCTTTTTAATTTTTTTGGTGTTTAACGAATAACTCATTCCTATCATCAGGCGGGTATACGTCCCTTTTAAATCGAGGCGGCTCCCTGATATTGTATAATTGTGAACCGCATCCAGGCAATCGTAATTTACCATGTTAATATCAAAAATAGCAAGCACTCCCCATTTGCGGTCAATATCAATCCTGAATCCTGTACCTACCGAATACAACGCATTAAATCCGGGCACAGGCTGACGCCCCTTGCCTTTTACAAAAATCGATTGATCGGGTTGTGGTGCAACGTAGGCTAATTCGGTGAATAAAAACGCTATACCCACTTTTGCTTCAATAAATCCATTTAAATAGTACCGCCCTCTTTTGGGTGGCGATATTTCCCTAAAATGGTAACGGGCAATAAACAAAGGTGTTAATAATTGTGTGGAGTACTTAACCGCCTTGGTTACCGGAGGGATAAAATCATTATGGAATCCATTCGCTGAAAATTCGGGCGACAGGTTTTTCCCTTTAAAAGAGGATACATCAAGGCCAAGGCCTGTTTCCAGCCTTTTTACAAATACTTTTGTAAATGCAATATTGGCCGTATACCCCAGATTATTCTTAAATTCGGTATTTATACTATTAAAATCGGGATACACCTCATACAAAAAGGTGGTAGTCCCTACTCCAATTGTTACATTCCATTTTTTAGTACGTTGGTTATCCAGTTTTTTCTGATTTTGGCCAACCGCCACCATACAAACAAAAAACAATACGATCAGGACAAACGCCTGTTTTAACCAACCACCCAACATGGCGGAAAAAAATACCAGGAGGTTTAATACAGGTAAAATAAATTGAAAACACATATTTTATTAGAGGACTATTTTATTGTTTTAAGTTTAATTATAAGTTATGCGAATCAAGAGTTGAAAATAAGTTAAAAAAAATTCATTAAATAGTTGAAAATAAGTGGATTATATTTGTTTAAATCCCTAAAAATCAATATCTTAGAGTCAGTTACGAATTGACAATTAGATATGATTCCCAAGGATAAAGACGACAAGTTAATAAGAATTTACTTTTATATCTGTGATAAGTTTGAAGAACTTAAATTTTATTGTGAAAGATTTAGCAACAATTGTAATCCGGAATTTACAGACCAGGAGATTATGACCATATACCTTTATATAATGCACCATGAAGGGCACACCAAAGCAAAGCATATCCATCGTTTTGCATCGGAATACCTGAAGTTCATGGTTTCCAAAGCTTGGGAGTTATCAAGCTTTCAATAATAGGCTAAATCGGCTTGGAGGGGCTTTCACCCGGCTGGTTGAAATCCTCCTCGTGGATTTTCAACCCGAAGATTGCTGCCTTGACCAAAGTTTATTGGATTCAATGCCCATTATAACCTGTTCCGGCAAGCGTAAAGGAAAGGTTGCAACTGAAATAACAGATAAAGGGTTCTGTTCAACAAAAGGAATATATTATTATGGCCTTAAGCTGCATTTATTGGGGTTCCGGCGTATTGGCAAACTGCCCCATCCTGAGCAGATATTGTTTACCCCTGCATCTGTCAATGATGTTACTGTGTTTAAAGAAGCATGGTCCGGTATTGATAACAGGACCTTTTGGGGTGATAAAATCTACTTTGTAAACGAGCTAAATGAGCACATGTTGAAACATCAGAATTCGGAAATGCTTACGCCAATAAAAGCAGTTAAAGGAATGCCCGAAGAAATTAAGCTAAGGATCAAAGCTGCTAATGATTTATTCTCAACTGCTGTTTCAAGGGTAAGACAACCTGTCGAGGCAATATTCAATTGGTTGATTGAGAAGGCTGATATCCAAAAGGCTAGCAAAGTTAGATCGACTAAAGGATTAATGATTCATGCATTTGGACGATTGGCGGCTGCTTTTATAACTTTAGCAATTTAACTCTTGATTCGCATAAGTTGTAGGTATTCAGTATAAAAAACGGGACATTGCACCAATTAAAACAGATTGATTTACCACTTTGTTTAACTCTAACTGCTGTTGTTTTTCCGTCCGTAGCGGAGGAATCTTTTTTTATCTCATTATAAACAATAAGCCGGAATCAATGTGTACACTGCGTAGCCGCCAAACCTTTTGCCCTATACATCAAAGTACCGTCATTGCGAACCTGAGGTACGAAGGTTGCCTGTCCTGCTTTTGACGGAAAGCAATCTGTTGAACCTTCTACAAACCTTCATATAAGTCTTCCCAGGATGGATTAAAATCTTCTATTAGTTTTACTTTTTTGTTTCGTGAACCCGATTTTAACTGTTTTTCCCGGGAAATAGCCTCCTCAATCGTACCAAATTCTTCATAATACACCAACTTTGTGACATTGTACCGACTGGTAAATGAATTGGGGTATTTTCCTGTTTGATGTTCCCAAACTCTTTTTATCAAATCAGATGTTACACCTGTGTATAAAACCGTGTTATTTTTATTAGTTAGGATGTATGTGTAACCACCTTTGGTCATAAACTAAAGAAATAATGAAGTTGCTTACTATTAAAGTCTGGTGTAAATAGGAACAGATTGCTTCGTCCTCACAATGACGTGGCGGCGTGGAAAGGGACGGATTGCTTCGGTACTCCCTTCTGTCGTTTCTCACAATGACGGGCTGGCAAAGGTAATTGGAAAAGATTGCCGCGTCGTACCTCCTCGCAATGACGTGGCGGCGTAGGGGGGATAATGCAAAAAAATTACAGTAGGCAGAATAATAGTTAAAGAACGTTTCTTGGGCTATTAATAGTACCACTCGCGAATGACTTCTTCTGCCTGCCATTTCCTTTTGCCATAATGGTTAAATGGTTCTGCCGGGTGTTGCTCGGTGGGGCTTTGTTTATTTAAGCCATATACTGGCACTGAACTGGGGGGCGGTGAAAGTTACAGGTTATAAGTTATGACCCAGTGCTGATACGATAACCACCGTTATAACATCTTTTTCAATACGGTATGTTAGCCTGTTTTTTATCTATTCGACGGCTCCAATAACCTGTAAGTTCGTATTTAAGTTTTTCTGGCTGACCTGTTCCGGTTGTTGGATGTACTTGTAGTTCCTTTAAAATTACATGGATTTTTTGGATTGCTTTTTTATATCCTGCTTTTTGGTAGCTGCGAATATCTTTATGGGCTTGTGGCAAAATTTTAATCGTGTACATCCGATTCAGGATTTTTAAAATAATTGCTAATATCTTCTTCACATTTTAAGATAATCGCACCTTCCTGATGTTTCTCTGATTCTTGAATATTTTTAACATATTCAGGATTATAAGGGCTTTTGTAAAAGGGGATTTTTAAGGCTTTTAAGACGGATTTGATAGCCTTTAATTGTTCGTCGTTTTGTGGATGTATTGTTAATGCTTCCATGATTTATATTTTTTAGCAAAATTAATAAAAAAGTGACATATATTCCTTCAACCTCTAGCTAAAGCAGGAGGTAATTCGATACCTCCACTTGGAAGAGTTACTTTTTTAACATACACTGGTGCAAATAGGTACAGATTGTTTTCCGTCAAAAGCCGGACAGGCAGTCGTTTTCTATCATGGCCTAGTGCCAACAGGGGCAGGCTGCTTCGGCCTACCTCCTCGCAATGAGGCGGTGGTGTGGAAAGGGACGGATTGCTTCGGTACTCCCTAACTAAAGCCGGAGTAACAAGGGGCAGATTGCTTCGTCCTGCGTCCTCGCAATGACGGGCTGGCAAAGGTAATTGGAAAAGATTGCCGCGTCGTACCTCCTCGCAATGACGTGGCGGCGTAGGGGGTATGCAACAGGCTTGGCGGCAAAGCCGCCAAGCCTGTTGCTCTATACTTGTAAGTACCGTCATTGCGAGCTTGAGGGACGAAAGCGAAGCAATCTGTTGAACTTACCATTAATTCGTTTAAAAGGAATGGGTTGTTAATTGGAACTGATTGCCGCAGACTCCTTCGTTCCTCGGAGTCCTTGCAATGACGAGACGGCATGGTCCAGGGAGTGTAACTACATTAATTCATCCGGCATGGGTGGTAAATCCTTAAACACCTTAAACGGCAATTCACTTTCCGGGAAAAAAATGACCCAGGCAGTGAGGAAGACCAACATAAAATCGGTGTAAAACGACAGGTTTTTTTGGTACCACAATTCCAGTTCTCCTTTATAAGGTGCTATGTGTAACCGGTAAAATTCCTTGGGCTCCAGAGTGGTTTCTGATAACAACCGTTCTTCATCACGGAAGATGATTGATCCTATTCCTGTTAATCCGGGTTTCACATTATATATGTTGTCCTGCACATGCTGGGGATACGGGGTAAATGTTTTATCCACCATTGGGCGAGGACCTATTATGCTCATGTCGCCTTTGAAAATATTAATAAGCTGGGGCAACTCGTTAATTTTTGTTTTTCGCAGGAACTTGCCAAAAGGTAAAACCCTGCTGTCGTTGCGTGTGGTGAGCATACCAGTTCCCATTTTTTCACTGTTTTTGAGCATAGTAGCATGTTTCCAGATAAAAAAAGGGGTGTTTTTAAAGCCTATTCGTTCCTGAAAGTAAAATACTTGATGTTCTCCAGTTAGAATTAAAACTATACAAATTGGTATCCAGACCGGTAATAAAACAATGATCGCTGTTAGCGACAGAATGATATCAATAAAACGTTTGAGGAATTGGTTGTACATGGTTTATATTTTCTTTTTAAAACAGTTGTGGTGGTCTTAGTTCATTCCATTCAGGATTGAAGGTATTGATTAATTTGATTTTCCTTTGTCGTGAACCAGCCTTTAGTTGTTTCTCTCGATGTATAGCATCTTCAATTTGATCAAATTCTTCGAAATAAACTAAAAGACTAACGTTGTATTTGTTTGTAAATGAATTTTGAAAAGTTCCAGTTTTATGTTGATGGATTCTATTAACCATATTACTAGTTACACCAATGTATAAAACCGTATGGTTTTGATTTGTGAGGATGTATATGAATCCACCTTTTTTCATACGTTATTATTCAATTAATAGATTGCTTTATCGACTTCCAAAAATTGATGGCACATGATGAGATTGTTTCGTCACCTTCCCAGAAAAGATGCTACTAAGTAATGATGTAAGCAAGAAAAAAATAAAGATTGCATGCCGCAAAACTTACTATACATAGCCTGAGTTGGTAGGTGCAGATTGTTTTCACGAGTAAGTTGGGACAGGCAGTCCTTCGTTGCTTGGAGTCCTCGCAATGACAAGGTGCTGTGGGCAGTGAGAGATTGCTACGACACTACCAAACGAGTACTGAGCAAAAAGAAACAGATTGCTTCGGCACTCCCTTTTGTCGTTTCTCGCAATGACGGGCGGTATGGGAGAACGAGCAAAAGGTTTGGCGGCAAAGCCGCCAAACCTTTTGCCCTTTATTAGTTAAAAACCCGTCATTGCGAGGAGGTACGACGAAACAATCTATTGTACCTTTCACAAAACTCCTTAATTATCGTGTCTCTTAGCACAAATATGAAACAATCTACTAAATCTTGCATTTCCTTTTTACGAAGCGAAACACGAACCTTCCCCTTTACATCTTCTCATCCAACCCCCTACCCGTTTCAATGTGTTCAAAATTTGGGAGGTATTTTTTTAGGACATCTACAATTTCAGCCTTGGTGATGGACTCTTTTTTAAACAGGTTCTCCAGATTGGTAAATATTTCGTCTATTTCGGTGCTATTGCGTTTTTTGGAGTTTTTGATTACTCCCAGGTTGATAAATGAATCTTCATCCAGTACTTCATTTTTAGTATAGAATTCTTCAAAAGCTTTTTCGCCGGAGGTGTTTGAAGGGAAAAAGTAAATTGGGTAACCCGATTTGGTAACGTCATTGCGAGGAACGAAGCAATCTGTTTGCGATGAGGTTGCTTCGCCTTCGGCTCGCAATGACGGTTCATTTAACAACGTTGCCTTATGTTTGGCTTCCTGTTCCGACTGGCAAATATCAGGTTCGTAACCCAACTCGTTTAATAAATCAAGGGCAATCCGGTCAAATGGGATCATGTCTTTTTTTTCATCCAATTTGGGGTAAAAAATATCACCCGGTTCTCCCATTACCGATGCCATAAGGCATAATTCTCCTGACTCCTGTGGCGAAACAAAAAACCGCCTAATACCCAGGGGGCAAGCCCATGGTTGGTTTTTATTGAGTCGCTCAAGGAAACCTAAAGGCAAACTGCCGTTGGAAAAAGCTACATTGGCAAATCGTGCTGTTTTAATGGGCAACCTGTCGGCGTAAGCCATAATCAGCTCTTCCATGAGTTTTTTACTGGCACCCATTATATTCGCCGGGTTGGCAGCTTTATCGGTTGAGACGCAGAAAAAATGTTCAGGTGGATAAACCAGTAACAGATCCAATAGCTTGCGGGCACGTAATACATTGTTTTCGATCATTGCCTCAATGGAAAAAATATCCTTCTCACTACGCACATGTTTGTGTGCCGCAAAATTGGCAACAATCTCAAACGGTCCATGTTCCCTAAACAATTTTTCAAATACCCGGTCACCAAAATTAACAGGGTAAGTGATAAATTCTTCGGGGATATTATAACCTTCCGAACTGCGTAAATCACGCACTAATTCGGTTAAACCGTTCTCGTTGATATCCACAACAACTAGTTTGGCTATTTTAAATTTTAAGATGGCTTTGATATAGAATGAACCGATGGAACCAGCGCCGCCTATTACCAATACCGATTTGTGATTTATGCGGTAACGAAGTTTTTGGTTGTATTTCTTAAAATCAGCAGCCAACAGGCTTTCTTGCCGGCTGGTGACAAAGGTTTTTATAAAATTATCGAGGTTAAATTGTGGATGCATATTTGTGTGATTATACCCCTAACTCCCTGTAGGGGGCTAAAACGGAGTTGGTGATTATTTTTTATTATATGACTGAGATTATATGATTATGAATAAATCCTTCCACTAAGTTAATTCAAGAGTTTGCTTTCCTGAGTAAGTCGGGACTGGCAGGCTTATGGCCTCGCAATGACGGGGACAGTTTGCTTCGTCGTTTTTCAACAAGGCGAGGAGCCAATAGGGACAGATTGCCACAACCTCCTTCGTTCCTCGGAGTCCTCGCAATGACGAGCGGCTTTGGGGGGAGGAAGGCAAAGTTTTGCGGCGGTGCCGCAAAACATTGCCCTATAACCTACTACTCCGTCAATGCGATCCGCCTCTGGCGGAGAAGCAATCTGTTGAACCTGCCACAAATCCCTTTAGTTATCGTGCTATGTGATGGGCCCACTCGCCCCTTCGTACTTTCGCCCAGTCGCCCAGTCGCCCAATCGTTCTATCATGCTATCGTTCAATCATTCACTCGCCTTCTCGCATAGTCGTGAGTTCGCCAAATCGCTCCTTCGCTCCTTCGCTCTATCGTGTCGTCGTGCTTTCGTGCTTTCGTGTTATCGTGCTTTACGTTCCATCGCCCCATAGCCCAGTCGCATCTTCGCATTTTCGTACTCTCTTGCAGTCGTGCTATCGTTCTTTCGAAAAACTCCCCAACGTCTCCGCATCCCGTCTTCCGCACTAACCGGCATCCTACTAATACCCAAAGCCGCTTATATTTTTTGGTTTGGAACCACATACGATTCGGTGAGTTTTTTTAATCGTTCGGTGTTTAGTAATAAGAATTATTTATTGTCGTGTTTCACCCTACCCCGAAATTTCGGGCCTGAAGGGGCTTATGCTGCAAGCATCTGAAACACTTACATAGTTTAACAGGAATGCGATACCTCTGACACTTTGGGGTCACCAGCGGCAAGTTCTTCAATCCATTGGATGAACAGGTTGATGGAGATGGTGCTATTTTTGTTTTGATCTGTATTGCATGGCCTTTTCACTAACTTTTTCAATTGGTTCATCTTCCCATAGTTTGCTTTGCCATTGAGTGTAATCAAAACGTTCTTTGCTGATTAATCGAATGAATTTTTCAGCATCAACATCACCAAGCTTTTCAATTAAAACCTGAAATCCTTTTGTTTTTATTTCTGCATCAGTAAGCATTATAAGTTTTCCAATAGGTTAATAAAATCTACAGGGTTTACGACCTTGAGTGGTTCAAAATTACGTAATTTTTTTAACAGTTGTAAGTCGGTTGTAATAAAATAGCTACAGTTGAGTGTTGCAGCACAGGCTACATGTAAAGCATCTTTTGATTTAACACCCATATCGTGTAACTGTTGTGCAATGTTAATTATATCTCCGGATTGGTTGATGTCGGTGACAGCATATTTTTTCCAATTTTTAATAGTCTCTTTACGTTCGGGGAAAGGATTTACACTATTCTCATATTCTAAAATGTAAGACCAAACAAGTTCAAATTGTCCTGAAATAATACCTTCCTGTATGTAAAGTTTGGCTTCTGTCTCAATTCTTATACGAATTTGTTTTTGATCATCGAATGGCCGGTTAAAACTGCAATTATCAAGATATATTAACATGATTGTTTTTTGTATAGAGATGGCCTATATTTTTTTAACCTCTGTTCGGTGTTTGGAAACCTGATAAATTGTTTATTTTGGAAGCTAGCGAGGCTTTCACTTTGAGTGATATTCCATACTGCTATCGATGAAGGGGACAGTTTGCTTTCCGTCAAAAGCCGGACAGGCTGTTGCTTTTTAACAAGATCCGATGGAGGCAGGGGCAGATTGCTTTCCCGAATAAGTTGGGGCAGGCGGTCCTTCCAACAGGCTCCGGTGTAGTTAGGAACAGATTGCCACGTCGCTGCACTCCTCGCAATGATACACGGCTTTTTAACAAGATCCGATGAAGACAGGGACAGATTGCCGCGTCGCTGCACTCCTCGCAATGATGCACGGCTTTTTAACAAGATCCGATGAAGACAGGGACAGATTGCCGCGTCGTACCTCCTCGCAATGACGAGCGGCGTGGGTGGGAGAAGGCAAAGTTTTGCGGCTGCGCCGCAGAACTTTGCCCTATAATAAACAACCCCGTCATTGCGAGACGACAGCGGAGGCGAAGCAATCTGTTGAACCTGCCACAAACCGCTTTAGTTATTTTGTTTACTTGATATGATGGTGAAATATCTATTAAACATCGTTTTTTTTGCAGTCGTGCCGTCATGCCTCCATGCTATCGTGCTTTCGCCATTTCGTCCCATTGCCCCATCGCCCTCTCGCTCCCTCGCGTTTTCGTTCCTTCGCTCCTTTGCATTTTCGTGTTCTCTCGCCCTTTCACTCTTTCGAAAAACTCTCCAGCGACTCCCACATCCCATCTCCCGCACTAACCGGCATCCAATTAATACCCAATGCCGCTTTTATTTTTGTATTGGAAACCACATACGATTCAGTTAATTTTTTAAGACGTTCTGAATTTAAGGGCAAATGCATATAATCCCCCGCCCTTGCCAAAGACCAGATGATTTTTGGGGATATATACCAAACTCTGGCTTTTTTATTTTGTGAAGCTGAAATAAGCCGTACCAGTTGATTAGCTGAAATAGGCTCATCATCTGCCATGTTATATATTACAGGTGGTATTTCCTTTTCGATGATTTGTTGGATAATACCAAAAACATCTCAAAATGGGCGATATAAATTGTTTCCTTTTCCCTTCTTCTTTGTTGAAAAATAATTACGTAGCTTTGGCAATGAAAAGATTTTTCATCGCGAATAAGAAAAAAATAACTCAATTTCTTTATCAATCATTTTAACATGTATTTGGTATAACAAAGTTAAGGTTACCTCGCTATCGCAAGGTTGTATTGTATGATAATAGGCTAACAGGACGCGATACAATTACCCACCACCACATTACATCACTATGTGGCAATCATGCAGTTGCAATAAACAGTCGATTTCTATGGAAAATACTTATATATATCCGAACGGTGATCAATTGCAGCAAAAATTACAGATTTTTTTTCGATTACTAATCCGACTCTATAATCACCTAATTTAACACGATAATAGTTTTTATGGCCTTTAAGTTTTTTTAAGTTACTTATTTTTGTAAGTCTATCTGCACATTTGATTTTTTGAATTAAATTAGAAAGGTCCGTTTTGAGTTTTTTATTATCAATCTTATCAGTTTGTTTACGAAATTTATTTGTTATGGAGATATCCATCCTCAGCCTTTTTTGAGAGAAGAGATAAAATCTTCTTTTTCTTCATTAACCATTATTCCTGATTCCAAACCTTCTTTTATAGAATAGTACAAACCTATTTCTTCTGCTTCAGAAGTTGATATCTTTTTAACCGAGAAATTTAATTTCTTTGCAAGTTCAAAAATTAGTTTTGCATTTGATTTTGAATCTCCACGTATAACGATTGTTTCCATAACTTTTTTTTCAAAATTATAAAAATCAATTTATAATTAAGCATTGTCATGCATGTTTTTCGTAAAATGTACAAACTACAAATTTTCGCCAGCGGGGAATTTAGAACGATGAAAGTGTTTCCCGCAGCCCCTCTTCTGCTCCAATGGGCATTCTCTTTATCCCCAAAGTCTTTTTGATTTTGCCATTTGAAACCACATACGATTCAGTTAATTTTTTTAATCGTTCGTTGTTTAAGGGTAAATGCAAAATATCCCCCATTCTTGCAAAAACCTTAATAACTTTTGGTGAGATATTCACAATATGGGCTTTTTTATTTTGTGAGGCTGAAATTAGTTGAACCAAACGGTTAGTTGATAAAGGTTCATCATCTGCCATATTGTATATGCCAGGTTCGATATCTTTTTCTATTAATTGTTGAATTACAAATTGCACATTTGCAATGGAACAAAACGACCGTTTATTCTCAAAAGCTCCTAATGGCCATGGCAATCCTTTTTGAACCAGCTTGTACAACAAATTCAGATTCCCTCTATTTCCCGGACCATGAATCATACATGGCCGCAGAATGTACACCTTTTTTTGTCCTGTCATTCTGAGGAGGGACGACGAAGAATCCCCTGATTGAAGGCAGTGCCCTTCCTCAAAAGATCCTTCACTACGTTCAGGATGACACTCTTTTCGTGCAGTCGTGTATTCGTTCAGTCGTGCAGTCAGGTATTTCTCCGCCTCCAACTTCGACCTGCCATAAGCCGTGCCCGGGTATGGTTCTACTTCCTCAGTTAAATAATCACCAATTACCGAATCAGCAACTGCTTTTACCGAACTAAAAAAGATAAACTTGTTTGCATTCGATTTTAAAAAATATTCAAAAATGGTTTGTGTAAGCCCAACATTGATATCAAAATAATCTTTTTCATCGGTGGTGTTTTTGGTATCGTGGGCTTTGCCGGCAAGGTGGATGATTAGATTTACCGAAGGAATTTTATCAAGCTCATTCCAGGAAAATGTTTTAAGTACTCCTTCCTTTTGTGAAGAAATGATATCTAAACCATAAATAGTGTGTTTCTGCTTTAGGCTAGTTTCTAAATTGCCTCCTACAAACCCGTTGATACCAGTAATCAGAATTGATTTCATGCCTATTGAATATTAAGATCCTAATGCTAATATTGTATTAGCCATATTTTTCATGATATTCTTTCTGGTAAATTTTTCAATAAAATCAACCCTGTTCATTTTATTGGGACGAAATACTTTTAGTTGACCAACAAAATCATCTACATCTGTAGGATTAAATAAAATATAGTTATCCAGATGATCTCTGATAAATTTATTAGCATATCCGCTAACGCCTGCAATTATAGGTTTATTAAATGTTGCATATTCAAAAATTTTCGATGGCAATACATTTTTAAATGCCTCTAAGTCATTTAGATGTAAAAACAAAAAATCAGCTTCATTATAGTAGACAATTAATTGTTCTCTTGAAATCGGATTTAATAGCTCAACATTTGTAAGACCTAATTCTTCAATTTTCTTTTTCAGTAAACTTTTAGTTCCACCAGCACCTATAATTTTAAAATGATATTCGTCACCTAAAATCTTAGCTGCTTGAGGAATAATTTTCTCCAATCCCTGTCCACTTCCTATATTACCAGTGTAAGTAATTATTTTAACATCTGATTTTCGAAAAGTATGATCTTGATGATTATTTAAAAATAGTTCATCAATTCCATTCGTAAAGAATGTATATACTGGTTTTGGATACCTGACAAAATATTCCTTAAATCCTTCTGAAACCAGATTAATATGATTTGCCCGAGAGAATGTATATTTTTCTATTAATTTTAAACAAGCGACCGCCGGAATTTGAATGAACTTACGATGTTTAAATACATCCTTCATGGTATCAACAAAAATATCCCGAATATCAAGATACAACGGGATCTTTTTTTTTAAAGCAATCCTTTTCCCCAAAAATGCTGTAAATAAGCGAGAGGAAGAAGCAAATACCAAATCATATTTGTTTTGATTTGCCAGATTAAAAGCTTTTCTGTAAAATGTAAAAAATGAGAATGCCTGATCAATTAACCCGCTATTATGATCTGGTATTTTAATACGGTTTATTTCATAATTGATGCCTTTTTCAGTTGCTTCAACTACCGTATTAGATGATTTGTATCTATTTGGCTGTGTTGTTATTACATGAATAAAGTCATCGTCATTTAATTGGCTTATTAATTCCTTAAATAAGGGCGTATTTCTAAATGATCCGGCGCACAAATCAGGTTCAAAATAAAAAGTCAGGAATAATATTCTCATTTAAAATAAGTCTCCATTTTTTTATTAAAAATAACACGTACGCTTTGGCGTGGTATTCTTTTATTAAATTCAGGTGAATATTCTGTAGTAAAACACTCTATATTTTTAGCGCCCATAAACATTATTGAGTAGTCCTTCCCCGTAATTGTATTATCAATAATATTTATTTTTTCCGAAGGATTAAAATGCAAAAAATATGTCCCTTGCTGATCAAGCTCATCTGTAATACAAATACTTTCTCCTAAACTTTGGAAAGTGCGTGTATGAATTTGTCCTACAGAACGGTATCCATTGTGAGATGCAGAAATTAATTCAGGAGTATCTTTTAATACCCGAACTCTTGCTCTTTTGGCAACTCTAAAACCACCCCATACCTGACTTGAATTTTTATTTTCAACAACTACCGTATTATGCGCCGAAGTACTCCGCTCGTAATAACGAATATCATTCAACTCATAAGTCGATGTTCCCGTATCAACAATTACTGGCCTATTATTAATATATAATTCAAAACTAAATGTATCCGCATGGGCGTGTCCTGGTTGATAATCGGGACCAATCGAGCCTATGTCGACTACTAATTCAAACTTATTCGTACTAATTTTTCTATACCCTGATTCTTTTAATTTAACCGCCTTATTTATATTAATTCCTAAGCGTAATGCATAATCATTTAATTGTTTTGGTGTGGATGCAATTTTAAATGCTGCATCATTTAATAAGGGAATATTTCCATTTTTAAAAGTTATATTATTAATCCAGGACAACATTAACTCACTTTTTCTTTTAAAAAGAGGTTTTAGTTCCTTGTTATTAAATGTATTATTTGAAACTAAATTATAACAATCCAACAAGCGGTATAAAATTATACAATGATACATTGGACTTAATTCAAAATGACCTCCATCGGGAAGTATTTGTTCATTTAATTCCGATTCTAATATCTCTTTGGCTTTTGAATATAGGTTTTGGTCTTTAAAATAGTATGCGCCAAACAAAAGGCTGAATCCATCTTCGAGTAAGTGGTTACCGAGTAAGTGGTATTCAAGGTTGTCGAGGAGGATTTGGTATTGGGCGTAGAGGCATCCGTCTATACGGATGAGGTTGCTTCGTCCTCCTTCGTCGTCCTCGCAATGACGATTTTTTGAAAGGAACTTAATCCAATTAATGCCGCGTAGGGCTATTGGGTATGGTTCAATACCTGTAGATTTTTGATCAACATGTTTAATAAAATTTTCAATGACTAATTTTCCCCTTTCCTCATTCATCTCAGGTTGAAGCAGAAAATCAAAATAGTTCAGATTGTACGTCCACAGTTTACCAAATTCAGGATAATTCCAGTTTATTTTATCTGGAGAGAAGGTTTTGGATTTATTTAAAAAGGTGAATGTATTTTTTTTAAACGAAACGGGGTTCTCTATCCATTGCGTAAAAGTTACAGGATTCCCTTGTTTTTTAATGGAGAATAGGTAGCTAAACTTTGTGAGTTTTCGCCACTGTTTTCGCAACCTATACCACAGCTGGTAGCGGATTTGGATGGGTTTGAGATACTTTATGGTATTAAGTAGTAAGAGGAGTTTTTTCATTTGAAATTGTCATTGCGAGGAGGAACGACGAAGCAATCTGTACAATTTAGCAGAGTCCGTCATACAAATCAGCCCATCCCGGATTTACTTCTTCAATTAATTGCATTTTTTTCTTCCTTGAACCAGCTTTTAATTGTTTTTCTCTTGCAATGGCTTCAACTATATCCGTGTAGTTCTCGTACCAAACGAGTTTATTAATGTTATACCGTGCAGTAAAACTTTTAGGGTTCATTTTGTGTTTGTGTTCTTCCATCCTACGAATCAGATTGTTTGTAACACCGTGTTGTTTTTGTTGGTTGCGATGTAAACTTGATAGGTATGGTATTGCATGGTAAGGGTTAAAGAGGATGGAAAGTATGCGAACAGTTTGCTTCGCTTCGCTCGCAATGACAGCTGTTTGGGATTGTCATGGCGAGGAGGAACGACGAAGCCATCTGTTTCAATTCTGCATCTAAACTTCCACCCACTTACCTTCTTTTAAACTTTGTATAGCTGCAAAACTGGCTTTGGTGGTGTTTACTATTTCATCGAACGGGATGATGGGTACACCTGTTTTAATGGATTCCACAAATAAACGGAATTGGTTTTTATGCCCTTTGTCCATGCGTGTTTTGAGTTTTGAAAAACCTTTTGTACCATATCCTTTTAACGACCGCCAGTTATCAATAACCATTATTTTCCCCTGACTATAAGCCTCAATGCGCTCCTTTGAATAGGATTTACTGCCATTGGCAAAATAATTTATAATAGCATTATCGCCGTTTTCGTATTTCAGGAGTATGGATACATTATCTGTGTTTTCCTGAGGGTTAGTTCCTAAAGCATTCAAACAAACCGCTTTTACTTTACTTCCTGTGAGGAAAGTACACAAATCAATATAATGGACAGCCTCACCGATGATGCGACCTCCTCCAACTTCCAAATCATGTACCCAAACCTCAGGGGGAATAAAACCTGCATTCATGGTTGTTATGATGTTTTTGGAGCCGTCACCAAGGTGCTGTTTCATTTTTTGAGCAAGTGGGGCAAAACGGCGATTAAAACCGACAACGATCATTGGGGAAGGAGGGGCGGTGGTGATGCCAGCAGGTTGCTTCGTCACTTCGTTCCTCGCAATGACGGTGGCTTCGAGGATTTGTTTTAGTTCTTCTTCATTTAAGCACAAGGGTTTTTCAACAAAAATATTTTTACCAGCTTTTAGTGCTTCCAATATTAAAGGTGCATGGGCATCGTGACGGGTGACAACCATAACGGTATCAACTTCATTGTCATTAAAAATGATTTGAGGATCGGAAATGGCATTGGCAATTCCAAACTTTTTGGCTTGTATTTTTGCCGGGAGGCCATCCAGATCAGCTATATACTTAATTGGGACATTGGTTTTTGTTAATCCGGGTAATAAGGTCGATGAAGTAAAATTACCAGCTCCGATAATCCCAATTACTCCTTTACTTTTTTTGAATTCCCGGTTGTTTAAAATAACAGATTTGGAGCTGTTGGTTTTGTTTGGGTATTCCAGAATGGATGCAATGGAACCCTGTTTACGCATGTCGCCGTAAATTTCCTGAAAATCTTCCAGTTTAATTCGTTCGGTAATTAAGGATTTTACGTATAGCTGCCCCGAAGAGATTGCCTGAAGCACCGCTTCAAAATTTCGTTTTTCGGTCCAACGTACAAAGCCAATGGGGTAATCTTGTCCTTTTTGTTCATAATTTTCATCGTAACGGCCGGGGCCATAGGAACAGGAAACCTGAAAGGTTAGTTCCTTTTTGAAAAAATCATCCCTACGAATATTTAAACCAATTACACCAACTAAAATAATTCGCCCGCGTTGGCGGCTCATTTCTGCTGTCTGATGAATAATTTCATCGCCTTTGTTTGATGCTGTGATGATTACACCATCAGCTCCAATGCTGTTTGTTTGGCCTTTAATAAACTGAACCGGGTTATTACCCTGCCCGGCATTAAAAGATTTTATGCCAAACGATTGGGCAAGTTCTACTTTTTGCTGATCGAAATCGTAGCCGATAACTTTACAACCATTGGCTTTTAACAACTCGGCAGTTACCAGGCCAATTAAACCAAGTCCTATCACTACAATAGTTTCGCCAAACGTTGGATTACATAAACGAATCCCTTCCAGCGCGATAGACCCAATTACGGTAAATGCTGCTTCTTCATCGATTACATTCTCCGGGATTTTAGCGCATAAATTTTGGGGCACACAAACGTATTCAGCATGGTTACCGTTGGATGCTACCCTGTCTCCAACCTGAAAACCATGTACTCCTTTTCCTACTTCTTCCACTACTCCTACATTACAATAACCCAGCGGCAGTGGTTGGTTCAATTTATTAAAAACAGCTTCCAGTGTAGGCAAAACTCCTTCGGTTTTCATTTTATCCAATACCTGTTTTACCCGGTCAGGTTGCTGTCGTGCCTTTTCAATTAAACTGGCTTTACCAAATTCTACCAACATCCGCTCGGTGCCTAATGAAACCAAACTACGGGTGGTTTTTATTAAAACTGTACCCGATTTTACTTGCGGGGCTGGTACTTCTTCCAACAAAGTATTTCCTTTTTTAAGGTCTTGGATTATTTGCTTCATTTAAATGTACTAGTTTGAGATAAAATATTTTCGTATAAGTTCTTCTTTTTCAACAGGATTGGGATAATTAATAAGTACTGCTTTGTAAATCCCTTTAAAAACGAACAAACTACCGGCAGCGGCACCTATAATACCGTGCCTTTTTATTAACTTGCCAATATCTTCCAATTTGCCGGCACCACCAAGAGCCGTTATTGGTATAGATACCTTTTCCCGGATTAAATCAATAATAGTATGGTCATAACCTTTCATCATTCCATCATTATCAATAGAATTGATTACTATTTCACCACATCCCAAAACTTCAATTTTTTTTGCAAAATCTATTGGATTTATTCCCGTTTTTTTGCTTCCGTTATTTGTATATAATTCATATTTACTTCCAAATCTTTTTTTCTTTACATCCAATACAACAATCACACTTTGGTTACCCACACTTTTTGCCATTTGTGATATTAAATCGGGATTTTCAATGGCAGCGGAACTTATTGCTATCTTCTCAACTCCCAAGGCAAATATTTTAAGTGCCTGTTCTTTTGTTTTTACACCTCCCCCATAACATAAGGGCATCCTGCATTCCAAAGCCAGGTTCTCAATACGTTTATAATTAGGTTCTAATACTAATCTGCTTGCATCGATATCTAACACCATCAATTCATCTACTTCCTTTTCATTGAAAATTTTTACCGCATTAATGGGGTCTCCCACATATTTACCTTCTTTAAACTGAACTGTTTTTACAAGGCCATTATCGTGAATAAGCAAACAGGGTATTATTCTGGGGTGTAGCATGTTTTGGTTTTTTAGCGCAGAGGCATTAATGGATGAGATTGCTTCAGTCAACTCCGTTCCTCCGTTTCCTTCGCAATGACGGTAATGAAGAGTGACAGGGCAATGATTCCGACAGCTTTTTAAAACGTTGAACCCGTCATTGCGAGGAGGAACGACGAAACAATCCCTTCCTATATAATCGCAAAATTTTTCAACAACTGCTGCCCGTTCTGATGACTCTTTTCAGGATGGAATTGTACACCATATACATTGCCTTTTTTTACAGCGGATGTAAAATTAAATCCATATTCGGTTGATGCGATTGAATTTACTTCATTCTCACATTCGAAATAATATGAATGAACAAAATAGAAACGGGCTTGATTATCTATGCCGGTGAATAAAGGATCTCCATTGTAAATAATTTTGTTCCACCCCATGTGTGGTAGTTTTGTTTTAGATTTTATTTCCGAGGTATCTAATAATCTTACCTGACCATCAATCCAACCCAATCCTTTTTCTTTTCCTTCATCGCTGCTGTTGGCCAGAATCTGCATTCCTGCACAAATACCAATTACCTTTGTACCTTCTTCGAAAACCATTCGTTCAACCACATCACGTAAACCAGATTTATTAAAACTAGACATTACGTGGTCGAAAGCTCCTACTCCAGGCAAAACAATCCGTGTAACATCAACCAAATCCTTTTTGGTGCATGCAATTTTTGCGTTAATATTTAATCGCTTTAACACGTTGGCAAAAGCATTAATATTTCCCGATCCATAATCGATTATTGCAATCATCGTTTTCCTCCTTTTTCCAGTCCAAGCACACGCATTACCTTTGCTCCGATAGTATAGATACTTTCCTGCGATTTATAATCCTTGTATGTTTTTTTTGGCATATCCATGTAACTTTGCAATTCGTCCACACTTATACCAATTTTATTGGCCACAAATTCAAAGTCCTGATGAATCGTTTCCGGGTCGTAAGCCGGTTCTTTGAGTTTTTCAAGTGCTTCTTCGCGGGTCATTTGGCCGGTTAGAATCAGACTGGAATACTGCACTTTTCTTGTGTCGTATCCAAAACGCTCCGGTAGCCAGTAACTCTCATAAAAACGGGTAAAACGCGATTCAAAATGTTTTTGCGGATATTTCTGATAACCAAATTTATCTACCAGAAATTGCATTGCTGCTTCTTTGTTGTAGGGAACAAAATCGAGTGGACGTATAAGTTTAATCCCTTTTACATAAGGCAAATATACTTTATGCCATAAAATATTTGTAACTGGATAGGTTTTTAAAGGAATAGTGCCAAATTTTCTGTGGATATCTTTTAGTTGAATAGAATCTGATTGATAATACATCCACTCCAACGGATTTCTAACACATTCGGTGGAATAATTGCCTCCTGTAAGGATATATTTTATTTTGTGTTTTGCAGCAAATTTATACATCGTGGCAAAAAATGCATGGTCCTGGGGTACATCAATATGTGGTACGCCAGATTTAAAAAAGGACAACTGCAGATCTTTGATCTCCTCCCAATTTACCACCTCAGTGTAAAGATCCAATCCTAATCCATCGATTAAACGTTCTATATTATTTACAGCAATTTGAGAATTCCATCCTGCATCTACATGAAAAACTAATGGGCGCAGTCCATATTTTTCTTTCATTACATATAACAGGTATGAACTGTCGATCCCACCACTCATGCCCATGATGCAATCGAAGTCTTTGCCTTTGCCCTCTTTTTTTATTTTGTCAATAATTTTCCAAAGTGCTTTTTCTCCGCGCTCATCGGTTTGCCATTTGGGTAAAATATCTGTATAATAGGTGGTGCAATGGTCACAAATTCCATTCTCATCAAAGGTTATTTTAGAGTCGGTTGTGTCCATGACACAGTTAGTGCAGATTTGATATATTTGATTCATGATTACTTCTATCTTAAAGATTCAATAAAATTTTATCTATTTTATTTTTTAATTCAGCAGGCTCATTCTTAAATTTATAAACTTCAACGGGAAATTTTTTAATGTTTCCAACCCATTTTGATATCTGATTATTAGTCAGATTTTTTGAAATAGTTTCTACAGCCTGAGTTAAGTTATAGTTTTTCACTGTAAGCCCGATATTCAATTCTTCCACTTTTTTACCATCTTCACTAAATGAGAAGGCAATAAGTGGCTTTCTAAAATAACATGCTTCATAAAATCTATTGGTTCGACAATTTTTTCTTGCATTAAACCAATCAACATTAGTTGAATGCTCAGGATAAAAAAGTGCAATCACATCTATACTATTATATAATGCGAGCAAGTCATTTGGTGACGTAAATGGACCAAAATAACTAAATCCTTCCTCTACATTACTTAATTTACAAATATCAAACTTATCAATCATGTTAATACCTGCAAGTAAAACTTCGAATTTATCTGGATAGTTTTTTAAAAGTCCGATTAGAAACTCAACAGTCCAATTATCACGTAAAACTCCAAAATATCCAATTCGAATTTTACTTCTATCTAAAAACAATTGCTCATCATCATGAAGTTTAATACTATAGTCAACTTTATTTTCCAATAAATAATAATCTCTTACACTTACTTTAATGGTTTTAGAATAGTATTCCTTAATAAAGGCCTCTGATGTAACAACAATTAGTTCGCACCTCTTTGCAATAAATTTATCTAAAACTCTGGTTAAACGACCAAATATTGACTTAGAAACTTGAATTTCTCTAATGTCGGCAACATCCATTATTATGGGCTTATTTAAATTAAGCGAAGCTATAAATGCCATAAATGCTAAATCAGGACTTAGCGCATAAATAACGCTATTTCTTTTTATGATTTTCCGCAATTTTAATAATGAAATTATCATTATACCAATGCGTTTAAAATACTTACGATTTTCAATTTTCCCAATTATAATAATTTCGCAATCAGGTAATCTTGAAATGAAATAATCCCTCTTAAAGGCTACAACAGTGACATTATACCCAGCTTTCTGCAATATATCAACTCTTTTAGCATCTTTCGTGTCACCAACTACAGGAAAAAAACAAAGAATATTCTTACTTAGAAGCATACTAATCACCATTAAATTTATTTATACATTCTTTCTCCATATTGATATGCTCTTATTAAACTTCAGTATCAAAATGATATCCGGCAACAATAAGTTCATCACGTAATTCTTCAATATAGTTATAAATTTCACCAATGAAGACGATGCAATAGCGATTATCTACCTGAAATGACTTATTAGTTTTCTCCTGAAAGTAAATAATTGATAACTGTACATTTCCAAGTATTGCCCTATTTTCAAAAACCTTTATTGTAATGGCGTCAGCACCCCGATGTTGTATGGTCAATAGTAAATACTTGGAAAGGGATTGTTCGAATGGACTAATTGGTTTAATATTCACGATTCCAAAAATTCCGCACATATTATTATTTAGATCTTATGTTACAGAATTTAATTTAATGTGCAATACTTTATTAATGTAAAATTGAATTACTGCAAGTCTATTATTTGTTTTTTAAAACACTCCTTAAAAAAATTGTGACCTTCTGACCTTGAATAATATTATTTTTTTTGAATAGCATAAATTCTTTTGCCTTTAATCCAAAAGCATGTAACTCTTCAATTGGTTTAGCTAATAATAACTGTAAGGTGTTAGTAATCCCTTCAATACTTTCATCTTCAAATAAAAAAACATAAGGCAAATATTCTGAAGGCATCCCCTTTAATCTTGTAGTTACAGTAGGGGTGCCAGATACCATATATTCCATATTTTTGCTAGGGAATGAATACTTTGTAAGTTCTTCATTACTTGGTCGAGGATTAATTAATAAAGTAGCCTTTATTTGTTCTGCAACTAATATATCATTTGGCACAATACCTTTATACTTCATTCTACAATCATTGGCCATATAATTTTGCATGCTCTTTTCCATTGACCCTGCCCCATATATATGCAATCTAAGATTGGTGGATTTTAAATTTGAAAAGGCCTCAATAAGCTTTTTAACACCATATCTTTCATAAATTCCTCCTGAATATATTAAAATTATTTCCTTAGCTTTTTTTGAAATTTCATTGGAAATAGTTGACATAGTTTGATCCACCAAACCTTCTATAACTATAAAAGGTTTGTTTTTCGGATTTACAATGCTATTCATTTGAACTGTTATTAAAATGAATCCATCACTTCTTGTTAAAAAGGATTTTATCAATTTCGATTTCAGATGGCTTTTTGTTGTTTTCTCAAACACATCTATTCCAGGCATATCAGTCACTATGGACACATACTTTATTCTTCTTATTTTACAAGCAATAAAAGCACCAAATGAAGCTGATAGTTTTAACACATCAACAATTATAATTTTATCATTACTTGAAGAAAGCATATTCCAAAATAGAATTTTAGAAAATGCATATATGAAATCTATAATGTTTTTAACGATTGATAAATTAATTGTAGGAATATAGCTAAAATGAATCTCATTATGTTTTTCTTTCTTTAGATTCCAAAACTTCTTTTTATGTGTCTTAGAACTTATTGGTAGGCTGGTAAATATTTCTATATTATTATCCTTGTGAAAAGCCAAACCTTTAGTTAACAAATAATGAAATTTTTGAATAGCTTGTCCCGATTTATCAAAAGAAGTTTCATGAATGAAATCAAATACTTCTTTTGAACACAAGGAACTTATAAAAAGGATATTGTATTTCATAAATTGTAATTAGAAGTTAAGGTCTGAAAAAATATTATGCTATATGCTAAAATCATTATTCCACACATCATTCTTAAAAAACATAACATAATAGTATAAAGTAAAACGTAACAATAACTATGTATAAAAATTCTTATGTCAGGTTGGATAAGCAATTAGTCCTGTAGATATTCCTAGAACATTTACAATTATTATTTTATTATTTCTTCCAAACAGTTCTATTCACAAAGTCAATATAGCTAATAATTGCACGTACAACTTTAATTGAGAAGTTATCTACATTATAATCGGGAACAATCTTTGTTGGTTTTTTCTCATAGGCAAACTGCGAAACAACCACATCTATTGATTGTAAAATTCTATCTTTTTTTAAGCCCGTCATAATAACTGTTCCTTCATCCATACCTTCAGGTCTTTCGTGAGCTTGTCTGATCGTGATCGCTGGAAAATGCATGATTGAGGATTCTTCTGAAATAGTACCACTATCAGATATCACACAAAAAGCATTTTGTTGCATTTTATTGTAATCAAAAAATCCAAGTGGTTTAAGAAATTGGATAAGAGGGCTGAAATCATTTCGATTAAGACTTTCTAATTTAATTCTGGTACGAGGATGAGTTGAAACAATCACAGGGAATTTATATTTTTCAGCAATTGCATTTAATGAATCTAATAAATCATTGAAATTTTGCTTGGAATCAACATTCTCCTCTCTGTGAGCACTCAAAATAAAAAATTTGTTTTTCTCAATACCCAGTCTTTCAAGTACATTTGATGATATAATCTCTTTGGCGTGGTAATCTAATATTTCTTTCATCGGTGAACCGGGTTTAATGATAGTGTCCGGTTTTATGCCTTCTGCAATCAAATATCTTCTTGCATGTTCCGTTAGTGGGAAATTAATATCACTTAAATGATCCAAAACCTTTCGATTTAGTTCTTCAGGAACCCTTTGGTCAAAACATCTGTTGCCTGCCTCAAAATGGAATACCGGAATTTTTCTTCTTTTTGCTGAAATTACAGCTAAACAACTATTTGTATCACCATAAAGTAACACAGCATCAGGCTTTTCTATTTCAAATACATCGTCCGTCTTTGCAATAACATTTCCAATGGTATGAGCTACATTCTTCCCTGCAACATCCAGGAAGTAATCAGGTTTTTTGACCCCCAAATTTTCAAAAAAAATCTCATTTAGCTCATAATCATAATTTTGACCTGTATGTACTAATTTATGGTCAACGTATTTTCCCAACTCAGCCATTACCCGGCTCATTTTAATGATTTCCGGGCGAGTTCCGACAATTGTCATTACTTTCATAATGTAATAATTTTATTTTTGTTTGTAGATTAATTATAGATTTGAATAGAATCCTTTATTCGTAGCCAATTCTCTCATCATTTCTTTCCACGAGGGAACTGATAAGTTTATTTCACGTTTTAGTTTTGAAGCATCTAAAGTTGGAAGGTGAATGTGTTGTTCGTCAGAAACGATATCAACATTTACTCCAAATTCTTCTTTTGCAATGCAGAGTAATTCATATTTGGAAATTGGTTCATCAGGTGCTAAATTATAAAGTCCTGATAAATTTGGGAAATTTGAAATTATTTTTTTTATAACGTGAGCCATAAAAATGGTTGACACTCCTGAGTAAAACGTGTTTTTAAAACCTTTTATTTGTTTTCCATTTTGAGCTAAAAACCATTCAAGCAGTTCCGTTCGATCAAATAATTCTTGACCAATGAAAGAAGATCGAATAGTTAAAGTATGGTCATAGTTTAGTTCACCTAAGGCTTTTGTTTTCCCATAGGTGTCTTCGGCAGTAGTTAAACTTGTTTCATTATAGTTCCCAATTTTTCCATCAAATACACAATCTGTACTAAAATGAATTACTCTTTTGTGATTGATTTTAGCCCAATTGGCTAATTGATGAGGAAAAACTGAATTGACAATTAATGCTTCTAGTGGACTATTAACATTAACTTTCCGCTTTGTAATTCCAGCACAATTAAGGACAACATCAGGTTTGACTTCATTTAATACACTTTTTACTGTCTCAAATTCAGAAACATCAATATTTTCAATAATATTGTTACCTGAAAATAAGGATAAATTCCCATATTGAATTTTGGATTTATGTAAAGTGCCAAATACCTCATAATTCGCAGATAATTCTTGAAGTAGTTTGTGTCCTATTAGACCAGAAACACCCAAAATATGTATTCTCATTATATTTGTGTTTTCAATGATTAATGTTTACAAGAATTAAAAATCATATAGATTTAAGCTGATCCTTAATATAATCGAGCTTTAATAATTTTGCTTTTACTTGCTTAATGGTTAAACGTGTTGTGTTGTGAGAATTATAATCTTCTAACTCAGAACTGATTATATCACCATTCTCAAAATATTTTCCATAGTTTAAGTCACGGTTATCAGCTGGAACTTGATAGAAATTTTTCAAATTAATTGCTTTAGCCATCTCTTCACGTGTACAAAGGGTTTCATATAGTTTTTCACCATGACGTGTTCCTATTATATGAATAGGATTTGATGCATTAAAAAGTTCTTTTATGGCCGATGCCAGATCACCAATTGTTGAAGCAGCTGCTTTTTGAACGAATAAGTCGCCTTGCTTACCATTTTGAAATGCGAACATTACCAAATCAACGGCCTCTTCCAATGACATCAGGTATCGTGTCATGTTGGGATCAGTCACAGTAATCGGTTCTCCTTTTTTTATCTGATCAACAAAAAAGGGAATTACTGAGCCTCTTGAAGCCATAACATTCCCATAACGAGTTAAGCATACTTTGGTTGCATCATTTTGTATATTCCGAGACGCAGCTACCGCAACTTTTTCCATTAACGCCTTACTCATACCCATTGCATTAATTGGATAGGCAGCCTTATCCGTACTAAGGCAAATCACGCTTTTAACTTTATTTGCAACAGCAGCTTTGATCACATTGTTGGTGCCAAATACATTAGTTAGGGTAGCTTCAATGGGGAAAAACTCACACGAAGGCACTTGTTTCAATGCTGCTGCCTGAAAAACGTAATCAACACCACGCGTAGCCATTTCAATACTACCGTAGTTACGAACATCGCCAATATAAAATTTAACCTTTGGATTATTTAAAGTAACACGCATATCGTGTTGTTTTTTTTCATCGCGACTAAAAATTCTGATTTCTTTTAAATCAGAATTTAAATATCGATTTAAGACGGCATTACCAAAAGAGCCTGTACCGCCTGTAATTAATAATACTTTGTTTTTAAACATATTTTTTAATAAATTGCTTTGTTATTGAAAAATAAATTATAAAAGATTTAGTTATGGGCCTAATATAAAGATTGAATTTGCTATATGGGATCAGTACACCATGAAAATTAGTTTACTTATGAAATTAAGATTGAGTTATATTTCTGCAAGATGAGTCATAGATAAATTCCGGCTCTGGGAGTTAAGTTTAGATGAAATGATGGTGAAAACGTAAATTAAAATTATTCCATTAATATGTTCGCCAGAATTAAATGCAAACCCTTTAATGTTTACCAGCAATAAATAGAGCAGAATAGACATAAAAAGTACCTTTTCTTCTGCAGGGCTTTTTTTCACTAAGTCTATTGTAATAGTAATATAGGCCATATATACTAATAATGAGTAAATTATGCCGCCATAAAAAAAAATCTGAACATAACCGATATCCGAATTTTGTGTTACTTTTTGATGAAAAGGAATGTGACCTGTACCAAAAATAAAATATTCAATATCAGGCAAAAACCACATGGTACTCAAAGTTGAAATAACACCTTCTTTTCTCCCATCTCCTAAAAATGGAAGCTCCTGAAAACCCCGATCTAACCAAACCCAAGTGGTAAATTCCCTTTCGCTTACTGCTCTTGTTTTTACATATTCCGCAAAAAAATAAATTGAAATTAGGATAATAAGCACACTAAATATTTTCGTATAAAAAGCACCTCTTCTGCTAGAAAGGAATAAAACTATAGAAACAACTACTAAACTAAATAATCCAATTCTAGCATTTAAGGCTATTGAGAAAACATATAAAGGAATAAGAAAATAATATATTTTACTTTTAAACATGCCTAATATTACTGCTATTATTATACACAATCCTTGAAAAAGAGGCATAGCATACATATAATTCCGAGATAAACCGAAAGCTCTAAAACCAGAAACAATTGAAAATCTTTCTTCAATGTTTGTTGACATATATTTTTCCATAATTAAGTATCTCACTGTAGGATAAAGAAATGTAATTAGGACTATACCAACCTGAATAACACCAATTAGTAATATGAAGTTATAAAAAGCATACTTATCAAATTTTAGCTTAATAAGTTGAAATGAAATAAATATTGATATTGGAATAATTTCAAATACTATAAGAAAATGACGATATGAATATAGAATATCTCCAGAGAAGAATATAAACAGAAATAGCACAAAAAAAATAGAAATAATATGGTAAAGAATGAAGATTTTTAGTCCAGTGTGCTTTAAGGTAGATCGTGCTAAATAATAGTATTTATTTAAAATATACAAATAAGATATAATAGCAAGAAGATGTAATATATTAAAAGGAAAATCAAACAAGGGCATGTATATAAAAAGAAATACAAAAACAATAAGTAATAATCGTTTCATTCTGTCTTAATTATTGTAATAGATAATAGTTATTCTTAAATTTAATCAACTAATTATGGTAAATAGATTCTAAATTGTCTAATTTTTAAGTATATGTATAAAAAAATAATAGAATTATATTTTAACAATAATGAGAAAAATTTATTGGTAACTCTTTCATGAACAGTAGGACTGAATCTAATTTTATTTTCTTTCATAAGGTAGTTTTTATTCGATATATGAAACGCCATAAATCTCTTCCTGATATTATTAATGTTCTTTTCAGAATTAATAATATCTTGTGCAGCCATTCGCATGAACTTCATATAAATAATAGAAAATTGATTGTTGACCGATTCTGAAAAATTATACTCTTTACTTTTCTTTATAATTTCACTCATAATAAATTCAAATCCTTCCTGCATCTTTTTATTTTTTCTATGAACCCTAGAACTTGCATGAATACGGTGACAATATAATACATTAGGGATTAATGAAATTTTTGGTAAGGATAATACCAATAGATGATTAAATAGTAAATCAGTTCCATTATAGTCTTTACTTAACGAAAATCGAGTATTTGATTGTCGAATGAAATCTAAATTATATATTTTAGCCCAGGAATCTGACATATAATAATAACTTAATAGAGATGCTAAATTTTTCTCAATATCATAAGCATCTAATTTTCTTGATTTACATTCAGATTTCCGAAACATAAACTTTTTGCTGTCTGAATCTGAAAAAAAGCGCGAGCCACATAGAACAATATTGCAAGCCTCATTACTTATTTTAGTATACAAAAGCTCAATATAATCACTCTCAATATAATCATCAGAATCAATCATGCATAAATACTCTCCCTGTGCTTTATCTATGGCAATTTGTCTGGCAACACTGAGACCTTCATTTTTCTTATCAATTATTATTATTCTATCATCATGTAAAAATTGTTTGCAAATTTCTAACGAAGAATCCGTTGAGCCATCGTTGACTAAAATGATTTCTATATTTTTATACGTTTGATTAATGATGCTATTTAAACATTCTTCCAAATATTTTTCAACATTATATACTGGTACAGCGATGCTAACTAATTTTTCTTTCATTTTTTATAATCGTTATTACTTTATTGGGCGAATGCCTTTTTTATAAACCTTTATGAATACTTCCTGATACATTTCAATAAAATTACAAATATCATACTTCGCTACTGCTTCTGATGCATTTTGAACAAAAAAGTTTTTTTTTTCAGGATCACACAGTAATTCTAATATTGTATTCGCTAAAAGGGCTTTATCATTGGGCGAAATTAGTTTTCCAGTAAGCTCGTTATCAATGATCTCATTTGGACCAAAATTGCAATCAACAGATAAAACTGCAGTTCCTGAAACCATTGCCTCAATAATAACATTACCAAAGCCTTCCCAGCGTGAGGATAAAACAAACAAATCAGCAGCACTAATTTCAGACCAAGGGTTTTCCAGAAAACCTGTAAATATTACAGAATCTCCTAATCCGAGTTTGTCGACAAGCTCTTGTAAGTTGTTTTTATCTTTCCCATCCCCAATAATATAAAGTTTTGCATTATTTAGTTTCTTTACTACATCGCTAAACGCAGCAATCAATAGATCAAAGCCTTTGACATAGTTTAATCTCCCAACTGCAACAATAGTTGAACCATTCTTATGTAAAGGAATAAACTGACTTTTTTTTATCAACTGTTCTTTTATATTCTGAATATCAACAGGATTGTAAATTACTTTTATGTTGGCTATATTTAGTGATAAAGCATTAGCTAAATCATTTTTTGTTCCTTCCGATACGCAGATAATGGATTTGTTTTTGTATAACAAATGGACTTGAAGTTTATAAGCTAATTTTTTCCAATTATATTTAATTAAGTGGATTGAAAAATTACTATGTTCTGTTATAACAATTGGGATTTTTAACTTCCGAGAAAAGAGCCTAGCTCGAAGGACTGGAATATTATATGATGTTAAATGACTATTTATCATGTCGAGGCTATACTGTTCTACTATTGAGCCAAGTTCTTTACTAAGATCTAAAGTATGAAAAAGTGAACTGTTAGAACTAAGACATATAATATCTACATCGCTCGATATTTTGTTAAGATAATGACCTTCCTTATGAAATAGTATTAAATAGGGTTTAAAAATACTTCTATCCAAATTATTCAGAAGATATAAAACTATACGTTCCGCTCCACCGCCATACATGGTGTTTATTAAAATGCCGATTCGAATCATGTCAGATAAATTTGTATTAGGTTATATTTTAAAAAAAAAGTTTTATCTCTTTCTGTTTTTCATGAAGTATTTTGTTGATTTCCTGATAATTTATTTGGCTGTTTAAAATGTTTACTATACTCCCGTTGTAGATCCTGTTTTCGATTTTAAACATTGTAAATGAGCTTCTATCATTTGAACTTGCCTTTTCACCCTTTAATGGTAAAAATATAAACTGTTTATTGAAAATTATAAGTGTTGTTGAAAGAAGCATTCTTAAATTTCTTCCAGGTAAAAATACTTCCCATTTTCCAAATGGAATACTTGTGAATAAGCTAAATAAAGTTAGAGTGATTGGGAAAAGCAAAATATGAAACTCCTTTTTCGATATATTTTTTAATTTATTTTCAAATATCAGAAAGCTTATTAATAAGATATTTACAAATGGAGAAAGATCAATGTTAAAGATCTTTAATTGATATAAATTGAAAAAGAGAAAGAGAAAAAGAAAGATGTTTTTCAGTTGAACTATATTCCTTTATAAAATGTCGAATATTTAAGAACCCCGTTGTCAAGGCCAAAATGAGCATAAGAAAGTTTAATTACATCTTCCCTTTTTTAATTTTTTTTAAAAAATGAATGAATTGCAATGGTATATTCTTCTTCTGAAAAATTATGATATTGAATACCTCCTGTTTCATTTTCGAAAAAGGTATTTAGATCACCCACATTATAAGGCGCAAATGTTCTTATCCCAGTGGCCCAGTATTCACCTAACTTAGTTGGACTTCGTCCTGCACTCGAAAAACTATTGTTATACAAAATAAGACCGGCATCCTCGGCAAACAGGTACTTGTAAACGTTTAAATAACTTGTGCCCCTAATTATCCTTGCCAATACAAAAATATCTGTTATGTATGAAGAATTATCTAAAGTTCTTACTTTTACCTGATTTTTTACAGCGGCGATTAATGCTCCTCATTTTTTAATGCAATCAACACTGTTTCATAACCTTTTTGAGAAATACTATTTGCCATATTAATCATCTCTCTCTCTCAGCTCCACCGCCATTAAAATTCTGTATCAGCAATATTATTCTTTTCATTCCTTAATTGTCTAATAGGGGAAATATTTCCTCATTAATTGTACTGTAAATTTCATGTTTAACTTTAGTAATATTAAAAGAATCATGCATTATCTCTTTCTCAAATCCTATTAACTTTTCTGAAGAACGAATTACTTCAATTTCACAATTATAAGATAGAGCAATGATTAATGCATGCATTCGATTTGATATAATAAGACTTGAATTGGCTATATATTCAATTAAGTTCTCTAAAGTATTTATATTAACATATTTAATTTTCACAGGACTTACATTGTTATATGCATCAGCTAATTTGAGCATGAATAAAGCATCATTTTCAGTGGTGTGAAATAGTTTCACTTCTTTATATAATTTCGCTTTTGTTTCAATAAGTTTTACACACTCTGAAATGTATTGTCGTTCTGAAATATATTGGTTATTGGATAAAAAAGCGGAATAGCTTTGGAAAGCAAATGATACTCTTTCATTCTTTACCTGTTGCTTTAATTCATGAAAATCGCTTATTAAGAACACAACATCGCTGGAAATATTTGCGTGGATATTCATACTATACTTTAGATTATATGCAGATCGTTTATCACGAAGAATTATCTTAGAAATTCTTTTTAATGAATATTCGAAAAGAATTTTGTTTCGTTTACTAAATTTCATTTCGCACCCAACTCCGAATATTAACTTTTTTGATCTAATTAAAAGAGCTATTAAGAATAGCGAATATGGAAACGTCAAATTATTCCTTATAAGTTCTCCGCCTCCAATAACAACTAAATCGTATGACTTGTAAGATGCAAGCAGATAACGTTTAGCTCTAATAATAAGCCAATTCAATTTAGTTATATATCTTAAAAATAAAGGCTTCTTTTTTTTTATTTTTTTATTTTTGACTTTCAATTTTTTTGAATCATAATTTCGTGTAAAGTCAATAAAATCAATTTCATGATTTATAAATATGTTTCTTAATACATATAAAATTGCTTGGTCTCCTAAATTGTCGGAAAGCCCTTCATTCGTAATTAAAATCTTTGCCATATTATGATTTGTTTTTTAATCTTTTTGCAATTGCATTCGCAAAATTAAGCTTTCTGTTAAGCATAATTAACGAATAAATGGATGAGATTAAAATGAATATAGAACCTATAAAGTATGATGATTTTGTTTTTAGTAATAATGAGCTTAAGAATGCTGCAATTCCTAATGATAATAGTAATATGAAGTGTTGAATAAACTCTTTGTCGTAATGAAAATTGTATTTATAATTAACGACAACATAAGTTTGAATGAATGTATAAATGAACCCTAGGCAAAATGAAATACCTAATCCTTCCAATCCCCATTTATTATAACAATAGAAGCTTAATGCTAAGAGAACTATGTTAGAAATTAATTCTGTAAAAAATAATGTTTTGGCGTCTCCTTTTGATATAAATATCACTCCTAATGACCACGATGCCGTTTTGAAATATATACCTATAGCTGCCCATAGAATCATATCGTTAATCGGGGAGAATTTTTGAGAATACAAGATGATCACAATAAAGTTAATAAAAACCAAGAAAATCGCAAGAATTGGAGCCAAAATAAGTATGGACATTTCGCTTTGCTGGTTCATTAGTGCGTTGGCTTTTTTAGTGTCGTGTACAATACTCGCTAACCGAGGGTAATAGTCGGTAGTGAGTGAGATGAATAAAACTCCAAAATAAGTATTTACAATTGCAAATCCCGCATTGTAAAATCCTACATCATCAATACTTCCTACTGACCTAATATAAATACGAACAATGTAAGAACCACCCATTACGATTAAAGAACTAAGGCTTAAGATAAATCCCATTGATAGCATATCTTTTCCTTCGCTGACATAGTGCTCTTTTCTAATTTGAACGAGTTCCGTTTTAACTTTTGATGAATAAAGGGTTGTAAATGCAAGCGTTATTATAGCTGTAATTATAATCACCGGTACAATCCCATCGAGTCCAAATTTATAATATACAGGAATCGAGAATATTAAACCTAAAAGCGATCCCCATAAACTTGCTTTTGCCATGAATTTTAGTTGGCGTAATCCTCTTAATATAGCACTTTGCCCATGGCTTAACTGGGTTAATAATAAGGTTATCGAAATCCAAATAAAGGCTACTTGATAATCTTTGTTTCCAAATGTGAGCTTACTTAAATATGATGAAAAAATGAGTGTTGTAAGGGTTCCTAATATTCCTGTAACCCATACAAGGCGTCTTAAAACACCAATTACAATAGCAATCTTACTTCTATCTCCGGCACCATTTGCTGCCGCAATATTTTTTACTGCACTTCTTTCAAGTCCAAAATTAGTAAGTGCTGAAATAAAACCAGTAGTACTTAATAATAATCCTGTAATGCCCATACCTGTTGGACCTAGTAACAGTGCTACAAACTTCGATCTTATTATGGAGATAATAATGGTAAATACTTGAACACCGCCAAACAATGATGTTGCTTTAAAAATTTGGCGGTAGGAGGATTGTTGTTCTGACATCAAAAACTTTTATGAAATGTATATGTGAATTCAGTTTTTTCTAAGATATGGTATTCTTTATCTTAGAACATTCCTTTTCAGTCAAGCAAAATCTTTCTTTTGCAAGTAACCGATTCTTTTGTGCTATATCTAGTTTATATTCTAGGATAATATCTTCTTTTGAGTTTTCAAAATCTACATCCCATAAAAAATAAAATCCTCGAATAAATTTCTCCCCTAGTGGTGATTTTTTAAATAATACCGGTATGGCTTCTACGAAACACGACTCTATAAACCTATATGTCCACATACTTTCTTTTGTTCCTGGCCAATCAGCTTGATGAGGACAAAGCCCATATTTCGATTTGGCAAATTGGTTAAAATACTCATCATTAAACACATCTTTTTTACTTTCAATTCTTCCTTCATTTGAAGAGATTATTACTGTATTTAATAATGACATAAATGGCTCAAGCATAACAGACCTTTTACCACTTTCATTCATATACCCATTAAAATATAAATTAATGGATTTACTTTTGGGAATAAGCTTAGTGGCCTTATTATAAAAACTATCAGGATATTTTATTCCCAATTCTATTCCATTAACATAATTTAAACCTAAATCATGATTACACTTAATTTGCAATTTGCTTAAAATAAAACCCTTTTCCTTCAGTGCCAACCTTAATAATAATTCTTGTTTAAAAACGGTTTTACCCTTAAATCGAGACTTTATTTTATTAATAATTACTCTAAGGATATTTACATCATTGTTATATAACTTATTTATTTTCATTGTAATAATTAATTGTTTTGAGTAAGCCTTTTTCTAATGTAATATTTGGCTTCCACCCCAATTTAGTTAATGATGTATTATCAGAAGAAGATTCTAACAACTCATTTTCTCTATACGGTATGGAACCAAAATTAAGCCTTGTTTTTGTTTTAAGCGATTCTTTCAAAAATGTAATTATATATTTGATAGTAAGCAGTTCCTTTGATGCAACATTATGACATGTATAATCATCAAGCACCAAGCTGTCATTTTCTAGAACCGTATGAAATGCAGAAACAACATCATCTATGTATACGAAATCACGCTTTTGCTCACCAAGAGTCAGATCAATGAATGATTCACTACTCTTAAGTCGAGAAATCATAGAATTGATAAAATTTGACGCACTTGCTCCTGGACCATAAATGTGCTCAAGTTTCATATTGAGTATTCGAATCTCCTTTCTTCTTAAGTATAACCATTCTTGAAACTGCCTTTTTGTTAAAGCGTAGGGACTCACAAAACGATCAAGAACTGTATCGGTATTTATGAATAATGAAACTTTGTTTTTTATCGCGATATCAAGTAAATGAAAAGGCATGATAAAATTAGTCTCCGCAATTTGTTGAAGATCTTCATCGTTTCTGCCGTAGAACGTTGCTGTATGAATGATTATGTTAATGCTGTTTTCTTCAAATACTTTCTCTAATTTATTCCTTTGGGTAGAATACACTTTAAAAGAGGTATTATCTAAACGAAACAAATTATCCAAAGAATATTCCAGACCAATTACACGATTATTTAAAGCAAGACTTTTAGCCAAGTAACTACCTAAAAAACCATTGATTCCAGTTATTAGAATTGTTTTCATAAATTTATCTTTGAATTTTAAGCTACTCCCAATCATCAGTTAATACGTTTTCTGTTGGCACACCATTTTCAATAAGTGCTTTTTTAAAATTTTTGATCATTTGCGGTGGCCCAGAAACAAAATAATTGCTTGTAGTTCCATTTTCATTGAAGATGGATTGTATGTCAAGAATACCGTCAATATCTTCAATAAATAATTTCATGAATTTTGAAGAATTGCATGAGAGATCTAGTTCTTCATTGTATATGTTATATGAATTAGATCGAAACCCTAAGTAAATTTTAGGATTAATGTATTCATTGAATGATTCATTAGTAAAAAGAGAGAGAAAAGGTGTTATTCCGGTTCCTCCGGCAATGAAAACTGTATTTTCTTTTTTATGGTTTTGATCGAATAAATCACCATAAGGAAGTTTTAACCATACTTCAGAATCTGGATAAAGTGTTTGCTCCATATTTTTAGTAAAATTCCCCTTTACAGCGTAAGTAACGCGAATAGTTTCTTCGGTGGGATTACTTTGCATGGAGAAACATCGTGAATCAGGCCATTGTCCAATGCCATCATAGTCTTTATCAACAGCCAAATGTAGGAATTGACCCGGATGATATTTAAATGGTCTTCCTAAAGATTTAAACTCAAGCGTATAAATTCCTTCGAAAGGATTGATAATTGAAATGAGTTTAGCCCTATACTTTTTTGCAAGCATTCTTCTAATATTTATTTAAAAACTCTTCCAAAACACTTTCAGTGTATGCGAACATATCCTTTGTAAGACCGGGATAGGTTCCAAGGAAAAAGGTATTGTTTATTATATAGTCGGTATTGTTGAGGTGATCGGCAATACGCCAATTCTTTCCGATAAAACCAGGCTGCTTTGTTATATTTCCTGCAAAAAGGACACGGGTTTCAATTAACTTAGAATTTAGATGAGTTGTTAATTCATCACGTGTGAATGGTGTACCTTCTTTAAGAGTAACAATAAATGCAAACCAGGAAGGATCGGAGTTTTTAGTAGCTTCAGGTAAAATAAAATAGTCTGAATATTTATTATAGATACTTTTCCACTCTTTAAAATTTTCTTTTCGTCGATCACAGAATTGAGGAAGTTTATCAATTTGTGCTGCTCCAATTGCAGCCTGAATATCCGTCATTTTAAGGTTGTATCCTATTTCAGAATATACATATTTATGATCGAAGCCAAAAGGCAGATTACCGAACTTCTGAGAGAATCGTTTACCACAAGTATTATTTTCGCCTCCGGCACAATAACAGTCGCGACCCCAATCACGGAAAGCACGAACCAACTGTGCGAGTTGAGGATCATTGGTACATATAGCTCCTCCTTCGCCAGTAGTTATATGATGGGCGGGGTAAAAGGAGATGGTTGAAAGGTGTGCAAAAGAACCCGTTTTCTTACCACGGTATTCACTTCCAAACGCATCGCAGTTGTCTTCGATTACCCAGAGGTTGTGTTCGTTAGCTAATTGCATTACTGCATCGATGTTGAATGGATTTCCTAAAGTGTGTGCAATAAATATACAGCGTGTTTTGGGATTGATGGCTTTTCGCATCATCTCCAGATCGATGTTATAGGTTGGAATATCTACATCAACAAACACCGGAATTAAACCGTATTGAATGATTGGTGTAACAGTTGCGGGGAAACCGGCAGCTACTGAGATTACTTCATCTCCGGGGTTTAAACGTTTATCACCCAGTTTTTCAGAGGTTAATGCCGAAAAAGCCAGTAAATTGGCTGATGAGCCTGAATTGGTTAAAAGAACATGTTCCACATTAAGGAATTCAGCAATAGCCTCAGAAAAATCTTCCGAGAAACGACCTTCGGTGAGCCAAAAATCAAGAGAAGCTTCTACAGCATTACAAATTTCTTGTTGATCAAATACACGTCCGGCATAGTTTACGCGGGTTTTGCCGGGGATAAATTCTGTTGGTGCAAAACGGGCTTGATAATATTCAATGGTTTTTGCAATGATTTCTTTACGGAGTTGTTTATGATTGGACATATATTTCACGGATTTTATAAGGATTACACGGATTTTGTTCACCACAGTTTGCACAGATGAACACAGATTTTAAAGATCAAAATATTGTTTGATTTGATTGTTGGTGATTTCACGCATGTTTTCATTATTTAGGAATGCTTTGTTCCAATCTACAATGGATTTAAGGGTGGTTTTAATGTTCCATTTAGGAATCCAGTTGAGTTTGGCTTTGGCTTTTGAGCAATCGAGTTTTAAATAATTGGCTTCGTGGGGTTGTGGATTATTGTCGATGCTATAAGTTGCCTTTTTGCCCCATAAGTCACAAATTGTTTTTGTTATCCATTCTACGTTTTGGGCATCACTGTCATCGGGTCCAAAGTTCCATGCTTCAGCAAATTTTGCACCTTCTTTAAATAGTTTGGCTGCCAGAGTAAGGTAGCCAGTAAGGGGTTCCAATACATGTTGCCAGGGACGTATCGCATATGGACTTCGAATGAATACTTTTTCACCATTGCTTATTGCCCGAATAAAATCAGGGATTAAACGGTCATCCGCCCAATCGCCACCACCAATAACATTCCCGGCTCGCGCAGTAGCAATTGCTACCCCATGTTCATTGTATTTCTTGGGATTAAAATATGAATTCCGAAAAGCAGAAGTTACCAATTCGGAACAGCCTTTGCTATTGGAATAGGGGTCGTAGCCTCCCATTGGTTCATTTTCACGGTATCCCCAATGCCATTCTTTATTTTCATAACATTTATCGGTGGTTACATTCACAATGGCATTTACACTATCTGTAAAACGGCAGGCTTCCAATAAATTCACAGTACCCATCACATTGGTTGAATAGGTTTCAATAGGGTTTTTATATGATTCACGCACTAAAGGTTGGGCTGCCATGTGAATCACAATTTCGGGCTGTACCTTTTGTAATACTCCCGATAATTTATCATAGTCACGTATATCCCCTATAAAAGAATTCATTAACTCTCCTATTTTTGCTTCTTTAAATAAACTGGGATTGGTAGGTGGATCAAGAGCATAACCATACACATCGGCTCTCAGTTCATTGAGTAGTAAACAAAGCCATGAACCCTTAAATCCGGTATGGCCAGTAATGAGTACACGGCGGTTTTTATATATGTTTTTGAATAAATCCATAATGAGGTTAAGGTTTACCATTTAATCCAGGGGGCGGTACCTTTGCGGATGTGTTCTTCGAGTTGGTTTTTATCACGAAGGGTATCCATTGGTTTCCAAAAACCGGAATGTTTATATGCCACCAATTGGTGATCGGCAGCTAATTGATTCAGAGGTTCTTTTTCAAAAATAATTGTATCATCATTAATATAATCTATTACCTCAGGCTGACATACAAAATACCCCCCATTGATGTGAGAACCATCACCTTTTGGTTTTTCTTCAAATTTATCGACCAAATCATGACCATTAGTTCGGATAGCACCAAAACGTCCTTCAGGTTGCACAGCAGTCATCGTTATTAGTTTGCCATGGTTTTTATGAAATTCAACCAAGTCGTTGATATTTACGTCACACACCCCATCACCATAGGTCAACATAAACGGTTCATTGTTAATGTATTTTTTTACCCGTTTGATACGACCTCCTGTCATTGTTTCCAATCCTGTGTCCACCAAAGTTACTTTCCACGGTTCAGCATGATTTTCGTGGTATTCGATTTCGTTGGAGCACAAATTAATGGTCATGTCGGCCATGTGTTTGTAATAATTGGCAAAATATTCCTTGATCATGTACCCTTTATACCCACATAATATAATAAACTCATTAAATCCGTAATAAGAGTAACTTTTTAGAATGTGCCACAGGATTGGTTTTCCTCCAATTTCAACCATTGGTTTGGGTTTCAATTCGGATTCTTCGGATATCCGGGTGCCGAAACCACCAGCAAGGATTAATACTTTCATATAATTGTTATTAATGAATTGATAATTACTTGATAAGCTTCATCTCACAATATGGTTAAGTTCCAGATTGTAAGGTTTGTATCGGATTTCACGGATTAGCTTAGCCTTTCAATTATGCGTTTGCATGCGAAACCATCCCCATAAGGATTATTAGCCTTACTCATAGCTTCGTATATTATAGGCTTACTGATTAAGGCAGAAACTTCACGAATTATAGCATCTTTATCAGTCCCCACGAGTTTCACTGTCCCCGCATCCAATGCTTCCGGGCGTTCGGTAGTGTCCCGCATAACTAGTACGGGCTTTCCCAGCCCTGGGGCTTCTTCCTGTATTCCACCTGAGTCGGTGAGGACCATAAATGAGTTGCTCATTAAGTGGACGAAGGGGAGGTAGTCTAAAGGCTCGATGAAGTAGGTGTTTTTGGTAAGGTTCGTGCGATTAGCAAAAGACCCTTCGACTCCGCTCAGGGTGACAGCTTTGCCAAAGACGTCTGAAATTGCACTACGCACATTGGGATTGAGGTGCATGGGGTACACAAAGTCAACATCGGGGTGTTGTTGGGCGAGGTGCTTAATGGCTTCGCAGATGTTTTGGAAGCCTTGTCCGAAATTTTCGCGGCGGTGGCCAGTTATGAGAACTAGCTTTATGGCTATGCGGGGAGGTTGCTTCGTCGCTCCGCTCCTCGCAATGACGGTGCTTTGTTCAGGGGACCAAGCGTTTAACTTTTCAATTGGTAGTCCGGCTTCGATTAGTGTTTTTGTGATGGTTTTGTTGATGTTTTTATCGGTTTTTATTTTATTGATTACCCAGTGGAGTGCATCGATAACGGTGTTACCGGTGATATGAATGTTCTTTTCGTTTATGCCTTCATTCAGCAAGTTTTGTTTGCTTAATTGAGTGGGGGCAAAATGGTAGGTGGCAATACGGCTGGTTATCTGGCGGTTCATCTCTTCGGGCCAGGGACTGTAAATGTTGTGGGTGCGTAATCCTGCTTCAACATGTCCTACCGGTATTTGTTGGTAAAAGGCTGCTAAAGCAGCCGCTGTGGAGGTGGAGGTATCGCCATGCACCAATACAACATCTGGTTTTGTTTCGGTTAATACATCGCGCATACCTAATAATACCCTGGAAGTTACATCGTATAAATCCTGCCCGGCTTTCATAATATTTAAATCGTAATCAGGTTTAATTTCAAACAGATTTAATACCTGGTCGAGCATTTCGCGGTGCTGGGCGGTTACACAAACTATTGTTTCGAAGGATTCGGGGTGCTTCTGGAATTCCTTTACAAGGGGTGCCATCTTTATTGCCTCGGGGCGGGTGCCAAATACTAGAAGGATGCGTTTTATTTTTGTTTTATCTGTCATTGTTGTTGTGTTTTGTTATGGGAGGATTACACGAATTTTGACGAATTTCACGAAGATGTTAATTGACAATCCTTTTATAGGACAAGGATGGTGTGCCAAAGTTGATCAGCAACCCCAATTTGAATTTGGTGGCTTTTACATTGTTAACTGTCTGTCGATGATCGGCTTCAATTAAAAACTTTGTAGCTTTCAACTCTATGATAATTGAATTATAACAAATAAAGTCGGCTCTGAAATATTTCTTTAAGGGTTTATCTTCGTAAAATACAGGTAGTTTCTTTTCTCGTTCATAAGGTATTTCATCTTTTTTGAACTCCATTTCGAGTGCTTCGGCATACACACTTTCGAGGAAACCAGAACCAAGGTTTTTATGAACTTTCATACAAGCGCCAATTATTTTATAGCTTTCTTCTTTAAAAACTATTTCAACCATGTGTGCCAGTTAATTCGTGTAATTTGTTTTTATTCGTGCCATTCGCATCCTTGTATACCCCCGCAAAATCGAGAATTACTTTATCCTCCCTATATTCCAATCCTTTGAATTCGTCATGAGCCACCAGGAAAGCAATTATATCGGCTTGTTCGTAGGCTTCTTTATAGTTTGTAAGTTTGAATATGGAATGTTCGGAGATGTTGGGTTCAACCACCAGGAAACCGTTTTGTTCGCTTTGCATCACTTTTTGGGTTATGTACTTGGCAGGGCTTTCGCGTAGGTCATCGATGTTGGGTTTAAATGCTAATCCCATGAGAGCTGCTTTGGGTTTAAATCCTTTCTGCAATTTAAATTCAAGAATGGCATTTTTTATTTTTTCGGCACACCAAAAAGCTTTGTAGTTGTTTATCTCACGGGCTTTCCCAATTATCTGTGATTCCATGGGGTACTCCGAGGTAATAAAATACGGGTCAACTGCAATACAATGCCCCCCTACACCAGCACCGGGTTGTAAAATAGTTACGCGTGGGTGTTTGTTTGCCAGTTTTATTAATTCCCAAACATTGATGTTTGCTTTGTCGCAAATGATGGAAAGTTCGTTGGCAAATGCAATTTGAACATCGCGTGATGAATTTTCGGTGAGTTTGCACATTTCAGCCGTACGGGCATTAGTGGCATGTAATTCACCCTCAACAAATGTTTGGTAAAACTGTTTTGCTTTTTTTGTTGAATCTTTATTAATTCCGCCTATTACCCGGTCGTTGTGCACCAATTCATGTAACACGTTTCCAGGCAACACCCGTTCGGGGCAATAGGCAATGTAAATTTTCCCTTTTAACTCGGGGCGTTCAGTAAATATTAATTCTGCCATTTTTTCGGTTGTCCCAACAGGTGAGGTGGATTCAATAATATAGGTGTCACCAGCTTTTAACAAAGGAATGATGTTTTTGGTAGCAACCTCAACATAAGAAATATCGGGTTCATGGTTTCCTTTAAAAGGAGTTGGCACAACAATTAAATGAACATCGGCTGTTTTTGGAGTAAGAGCAGCTTTTAGAAAACCTTTATTTACACTTTCTTTTACCACAGTTTCCAATCCATGTTCAATAATATGAATTTCTCCCCGGTTGATGGTTTCTACAACTTTTAGATTAACATCCACTCCATAAACAGAAATTCCTTTACTGGCAACCAGTGCTGCGGTAGGTAATCCTATGTATCCAAGTCCTATAAATTGTACATTCATTTTTTTAATTATTGTTAATTTGTTTTATGGGGGTTATATAAAATGATATTTTTTTCATTGATTTTGGGTAAGAGTTCCTTCGACAAGTTCAGCCCTGAGATTTCAGAAGTTTCAACAATCCACATCACTTAATCAAATGTCAACTTCTCTCCTCTTACAACCCACTTCCTCTTTCCAAACTTCAACTTCGGTATTACTTAAACCAACTTCTACTTTCAGAACTCCAACTTATGCTTTACAAACTTTAACTTCTTACTTACTAATGGCTACTATTGTTTTACAAACCCCTACTTCTCCCTTACGAACGCCAACTATTATTTTACAAACCCCAACTTATTCTTTTCGACAGCGAACTTTTGCTTTAAAAGGGGAGTAATGAGTAGTTAGTAATGAGTCGTTAGTAATGAGTCGTTAGTAATGAGTCGTTAGTAATGAGTCGTTAGTAATGAGTCGTTAGTTAAAAGTCGTAAGATTTAAACACCGCATACTGGATTTGAACTTTTGAAAATGGGCTTTGAGCTTTGAGCTTTGAGCTTGGCTCTTAGCTTTGAATGTTTAAATGTTTGAATGTTTAAATGTTGTCGACTGCGACTGAACACTTAAAATTAGTAGTGAGTCGTGAGTAAAGAGTCGTGAGATAAAAAAACGGAATACTGGATTTTTAGTTTGCTGGATTGTTGATGTGTCACCCTGAGCCTGTCGAAGGGTTGCCCACTGCGACTGAACACTGCCAACTGGATTTATGATTGTTGATTTATGATTTGTGATTTACTGCTTACTGCGACTGAATACTGATATGGCCGGAGGGACTGACAATTTTTAATCAAGGTTACATCGCCGGCCGTTATGTTCTCATATCTATTATCCCAGGGTGGCACGTTGCCTTTGGCACCATTTACCCTGGGCTATCCATATGTCACCCCTACAGGGTGAGGGAGATTTTTGATTTATGATTTTTGATTTGTGATTTATGATTGTTGATTTGCCAACTGAACACTGAGACTGAACACTGAGACTGAACACTGAACGCTGAACACTGCCAACTGGAATTATGATTTATGATTGTTGATTCAATGTCGTTTAGTTAGTGTTTATTTATAATCTTTTGTAATTCATTGAGTATGGTTTCTTCTGTTTCTTGTTCCTTGGGTTGCTTCGCCCAGGCCTAACTATCTCTCTTGTATTTTCTACAATTATATCAAAGGCATTTAGGGCTTCCTTATATTTTTTCCGGATGAAAGTTGGCACTAATATATCCATTGTCATTGCTAAAGCGTTGGTGCGGTTGACTTTTTGTCCGTGCTTCCTTTCTTGGTTGGCTTCATATTCTTCAATTACTTTTTCTTCGATAGGAAAGGCATATGCTGCACAAAGCGTCATTAAAAATACTTTTGCATGGAAATCTTGTTTTACTGCCCTCGCTGTCTTTCCTGAAAAATTTTCAAGTTCGATGCGGCTTTTCAATAGCTTATATGCTTCTTCTTCGTTCCATCGATAGTGGTAAAGTTCCTCAAAATCAGTATAAAGGTAAGCCTCGCCATCTGTTAAGGATGTGCAAAGCACTTCTTTTTCACCATTTTCGAGTCCTACTTTAATCAACCTACAAGTAATTTCAGTATCCAGCATATGGGGGAAATCCTTCAGCTTGGCCCTGTCTTTTTTTGGAAGGGTAAAAGTTACAACCCTCTCTTTGTCGGTGCTTTCGGTAAATTCCTTCACTTTTAACCACCAGTTTTCTTTGAGGCGGACACAAAACTCGATACCCTTGGCTTTCAATAAAAACAACAACCAAAAACTGGGGTATCCACGGTCAAGCAATAACAAATCGCCCGCATTGACTTTATCCAAATGTTGCATTAACAAATCACGCTCGCTTGCAGCGTATGGTGCTATTTGCGAATCAATCGTTATCAAATTCACAACGTCGTATAGCATTGAAGCCATTGCAAGAGACCGGGGGCTGTCAGCTTTTGGCCCAAACTGGTGTACGCCAAACTCTTCGGCAACCGACCGGTGATTGGGCAAAACAAGCCGGGTACCATCGACGGCAAGCAACCGCATTTTGTGCCACACAATGTATTCAGCACCATCGTAGAATGAATTAACAGCAACCTGGTTTAGCCGTTGAAATGCCCAAGGATTCAGTTTCGCCCGGGCTTGTGTGAATGCGCCCTTGGTTACTTCCCTGATGTTGAAATCACTTTGGGAAACTTCTTTATAGAAGCGGTCCAACTCTCGCTGGATAGAACTTTTAAACTTGAGTACCAACAGGATTATCGTTTTGATAGGTAATTTTCTCTTACGGGTAAATACCCTTTCACTGCCGTCTTTAGAACGGCTGACAAATTGCTCATTTTCAATTTCATAGTCGATATTTTCTGTTAATTTTTCCCGATAATCTGTATTTGTGTTGATATTTGGGTTACCCCCTATATACCCTTACAAAATAATCAATTTGGGATAAATTACAAACTTTTCAAAGAACTATTTTACATCAAAATGCCAGTAAAATCAAGCAGTACAGCTACTTTTCTTAACTAAACGACATTGATTTATGATTGTTGATTTATGAATTCTGATTTTTGCAAACTGCGATTGAACACTGAACATTGTCAACTGGATTTTCAGATTGTTGAATAATTTAAATGTTTGAATGTTTTATTGTTGTCAACTGCGACTGCCAACTGAACACTGAATTTCCTCTGCGGTTAGTTTTATTTTGTTATTGGCATCTATTTCAATCAAGGTTTCCATATATGGCCGGAGGAGCGGATGATTGATAATCACGGTTAATTCGCCGGCCGTTATGTTCTCAAATCTATTATCCCAGGGTGGCACGTTGCCGTTGGCACCGTTTACCCTGGGCTAAAGTATGTTGCCCTTTCAGGGCGAGGAAGATTTTTGATTGTTGATTGTTGAATTCTGATTTCTGATTTCTGATTTGCCAACTAAGACTGAACACTGCCAACTGGATTTATGATTGTTGATTTATGATTTGCCAACTGAGACTGAACACTGAATATTGTCAACTGGATTTTAGGATTTTCAGATATTCGGATTACTGGATTGTTGATATGTTGATTTGATAATTAGATGATTTGCCTACTGACTTACTACTTTTGTCTTTTCTCTTTTCTCTTGGTTCCTGGTTCTTAACTTTGGATTGTCGACTTTAAGCGCTCGGCTCTTAGCTTATGAATGTTTTACTGTTGTCAACTGAGACTGAACGCTGAACACTGAATTTCCTCTGTATTCTCTGTGCCTTCTCTGTTATCTCTGTGGTTATTTTATTTTACCACGGAGTACACAAAGGTTACACAGAGTTCCTAAAGTCAGGAGTTATAATTTATGAAAGATAATTGCAAACTGAGACTGCCTACTGAACACTGCCAACTGGATTTGTGATTTGCCAACTGTGACTGAACACTGCCAACTGGAATTATGATTTTTGACTTTTGATTTATGAATTCTGATTTCTGATTTGCCAACTGCGACTGAACACTGAACACTGAACACTGAACACTGCCAACTGACTTTTGATTTAAAACCCAATTGTCCCGCGGCCCTTATGTCAAAGGCCGGGGACAATGTGCACAAAACTATTCTTCTTCGGTTACTTCCTACTGATCGTCCGGAGTTTCATCGGTGGATGTTGTGCCGGTGTGGCGTACCCGTTTTTTTAATTTGCTAAAGGTGTATTCCTGTAACCTTATTTTGTCGGTTAACTTATACAATATTTTGCCAATGGCCATTATTTCGCCCGCCTGTTCAAACAATGCATTAAATAATCCAATGTTATTTTGTACAACGGTTTTACGGTTACTGACAATTTCGTATTGTTTTTGTTTGTCGTTGGCTACCAGTTCTACTGCATCGGAAAAAGTAGCGGTTAGTTCGGCACTGAGCCCTTGAGTGGTGAGCGCTTCGTTAAATTTAACGATGTTGGCATTTACTGTGTGCAGGTGTTTGAGCACAGCCTCCACATCGCGTGACTTAATGGTTTTTCGTAAGGCTGGTAATCCAAAATCGGCCTGTGAAATTGGTATGAGGCTGCGTCCCAAATCAATGTAACCTGTCAGGTAATTAATGGGCGATAACAGGTTGTCCATTGTGGCATAAAGCCGTTCAGTAATGGTTTTTAATTCAACGGTTTCCGATTTGGGTTCAACCAGCTCAGATAACGTGTTAATTTTTGTTTTAAAAGTATCGGCATAATCTTGAGTAAATTTAGGAGAGTAGGCCGTAAAATCGGCAAGGTCGCGTTGTAAACTAAAATGAAGGAAGTTACATATTACAGGTAATTCCTCATCCTTGCAGCTGTAACTGCGTAAAAGAACATTAACCATAGCATGAAATTTTTAATGATTTAAAAAAGTATTTAAAGGTTATTCACAAATAAGATTAAACCTTTGTTAATATACAATTTTATTTAGGTAGAACCTAATTATATCATTATTATTTTTTCAACTAAGTGATTGACTGTAAGAGTGTGTATGCTTTATATTAGAGTTAGATTAAAAATTATTGGTTGGTTGTTTATACTTTCCTCTTAGTTTTTTGATTGCTGATTGTTGATTTGTGATTGTTGATTTATAGCTTGTTGCTTGTAACTTGCAGCTCTTGGCTCTTGACTCTCGGTTCTTGACTCCTATTTAATAACTGAACACTTAAAAATTAGTCATAAGTAGTTAGTAAAGAGTTGTGAGATTGTGATTGTCGATTTATGAATTCTGATTTTTGATTTTTGCAAACTGCGACTGAATACTGAACACTTTAAAATAGTTGTGAGTAAAGAGTAAAGAGTCGTAAGATTTGCAAACTGAATACTGCGACTGCCTACTGAAGACTATTTTGCAATAAACAGATATTTCGGGGTACTATACTAAATGATCTTTTAAAATAGCAGTAATAGCTTTTTTAACTTCTTCCCAAGTAATATTTACCAACATCCGGGGCATTGGTTCATCTTCAGCATCATCAAAATAAGATAAACTTCGTAGTACCAAAAATACCGACCCATTGCTGTATTTAGCTTTGTAAAATTTTAGAATTTTTTTGAGGCTATACTTTTGCAATATAAAATACAGGTCGATAAAATCTTTTTTACTCCCCCTGCCAGTTATTGCTGCAAGTTTCATTGCTGCAATATCTTCAATTGTTGCCAATGCTAAATTATCAATTTTTACAGTGGGTTTTAACCATGGATAAGGGTAGTTTACTATATCAACCTTTATTCCATCGATAAGGTAAATGTGAATATTTTCGGTTTGCTGTAATAATTCAATAGGTGCCAGAGTAGCCAATTTTTTATCCAACGAAATATTATCTCCCTTTAATTCGCCAAATAAATCAAGGTCAACAGAAACCCGGTGCCCTATTTGTAAAGCTAATGAAGTTCCCCCTACAAGTCGTAAGCCTGAAAAAAGATCTTCTTTTTGCAGTTTTTTTAGAAGTTCCAGTGTTTGGGAATTGATTGTTTCGAAGAATAGCATTGAAAATTTGTTTTAGGGACATTTCCTATAACTGCTAAAAAAGTAGCAGTACGTTTGTCTATTTCCCTTATTGTTTGCGCTTTATTTACGATATTACTAATTCCATAATAATCAACAAGGATTATCCAATCAGAATAGGTCCCGTATTGTAATACTTTTGATATAATAAATCCAGAATGTTTATTAGTATCGATACCAGATATATCAACATCCCAGAATAAATGTTTCGAAAATTTTGATATAATATTAACATTTTCCATCATGGTAGGATAAAAATACATATTAAAATTGAATTAAAATAGTTTTCAATTTGTAATCCATTTTCTTTTTACCTACTGCTCAAAACCTGTGCTTTGGCTCTCCCATTAAGTATTGGATGATGTTTTGATGATATGGTGATTTAATGATTTGTTGATGTGTCACCCTGAGCTTGTCGAAGGGTAAATGTTGTCCCTTGCGACTGCCTGCCAACCGAAACTTAAGTGAAGGTTGGAATATTGAAAATTAGTCGTAAGTAAAAAGTAAAAAGTCGTAAGAATTGTGATTTATGAATTCTGATTGCTGATTTGTGATTGTTGATTTATAGCTTGTTGCTTGCAACTTGCAGCTCTTGGCTCTTGGCTTTTGGCTTTTGGCTCTTGGCTTTTGGCTCATGATTGTTTAAATGTTGCCCACTGCGACTGGTTACTGAACACTGCTTTTCTTTTGTCTTTTGAGACAGGAGTTACATTTTTTCAGCAATAACTTTTAGATTCTGGTTCAATTTTAACAAATCATTTTGAATAATTTCCCAAACAATATCGACATTAATTCCAAAATAGTGATGCGCAATAATATTTCGTAATCCATAAACTTTGTTCCAATCAATATTCTGGTATTTTTCTTTGGTGGCATCTGAAAGTTTATTAACATTTTCACCAAGAATAATAAAGTTCATCATTGTAGCATCAAAATCACGGCTGTTATTAAAAAATTCTTCAGCCGTTTTATAATTGTATGTATATCGAAATACTTTATTTATGCTTTCAACCATCGAAAGTATTATATAATAATCTTTATTATACATATACCGTTTCGTTTAACACCAAAGGTTTAAAAATTGGGTTAATCCATTTTTTTGAACAAATATCAATTTCTCTGCCAAACTGTTGTTTTAGGTATGTTTTTAGCTGATAATCAATCTCGTATAAGTTTACTATGCCCTTTTCATATTCAACCAATATATCAATATCACTCTTTTCATTTTGTTCATTGCGGGCAAAAGATCCAAATAATCCTATTTCAGAACAATGGTACTTTTCTTTTATAAAAGACTTGTTGTTCTTTAAAAACTGGATTATTTCTTTCGTTGATAACATAAATCCTTTTAAAATCAAAGTTAATAAAATTTCTAAAAATACTGTATCCTTAATTTTTCCATTAAACTACTAACTTTTTTCAACCTCAGGTTATTATATAAATTATGTTCTGTGATTTCACTGTAGCGTCCTGATTTTGGTTGACTCTTCGGGGGAAAGGTTTTTCACCCTGAGCCCAATTTATCGGCCCCGACTCTTCGGGGAAGGGAAATGTTGCCAACTGATTTGTGATTGGCGATTTGCGATTTCTGATTGTTGATTTATAGCTTGTTGCTTGTAACTTGCAGCTCTTGACTCTTGACTCTTAGTTCTTGGCTCTTGACTCTCGGTTCTTGACTCTCGGTTCTTGACTCCTATTTAATAACTGAACACTTGAAAATTAGTCATAAGTAGTTAGTAAAGAGTTGTGAGATTGTGATTGTTGATTTATGAATTTTGATTTTTGCAAACTGCGACTGAATACTGATTTATAATCTATGATTGTTGATATTAATTGTAAACTGAATACTGCGACTGCCAACTATATTTCCTCTGTGGTTATTTTTTTTGTTATTGACACTTTTTTAATCAAGGTTTCCGTAAGTGGCCGGAGGAGCAGATGATGTTAAAACATTGGTCTTTCGCCGGCCGTTTAGTTCCGCTAAATTGTATCCCAGGGTGGCTCCCGAATGCTCGGGATTACCCCGGGCTAAAGTATGTTGCCCTTTCAGGGCGTGGAAGATTTATGATTTGTTATTTATGATTGGCGATTTGCCTACAGACTTGCTACTTTTGTCTTTTATCTTGGTTCCTGGTTCTTTATTCTTGACTTATAGCTTGTAACTTGCAGCTCTTAGCTCTCGGCTTATGAATGTTTAATTGTTTGAATGTTTTATATTAGTCGTTAGTAAAAAGTCGTAAGGTTTGCAAACGGAATATTGCGACTGCCTACTGATTTGTGATTTTAAGGGAATTTCCTGTAAATATCTTTCCGGTGGCAAAAGATAATAAACCTCACAACATCTAATGGTTCCAATTCAAACCCTAAACGGTAATCACCAATTCGAATACGGTAAAAATTTTTAAACCCAACTAATTTTTTAATATTAGGAATATCTTTCAATTTATGGGCCTGCTCAACTTTTTCGATTACAGCCAACAATTGAATTTTGACTTTTTTATTTTTTATTTTATTTAAGCTTTGGACAAAAACCTTATCAAATAAAATATGCATGCTATTTTTAATTAAAACTACCTGACAAATAAAGGATCAGGATAAAATAACTAAGTAAATAGGCTATTTGAGTAAATTAACAATATCGGTTTTTGAGACAGTTTCATCGGTTTTAATTTTTTCCATAGTTTGCCCAAGCATTAAATCTTCGTATTGATTTTCGGTTAATCCAGATACTTTTGCACCTAATTTTTTTGCTAATTCACTAATTAACCTGGTGTTTTTTTTATCAGTTCCATGAATAATAATTGCATTCATAATCGAAAGAATTTGATACAAAAATAATAAAATTAACAATTGAATGGTTAAAATTAGTAGTAAGTCGTAAGAATTGTGATTTATGAATTCTGATTTTTTCAAACTGCGACTGAACACTGCCAACTGGATTTGTGATTGTTGATATTAATTGTAAACTGAATACTGCGACTGCCTTCTGAATTTCCTCTGTGGTTATTTTTTTTGTTATTGACACTTTTTTCAATCAAGGTTTCCGTATGTGGCCGGAGGGACTGACAATTTTTAATCGCGGTTAATTCGCAGGCCATTTTGTTGTGCTAAATTGTATCCCAGGATGGCTCGCCGCCTTTGGCACCGTTTACCCTGGGCTAAAGTATGTTGCCCCTTCAGGGCGAGGAAGATTTTTGATTGTTGATTGTTGATTTATAGCTTGTTGCTTGTAACTTGCAGCTCTTGGATCTTAGTCCTTGGCTTATGATTGTTTGAATGTTGCCCACTGCGACTGGTTCTTGAAAACTGAATTTCCTCTGTGCTCTTTGTGCCTTCTCTGTTTTCTCTGTGGTTATTTTTTTTGTTATTGGCACATTTTTAATCAAGGTTTCCATATATGGCCGGAGGGACTGACAATTTTTAATCGCAGTTAATTCGCCGGCCATTTTGTTGTGCTAAATTGTATCCCAGGGTGGCTCGCCGCCGTTGGCATCGTTTACCCTGGGCTAAAGTATGTTGCCCTTTCAGGGCGTGGAAGATTTTTGATTGTTGATTGTTGATTTATAGCTTGTTGCTTGTAACTTGCAGCTCTTGGATCTTAGTTCTTGGCTTATGATTGTTTGAATGTTGCCCACTGCGACTGGTTCTTGAAAACTGAATTTCCTCTGTGCTCTTTGTGCCTTCTCTGTTTTCTCTGTGGTTATTTTTTTTGTTATTGGCACATTTTCAATCAAGGTTTCCATATATGGCCGGAGGGACTGACAATTTTTAATCGCGGTTAATTCGCCGGCCGTTTTGTTTCGCGAAACCTGGTATCCCAGGGTGGCTCGCCGCCGTTGGCACCGTTTACCCTGGGCTAAAGTATGTTGCCCCTTCAGGGCGAGGAAGATTTTTGATTGTTGATTGTTGATTTATAGCTTGTTGCTTGTAACTTGCAGCTCTTGATTCCTGATTCTTGGTTCTTGGTTCTTGACTTAAAATTGTTGACTTGTAGCTTGCAGCTTTTGGCTTGTAGCATATAACTTGCAGCTCATGGCTCTTAGCTTATGATTATTTAAATATTGCCAACTACAACTGCCTGCTGAATACTTCTCTTTTTGCTACTTTTGTCTTTCTACTCACTACTCACTACTCACTACTCACTACTCACTACTCACTACTCACTACTCACTACTCACTACTCATTACTCTTTTCTCTTCTATAGCTTCTTCCTTCCCGATTTGTTTTTTCCTTTTTTGTCCTGCCCGTATCCGTATTGCCCGTAACCATAGCCATAATTGCCATACCCGTAGCCGTAGCCATACCCATAGCCATACCCGTACTTTCCACCATAACTGCGTTTTTGTTTGATGGCATTTACCACAATGGCAACTCCTCCTATTTGTTGGTTTTTAATTTCATCGAGGGCATTTTTTAATCCGTTTTTAAGGGTAAAATTATGGCGAACAATAAACAGGCAGGAATCTACCAGGTGAACAATCTGAAACAGGTCGGCCACAAAACCAATGGGTGTGGTATCGGCTATAATCACATCGTAGGTGTTTTTTAATTCCTCAATTAATTCTGCCAGTTTTTTATCATTCAACATTTCAATGGGATTGGGAGGAATAGGCCCGGCAGGGATAATTGTTAACCACGGGTGTTTGGTTTTAAACGAAATATCGTCGATGGATGATTCGCCAATGATATAATTCACTACCCCCAAATCCGAATCGAGGTTAAAGCTCCGTTTTACCTGCGAATTCCGTAAGTCGAGGTCGAGCAATACCGTTTTTTTCTTTTTAAGGGCGTAGGATGAAGCAATGTTAATGGCATTGTAACTTTTCCCTTCGTTAGGGAACGATGAAGTCACAGCAATCACAATTTTTTCTTTGCTTTTGGTGATCAGGTTCAGTTTGCTGGTAATTGCCGAATAGGGTTCTCCAAGGGGCGAATTAGGTTTATCTAATACAGGTGTTGGGCTTTTATCTTCTTTATTAAACTGTATATTCCCGATGATTGGGTAATGGGTAAGGCTTTCAATTTCTTCTTTACTTCGAATACGGTTGTTAAAAAAGTCGGCCAGAAACAACAGCATTGCCGGAATCATTAACCCCAGTAAACCACCTATGGCATACACAATATTGGTTTTGGGTTTAATTGGCCCCTCCCCTTTTAGCTGAGCTGCTTCAACGACCTGGCTGTCGGATGTATTGGAAGCTTTGGCAATTTGTGCTTCAGCCAGTTTTTGGAGCAGGAAGGTATATGTATTACTGTTAAGCTGGTATTTACGTTCGATATTCACAAAATTACGTTCGGTAGCTGGTAATTTACGGACTAATATTTCGTAACTGTTCAACCGTTTTTTAACATCGGCCAAGGCAATTTCACTCTGGGCAATAATACTGTATGTATTTTCAAGCAACGCCCCTTTGGTACTTTCAATTTGTGCATTTAACCTTTTTAATTTAGGGTGTTCGGTATTACGGATAGCCCCCATACTTGATTTTTCGAGCAACAGGGTGTTTAATTGTAAAATAAGGCTGTTCAGGAGGGGGTCCTCTATGCCCATTGCCGAAGGTGCCAAAACTGTCTCCAACTCTTCAAAATTGCGCACATATTTGTTCAGGTAATTGTAATATTTGTTTTGGGTTTCGATGGCAAGTTTTTCTTTCTCCAGTTCGCTGATCTGCTCCAGCAACTTTTGTGATTGTGCCGACAAATCAACTACTTTGTTTTTGGTTTGGAACGACTGTTTTTCCTGTTCCGATTCCACCAACGATTCAGAAATGGTTTCCAGTTCTTTATTAATAAACGCTATTGTCCGGCTCGCTTTTTCATTCTTTTTGCCAAGGTTATACTGTTCGTACACCACCAATAGTTTATCAAGGAAAACAATCCCTTTATTGACATTAAACTCACTTAAGGTTAGTTCCAGTATGGAATTATCTTTTTGTGTGGCTTCGACAGTTAATGCTCCTTTGTATTTTTTAAGCAAAAATTCATGCGAATTAAAAGTAAAAACATAATTATTGTGTGCTTTGGCGTCAAAACTATCGTTGAGGTAAATGGTAAAAGATACATTGCCGGTTACAAGTTTTTGCCCTGCCTTAATAGTCGTATTGAGTATAAATGATGAATCGGAAACACTGTATTCATTGGTTAAAAAATCATAGGATAGTGTTTGGTCTTTTTCTGCTTCAATTACAATTGACCCATCGGGTAAAATAGTTAGGTAAAAATCGGTACCAACCAGCTGGCTATGGTTTTTATCCATTACCACCGAAAAGGGGACATCGTGGTAACTTTCATTTTTTTTGATTCTCCCCAGGGTATAATAACTCACATTAAAATCGAGTTCCTGAAGAGTTTTCGCAATAATGGGATTAGATTGCATGATGGTTATCTGGTTGTAAAAATCGCGCAGGTTACTCGACATCAGCCCAAAACCACCAAACAGGTCTCCTGCTCCTGCATCACCGCCGGATAATGGAGAAGCCGTTTTCCCGGCATCAATTAATACGGTAGTATGTACCTCATATACCCGCGATGTATACCGGTTGTATACAAAAGCGATACCCAAACCCACTAAAAGGGACAATACAAACCAATACCAAATGGACAATAACCGTAACACCAGTTTTTTTATGTCAATGGTATCTTCTTCGGGTTGTGAATATGTGCGGGGGGGGATGTTTAGTGTGTTTTCCTGCATGGTTTAAGGATGATGATTTATGATTGTTGATTTGTGATTTGTGATTCCTGGCTTTTTTAGTATACGCAAAAGACGCGAAGGTGAAACAGCAAAGAATGCATAAAAATTACAAATTCTCTGTGGGCTTTGTGGTTAAAGGCTCTTTGCTCTCTACTCTTTACTAACTTTCTATTTCGAAATACTAATAATTAATAAAACAGTGGAAATAACTGAAAGCACCATACTAAATGGTGTGGTAAACGGCATTGTTTTGGCTCCGTACACCTTTTTTGCCGGTTCAATATAAAGCACGTCGTGAGGCAAAACATAATAGTAAGGAGAATACACAATCAAAGGATCGGTTAAATCAATGGCTGCCACAAATGTGCCATCGTTGGTTTCACGCACCAGCTTAATGTTTTTTCGGTTGCCAAAATCTGTTACATCACCAGCAGCACCTAAGGCTTCAAAAATGGTCAATTGGTTTTTCACCATTGCCTGTTGCCCCGGCCGTTTAACCTCGCCAATAACCGTTAACGTACGGTTTACATGTTTAACAATCACCGATGTATTTTCGATGTACTTATCCACCTGAAGCTGTAATTTATGACGAATATCGCTCACGGTTAATCCTGCCACGCCAATTTCGCCCAATTGAGGAAATGCAATATTGCCTGCATCATCCACTAAATAGGTAATTAGTTCTGTATTTCCAGCACTATAACTCATCCTTTCAGTAGAGACAATGTTTAAAAACGCCACATTTAAAGGATCTTCGCTGATTACCTGAATAAACAACTGGTCGTTGGTCCGTATTTTATACACATCGGGAAAACTGGCTTTTTCGTAGGTTTTACCCGTCTGAATTTGATTCATGTATACAAGGTCCTGCATGGGAGTACTGCAGGAAAACAGGCACACACACACACAAATAACAACGGTGAATTTTAAAACTGATTTTTTGATATTAGGCTTCATTATTGGGATTTTTGATTTGCGATTGGTGATTTCTGATTGGTGATCTGCGATTCTTGATTCTTGATTCTTGATTTCTGATTGACGATTTGTGATTTTATTGCCTTTGAATTACAATTCACGATTCGCAAATCTGGATTCACAATTTCTATCAATTTTTCACTATTTTATTCTTGTTAGTGGTTATGCTTTTTACAAAAATACTTTTAAGTTGGTTACTCTCATCAATTGCCTTGTTTAGCAATTATCCATTATTTTTAATCAACAATTCTTTTTCAATAATTCGTAATGCCACCCAGGTTTCGCGTAATACATTTAAGAACAATTTGCATTTTGTGAATAAAATCCCGCGGCGATTCTGCTCCCGTTGCTTCCCCATAATTTAAAGCATTTGAAGTGCTTGACCAAATCATTTGCATGGTTAACGTTCTTCCTGCATCGTTTTGAATAACATTCTTGGATAGTACTATTACCAAAACTGCAAAATCAATCAATCGTTCCTGAAATTCTTTGCTATTCATTTTTGATTGGTGAGTTGTGAGTTCTGATTCTTAATTTTTGATTTCTGAATTCACAAATCACAACTCTTTTTTCCTTTTACCCATTCCAAATCAGTAAACTGGGTTTGCGGCTGTAGAATTCTTCAAATTCTTTCTGGCTGAGTACAATGTACCTTATTTTTCGGGAGATTTGTTTTTCGAGCCGGCGTACATAATTATTGATAAATACTTCATTCAGGTTTTGTCCGATGAGAATCAGGTCGATGATTTCTGAGTCTTTACCAATTGCAAATTCACCTATAATGTAAGCTGCTTCAAGATTCCCGATTTTTACAATAATTTTTTCGATTATCTGGTCGACCCCTACTGTTTTACGGATGATGTTATTAATATCGTTATACAATGGGTGGATTGTATTGGCCCGGTATATCTTTTTATTTCCCCACATATTGGAAATCAATAAACCGGCTTCTTCTAACCTGTTTAACTCAACCCTTATGGCATTGGAGCTTTCCTTAAATTCACTTTCCAGACTGCGCAGGTAACTTTGCGTTTTGTTGTTTAGGAAAAACTTAAGTAAAATCTTAATGCGGGTTTTTGATGTGATAATAGATTCAATCAAAATAGTTCTAATTTTTAAGAAAATTTAACTTTGAGATTCCTGGGGATGTGTTATTTAGTAGAAGTAAAAAATAGTGAGTCGTAAGAGAAAAGTTAGTGAAAAAGTGGTGGATTATTACAGCTTCGCTTCTTCAGGTACATAACCTAAATCAGAAGTATTATTGACTAAATATTTTATTCGGAAACAAATATATTTTATCGAAAGTATAAATCCAAACGATTGATTATTAATTAATTCAATTCTAAATAAGCATAATTGGCTTTGGTTGAATTTGAGCATAGGTTGGTTAAATTTCAGCATGAGTTGGTTCGAAACCAGTAGTAATAATTATTTTTTATTTTTTAATCCTTTTGTGAGAAAGGAATAAATAAGGGATTCAAAAAACAAAACCTTACTATTACTACTTGATAATTTTACATCAAATCGAAATTAATTTCCCAGCAGTAGAGCTGTTAGGGGCATTAACCAATACCATTTTATTTCGGAATCAAGCTGTGCTGAATTGTATGGGATCCTTCGACTCCGCTCAGGGTCAATTCGACTAATTCATTTTGTTTCACAAAATTAAAGTCTCATTGACTTAAACACATTGCAAACTGTATTTTTTCTGAGAATAATGTGATAAATCGGCCGCTGGGATTTGAACCATAAATGCACAATTTAATTGCTCAATTTTAATCACAAATTTTTTCTTTCCCCTGGAGGAAACAACTTCACCTTTTAAACCTGTTAAAGGGCCGGCACTTATCATAACTTTTTGGCCGGGCACAAATTTTTCGAAGCTAATATCAATGGGATATTGGGTTTGTTTAAGCAAACGTTTTATTTGATCAACCTGATCAGAAGGAATTTTTGCAGGTACACCACAATGTTTAACAAATGCCACAACATTGTTTGTTTGAAGGACATTTAATTGATCGTTATACCGAATATTTACAAAACAATAACCGGGAATGTATGGCACTTCTACAATTTTTTTGCGTTGGCTCCATTGCCTGATTGTTTTATATAAAGGCAGGTAAACATCGATTCCTTTCCATTGAAGTTCCTGGAATACTTTTTTTTCGGCTCTTGAGCGGGTATAAACTGCGTACCAATTATTCATTTTGAGTTATTAAGGGATTAAATTTGTTTTTAATGAATATTTCGATACTAATTTAATAAGAGAAATTAGTAAAACATGCAGCTACACCATTACAATGAACGGGGCTTGTGTAATATTAAACCAATAGGAGGGTTTAGCAAATGAAGGGTGTAAAGTGAGTTTATATTAATTCTACTTTGGTAGATTCATATTGTAAAGATTTTTCAATTTTATTCAACCAGAATTAAGTGCTGGGAGATTGGGATTGATGTTGATTATGTGGTTATTGGAATTGAGAAGTAGAAAGTTGAACCTTTTCCTTTTATACTTTCGACCCAAATTCGGCCTTTATGAAGTGAAATAAATTCGTGGCATAAAAGTAATCCCAAACCTGTACCTTTTTCATCCTGGGTACCCGGTATTGATGTACTACTGCCAAATTGGAATAATTTCTCAAGATAGCCGGCTGACATTCCTATACCAGTGTCTTTAACACATACAGTAATACAATCCTCTTCTTTTTTAACAGAAATACGAATTTCACCATCTGAGTGAGTAAATTTAATAGCATTCATCAGCAAATTCCTAACCACTGTGTTTATCATTGCAGGATCAGCATAAACACTTAAAGATGAAGTAGTATTTAATGAAATCAAAATGGATTTTTGGTCAGCAAAACTTAAAAATGATTTCACCGAATCATTAAGAATAGTATTTAGATCAATTTTTTCAGGTAAATATTTTAACCTGCCCATACTTGACTGTGCCCAGTCGTTGAGGTTATTTAATAAATATAAAGCATTAAGCGATGAAATGGAGATTTGCTCGGCATATTTTTTAATTCCCTCCAGGTCCTTTTGTTTTATCTTCTCATCAAGCAAACTACTAAATCCGTGAATATAACTCAACGGATTGTTTAAATCGTGGGCAATAATGGAAAAAAACTTATCCTTTTCGGCGTTGATTTTTTGAAGCTCAGCATTTTGTTCTTTAATTAATAGTTCATTTTCTTTTTCTTTTGTAATATCATACAAAATTCCCGTCCACATTGTATCCCCACTTTTTAGGATTCGCGGGATGGACTCAAAATGTACCCAAATAAATTCATTATGAATTTTTAGCCGTCCCTCCCATAAAAAAGGCAACCTTTTTGTATTGGCTTCAACATTTATTTTGATAAAATCAGCCCTATCTTCCTCACAAATAAGGTCATTAATAATCGAAGGATTTTTCTCAAAAACTTCACGGTCAAGTTTTAGTATTTCACAAAATCTGTCATTAAGAAACTCAAAAACATAAGGAGCTCCCTTTGAGCTGTGCCAATTTTCTTTTTTTATAGCTTTCGACTGAAATGCCACTACCCGATAAACACCGGCAAAATGAGAGGAAGCCATATCATGCAGTAAATCTTTTTCTGCTTTTAAGCCATCTTCATTTTTTTTATACTCTTCTTCAGTTTTTTTTAATTTCTGTATTTCCTGATTTAACCTTACTATTTCGTCAGAATATGATTTTTTATTTAAGGGTTTATTATTCATATATAATAAGCTCTATTGCAGCACTTTGTTATAAATTCGAATTTACTAAATAACTTTGATTTCTTGCAAAAAATTTCGTCCAATAACAATTATCCACTATTAAATAACCAACTGAATGGACAAATCCAGCCAGAATAACTCACTTCAATATACTTTGATATTTGTTAACATAAGTTTCTTACTCATTTCAATTTTTTTTGTATGCAAAACAAGGTTTGAACTTTTGGAATTATTTGTTTTTAGCAAGTTACACAGAACCTTTTCCAGAGTTCTGAAACTCTGGGGAAGTTAATTGTCTGATTTATGAGACTATATTTTAATCCTTGATTGAGGTTTTATACTAATTTCAAATTCAATGGAATATTTTAATGAATTTAAGCGAATCACTGTTTTTGTTATAAAATTTATTCGGTACAAAGGCACTAAAACATAAAAATTCCACACAGTGTAATTCTCAGGTATTTCAAATACCGTTTGTTACAAATCATTTTAAAACTGCAAAACTTCGGCATCAATTTTTCAGCCAAACAATAAAATAATAACCTATTTGTAGAATTATTTTAACCACTTATCGAGCCAGTTAAAAAATACGCGTTGCCATAAAATACCATTCTGCGCCTGAAGTACCCAGTGGTTTTCTTCCGGGAAATAAAGGAATTCGGCAGGTACACCTTTTAATACAGCCGCATTAAACGCAGCCATTCCCTGAGCATCGGGAATACGGTAATCTTTTCCTCCATGAATTATTAAAATTGGCGTATCCCACTTATCAATATAGTTGTGAGGTGAAAACGTGTACGACCGTTGAGCAGCCGTATTGGTTTTATCCCAAAAGGAACCACCGTAATCCCAATCAACAAACCACATTTCTTCGGTGGTGGTGTACATTTGCTCAAAGTTAAAAATACCGTCGTGCGAAATAAAAGCTTTAAATCGTTTCTCATGGTTTCCGGCCAGGAAGTTGACTGAAAATCCTCCGTAACTGGCTCCAACGGCTCCCAATTTAGTTTCATCAACATACGGTTCTTTTGCAACATCGTCGATGGCGGCCAACAAGTCTTTGATATTCTGCCCACCATAATCTTTACTGATCTGTTCGTTCCATTCCTGTCCAAATCCGGGTAAACCACGGCGGTTAGGAGCTACAACAATATAATCGTTTGCAGCCATCATCTGAAAATTCCACCGGTACGACCAAAACTGGCTAACAGTACCCTGTGGCCCTCCCTGGTTGTACAACAAAGCCGGGTATTTTTTTGTGGCATCAAAATGAGGAGGGTATATTACCCATACCAACATATCTTTATCATCAGATGTTTTCACCCACCTTTTTTCAACTTTTCCCATGGTGAGCTGATCAAGTAAACCTTTATTTACTGAAGTTAAAGGCTTATGGTTGCCAGTTAAAGGATCCACAGCATACAATTCAGCCGGTTTCGACATAGAAACACGTTGAGCAAGTAATTTATCGCCTACAGGCTGAACCGATTGATAATTATGAATACCTTCAGTAATACGAGAAATCAATCCATCTTCCAAATCCAGTTTAAAAATTTCATCGGTGGCTTTAATATCGCTAATAAAATAGATGGATTTACTGTCGGCAGTCCATGCCAACCCATTTGAGTTTTGATCAAATTCAGAAGAATAATCTGTTTTATTCCCTGTTTTTAAATCGGCTACAAACAAACGTGCTTTATCCGATTCGTACCCGTCGCGCTCCATACTTTCCCAGGCGATTTTTGTCCCATCGGGCGAAAAAACAGGATTTTGGTCGTACCCCATAATTCCTTCGGTAAAATTGGTTGTTTGTTGTGATTCAGTGTCATAAAGGAATATTTCGGAGTTGGTAGAAACTGCATAAGCCATTCCCGATAATTTTTTACAGACATAAGCAACAGTTTTACTATCGGGGCTCCAGGTTATCTGTTCCATCCCGCCAAAAGGTTTCATGGGCGTATCAAATTTTTCACCTTCCATAATGTCTTTTGCTGTTCCCACTTTCCCTTCGGAATAGTTTGCAACAAACACATGGCTGTAGGTATAATCGTGCCAATTGTCCCAATGACGGTACATCAAATCGGTTTCGATACGGGCATTTGTTTTGGGTAAATCCGGAAATAAATCATGGACATCGTCATCGAGTTTTACATTTTTTGCAAATAAAACCTTTGACATATCGGGGGCATATTTAAAACCGCTTATACCACCTTCAATATCCGATACCTGTTTATTTCCTGAACCATCGGGATTCATTTCCCAAATTTGAACACTACCTGATTTAGCAGACAAATAACCTATCTTTTTCCCATCGGGCCTCCAAAGGGCATTAAACTCCTTTTCGGGCGTATTCATAATATTTTTTGCTTCGCCACCATCAATCGGAATCGTATAAACATCGCGGTACGATTTATTTTCTTCGATGTTGTAATAGGTTACTTGGTATAAAACCGTTTCTCCATCAGGTGAAACCTGCGCTCCCCCTACCCTTCCGAATGTCCACAATACTTCAGGAGTCATAACATCAGAAACCAGTTGCTGCGCTTCGGGGATATAATTTTTTTGTTGCATAGTAGATTCATTTACAGTGCAACTTGCAAATAAAGTTGCAGCGAATAAAAATAGTACAAATTTGTTCATAATAGTTTGGCTTAAATTTCTTATGCATGTAAATTAATACATATTATCAGATAATAAAATGATTTAATTAATTAGAATCAAATTATTTTAAGGAGGGACAAAATTTATTTTTTTGAATTAGTTTATTTTATCCAATTCCGTTGATTACCAAATCGGTAGGTAGTATTTACATTTCCAATGAATTGCTTACAATTATCAATTACATCAGGAACCAACGAAGCAACTGCTTCAGGTATATACTCATGTGTTATTTGATTCCTCAGGTCTCTGATTTCTATCATTTTATCTGCCGATTCGATAAGAGATATTTTTTCACATTTATTCAACAAATCAATAAAGGGAAAAAAAGGTTCGTGCAATAACATCCAAATAGTCCGTAATACTTTTTGTGTATATAGGTCCGAAGTCCTTCCAAACTTGGATGTCAAAGAATCGAATGATTCCATTTCTTCAAATGAGTACTCCTCTTTTTTTTAATTGCTGAACATTTTTGCATTGATAATTCCAATGTTTTAACTGAACGTTGAAGCAAAAGAATTTCATCAACTAATAATTTTGAGAGCAAAACATCATTTTGTTTGATCATAACAATATAGCATCCTTAATAATAAGTTGCTTAAATGTTGATTGTTCATTAAAGGTAAAATTAACCATATCGATTTTCTGCCAACCAAACTTTTTATAAAAATCACGCTTTTAAACTCTAAATATATTTTTTTCGATAGGTTCTTTTGATAAAAAAAGTAAGTCAATATCGCCACCTTTTTGAGTATCCGAAATTCTTGAGCCAAAAAGATAAACTTCGGTTCCAGGAAAAAGATTGTCAGCCTGCTGTTTTATAAAATAAATTATATCAGGATTTACACGCATAAATCAAAGATACTGAGTTAAAAGTTAAAAATCAAAAACAAAAAAAGGGCATCTTTTCAGATACCCTTTTAGCAACATTAGGTTAGTTTAGTTATCACTGTAATGATACACACCATCGTAAGTGTATAAATCACCATCGTAATCAGTTGCTTCAACCTTAAACAGAATAGAATCTGCTTCGGGAATTTCCAAAGATGAAAGGTCGAATGACACATACGAAACAAATGGGATCGACCGGTCGTCATTTTTTTCATTATGCCTCAGTTCAAGTTCATACGGTTCTCCCGGCTCGGGAATAATACCCGGTGTTTTTACCAAATTAATATAATGGGTTTTATAATTTCCCCAATATTTAATTTCCACGTTTAGCAAATTATTCGAAACCCAAACATCTTTAACAATAATGGGATCATGGCCAATACTGTCTTCAGTTTCGGGTGTTATATCCCAAATCCCCTTCATTAAAATCTTACGCATTGAATTTATTTTTACATAATATTCATCGGGGCCATTTTCATCAATTAATTTATCACTCAAGATTGTAAAATTAACCAATACCCTGCTGCTATCATTAAAATTCCCTAAAGGAACCTGAGTTGATACCGGAAATAACTTATCACCATCATCAATGGTAATACTATAATCAGAATTATTATCCTGTTTTTCAAAAATCCCAAAATCAAGCCAATATTTATTCAGCGAATAACTATCATCATCCAACTCACACGAGGTGATCCCAACCATCATTATTACTGCAAAAATGCCAACTACTATTTTTTTCATTTCTAAAAAAGTTTAAAATTATTGTTTTGTTTTCTAAAAGCTAGATTTTAGAACTGAATAAAAGGTTGCGTCGGAAAACATAAACTGACAAAAATCACATTCAATATGACAAAATGAATGGTTTTTAATCTGGCACAGCAATTGTTATCAACATATACAGATATTTATATATTTAAAAATGAAAGCAATCAATTCATACAAAGACTTAAAATTAGAAACCGAACAAAATCGTCAGGTTTGGTTGTTACTGTATAAAAAAGGTTCAACGCAAAGTGAGTGTGCCTACACTAACTTTCAAAAAGCGGACATTAATAAATCTGGCCTTTTTGCGGCTGATGTAACTATTACAAAAGATATTCACAAGGTATACAACATATCGTCGGTTCCGGCATTATTACACTTTGAATCGGGTAAATTAAAAAATATAATTAAAGGATGCCTTGAAACCAAACAATTAAAAACTATTTTTGAAGGAGGTGCTTCAACTGTTTTAGCAGGGGATAATAAACAAAAAGTGAACAATGTTACAGTATATTCAACACCAACCTGCTCGTGGTGTACAACCATAAAAAGGTATTTTGATGAACACCAAATCAGGTACCGCGATATTGATGTATCAAAAGACCAAAAAGCAGCCGAGATGATGGTCCGTAAAAGTGGGCAACAAGGTGTTCCTCAAACTGAAATAAACGGGCAAATAGTAGTTGGTTTTGATAAAAGTAAAATAAACAGATTATTGAATATAAATTAAAATTAAGATAGCATGAAACATTCAATTTACATTCTGGCACTAGTACTGGTTACGCTTACAAGTTGTAATTCGACTACCAGCCAGGCAAAAGAAAACAACGCAGTTGATGTTGTTGAAAAAGTAGCAGATAATCCATCGGTGACCCAAAATAAAGCAAAAGCAGGTGCTCCTGTCAAATTGACAAAAGCCACCTTTTTAGCTGAAGTATGGAACTATGAAAAATCGCCAAAAGAGTGGAATTTTTTAGGCGACCAACCCGCTATCATCGATTTTTATGCCGATTGGTGTGGCCCTTGCCGGAAAGCAGCTCCAATTTTAGAGCAACTTTCGAAGGAATACGAAGGCAAAGTAACTATTTATAAAATAGATACTCAAAAAGAACGTGAATTGGCTGGTGTATTCGGAATAAGTAGTATCCCGGCTTTCTTATACATTCCTAAAACAGGAAAACCAATGATGATGGCCGGAATTGGAAGGACTGATGAAGACACAAAAAATATGTTTGTTGAAAATATCAACAAATACTTATTGTCTAATAATTAAATATAGAAAGGTAAAATGAAGGAATTACAGCCTATTAACCAAAATGTTTTGTTGGAGATTACGGAAGATAAAGCCGAACAACAAACTGCTTCAGGGATTATTATTCCTGACTCTGCAAAAGAAACCCAAAAAGTTGGGAAAGTGGTTGCCATTAGCGCCATTGAAAATGTAGAAATAGTAACAGGTGACGAAGTTTTATACAAAGAGTATGTAGGTACAGCCATTGAATTCGAAGGCAAAAATTATTTATTGCTTCCTTATGCTGAAATCCTGTCAAAAATTGTAGAAACCGAATCAATTTAAGCTGCTCCGGATTTTACTTATCTGCCAGACAATTTTACCGCATTACGCGGATTTAAATCGACACAAAAAGCTGCCTTACGGTGGCTTTTTTTTTGCTGTTTATAAAATAAATCAAGCAGAAGTTATTGAAAAAGACAAATAGACCAGCAACCAGTTACAATACAGAACATAATTAATAGCGTCATTAAAATTAAAAAAAAGTATATTTGTTGTACTTAAAACCAACTATCAAATCAAATGACTAAAAAACTAACAATTTTATGCCTTGTTGTATTTGGCAGCCTTTTATTTTTCACATCATGTAATTCAGAATCGAAAAACAAAACAACTACTTCACCGTTCTCTGACAGTGTTTATTTAGGTGGGCCACAAGCCATTCCCGGAAAACTTCAATGCGAATATTACGATTTTGGAGGTGAAGGAATTGCCTACCACGACAGTGATTCGACCAACTCAGGAAGTGGTGGACTAAATCCGGCCGATGGTACTTACCTGCATGAATTCAGGATAAATGAAGCAGTTGATATTTCGTACACTAAATTTGATGAAAGTAATACCGATAATAATCCGTATAATTTGGTAGATCCTGAAAAAGACCAGCTTTATGTGGGCTGGACCAATCCGGGAGAGTGGCTTAAATACACAGTTGATGTGAAAGAGGCAGGAACTTATATATTGGGAATGATGTACACCTCCAATCAGGATGGACAAATTGCCCTTTCAGTAAATGGCACAGACGTAACAGGACCAATAACAATTCCAAATACATTTGTTGCTGCCGACACTTTGGCATTTAGGCAGTGGCACCATTGGAATTACCTTAATAACATGGCCGAAATTACGCTGAAAAAAGGGCAACAGGAAATTACTCTTCACACGGTAGCTATTGGCCAAATGAATTATGATTTTATTCATTTTGAATTAAAAGAGGTTAATTAACTCCAATCGGGTTATTGCTACCTGAACGATGCACAAACAAATAAATAAACAAACAAACAAACAAACAAACAATCCCTGACTAAAAAATTACTAAAATGGATTCAAAAAATTCTTTTATACTTTTAAGGCAAAGCCACTAAAGTATTTCTAGTCCATCGTGGTTTACTTAAAATCAAAAAACAACACAACCATTTCATTTTGAAAATGAAAATAAACATATTGTATGTTTGGAATTTAAAAAATTATAATCTAACTTATTTCCAATGAAACCATTACTATCACGATTTTATTTAATAGTAGCTTTTATAAGTGTATTGACAATTTCGGTAAATGCCAACATCTCCCTTCCTGAACTGTTTTCGGATAACATGGTGCTTCAGCAACAATCGGATGTTAAAATCTGGGGCTGGGCAAAAACCGGCGAAACGGTAATAGTAAAAGCTGAGTGGTTGGATTCAGAAATGAAGGTAACAGTAGGCAACCAGGGAAAATGGGAACTAACCTTAAAAACACCAACTGCTGGTGGCCCCTATACTATTCATTTAAAAGGCAACAACGAAATAATCTTAAAAAATGTATTAATTGGCGAAGTATGGCTCTGCTCGGGGCAGTCGAATATGGAAATGTCGGCACAATGGGGGATTAATAACAGTGAAGAGGAAATTAAAAATGCCAATTACCCAAATATACGGTTTTATTCAGTTTACCATGCGACCTCGCTTTATCCACAAGAGCATTGTACCGGCGAGTGGGTTGAATGCACACCCGAAACCATGAAAGATTTTAGTGCTGCCGGTTATTTTTTCGCCCGGCGGTTGCAGGAAAAACTGGGAGTACCGGTAGGTATTATCAATTCGAGCTGGGGAGGTACTCCTGCCGAAGCATGGATACCTGAAGAGGTTATTACAACCGACAGATTCCTCAGTAAAGCAGCCAATTTACAAAAACCAGTACCGTGGGGCCCAGTTGAAAATGGCAGGATTTATAACGCCATGATTGCACCTCTCATTCCTTTTAACATCAAAGGAGCCTTATGGTACCAAGGCGAAGCGAATACACTCAATGGTTTTGCATATACCGAAATACTTTCTGCATTAATTCAAAGTTGGAGAAATAAGTGGGAGGCAGATTTCCCTTTTTATTTTGCACAAATTGCTCCTTACAAGTATGGTAAACCACTTGAAGGAGTAATTGTAAGAGATGCCCAGCGAAAAGTCCTGGAAATCCCGAAAACAGGAATGATAGTTTTAAGCGATATTGGTGACACAACCGATATACATCCCAAAAACAAACAGGATGTGGGACTTCGTTTTGCTAATATGGCACTTAACAGAGTTTACAAAACAACTAAAAAAGCTGATTCGGGCCCACTTTATAAGGAAATGTCAATCGTTAAAAACAAAGCTTTAATATCCTTCGATTATGCAGAAGGTTTGTATACAACGGGCAAAAAGCTTTCCTGTTTTGAAATAGCTGGCACCAACAATATATTCCATCCGGCCGATGCACAAATAAAAGGCCAACAGGTTATTGTTCAATCAAAAAAAGTAAAAGAGCCTGTTAAGGTACGATTTGCATGGGGGAATACAGCAACACCAAATTTATTTAATGAAGTTGGTTTACCGGCCTCGTGTTTTATTACTGAATAAATTAAAATAAAATATTTGTATTTGTAAGGGCTTCACAGTAGCGAAGCTCTTTCTTTTTTCCTTTTATGCAAAGTTATGTTCTCAAACATATATTACGAATATTGTCTAATTAAACATGTTTCGTAATATTGATCCATCAAAGTACAAATTTATAACAATGGATCAACTTCAACATAACACCAAATACCAGGACATAGTAACTACAGCGCACGATCTGTTCTGGAAATTCGGCATCAAACGCGTCACCATCGAAGAGGTGTGTAAAGAAGCCGGCGCCAGTAAAATGACCTTCTACCGCTTTTTTCCCAACAAAATAGAACTGGCAAAAACCGTCATTTTAAATATGTTTGACGAAAACATCTTAAAATACCGCGAATTGATGACAGAAGATATCCCCTTTGCCGAAAAAGTAAAAAAACAAATCCTGTTAAAATTTGAAGGTACTAAAGAATTAAGTTCTGAATTGATCAAAGATATATATGGTGGGCAAATTCCTGAATTAACAAAGTACTGGGAAGGGAAAAGTAATGAGGTATTACAAGAAGTATTACAGAGTTACAGAGACGCTCAAAAAGAAGGTTTTATAAGGAAAGATGTAAATGTTGATTTTATACCGTTCTACACCGCCAAATTATTCGAAATAGTATCGGATGAAAAAGCTGTGTTAATGTATGGCAGTATTCAAAAATTAGTCATGGAAATTATAAACATGTTTTTTTATGGTATGCTTCCAAACGAGAAGGAAACAGATGAATAAATTTTTAAATATATTATTCCTTTTATGTTTTCTGGCTCTTTCGGGTTATAGCCAGAAAGATCAGGAATCTTCTGATACATTTTTTGTTAAGGGGCAACTATCAGCGGTTACACATTATAACCCTTCAAACAATCTCCCATTATGGTTTGGAGGGCGTTACATTCCACAAGTGAATTACAACCTGGAATTTGGAAGTAGTAACTTAATTGATTTTGAAGCTTCGGCCAACATGTATGGTAATGTGGGAACTGAACCTTTTAACGAAGCTGAATGGAGTGGTAAAATCAAACCTTACCGTGCCTGGGTGCGCTACTCCAACCAACAATTTGAATTACGTGCAGGGCTTCAAAAAATCAATTTTGGCTCAGCCAATATGTTACGCCCACTTATGTGGTTCGACCAAATTGACCCACGAGACCCATTACGCCTTACCGATGGTGTTTGGGGAATTTTGGGACGGTACTATTTCCTGAATAATACCAATATTTGGTTATGGGCTCTATATGGAAATAATAATCCACGTGGGTGGGAAAATACAGCCACCAGCAAAAACACACCGGAGTTTGGCGGCCGCCTTCAATTGCCTGTACCTAAAGGCGAAGTAGCTTTATCTTACCACAACCGAAAAACAATCTATGAAGTTTCCGATGAAATTATATCTGCTACCGAATCGACCGAAAACCGCTTAGGTTTTGATGCCCGTTTCGACATGGCTGTGGGTTGGTGGATTGAAGGTTCATGGATGAATAATACAAAAAACATTGGCATTTTAACCAACCAAACAATTACAAATATTGGAATCGATTATACATTTGGCATTGGAAGCGGATTGTATGTAATTTACGAACAATTGTTTGCAGCATATTCCGAAAAAACTTTTGATTTATCAAACAGCACCAACTTTTCCATGCTTTCGATGAGTTACCCAATTGGATTATTCGACAATATGAGTGCCATTGTTTATTACAACTGGGAAACCAAATCGATGTACAATTTTTTAAGCTGGCAAAAACAATTCGATAAAATTACCCTTCATACCATCGCCTACTGGAATCCTGAAAATTACCAGATACCAACCCAGGGGAGTTCACAAAATTTATATGGCGGAATAGGTATACAGGTAATGTTTGTGTTTAATCATTAATAAAAATGAGTAGTAAGTGGTTAGTAAAAAGTAGTAAGTAAGAAAATTGAAAAAAATAATAGCTCTAAGCGCATAGCACAGAGCTCAAAGCTCAACAATATGGAAATAATAAAAATTGAAAAACTGATCAAACGGTTCCCGGTAGGGAATGGTGAGTTCACTGCATTACAAAACATTTCCCTCGATTTTGGCAAAGGCGAATTTGCCGGGTTGGTTGGCCCCAGTGGTTCAGGAAAAACTACTTTACTGAACATCATTGGTTCGTTGGATACACCTTCTGAAGGTAAAGCAACAGTAATAGGCCAATCAATATCTGATTTGTCACACAAACAATCGGCAATGTTGCGTAACCTTCACATAGGTTTTATATTCCAAACGTATAATTTGTTGCCAATTTATACGGTTTACGAAAATGTTGAATTTGCGTTATTACTTCAAAATTTATCCGCTACCGAGCGTAAAAAAGCAGTTATGGAAGCCCTTGAATGGGTTGGTTTAACTGATAAAATAAAATCAAAACCGGCGCAACTATCGGGTGGTGAAAGCCAACGTGTAGCTATTGCCCGGTCGATGGTCAAAAAACCGGAAATTGTTTTAGCAGATGAACCAACCGCTAACCTTGACTCAAAAAATTCGCACCACATTTTGCAAACCATGCAAAAACTCAATGAAGAACTAAAAACCACTTTTTTATTCGCCACACACGACGAAAAAGTGATGCAATACATGAAACGGATTGTCGCTTTAAAAGACGGGCAAGTTGTTGATGATAAAATAATCAACCAATAGTTAATCATCTGTCAATTGAAAATTGACTTTTGAATCGTAACTTAAAACTTTAAATCATGCTAGCATTTAAATTAGCTTTCAAAAATTTAATCGGAGCCGGATTACGAACCTGGCTAAATGTGGCTGTGTTGTCCTTTTCATTTATCATCATCATTTTTTACAATGGAATGATTGATGGGTGGAACCAACAAGCACGCACCGACACCCGAAACTGGGAAATCGGGAACGGCCTTTTCTGGCACCCCGAATATGATCCGCTTGATATGTACACATTTAAGGATGCACATGCACCACTATCGAACACTGTAAATTCTTTTATTTCAGAAGGAAAATTAACACCTGTTTTATTAACTCAGGCAACTGCATATCCGCAAGGACGAATGCAAAATATTTTACTCAAAGGAATTCCCAGGGAACAAACTATTGTTGATTTGCCAACAGAAAAAATGGTTGCCGCAAATGGATTAATTCCAGCGTTGGTTGGAAAACGGATGGCTGAAAATCTAAAACTAAAAGAAGGTGAATTGCTTTTAATACGGTGGCGGGATAAAAACGGCACCTTCGATGCTCGCGAAGTACAAATAAGCACCATTTTTGATTGTAATGTCCCAAATATCGACAATGGCCAAATATGGGTGCCAATCGACAACCTCCGCGAAATGATGAACCTTCCCAATGAAGCTACTTATCTGGTTGTCTCTAAAGAAACTGAAACAATTGATATAGAAGGCTGGACATATAAAAGTTTGGATTTTCTATTAAAAGACCTCGATACAATTATTCAATCGAAAAAAGGAGGAAGTAATGTTTTTTCTGGCCTGCTTCTAATAATTGCACTATTAGCGATTTTTGATACTCAGGTACTTTCAATATTCCGCAGGCAAAAAGAAATTGGAACCTACATTGCCCTTGGCATGACCCGATGGGATGTAGTTAAAATATTTACAGTCGAAGGCAGTACATATAGTATTCTGGCAGCAATGTTGGCAGCAGTTTACGGAACACCATTATTCTATTACATGGCAAAAAACGGCTATACTATGCCTCAGGCTGGAACTGACATGGGTGTTTCGGTTGCCGATGTAATTTACCCAACCTATGGAATTGGGTTGATTCTCACCACTATTTTAATTGTTGTTTTGGCATCGACAATTGTGAGTTTCCTGCCAGCCAGGAAAATTGCCAGATTAAAACCTACTGACGCTCTAAAAGGTAAAATACAATGATCAAATTTTTATTTAAAGGAATAGTACGCGATAAAAACAGGAGCATATTGCCAATTGTAGTTATTACAATAGGCGTATTCCTGACGGTTTTTATGACCACCTGGCTTACCGGTATTTTTACCGATATGATTGATATTAATGCCAATTTCTCAACAGGGCATGTAAAAATCATGACCCGTGCCTATGCTGAAAAAGAAAGCCAGGACCCTAATGATTTGGCACTCATGGATGTAAACTCAATCATGGAAAACCTGCATTCCGAATTTCCTGAAATGGATTGGGTTAAGCGCATTATGTTTGGCGGATTAATTGACCTTGCCGATGAAAATGGAGAAACAAGGGCTCAAGGGCCAGCAATGGGCCAGGCGGTTGATTTGTTTTCGCCTAATTCAAAAGAAGCTGAACGAATGAATATTGCCAATTCAATTGTTTTGGGTTCTCTTCCTGCAAAACCAGGCGAAGCAATTATCAGCCATGAATTTGCCGAACGTTTTAATCTGTCTATGGGTAATCAAGTCACCTTGTTTGGTTCAACCATGTATGGAGGAATGACATTTACCAATTTTAAAGTTTCAGGCACCATACGGTTCGGCACAGCTCAACTCGACAGGGGCGCCATTATAATTGATGTTACCGATGCGCAACAGTTTTTGGATATGGAGGATGCCGCAGGCGAAATTTTAGGTTATATAAAAGAGGGTTATTACGACCAGGAAATTGCAGGAAAGGTAAAAACGCAGTTTAATAAACGTTATGCCAATTCAACTGATGAATATGCACCAACTATGTTAGAGTTAAAAGACCAGAATGGATTAGGAGAATACCTTTTACTCGCCGATAGAATGTCGGCAATAATGACATTTTTCTTTATCCTTGCCATGTCCATCGTTTTGTGGAATACTGGGCTTTTAGGGGGATTGCGCCGTTACAATGAATTTGGTATCCGCCTGGCGTTAGGCGAAGAAAAAAAGCATATTTTCAGAACATTGGTATACGAAGCTATGTTGATTGGAACTATTGGCTCAGTTATTGGAACAGCTTTAGGATTAGCAGCCGGTTTTTATCTTCAGGTAAACGGATTGGATTTTGGAGGTTCAATGCAAGGAGGAGTTTCAATGATGATGCCAACTGTTTTTAGGTCGATGGTGAGCCCAAGTGCTTTTTACATTGGATTTATCCCGGGTTTGTTTTCAATGGTTATTGGAAATTCACTTTCAGGAATCGCAATATACAAACGCAAAACAGCACAGTTATTTAAAGAGTTGGAAGTGTAATCTTAGTCGTGAGTAAGAATAATTTAAAATCAAAAAAATGAAGAAAATATATTTCATTCTATTTGTGGCATTCGCATTAACAGGATTTGCTCAGCCCGATGCACAAACAATTATTGATAAAGTTGATAAAAACATGTCGTCGGACAACCGTGTATTTGATATGGCAATGGTTATCCATGGAAAACGGAACAGCCGGACAATCACCTCAAAATCGTATTCGGTTGGTGATACAAAATCCTTTTCAGAATATTTATCGCCAGCAAGGGAAAAAGGCACAAAAATGCTGAAACTTGAAAATCAGTTATGGATCTACTCTCCCACTACCGACCGGATTATACAGATTTCGGGGCACATGCTACGCCAATCGGTTATGGGCTCCGACCTCTCGTACGAAGACATGATGGACGACCGGAAACTAACCGACGTTTATGATGCTAAAGTAATTGGAGAAGAAATTATTGACGAACGTAATACTTACATCCTTGAATTAAATGCCAAAGTGGATGATACCGCTTATGACAAACGAAAAATGTGGATCGATACCGAACGGTTTGTACCCTTAAAAGAAGAACTATTTGCCAAAAGCGGGCAACTGTTAAAACGTACCACCTTAACTGATGTAAAACAAATCCAGGGCAGGTGGTTCCCTTCAACCATGGTTTATAAAGACATGCTTAAACAAGGGGATGGTACGGAATTTAAAATTTCGAACATTATATTTAATACAAAAATCCCGGAATATATTTTTAGCAAGGCATCGTTGAAACAGTAAGAAAAAAAATGATTATTTATGATGGATTAAAAATGATTTTTTTTTCGGTTCTATTCGCATATCCATTCCATTCCTCCGATATTTTATTTTTTCAGATTATTGATACCTTTATACAATGCTTACTGTATATTAACATCTTTGAGAAAATGTTATGAGGAAAACCATTTTAAAAATAACCATTGTGCTTCTGGTGATTATAATCCTGCCCATTGGTTTTTTCCTTGTAAATGAATTGTCTAAACTGAGTCAGGATGAACAGATGGTTGAGCGCGTTTTTAACAAACAACTCGAATCAATATTATATTCCGTAAATCAATATTCCGAAAATGTAATTTCATACTGGGCCAGCAACCTCGATTTACCCATTGATTGTAACGGTCAGGCAATGGATGGCATCGCAAATAACATTCTTGCAAACAATCCTTCTATCCTTCAAATCGGGTTTATTCAAATTAATTCAAATAAACCACTGGCGATTTATAATAAACATGCTGAAATACTAAATAACTATATCGGGCCAAAAGGTATTGAAGTTAACCGCCTTATTGAATTCATTAAAAATGGCTATCAAAAAATTGAAAATCTTTCGATTGATGACACAACCGTATTATATTTTGTTATGAAAAACCAGCCCGAAAATGTGCTGTGTTATATTACACTCGATCCCGAACGGTTCATTCAGCAAAGCCTGGGCCCCGAAATACAGCAGGTTTCGCAGGAGTTGTTTTACATTTCGGTTTCCGATTCGCTTGGAGGAAATGTAATTTATGCAACCGAAGGAAATATTTCCGATTCGCTGGACGTTCAGCAAACGGCTCTTTGGTATTTCCCTCAATATACAATGGGTATAAGGTTATTGTCGCAAACCCTCGATGAATTGGTTTCAGAAAGAGGGCAAAAAAGCCGAAACCTCCTTTGGGGAATTGTATTTATCGTTTTTATTGGGGCTATTTTTGTAATTCGCAACATCCGAAAAGAGTTTCACCTGGCAGAATTAAAATCAGATTTTGTGGCAAATGTTTCACACGAAATAAGGACACCTCTGGCGCTCATAACAATGTATGCCGAAACATTAAAATTAAAGCGTATTAAAAATGAGGAAAAACAGGATAAATATTTAAGTACAATCTATTCTGAATCATTAAAACTGGCAAATATTGTAAACCGGATATTAAATTTTTCCAAAATCGAAAAAAAGAAGACAATTTTTAATTTTGAACCTTTGCCTGTAAATGAACTCATTAACGAAATTTTTGATTCGTATAAAGCACATTTCGAAACCAATAATGTAAGTGTCGAATATAGTCCTCTTAAAACCGATGTATATATTAATGGCGACAGTGGTGGTATTACAGAAGCATTGATAAATTTATTCGACAACGCAGTAAAGTATGGCAAAGCTTCAAATAAAAAAGTAACACTTCGAAGCAAAATTCAGAAAAAAAGTGTCATAATTGAAGTTGAAGATAACGGGATTGGCATTTCTTCGAAAGATAGAAATCTGATTTTTGAAAAGTTTTTTAGGGTTTCAAAAGGCGATTTGGCGAATAATATCCAGGGCTCAGGACTGGGATTAAATATTGTTAAACAAATTATGAAAAGCCATAACGGGTCGGTTTCAGTAAAAAGTAAACCAGGCGAAGGCAGTTGTTTTTGCCTAAAGTTCCCAATTATTAAAAACAACAACCATGGTTAAAATTCTAATTATTGAAGATGAACCCTCGATGTTAGCGGGTTTGAGTGACAATCTGGAATTTGAAGGTTACGATGTTGACACAGCCGACAAAGGAGATACTGGGTACCAAAAATTGATTACGGGCAATTATGACCTTGTTTTACTTGATGTAATGTTGCCTGGAATGTCGGGATTTGATGTTTGCAAAGCAGCCAGGAAAAAAGGAATTACAACACCTATAATTATGCTGACAGCTCGTGGTGAGGAGTTAGATAAAGTTCTGGGCCTTGAATTAGGTGCCGATGATTATATAACCAAACCCTTTAGTTTACGCGAATTGGGCGCGCGCATCAAAACTGTACTTCGAAGAACTTCGCCAAAAACAAATCACCAATCATCTGAAGATTTTATTAAAATAGGAAAATTGCATGTGTCCTTCGAAAAATATGATGCATTTAATAACGAAGGGCCCGTTAAACTATCAAGTAAAGAATTTGACATCCTCCAGTTTTTATACAATAACCGCGACAGAGTTATAACCCGTGATAATTTACTTGATAATATCTGGGGATTCGATTACCAACCTACATCACGCACTGTCGATAATTTTATTCTCAGGTTACGTCAAAAAATCGATGAAGATAAAACACAACATATAATTACTGTTCATGGAATAGGCTACAAGCTTGTACTATAGAGAATTACGAACAATTTCGACTTCCTGTTAACTGTTTAAATACTATATAAAATTAATTTCTGACTCTTTGTTTACTATTGTTTTTGATTGTGACATTCTTGTGACATTTAATGGCCACATGATGTAATTGTTTGACAATGCAGTTAAATGCCTGCCCTACTTTTGAATTGTGAAACAGAAACATTAAACAATAAAAATTTAAAACGATGAAAACAATTAATTTTTTTAAAACAACAGGGCTGGTTTTAGTCTTTATTTTAACCGCTAATTTTGCTTATTCAACCTCAGGCGCGGTAGCTATGGCAAAAAAAGAATTACATCAATCAATTACCGATGTTTTTAGCGACGACATCTCAAAAAGAGGGAATTACCTTTATGAGAACGACATTTACAAACTCAATGACAAAGCCGAAGTTATACTCCGGGTAAAAGACAATGGAGAACTCGAACTTATTGATGTAAAGTGCAAAAACTGTGATGCAGCTGAATATATAAAGTATGTTATCGGATTAAACAAAGTAAAAGCCGACCAGGTGCTTTTTGGGCAAGCTTTTTCTGTTGATGTACGATTACGCTTTAAAGCGAAATAATATACCATATTCTATGATTTAATAAACCTAATATATATTTTTAGCTAAAATCCATTTTAATGGTTAAAAGGTTTATATTACATGTTATGCTAGTAACATTAGCCTTCAACTTTGCGGAGTTGAGGGCTTCTGACTGGAAAAAAAGTGTCGATTTAAAAGGCACCTGGTATTTTACCATTGGTGATGATTCCAATTGGGCACAACGTACTGTTAATATGAACGATTGGGATCAAATCAATGTTCCGGATGAATGGGAAAGGTATTACCAGGGTTATAATGGATTTGCCTGGTACCGAAAATCATTTGATTTTAATAAACAATCAGCACCTGAAGAACTTGTGGCATTTTTAGGTTATATTGACGATGTGGATGAAGTTTTTATAAACGGTGTAAAAATAGGGCAATCAGGCCGTTTCCCACCCAACATCAAAACCGCCAATAATATAGAACGACGCTATTTTTTCTCAAAAAGTTTACTAAAAACCAACAATAATACTATTGCTGTCAGAGTTTACGACCAAGGCAAACCGGGAGGTATTATAAGAGGAGAAAAAATCGGAGTTTATTTTGATGCTGAAGAAACAACATTACTTTTTAACTTAAGTGGAAACTGGAAATTTACAACTCAAAAAAATAAAAACATTCATTCGCCACTATTTGACGATTCTGAATTGGAAGAACTTTATGTTCCAGCAAGCTGGGATTCTCAGGGGTATTTGGAATATGATGGGTATGGTTGGTACCGAAAAAAATTTACATTGCCCCAAAATTTTTCAAATCAGAACCTGTTTTTGGTTTTAGGAAAAATTGATGAACTTGATAAAGTTTACCTTAATGGTAAATTAATTGGAACAACTAAAGACCTTGAAGCTTATAATTCTATAAATGTTGACGATGCTTACAAATTGAAAAGGGCTTACAGAATACCCGCCGGGGTTTTAAAAACACACAACCTAGTTACTGTTGAAGTTTTTGATAAATTTGGAGGCGGAGGTATTTATGAAGGGCCCATTGGTATTATGTCTGAACAAAACCGAAATCAATTTATGAAAGATCCTGGCGTTGAAAAGGAAATTAATCCTATCAGAATTATTTTTGACTATTTTTTTGGTAATAGGAATTAAGTGCTGTTAAATAATGAATAACTATTTTAAATACCTGTTAATATTCACTTTTTTATTACTTCTTGGCAACTGGTGCTTTGGAGTTGTATCGCCTGGTGAAATTAACCTAAAGGGGAAATGGAAATTCAGCGTTGGTGATAATCCTGCCTGGGCCGCACCAAATTTCGATGATTCCAGCTGGGAAGAAATTTATGCCCCGGAAAACTGGGAAAGTCAGGGATACAGGAAATACGATGGTTTTGCCTGGTACCGAAAAACAATTACTCCCGATAAAAAATATGCCAATCGAATTATAGAATTAGAATTAGGTTATATTGACGATGTGGATGAAGTTTTTATTAATGGCGTAAAAATCGGGCAATCAGGAAGTTTTCCTCCCAATTTTGTACCGGAAGTAAAATCACGCAGGAAATATTTAGTGCCAAACCACCTCTTAAATTTTGGAGGACAAAATACCATCGCCATAAGGGTTTACGATGCAATGCTCGAGGGTGGGATTATTGATGGGAATTTAAAATTACATTTTCAGGATAACAACCTTAATTTTGCGATTAACCTTGCCGGTGAATGGTTTTTTAATAAAGGAAAAGAAGTGAATTTAAACCGAAGGACTTCAATCATTGTTCCCGGTTTGTGGGAAAATCAGGGCTTTTCGAATTATGATGGTTATGCCGTTTATTCAATAAGTTTTTTTGCCCCCGACAACCTGAATTCCGAAAAACTAATTTTTATGGCAGGACGCATCGACGATGTTGACCGGGTGTATATTAACGGAGAATTTGTTGGTTCAACAGGAAAATATGATGAACGAATTGGTGAGGACAACCACCTTGAATTCCGAAACTATTTTATACCAGATGGATTAATAAAACCCGGACAAAATAATACAATTGAAATAAGAGTATGGGACGAACGGTGGGACGGAGGAATTTTAGAAGGCCCAATTGGTATTATTACTCAGGAAAAATTCAGGGAATACTGGAGATCAAAAAGAAGGATGTAACCAGAATTTTCTGTGTCTGGTTAAACACTCAACACACAACTTATTTAAAACAAAATACGCCTACCCTGCCCTAACAGCCTTTCGCGATGCCCTGTCAACCAAGGTAAATAGTTTATGAATTTCATCTTTCTGATGTGATTTTTGATGCCCATGCACTTTTACAAACCTGCAATTCATTGTATCAGTTATCCTAAAAAACTCCTGATATAATTTAAAGTTTTTCAAACGTTTTCCGTTTTTTGAGTGGTAATCATTTTTTTCAAACCGGTCTCTCCTTTCGGGTAATCTAATAATGTTTTGTGAATCGGTATATACTTCTATATCGTATGCAACTGCTTTAACTTCCTTTAACGCCCATAACAATACCTGCAATTCAAGCTTCGTGGAAGACGTATTTTCAAATTTTATCAATTGAATTTTAGTTTGCAACAACTCATCAAAAACAATCTCTTCATCCACAACCAAATAAGCTCCATATCCTTCATTCGACCGAGTATTGACACTTCCGTCAGTAAATAATTTTATTTTTTTCATCCTAAACAAGCATCTAAAATTCACCAGCAAACATATTAAAATAGTGCAACAATTATGTGGTAAATACTGAAATACTGATACTTAAATATTGTTTATTAAAGTTAATAATTGGTAACAATCAAATTTATCACAAAAAAAATCATTACTTTTCTTACATTATGTTTATGGCATAATCCTTGTAGAAAAAACAATCCATAAAAACTAAATAAACCAGAAACACTACTAATTATGATCCGCAAATACCTCATTTACACTCTTACTGTAGTTGTAGTAATTATAATTGCCGCCATTTTAGTTTTAAAAACATCGGGTACCGATGAAAATCTATTGACAACCACGGCCCAAAAAGGCCCATTCGAAGTCCTTGTCTATTCTTCGGGCCAACTTGAATCAAAAGAATCGGACAATATATATATACCTGAAGAATTAAAAGACAACCGCGCACGGATTGGAAATTTGACGATCACCGACCTTGTAGAGGAAGGAACTTTTGTCGATTCGGGTGGTTATGTTGCTACTCTCGACCATCAGGCAGTTGAAGAACAACTAAAAACAGCGCAGGATGAATATGAAAAACTGGCTTCGGAATACGAAGACAGCAAAATTGATTCGAACCTGACATTAAGTAACCAGCGCGATTTAATTGTAAATTCACAACTCGACCTCGAGGAAAAGAAAATTATTATCGATGAATCACAATTTGAAGCACCTTCGGTACGGAAAAAGGCAGAGATGGATTACGATAAAGCAAAACGAATGTTGGAACAGGTAACCACGGCATATGGGTTAAAAGAACAACAGGAAATTAACAAAGTAGCCCGTAAGTTTATCAACTTCAAACAAATAAAAGAAAGAGTTGAAGTATTAAAAAAATTATATGGAGCCCTAATAATTACCTCTCCTAAATCTGGATTTATTTCATATTTTAAACATCCTTTTGGTGATGTTACCCAAACCGGGTCGAGGGTTTCACAATGGAATCAAATTGTTGCCACTTTTCCAAACATGGAAAACCTGATTTCATTAACCTACATCAATGAAATTGATATTTCAAAAATCGCAGTTGGACAGAAAGTTACCATTGGCATTGATGCTTTCCCCGAAAAAACGTTGTATGGCGAAGTAACAAATTTGGCCAATGTAGGCCAACTAATGCCTAAAAGCGATGCCAAGGTTTTTGAAGTAAAAATTAAAGTAAATGGTACCGATTACAATTTAAAACCATCGATGACTACAAGTAATATTATTCAGGCAAAATTTATCGATGAATGTATTTTTATACCGATCGAATCAGTTTTTAAAAACGACAGTTTAAGTTTTGTATATATAAAAGACAAAAAAATCAGAAAACAAATAGTTGAACTGGGTGATGAAAATGAGAACTTTATTGTTGTAAAACAAGGCATTGCCGAAAATGACATTCTTTGTTTGATGCCACCCGAAAATGCTGAATCGCTGCAAACCGAAGGAATGGAAATTTACGAAGACATTCTGATTAAAGAAAAAGAAAAATTAGGCAGAGAAGAAGAAGAGCGGCAAAAACGCAATTCTGAAAAAAAAGAACCAATATTACCTCCCGGACTTAACCCTTCCGCAATGAGTGAAATTCAATCCTCCAATTAAAATATATTCACATGTTTATAAAACGTTATCTACATGATATTGGCATTGCAATTGAGGCAATTATTGCCAATAAAGTTAAATCGATACTTACAGCGCTGGGAATTATTTTTGGAGTAGCCGCGGTAATAAGTATGCTGGCAATTGGGAAAGGGGCAGAACAAGAGATTCTGGAACAGATTAAACTGGTAGGAGTAAACAATATCATCATCACTCCCAGCTCCTATTCTCTCCAAAATAACAACGGCAACTCTTCTGAAAATGGCAATGAAAAACAAGGTGGGTCAAAATTCTCAAAAGGTTTAACCCTTTTAGATGTTGAAGCTATTCAGGAAATACTTCCTACCGTACAACGTATTTCTCCTGTAATATCATTTAACTACTCAGCCCTGTTAAATGGGAAAAGCAAACCTATTGTATTAGAAGGAATTTACAATAGTTATTTTGACCTGTTTAATATGCAATTAAGTTCGGGAAAAATATTTAATAATTCTCAAAATGAACAAGGGCTCCCGGTATGTATAATTGGTGACAATATTAAAAAAGTATTTTTCAGGCAAGACAACCCCATCGGGAAAAATATTAAATGTGGGCAAATTTGGCTAAAAATTATCGGAGTGGTTGAACGCCGTGATTTTACAGCTTCTGCTTCCGATGAATTGGGGATCAGTAGTTCTGATAACAAAATATTTATTCCTGTGCAAACAATGCTTTTACGCTTTAAAAACCGTTCGTTGGTCCGTGCCGACGAAGTGGCAAAAGCCAACTCAAAAGGTGGTGGAAATGGTATGGTAGTTATAATTGGAGGCGAAGAGAAAAAAGAAGAAGTTACTGATACCGATAACAATCTAAATCAATTGGATAAAATTATTGTCCAGGTAAAAGAGACTGAACAATTAAATGCCACAGCTGCTGTTATAAACCGAATGTTATTGCGGCGCCATTCTGAAATTTATGATTTTGAGGTTACCATACCTGAATTGCTTCTGAAACAGCAACAAAAAACCAAAAACATTTTTAATATAGTTTTGGGAGTAATTGCCGGTATATCGTTGATTGTTGGAGGAATTGGAATTATGAACATAATGTTAGCCTCTGTTTTGGAACGTATCCGCGAAATAGGTTTACGGCAGGCCATTGGTGCCAAAAAGAAAGATATTATTGCACAATTCCTATCTGAGTCGACCCTGATTAGCCTGTCGGGAGGGTTTATAGGAGTGGTACTGGGAGTTGTATTCTCTAAAATAATTACCGCCATGTTCGATATACAAACTATTGTTTCGTTTTTCAGTGTATTTATAGCTTTTGGTGTTTCGGTAATGGTGGGTGTTTTATTTGGATACCTTCCGGCAAAAAGGGCCTCAAATAACGACCCAGTTGTATCATTACGTCAATAATCCCTAAAAAATAAGACATGAAAAAAGTACTACTTATAATGTTAATAATTTCAGGAATAACGCATCAAAGTTATTCCCAAAACAATAAAATAAAACTCAGCCTACCCGAAGTAATAACAATTGCATCCAGCCAGTCAATTGATGCATTCCGGAATAAAAACATGTACTTATCGAGTTACTGGGAGTACCGTTATTACCAGGCTGAACGGTTGCCCGGTTTATCATTGAGCTCATCGCCCATCGATTTTAACAGGTACCGCAACAAAGAATACAATTTTCAGACAAATCAGGATGAATACCGTTTGCGAGAAAATTTAAATTCTGATGTTACATTATCATTGTCTCAAAATATCCCTTTAACTGGAGGACAACTATTCCTCCGATCGGGACTGGGAATGGTTAAAAACCTGGGAGGTGATAAAAACACATCATTTACCTCAACACCAGTGAGTATTGGATATATGCAGGAATTAAACGGTTACAATCAACTTAAATGGCAGAAAAAAATTGAGCCGTTAAAATACGAAAAAGCAAAAAAAGAACTTATAGAGAACAATGAAATCTTAAAACGTAAAGCAGTTAATGTGTTTTTTAGCCTGGTAAAAGCTCAAATTCAAAAATCGATAGCCGAAACCAATTTTGCCAATGCTGACACTTTATATAATATTGGAAAAGGCAGGTTTCAGGTAGGAACGGTTACACAGGATGAATTATTAAAACTGGAACTAAGCCTTTTAAATGCCGAACAGGCAATTAATTTAGCAAATGTTACCATTAAACGTGTGCAATCGATGTTTAATTCCTTCCTGGGTTTAGACAAAACAACTGAAATTGAATGTATTGTACCAAACAAAATCCCAGAATTAAAAGTTAATACTGAAGATGCATATTCTCAAGCAATTAAGAACAATCCTGTTATTATTGAGCATCAACAAAGGTCAATTGAAGCAGAAGAACAGGTTGCATCGGCAAAATCTGAAACCGGTTTAAACACCTCCCTTTTTGCCATGTATGGGTTAAGTCAAGCTTCCGAAGAATTTAGCGAGGTTTACAAAGAACAAGACAACAGCCAACGTTTTAATATAGGAGTGAACATACCTATTATTGACTGGGGTCGCCGAAAAGGACGGTATTCAATGGCGCAATCAAACAGGGAAGTTGCTATGGCTGTTATCAGACAGGAACGCATTGATTTTGAACAAAATGTATTTCAGGGTGTCCTTGAATTTAACTTGCAGGGAGCTCAGGTATTTAATGCTGCAAAAGCCGATACTGTTGCTAAGCTGGGCTACGAAGTAACTTTTCAGCGATTTTTGATTGGGAAAATTGATGTAGTTAAATTAAATATTGCCAGCAACGACCAGGAAAGTGCACGCATCCAATACATTGATGCTTTAAATGAATATTGGTCAAAATTTTACCAATTACGAAGCCTGACTCTTTTCGATTTTGAAAAAAATGAGCCATTAACAGAAGAATATGATAGAATTTTGGAATAAAAAATATGAAGCTAAAAATAAAATATAGTATTGGATTGGGAATACTCCTGGTAAGTATTGTTATTTCGGTGATTCTGATAAACACTATTCCTGGTGAAAAAAACAGCACGGTATATAAAGTTAAACGCGAAGACTTTAAAGCTTCACTTACCTGCAAAGGTGAAATAAATGGAGCTAAGGCTACCGAAATCAATCTTCCTGACATAATTTGTGACCGAAGCCTTCGAATATACCAAATAAAGATTGTGGATCTAATTCAGGAAGGGAAAAGTGTTAAAAAGGGAGATTTTATTGCTCAACTCGATCAAAACCGAATTATGTCGCTAATGCGCGAAATTTCTCAGGATTTTGAAAAAAAGGAAGCCGACCTTAAAAATGCTAAAATCGACAGTACTGTTAAATTAACCCAACTTCGAGAAGAAATTACAAACGCTTACCTTGACCTCGAATACAATAAAATTGACCTTGAACAATCGGTATATGAATCGGAAGCTTACCAACGAAAAGTAAGGATGAATTACCAAAAAGCCGAAATCGCCATTGCCAAAAAAAGGCGCGATTTTCAGTTAGAACAAAATAAACTAAAAGTGAAAATCCGAAGGCTGGAAACATCGGTCAATCAACAGCAGGATAAAATAACTAAATACAGGCAGGCTATGGCTTCTTGCCGGATAACAACACCTCAGGATGGTATTGTTATGTTTGCAAAATCGTGGAATGGCAAAAAACTTGGAAAAGACGATGAAGTAATTATTTGGATGCCCCTTATTGCTACCCTTCCTGACATGTCGACTATCAACTCAGAAGTTTATGTGAAAGAAATTGATATTTCAAAAATAAATTTGGGAGACAGCGTTAAAATTACTTTTGATGCGCTCGAAGGAGAAACACTTAGCGGTAAAATAACTAAAATTGCTACCATTGGTGAGGACCATGATAGTTTCGACATGAAGGTTTTTAAGGTAATTATTCAACTTGATCATACAAACGATGGCTTAAAACCCGGTATGTCGAGCAATAACGAAATATTGGTCAGTGATTTAAAAAATGTTTTAACACTCCCGGTAAATCTTATCCATTCACAAAATGGTGCTAAATATGTGTATCAAAAAAAATCGGGGGAAATCATAAAAACAAAAGTGATAACAGGAATGGAAAACGAAGAGTTTATTGTTATTAAAGAAGGGTTATCAGAAGGCGACCTGGTATTATCTGAATTACCTGAAAATTGGGCAGGTGATTTTGTAGTATCAACTAACTAACTGTTTTTTCCTTTTATCAAAATACAAATATACCGGAATCCCGGCAAGCATTGCCCCTATTGCTATTCCCGATTCCAGTGGTTTGTACATGAATGCTAAAACCAATATCACCAAACTTATCAGAATAAAAAATACCTGTACATATGGATAGCCGGGTATTTTTATCAATTTAGCTCTATCTTTTTTTCTGATAATAAACAATCCGGCAACTGTCATAATTGGGAAAATACCAAGCGAGAATCCCATGTAAGTAATAATCTGCTCAAATGTCCCTGATAAAACATAAACTACGGCAATTAATCCTTGCAGATAAATAGCTTTTAACGGTACTTTATATGTAGGATGTACCTTTGCTAAGGCTTTAAAAAACAACACATCCTTTGCCATGGCATAATACACCCGCGGCCCAATAATAATAAAAGCACTTAACGACGAAAACAGTGCTACTGCAATAAACAACGAAAAAAGTGTTTCGGCACCTTCTCCAAACATTTTACCCATTGCCAAACCGCCTACTGAAATTTCACCAGCCATTTCATTGGGCGGAATAGCATACACAAAAACCATATTAAGTAGAACATACAAAACCATAACAATACCAGTTCCTACAATCAACGATAACGGAAGGTTTTTTGCCGGATTTTTTATCTCTGAGCCAATATATGTTGAAGCATTCCAACCGCTGTATGCAAACATAATCCACATCAATGAAATACCAATTACCTGCCAATCTGTTCCTGTTTTTATACTATTTCCCGAAAATATAAAATGAGAAAAACTACCTTGCCCCCAAAACACTGCAGCACCAATAATAATCAGAATGATACCAATTTTAAAAAGTGTTAATAAATTCTGAACAAAAACTCCTTTTTTTAATCCATGGGCATGTAAAAATGTAAAAAGAATAATAACAACTGCTGAAATCAATTTAATAATCAATCCTTGATTATTTGCGGGAATGAAGGATAAAAAATCCTGAATAACCGGGAATGCCCTTACCAGGTATTCGCTAAATCCAATTGCCGAAGCAGCTATAGGTGCCGAAAAACCAACAATAAATGATACCCAACCACTTAAGAATCCAAAAAAAGGATGAAATAATTTTGAGAGGAACAAATATTCACCGCCAGCTTCAGGCATGATTGTCCCTAATGTACCATACGACAATGCTCCACACAAAGCAATTATCCCGCCAACAAACCATAATACAACCATCAAAATTGGATCGTGCAAACCAGCTAATAACAAACCCGATGTAGTAAAAATTCCGGCTCCTATCATATTGGCAACTACAATATTTGTAGCTGAAAAAAAACCAATTTTTCGCGTCAATAAGTTATGAGCCATTAAATCGAAGTTTACTATTCTGACTTTTTATAACATATTGCCACTCCCCCGCCTTTATTATCAACTGTTGTAGAATAATTGGGGAGGTTTTTTAAAAATTCTAAATATTCCCCATTTTGCCTTTCCGAAACATTATGAGTTGTATAACAGCCATTAATAACCAAATTTGGATCAACAGCCAAAAAATAGTTTTTATACCAGTATTTATCAGCGTCGCTAAATACAAAATCGAACGGGCCTTTTAATTCAGGGACCAAATCATGTGCATCGGCCAGCCGGGCATCTACAAAATCTTCCAAGCCTGCTTCTTTGATATTTTTTAGTGCCTGTTTATACCTTGTTTTATCAATTTCAATTGTAATTAATTTACCTCCTGTTTTACTCAAAGCCCAGGCAATCCATATGGTTGAATGGCCAGTAGATGTACCAATTTCAAGGGCTCGTGTATATTTATTATTTAGCACAAGTTTATAAAGCAATTGCCCATCCTGATATGGTACATTCATATTAGCACCAATCCTTTTGTGCGTATCCAAAAATTGCCTGACTTTTTTATCAAGATCAGTTTGGCTAATTGATAATTTTGGGCAAACAAACAAAAGAAATAAAACCAGGGAAACACTTAAGAAAAAACCAGAATTATTTTTCTTCATAACAATAAAATTTAGACAATTTTCAGATTCTTTGATCTTATTAATGATGAATGGTTTAACCGCATTAACAAAAACTTATAACTTTCAAAACTGGCAATCTATTTTTACACCGATCCGCTTTTAATATGTAAATCGCGTTGAGGAAATGGAATTGTAATTCTGTTTTCGATAAATTTGTGGTTTATAATTTTTCGGATGTCACTTTTTATTTTTTCAATTCTGAAAACATTTTCATCAAAAAACAAAACCTGAAAATCGAGTGATGAGTCGCCAAAATCAACAAATCGGGCTTCAATCGATTTTTTATCGGAAATTTCAGGATGCTCTAAAACACTTTCCTCCAAAACCTTAACAACTAAATCAATATCGCTGCCATAAGCCACACCAACATTAATTTTAAACCGTGTTTTTTTTGACTGGTGGCTCCAATTAATAACCTTATTGGTGGTTATGAGCGAATTAGGGACAATAATAATTATATCGTCGCGGTTCACCACTTTTGATGTTCGTAATCCAATATTCAAAACAGTTACTACATCATTTTCTATTTCAAGCACATCGCCAATCCTCGTCGAACCTTCAGTCAAAAGGATAATCCCAGAGATAATATCATTAAATGTTTGCTGTAAACCCAATCCAATACCAACCAACAAAGCTGCCGACCCGGCTATTAAAACTGTTACTTTTACATGGACTGTTTCAAGCATTAAACCAAATGCGATTACCCATAAAGCATATTTTATAATCTGCAACAAAGCATAAGTATTTGCTGTTTCAGATTTTAGGAACCGTTTTTTCCTGTAAAGAGCTTTTTTTATTAACCATATTATAAATTTAGTTAGGACAAAAATTAATAATATGATTAATAGTGAATACACTTTTAGGGAGTATTCATCGAAGCTATAAATTTCAAATTCAAGAAAATCGTTAAACATAAAAAAGTTTCTTTTAACTGTTACTAAAACAATTTAATCAGTAATTGATTATTAAAATTAACAAATTGCCGGCATAATCAGCTTTTATACGCACAAAAACTGTGTTATAAAATGTTTATATATCAAACCAAAATATATAATAAGTTGAAAAAATGAAATAATGACGCAATTCTCAATTTTAAATCCCCTACCTCAAAATCCCGGGGTACTAAAGAGGACATTGGCCATTTGCAAGTGTTACATATACTTACAGAATAAGCCTTTTAGGAATTTGGGGTGAAACACAACAATAAATAAATTTCTCCACTTAACAGGATCGAACATCAATAAATGAACCAAATAAAAATCCTTAAATAAATCAATTAGTGTTATGAACCATTTTTTTTTATAGTTTTGTTACAATTAAAATAAAATTTTGAAAAGGACTTTAAGCATAGTATTTATTCTAACAGCCAATCTGATATTATTGGCTCATGCTATTGTTCCCCACCACCATCATCATAACAAATTATTTTTTGATTATTCTGAGAATATTCAAATAAATGAATCACATGGCCATGAGCACGACCATGATTGTGAGCATAATCATTCTACTTGTAATACACAAAATTGTGATTATGGATGTTCCTTACGCGAAATGGTTGCTATTACTCCGGTAGCCTCTGACCAGATTATTATTTCACCCCGTGTAAAAGATATTTTTTTTGAAAATCAAACTCCAAGTACATTAATTTGTGCTGAAATAATTCACCCCACAGTAATACAAAACAAACTCTTTAGGTTAAAACCACCTATAGAATCAAATTATTCTATTTTTGTTTCCCGTACATTTGGATTACGTGCTCCTCCACGTGCATAAAATCCATTTCTGATAAAAAGTTAATTGTAAAATGTAGAACTTGTTTTTTTCATAAAACACAGTAATACGTACCTACCAACGTCATCAGAAATTATCTTTTTACTTAAAATACCGAGATTGAAGATCTACAAAAATATTAGATTTTTCTTCTTTTTGGGCAACTTTAAAATACACACAATGAAACAAATAATAGTTATAATAATAGTGGCATTGATCACTTCGGCTTGTCAAAATAAAAAAGCTGAACCAATTGATGCACACACCCATGAAATTAGCGAAGGACACAACCATGATTCAGACGGCCGGGATGAGCATAGCCATGAAGAAAATACTGACCATGGTACTGAGAGCCATGCCCATAACGATGGAACTGTACATGAAGGCGAAAGCCATGAAGAACTTATTGAAGTAGAAACAGGTCATAATGAAGAAATTGATGAAGGCCATTCACACGAAAATGTTTCACTTCAATTAACATCATATAATACCGGCTTTGAGGTTTTTGCTGAAGCTACTCCTTTTTTAGTTGGAAAACCTTCATCAATTTTGGCTCATATTACTCACCTTGAAAACTTTAAACCTTTGGAAAAAGGAAGTGTAAAAGCAAGTTTGGTAATCAATGGAAAAGGAAGTAGCCAGATTTTGGAGAGACCTACACGAAAAGGCATTTATCCTTTTGAACTGACTCCTACTACTGCTGGTAGAGGTAAACTAGTTTTTGAAATCAAGTCGGAGAAAGGAATAAGCCAAATATTTGTAGAAAACATTCAGGTTTACACTGATGAACACGATGCCTTACATGAAGCTGAAGAAAAAATAATTGAAAATCCCAACGGGGTTGTATTTACAAAAGAACAATCGTGGAAAATAAATTTTGCAACAGCTACTGTTCAAGTAGAATCCTTTGGCCAAACTATACGCACAAGCGCAAAGGTTCAATCAGCACCTGGCGATAATAAAATTGTTTCGGCACGCTCCGATGGTTTTATCGCTTTTACAAAAACCAATATTACTGAAGGCCTTGAAGTTTCAGCCGGGCAACTACTGTTTGCAGTTTCGGGCGAAGGGCTTGCCGAAAATAACCTATCGGTTCAATTTATTGAAGCCAAAAACAATTACACAAAAACTAAAGCCGATTTTGAAAGAGCAAGCGAATTGGCCAAAGATAAAATTGTATCGCAAAAAGACTTACTGGCAGCACAAAATGATTTTAACAATGCAAAGGCTGTATTTGAAAACCTGCAAAAAAACTTTCTTCCAAAAGGGCAAAATATCAAAAGTCCATTTTCCGGATTTATCAAACAACTATTTGTAACCGATGGACAATTTGTTCAGGCCGGAGAACCACTTTTACTTGTTTCGCAAAACAAATCATTGTTGCTTAAAGCCGATGTTCAACAAAAATATGCTCCGATTTTACCAAAAATATATTCTGCAATTATTACAATTCCCGGATCGAATCAGAAATATACCCTTGAAGAATTAAATGGTTCAATCCAATCAATTGGGCAGCATGTTAATTCCGATAATTATTTAGTTCCGGTTACTTTAAAAATTAACAACACCAAAAATTTTATTTCTGGAAGTATTATTGATTTGGTTATCAAAACAAAAACCAATTTACAAGCTCTAACTGTTCCCAATAGTGCTCTTGTTGAAGAACTTGGAAATTATTTTGTTTACAATCAATTAACACCTGAACTATTCGAAAAAACAGAAGTAATAATTGGAAATACAAATGAGCTTCGAACTGAAATAATCAGTGGATTATCAGAAAAAACCAGAGTTGTTACCGAGGGAGCTGTTTTGGTTAAATTATCTCAGGCATCGGGAGCATTAGACCCACATGCAGGTCATGTCCATTAAAAAAGGTGATGTAGCAAAAAACGGTTTTTAAAGATTTCGACACTAATTGTCGATAAAAAACAGAACAACATGTTAAATCAAATTATAAAATTTTCACTAAACAACAAGCTTTTTGTATTGATGGCGGCTGTAATAATAATGGCCTCAGGGACGTACATTGCACGAATAATGGATGTTGATGTATTCCCCGACCTTACAGCACCAACTGTGGTTGTAATGACCGACTCGCATGGTATGGCTGCAGAAGAAGTCGAACGGCTGGTAACATTCCCAATTGAAACAGCTGTAAATGGAGCTACAAATGTAAGGCGCGTGCGATCATCATCAGCGCAGGGATTTTCATTTGTTTGGGTTGAATTTGACTGGGGAACAGATATTTTTAAAGCCCGGCAAATTGTCAGCGAAAAATTAGTTTCACTGGCAACAACTATTCCTGTTGGCCTTGAACCTATATTGGCACCTCAATCAAGCATCATGGGCGAAATCCTGTTTATAGGCCTACAAGCCGACAGCACATCGATGATGGATTTACGCACACTTGCCGAATGGAATTTAAAACCTGTAATTCTGGCTACCGGAGGTGTATCACAAGTAACAATCATTGGTGGCGATTATAAACAATTCCAGGTTTTAGCCGATCCCAATTTATTAAAAGAATACAGCGTTTCGTTGAACGAATTATCAGAAATATGCAAGGGTATCAGCCATAACACTACAGGAGGGATTTTACGCCAATACGGTAATGAATATGTAGTCCGTGGAATTGGGCGGACACACGACGTAGATGTTCTGGCTAATTCATTTATTAAAGCCAAAAATGGCAAGCCAATCCGTATTCGCGATGTAGCCGAAGTAAAAATTGGCAGTGCAGTAAAAATGGGTTATGCCTCACGCAATGCCAAACCTGCTGTTATTCTATCAGTTTCGAAACAGCCCAATATTAATACGCTAAATGTTACTGAAAATATTGAAAAAAATCTGGCTGAATTGAAAAAAACCTTGCCTCCCGATGTCCGCATGGACACGAAAATTTTCCGGCAAGCCGATTTTATTGAAACATCGGTATTTAATGTACAAAAGGCGTTAATGGAAGGTGCGCTTTTTGTGGTTATTATTTTGTTTTTATTTTTAGCCAGTTTCCGTACCACCATCATTTCAGTAATTGCCATTCCAATTTCATTACTGGGAGCAATAATTGTACTTTATTTTTTAGGATTAAACATCAATACGATGACCCTTGGTGGTTTAACCATAGCCATAGGCTCACTTGTTGACGATGCAATAATTGACGTGGAGAATGTATACCGGCGTTTACGCGAAAATGCCTTAAAACCTTCGAAACAAAGGCAATCGGCTTTTCAAATTGTTTACGAAGCCTCAAAAGAAATAAGAGCTTCAATTCTAAATGCAACATTTATAATAATTGTCGCTTTTATTCCACTATTTTTTCTTTCAGGAATGGAAGGGCGGATGCTTAAACCACTTGGAATAGCATATGTTGTATCGTTGTTTGTATCGTTGATTGTTGCCATGACCGTGACCCCACTGTTATGCAAAATGCTTTTAGCAAATGAAACATACCTCTCTAAAAAAGTTAAAGGCCAATGGTTGGCAGGAAAACTCTCAAAATACTATAAACAGTCGTTGTTATGGGCATTAAATCACAAACGGATGGTTGTTTCATCATCGCTTTTATTGTTTATAGTTTCGGTGATGGTGTTTTTTACGCTTGGCCGAAGTTTTTTACCTGAATTTAACGAAGGTTCGCTCACCATTTCAGCCATCAGCAAACCGGGCATTTCATTGCACGAAAGCAACAGCCTTGGTAACCTCATTGAAACAGAGCTTATGTCGGTACACGAGATTAATTCAACAGCCAGGCGTACAGGGCGAGGTGAATTGGATGAGCACTCGCAAACAAGTAATAGTGCTGAGATTGATGTCAACTTCACACTACATGAACGATCGCATGAACTATTCCTTGCAGATGTCCGTAAAAAACTGGCTGGCGTTCCAGGCATTGCTTTTACTGTTGGGCAGCCTTTGGGCCACCGCATCGACCATATTCTTTCTGGCACACGCGCCAATATTGCCATTAAATTATTTGGGAATGATTTAAATCAACTATTCCTTCTTGGAAATAAAATTCAAAATGCCATTTCAGACATACCCGGTTTAGTTGACATAAATGTGGAACAACAAACTGAAATTCCCCAGATTCAAATCCGTGCCAACCGTGAAATGCTGGCAGCTTATGGCATAACCATGGAACAATTTAACACCTTTATCGAAATGGCTTTTGCTGGTGAAAAATTGGGCGATATTTATGAAGGGCAAAAAAGCTTTGACCTAATTATCAGGTTAAACAAAAACTATACTGAATCAATTGAAGGTATCAAATCGGCATTAATCGATACCCACGATGGGCAAGTCCCTTTAGAACAAGTAGCTGAAGTTCTTTCGGTTGCTGGCCCCAGCTCTATAAGCCGTGAAAATGTACAACGTAAAATGGTAGTTTCAGCCAATGTTGCTGGCAGCGATTTACGTTCAGTGGTTGAATCCATCAAAGAAAATATCGACCAGAAAATACTTCTCCCTGAAGGATACAGGGTAGAATATGGCGGACAATTCGAAAGCGAAGCCAACGCTTCACAAACACTGATGCTAACATCCATTTTGGCGCTATTTATAATATTCCTCCTACTCTATCAGGAATTTAAAAACATAAAATTAGCGGCCATTGTTTTAATTAATCTGCCGCTGGCACTCATTGGTGGCGTATTTGCCGTGTACATAACCTCCGGAATTATCAGTATTCCGGCAATAATAGGTTTTATTACTCTTTTTGGAATTGCTACCCGAAATGGTATTTTACTGATTTCGCATTATCAAAATTTAAAAAAACAAGGTGTTTCATTGTTTGAAACAATTACCATTGGCAGCACCGACCGGTTAAATCCTATTTTAATGACTGCCCTTACAGCTGCCTTGGCACTCATTCCACTTGCAATGAATGGGCAAGCCAGTGGCAACGAAATTCAAAGCCCCATGGCAAAAGTAATTCTGGGGGGATTGCTTACATCTACTTTGCTAAATATTTATGTTGTACCAATTGTTTACAGCTTATTTGAAAAACGAGAAAATAAAAAATCATGAAATATATATTAACAGCCATTAGTGCCCTTTTATTAGCAGCGACTTCACTTTCGGCACAAACAATTTTTGAAACTGTTTTATCTGAAATTGAAACCAATAACACAACACTTCAGGCGTATAAACAACAAACAGAGGCAGTTAAACTTGACAATAAAACAGGCTTGTTCCTGAGTAACCCGGAAGTAGGTTTTAACTATCTCTGGGGGAAACCAGGAGCAATTGGTAAACGCCACGACTTTAGCATTTCACAATCCTTCGATTTCCCAACAGCTTATGGATTTAAAAACCAAATTGCAGGTTTAAAAAACCTAAATGCCGATATACACTATAAAATTCAACGTCAAAATATTCTATTGGAAGCAAAATTAATTTGTATTGACCTGATCCATTTAAATGCTAAACGAGTGGAGCTGACAAAACGACTTTCCAATGCTGAAAACCTGGCTATTGCGCATACAAAAATGTTTGATAATGGCGAAACCTCTATTCTTGAACTAAATAAAGTATTGCTGCATTTAACAACTATCAAAAATGAAATAGTATTTTTTGATACAGAACGGAGTTCACTTTTATCGGAACTTGAAAGATTAAATGGCGGACAAACATTGGCAATTACTGAAAATACATTCCCTGTATTTCTCCTTCCAGAAAGTTTTGAAGAATGGTTTTTGCAGGTAAAAAACAGCAATCCTTTATTACAATATGCCCAGCAACAAATCAGCATTAATCAGAAGCAGGAAAAACTCAACCATGCCCTAAGTTTGCCAAAATTTTCAGCTGGTTATATGAGTGAAAAGGTTGTGGGTGAAAAATTCAGTGGAATTAGTCTAGGAATATCTATCCCGTTGAGTGAAAATAAAAACACAGTAAAAGCCGCAAAAGCCCAAACAACAGCAAGCAAGGCAATAGCTGTAGATGCTCAAAAACAAATCTACAACCAACAGAAATCGTACTTCATAAAAACTACCGGATTACAGAAAATTTTGAATAACTACCGTCAGTCGTTAATAAACCTCGACAACCGAAAAGAACTTAAAATAGCACTTGACAAAGGGGTTTTACCTCTGATAAATTACCTGATTGAAATCCAATTTTATTACGAAACCATTGATAAAATGCTGGAAACAGAAGTTGACCTTCAAAAAAATTTAGCATGGTTAAAACAATGGGAATAGAATAAAAACAACATATGTGTTTATTGCAGAAACTACTGTTTCACTTTATATACCCTTACATAATCGATGTAGTATTTTTGTGGGAGTAACGTAGAACTTACTCCCTGGGCACCACCCCATGAGCCACCAATAGCAAGATTAATTATTAAATAATGGTTTTTATCGAAAGGCCATTTGCCATCACCCTGTCCCGGATTATAATAGGTAAAATACAATTCATCGTCCACATAAAAATTAATTTTATATTCATGCCAATCCATGGCATACGTATGAAAATCTTCGTAAGGAGCGTCAATTTTAATTTTATCACCCTTATTCGTCCCTATTCCATGGTTGTAATCTTTTGTATGGATATTGGCATGAATTGTATGTGGGTCGTATCCTACGTTTTCCATAATATCCAATTCGCCACAATCGGGCCAGTTTACACCATTATTTATGCTGTTTCCCAGCATCCAGATAGCAGGCCAGGTACCTAGCCCTGTTGGCAACTTTGCACGGACCTCCACCCTGCCATATAATATATCTTTTTTCCCATAGGTATGAATACTTGCCGATGTAATTTCCTGGCCTTCCCAATTATCTTTTCGTGCCTCAATTATTAATGCCCCATCTTCAACGCGTGCATTTTCAAGTCTTTTTTCAGTATAATATTGTTCTTCGCTATTGCGGATATACCCCGTTTCATAACTCCAAATTGTACTATCCGGAAATCCATCCACATCAAATTCATCCTGCCAATCCAATTCCCATTCAATCACTTCTTCAACCACAGGGACTTCTTCCTTTTCAGGCTCTATAACTTCAGTTTTACCACAGGATGCAAAAAATAATAAACAACCACACACAATTCCTAAATACTTCATACTATAATTATTTTGGCACTAAATATAATTGTTTTAAGCGAATTTTAAATTAAAACCAATTAAATGTCAACTTAAGTACAATGAATTATATAATGCTACTTTTGGGCTTTCATTAAAAGAAAAACATGGCCATAACAATAGATCCAAAAGCAAAAGCATTAATTTTCGACCTTGATGGTACTTTATCTGACTCATTGCCAGTGCATGTTGCCACATGGAACACTATTGGAGAAAAACTGGGTTTTATTTTTGACGAACAAATTGTATATGATATGACAGGCAGGCCAACCATTGAGTTTGCCAAACGAATCATTTCAGAAAATAACCTTTCAATTTCTCCTGAAGAAATGGTCAAACTTAAACAAGAAGCATTCTGGGAAATGGTCCATTTAATAAAACCTATTGAAGAAGTTGTTACCATTGTAAAAAACCAATGCCATCAATTACCCATGGCTGTTGGGACTGGCGCAAGTAAAAAAAGTGCGGTTAAACAGTTAACCACTTTAAACCTGATGGAATATTTTGAAGTAATCGTTACAGCCGACGATGTAACCAAACACAAACCAGAACCGGAAACATTCCTGAAATGTGCCGAAAAAATGGGTATATTGCCTGAAGATTGCCAGGTTTTTGAAGACGGTGATTTAGGTATTATAGCTGCAAAACTGGCGGGCATGATGGTAACCGATGTCAGGCCATTTATTAATTACGGGAAATGGGTACTTTCATAATTGCATTTCAAACTGTACTTCCTCTCTTTTTAGTTATTCTGCTTGGATTAGTATTTTCGAGAACCAAAGCAGCATCGTTAACCTGGGTCGAAATTTTAAATAACTATGCTCTGTGGATCGGTTTTCCGGCTTTAATAATTGCTTCCCTTTCGAAACTTGAACTGGCGGGGCAATCCTATTTTTCTTTTATATTAATAAACTCCTCCTTTATTGTTTTTTGTACATTACTCGCCTACCCTGTAAGTAAAATATTCGGTTTTGATAACCAAATGCGCCGGTCGTTATTTATAGTACTTTCATTTGGTAATGTTTCTTATTTGGGGATTCCTATATTACAAAATTCTTTGGGCGATAAAATTTTACCTGTTGCTGCCGTACTTTCCGGAATTTATGTGTTTTGGTTATTAACTCTGGCTTTAATCCTCATCCAGGTTCATGATTCAAAAAAAATAGATTTAAAAAAATTAGTTGTAAGCCTTGTCAAAAACCCACTCTTATTATCCGTTTTAATCGGAATTTTAATAGTTGTTTTTCAACTAAAAATTCATGATGTATTAATCAAAACAATTAATTTATTTGCAGAATCGGTAACTGCAGTAGTATTGTTCTCTTTAGGAATATTTTTAGGATTACAAAAAATTGGGAAAATTAAGGAGTGGAGGCAGATTTTTGTTTTTGCTTTGGTTACAATGGTTGTCCTTCCGGCTTTTTATTTGCTGATAGTTAAAACATTCAGAATACCACTTGATAATTTGGATGCTTCAATTCTTGATGCAGCTATGCCCCTGGGAGTTACGCCATATGCCCTGGCTGTTGTTTACAAACTAAACGCGCAGTTTATTGCCCGGTTAATTGTTTTAGCCACTTTACTATCAATGGTTATTCTCCCATTGTGGATTGTTATCCTGAGTTGGATATAACAGTTCAACAGACTGTAGCTGCCCAATAAACACAATTCGGCTATTTTCTTTTGCATGTATTAAATCGCCTTCTTCAATTGTAAAACTACCACCAACACCATTTAAAATATATTCAAATGGTTCATCTTTAAAATACAACAAACCTTTATAACGGAAGATTTGGTTCTTATAAATATCTACTGTATAATCTATCCAATCTAAAAATTGTTGTTTATTCAAAGGTTCTGGAATAATAAGTGCTTTTGATTTTAATACATGTGCTTCCCCCGAACGATTTTTATCTTTTAACAAAGGAAAATAAAAGGTTATATTTTGTATGTCGAATAAATCTATGCTTTCAACATTTCCATACAATGAAGGAATAATTTTACACAAAGGATTTAACTCTTTAACGGTTGCAGAAACTGTATCATAAGCTTGATTTTTGCCCCGATCGTATTTATTAAGCAACACTATATCGGCAACCATCAATTGTTTAACAGAAATATCGTGCTGGGGTTGTGATTCAAAATTTAGTAAATCGAGCAAACAAATGGTACCGTTGTAATGATAGAGTGTTTTAAGCGTTTTATCGTTTAAAAAGGGCTGTATAATTGTAACAGGATCGGCTATTCCGGTAGTTTCAATCAACAATTGTTCAACATTGGGAAAACGCTCGGCTAATTCAAATAATACCTGTTCAAACTCGTCAGAAATTGAACAACAGATGCACCCGTTTTTAAGCTCAAACATTTGGCTGGCATCGACTCCTTTAATTAATTTTGTATCGATACCAACAGCACCAAATTCATTTTCAACCAGGGCAAACTTTATGGAGGAGTACTTTTTCAGAAGCTTATTAATAAAAGTTGTTTTTCCGGCTCCCAAAAAACCGGTTATTACAGTAACTTCTATTTTTGTTTTCCTTGCCAATTGTACTATTCTATCAATACTAATTTTTTACCATTACCCAAATACACCAAACAGGTTAAGAATAACAAGTAAAAGGGCAAATATCAGAACGTATCGAATATATTTGGCTCCACCTTTTATTGCAAAATGAGCACCCAACCAGGCTCCACCCATATTTCCGATAGCTAAAATCAATCCCGCCAAAATATCAACTTGTTTATGTGTTATAAAAATAGCCAATGAAAAAACAGTATAAAAAAGCACAATAAAAACTTTTACAGCATTGGCTTTCACTAAATTATAACCACACTCCATTACAAGCCCTGCCAACAGGAAAAAACCTACGCCCATTTGAATAAATCCACCGTACAATCCAATTACAAAAAAAATCAAATACTGAATTACAGTAGGTTTTGCATTAACTATTCCTACCCTGTCCTTCACCCAAACTTCAGGTTTAAAAACAACTACAAAAAGCATCAATACCATTAATCCGCCGATAATTTTTGTCATCACGGCATCATTTAGTTCAACAGCTACCAATGACCCAACAATGGCCCCAATGGTTGCCGGAACCAAGAGTTTATAATCAGTTTTAAGGTCGAGTATTTTATTTTTCCGGAAGGTATTAACGCCCACAATGTTTTGCAGCAATATGGCAATTCGGTTAGTACCGTTGGCCACATTAGCAGGAAGCCCTAAAAACATCAATAAAGGCAGAGTCAGCATTGAACCACCACCTGCAGTTGTATTGATAAAACCGGCAACCAATCCAGTGCCAATCAATGCCAAAATATAATACCACTCCATAACTATAGCTAAATATCATTCAAAAAAAACGCTGTAACAAATTGCAACAGCGTTAAGATAAATTATTTTATTCAGATTCTATCCTGCATATAGCGGGAAATCCTTCATCATTTTATTCACTTTACCTTTTACTTTCAGAATAGTGCTTTCATTCTCATAATCCGATATTACATCGTCAATTAGTTGAACAATTAACGGCATCATATCTTCCTGCACACCACGGGTGCTTATTGCCGGAGTTCCAACTCTTAATCCAGATGTCTGAAATGGCGAACGGCTATCGAAAGGCACCATGTTTTTATTTACAGTAATATCTGCTTTCACCAATACGTTTTCGACAATTTTACCTGTGATTTCAGGGTATTTGGTACGCAGGTCAATTAACATCGAATGGTTATCAGTACCATCAGAGATAATTTTGTACCCCAAATCAATAAATGCCTGAGCCATCACCGTAGCATTTTTTTTCACCTGAGCCTGATATGTTGTAAACTCAGGAGCAAGTGCTTCGCCAAAAGCTACAGCTTTAGCAGCAATAACATGTTCTAACGGCCCTCCCTGATGCCCCGGGAACACAGAAGAATCCAACAATGAAGACATGGTGCGGACAACACCTTTTTTGGTAGCGATTCCCCATGGATTTTCAAAATCTTTACCGATTAAAATAACACCGCCTCGTGGGCCACGCAGTGTTTTATGAGTAGTTGAAGTAACAATATGTGCATGTGGCAACGGATTATCCAACAACCTGGCAGCAATCAAACCAGCAGGATGTGCCATATCGACCATAAAAATAGCATTTACTTTATCAGCTATTTCACGCATACGTTTGTAATCCCATTCACGGCTGTAAGCTGAAGCACCCCCGATAATTAATTTTGGTTTGTGCTCAATCGCCAATGCCTCCATTTCATCGTAATCGACCAAACCAGTATCTTCCTTTACTTTATAGGCCACCGGTTTATACAGTATCCCTGATGAATTAACAAGCGAACCATGTGACAAGTGGCCTCCATGTGATAAATCAAGGCCTAAAAAAGTATCACCTGGTTTCAGAACAACACTTAATACAGCAGCATTGGCTTGTGCACCAGAGTGAGGTTGTACATTTGCCCATTCGGCACCATATAATTCTTTGATCCGCTCAATTGCCAGTACTTCAGTTTGATCGACAAACTGGCAACCGCCATAATACCTTTTACCCGGATAACCTTCGGCATATTTATTAGTCATAACCGAGCCCATTGCCTCCATTACCTGATCGCTTACAAAGTTTTCTGAAGCAATAAGTTCAATACCAGACAACTGACGCTCTCGTTCTTTTTGGATGATGTCAAATACAACCGAATCTCTTTTCATGTTAAAATGTTTTTTTCCGTTTATAAAAGGGTAACTGTATTGTCTATTATTATTTTTGGTCAAAGTTAATACAATTTAAAAAAGGCAGGTTTGAATATTACTTACAAAAAGTCACTATTTTTAAACATTTAATCTAGGTTATGAACCACTACCCAAAATCTGATTTTTTTAAAGCACTTTGTTACTTAACTTTTATTGGAAGTAGCATTGCATTTGTAGGCTATTTTTTGGCTGCACTATTTTTTGATAAAATAAGTGAAACCATTATCCAATATTCATCATGGCATTCTGTTGAACAAATATCGCCACTTTATTTTATTTTGCTGATGGTTTTGTTTGCCATTTCGTTAGTAGGCGCTATAAGAATATGGAAACTACGCCGCATTGGGTTAATTATCTATTCAGTAGCTCAATTGTTAATTTTGTTTTTACCTGTGTTTTGGATTGGCTGGAGTGGTTTTTCAACGATAAATGCCATTTTTACCAGCTTATTTATTACTGGTTATACACTAAACCTAAAGCACTTAAAATAGGTAATTCTGTTGATCCCCCTCCAAGCCTAAATCGTTTTATTCTGGCTCTGTTTTTCTGAACCTCTCGAAAAGTGATTTTTATCGTCTTTAACCCTATTCCCTGCCTGGATTCAGATATGAACAAAATTACCAAACCAATGTAATACGAAAACAATACATACCTGATACTTATATTAAGTATCAGGTTCATTTATGTTTAACCCAAGGCTTTTTTCAAAAATCGGATAAAATTCCCATGCATGATATTTTCAACATCGCCTGTTGAGTATCCTCGGTTTTTTAATAGCTGCTCAAATTTTTGAAGATCGGCAATAGTTTCGAGGTCATAAGGACATTGTTCCTTGCCAAATGCTCCATCAAGGTCAGAGCCAATACCTGCATGTAATGAATTTCCGGCTAGCTGGCAAATATAATCTATGTGATTTACCGCCGCCTCAAGATTTACATTTTCACTTTCGGGAGTTGATTTTCCTCGAACCCAGTTTGCTGTCAGCATCCAAGCATCCAGAGCAACGCCAAGAACTCCTCCCCGTTCGATCACTGCTTTTATCTGCTCATTGTTGAACTGACGGTTATGGTCGACCAGTTCCCGGCAATTCTGATGGCTGGCCCACAACGGACTTTTGTAAATTCTGAGTGCATCCCAAAAAGCATCATCATTCAAATGGGTAACATCAAGAATCATATTCAGTCGGTCCATTTCACAGAGAAGTTCCCTACCTTTTTTATTCAAATCCCCATTTGAATCTGTACCATTGGCATACACTCCTAGCCCGTAATGTGCAGGTCCGATTGCCCGCAGCCCCGATTCGTAAGCTTTTTCTAAATGTTTCATCGAAACAATCGAATCAGCTCCTTCAAGGCTTAGGATATAACCAATGGGCTTTTTAATATCGCCGGGAGATTCCCACAAAACAAGGTGTTTTCCCAGTTCACCAGCATTGGTAATCTGAACCATTTCACCGTCTTCCTCCATTGCCCGGTACCATGCCAGTTGTCCTTGTGTTTGTGCCCACGCTTGCTCCTGCGAACTCCAACCCGGAATCGGGCTGCCGGGTGCAACATATCGGGCAATTTGGGTAGCTACCACCAGCCCTACTTTTCCTTCCCGCATTTCAGGAAATGCAACTGTTCCCTTGGCACGGTCGGGTTTATCAACCAATCCCTTTTCCCTGTCACGTAAAATTTGCACTGAAAGGCGTAAATCACGGTTCCATTCGAGGGCATTCATACTAAGGTCGAGGTGTGCATCAAATATAAGGTCCATAATTTTCTAGATTGATATAAAACGATTTCGGGCTATCACTGCCCAACTGTCTGTAATCTGGTTATCAGCAACAATGTAGGCACTATCGTACAATGCCACCGTTGGGCAGATATGCTTTGGAATGGCGTAAAAAATATCTCCAATTTGAATTTTATTTCTTTCAGGTACCTGCACCACAAGATGTTCTTCGCTGTGAGAAACAGGGAGAGATTCTCGGACATTCAAAAACTTTACACGTGGCAATGGATTTTCGGAAGCAACCGCTTTATAGCCCAGGTCGAGGCAAACCATATTTCCTGCAGGTTTTGAAATAACCCGCGTAATAAGCAAAGCCGCCGGTAAAAAATCAAGGTCGGGGAAGGCTTCCATATAACCATAATCCCATAGAACAGGTGTTCCCGGACTGCAAATAGTTTCAGGATTTGTGGCATGAATTGGGAATGTAGGTGTTCCTCCGGCAATAAGCCTGAGTTTTATACGGAATTTTTCTTCAAGCAGCGATTTGAGTTCATAAACAGTTTTGAAAGCGTCGTGGCAATGTGTTTCTCTTTTTGCCAAATTCGAATCATGAATATGGCCGTCGTAGGCATGAAGGCCAACCATTTTTATGTTTTTACAGTGAAGTCCTTCTTCAAAAAGCATTTCAGCTTGTTTACCAGGTTTAACACCAGTGCGGTCCATCCCAACATTCAAATCGATGAAGACTTCCGGTTTTACAGATAAAGCGGACATTGTTTTATCATACTGTTTCAGTGATTCAGGATTGTCAACAATCACTGAAAAGGCAGTTTTTGAAAATTTTTCCATCAGTTTCCTGATTCGATTTATTTTGGGGCCGACAGGCTGATAGGCAATCAGTACCTCTTTGGCACCCGCTTTACCCAACATTTCGGCTTCGGCAATAGTAGCACATTTAAACTTCAAAATTCCTTCATGGATATACATTTCCACAATTTCCTTGGTTTTATGGGTTTTGACATGTGGCATAAGCCGTCGAACCCCACCGGCCATGGTAATCATGCGCCTGATATTTTCCCTGATCCTGTCTTTATAAAAAATAAGTGCCGGAGAATCGGCCAACGATAAGTTATGTATTAAATACCAGGGATTGCCCATAAAAGTAAAAATTATTTAATCTGCCAATTCAAACAAGGCTTCAATTTCAACCGGGATATTATCAGGAAGGCTACCCATTCCAACCGCACTACGGACACCAATTCCATTTTCATTGCCAAAAACTTCGGCAAATAGTTCGCTACACCCGTTAATGACATACGGATGTTTTTCAAAATCAGTTGTGCAGTTTACCATACCAAGGACTTTAATAACACGTTTCACCCGATTCAGGCTCCCAAGGTTTGATTTAAGTGTTGAAAGGATCGTTAAACCGACTTGCCTGGCAGCGAGTTTGGCTGCTTCAATACCGAGGGTATCACCTACCCTGCCAATCATCAAAGAACCATCATTTTGTACAGGGCCATGCCCTGAAATATAAATGTATTTCCCATCGAGTAACAATGGTTTATATACCCCCTTTGGCGCAGGGGCAGGAGGAAGTTCGATTCCTAGTTCCACTAGTTTTTTATCAGCATCCATGTTATGATTTTTTTATTTTAATTTCCAGCTTTTCCAAAATTCAAAACTTCGGAAAACTTCTTCAAATAGTATTTTTTCAGATTAAAGTATTTAAAATTAAAACACCTCCAAGTCCTAAAACCGAAATAATGGTTTCCATCACCGACCATGTTTTAAATGTATCTTTCACCGAAAGGTTAAAATATTCTTTAAACAACCAGAAACCTGTATCATTTACATGCCCTAGAATGAGGCTACCGGCACCAACACTCAGTACAAGCATATTAGGATCGACACCCTGCTGCAATGCAAATGGGGCAATAATTCCTGCTGAAGTCATAGCTGCCACAGTTGCCGAACCAACCGCAATTCGAATCAGTGCGGCTATCAGCCAGCCTAAAACCAAGGCTGACATCTGGAGTTCCTGAAGGTTTGCTGCAATATAATCGCTGACGCCACTATCCGACATTATTTGTTTTAAAGCACCAGCACCGGCAATAACCAACATGATTAAAGCAATGTCTTTTACGGAATTTCCCAAATGGTTCATTATTTCTGGAATTTTTAATCCCCGCCTGACTCCTAAAAAATAAACTGCTGCAACGACTGCCAGCAGCATCACAACCATGGGATCGTTGATAAAACTAATAGTTTCAAAAAAGAAAGACCCTTCGGATATAAAATTTTGTAAAATAGCTGCCAATCCCAACAAAATTACGGGAGAAAGTGCGACAAGAATACTTGGGGTAAAACCGGGCATATCATTCGATTGTTCCTGTTCAGGATCGTAAAATATTTTCAGTGGTGTTGATGTATATTTTTTTAAGGTCGACGAAAAAAGTAATCCGGCAATCAAAATAATAGGGATGGCGATAATAATTCCATACAATAATGTTTTACCCATATTTGCACCAAAAACCCCAACCAGGGCTACCGGAGCTGGGTGTGGAGGCAAAAGCCCATGTGTAACCGATAACGACGCAATCATTGGTAGGGCCGCATAAACCATAGGAATACGGGCTGTGGCTGCGATGGTAAAAATCAAGGGAACCAGAATAATAAATCCTACGGAAAAAAACATCGGAATACCTACAATAAAACCAGAAATCATCAATGCAAGCCTGATTTTATTTTCTCCAAAAACCGACATTAGCCCAAGCGAAATCTTCCGAGCTGCACCACTCACTGCAACCATTTTCCCCAACATGGCGCCAAAAGTCAGGATGATAGCTAAAAATCCAAGGGTGCTTCCAATACCTGTCTGTATAGAATTTGAAAGATCTTTTACCGACATACCCAACAAAAGGCCGGTAACAAGTCCAACAACAATAAACGAAATAAATGCGTCGATTTTAAAAACAGTTATTAAAACAATTAAAAGGATTATCCCGGCAGTAACAATCAGTATAGGCATAAATTGGGTTTAATTAAATTTGAAAAACTAAATCTAAAAAAAATTGACCAGTTTATAACTATACAGGTAAACTAAAACTTTTTAAACTTTTAACAAAAAATTCAATTGCAATTTTGGCAAAGGGATAATTCAATCTTCAAAATCATTTATCCCTTCTAATAAAAAAAAGCTCTCCTGTTTTGTGCATTGCAGCACCCTGTTTTAGAATCTCATATTTATTAGAGCTTCCTGTATTTCTGTCGGGTGTAGGATTTTTGTTTTAATCAATCTTGATTTTGGTAGCGTATACCGCAATTGCCTGATTTCCCTGATTTGTTCTATTGCTTTTTCAGCAGAGATATTAATGTTATTTATTTTTAACAACCTCTCCAGTTCCTTGTAAATGGCGTATGCCGTGAAACAGATACAAATGTGAGCCTCAATACGTTCTTTTAACCGATGGTATACCGGACGTATCCTCAAATCGGTTTTTGATATACGAAAAGCTTTTTCCACTTGCCACAATTGACTATAATTTCCAATGACATCTTTTCTCGATAAATGTGTATTGGTCACATAACCTTTCAGTCCATCCCAAACCTTATCTGCTTTATACTTATTGTAATCGATTTTGACATCAATTTCACCTGATAGTTTTAGATATTTATTATATCCACGATTGTTTATGTGGTCTTTAGTCAGTTTACCCGACGCAACACATTTTTCAAGCCTCTTTAAGCCTTTATTCCTGTTTTTCATGTCGTTGTGTGCCCTTTTTTGAGAAAAGCTGATAATTAACCTTCCATTCTTGTATTTCAGTTCTTTGGGTTTGTTTTCGTTAACATTAAGGGCTGTAATTTTTGCTTTTATGCCTTTACTTTCATTTTTTATCCGCCCGCCAAGTATGTATTGGTAGTTGTTTTCAACCAAAGCATTTATGTTTTTTTGCGAGAGCAAAGCGGCATCAGCTATTACAATAGGCTTTTCAATATCAAACTTCTTTTGAAAAGCTTCAAGTACCGGTATCAATGTTTTCGTTTCAGAAGTGTTTCCCTCGAATATTTGGTAGCCAACCGGGTATCCATATTTACCAACCAGTAACCCGATCATTATTTGGGGCTGTTGGTGTTTACCATCTTTATTAAATCCGGGGATACGATAATCATCTTCTTCAGATGCTTCAAAGTATAGAGTGGTCATGTCGTAAAATGCGACACTTATCTTGCCTTTGAGTAGTTTCTTTGTATGCTTAAAAGTAAGTTGTTCTATTTGGGGCTTTAGTGTGGTGTTCAATTCATCAAGAAAACGATAAATAGTATGAACGCTAACATCGGTATTTAAGTGCCGCCTAAAATAATCAACGGTTTTCAATTTGCTCCCAGGGTATACTAATCGGCATAAAACAAGGTTGCGGAAATAGTTGCAGCACCCATCGTATGGAAAATTGAATTTCTGATAAATTTTTCCTAAAATTAATTCGCTCCCGACAACTTGCAGATGATTATTTGCAATACTGTCCACAAAGTTCTCAACCACGATGTCATCGTGTTCGATAAAAAGAGATTGCATTCCCGTAAGCCTTTCCAACTCAGTGTTTGCAAGCAATGACAACAACTCTTCTTCTCGTTTAGTTTTTGCGCAGCCTACAGTTTTTATGACTTTATATTTACCCTTGTTTTTGGAGATTATCTGGATGCTAACAGAACCGCTCCTATTCTTATTTTTACGTATAAACATACCCAAAAATAGGCTTGCAGCACCCAAAATGCAAATTTTAAAATGCTAAGTAACTGAAAATCAAAGGGGCAATTTTGATGCGTCGTTGTGGTGCACAAAACAGGATTTATCCCTTCTAATAAAAAAAAGCTCTCAATCCTCTGCTTTTCCTTTCTGTTCGGTCAACTGAAATTTAATCGATAAACCGCGGTGTTTTAATGTTGTGGTATTTTTTGTGAATGGCAAAATTAACAAAAACCTCGTGGGTACTGCTCACAAACGGATTAAGAATCTGAGCATTAAAGTTTGTTTTATAAGCATAGCCAAACATGATGTCCTTTTTAATCCGTAAACCTCCTGATACAGTCATATCCTGAAAATCGCTGTATGAGGCACCAAACCAAAAGTCGTTCCTCAAAAAAGCAGTAACACCTACTTCAAATAAAAATGATCCCTTCCATTTACGGAAAAGCACATTGGGGTAAAATGTAAAATCGTTATTTAATCGGTAAGCATATTGCAAATAACCATACATATGCCCTGTTAAAGCTTCGTTGGTTGAGCTAAAATACTGGCCAAGGTGTGTAACCGATAAACCTGCATAAAACCGTTCGTATTGGAATTCAGCTCCAAGGTCGTAATCAAAAACTGTATTCGAATAGTTGGAATAACTCAGCGGGTCGTTAGGCCGGTCGAAAATTAATTTAGTTACTTCCAAACTACGGTGGACTATACCTGCTGCAATACCAAGCGAAAAAGATGAAATATTTGAAACCTGGAATTTTTTTGCGTACCTGAACTTAACATTTTGAATTTTGTCGTATCCAACATTATCATTCTCAACAAAAAACCCCAATTTATAATCGTTCAGTAAAAAACTTGCATCGACAATTTGAGTGGTAGGATGTTCAACAAAACCACCATAATTACTATTATAAAGAGCAAAAATATTTACATCGTTAGCTATCAGGAACGAAGATGGATTTATATTATCCTTAAAAAACAAGTGCTGGTTAAATACAATATCCTGCGACGAAACAACCATCGTACTTAATAACAAAATAACAGGTAATATAAATCGCCTCATCCTATTCGGGTATTTATTAAATTTAGTATTCATTCTATTTGGCGTCCATTTTTACAATAAATATACCTTGGTAACCTCTTTCAATCAAAATTTCTTTTACAGCCAAAGCTTGATCTCTTGATACAAAAGGCCCTAATTGATATTTAAAAAATCCATCCTTTTCTTTAACCACAATTCCATATTTGTCAATCAGGTCTTTGATATCGTCCATTTCGACCGAAATATTGACGACCTTACTGGTAGCATGTATTTGCAATCCCACAGTAGCATTAATATTTTCGTTTCCGGTTGGTTTATTATCCTTCGGAATAATAACTTTCTGAACTGGTTTATCAACAACTGGTTTGGCTACTCTGTCCTTGTTTTTTTCTTTAATTGCCTGTTCGGTTTCCAATCCCTGATTTATGATTGTTGAATTATAAGCAGTCCCTACAATCTCGAAGGTAGTACGCCGGTTAAACTGGTGTTCAGCATCACTTATGGCATTTGGAATTATCAATTGTGTTTCGCCATATCCTTTTGAAAATAAACGGCCAGCTTCAACTCCTTGTTTTTTGAGGTACGAAACCACACTTTTACCTCTGTTATCCGATAATTTTTGGTTGTACTCATCTGTCCCCCTTGAATCGGTATGAGAATTGATACGTATAGTTATATTAGGGTTTTCGTTTAATATATTAACCAGTTTATCCAACTCTACTTTTGATTCATCAAGCAGTGTCACTTTATCAAATTCGTAATATATATTATCGATTTTAATTTCAGTTTTTAAGATTATTGGAATAAGTTCAAAATCAGTATTATAACCGTTTGCCTGAGATAAAACCAATGATTTGGTTGTTTCAGGGACAAGGATTGTACGTGAATCAGTTAAATACCCCTCTTTTTCAATACGTATATTAAAATAGTCGTTCGACAATACATTCGGAATACTGTAAATACCTTCATCATTGGTTGTAACTGAACGGCTAAATCCTTTAACGCTTTTAAGCGATACAGAAGCAGCTGGAATCGGATCACCAGTATTTTTATCTGTTGCTTTGCCTGTTACCGTATTAGTAATTTCTTCACCGTTCCAAAGCGAGATATAGCCTAAATCTCCTGCTTTACAAACTACACCCAGTTGTTTTGTAACGTATCCGTCTTTTTCAAGCTCAATAACATGTGTTTTGCCACAACTGGCATGCGATGCAAAAGGCACATTAAAATAACCTGTTTCATCGGTAAATACAGTTTTTTCAAGGGCTCCTTCAGTATAATAGTTTACTTTAACTTCTGATAATGGAATTAATTTTATTGAATCATTTACAATTCCGGTAACATCTGAATCAAAAATATTATGGCTAAAGGCAAAAATATCGTCACTTTGTGTAATATTATTGCGGTTACTGCAGAACAAACCACCTTCAGAATCATCATTCAGTAATATACTAAAGTCATCGGCTGCCGAATTTAAAGGGACACCCACATTGATCGGTTCTGTAAAATTCTGCCCGTCAATTTTAGTGTAAAAAATATCGAGCCCTCCCATTCCAATATGTCCTTCGGAAGCAAAAAACAGAATTGAATCGTTGGCAACATAGGGGAACATTTCATTATTTGGTGTATTAATGCGGGGGCCAAGGTTTTTAATGTCATCAATTTGTCCGTAACCTGTAATGGTTGCTTTCCAAATGTCCTGCCCACCAAATCCTCCAGGAATATCAGACACAAAATACAATGTTTTGAGGTCGGTAGATAACGCAGGATGTGCAAAACTATATTCAGCTTCATGAAATAAAAGTGGAGTTAGGTTTTCCCACTTATCACCTACCAGTTTAGAAGTCATAATCTGGCATTTCTCATGGTTCTTTTTACACTGGGTTAAAAATGCCGTATTGGTTTTTGGGTTAAACGCAAACGTTCCATCGTTATATGGTGTATTTATTGGGCCCGGAAACCGGATTGGATCAACATACATGCTATACACAGGATCGTACGTAGCCATATACAAATCGGAAAAACCCTGGTTGGTACGTCCATGTATCGATGACAATATATTTACCAAACGTTTGGACGCAAAAACAAGCTTATCATTCATTTTAGCCAGTCCAAATTCACTTTGTTCAGAATTAATCAATTCCTGATTAATAATAGGTGGCAAGTATTTTTTACCATTTTCAATTATAGCAAAATTGCAACTGGCAATCAACCGTTGCACCTCAGTATTATCGGGTTGTTTTTCAAGTAATGATTCATAAATGGTTTTGGCATGAGCAATATCGCCTGTTTTATGAAGCATTAAGGCATAATTAAAAAAAACTTCATCGACAGGATTTGATTCTACTTCAAAATGTTTTCCATAATAAAAAATGGCTTTATCGAACTTATTCATAAGGCGGTTACAATCTGCAATAAGCTTATAAGCTTCTGCATTTTTCCGTTCATTTGTTTCGTCGAGAGCCTTTAAAAACAAATTAGCCGCTTTGGTATAATCCTGTCTTAAAAAAGCCTCTTCTCCCCTTTGAATAAAATTCTGCTGAGCATAACTATGAAGAAACACAAAGCTCATCAAAATAGCCAAACACGTTATTTTTTTAAATACTTTCACATTAAAAAGTTTTAACGAACAATTGATACTGGCCCTTTATATACAATATTACCTTCATGGTCGTAAGCAATATGGAAATAAGTCCCTGCGGGCATATCTTTATTATTACTTCTACCATCCCAGCCATTAAATCCATCGTACAGGACTTTGCTTGACCGGTCAAAAATTACCACACGCCTTCCTCTCAAAAAGACGTCGTTTATTCCATCTCCATTGGGGCTAAACGCATTAACATTCACTATATTGGGGGCAATAAAATAATCGGGGCTTTCGGTTCCGGCAGACATGCTGTTGGAACACCCATTATTATCAACAACTTTAATATATATTGTATCGAGCGCCGAAAATGAACTACCATAATAAAAGGTATTTGACGGACCTGATTGAACTATTCCTAAACTTGAATTAAAACTATACGAAACGTAGTTAGAAGGAGACACTTCGATTGTTTTATCTCTCAGGAATGATTCTTCAACGGTTATTGTAGGAATCTCGCGGACCATAACATTAATATCAGCGGTATCGGAACAAGCATCCTGATTTTTAATAATAACAGAATAATCAGAATTCTTTTCTGGTTGAACAGCAATTGTATTGGTCGTTTCACCGGTACTCCAAAGGTAACTGTAACCCGCATTGGCATTTACTGTTAAATCAACTATTTCACCTCCACAAATTGTTATATCGGGGGTGGCTTCATAAATAACATGGCTCACCGTAACAGTAACAGTATCGTACACCACACAGCCAATTAAATTGGTTGCTTCAACCATATAATCGGTTGTTTCGGTAGGCCGCACAATAATTGAAGAAGTTGTTTCGCCGGTACTCCACAAATAGGTATGCCCCGGATCAACTGATAAAGTGATTGGTGTACCGGCACATATAGTTGTATTTTCAGTTAAATTAACCGATTGATGGTCATAAATAGTCATTTTTAAAGTATCGGTTGAAGATGCACACTGAAAAATACTTGTTCCGGTAAGCACAAATGTTACTTCTCCTGATTCAGAAGCAAGTGGTACATATTCGGGCGTTAACGACTGACTATTTAGTAATGTCCCGGCTCCATTATGTGTCCAAAAATAATTATTGGAATTTTGAATCGTAACATTATTGAATAAATAGACATTATTGTTACAGATGTTTACTGCCGCATCTTTAATTGAAACTACAGGGTTAGGGAAAATTGTCAATTTAAAAGTATCAGTAGCAACAACACATGGCGATTTTCCATATCCGTGAAGGACAATATCAACGGCACCTGCCTCACCAACAAGCGGGAAATATTCCGGAGTAAAAGTATTCGATTTTAATAATTGCCCTTTGCCATTGTGTGTCCACACAAAACTCTGAATTTCCCTAAAAACGGGTTCCTGCATCACAATCATTTCGTTACTACAAATAGTAGCTGATTTTGATTGAAGCTGCACAAACGGCTGTTTTTGCACAATCAATTGCATGGTATCAGCAACCTGCCGGCATGATTCATTTCCCTGTGATTTTAATATTATTTCAACCGTGCCAAATTCATCAGGCCCGGGAATATAAACCGGAGACAATGTATTAGTATCTTCCATAATCCCTGCCCCATTATGTATCCAGGAAAATTCGGTAGCATACAATAAACTTACATTTTGAAAAGTATAAGGTTGATTGGTACAAGTAGTATCAACAGTAGCACTACCAAAATCTATTACAGGAACATGCTGAACGGTAATTGTAATGTCGTCTCGAACTAATTTTCCAGTAGCCAACTCTTTTACAATTACTTCATAAGTTGTTGTCGTGGTTGGTTTTGCATAAGGATTTTGAATGGTAGAATTACTTAAACTACTATTATTAACCCACTGGAAGCTATATTGTGTTGTAGCCCCAACTGTTACATAAGCAAATAATTGTATCGAATCACCATCACAGATTGTAGTAACACCATTAGCACTAGACACAACTACTCCAATAACCTGACTCCATGAAATACCATGCATAAATAATACTATACAAAGAATAAAAAAACCTTTTTTTAATAGCTTCATCCTTTTTACTATATATTTTAAATTCAGTTTTCTTTTACCGAACAATCCCTACTCAGTAAATTTTGAAACAGGGATCGTACGGTAAAAGGTAATACTATTTTTTTATTTTCGGTCAAGAATCAGCTTTTTCACTACCAGTGAGCCGCCAATATTTAATTTTACAAAATACATTCCGCTCACTTGCCCCGACATATCAAATTGAATAGTTTCATTCTTCGCATATTTTTTGCTAAAAATCATTTCTCCAACAACTGAATAAACACTCACATCGGCCATTTCAAATCCGGCTTTTTCAATTGAGATATTAACAATTCCATTTGTTGGATTAGGATATAATTTTGTTTCAAATGAATTACCTATATCTTCAACATCGGTAATTAATGAATGGTTGGTCCAGATTGTAAAATTAAAACTATCCATAATTGGATTATCCTCACTTAATATTACAAAATAGGTAGTATCCTGCGTATAATATGGTAAATCAACCACTACCTCATACGTTTTAGCTGCCAGGCCGATAAAGCGGTATTCGCCATTAACATCCGTCTGAACAGTTTGTACAGTAGTACTTCCTTCTTTTAAAACCATATCAACATTTGGAGCAGGTACTCCCACACCGCTGGCTTGTTCAATAAGAGCCGATTTATCAACTTCCCCTTCGTTTGTGCGCACAACACCTCCAATTGAATAATCCTGTACAACTGTAACATCAAACTGGTCGATGGCACTTCTACCAGCCAGGTCGGTAGCCATAACTTTTACAGTAACAGTACCCAATGAACTAATTCCAGTAGGGCTTAGTACAAGGAATGTTTGTGTTGACACATCAAATGTTATCCATGAAGGTAAGGCACTTCCATCCTGCAATGTAGCTGAATAAGCCAATTCGTCGCCAACATCCGGGTCACTAAATACACCATCGAGGCCAATAATACTATTTCCATTTACAACAATGGTAACATCGTCAATAGCATCATCCACATAAGGGTCATCGTTCACCGGAGTAACAGTAATTTTTACCGAATCGCTGCCACATAAAGTCCCAGGTGTTCCGGCATCACAAACAGAAACAACCACCAGGTCGGTTCCGTTATAATTGGCTACAGGTGTATATGTAAAATTACCGTTGGGTAAAATTGTTATTGAACCATGCGATGGGCCAACAAGTGGTGTTGTATTAGCTGTTAATACCGTACCATCCGGATCAACATCGTTGGTATTAATAATATGCCCTGTTGTAATAGTTCCATCCTCAGGAATAGTAACAGCTTCGTTAAACAATACAGGTGCATCATTCACCGGATTTACAGTTATAAACAATGTATCGTTCGAACAACTGCTGCTTGGCTGGTCCTGGTCACAAATAGCCACAATTACCCGGTCGTTACCGTTAAAATTGGCAGTTGGCGTATAAGTATAAGCCCCACTTGCATTAATAAAAATTGTTCCATGCGATGGCCCTGAAACAGGAATTGTAACTACCGAAAGTTGTGTCCCGTCGGGATCGTAGGCTCTGCCATCGGTGAAATCACCCACAAAATTGTAATCTTCATCCATCGAGATGGAATCGTTAAATGTAATCGGTGCGTCATTTGCCGGTGTGATAGTTATAAATAGTGTATCGTTGGCACATTGGCTACCCGGTGCTCCCGAATCACATACCGAAATAACAACCAAATCAGATCCGTTGTAGTTAAGCCCCGGAGTATAAGTATAAACACCGTCGCCTGCAATTAATATGGTTCCATGCGCAGGAGAAACAACAGGTGCAGTTGTTACAATCAAACCTGTCCCATCCGGGTCGTAATCACCGGCATCGGTTAAATCGCCTGTATATGGGGTATCTTCAATTGTTGTAATCGAATCATTGTCAACAACAGGTGGGTCATTTACGGGTGTTACCGTAATAACCACCATGGCTGAATCGGTAAAATCCCTGTCATCTTTTACTTTATACTGAAGGGTATCAAAACCATTAAAATCGGTATCGGGTGTATAAGTAATTTCACCTGTTAATAAATCGATGGTTGTGGAACCATGGTTTGCACTGTCGATAATCGTCATCGATGTTGGGTCAATATCCTGGTCACAATCGGTGTCATTACCAAGCGGGTTAAAAACCAACACAGTATCTTCGGCTGTCCCAACACTATCGTCAACAGCAATCAAACTTGAATAGGTACTTACTTCCTGAATGCAAGAAGCTGTATTTCCGTCATTGTCAGTAGCTGTCCATGTTATATAGGTTAACCCTATTCCAAATGTATCAGTAACCGATGAAACATCTGCCGCACTGGTATCGATTGTTGCACCACTTAATATATATGACATGGTGCTCCCCGCACAGTTTCCATCGGTGCTTGCAGGAGCCTGGATTGTCAATACCGTATCACACGAAGCTGGGTCAACCACCACATAAATATTAAACTGGCAGGCAATTGTTGGAGGCAAACTATCCTTCACATTAAGAACCGATATAACAGAGTCTCTGTTACCATGAATATCCTCGGCATAAATCCACACATCGTTATACCCTATACTGTCGCACGTAAATATGCTATCAATTATCCAAACACTATCGATGCCACAGTTATCGTAAATAGATTCGAGCACATAACTGGTATCGATAACAACCCTTCCAGTATCATTAAGGTAGGCAATGGCTGTATCAACAGGTACAATTATCGGTGCCAAAGAATCAGCAATTGTAATTGTTGCCGTTGTCGAATCTTTTAATCCCCATTTGTCAAGGACAAACAATGTAACTGTTGTATCGCCAATATTTGAACAGGTAAAAAAGGTATCGCTCACCCACAAGGAGTCAACCGCTAAACAATCGTTATCCCAACTACTGCTATCAAGATGGGCAGCAGTTAGCTGGAAGTTTCCGGCACTATCAAGGTACACTGTTGTATCATGTGCACGGGCTATTGGGTAAATAGTATCACGGACTATTGCATAAGCCATAACCGAATCTTTATTTCCACTCAAATCAACAGTAAACAGCCAACTACTAGCTAATGTATCGGTGGGGCATAAAATACTATCGGTTCCTAACCATGTGGAATCGATGGTACAATTATCTAATGCAATGGTAGTTAAATCACCTGCAGAAACAGGTGAATTTCCCATACTATCTAAATAATAAACTGCCGTGTCGCTTACAGTTATAGTTGGTGAAATGGTATCTAAAACATGCACCAAAGCTGAAACAGAATCAATATTACCAGTTGTATCCGAAGCATATATCCAAACAGTAGAGTCTCCCAGACTGCCACACACAAACGTGTCAACCGACATCCAGACTGAATCAAGTTCGCAGTTATCGCTTACACTTGTTAAAACAAAACTTGTATCAATACCCGCTTTACCGTTAGCGTCAAGGTAAACTGTGGTATCCACCGAAGTTAAATTGGGAAGTGCGGTATCCCTAACAAGAATCCAAAAATCAATCGAATCAATTGAAGTAGCAACGCCAACCGTATCCCATTCAATTATTAATACAAATGTTGTATCCTGAGGAAACTTGGTTCCAGATCCAGTGCTATCACCCGTTAAAGTCAAAGCTCCTGTAAATTCATAACTCAAACTATCAAAAGTTCCAGAAGGTGGACCATAATAAACCGTTGCTGAATCGCAAGTATTTATGATCGTGTCATTAGTGACAATATCTCCAATTGAAGCATAAGTTGTTGCAAAGAAAAAGAACAAACTTAAAAGCGTAAAAATTCGTTTCATGGTTCTATGTATTATGGGTTTGCCGAAAACAATTAGTCCTATAATTCTATCGGGGCTTAAATTTAAAACAAAAATTATTAATCTCAAACTTATTATGTTGAATCTTAAAAGTCAAAAATCTTCATTTTAAACAAGTTATGAATTTCTGAAAAAACAATTTGACGATTTATTAATGTGGCAATAATTTAAACCACAAGTATAACAAATTATAAATCAAACCCGCCAGACAGCAGGCCACAACTTTGTTGTAACATATCAAAACAGAAAAATGAAAAAACCGCAGCTTTAATTGGAAATAAATATCGCGTTATTTAGATAAAAAACATATGGTAAAAGATATCCACCTTGCGCTGTTTATAAATTACCTGAAAAATTTAAAAATACTATTTTCCGATACAAAACAGTGATTTTTCGGAGCGGATTACAACTTTATCACGCAAAATAGCAGGCGTGGCTTTTACCATTTCTCCCACCTGATTTTCGGCTACCAAATGAAATTTTTCGCCGGGTTTAATAACACTGGTTTTCCCTTTTACATTGGTAAAATATATATTCCCTCCGGCATAAATTGGCGATGCATTAAACTGCCCTTTTAATTCATCTTCCCAAATTATTTGTCCGGTAATGGCATCAAGGCACGTAATATTCCCGCGTTCTTCAATCATATAAATCGAACCATTAACTACCACAGGAGTAGATGTTTGCGGCACATTTTTTTCGGTCCACCATAACATGTGGGTATCGGTTACCAAACCTTCGCCCGTTGGGTCGACAGCAAATAAACGCGAAAAAAACGGTGTGCCCTGCGACAGTACCCATCCTGAATTTATAAAGACAATTCCGTTGTAATAAAAGGGCTGCGAAACGGTTGAATCTTCGCCATAAAAAAAGCGCCACACTTCTTTTCCCGTTTGGGCTTCATAGGCAATACACAACTGTGCACCATTACTTATTAACAAATCAACACCCTCCACATTTACAACCAGCGGAGTCAGGTATGCTTTTCGGAAAACAGGTTCAGCCTTATCCTGAAATTCTTTGGGGCGGTGGGTTTTCCAAACTGTTTTTCCGGTATGTTTATCGAGGGCAGCCACATACTGCACATCGGTGCCTTCGATATGGACAATCAAAAAATCGTTATACAAAACAGGCGACGATGCAGCCCCTTGCATGTGTTCACATTTCATGTCGGTGCGTTGCCATACTATTTCGAAGGTGGATGTATTAATACACGCCGAACCATACGTGCCGTAATGCACATACACAAATCCATCTTCGATGCAGGGAGTTGGAGTAGCATGCGAATTGGTAGGATGAATGTGTTGTAATTCTTCCACCTTAAAAACCGTTGTTTTATGAAGTAATTCACCAGTTTTAAAATCGTAACACAAAGCCAAAAACTCCTTCTCTTTTTCGATTGCCGATGTTACCCAAATTTGATTTCCATATATTACCGGCGATGACCAGCCTTTACCTTCAACCGGGACTTTCCATTTTACATTTTTTGTCTCATCCCATTTTGTAGGTGGATTTTGAGCCATTGAGTGCCCATCCATTGTACTGCCCCGAAAATGGGTCCAGTTTTCAGTGTTGGTGGAACACGATACAAATAAAACAAACGTAAAAAGTATAATTTTGACAGGAATGTGGTTCATGGTAGCTGGTTTAGTTTATTTCCCTCCTAAAATAATAACTTTTTTGGCACAATAAACATTAGATACAATTAAGCTCATAAAGTTGTTCTATTAATCCAGTTTGTACACCTGTTTTTTAGCAAAAACAATTAGTCAGGGTTTCTCTTCAAGTAAAACCCTGACTTTTATATTATGGGCCTCTTTGTGCTAAAAGTACCCTATTCAGCGGGTGACTTCGAGTCACCCGCTGAAAAAACAAAACTGATCAGTCCCCAGGCAAAAAGTTTATTGAAGTATTACTGAACCTTTAACACCTTTTACAAAACAATATAAGGTCCTATCTGTTCATCCTATAGTTCTTTCAAATAAAAACACTTAAATATCTTTTATTGGCTTGTTATTATAAAACGAGATTATAAATGTTAACTTAAATAAATACACATGAAACAACTTCTACTTTTAATTTCTTTCGGATTAGTATTTGCACAATCTTATTCATTAAGTCCTCCACATCTTCCTGATACACTTTATGTTAACCATGCCATTGCAGGCGGCGACGGCACTTCCTGGGAAACTGCTTTTTCTTCATTACAGGATGCCCTTGATAATTTCAACTTTGAAGACCAAATATGGGTAGCAAAAGGCACTTATTACCCAAGTAGTGGAGCACCCAATTTAGTTACATCTAACAATGTAATTGAAATAAAATCAGAGTCTGATAATAAATTTATTGACCGCGGTAAAAGATTTTATATAAATCAACAGGGAACAGCTATTTACGGGGGTTTTGCCGGTGGTGAAACAACTATTTCGGGGCGTAGTAATTACGGGATTGGTGAAACCAACGAAACCATCCTAAGTGGCGATATTGGAACCTTAAATGATAATTCAGACAACTGCTACCATGTTGTTTTTTTTAATCTTAATAATTCTGGTTCTCCGAGTGGAAATTTTAGTACAACTTCTTTAAAAAGTACTAAAACAACCAGTGACTATTCTTACCCAACTGTTTTTGATGGTTTTACTGTTAGTGGGGGAAATGCAAATATTGCAAGCAGTGGCGATGGTAATGGCGGTGGGATATTGACTAATGGATCGGCACCCCTGTTGATTAACAATTGTACGTTTACAGAAAATTCAGCCTGGAAAGGTGGCGGGATGTGTAATGATCATTCTTCCCCAACAATTACAAATTGTAAGTTTATTAGAAATACAGCAGAAATTTATGCTGGTGGGGTGATGAATACTTATAGTTCCCCAACAATTACCAATTGTACATTTATTGGGAATACATCGTTCAGAGGAGGCGGGATGTATAATTATTCTTCTCCCTCAAAAATTACCAATTGTACGTTTTCAGGAAATAATGCTTCACATGCTGGTGGCGGGATGTATAACAGTAATAATTCCCCAATAATTATAAATTCAATTTTTTGGGATAACAGTTCACCTTCAGGCGCTCAGATATATACTGATCCAACATTCTCAACTCCAGTATTTTCCTTCAATAATATTCAAAGCAGCGGTGGTAGTAGTAGTTGGGATGTTGGTTTAGGTACCAATGGCGGAAATAATATCGCTACTGACCCAAAGTTTGTTGGTGCTGGTGCCCATCCGTATTTAATTGATGGCATTTCGCCCTGTGTTGATGCCGGAAATAGCAGTGCCAATTCAGAATTGTATGATATCCGCGGTGCAGGTTTTGGCCGTAAATTAAAAAGATTAGATGGTTCACCAGGCACCATTGATATGGGTGCTTATGAATACAATATGTTAATGCTGGACCCATATTCGCCAAATCATGCCCCGGTGGCCACCAATGATTCTGTTGTTGCTTTTGAAAATATTCCAATAGTAGTGGATGTTTTGGATAACGATTGGGATGTTGACCAGGATGTTTTGAAGGTTTTTATTTCAAAACAACCCACGTCGGGCGGAACTGTTTATGTTTTGTCAAACAAAATTACCTACCGTTCGCCAAAACAATTTTCGGGCAACGATGTGTTTGAATACCAGGTGTGCGACAATGGTTCGCCTATAAAATGCAGTACTGCTAAAGTATTTGTTAAAGTTGAAGAAATTAACGATTTGGTAGTTATTGACCACGAAATAGTTGTAATGGATGAAGACGCTTCTTTTTCAGGCGACCTGACCGATGCCGGAGATTCCGACCCCGAAGGAACTGAATTACTGGCAACCATTACTCCACTAGTAGCCCCGGCAAATGGGATTCTTGCAGTGTCAGCTGATGGTTTGTTTACCTATACACCCAATGCTAATTATTTTGGTACTGATTTGGCTGTTATTAAAATCTGTGACCAGGGATTACCTGTAAAAACCTGTTTGCCCGATTCTATTTTTATTACAGTTAATAGTGTCAATGATAAACCTGTTGCCACTTCAAAAAGTGTAACCGTTGAAGAAGATGCTGTAACAATTAACATTGATATTTCAGGCAACATTTCCGATGTTGAAAACAACGGGTTGGCAACAACCATTATCTCCGGTTCCGCAACTTTCAGTTCACTATTTGAACTGGCATATACGCCGGCTGCCAATTTTAACGGGTCAGATTTAATTACTTACTCAGTTTGTGATGATTTGGGCGCTTGTGATACAGGTGTTGTGAATATAACCGTAACTCCTGTTAACGACCCACCAGTTGTGACAAACACAATTGGCGATGTGCAAATTGATTTATTTGCCACCGAAACTATTTCATTGGTTGATGTATTTACCGATATTGACGCCGGTGATGTGCTTACATATGAAGTTACTTTAGCTGGCGGCAGCCCACTTCCAACATGGATGGTTTATAATCAGGCAACAATGGATTTGGTGTGTTCCCCTGCCAATGCTTCCGAAATTGGAATTTACAACCTTGTAGTTACTGCTACTGATGGTAGTAGTGCTCAGGCGGTAACAGATTTTATGGTTACTGTGCTAAATGCCAATACCATTTCGGGTTATATTTATTTAGGCGATGAAACAGGCACAAAATCAGGGCTTATTACTCAGGAAGGTGAAGCCGGCGACCCGGCAGTAGGAGTTTTGCTGGTATTATCATACAATGGTGAGTTTGTTGATTCAACGCGTACCGATAATGACGGGTTCTATATTTTTTACAACTTAGCACCTTTAAAGTATGATATAGAAGTATTCTACGAAAACATTAGTGGTGCCTTCGAAATAGAAGTCACTGCAGATGAAGAAGCCCCGGTAACCGAAGGGTTTAATTTTACCATCTGGCCCGCCAGTGCTATTATTACCGATGTTGAATTACCAGGGAATAGTTTTAAATTAACTATGTACCCCAATCCATCAACCGGCAAAATAACCCTCGAAATTGGAGCCACTGATTTTAACGGGGCAACTGTTTCGGTTTGTAACATTGCAGGGCAAAAAATGCACAACCAAATTTACTCTGAAAACCGGATTCATCTGAATCTGGAAAACCAGGTGAGTGGTATGTATTATGTAAAAGTAACTACAGGAAGTAGCGAAGTGGTTAAAAAATTGGTATTGAGCAAAAAGTAAATTGAGCTTTGCGCTATGAGCCAAGGGCTTTGAGCAAAAATAATAATAAAGTCAGGGTTTCACGATAGTGAAGCCCTGACTTGTTTATTACCAAGGGTAGAAAGAACATTATCAAGCTTAATAATTTAGGGGATTTGCCTTTGCCCCAAAAGCCGAGGCATTATCTCCATAGAGCGTAGCCTTCGATTATAAACCGCTAAGCACTTTGCAAGGGGCGATTCATGCGCTAAGCGGTTACAAACCGCTAAGCGCGTTATAAATATAGGATCAAAATATCCATCGCCTGCAACATCATATCTTAAAAACAGAATTATTACCCAATAAATCAGGGCTTCACTAAAGTGAAACCCTGACTAAACTGCAATTTCTATATTTTTTCCAGCACATCGACCAAATGCCGCCAGAATTTTTCGGTGGTTTTAATGTTAATACGTTCGTCGGGTGAATGGGCACCACGAATAGTTGGCCCAAACGATACCATGTCGAGGTGTGGGTATTTTTCGAGGAAAAGGCCACACTCCAAACCGGCATGAATAGAACGCACCAGAGGTTTATTTCCAAACAGAGCTTCATAGGACGCAACTGTGGTTTTTAGCACCTCAGAGTCAGGATTGGGTGCCCAACCCGGATACCCATCGCTATTTTTAACCGAGGCGCCTGCCAGTTCAAATACCGAACGTACCATTTCGCTGGCATAAAACTTCCGGCTGGTTATTTCACTGCGCTGGCTGGTGGTGATAAATATTTTATTCCCTTCCAAAAACTTCACTGAGGCCAGATTGGTGGATGTTTCAACCATTCCTTCCATACTGCTGCTCATTTCAAGTACCCCGTGAGGGCAGGCATACAACACATTTAATAAGTTTTGCTGTATTGTTTTGTCAATTACAAATGTGGGTAAGTCAGCCGCTTCAATTTCAAATTTTAATTTAGGCTCATTCACTGAATATTCAAACGCCAGCTCTCCGGCAAATGTTTGTGCCAATTTCTCTGCGTCATTTTTTTTATCAGAGGGTATAACAACTTTTGCATATGCTTCGCGGGCAATGGCATTACGCAGGTTTCCACCATTAAATTCAGCAAGCCCCATTTCCATTGTTTTCGATAATTTCCACAAAAAGCGGTTCAGGATTTTTATGGCATTTCCCCGCCCCTTGTTAATATCGTCGCCCGAATGGCCGCCTGACAACCCGGATACAGAAAATTTGAATGTTATTGATTTTTCAGGAACCGGAACCTGAGTATAAGTAAGTGTTGCCAGCGTGTCAATACCACCGGCGCACCCAATAAATATCTCCCCTTCGTCTTCCGAGTCGAGGTTTAATAAAATCTCGCCACTCATAAAACCCGGTTGTATATTAAAAGCACCTGTGAGCCCGGTTTCTTCATCAACCGTAATAAGGCATTCAATGGGGCCATGTTCAATTTTACCTGAAGTTAAAACAGCCATTTGAGCAGCTATACCTATTCCACAATCAGCTCCCAATGTGGTTCCATTAGCTGTTACCCAATCACCCTCAATTAAAGGTTCAATGGCATCGGTATCAAAATTAAATTTTTTATCGCTGTTTTTTTCGCACACCATGTCCATGTGTGTTTGTAAAATAACAGTAGGAGAATTTTCTTTTCCCTGCGCTGCTTTTTTAAGGATCAGCACATTACCTATTTTATCCACTTTGGCTTCCAAGTTATTTGACGCTGCAAAATCGAGCAAAAACTGCCTGATTTTTTTCTCTTTTTTTGATGGGCGTGGCACCTGGCAAATGTCCTCAAAATAATTCCAGATGGGCTGTGGTGATAACTTATCTAATTTTTTCATGCTATTTTTTTTTGTGTCAGGTAAAAACTCTTAAAATGTTTTGCTATAAAATTGACTAACCGATTTTTTGAAGTGCCAAAAACAATTAAAGCTCTATTCTTCTAAAACACTGCAAAAAAAGAAAAAATACGAACCTAAAAAATGATATTTAAACACTAATCATACTTCTTAAAAAACCGATACAACCTGTTTGTTACCTGATCGTAAATAGGATGAGTAAACTCAATAAATAAATCCTGAGCCGGCGGCAGAGGTTGTACTTTTTGTTGGGCCAATTGTTTCTGCGTATCGTTAAGTGCCTCATAATCTCCTACATACATAGCGTATTCATTCATCCACACAAATTCGCCGGGTACTTTGGTATCCAACACCAACTTTTTGGAATTAAAATCGGTAATTGACACATCCAAAAGCCCGCCTGATGTTACTTTGTCGGTGAATAATTTAAATTTGGTTTTATAGGTTTTATATACCACCCTGCTGGTATCTTTTGTTTCTACCTGTACCCGTTTGGTTAAGTTTTCCTCCTTTTCGTAATGGTTTGTTTGCCCTACCATAAAATCAAAAAACTCCAACCTCACCACAAAATCAGGATAATCCAATTTGGCGTGTTCAGCTTCGTCGGGCGAATAAAAATTAACAAACCGTTCTTCAGGGAATTTTTCGTTGAGGTATTGAAACACCTGATTGTAAAAAAATTCAGCCGTTACTTTATACCTTTTTGAAAACACAGGAACTGCTTCCAATACCACTTTTGTAGTGGCCATTTCTTTAGCTTCATCTAATTTTTGCTGTGTATCTTTATAATTAGGCACCAATTCACCGGCACGTAAAAACAAATAAAAAGCATCTTTGGCATCTTCCCTGTTATTTTTCTGTAGCTGAACAACTCCGGCTTTGTACCTTTCATCGGCAGCTTTTTCTTTAGCCATCGTAATTTCCGAAGTATAAACTTTAATGCTCGCAATTGATTCACGCGCCACTGGATTGCGCCTGATTTGTTGTGCAATTGTATTTACCTGCTCCATTACAGCCACTGTTCGGTCCCATTTAAAAGGGCCATTTCCTGATAAGTTCAGGTCAATTTCTTCCTGCGACCATTTAATAGCCAGAGGATAACTTTTTTTCAAAACCTGTAAGGCTTTATCATTTCCCGGGTTTGAATCCAGCCTATTAATTGATTTTGAAACGGCGGCAAAATAATCGCCTTTATTTAATGCCTTTTTACCTGAAGAACAAGCTCCCAGCAATGCAATTAAAAGAACAAGAGTAAAATGGTATCGTTTCATAAAGTATAGTTTTCTATTTGTGCCTTTGTGCATTCTTTGTGATACATTGTGGTCAAAACAAAAAAAATCAACCACAAAGGACTCCAAGGTTTTCACAAAGTTACACAAAGAAAAAAATACATTAATTAATCGCAATTAATTATCGTGTTTTTTGGCTTCATCCCAAATTTTATTCATGTTTTCAAGCGACATTTTTTTGAGGTCCTTACCTACCAATAAAGTTTTATCTTCTAAATAATTAAAGCGTTTTATAAATTTCAGGTTGGTACGTTCGAGGGCGGCTTCAGGGTCAACTCCATACAAACGTGCAGCATTTACCATTGAAAAAAACAGGTCGCCAAATTCGGCTTCAATTTTATCTTCGTGTATCTGATTTATTTCGTGGCTAAGTTCATCAACTTCCTCTTTTACTTTATCCCACACCTGCTCTTTGTATTCCCAATCGAAACCCACACCACTGGCTTTTTCCTGAATGCGGTTGGCTTTCACCATCGAAGGCATGGCAGGCGGTACACCTTCCAATACACGCTTGCGCCCTTTTTCTTTTAACTTAAGTGATTCCCAGTTTTGTTCCACTTCGCGGGCATTATCAACGGTAACATCTCCAAAAATATGCGGGTGGCGGTAAATCAGCTTTTCGTTGATAGAGTCCAACACATCGGCTATATTAAAAGCCCCCTTCTCTTCACCAATTTTAGCATAAAAAACAATGTGCAACATCAAATCACCCAGTTCCTTTTTTATCTCTTCGAGGTCGTTTTGTAATATCGCATCGCCCAGTTCGTATGTTTCTTCAATGGTCAGCTTCCTTAGCGTTTCAAGTGTCTGGTTTTTATCCCAGGGGCACTTTTCACGCAACTCATCCATTATCTCTAATAACTCTTTAAAAGCTTTTAATTTTTGTTGCATAAAAATTTCTATTTAACTCCAAATGTAACCCTATTAAATTAATGTCACCTGAGGTTTTGTATGATACTTATCGCGTTTCCAAAACCGCATCATAAAATCGAGGTTATCAAGCAAAATATTTTGATTTTCTTCTTCGCCCGGAAATTTGATACCAGGCAGTTTATATTCTTCAACTAAAAATTTCACAAATTCAGGGCTGTATTCATCAGAAAAAACCAAACTTAATAATTCATCGTTTTTGGCTTTCGGGTTATACATCGCATTTCCAGGGTCAGGTATAAACTCGTATAAACCCAAATACATTTCAATTCCCGATTTTAAGTTAAAAAATACAATCACAGGGACATCATCAAATTCTTCAAAAACTTTTTCAGGATTTGTTTCACTTTTTAAAAACCCTTTCTTTTTTACTCTTTTATATGCTTCCTGTGATTCATTTTTTGAAAGCCCAAGTGACTTGTTATAATTAGTGTAGAATTTCTCCATAAAAAATTCCAACTCTTTTTTTGAATTAAAAAAGCCAATGGGTTTTTTAAGGAGTTTCAAAAAAACAGAATACTGATTTTCCAATATTTCAGTTTGTTGTTTACTATCACCGGGGAACAGCGCCCTACTTGAAATTGAATTTTTTTCATCTAAAATCAAATTTGGGTCATACGGATAAATTACATATGTCCCTGTAAACCACCATTCGTTTTTCCATTTAATAAAACTGATCATTACAATCGATTCACCTTCAATAAAATCAGGGCTGGAATCCATCGACTTTTTAGTAACCGGAATTTCTGTATTGGTGGCAATGTGTTGAAAATACAAATTGTCCTTATCTTCTTTCATATACAAATAAAAACCGTGTTTTTTTGTACCAAGGTTTTTAATATCGGTGTAAAAGCCATTTGAAGGACCAATTACATTTGCCAGCCACTCTTTTCCTTTTAAAGCCAATAGCGTGGAAGATTTATTATGTGTGTAAAAATCGGTTATTTCATAAATATACGAATTAACATTTTCCTGAAATAACTCTTCATTTTCCTTTTCTTCAATCATTTCAAAAATTTCAGTGTCGCGGTCGATACCGTTAAAATGATACAAATAGGAATAAAGTGCTAACCATTCAATTTTTTGCCGGAGTTTGTAAAAATCATTTTCTTCAGCAGTTAATGTGAAAAAATGTATCAGGTTATTATTTTCAGGGGCATATTCAAATTCCCTGTGAAATACCTTAAATACATCCAACCCTAAACGCATAACATTCGGGCTAACTGGCAAAAATATTTTTTCTTTATCGTACATATTACTGACAAAGTACCATAACAGAAAAAAAACGTCTTCAATATTTATTTCATCGGAGAAATATTCCTCCAATTCATAAAACGGGAGGTATTTCCCATATAATTTTTTGTGTTCTTCGGTAAAGGATTGCCAGATACGTGTACCCGAAATAACATCTTCAAAATAACACACCAGGAAACATGCCAGTGAACTAATTCCGTCATCGTCAAAGTAGCCTGTAAATTGTTTATGCTTCTCAAAAGCTATTATATTCCGAACCTCCTGGCATAATTTTAGATAATAGGTATCATGTGAAGTGGCAGTTTCGTATGGGTGAAATTCCAACCACTGTTTAATGTATACCTGATTTTTCTTTAAATTCACTATCCTTCCTGCCATACTATCTAGCTCTTATATTACAATTTACATTCATATAAATACCTGACTTGTTTTAGTCCGAATCAACGATCTCAAAAATATGGAGATATTCACAATAAAACCAAGCAATCGCTAAAATTGTTGAAGGAATTAAGCGAAACACGAAACAAATTAATCTCTTTATTATTAATTCTACTTAAAATCCATGAACCTAAACACATTATTCGGGTTAAGTTATTTAACTTTTACATTAGCAATTTGAGGTTATTCAGAAATGGCATTAACAAAAAAAATATCGTCCCACAATTTTAAAGCCTTTTTGTGGCATGCTGCATTCCTGGCAGTTGCCAAAAATTTTATGGATGTTGATACCGTTATTCCGGCTATGCTGGTGGAAGCCGGAGGTAACGCCATGCACATCGGGATAATGACAGCCATAATGGTAGGAGGTTCGAGTTTGATGCAACTATTTTTTGCACCGTATTTAAGCAATAAACCCTATAAACGTAAATTCCTGCTTTTTGGCATTAATACACGTATTTTTTCACTTTTTGGACTCGGATTTTTATTGTACCAGCTTGGCACAGGGCATTCAGGCTATGTTCTTTGGTTTGCCTTCCTTTTTATTACATTATTTTCGCTTGCAGGGTCATTCGCTAACATAAGCTACACCGACATTCTTGGCAAATCAGTAAATCAGGACAAACGAAAAACCTTTTTTTCATCCGTACAGATCATCTCAGGAATTATTATTTTAGGCGCAGCCTTCCTTGCAAAAAAAGTTCTTGTTTTAAATGAATTTCCGGTTAACTATGCCTGGATGTTTTTTATTGGGGCAACTTTACTTTTTATCGCTTCGGGCGGATTTTGGCAAATAAAAGAAGTGTTTCCATCGGAATTAAAAATTTCAGGTTTAAAAGGTTTGTTTCAGGTTTTAAAAACCGAATTAAAAGAAAACAAAAAACTCATCTATTTTCTAGGATACATTAATACTCAGGGAATTGCCATTTCGTTTTTGCCATTTATTGTGTTGTATGCCAAAGAGGTTTTCCACACTCAGAGCAGCGAAACAGGGCTGTTTCTTTTGTTCAAAGTAATTGGGATTGTTATTGTAAGCATCCTGATATTGCTGGGGGCTAAAAAAACTAAGTACAATATTTTATTGTACAGCAATGTTGTTTTGGCGCTATCGCTGGCAGTAATTGCATTGTTTATTAACAATGGCTCGTCGTTTAAATATATTTTTGTTGTGGGAGGAGTTGTTTATTCATTGTTTACTATTTCGACGAATGGTTTATTGCTTGAAATATCGGGAACAAAAAACCGGGCTTTATACACCGGATTTGCAGGCGCAGGAAATATTCTCCCCACACTTTTCCCACTAATTGCCGGAAGTATTATTGGTTTTCTGGGATTTCAGGTTTTTTTCTTCATTTATATTTTTATTATTTTAACTGCTGCCTTTTTTATTTATAAAATAGATTGTAAAAAATAATCCAGCTCATCAATTCCTGTTAAAAATCAATTGCCGGGTAATTTTATTTTAACTGTATTGGAAAAACAGATGAACCTGTGTATCTTAGCTATTCGGCACGATTTATTTTTTCAGAGCAATGAAATACATCCATCTGTTAATAATCATTATTACCCTCTTATTGAGCTGCAACAAAAACGACGACTCAGATAAACCCTTGTATTCCAGCCTCGATGAAGAAATTTCTGTCATGGCAAAACAATATGTAAAAGTTGGGGCAATGGTGGGTGTAATCGATAAAAACCAAAATAAACATGTTTTATCATATGGCACAAAATCAAAATATTCAACTGAACTGCCTGATGCCAACACTGTTTTTGACATCGGGTCGATAACCAAAACTTTTACAGCCATCCTTGCTACCAACATGATTTTAAAAGGCAGGCTTGCAAACGACAAAATACAACATTACCTGCCTGAAAATGAAGTAACCATGCCAAGGTTTGATGGGGTTGAAATTACTATTAACCACCTGTTGACTCACATGTCGGGCCTTCCACGCACGCCTCATGTTGAAGATTCAACTTTCCCTCGCCCGCAGGAATATGATTCTGAAAATCCGTATGCAGCCTACACAACCGAAGATATCTACAATTATTTGACCAATTATTGTTCCCTTAAATTTAAACCCGGAACCTTCTGGGAGTACTCAAATACTGGTTTTGGATTATTAGGACATACACTCGGGCTGATTGATGGGACTTCGTATGAAACTATTTTAAAACGCGATATATTTGATGTATTGGGAATGAATAACAGTTCGTTGTTTTTAACTGAACAACAGCAATTAAACAAAGCTTCAGGTCACAATTCAAATAAAGACATTGTCCCTTTCTATACTGCCAATGATATTTTTCAAGGTGCCGGAATGATTAAATCTTCGCTACACGATATGTTCAAATACCTGGAGGCCAACATGGGTTTATCAGATAATCCGTTATTAGAAGCTATGGAAAAAACTCATAAACAAACACCCGGCATTAATACAGGCTCTTTGGGATACATTGGTTTAGCCTGGTTTATTATTGAACTGGACGACGGGCAGGATATTATTTATTCAGGAGGCGACACAAACGGGCACTCGGTTTATATGGCTTTTAATCCTTCAACATCGACCGGGGCCATAATTTTAATGAATGCATCATATCATGACAATACAAACTTAAATTTTGGGCATGCCCTTATGATGGCAATAAATAAGTATTAATTGTTAGTTGTATTGGTTTATAAACTGCCTGTTTACAACTCTACACCGCCATTTTCTAAAATCCTGAAATAAAAAAAACAAAATTTGTTGAACCTTCTTAATTTAAAGGTGTACTGCGTATGTAATACTTTAATGAAAAAAATAAAAGATGGAAATTTGGGGCCGCAAAAAATATTTTGTCCTACTTTTAGTTATTCTATTATTGGTTGTAGGTTTTGCCCTGATGGTTGGACCTGAAAGTGCAAAAGATTCATTTAATGAAGGCATTTTTAGTTTTCAAAGGTTAACATTGGCTCCAATAATAATTTTATTATCGTATGGCGGAGTCATTTTCGTGATATTCAAAAAAAGGTGAAATTCAGAAAAAAAAATACCAAAAAATTGTCTGACGAATCGCTCATGAAAAATATTTGTGAGGGCGATCAAATATCGTTTAATGAATTATATGAAAGGTATAACAACCGGCTATTCTACTATTTTTACCGTATGCTGGGAAGTTCGGAAGAAACAGCCAACGATTTCCTTCAGGATATTTACCTCAAAATAATTGAAAAACCCCAACTCTATAATCCTGAGTACAACTTTTCAAAATGGATTTTTTCAGTGGCACATAATATGTGCAAAAACGAATACCGGAAACGAGATGTGCGGAAAATTATTATCAGGGAAGAAAATCCCGATCGGTTCCTCGAAATCAATGAAGATACAACGTACAATACAAATAAACTTATCGACCTGGCATTTAATTCTATTGATGGATTAAGTGAAAAATCGAAAGAGGTACTCCTGTTAAAATACCGCGAAAATTTCAGCATTAAAGAGATAGTTGAGATTACAGGAATTACTGAAGGAACAATAAAGTCGAGGTTATATTATGCCCGGATGGAACTTTCAGCGGTTTTAAACCGCTCAGAAATTAATAACAAATAACGATGAAAAAGAGCCTATTAACAGACAAAGAGCTTACACAATTGTTTAAAAACGACAATCTGAATTGTAAGCCAGACCCAAAAATAAACTCCAGGTTGAGTTATACTTTTTTTGTAAAAAGCAGGAAGTTCGAAGTTTATCAAAATTCATTTGCCGGCTATTTAGGTTGGTTGTTTTCGTTAAAATATATCCCTTTAAAAGCAGCAATGGTTTCAGTCATCTTGCTTTTTTCACTTTTTAATTTTCAGCAGAAATCAGGTAACTACATAACTCCTTCGTCCGATTCAACCATGTTTATTGTGCCATTTTCACCCGATTCGGCAACTGTTTCACCTCTTGGCAAGGATACATGTTATTATTCAAAAACTTAATCTCAAAACAACAATTGAAATTTAATAATGTCCAACACGCAATAAAAAATAATAAATTTAAAACTTGCTCTCTACAACTTTTTAGTTGGACATTCCTTATTGGATATATAAAATTTATTTTTCAGGAATATATTAATTACCAACAAATAGGTTAGATTTTAATAAATCTTCACTCCTAACTTGAGACAACCACTCTAATAAAATTCGTTAAATCCCAACAGGGATCGGTTTTACTCAACAATTTCTAAAATTAAAATCATTGTTTCACTAATTTAATTCTTTCTGAAAAATCTGAAAAGTGGAATTAAAATCCTGCCTGATGGAAGCAAAGTCTCCTTCTAATTTGTACTGTTCGCACAACCTCGCAAGCCTATCGTAATAATACATTTCCATGTTTATATTGCCTTTTAATTTTTGGCGTTTTATTCCATCAAAAGAAGCATAATATTCCAAATTTGTTTTAACCGAATCCCAAAACATTTTTAATTTTCCTTTAGCTTCAGTGGCCATTCCGGCATTAAATTGTAATTCAATTTCTTTTAATGAATAAATGTCGTAAGGAAAATTATCGGGGGAAAAAAGCATATTACTTTTTTGAAAAACAGCTTTTGTTTTGTCCATATCGCCACGGGCAATTAAGTTTTGTGCCAGAACATTAAAATTATTGCGCAATTGAAAAACTCCTGCGTTATAAATTGTATTGTAATCAACATATACATTGGGATCATTAATATTCCCCCATTTAAATTCTTCCATCATTTGTGTATACAATTTGTCAACATCGCATGGCAAGTTGCCAATGCTATTTTTTGCCCCATTTCTCTGAGGGACAAGACGGCTTACAAGCCCTTCCATCCGTACATAATTTAATAGCCCATGTTTATTGGCTTCAGCCTTCGAAACAAAACAAATTGGTCGCAATTCGGCATTTGAACTTACTATATCCCAAAAAGCCAATTCGTTTTTAAACGCATAATTTTTCCCGGCAAATGAAACAGGTATCTGCCCTTTTATGCTATCAACATCAACAGAAAATGTTAAATCAGTAGCAGGGAGAAAATCAACCGTTTCACCACTATTTAGTCGGACTTTTGTTGCTTCATTATCATTTTTAATAAAATCGAGCACTTCTTTTAAATCGACAGTACGATGAATCTTTTCCACAACAGGAATATAATCCAATCGCCCTTCATCCAGCTTAGTTTGAGGAAGGTTCATTTTTAATCCTTCATTATCATATATTTTCAATTTTAACTGACCGACAAACCAATTGGCACTCAAAAAAGGCATAATAACGATACGAACATCGGTACGGATATTTTCCACTTCCTGGCAATACAACAATGGATACGTATCGTTATCGCCACTGCTAAAAAGAATGGCATTAGGTGGGCACGACTTTAAAATATTAGCTGCAAAATCGCGCGCAGCATAACGGTTCGACCGATTATGGTCGTCAAAATTCTGAGAAAGAATAAGAACCGGGCAAAACAACAAAATCACAACAAAAATTATCACTGATAAATAGTTTTTGTTGCTTAATTTTTTCGCCCACTCCGAGATACCAATAAAACTTATTCCGACCCAGATACTAAACGCAAGGAACGACCCAACAAAAACATAATCGCGCTCGCGTGGCACAATTGGTATTTCATTAATATAAACAACCAACCCAACACCTGCCAGCAGGAAAAGAGAAAGAACAACAAAAAACGAAGCACGGTTCGAGCGGTATTGAAAAACCAATCCTATCAAACCCAATAAAAATGGGATAAAAAAATAGGTATTCCTGGCTTTGTTGTTTTTGAGCCACAGGGGCAAATTATCCTGTGGCCCTAACCGTAAACTATCAATAGGTTTTATTCCCGACAACCAATTGCCCTGAGTAATTTCTCCCCTACCCTGAATATCGTTTTGCCGACCTGTAAAATTCCACATCAAATACCGTAAATACATGTGCCCAACCTGAAAACGCAGGAAAAACCGGATATTATCAGACAATGTAGGAACTGTTACGATTTCGAATTTACCAGCCCCGTTTTTTGCCCTCACCTTTTTTCCTTTAATATCAATCCATGTTTTATATGCATCGGTATGCCCGGGGTTATTGCTGTATAATCTGGGGAAAAAAGTACACGTTTCGGGAGCATACACATATTGGCCCGGCAATTCGGCAGTGGTGTATTTTTTCCCCGTTAAAATTTTGGTATACCTATTTTTAATGCCAGTGACCGACGAATTATAATTTTCGCCATAAACCAACGGCCGTTTAGGATATTGTTCCCTGTTTAAATAATCAATCAATGAATAAATATTATCGGGTTGCCCAAAATTTACGGGCGTATCAGCCTGCGAACGGATTAGATTTACAGAATAAACCGAAAATCCGATTAATAATAATCCAACCGATAAAAGTGCCAAAACCACATTGTTTTTCTTTTTATTCAGGAAAAACCTAATACTTAAAACAAATACCAGCAAAAGAATAAAAATTCCAACTATAGCCCCTGAATTAACAGGTAAACCAAAGTTATTTACAAATAACAAATCGGCATTTGAAAGCAAAAATAAAACCGCAGGAGTTATAACATACATTACTCCCAGCAATACCAAACAACCTACCGTAAATGAAACTATAGCAACTTTCAGCGAATTTTTAAAAGTTTTAAAACCAACCACCATTACCACCGAAGGAATGATAAGAAGGTTCAGAAGATGAACTCCTAATCCCAGCCCAGTCATCAACGCGATGAACAAAATCCAGCGCTCATTTCCTCTTTTTCCAAAGTTAGTTTCCCATTTAAGGATCGCCCAAAATGAGATAATCAGAAAAAACATGGAAAGTGCATATACCTCTCCTTCAACCGCTGAAAACCAAAACGAATCGGTAAACGAAAATGTTAATGCACCAATTAATGCACTACCAATATATTGGAAAGGATTTTTAGTTATTTTTTTTGACAGAAATAGTATTACATGAAACAGAAAATATACAGTAAAAGCACTAAAAAAGGCTGACATAAAATTTATGGCCCATGCAATTTTTTCTGAATTCCCAAACGAAAACAAAGAGAACACACGCCCTAATAACATAAACAAAGGGGCTCCCGAAGGATGGTTAACTTCAAGTTTTGAAGCAGATAAAATAAATTCACTGCAATCCCAAAAACTTGTAGTAGGTTCAAGAGTTAAAACATAAATAAACAAAGAAATGGCAAATACAATCCACCCTGAGAAGATGATGGCAGGTTTGGTTTTCATTTTTTCTTCTTCAGTACACTTAAATCATAAAAGGTTCATCGTTCACAAAAAAATATCTGATTCTTAATACGATACTCTTTTTGAAGACGAACTATATTTATGAGACACAAATACAACTATTTTAGTTTTGTTGTTTCAAATTCGCCAGATGAAGTACTAAATGATTTTTAAATCTAAAATAATAGTCACACTGATATATAAAAAAAGTAACTATTTTTGCATAGTAACTTAAAATATAATTATTGGAACATAATATTTTTCTTGAAGGAATAAGTCCCGTAGATATATTCGGGGCAAAAAATTCGAAGTTGGAGTTAATTAAGAGTTATTACCCTAAACTAAAAATAGTATCGAGAGGAAATTCTCTGATCATAAAAGGTGATGAACTAGAAATAAAACGGTTCGAAGACAAATTAAATATATTACTCGACCACTTTTATAAATACAATATTTTAACCGAAGAAACAATCAGCCAGGTTATGCTAAGTATGTTCGACGAAGCAGAAATCGGAATTAAAGAAGGAAGCGACATCCTTCTATATGGTAACAATGGTAAACCCATTAGAGCCAGAACTCCTAATCAGCGTAAATTTGTTGATGAATCGAAGGAAAACGACCTTATTTTTGCCATTGGCCCTGCCGGAACAGGAAAAACATATACCGCCATAGCTTTGGCTGTAAAAGCGTTAAAAGAGAGGGAAATACAGCGGATAATATTAAGCCGCCCAGCTGTTGAAGCTGGTGAAAACCTGGGTTTCCTGCCCGGCGATTTAAAAGAAAAAATCGACCCTTACCTTCAACCTTTATACGATGCTTTACTGGATATGATTCCTCCAAAAAAACTGGAAGAATTTTTAAAAGATGGAACCATTCAAATTGCACCATTGGCTTTTATGCGAGGCCGTACCCTTAGTAATGCATTTGTTATTTTAGATGAAGCACAAAATACAACTGTAAACCAATTAAAGATGTTCCTTACGCGGATGGGGTTACATACCAAATTTGTTGTTACCGGCGATATCACACAAATTGACCTGCCAAACAGGATACAATCGGGATTAATTAGGGCCATGGACCTGCTTAAAAATGTTAAAGCCATATCAACCATTCAGTTTGATAAAACAGATATTGTACGCCACAAGTTAGTGAGGGATATTGTGGAAGCATACGAAAAATACCAGGAAAAACAAGATGCAAAAAATATAAAAGAATAAATTATGAACAAAAATACCTTATCAACCGATTTTAATTTCCCGGGACAAAAAAGTGTCTATCACGGAAAAGTAAGGGATGTGTACAACATCAACGATGAATACTTGGTTATGGTTGTTTCCGACCGTATTTCAGCATTTGATGTTGTTTTGCCAAAAGGAATTCCGTACAAAGGACAGGTTTTAAATCAGATAGCTGAAAAATTCCTTGATGCCACACAAGACATCGTTCCTAACTGGAAAATAGCCACTCCTGATCCAAATGTTACAGTAGGGCATCATTGCGAAACATATAAAGTTGAAATGGTTATTCGGGGCTACTTAACCGGCCATGCATGGCGCGAATACCGCGATGGGAAAAGAACTATTTGTGGTGTACCAATGCCGGATGGCATGATTGAAAATCAGAAATTTGAACAACCTATTTTAACACCAACCACCAAAGCCGACCAGGGGCACGATGAAGATATCAGCCGTGAAGAGATTATTAATAGTGGATTGGTCGATAAAACGGAATACGAAGCTTTGGAAGATTATACTCGAAAACTGTTTCAAAGAGGAACAGAAATAGCTGCCAATATGGGTTTAATATTGGTTGATACTAAATACGAGTTTGGGAAAAAGGATGGCATAATTTATCTCATCGACGAAATTCACACACCTGATTCTTCGCGTTATTTTTATTCTGAAGGTTATCAGGAGCGGCAGCAAAAAGGTGAAAAACAAAAACAATTGTCAAAAGAATTTGTACGCCAATGGTTAATTGAAAACGGATTTCAAGGACTTGAAGGACAGACCATACCGGTTATGACAAGCGAATTTGTTAATTCTGTTTCGGAAAGGTATATCGAATTATTTGAAAAAATTACGGGTGATCCTTTTATTAAAAGCGACATTTCAAAATTAAACGAACGCATACAAAACAATGTAAGTGAGTTTTTAAATAATTTGATTTAATCCCTTTAATATGCGTAGAAGGTTATTATTTGTACTTGTTATAAACTTTGTTTTTGTGGGGCAACTATTTTCACAAGACAGTTTTACACTCGTTAAAAAAGGTGAAACTGCCCCTGATTTTTCATTTGAAATAAATCCCGGGCAATCAAAAAAGCTATCGGATTATAAAGGGAAAACCGTATTAATCAATTTTTTTGCTACCTGGTGTGGCCCCTGTTTACAGGAATTACCACATATCGACAAGGAGATTTATACAAAATACAAAGAAGATGACAATTTTGTAATCTTCAACTTTGGGCGTGAACACAATTGGGATGTAGTGAATAAATTTAAAGCAGACAAAAAATTAAATATGCCGTTTTATCCCGATGTTGAACGGAAGATTTTTGCTCAGTTTGCAGGTCAAAATATACCACGAAGTTTCCTAATCGATAATAACGGGACTATCATTTATTCATCGGCTGGATATATTCCTGAACAATTTGAAACATTAAAATCGCTAATTGCTAGTCAACTTAAATAATAAAACAATTCCAAAGTTTAAAACTTTGGAATTGTTTTATTCTGTTCCTACAAAAAAACTGTTTTTTTCAGCTTGTCACTTTCAAGGCAAGTCTCCAGTATTTTAATCACATTTAAAGCTTCTTCGGCTTTTACAGCTAATTCAACACCATTTCTGATGGCTTCATAAATATTATCATAAAAAAGGCTATAATTCCCGGGAATGGTTTCCACCTGCCCATTTATCGGTACTCCATTTAAGTTTGTATTCAAAGTCCCCCACTCCGACTCAGGTTCTTTGCCCCAATCGTCGCCAACAGGCAAAACACCAGCCTTTAATAGAGCTTCCTGTGGGTCAAGCCCCCATTTCTGAAATGAACCATCATTACCATGAATACTAAAACGTGGCCCAGCTTCTTTTGCCAGATACGAACATTTTAACAAGGCGGCAAATGATTTATACTGTAGCCTAATATCAAAATAATCCTTCACTTTACCTCCAATGCGCACAATTTGCTGATGAGCGGTAACAGAAACAGGCATTCCGAATAAAACCAGCGTCTGGTCAACCATATGAGGCCCAAGATTATAAAGCACACCAATATAATCATCGCCTTCTTCTTTCCAGGTATCGGGGGCAATAAATGTGCGGTACCTGTCGAAATGAGACTCAAACTCAACTATTCGGCCAACCATTTTATTCTGAATAATTTTCTGCGCTGTTAAAAAATCATTGTCCCAACGCCTGTTTTGATAAACCGACAGGATAAGGTTTTTACTTTTTGCCAGTTTAATCAGCTCCTCTGCTTCACTAGCCAAATGTGTAAATGGTTTTTCAACCACCACATGTTTTCCGGCTTCAAGTGCCTGTTTAGTCATTTTATAATGAAGCCGGTCGGGTGTATTAACTATAACCAACTCAATAGTATCATCTTCTAAAATAGCTTCAAAATTTTTAACAATTGTAGCTTTAGGAAACAGTTTTACGGAATTGGTTTTAGTCCGCTCCAGAATTTTTGTTACCTCAAAGTTGGCATTAACCTTTAAAGAAGGGCCATGGAAAACCTTCCCCGACATTCCGTAAGAAGCAATTGCAGTAGCTATTTTTTTCGTCATTCTTTTTTTCTTTAAAAATAGGCAAAACATGCGTGACAAAAAAAATTGTTGTATAACATTTGAAAAATCACCTATTGTTCAACATAAATGGCTAATAATTAGGATGAATGATTGTATTTTAGAAAAACTAAATTTAACCTAAAGGCATCTATAACTTATGAAAACGTTTATCAACAACTATCTTAATTGCTTATCAGAGAGTCATTTGGAGACTGGAGATTTTCCCGGTCCAGTTGTAACAATTTCACGAGAGCCAGGCTGTTCTGCTCAACGAATTGCCATTAAGTTAAGTAAAATACTTACTGGTTATAGCTATATGTCAGATACAAAAACTGACTTAAAATGGAAATGGGTAAACAAAGATATTGTTCGGAAAGCCATTATGGATATGGATGCTGAGGTAATAAAAGACAATAAAGATGTCCATCCCGATTTTAAAAAACACTTAACGGAAGTAGTTACAGCTTTTTCGAAAGAGTTGGCAGGAAATGTTACCGACCCGAAAATATTGGGTACCATCAAAAATGTAGTATGCAAATTAGCTGTCGATGGCCGATGTATTATAGTAGGCAGGGCAGCCAATATTATTTTAAAAGACCTTCCAAATAAACTCAGTATTAAACTTGAAGCTCCTACAGAATGGCGCATAAACCGGATTATGCAACTTCAAAACCTGAGTCATGCCAAGGCCACCGATTATATTACAGAACGAGATATTCAGCGCGATAATTTTATCAAAAAAATATCGGGGCGCAAACCAAATAACCACGATTTTGATATAATTTTTAATTATGCAACCATGCAGGATGATCAGATTGTTGATGCCGTAATTAATATACTGCGCAACAAAAAAATCATTTCTCAAACCGAAGAGATTTATTAAATAAATTTTTGCATTAATAATTAATTAACTACCTCTATATAAATACATTATTTAAAAATCAGAAGTTTAATAGTTAAGAAGTTTATTAATTTTTTTGTCGGAAAGTTTCCCACTATAAACCAACAATGAATAATGTAATTCTAAAGGAATTGTTGTAGATAATTTAACTGGTTCTTTGCCCGGAAACACAACATTTTGCATACTTTTTTTATTTCGAATTATCCAGCCCTGGGGCATCCCCGGATTATCTCCGGCTGAACCAATTACCAATCCGGCTTTGTTGCCCTTCTTTCCTAATGGCCCAAAAATATTCATTGTATTGCCAGCCTGAATAGCATCATTTTCAGGAAAAATTTTATTCCCTGCACTTTCGAAAACAATACCATCGGGTAATTTCATTCGTACCGAAAAACCACCATATCCTTTTGAATCTTCGGATCCACCTATTGATATCCCTTCTTCTAATGCAAGCAGTGATATTTTAAAATCAATTCTTCTTACATTCTGCATTAAATTGTGGACTTTTATTTCAGTATTTTCACGCAAATATGGTTTTGATTGTTTTAGTAACGGTGATTTCCAAAGAATTTCAGCCCGAAGGATACCCTGCCTCTTTTGATTCACTAAAAATTCAATTTCAGCTACTTCCTGTATAAAGTTTTTAAGCTCCCAACCATCTCCTATCCTTTTATTTTGATGCCATATTTGATGCCATGCCCAAAACACACCTCTTTGATGTAGGTGGTCCTCAGGAAAATCCTCCGTAATCACCTCTCCATCAACTCCCCATAATGGATGAATATAATTATTCCTTGCATATTCACCCTCTTTATGTTTTGTTTTAATCTGATAAAAAAGCACATTTTTGGAACCATCTGTTATTAAGATCCCCTCATCATTTCTATTCATCGAAATTTGTGAATATGAAATAAACGGAGCCAGAATCACAATAATAAGCCAAATACAGTTTCTCATTTGGAAAATAAATTAGTAGTTAGTTAGCTGCTTGAAAAGTAAAAAAAAACTCCCTGAAAAAAAATTCCGGGGAGTTATATATAAATAATATAAAAAGTATTAATACCTAAAATTTAGGTTCCCAGCCTGGCTCGTACTCGCGTCCCCATAACTTCATGGCATCGCGGTCGTATATGCGCCCGGTTTCAGAATCAATATCAAAACCTTTGCCAATACGGTAACCAATATTAGCGTAATGGGTCATTGCCTGGCTGATAACACCTTCAGCAATGTGGGATGTTAATTTTTCTTTTCCACGCACACCATTAAAAAAATTCATCATATGGGCAGTGGTCATATCACCACCGCCGCCAAGAGCTGTGCCAGCTTCATTAGACGCCGACTTACTATCGCTGACCAGTTTTCCACCACGGTCGAACAATTTATAACCACCACGGTTGACAAATACAGAACCTTCACTTCCATAGATTATCGTTCCCCTGTCGGAACCATATGTATCATGGCCACTGCGACTTTTACCGTCCCATTGAATTATTTTATTTTTAGGAAATTTAAAAGTTACATCCATGGTGTCGTACATTGTCCAACCATCGTCAATAAAATGGCGCTTCGCTGCTTCCACTGACATTTGTTCGGGGTAATCAACCTGAAGTGCCCAGCGGGCAACATCCAATTCATGTGTGGCATTATTTCCTGTCTCGCCAGTTCCATATACCCAATCGTACCAATGCCAGTTATAGTCCCATGTATTATGTGTGTATTCCTGCCGTGGCGCCGGACCTTGAAACAATTCCCAGTCAAGCCCGTCGGGAACAGGTGCTTTAGTTGCAACAGGAACTTCACCCCGTTTATTGACATAAAATGCCAATGCTTTGTAAGGTGTACCAATTACGCCATTGTGTATTTCCTTAATAATATGAATCGATTCGGGCGAAGAACGTTGCTGATTCCCCATTTGAATCACCTTATTGTATTTTTTCTGAAGGTTTATCAATAATTCACTTTCGCGCATGTTATGGCTACACGGCTTTTCAAGGTATACATTTTTCCCGGCAACAACTGCCATTATTGCCATTGGAGTATGCCAATGGTCAGGAGTTGCATTCACTAAAATATCTACATTTTTATCATCCAAAACTTTCCGAATGTCATTTTCCAAGTTTGGTTGGTAATCGATGTATTTTGAAAACTGTTTTGCTGCATTTTCACGCTGGCTTTTTTTTACATCGCATAAATAAAGTAATTCAACATTACTTTCTTTTTTAGCAATTGGCTCATAATAGCCACCCAGACGCCTGCCAAGGCCCGCAATAGCAACATTTAATTTATCGTTAGCGCCAATAATCCGGCTATAACTTTTTGCTGACATACCCATTGCTGACCCGGCAACAGCAACACCTGCAACACCTGTGGCTGCTTTTTTTAAAAAATCCCTTCTATTCGAACTCATATTGATTTAGTTTAAGTTGGTTTTATTACAATGTAGCTAAAATACCTTTAATGTAGCCTAACGATTCGGCCATTCCTGCCAAAGGATCTTTTCCCTCTGCTTCATATTCCAATGCCAGTGTACCATTATATCCCAATTTTATTACTGCTTTTAAAAAAGATGGAAAATTTATTACACCCCGGCCGATTACGCAGGTTGCCCCATCGGAGGCAGCTTTGGTAACATCTTTAATATGAATATCGAATACTCTGTCGAAAAAGTCTTTGACATCTTGTTCAGGATCGCGGTTAATACGTTTTGTATGGCCAATGTCAATACAAAGCCCCATACGTGCATCCATATTTTTAATCAAATCGTATGCACTTTCAGCACTTGGATATAATTTGTCGCCCGGGCCATGGTTGTGAATCGCCAATTTAATACCAGTTGATTTAACTTTTCCTTCGACATATTCCAATAATTCATGATTAGGAACTCCAATAATCATTTCCATACCGGCAGTTTTTGCATATACAAATGCCTGATCGACATCGGCTTTAGTTTTCATATAAATAACACCACCGCCATAAAGTGAAACACCTTTATCAGCACAAAGAGCCACCGTTTTCTGAATCGATGCTTGGTCCGAATCGAGTGGCAAGTGCATACTTTTAAATGTAATATGGTTAACTCCAAGCCGCAACGTCATATTCAAAGCCTCTTGGGTTGAAAACTCACGCAAAGAATAGGAAGCTACTCCCAATTGAAATTTAAACTTTTTTTGTTCATTGGCAGAAATAGAATTTCCTGCAGATACAAGGCCCGGCAAAGCTGTTGCAGCTATTCCCAAACCTGAAATTTTCAAAAAACTTCGTCTGTTAGTCATTATCGTAGGTTTTAATTTTTAAACTTCTGAAATGAACCAAATTATGATGGTCCTGAATGTGAATATAACCTTTTTCTGCCATTCCAAAATCATCAAATCCGGTATATTTACTTTGAGCAACCAAAGCCTTGTATTTAGCATCACCCCGGTTGTATTCAACTACTTTGCGTCCATTAAGCCAATGTTCGACCTGCCCGTTTTTAAAAACAATAATTCTTCCTCTGTTCCATTCTCCGGCAGGTTTTACAAACCGGCTTTCCTTTTCTGCCGGTACTAAATCGTAAAGCGAGGCCAATGTCCGGTTTCCGTCTACCCCTTGTTTAGCATCGGGGTGCACTTGGTCATCTAAAATCTGGTACTCCAAACCCAAAGAAGGATTATCGGGGGTTGTAAAATATTTAATTCCGCTATTGGCTCCTTCGCTAAAATTAAAATCAAATTTTAACTCAAAAGCACTGTATTGTCCTTTTGTTATAATTGACCCACCACCATTTTCAGGATTTCCTTCATCCGATAAAACAGATAATAAACCATCTTTAACTTCCCATCCTTTTTGTGGGAAAGTTTCAGAATTAACACTTCTGAACTTATCGGTAGATTTGCCGTCAAACAATAATCCGAATCCTTGTTCTTTTTCGGCTACACTCAAATCATTTGGTAAAAGGTTTACAACGTAGATATTTTTATCGAAGGGTGCAGGTTTTAAATCTTTTGTTTTAATCCGGATATTCCGCCATTTAATTTGGTGTCCTTCCTGTGTTCCATCATCACCAATACTATGTACTTGTAAAGCAATAAATCCTTCAGGCGTTAAATTATCAATAACGTAAGCCACCGGTAAGTCATTCAACCATGTACGAATTGAATTACCAATACATTCAATACGGTATTTATTCCACTGTCCCATTTTTAAGGCCGATTGAGCCGCAGGATTTAATGAAAGTGGATACAACCAACCGCGTCGGGCTTCATCATAAATACCGGCACTCCAGGCCCGCTCCGAAGGATCAACTTCGCACTGGTAACCATGTACACGCCCATCCATATAATCAGGAGAACTTAAACTCCGGAACTGTATTCCTGAATTCATATTTTCAGCAACCAGAAGTTCAACTTCAAAAATAAAGTCGGAATAATTTTTTTCGGTAGCTAAAAATGAATTCGGTGTATTTAAAACGGTAGTCCCAATAATTTCGCCATCAACAACCTCGTATTTTGCAGCCCCATTTAATTGTTTCCAACCCTCAAGGTTTTTCCCATTAAACAGGTTTTCCCAACCGTTATTGTTTTGTGCCGATAGATTAATAAAACATGTTAGAACCAGAAAAATAAAAGCTATTTTTTTTATCATTTATAAGTAGTTTATCATTTAAAATTTCGTGAACGATAACGAATGTATGAAATTAATAATTTTCAGGTATATTTGTTCCTCTAAAACAGGTTTTATAACTGTTATAAGTAAGTTATAACAAAATTTATGATTTCCGACAACCAACTAATATACATACACTTAGAAAAAATCGTTAAAAGCAGGCATTTTAACAAGTCGAAAATAAGTTGCGATTTACTCAGTTATTTGGTGGAAGCATCGCTTGATGGTAAAAATCCAAAAGAATATACTATTGGTATTGAATTATTTGGAAAAAAATACGATGATGAAACCAAACAAGATTCCAACATCAGAGTATATATTCACACTGTCAGGAAAAAGCTTGAAAATTATTATGCCAACGAAGGCAAAAAAGACGCAGTTATATTTGTCATAGAAAAAGGGAAATACAAAGTAAGGTTCGATTCACTCAAGGAACATAAAAGAAAAAAACAGGCAAGCTATTTTTTACCATTTGTAATTAGTTCCATTTTACTAATTTTTTTATTAACAGTGGTTTTATTTTCAGGTAAAAACAGATCGAATAGCTGGAAGGATTTGCCTGTATGGCATCAATTTTCTGATAACGGAAAAAAAACCATTTTGGTTTTAGGCGATTATTTTGTTTTTAGCGGGGTATTACCTACCGGCAATTCAGGTATTTACCGCGATTTTAGCATAAATTCAGAAGCCGAATATCAAAATTTCCTGGAGGAAAATCCTGACTTGCTTCAATCATTAACATTATCGAACCTGACATACCTGTCGAAAATGGCTGTTTTTACACAAAGTGATATACAAAAGGTATTTGCTATGTTAGATGCGGACATTGAAGTAAGGCTTTCGTCGGATATGCAACCTGATGATTTAAAAGCCTACAATATCATTTTTGTTGGCAATTTTAAAAACATGGGGATTTTTGAAAATATGGTAAAAGAGATGAATTTTTCGTTTGGAATCTCAAACGATTCGAGGCAAATGATTTTTTCAAATGACCCGTGTGCTAATATTTTTGAATCTCAAAACACTTCGGTAAAAGAAACTGATTACGCACTTGTTATCAACACAGAAGGATTCTCGGGCAACCGATTTTTGTTTTTTCTATCATCGCAAGACATTGGTAATATATCAACTGTAAATCAGTTTACCAGTCCAGTATATTTAAAACTGTTCTTCGAAGAAGAATTGAAACAAGCCAATCCTGAAGATTTTAAAGCACTTTTTAAAGTAGAAGGCATGAATAAAACCGACTTGTCATTTGAGTTACTGAAAGTAGAATAAGGCCCATTTCTGCAACAAATAAGCCTTATTATATTTTTGAGTTACTCTGTAATTCCTAATTCGTTAAATACAAAAGCATATTCTAAAGCTGTTTCTTTAATCCATTCGAACCTGCCCGATGCACCGCCATGCCCAAAATCCATATTTATGTGGAAAACAAGCAGATTGTCATCGGTTTTAAGGTCACGTAATTTGGCAACCCACTTGGCTGGTTCCCAATACTGAACCTGTGAATCATGCAAACCGGTAGTCACCAATATTGCAGGATAATCCTTGGCACCAACATTATCATATGGTGAATAGGAAAGCATATAATAATATGACTTTTCCTCTTTAGGATTTCCCCATTCATCAAATTCACTGGTAGTTAACGGAATACTTTCGTCGAGCATGGTGGTAACCACATCAACAAATGGTACATGAGCCAGAATTCCTTTATATAATCCGGGACGCATATTAGCACACGCTCCCACTAATAAACCACCTGCGCTTCCTCCGCGGGCAAATAACTTTTCAGATGATGTATATCCATTATCAATTAAATATTGCGAACAGTCATTAAAATCAGTGAATGTATTCATCTTTTTTAAAAGTTTACCGTCTTCATACCATTTACGGCCAAACTCCTGCCCTCCCCTAATGTGTGCAATTGCATACACAAATCCACGATCGAGTAAAGGTAAAATAGATAACCTGAAACTGGGATCCATTGAATAGCCATACGAACCATATCCGTAAATTACCGTAGGATTGGCTCCATCTTTTTTTAATCCTTTTTTATAGACCAGTGAAATAGGGATTTTTGTCCCATCGCCGGCGGTGGCATATTCGCGGTGGGTTTCATAATCAGCCGAATTAAAACCACCCAAAACTTCTTCTTGTTTTAACAACGTCCGTTCTTTGGTCGACATATCAAAATCAAATGTTGAATTTGGTGTGGTTAACGAAGAATAATCAAAACGGACAATGTTTGTATTGGCGTCTTCGTTAACTCCAACATTAACCGAATAAACTTCTTCATCAAAAGCAATATAATATTCATCGTCGCCAATCCAAGGAATAACCCTTATTTGGTTAAGCGCTGATATTCTTTCGGATACAACCAGGTTGTTTTTAAACAATTTAAAACCAGACAGGAAAACGGCTTCACGGTGTGGAATCACATCATTCCAGTTTTCTTTTTCAGTTTTAGAAACAGGTGTTTTTACTAATTTAAAATTAAAGGCATCCAAATTTGTACGGATAAAAAACGAACTGGCGAAATGGTCAACGGAATATTCCAATCCCCTGGTTCGTGGTTGAATAATTTTAAACTGCCCATTAGGTTCGTTGGCATCCAGAAACCTTGCTTCGCTTGTTAAGGTACTTTCCGAAGCAATTATAATATACTTGTTCGACCTGGATTTGTATACATAAGTTCCAAAAGTTTCATCGGCTTCAAAAAATACTTCTACATCGCTTGAAACAGGTGTTCCAATTTTATGTTTTAATATCTTTTCAGTCCTTAAGGTTTGCTCATTTTTTAATTCATAATAAACGGTTTTATTATCGTTTGCCCAAACAACATTACCATTTGTTAATGGTATTTTATCTTCAAGGATTTTGCCTGTTAGGATGTTTTTAAAATAGATAGTGTATTTACGCCTGCTAAGTGTATCAACGCCATAAGCCAATAGTTTGTTATCAGGGCTTACTGAATAATCGCCCAGTTGGAAATAGTCATAACCTTCGGCAAGTTTATTAACATCAAGAAGTATTTTTTCTTCATTCTGAAGGTTTTCTTTTTTACGGCACAGCAAATAATACTCACTTTCCGGAACCGTTCGTGTATAATAATAGTATCCACTTTTTAGATACGGAACTGATTTATCCTGCTGTTTAATTTTCGATTTTATTTCTTCAAACAAACTCTCCTGTAAAGCGGCTGTATGAGCTAAAACTTCTTCCTTATAATCATTTTCAGCATTCAGGTATTCAATTACTTTTGGATCTTCGCGTTGATTCATCCAATAATAATTATCAACACGCGTATTTTTATGGATCGTTATTTCTTTGGGGATTTTTTCAGCAACTGGAGGCATAATTGTTTCTTTTTTATTGCAAGATGTCAAAAATAGTACAATTCCGAAAACAGATAAAATGGTATTTAGTTTCATCTCATTATAATTTTAAAATTTCAAAGGTATTTATTTCATTCGATAGTCTACTATAAAGGTATTCGATAGCTGCCTGTCGGCAGATTGGGAATTCGCAAGCTCATTTTAATGGAACCTGCCTGTGGCAGATAAATTTATGGCAAAATATTATCAGGGCCGTTTCATAACATAGTTTTAATATACTTTTAGTAAAAGTGCAAATTGAATAAATAATACGATATTTGTTAAACAAAGTTGATATGGTTTTAATAATACTGGCAATATACTTTATAATAATTATTCTAATTGGGATTTTTTCCCATTTCAGAATAAAAACACCAGCCGATTATTATGTAGCAGGAAATAAGGGTGGATTATTTACCATTTCAGGTAGCTTGTTAGCTACCATCCTGGGAGGTTCAGCAATTATGGGTACTGTTGAATTGGCACAATCACTTGGATGGCCAGCTTTATGGTTTTTAATTAGTGCCTCACTGGGTCTTTTTTTGCTTGTACCATTATCAAAAAAAATTAAACAACGGGGGCAATACACACTGCCTGAATTACTAGGGAGTTTTTATGGCCCTGCGGCACAAAAAGCATCTTCCATAATTATCCCAATTGCCTGGCTTGGAATAATTGCTGCTCAAATAATAGCTGCCGCAAAAATCCTTAGAGGATTAGATATTTTTAGTTATGAACTATCTGCAGTAATAGCAGCAATAGTTTTTATTACCTATACAGTTATTGGAGGACAAAAAAGTATCATTAAAACAGATGTATTTCAATCGGTAATTATAATTGCAGGAATTGTCCTTCTTGTTATTTTAATACTGATAAATAAACCCCAACTGGCCTTTACTAATTTAACAGTATCCTCACTATTTAGCAGCTCTTTTACGGTTGTCGATTTGATAATACTTTTTCTCACTTATTCGGTGACATTCTTGGTTGGCCCCGATATTTATTCACGGATTTTTTGTGCCAGGTCGGAAACCACAGCCAAACGAAGTATTTTAACAGTTGCTATCATACTCCTCCCATTTGCCTTAATTTTAACCTTTTTGGGTGTTTTTGCAAGTGACATGGCAGTTGGTCAAACCAATCCGCTTATAACGATTGGAAAATTATACCTTCCCGAATGGGCATTTGCTGTTTTTATTGCATCACTTCTTTCAGCAGTAATGTCTTCCGCTGATACCACTTTATTAACTGCCTCAATGATTGTAAGCGAATTAACTACCGGTAATTTGGAAAGTGCCAAAGCATTTAAAGCAACTAAAATGTATGTTATCCTAATTGGAAGTGTAAGTTTAATTATTGCCCTTTTATATACTTCAATAATTCAATCATTATTAATGGCCTTAGCTTTTTATTCAGGTGCCTTTATAATTCCTGCCCTTACAGGATTAACAAATATAAAAATAAATACGAAAAATGTTACTGCTGCTATGTATATTGGTGGTTCTGTAGCACTCGGAGGTAAAATATATGCAAATTTTATCGATCTAACTATTGGAAATATAATAATTATTATTGCCTTTATTTTAAATTTCATTGTCCTAAAACCATCTGTTTTTAAGGGTTTCAGTAAAATATTTAAAAACGAATAAAAAAAATAAATCCTTAATTATCAATTATCTGATTATAATATATATTTTTGTTGAATATATATATACTAAACCCATATAGCTATACGATAAAATACAATCCCTAAAATATTGATAATTAAACCCAAAGATTATGACCTCAACTGAAAACATTATTGTGCCGTTAATTGCACATGATCTTAAAGATCCAATAGGAGCTATTTCCGGATTAGCAGATATTTTGTTAAGCAATTGGAATAGTATTAGTGACGATGAAAAATTTGAATTTGTACAGGATATTTCCATTTCAGGTAGAAATTCACAGCTGCTTCTAGAAAGTTTATTAACCTGGTACAAAGAGAAAAAAGAAGATTCATTTAATGATTTAATACATGTAGATTCTTTAGTACAAGAGAACATTGACTTATTAAAAACAAATGCCTCGTTAAAAAAAATAAACATCGTTAACAACACCCACAATTTCACTATAAAAGCAAATAAGAATATGATATCAGCCGTATTCAGGAACTTAATTTCGAATGCTATAAAATTTATTGATGAAGAAGGTGAAATTTGTATTTCGGGTGAAAAAAACAATCAAAATTGTACTTTTTGTATTTCGGATAATGGTTGTGGACTAAACAATTCATCAGTTGATGAATTGTTAGCAAGTTCATCGGCCAAATCGATTCTTTCAAATACTTCTGCCAATACTGGATTAGGGCTTATATTAACCAAAAAATTTGTTCATTTTCACAATGGTAAATTATGGTACCAATCGGTAGGTGGTATTGGTACCCAATTCTATTTTACAATACCATTAATCTGCTCTAACTAATTGGTTGAGTTATTTCTGATAAAAAACGTTTAATATCAGGCCCAAGAAAAGGTGCAAGTTTTGTATATACGTCTTGATGATAATTATTAATCCATTGTATTTCACCATCAGAAAGTAGAGATGAATTAATCAAACTCAAGTCGATGGGGCATAATGTTAAGGTTTCAAAACCTAAAAAATTGCCAAATTCACTGTGTTGTTTTTCAACACAAAGCACCACATTTTCGGTGCGAATGCCATATTCTCCTTCGCGGTACAGCCCTGGTTCGTTCGAAAGAACCATACCTGGTTTTAGGCTCACATTATTTATTTCCTGCCGGATAGCCACCGGGCCTTCATGGACAGACAAATAGTGGCCAATTCCATGCCCTGTGCCGTGTCCGTAGTTTAATCCATTTTCCCACAACACCTTACGTGCAAAAACATCAATATTACATCCCCTAGTACCTGCCGGGAAAATTGATTGTGTTAATCCAATCATTGCTTTTAGAACTACCGTAAAATCACGTTTTTGTTGCATAGATATTTGTCCCAATGCAATTGTCCGGGTTGTGTCGGTAGTTCCAAATAAATAATGGCCACCCGAATCAACCAACAACAAATTATCCGGTTTTAATTCATAACAGTCATTTTTTTTTGCCTGATAATGAATAACAGCACCATGATCGCCAAAACACGCTATTGTTGGGAAACTATCACCGCGGGCTCCATTTTGCCCGGCTCTTAATTCAGTTAACTTTTGTCCGACCGAAAATTCAGTAATTTTAATTCTTCCGATACTATTATTTATCCAATAAAGGAAATGCACCAATGCTAACCCATCGCTAACCATTGCTTGTTTAAAGCCTTCAATTTCAACACTGTTTTTAACCGATTTTAATTGAGCCGGAATAGAACTGTTTTTAATGGCCTTACAAGTTGTTCCAATTGAATTTTGAATTAATACATTGGTTTGAGCTGGATCAAACTGAATTGTTTGATCTTTTAAGCCTGATAAAAATTCATAAAAAAAGTTATATGGATAAACTTTTACACCATCGTCCTGAAGTTTTTCAAGCAAGCCAGCCGGAATTTTATCTATTTCGGCAAACAAGTGCCGGTAATTTTTACCAACCAGTGCAAAACCCAAAAATACAGGAAAATAAGGAATGTCGTTTGCACGCAAATTAAATGTCCATGCCAAATCATCCAATGCTGAAATCACCTGAACATCGGCACCATTCAGCTCAGAAGAGATTTTATCAAATTTTTCATTCCGCGAAATACCTGTGTATTTTACATCCAGGTCAAATATATTATCACCCGGAAATTGTGGCCTATTTTCCCACAAAGATTCAATTTGCCCGGGAATCAAAACCAATTCTAAGCCGGCTTCGTCAAACTTCTTCGCTAATACTTCAAATACAGCTATCGAGAGCGTTAATGGATCAACACCAACCCTGCTACCTTTTGGTAAATTAAAACACAACCAATCATCAAAAGGAACAGCATCAACTACACGTAATTTGTGCATTTTAATACCCGACCCTTCCAACTCATTAATAGCCTGGATAAAATACCGTGTATCTGTCCACAAGCCGGCTTCAGATTCTATAATAACAACTTCGCCATACGATCCGGTAAATCCTGAAATATACTTCCTGAAATTCCAGCTTTTGGGCAGGTATTCACTCATATGCGGATCGGTACCAGTAAAATAAGCAGCTTGTAAGTTATTTTGTTTTAGATGTTCCCGTACCTGTTGGATCCGATTAACATATTTATCCATTTTCTTTTATTAATTGAGTTACAAAATACTGCATCGATTTAGCAGGTAATTCATCAAAATTAATATCATTTAATTTATAAAACTGAAATGCGGAGATATCATCTCTTGCAACAAGGTTATCTACATTTTCAGCAATAACTTTAAAAGCAAGGTCGGTGGTAAAAACTTTAAACTTCGAAAAGATATATTCATTAGGCGCCGAAGAATAATAACTCAATGATTTTACTTTTAATCCTAACTCCTCCTTTAATTCTCTGATCAACGCATCTTCGGCCGATTCGCCGGGATCAACAAATCCGCCAGGTAAATCGAGTTTTCCCTTAAAAGGTTCAATTGCCCTTAGCGAGAGTAATAATTCTCCTTCTTCATTAAAAATTAGTCCTGCAACGGCTGCTGCCGAGTTAATAAAAAAATGAAAACCACACTTTTTACATTTAAAGGAACGGCCGGAATCTGCAAAAAAATTCGAGTCGCCACAATGGGGGCAATATTTAATAACTTCGGAATGATGTGTATAATCCACAATTATTCAATAATAGTTATAGCCTTTAACCAATCATAAAATAGATTGGGCCAATTATCGGCAGGTTGATTATTTTTCCTGATTCCGAATCCATGCCCTCCCTTTTGATATATGTGCATTTCGGCAGGAATATCAAACTTTTTTAATGCCAGGTAAAACCTAATTGAATTCTGCGGGGGAACAGCTTTATCATCGTCGGCCAATATCATAAATGTAGGAGGAGTTTCGCTAGTTACATTTAATTCATTTGAATATTTTTCGGCTAATTCCCAATCATTTGTTTGGCCAATCAAATTTATCCGCGATCCCATATGCCCCACTTTTTCATCAAATGAAATCACAGGGTACAATAACAGCATAAAATCGGGGCGGCAGCTCATTCTCTCAATTGGGTTACCTGCATCAGGATTTCCTATATCAAACACGGTCCCGGCAGTTGAAGCCAAATGCCCACCTGCCGAAGAACCGGCGATTCCAATTTTATTGGGATTGATATTCCACTTAACAGCATTATTCCTAACGATACGTATAGTTTGCCTTGCATCGCCTGATGGGACCTGATGGTGGCCATAAGGCAATCGGTATTTTAAAACAATTCCTGTAATTCCTTTGCCGGCTAACCATTCAGCAATATCGTACCCTTCGTGGTCCATTGCTTCGATCCAATAACCACCACCAGGGCAAATCACAACCGCAGCTCCTGTATTTATTTTTTCATCGGCAAAATACACGTACATTTCGGCCTCCGACACTTTCCTCACACGTCGGCCTTCGTACTTCTCTTCAGGTTCAGTCATTCCGTTATCATCAGGAGCCCCATTGGGCCATACTTTTAATGTCAAATCCTGAGCATTCAAAACATTTGTAAACAAAAAAATAGTCAAAACTAAAAGCAGGTTTTTCATAAGCTTGTATTTAAATAGTTGGGGAAACTATGATTTTACACCTTTAAAAAAATCAGATTTTTCGGAAAATAAAACATTAAAAGTAGTTAACGATCCATAAACCCTTGTGATGTATTGTTGTAAATTTACTTTTTCGGCATCGGGCAATAATTTATTGCTATTGATATTTTGTTCCAAGACCCGTAACCTATCTCGAACCATTACTATTTTATGAAAAAACGCATCAAGGGGAATTTCTTTTGATTGCAAATCAGGATTGCCAGGTTTAATACTAATGGATCCTCCAACCCATTTTTCGGCCATTTCAATGGGTTCAGTCAATCCGTTATACTTGTCAAGTATAAAAACCATTAACTCTTCCATTTCAGCTAAATTAATTCCACCTGGCTTATCAGTAACAACTTCACTGGATTCAAGGACGGTTAAATCGGTATTTCGTTTTGAAATTTCGATTTTCCCACCTCGCTCAAAAAATATTTCATACGCAGTAAGGTTATTTTTACTAATTATTCCTTCACCATACCGAGGATGGTCAACCCGCGTTCCAACTGAAAGGTCTTGCATTTTGTTTAATTTTATTAGTTAATGGATGTAAAAATATCTTTAAAAAAAAGATATTTCAAAGAATTAAAACAAAATCGGTTAATAATAATATATTTTTGTAACATGTTTTTAGATTTATTTATAAAAGGATTATTAATTGGATTTATGGTTTCGCTTCCATTGGGGCCCATTGGAATTTTAATTATCCAAAAAACAGTTAATAAAAACAGGACTGCAGGATTTGTTTCAGGCCTTGGGGTCGCTTTTTCAGACACCTGCTATGCGATTATTGCAGGTTTTAGTTTGACATTTATAATTGATATTATAAAACAACATGAATTACTGTTTCAAATTGGAGGGGCAATCATACTTTTTATTCTGGGATTAAACATATTCTTTAAAAATCCGGTTAGAGAGATCAGGAAATTCAAAAGAAAAGGCACCAATTATTTTCAGGATTTTATGTTTACCTTTTTAATCACTTTTTCAAATCCGATGGTTATTTTACTATTTCTTGCCGTATTAACCGGTTCGGGAGTTGTCCTGAGTGTTTCGGAACCCTACCAGGCATTTTTTATCATTTTAGGCATATTTACAGGAGCTTTATTATGGTGGACCATCCTAACCACAATAATTAGTTTTTTCAGGCATAAATTTAATTTAAGGTTACTCTGGTGGTTTAATAAAATTGCAGGTGTAATTGTTATGGCTTTTGTAATTGTTGCGATAGTTTATGCCATTTTTACAGGAGAAATCCTGTTGCATTAATTATAATCTGTTCTTGTCGTAAGTAGAAAATTTTCCAAATGAAATATCTATCAACTGCATTTCTGTTCACAATTGTAACGTTATTTGCATGGAGTCAAAATCAAAACTTTATAATAAAACCAGGTGCGATATGGCCCGATAATAATGGTATTCATATAAATGCCCATGGTGGAGGAATCCTTTCGTTCGAAGGAAAATATTTTTGGTTTGGCGAACATAAAATTGAAGGGCGAAAAGGCAATAGTGCTCAGGTGGGTGTCCACTGTTATTCATCGAAAAACCTCGTAAACTGGAACGATGAAGGCATTGCCCTGAAAGTTTCAGAAAATCCCGAAAGCTCTATTGTAAAAGGTTGTGTAATTGAACGGCCAAAAGTTATTTACAATAAAAACACCGAAAAATTTATCATGTGGTTTCACCTTGAACTTAAAGGGCAGGGCTATAAAGCCGCGAAAACTGGCGTAGCAACATCCGATTCGCCTACCGGGCCTTTTACATTTATAGAAGCAGTCAATCCAAATGCCGGGCAATGGCCAATTAATTTTTCAGAAGAACAAAAAAATAAGATATTTTCAGATACCCTCACTGACTGGTCGGACGAATGGTTAAAGGCAGTTGCTGATGGACTATTTATTCACCGCGATTTTGAAAAGGGGCAAATGGCGCGTGACATGGCACTTTTTATTGATGACGATGGTAAAGCCTACCACATTCATGCTTCGGAAGAAAACCTGACACTTCACATTTCCGAATTAAATGATTCGTACACTGGATTTACCGGAAAATACGCTGCAGTAATGCCTGCCGGGCACAATGAAGCACCGGCTATATTTAAAAAGAATGGCTACTATTACCTCATTACATCGGGTTGCACAGGTTGGGCTCCAAATGCTGCCCGGTCGTTTGTAGCTGAAAACATTTTTGGCCCTTGGAAAGATCTGGGAAATCCTTGCCAGGGAACCGAAGAAAAAATTAGTACGACCTTCCAATCGCAAAGTACATTCATAATTGAAAATCCATTCCGTAAAGGTGAATACATTTTTATGGCCGACAGGTGGATGCCAAAAAATCCCATCGATGGAAGGTACATTTGGCTCCCAATCCGATTTAATAAAGAAGGAAATCCTGTTTTGGAATGGAAAAATGAATGGAACCTTAAAGGCAATTAATTATTCAGGATTTTACAGGTCACTAAATTTTACAATCCATCCGAAACTGCGATTGGTTAACTCAGGTTGGTAACCGGGGCCAACCACAGCAAATCCACCATCGCTGGTATTGATCACTTTTGATGCCTGGTCGTCCCTGAAATTAAACGGCAGCAGGTGGTCGTTAATTACTTCTCCCGATTCATTTAGTAAAAAGAGCCAGGGCCCTATTTTACCGGTAAAAGAAGTTGCCTTTTTCCCGGCAATTAAAATAGTGCCATCGGGGCGGACAAGTACATTATTACCTCCTTCGGACCCCTCGCCATCGTAGTTTTTTGTCCATAGCAATTTCCCGTTACTATCAAGCTGGCTAATAATTAAATCGTAATCAAATACAGGGTCCTCTGAATTTATATCAGTCAGGCATTTTCCATACCATCCTACTACCAGCAGGTTACTATCAGGCGAACAGCAAATACATTCAGGCCATACTTTTTTCCCTGGTGAAGGTATTTGTGATTGCCACACTGTTTCTCCAGTACTATTTGTCCTGACTATTAACATATCTGAATCCCTTTTCCCTTTTTTTGAAATTTGTCCGGCGATAGCAAATCCACCATCGGGGAGTTGTTTCACCGATTCAGAAATGGCATTATCATTGCCCCCAAATTCCTTTTCCCACTCTACGATGCCATTTGAATCGAACTTTACCAATCCCATGGTTTGATTTCCTGAAGGTGCATTTTTAGTACCTAAAACGACAAATCCATTATCGGGTAAAATAATTATACCACCATGCGAATCACATAAAACCTTTTCATATTTTTTCTGCCAAATCTCATTCCCCAATGAATCAACTTTCAATAAAACCATGGAGGTACGATTTTTTTCTATTGAAACAGTACCTGATAACAAATAACTTCCATCGGAGTTTTGCGCAATACTTTGAGGATATAAAAATTCAGGAACACTAAAAACCCTTGACCAATAAATATCACCTGAATGAGTTAATCGCACGAGCCAAAAATCATTGGGTAAAGTATCTGAAATTGTTTTTGAGCCAACGATGGTAAAACCTCCATTAATATCTTCAATAACATCCGAAAAATAAGCTATATACTCATTTCCAAACTTTTGTCCCCAATCAGTTTTCCATGTTTGAGACATTCCTGAAAATGTAATACAGATAAAACTGATCAATACCCAAAACTGAATTCTCTGCATGCTGATAGAATTTAAAAGTTATGTTAAGGTACAAATTTTGATTTTGGTAGTATATACGGGAGAACTCTTTGAAAGTTAAGCTTTTTGTTAACTATTTATGTGCCGATTGTTTTGACCGTAAACCCAAAATTTTCATGGCACAAAGGTTTGATAATTACAATCTTCAATTGAAAAACGGATAGTATTAAATTATGTAAGATCTTATAAATATTTGAGTTATTGCTATTCTTTTAATTTATTCATCACAAACTCTTTCCTCCTTCGTGAAACTGGAATAACCGTTTTATCAGATAACTGTAATGCGCCGCCGTCATTTTTCAGGTAAGCAGTTACTTGTTTTAAATTTATAAGATGAGTTTTGTGTACACGAATAAAATTGTATTCGCCCAACAACTCTTCAAAATCGACAAGCGTTTTGGCAACCAGCAAATGCCTCCCACCAATAAAATGTATATGTGTATAATTCGCATCACCCTGGCAACGGATAATTGAATCAACTTCCACAAATTCAATTTTATCGGCAGTTGGTAATCCAATACGAGGATTAGCCGGACGCTGCAAATTGTAATATAACTGTTTCAGAAGTTGGTTTTCTTCTTTCATTTTAATCCGGTGAACCACCTTCACAACAGCTTTTTTAATATCAAAAATATTGATGGGTTTTAAAATATAATCGGCAGCCGAAAACCGTATAGCCTGCAATGCATAACGGTCGTAGGCAGTTACAAAAATTACTTCAAAACTAAAATCCTGAAAATGTTTTAAAAGCTCAAAACCATTGGCTTTGGGCATTTCAATATCTAAAAAAACAAGTTGCGGATTTTTGGATTGTATTAAAGTAATCGCACTTTCTACTGAATTGACTTCGCCTACCAAATTTATTTCCGGACAATTTTTCCTGAGAATTCCGGAGAGGTTTTCCCTGCCATTTTTTTCATCATCGACAATAATGGAATTCAGTTTCATCTGCTTCTTTATTAAAATATTTTGCAGTATTTCCTTTTGTTTTTCTCTTCGTAAACTTTAAGGTTTCACGTAAAGATCGCAAAGTTGGCGCAAAGAAACGCAAAGGATTTTATTTTTCTTCAGGAAAAACAATCACTACACGCGTGCCTAATTCCAGGTCAATAATTTCAAGTTGGTATTTTTCGTTGAATATGTCCTGAAGGAGATTTAAACGTTCGGCATTAAACTTTATGCCTTTCCCATTTTTGACAGCTTCAATTTGCCGAGCAGCCTCACGGCCAATTCCATTATCTTCAATCACAATTTTAATTCCATCAGCAACAATAGTAACCTCAATCGAAAGTTTCCGGTCGGATGATTTATTTAGTAATCCATGAATCACGGCGTTTTCGGCAAAAGGCTGTAACAACATCGAAGGAACCATTGTGTTTTGGGCATCAATGCTTTCCTCTACTTTTATTAAAAATTCAAAATCGAATCGTAGTTTTTCAAGGTTTAAATATTGTTCCACCATTTCCAGTTCTTCGGAAAGTGAGACTTCTTCTTTTTCAGAATTTCGTAATACTTTACGAATGAGCCCAGCAAAATCGGATAAATACAAATGGGCCTCGCGGCCCTTATTTTGCTGAATCAGGTTTTGCACCGAGTTTAAGCTGTTAAAAAGAAAATGTGGGTTCATTTGCGACCGTATAGCAGTAAGCTCCAGTTCACACAGCCGCCGGAATTGTAATTCCTTTCGGAACCGTTGCTTCGACCGCCATCGCCATATCAATAGTGTAAGGGTGATAACAACTAATAAAAATCCTAATCCAAAAATTATAATTTGGAGTGTTGATTTATCAACTTCGTTCTTAAAGGGATTTTGCAAACTATGTTTGGCTAGATTCATGGCATCAATTACATTTTCGGCATAACCTACTCTGACACCTTCTTTATCATACGTTACAAAATGAGAACCAACTTTTTTGAAGATATCTCTTAATTGTTCCTTATTATTTACTAAAAACAGTTGAAATGCTTTAGGGTCAGCTCGTTTAATGTAGTCTGTCCATTCCTTTAAATTACTGCCCTCCATTACAAGGACAAAATTAATTTCCGGATTTTCTTTTGCCAGGTCATCCCAAAAATAACGCTCTTTTGACCAATCTTGAGTAATGTAAAAGGTAGTTGGTTTTTTGCCAAAAAAATCACTCATTTTTACTGGCCTTTCTTTGTCATCTAAAAATTGAGTGGAGGGAACATACTCTTTTTGCATCCACTTCAATTGATTACCTACACCCTCTTCAAAAGCATCTAAAAACTCATTATCGTTACACACCTGAACCATTAATTTGCAGTATTTATCAACTTCGCTTTGCAGATATAAATCGTTCTGCGATATTCTATCAAATTCGTTCCTTTTTTCATCAAGTAATAAATCGGCTAGAATGCCATAAAGTACATGTCCGGTAAGTTGCGTTTTCGCTACTTCAATCAGTTGAGGAAAATCTCTAATAAACGCGTTATCAAAAAAAGTTATAGGCGTTGTCATATAATCAGGAAAATCCAAATTAAATACTTTCCGATTTTTATAAAGAAAGTAGGATAAATAATCTCTGGCCAATTGCCGTGAAAAAATACCATATTCATTGTATATTTCATAGATATTTATTGTGTTCAAAATATCCTCTAATTGTTCAGTATTTATTTTTTTTTGTTCCGGAAATTGGGCTTGAATATATGATTTATCCAACCAATTTTTCATGTTTAAATAAAACAAAACCCCAACCATCATTTGTGCTTTTAATTCATGGCGAACAAATTCGAATACAGGTTCTTCTATCCGGTTTTTATATTTATCAGTAAATGATTCAATATTAGAAAAAGCTGAAATCAATTCAGGATATTTCAAATTATAGGGATTCCAGTTAAGAGTATTAAAATTAATTTTCCCATTATACGCCACATGTTCCTGCAAAAAATTATTAATCATTTCAGAAGCATATGCAAAATCTCCCGTAATATCAATATTCTCAAATACTGTTTCTCCGGTTGTTTTTATATGAATGTTACTTCCTGGCTCGGCATACAACAACAAACCTGGCAGTTCATTAACTCTATTGTTTGAACCAAACTGGAGATAAACCAGCCCCGGGTGATTTAATTCAGTTTCAATTTTAAAGGAATTATTGGCATCGAGTATTACCGATTCCTGATTTAATTGAATTCCATAAGGATCGCGTAAAACAGCCACCGTTATTTTTCTGTTTTTAAGCTTTTCAATATCTCCCGAAATAGTAATCATGTTAGTAGGAATTTCTCTAAATGACTTTAATTGAATACTTTTTTCAATATATTTATAATTTCCACTTCGAGGCCATTCATTAATTTTAAAAGTATCAGTTTGTAGCGTATTATACTTTTTCAAAAACCGTTTATCTAAGTTGGCTTCAAAATCGAGGGAATACAATCCGATATTTTCTATCCATCTTTTTTTATGAAATAAAGTGATAGAATCCTTTTTATTGAGACTAATATCGTAAATATCTTTTTCCCAATTTTTTTCGAAAAGTTGCACATCTGAAATTTGATAAATTGACTGTAAATAACCAGTGATTTGAGGTATTCCCTCTGTGTTAAATTTTGTAATCTGGTTATCACTGTTCTTTTTGTTAAATCCTATTTCTTCCAAAATAGTTTTTACCTCAATTAATAGTTCCTCTCTGTTAAGAAGCTTAATATTAGCTGTTTTAAAATCATATTCATATTTAAAACTAACACGAGAAAATAGCCTTTCGTAATAATCGGTATATCGTTGTTCATAATAACCATCCTTAAAATCAGGAAACCTATAATCTTTCATGTGAACAGTTGATTTCCCTGGTTTTTCAATGGTATTTTTTATCACGTTCACCATTAATAGCTCCCTGTTTTCAGGCAAATATTTATCAAATCGAATGTTTAAGGTTTTCTTTTTTAAGAGTTGATTTACTTTTTCATTCACTTCATTTATATGATATGTAAACTCAGTAAATTCATAATTATATTCTTTTCCTTTTTCGGGCTGAAACAGAATTTTATTTTCCTGAGCATCGGATAGTAAAACTGAAAAAAGAAACACTATTACTAAAAATGGGGAATTTTGTTGCATAGCTGTGTAATTTGGTTAATTCAAATTTGGGATTTATATCTCAGGAATAAAAGGCCAACTTATTATACGGGCGGTATGATTTATTAAACGGGGCATAATGTGGTTCGTTTGTCGAACCAAATTTTAAACTCTAAACCACCCTTCGACAGGCTCAGAGTGACATAAATTAAAGGCCACCCGATAAAATATCAAGTGGCCTTACCAACCTACGGAAACCTCTTTCCGTTCGAACCATTTTTAATTGTTTTTGTGGCTTATAGTCCCAGTTCTTTTAATACCAGGGAATTTATGTTCAGGCTAGTTGGATCTTTATAAACAACAGTACCATTGCTAACATCGAGTATGTAAGTAAATTTTTCGCGGGCTGCAACTCTGGAAATGGCATTGTTTACTTTTTGATAAATGGGCTGTTGTAATGCTATACTCCGCTTTTCAATTTGTTCATTAGCAGTTTGGTTAAACTGCTGTATTTTGGCTGCCGATTCTCTAATTTCCTTTTCTTTTACTTTCTTCACTAATTCGCTATATCCCTCCATTTCCTGTTCAAATTTATCGAGGTTTAAATCGTATTCTTTAATCATTTCGTCGTACAATTGCCCCATCTCTTTGGTTTCCTTCTCCAAAACTAAACGCACACTATCGGCTTCAGGTAATTTTTGAATTATTTCAGGAATATTTACATGCCCGATCTTTAGGCCCTCCTGAGCAGATAAATGGCCAATACTTCCGATAAAAAAAATTAGGACTAGAATCTGTTTCATAACAAATACCGCTACTTATTTAGTTTGATCCAAAACTAAACCAATTAAAAGCAGTTTTTGTGTAACAGATGTTAAATAAACCGGACGATTTGGTTAATTTAATCAAATGCAAAGCAGTATTTCCTTAAATAGTGTTGTAAATTATAATATTCGTTAAAACTTGTATTTAAAACCAAGCCTGACAACCTGGGTTTCGTAATAGTTTTCGTACAATGCTTTAAATCCATCGCCATTTAATTCCTGGCGTAAACCAAATTTGTTGAAAATATCGCTAAACGAAAAAATCACATCGCCCCTGCCGTCCAGGACACTCTTTTTAAAGCCCAGGTCGATGGATGAACGCGATAATTGTTTCCCTTGAGGAATGTACTTTGGAGCATAATAAACACCTATAAGTTGCACCTGAAAACCTTTTGGAAGGTCGATGTGGTTATTGATTTTCAAATCCCAGGTTTTATCATTTGCCGAAGCAATAGAAAATGGCCTCTCGTATGGAAAATACATGATTCCCTGATACGCATCAATTTGATTGTTATACCAATTCAGGCTTCCTGAGAATTTCCATGCTTTATTTACCTGCTGGCTAACTATCAATTCCACGCCTGTATAGGAAGCGCTGCCGGTATTTTGGTATATTTTATTCACAATTGAATACTGGCTGTTTGAATTATCGGCACTGTATATTCGTTGAAAGGCATCCTCAATTTTTCGGTGGTACCCCGACACAAACAATGAACCACTCTCCCACCTTTGTTTAAAAGCAAGCTCAAAGGTTTGTGTAAATTGTGGGCGTAAATACGGATTCCCTACTTTCATTAATTCAGGGTCATCGTATTTAGGGAAAATACGTAATTCAGGTTCTCCGGGCCTATCAATCCGTCGGTTATAAAATGCCGAGATCCGGCTTTTCTTATTCATTTTATAGGTAAGCCTAACATTGGGAAATAATTCAAAATAGTTGTACGAATCATTTTTTGGGTAATATACATTTTCAGGTGCAATGGTATAAAACACACTGGTATGCTCAGCCCTCAACCCACCTTCAATATCAAATTTCGAAGTTTCATATATATAATTAATGTAACCTGAATAAATATCTTCGCCCCAATCGGACCAATCGCCCATGTTGGGATAAATAATGGTATTCGATCCGGGGGTAATGGTATACTCCACCGGCAGGCGGCGCCACTGAAATTTACTTCCGGTTTCGAGGCGGCCACTACGTAAAGGTTTTACATAATCGACCGAAACACTGGTTGTATGTTCGGTAGCTAAAATATGCGTAGCATCCTTTCCCTGACGAACAGCTGAACTATCATTCAGAAAATAACTCTCATCTTCCCACCCTTTAGTATATTGGACGCGGGCATCAAGTTCATGGCCAGGCTGCGCAAACTTGTGGTTATAACTCAATGAATAATTCATGTACCCTGTAATTTCTTCTTCGTTCCAATGCCAAATGCGGTAACGTTTCCAGGTGTTCATGTCCATATATGCTACCTGTGCCGTATCAACATGGCTCTCCCAATCGTAAATTCCGGAAAGGGTAAGTGTATTTTTATCGTTGATATACCAATCTATTCCGCCATTTATAATATAGTGTTGCTGCTTGCGGTTTTCAGGAACCTGTGAAATAGTACGGGCTCCATCATTGTATGTACGCGTCGTAAATTCATTGTTCGGTAACTTCTGCAAAAACATAGCTTCAGACAATAAAAACAGATGAAATTTATCGGTTTTGTAATTTAAGTTAACACTGGGAATGTATTTTGGTGTGGCTGAAAAACTGCCTAATTCAGTGGGTAAATCATCTTTTGGTTTGGTGAGAGCTCCGAGTCCAAAAGCAAAACCAACATCACCATTAAATCCGGCTTCTTTTTCTTTTTTATAGATGATATTTATTATACCAGCCATTCCATTGGCATCGTATTTTGCCGAAGGATTATTAATAATCTGAATACTTTCAATGTTTGCCACCGGAATACTTTCCAATCCTTTTTGATTACCAAAACCTGTAAGGCTCGATTGTTTACCATCTATTAATACCGACACTTTATCGCTGCCACGCAACATTACTTTCCCTCCCTGGTCGACCGTAATTCCGGGCATGGTTTTCATGGCATCCAATACCGAACCTCCCGATTGTGCTATATTATCTTCGATTGAAAAAGTTTTTTTATCAAGGTCGGAAGAAATTATTTCCCGTTTGGCTTTAATCATTACTTCATCCAGTTCCTCAGTTGAAGGTTCGAGTTGAATCTTACCAATATCAAAAACAGTATTCAGCTCTCCCACAAGTATTGGAGTTTCCACTTCGAGATACCCAATAAATGAACATCTTACTGTGTATTGCCCTTTTAAAATTCCAGAAAAAGAAAACCTTCCATCTTCTCCTGAAATGGTACCGGTTATAATTTGCCCCTCAGAGTTTAATGTTACAGTTGCAAAAGGAAGGGCATCATTGGTCCCATTATCAAATAACCGCCCCGAAATGGTAGCCCCGTTTTGAGCAAACGAGAAAACACTAAAAAAAACCAATAATAAAGTCACTAATATATTTTTCATCCTGAAAATAGTTGTCAGATTAAAACTTATTGCATTTGGATTCGACCCTATAAACATCTTTACCAAACAGATTGTTTGATTCATTCTATTCGTAAAGGTTTACTCCCCTCCCAAAAATTAAAAAAGATACAACAATGGTTCTTTTGTATAATACAAAAGAACCATAGATTTTTGCCAATAACTATAAATAATTAATCATCATCGTCCTCATCAACTTCTACTTTTTTATGGTTAATTTCCCATCGGCAGCTACTATTACCTCAACTTCTGTATCTTCTTTTTCAAGGACAATTTCATAACCTTTCATTTCAGGTGTTAAAACACGTTCAGCTTCATCAATTTCCCAGCCTTCAAATTCTAAATTAATGGCTTTAAATACCTCGGCTGTTAGGTTTTTTTTATTCACTTCTGTTTCCAGCCAAACTTCTGAATTATCAAAACAAGCAGCCATTTTGTTTCCAAACATTTTATACTAGGCTTCCCATTCATTCTCTTCTTCATGGTCCCATTCTGCTTTGGTAACATTATTAAATTTTGTAGCAAAATTATCGGTTACTGATTTAGGCGGAGTTTGGGCGCAGGCAAACAATCCAAATTCGAGTGTAGCAATAATAAGCAGTGATTTTATTATAGTAGTGTTTTTAAAATTCAACCTAAAGCTACTACCCGATTCTAAAGAAATTTTGAAGTATATTAATTATCCCAATTATTAAAACCGGCAAACTAACCCAACAGAATTAGGGCTAACCATTGGCACTGCAGTTATATCTTTTTTCTTTTTAAAAGGCTGGAAATTTTTTAAAGGTTTAAAATGATAAACCAAATTGGCTGTTAAAATTCCAATGCCGGCACCTGCTAACACATCGGGCAACCAATGGTCATCGTTTGTCATCCGTAACACACCGGTAGCAGCTGCAAAAACATATCCACTGTATGCCAATAACGGCTCGGAATCTTTAAACTCGTGAAATAATACTGTTGCTCCCACAAATGCATTTGTTGTATGCCCCGATGGGAACGAATTATTTCCGCCCCGCGGGCGCTCCAATTTTGTTGTTTTTTTTAATGTGTGTACCAGCAGACTTGAGGTAAATTGTGAAATCAGTAAATATTTTGTCTGGTCGAAAACAGAATTTTGATGTTTAAAACCCAAAATATCGAACATGTACATTTGAGCCATGGGTATGTATTCAAAATAATCATCAATATTGGTGTTGGTGTGTGGAATTTTATCGTCGATGCTGTTTTTTATCGTGCCAATATTTAGCAGGGCGCCTGTGGTTATCAAACCAATGGGTAAAATTTGTTTTTTAATAAATGTAGAGCGAGGTTGGTAATTTAATGAAAGACTATCTTTTTGTGCAAATCCATAAAAAACAATACAATTTAAAAAAACCAAAAAACTAAAAAATACCCTCATATATTCACCTTGTTTACAATTCAAAAAAAATACCCGCACTAAAATACCAATTTATATTTCTTAGGTATAAAACAATGTTCGTTTATTGAACAATTCAAAAGTGTAAAAAGATTCAGAAAAGAGCTAGTCAAAAATGATAATGTTTTCAGAAACGTATAAATTTTAGTAATAGTATCAATCATAATAATTACTTTTTCAGGACATAAAGAAACTTATCCAATACACTATTCTTTATAATATCAAAATCAATGAATTTAATGCCTTTCTGGGGAAACTCAGTAGCTAAACCTGTTACAATTTAACCACTGAGTTTTCAGAGTTTGATAAAATATAAAGAGTTCTAATGTACAAGTCTCCTAATTCACCATTTTTAATATTTATGGCTTACCAGCCTCAATCGAAGCGGAAATAATATAATCCGAAATATTTGTTTCGGGTGCCCACTCACGGATAAATGTTTTGCTTTCATCAACCGGTTTTATTTTAATATCTGTAAAGCCAGCATCAACAAGCATTTTTTTGAGCTTATCAATTGTTTCAGCTCCTGAGATACACCCTGAATACAACTCCATATCTTTCTGAACCTCTTCAGGCAATTCCACCGTAGCAATTACATCCGAAACGGCAACCCTTCCACCTTTATTTAACACCCTAAAAGCCTCATTAAATACTTTTTGTTTTTCGGGCGAAAGATTTATTACACAATTTGAAATAATTACATCAATAGTGTTATCCTTTACTGGAAGGTTCTCGATTTCGCCAAGCCTGAATTCAACATTGGTATATTTTCCTTTTTCAGCATTTTCACGCGCTTTTGCAATCATCGCAGGAGTCATGTCAACCCCAATAACTTTTCCGTTTCCTCCGACCTGATTGGCTGCTAAAAATACATCAAAACCTGCACCACTGCCTAAATCCAGAACAGTCTCTCCATTTTTCAGTGAGGCAATTGCCTGCGGATTTCCGCAACCCAATCCCAGGTTCGAACCTTCAGGAACATTTTGTAACTGGCTGGACGAATAGCCCAATTTTGCCGAAATTTTGCTGAAAGATTCATTTTGAGTGGGTGTACAACAACCGCGATCTTCCACTGTACCACATCCACAATTTTCAACGGCAATTTTACTATAGTTCTCCCGCACAGCATCTCTGATTTGATTTGAATTTTTCTCCATTGTATTAATTTTAATTATTTGTTTTTTAGTGACGGAGAAAACAATAAAAGATGCAAAAAATTAGCTGCTACACGAATTACAATTCTGAGGATTTTGGCGGTAGTCCATTACATTGCCATATTTATCGGTGTAGAAAATACAACAATCAGTCAATTTTGTTTTTAAAAGCGCCCTTCCCCTTTGCACTCTTGATTTTGCTGCAGGATATGAAATTCCCATAAAAGAAGCTAAATCTTTTTGAGACATTCCTTTTATTTCTGACAATATCAAAGCTTCCCTATATTTTTCGGGTAGCATCAAAATAAACGGATATATCCAGCTTTCAACCTCTTCTGTAACGTTTATGGCCGATTTCTCTTCCTCATCCAACACGTCAATGAGAATTTCCTGAACAGGTTTTGATTCTCTGTAAAAATCGATAATTGCATTCCGGGTAATTTGAAACAACCAACTTTTTAATTTAGTATTATCTTTTAACGATTTTAAATTTGTCAGGATTTTAAGAAAAACATTTTGCAGGATATCTTCTGCTGTAGCCTTATCATGAACCCTTTTGAGTATAAATATCAAAAGATGGTCGTAATAGTCGTTCCAAATTAATTCAATATTGTTAGTTTCTTTTTTAGTCATAATCATCTATTTTATAGATGACGCAAAATCAGTAAAAAGATGCAACATTTAGCCTGAATTGTAAAATTAAAAGTATTTATTTTTATAAAACAGCCAATGAGTGAATTTTTGAATTTGAATTCAATTCCATTGGATGAACTCACTTAACTATTGAATAGGGCCAAATGCAACAGCATTAAAAAAAACCTTTTATATCGGAAAACCTCAGGGCACTTTTTATTTCTTTTATGACCTTTGCTATTGGGAATGCGACTTAGAACCGCATTCCCAAATAAATTCTTCCCTTAACCGGTGCAGATTTAAAATCCTCTAAGCACCTCAATTGTAATTAAGAGGAGTTAGATTTACAGATTATAACGTTTGTTTTGCTGTATCAACGGTTAATTCAAATACCCGGGTCAAAAACGAAAACTTATTTTTCATTTCATTAAACTCTTCTCCCTCGTTAATAAATTGGGCCGTACCGGTAACAACAAAACCGGTTCCCGGATAATCTTTGTATCCGGGAACCTCGCGGCAACCCAGAGCCAATTTTACTGTTCTATTTACATTTACATTTTTTTCGGTTTTCCGGAAACCATAGGCCGGAATTAATATACGTTGGTCTTCGGTTACCACTAAAAATGAATTCCATGTATTTACAACGTGTGGTTCAACTCCCCACGAGATTACAGATACTACTCCCTCGTGTTTTAAAACCTGTAAAAACTTCTCTGATAATTTTAATTGTTCACTCATAATCAACTTCTTCTATCCTCCATGTATAAAAAACAACCCTATTTTGCTTGCCAAAAACATCTTTTTGGCGAAACAATTAACTCTTCTTTTTTCAGCAAATTCATTGCTTTATCAACTGCTTTTCGCTCCAAGCCTGTTACTTCTACTATTTTGCCTGCATTTAAAGGTTCACCAGCTTGTTTTATCGCTGCCAGTACTTGTTCTTTTGCATCCATAACCTTAATCGTTTAAATATTTATTTCTTAATTAATACGACAAAGTTAAGGGCTATACACAACCAAAAAATTAAGCTGGTTTAAGAAATGCTATTATTGTTTCTTTTTTCGTAATTCGCTCACGTATTCGGGAGTAAGTCCTAAATAGGAAGCAATCATATACTGAGGCACGCGTTGAATAAATTCGGGAAAAGATTCGCTGAAATGAATGTAAAATTCTTCTTTCGACATGTTTCTTTCTAATTTCGACCGGTGCTGTGCTGCTGCCACTGCTTTTTGCATTGTTATCCTAAAGTAATGTTCCAATGCCGGTACTTCTAATAGTAACAAATCAAATCCGACCTTATCGATCGCTAAAACTTCCGATTTTTCAATGGATTGAATGTAGTAGTCTGATGCTGTATTTCCCATAAAACTAAAATGGTCAGCGATCCACCAGCCTTCGATAGCAAATTGTATAATTTGTTCCGATAATTTATTATTGATATAAAACATTCTTAAACAACCTTTTTCCACAAAATACATCGAACTGCCAATCCGGCCCGCTTTTAGTAAATATTCCTTTTGTGGTAGTTTAATGGTTTTGACATGCCTATGAAGCGAAAGTATATTTTCTTCACTTAGGGCGATAAGCCGTTGTATGTGTTGTATCAGCCTGTTTTTATCCATTCATATTAATAATTACACACATTTCTGAAGGGCTAAAGATAAAGGAAGCCTTTTACTATTATTAGGTTCTGAGTAACTTATTGTTGTTTTTTATAAGTGTTCAATTTTCGACAGGTAAACAAAATCCAAGTAAATCGGTGTTTTGTTTAATTTTCTCAGTTATTGAAACTTCAGAAATATTTGTGATTTCCAGATTCAGTAAATTATAGTATTGCATAATCCTAAAGCTTTTAAGGAATTTCCAGTCCCCGTAAAATATTTTAATTCTATTTTCATCAAAATCGTATTATCGTTCTTCAATTGGTCACAATGGCAATCAGTCTATACACCAAAGTTACCTAACTAACATCTCAATAATGGTTTAAAAATACAAAGTTATGTGATTGTTATTCCTTATCTTATTTTTTATACCAATTCCACAAATTAATATCCAGAGAAATTTTAATACACAAAATTAGACTATCTTAGACACAAGTTTATAATTTCAGAAATCAAATTTAATAGGTCATTATTGATTCTAACCCTTTCAATTAAATGGGTATTTTTTCTATTCCCTTATATCTTTAATATTATCTTTTATATAACTGTTAATGGAATATCTGATTTATTTAAAGTAAATATGGATATTCGGAATAATTTATAAAATGTTACAAAGTGGAGAGTATATGATATCTGATCATAATTTAACTAAACGATTAGTAATACTAAATCGTTATTATAAAATAACTAAGTTTTATTCGTTCCTAAAAGATACGGCTTTTAAAGGAGGTGCGGCAGTGGTTCTTTTTGTTTTATTATTGCTGGGACTGGAGTTTTTTGTCCTTGATATTGATTCACTGCTTAATAATCTGGTAGCGACATACTCATCTCAAATAGTATTTTCATTTTTTTTAGTTTCAGAAACTATTTTAGGTTTAATTCCACCTGAAGTTTTTATAGCATGGGCATCAAAATCAGCTTCGCCATGGTTGTTTCTGTTTGTATTAGCAACATTATCGTACATTGGTGGAATTGTTTCATACTATATTGGGAATCGCCTGTTTTTAATTTCTGCCCTTAAAAACCATATTGAGAATAAAATTGCGAGACATATTAAAAACTTGCGAAAATGGGGAGGCCTTTTTGTTTTATTAGGTGCAATATCCCCAATTCCACATTCATTGGTAAGTTTAGCTTCTGGATTAATCAAGTACAACTTTAAGCAATATTTGTTGTGGTCACTTTTCCGATATGTACGATTTGCAATATATGGACTGATTATTTTTAAAGTATTTGCTTCCTCCTAGGAAACAGTCAACCTGTTGCTATGTTATACTTTCTCAAAACACTATCGGTAGAACCTCTATAAACTGCTACTGGTTCGTAAGTAATTTGTTATAATTAGTTTCTAATTTGTACCTTTAAAATCCTGTTTTACAAACCAATAGAAATAAGGAGCCTTGCCGGTAAATCGTTGATATTTTCCTGGCTTATAAACATTTACAGAAAAAAGGTTGTGTATCAGCTACAATTGTTAGATGCAGTTATTTTCCTAGCAATTATAGTTTTTTAGCTTCAACAATACAGTAAAATGGTTCGATATCAAGTTTTTCGCCGAACAGGTTAATTTCTGTCATTTTTAACCCACATTCCTTTAAGAAAAATTTAACTGCTGCTTTAGGGTCATCTGACATATCTAGTCCAAATTTCCAGGGCTCTCTTTTTTCAATCATTTTTGAAGCTCTTTTAACTGCTTTTGAAGCTTCGCCCGATATAAATGCCTTGGAATAAAGGTCTTGAGCGACAATGCTTCCATCAACACATAAATCAGCCATTTTCCGAAGTGATTCTTTTACAGTACCGGCCTCTAAAAACAGAGAAACACTCTGCCATAAAAACAAAGTCTTTTTTGTTTTGTCAAAACCAGCCTCTAACAATTTATCATCCCACGATTCATTTGAATAATCAACCGGGATATAGGTGATCCAATCATTCTTTATACCTGCTTTTGTTAACGTCTCGATTTTAACATCTATTGTTTTAACCTGATCGAGTTCAAAAACCTTTACTTTTTTTCCAGTTGTATATTGTAACCCTATCAGATCAAAGCCGGCTCCGGGAAGGACAATCTGCTCCACTTCGTCAACATATTTTTCCATTATTTTATCGAACGTAAGCACCCGTGGGCCTGCAAATGAAAAAAAGGTCTCTTCGCCTTGTTTATCAAGCTTTCCCATACTGGTAGTGAAACCAAATAACCGCTGGGAAATAATAAGAGCTCCCATAGTTGTCCATAAACCAAAATGCGATTCACATGGAAATTTTTTAATAAATGCAACAGTAAGGGGATCGGGCCTGATATCAAAATAGTGCATAAACCATTTGTATTGAAGCGTCCGGCATGCCGAGAAGGAGACACCCATTTTTTTGCTTTTAATTATTCCCTTGTAAATTCCATCTATTAACCCAATAATAACAAAAGGAATAAAGATTATTTGAATGGGTATATAAAGTATAATTTGACAAATTTTAATTAAAAAACGTAAAATTCCGGGAAGCTGTTTTGTTGAATTTTTATGTGCCATTTTATCCAAGTTTTATCATTTTTATGCTTATAAAAGTTAATGCCATCATTTTTAAGTCAATTACGCTAAACGGCTGTCTGACTAAAAACTGCCAATGGTTTGCAAGTATTCGGATAAAATTAGTTGATAATATCTTATGTCCAAAATCATCTGGCAATACCATATCGACAATTGGAAAAGTTAATTTAAAAACAAAATGCTTGCAAACCACCGAACCCTGACTATATTATATTGTGTGTTAGGCAATATATTATTCCCTTACTATTTTTCATTTTCTTTATTTGATTTTGTTTACAGGGTAGATATATATCTTATTTCCTATTATACAATAAATTCCCTTTTCATTCGAACCATGTTGACCATAAGCAATGGCTTTTTTATGTATGCCTTCTGCTTGGTATGGACGTTTTTTTAAATTTATTTCATTTCCCTTTAGGTTGTGATCGACCACTAGGAATTCAGGAAAAGTCTCTGGGCCATGCATACTTAAATAAATATTCCCATGCTCATCTTTAGTAAAATATTGCCCCCAGTTGGATGGGATAACTATAGATTCATCAACATAATCGGGGCTTTTATATGGAATTATGAATAATTTTTTCCCATTACAATCGCCTACGAAAATAAATTCATTATTATCATCAAATTCGATACCTACTGCCCATTTGATTGGGGGGATGAAAGTCATTTCCATTCACAACGATTTTTTTTATTTAGTGCCGTATCATACCGGGCTATAATATTATCATATGCGATATACAGATTGTTTGCTGAATCAATCCTTACATCTGAGACTCCACATGGGCCCCCAAAATCTTCTTGAATTAAATTTTGAGGTATACCCAGTGTGTCAATTCTTACAACTCTGTCATGGGCAGCGATAAACAAATTTCCATTCGAGTCAAAGGCCATACCCCAAATAATAGTTTTGTGTGTTGTATCGGTTAACGTAGCATATGTTTTTATGTTATTTTCTTTATCAATAGAATACACTTTGTTTTTTCCACCAACGTATAATTGGTTTTTATGGTTAAAAGCAATGGCATGTATTGTGGCATCTGATTCTTTAAAAAACGTTGCTGAATCTAATATAATTGATGTATCATTTTTAATATTTCCAGTTCCATGTAACTCACTACTACAAAATAATAGTGTTGTAAAAGGAATAAATAGTATTATGCTCAGTAAAATTTGTTTTATCATTATTATTAGTTTTTATTTATACCTCATCTGTTTAAGTAAATACAAAGTAAAAGGTAAAGTATCGAACAAAAGTCTCTCTCTCATGCAAAATATACTGCAAACGGATTGAGTATGTACAATTGCCTCTATTTCTTTTATATTATTCACTTTATTATGTCCCTGATAATAACCATAAGTTACAAATGGAATTCATACTTCAAGCTTTTAGCCATTAGATTTAGGTACGATGCAGAAACATTTAATTACAATGTATTTCCGTTTGCTTAGAACTAAGCACTTTAAGAAGTGGAAGAATGGCAAATTCAATCATTCAATCATTCAATCCCTCTGTCTCTCTGTTTTTCTGTTTTTCTATCCTTCCGTATCCTGCACCGACCGTCCTTGTTTTTTCGACCTTATTTCACCCGTCGATACCAACGACAAAAAATAATCATTCACTTTTTTCTTTACTTCTTCCAATTTACCGTTAAGTTCATGAGAAAGGTTTTCGCCAAAAACCATGTCTTCTTTTATTTCGATGGCGATGATATAAATTTCTTCAGGGATTTCAGTACCTAAACTTTTACCAATTTTAAGTGCAGTAATAAAACTGGTATCGTGAAGATTTGAAAGGTTGTTGGTTTCCTTAAAATTTTCGGGAGTAAACAGATGCACATCGCCCGGTTTTCCTCCTTTTGTTTTTATGGCATCGATAAATATGACTTTTTTGTAGCCCGAAATATATTCCAACACTTCGAGGCCTCCAACACTTAATTTTGTAAATTTTATTCCTGAATTGAGGTACATACTCCTAAGGAATTTACACATTTTGAGCCCAATACTATCGTCCATTAATATTTCGTTTCCTATTCCTGCCACGAGGGTCCTGTTTGCATAATTTCTCATCTTTTTTTTATTTAGAAATTGCTACCTGAATTTTTAACTGCGTTTTATAGCACGTATTATTGTTCCATCCTTCTCTCTGATGTTAACAATCATGGGCATTTCGCCCGGCAAACTATGAGTGGCACACGAAAAACAAGGGTCGTAGGCCCTGAATGCCATTTCAATCATATTCAGTATTCCATCGTTTACAATTACTCCTTTCTTAATTAATCCTTGTGCTGCTTTCTTTAACGACATACAAATGGGGGCATTGTTATTGGTAGTGCCAACAATAAGGTTAACATTTTTTACAATTCCATTTTTATCGGTTACATAATGGTGAGTTAAGGTGCCTCGCTGAGCTTCTACAATACCAACACCTTCGGTGGGAACATTTGGTAACGCCGACCGTAATTCTTTCCTGGTAATATCAGGATCAGTAATCAATTCGAGGCTTCGTTCGGCAGCATACAATAATTCGATTAACCGCGCCCAATGCATTGCCAGAGTTGCATGTACAGGTTTGCCTCCCAGGATTCCGTACATTTTTTCGTATTCAACCTGTGCCAAAGGTGTAGCCATTCCATCAGCGGTATTTAACCGCGCCAATGGTGTTGCCTGGTACACTCCCGAATCCTGCCCTTCAACAAATCCTTTCCATCCTATTTTTTTCAGGTACGGGGAATTTTAAGTAACTCCACGGTTCAACTCTTTCTGCAACAAATTTGCGGTAATCATTGGGTGCATATTTACAGTGTTCAACTCCATTGGTATCAACCACCCTCACTTTTCCATCATAAAAGTTAACTTTGTTGTTTTTATCAACTAATCCCATCGAATGGATGTTAAGCGAATAAGGGCCATTTAAAATAAGATCCACATAATCGTTATTTTTCAGGACTACATCGTTAAAAATCTCAAGCGAGAATTTGGCAAAATTGATAAACTCTTTAGCTTTTCCTTCTATATCAACCCGTTGTTCTTCTGTCAGCCCTTTCCTTACGCCACCCGGAATATTCATTACCACATGTGTTTGATGCCCACCTAATAATGCCTGAATTTCCTGAGCTACGCGCCTTTGTTTAATTACTTCAGTACCTATGTTGACACCCACTGTGTTTATCACCCCCAAAATATTCCGATCGGCTTTGGCTGCTGTTGGCCCCACCACAAAATCGGGGGCAGCCAGGGCATAAAAATGAGCGATATGGCTGTGCACAAAATGCGCCATATAAAACAATTCACGCAATTTTTTAGCTGTTGGTGGTGGCTCAACACCATACACCGCATCAATAGCTTTTCCCGATGCCATATGGTGGCACCCCGGGCAAACACCACAAATTTTTGTAACTATCTGTGGTAACTCTTCCACCGGGCGTCCTTCGCAAAACTTTTCAAAACCCCTTAATTCAGGAACCTGAAAATAGACATTATCAACATCACCCTCATCAGTGAGGAAAATTTCAATTTTACCATGCCCTTCCAGTCGGGTTATCGGATCGATTGTTATTTGTTGCATTTGTTATAATTATAATTCATTTTTTACTCCAGTGTTATTGTCTCTTTATTCCCGATTTTCCTCCTTAGAATTGAACCGGGCAAACTAAACCTGTAGAATGTGCCTGCCGGGTCGGCAATTTGCCCGATTATTTTTTCGATTTCAGCCGGATCATTGGCATCAATCATGGTTGCCACTGCCGACATCATTTTTGCTCCCGGATCGGTAACTCCCGGCGGTGGCCCGTAACATCCACGGCAAGGCGCATTCCCTTCAATACAGCGGTAACCACAACCTCCACGTGTGGCAGGCCCCAGGCAAATAATGCCTTGCTCTAAAAAACAGGTTTCCCCATCGTCTTCTATTTCAAAAGGCCGTTTAAATTCTTTTACTTGTTTATTTTCGCTTTTTTTACGGGAACATTCATCACACTGGGTTTTATCCAATGCCCCAATTACTGAGCCTTTTGGGGGTAGTTCCAACCCACTGACAATTGCCATAAACACCTCCAATAACCGTTCGGTTTGAGGCGGGCAACCGGGCATATAATAATCAACATTAACCGTTTGATCCAATGTACGGACATCGTTATAAAACTTGGGCAATTTTAGGGTACCTTCTTTAACAATACATTCCTCCTGAGGTAAAATATTTTTCTTATTTTCAGTTGAAGGGGTTTGGAAATATACCCGGTCAAACAGTTCTTCTTTTGTTGAAAAGTTTGCCAGGCCGGGGATTCCTCCCATATGAGCGCACGAACCATAGGCCACCAGTATTTTGGTTTTTTGCCTTAACAGTTTGGCCATGTGTTCGTTTTCACTGTTCCTTACAGCTCCGTTAAAAAGTGTCACATCAATGTACTTGTCTTCCATTGCTTCCACATCGGAATACTTAATATCGAGGGCAATGGGCCAAAAAACAAGGTCGGCATTGGCCACTACATCAAACAATTTTTCATGAACATCGAGGACTGAAACACAACAACCTCCACAAGCCGCTCCCCAATAAACAGCCATTTTGATTTTTGGTTTTTTATTTTGTTCTGTCATTTTATGTTTATTTTCAGGTAAGCGTTTCAATAACTTCTTTGGCATAGCAAGGCCCCAATTCACGAATGGTTTCAGTAAATGAATCAGCCAATTGCGCAAACTGTTTTCCTTCGCTGGCGCTGATCCATTCAAGGTGTAGGCGTTCTGGTTCTATTCCTAATTGATTGATGTATTTTTTTAGCAGGTGATACCTGCGCAGGCACTTGTAATTTCCTTCGTGGTAGTGGCAATCACCCGGGTGGCAACCACAAATGAGTACTCCATCGGCTCCTTTTTTGAATGATTCAAGAACAAATGTCGGGTCAATCCTACCGGAGCACATAACACGGATAATACGGATATTAGGCGCATATTTCATACGCGATGTCCCCGCCAGGTCGGCTCCGGTGTACGAACACCAATTACATAAAAATGATACGATTGTTGGTTCAAAATCCATTTTATAATCCTCCTTAAATCATGTGGTTATATATTGTATTTTTATGTGGTTATTTCATACTCTTTTGATAACAACCCATTAATTTGAGAAAGTATCTGTTGGTCGGTAAAATGCTGGGCACTAATTGCACCTGTTGGACAAGCAGATCCGCATGTGCCGCACCCTTTACACAAAATTTCATTCACCGATGAAACCTGTTTTTCTTCATCAAAACCTATGGCTGTATATGGGCAAACACTGATGCATGTTTGGCAACCACAACAAATATCTTCATTCACTTTTGCGGTAGTAACTTCTACCTCGACCCAGCCTTTACTAATCGATGCGAGTATCCTCCCGGCTGCAGCCCTCGCTTGAGACACCGAATCAGGAATATCTTTGGGTGCCTGACAACTACCTACTACATACACACCGTCGGTGGTTGTTGCTACCGGATCGAGTTTGGGATGCCTTTCAATAAAAAACTGATTGCCACACATGCTTATCCCCACAGCATGGGCTAACTTTTGAGAACTTTTATGCGCTTCCTTTGCCACCATCAAAATAACCATATCGGCTGGAACTTCGATTTGTTCGCGCGATAACTTTTCATACATAGTAATGAGCATGCTACAATCATCAGTTGGCTCAGCTTCATTAATTTCGGGCAATCCATTGTGCTGGTCAAACATCAAAAACATGACATTCTTTAACGACGTTGCCGAATACAATTCTTCACAGCCATTTCCCATGGCGCGCATATCGGCATATATTTCATAAATATGTGCATCAGGGATTGCAGAACGCACCTGGTTTGCATACTTCAATGCATTTTTACAACAAAGCCGCGAACAATACTCGTGGTAATCCTGATTCCTACTGCCCACACAGTGTATAATAGCAACGTTTTTAGGGATTTTGCCATCTTTCGTAAGCATTTGCCCCGACTTAAGAAATTGTTCAAATTCAAGTGATGTAACAACATCAGGCAATACACCGTATTTATACTTTTTAATTTCTGAAGGATCAAACGTATTTAGCCCTACAGCAATGATAATATTTCCAAATTTCAGGTTAAGGGCAAGCCCCTCTTTTGATTGAATTTCAGTTTCAAAATTCCCGACGTAACCGCTTACTTTTTCAATTTCGGTATTCAGGAATACTTTAATTTGAGGGTGTTTAAAAACCTTATCGATTTTAGGATCGATCATTTGTGCCGCACTATACAGATAAGGTGATGTTAAGTCGATTTTTGAAGCATAACCTCCCAACTCCCCTGTTTTTTCAACCAGGAAAACCTGTTTCCCCGATTCAGCAATTTCAAGTGCTGCTGAAATTCCTGAAACTCCGCCACCTATAATCAGTGTTGCAGGATTTATATCTACCGACCTCTTATTTAACGACTCGTGCCACCGAACTCTGTTAATAGCCGCAGCAACCAACGATTTGGCTTTTTTGGTAGCCACATCCCTGCTTGTATGTACCCACGAAACATGTTCCCTTATATTTGCCATTTCGAACATATAAGGATTGAGCCCTGCATTTTCAAGTGCTTTCCGAAACGTTAATTCATGAATCCGGGGTGAACATGAAGCAACTACAACACGGTTGAGCCGGTGTTTTTTTATATCGTTGATGATTAAATCCTGCCCGGGGTCGGAGCACATGTATTTATAATCGCGGGAAATAACAACATAAGGCAATGTTTCAACTTCGTGAGCGACTTTTTCAACATCAACCATCTTTGCGATATTGGTTCCACACCAGCAAACATAAACACCTATTCTGATTTCTTCCATAGTTTTAAATTTTATGCAAATGCCGGTACTTGTTCTGATTGGTGTTTTTTAATAGCAGCTGTTTTTAATGCCGCGATATATATGGAGAATGGCCGGTATGCCAAATGTGACCATTTTGAGAAGGGGACTTCAATCATTATCATCGGGACAAGGATTACTAAATGTGCCACATATGAAATGTAGGTAGCAGCAGGCATCCCTGTAATCCTGAAAATATGCACGAGAATTCCGGAAATAGCGGTTAATCCTAACATGATAATAAAATGCCAGTCGGTGGGGTGGGAATGTTTAAGTTTACACCGTTTTTTAGTAAATCTTCCAATAACGACTGGTATTAAAAAAACAAGTATACCAATTGTAGAATAATAACCCAACAACCGTTGCCAGTTGTACCATGGAACAACTTCTTCGATCTGAAACCGCGGCAACAACACAACAATAATGGCAAACATAATTGTGTATCCGGTCATTAATAACAAATGCCCGGCCCAATATTGTTTGTCGTCACATTTTTTAAGTTTTGCCTGGGTAGCAAAATGAAAAATTAACTTCCAGAATTGAGTAAAATAGGCAGAAAAAGGAACCTGAATTGTTTTATCTTTAAATACAGTCAGGTAAAACATACGCAGAATATTTGTTATCAGTAAACCGCCTGCTACAAAAGCCATCACCCAATCGCCATAATGAATAATATTCAGAAACCTTTCTCCAGAAATTCCATCCACCATGTTGTTAATCATCACCCCTCCCTGTTCATTGATAAATCGCATGGGATTTGTCCACAACTCAGCCGAGGGGGGCAAAAAAATCATAAACAGTGCTAAAATTAAAAGGCCTATTCCTACCAGAAACGATGCTTCCCACGTTGTTGAAGTAAAGAACTTCTTTGAAAGGCCAGTCCAATCGTAAACTGAGATTTGATACCGGCGGATGGACCTCATTATTTCACATGGATTGGCTTCGCGGGGGCATGTTTTTGTACAATCGCCACAAAAATAGCACATCCATAAATCCACATTACTTTGGAGTTTTTCTTTTAATCCCATTTGCGCCTGTCGGATAACATTACGTGGAAACTGGTGTCCTTCTTCTGTTAAAGGGCAACTGGCTGTACAATTGCCACAATGGAAACAATCTTTCCAGTTTTTCACCCCAAACTTTTCGAGGCTTTGCATAAAACCAGGGTCTACTCGTGTTGCCATGTTATACTATTTAAATATTATCATGCACCTAATTTATTTATGGTATTAGTCTACTATTATTGTTGAAAGTTCTTTTGCCCTATTTTCAATATCAGAAAACGAAAGGCTTGATATTCCATTTGATACTTTTCCATTTAAAATTCCTTGTAATACTCTTGAAGCAGCAGCCGACGCTTGCGCAACCGTATCAGGGATATCTTTTGGGCCCTGGCACAATCCAGCAATCATAATTCCTCCCGAAACTGTATCAACAGGATCACTTATTGAATTAAGTTCTTTCATCCAGCCCGATTTATCGACAGCAATACCACACATTTTTGCGATCTCTTTTGCATCGTCATTAGGTTCTAATCCAACCGCCAGGATGACCATTTCAACTTTCTGTTCAATCAGCACCCCTTTTTCAACATCTTCACTTCTGATAATTAATTCACCATTGTCCGATTCAACTTTTGCAGTCCTGCCTCTGATTATGTTTATGCCTTCGCCTTTAATACGCTCATAGAACTCTTCGTATCCTTTACCAAAAGCACGCATATCAATATAATGCTCATACACTTCGGCATCGGGCAATTTTTCTTTCACCAAATGAGCCAGTTTTAATGAATACATACAACACACCTTCGAGCAATAACTGTTGTAGTTTTCATCGCGGCTGCCAATACAATGAATAATAGCAACACTATCAGGTTCATCGCCTCCGGTTGTAAACACCCAATTGCCTTTTTTATCTTTTGTGCGGAATGTTATATTGCCACCTGTTGGGCCCGCGGCATTTATCAACCGCTCAAATTCAAGCGATGTTAAAACATTTGGATATTTACCATATCCAAACTGTTCAGCCCTTTTAGCGTCAAAAATTTTAAAGCCTGTTGAAACAACAATATTTCCGACTGTTATTTCAATTTCTTCATCTTTTGCGTCCAAATCAATACAACCTTCAACAGGGCAAACTTTTACACAAACCCCACATTTTAATCCCTGCACATGCCTGCAACTTTCTGCGTCGATTAAATATTTATTTGGAACAGCCTGAGGAAAAGGTATATAAATTGCTTTTCGCATAGTAGTCCCTACATCAAATTCGCTGGATGCTTTGCCCGGGCATTTATCAGAACATGTACCACAACCAATACAGGTATTTATATTGACCCTTCGGGCTTTTTTAAGGATTTTGATCTTATAATTTCCCGGTTTTCCTTCAATGGCTGTTACTTCACAATAGGTCATCAGGTCGATATTTGGGTGTTGCCCGATTTCAACCATTTTCGGAGTCAATATGCACGCTGCACAATCGAGGGTTGGGAATGTTTTATCGAACATGGCCATATGCCCACCAATGGTCCCGGTTTTTTCAACAAGGAATACTTTTCGGTTGCCATTAGCAATTTCGAGCGATGCCTGAATTCCTGCAATTCCACCTCCAATTACCAGTGTATCTGTACACATGTCATTTGTTTGAGGTTTTGCAGCCCGCTCGAATGGAACTCCATAAATGGCACACGAAAGAATTGCCTTTGCCAGTTTTGTACTATTATGCTCCATTGCACCATATTCCCTAAAATCGGCTAATACAATATTTTCGGTAGGAAGGCCAATTCCGAAGAAAACACTGGCGAGAAATGATTTAACCATCCCGGTATCATAGCCAGCAATAATTAGTCGTTTTATATTTTCCTGTTTTATTTGAGATTCCATATATAATTTATCCCATAAAGGAAAATTCTCTGAATCCCAAACCACAGAAACATGGCTAAATGATTTTGCATAATCGGTTAACTCCACAAAATTAATGGTACTTATATGGCCATTCCCCGGATGGTAAAAAAAGATACCCGTTAAATCTTTTTCACTCATATTAATTAAACTTATTTCTGAATAAAAAATTGAATATTATTAGAACATTACAGTAAGTCTAAGTTACTTGAAGCATTGAGTTTTGTGAATGACCGTGGTCAGTAAAAAAAATGATTTGGATCAGTTTTTTAGGATAGAAATGATTAGTTCTCAAAAAGGCGTGCAGTTTGTTTTAAGCCCTTTATATCGATTAAAGTGATTGACCGGCCCTTTGTTTCAATTAAATGTTCTTCTTTAAAATCGGATAATAATCGGATAACAGTTTCAGTAGCTGTTCCAACAATATTGGCCATATCTTCCCTTGGAATTGAAATTTTATGAGTGAGGTATGATTTGCCTTTAGCCGAAAATATCCGATTCAAAATCAGCAAGGTTTCTGCCAGCCGTTCACGGACTGGTTTTTGAGCAATAGAAATAATTTTTTGTTCGGCATCTTCCAGCAAAGCACACAAATACAACATTATTTCATCAGTCAATAACGGGTATTTTTTCAGAAGGTAAAAAAAGAATGATTTACTAATAAAACAAATAACCGAATCGTCGAGAGTGGCAGCAGATGCATGGTAATGCCTGCCACTTAACAATGCCCTTATTCCAAAAATACTCCCGGGAGTGGCTAACCGCATTATTTGCTCTTTGCCATCAATACCAACCTTAAATATTTTTATTTTTCCCTGCTCGAGGCAATATATTCCTGTTGGGATCCGGCCATCGTAAAATACAATTTGCCCCTTTTTATAAAATGTACAAATTTTGTTTTTATTTAATTCGGTAAGGTCCTCTTTCGTTAATTCCTTAAAGAAAGAGATTGATTTGATTAGACAAGAGGGGCAAGATGGTTTTTCAACTTTCATATTGTCCACATTATGATTTAATCATACTAAAAAAACATCAAAAGGTTTCACTGGTATTATGTTATCTGCCTCATTAAAAAGCAAATTTGTTTTTGAAATTAGTTCCTTTTTTTTTAACTTTTCTTAAAAATCAAACTGGCTTTTAATAAAAAACAGCAATAATCAAACACCATTTTAGAACCTATGCCATTCAATTTTATACATACACTGGCCCTTCTATCTTCACTCCTGATTGGATTATCTGTTCATACACAAACTGAGGTTAACAAGGTGTTTCAAGACGAAAATAAATATGTTTTGTTGCGGCAAAAAATGGTTAAAGAACAAATTATTAAACGAGGCATTTCTGATAAAAAAGTACTTGATGCCTTTCGAATAGTTGAACGGCACAGGTTTGTCCCTTTAAAGTACAAGAACCAGGCATATGGCGACCACCCACTGCCAATAAACGAAGGGCAAACTATATCACAACCCTACATTGTTGCTTATATGACCGATATTCTGAACTTACAAAAAGAGGACAAAGTTTTAGAAATTGGCACCGGCTCAGGTTATCAGGCAGCAATTTTGGCTCAAATTTGTGATACCGTTTATACTATTGAAATTTTTGAAAGCTTAGGAAAGACTGCGAAAAAACTTTTTAAAGAACTCAATTATAACAATATAAAAGTTAAAATTGGGGATGGATATTTGGGATGGCCTGAACATTCTCCTTTCGATGCCATTATTGTTACTTGTTCACCTACTAAAATTCCTGAACCTTTAAAACATCAACTTGCCGAAGGAGGAAGGATAATAATCCCGGTAGGTACAAGCCCTGTTCAACAACTTATCCTCCTAAAAAAAAAGAAAGGGAAAATACATCAATCCAATGTATTGCCAGTGAGGTTTGTTCCTATGATTAACAAGGAAGGAGTCCGCTATTAAAAACGCATCACATATCAAAATTACGGTGCATGGATTGGTTCAGGGTATCGGTTTCAGGCCATTTATATACAGGCTTGCCCATTCGCATAATCTTTCGGGCTGGGTTAAAAACTGCGATGAAGGAGTTGTTATTCATGCCTCGGGTATTAATTCCACTTTAAAAACTTTTTTACATCAAATTGTCGATCAATCCCCTGAAGCAGCAACAATACAAAAAGTTTTGTGTTACGAAACCAATGCTGTAAAAATGAACGGATTTAAAATCATCAATAGCAAAACCACATCAAAATCAAAAAAATTAACCCAAATTGGCCCTGATATTGCCGTTTGTCAGAACTGCCTCGACGATTTAAAAACACAACCTCACCGAACCAATTACCCACTTATAAACTGCACCAACTGTGGACCGCGATTTTCAATTATAAAAGACCTGCCATACGACAGGGAGCAAACAACCATGGAGCCTTTCAAAATGTGTTTGTTGTGTGATGAAGAATACAAAAATGTGAACAACCGAAGGTTCCATGCCCAGCCCATAGCTTGCAATAATTGTGGCCCAAACTATAAATTGAAAACACCAAATGATGAGATGCAGGATCTGAATCAAATTGTTGAGGAAACTGCATCATTAATCGATTTTGGAAAAATTGCAGGTATCAAAGGTATGGGTGGTTTTTTTATTGCCTGCGATGCATTTAATCAGAATTCAATAGATAAACTGCGTTATCTGAAAAACAGGGAAAATAAACCATTTGCCGTTATGTTTCGCAATGTTGAAAAATTAAACGATCAGTGTTTTACCGATGCTGATGAGTTAAAATTATTACAATCGTGGCGGCGACCTGTGGTTATAATAAAAAGCAAAAACAAACTTCCCCAAAATATAAGTAACGGTTTAAATTCAATTGGGGCACTGCTTCCTTATATGCCATTTCATTATTTGTTATTTGAAAAATTAAAAACTGATGCCATCGTTTTTACAAGCGGAAACTTTTCGGATGAACCAATAATTATTTCAAATAAAATTGCTCAAAAAAAACTGCCCAAAATATGTGAAGCAATAATTACCTATAACCGAAAAATTTATAACCGCACTGATGATTCGGTGGTAAAACTTATAAACGGAAAAACTCAGATTTTAAGGCGGTCGAGAGGGTATGCCCCTACTCCACTTAATTCCAAACTAAATGTTCATAATATACTTGCTGTTGGAGGCGAACTAAAAAATACATTTTGCATTGGACGAGAAAATTCTGCCATTTTGAGCCAACACATTGGCGATTTGAAAGAACCTGAAACACTCGATTTTTTTTCTCAAAATATCAATCAATTTAAAAAAATGTTCCGAGTTCAACCCGAATTGATTGTACATGACCTTCACCCCGATTATTATTCCACAAGATATGCCCAGGAAACAGGTTTGCCAACTTTTGCTGTGCAACACCACCACGCCCACATAGCATCATGTATGGCAGAACATGGATTAGATGAAGATGTTATTGGAATTGCTTTTGATGGCACAGGATTCGGTGATGATGGGCACATATGGGGTTCTGAGTTTTTTATTTGCAATCTGAAAAACTATCAACAAATTTCACACTTTGAATATTTGCCATTGCCTGGTGGCGATTTAGCTGCAACAGAACCATGGCGAATGGCTATTGTTTATCTATATCAGATTTATGGTAAAGATTTTCATACATTAAAACTTCCAATAATTAAAAATACCAGCCCCGAAAAGATTGATTGGCTACTAAAAGCCATCGGCAACAATATTAATTGCCCTCTTTCGTCGGGAGCAGGAAGGGTATTCGATGCTGTTTCGGCTTTGCTTGGGCTTTGTTACTATTCAACTTTCGAAGCTGAAGCTCCAATAAGATTAGAAAATATAGCCGACCATAACGAAATTAAACAATATACGTATGATGTTAAAAACACAATCAGTTTTAAGGAATCTATTAAAGAAATTATAGTTGATATTAAAAATGGAACTCTTCCTGAAACAATTGCCGGAAAATTCCATAATACTATAGTTGCTGCAACATCCGAAAAAATCGTTGAAATAAAAAAGATGTCGGGATTAAAAAAAGTGGTTCTTTCGGGAGGGTCGTTTCAAAACAAAATCCTTCTGGAAAAAACCTGTAAAAAATTAACCAATTCAGGATTTAAAGTATATACACACCAACACATTCCGGCTAATGATGGGGGAATTTCGTTGGGGCAACTTATAATAGCTGCAAAAAATAGGAATCATCAATACTGATTAATTAATATTTCGTTGTAAAAGCATAATTGTATAACATATGAGATACTAGAGAATTATTCTTTGTGAAACTTTGTGTTTTTGTGCCTTAGTGGCGAATAAAAATTTTGCCACTAAAACACTAATTCACTAAAATCCACCAAAAACATTAAATTGAATTAAAAATTTTAATCAATTGATATTAAATGCATTCAGAAATTATCAATTGGATGTTTATTCAAAAAAAATATTAAAATTAATGAGAAACTTTTATATTAAATCAACAATCATAGATAATCAATAAAAAGATGTGTTTAAGTATTCCCGCAAAAATTATTTCAATCGATGGAGAAAAAGCCAGAGTATCATTGGGTGGGGCTGAAATAAATGCTGCACTCCACCTTTTAGATGATGTAAAAGTTGGTGATTATATTTTGCTCCATTCTGGTTTTGCCATTCAAAAAATTGATGAAAAAGAAGCAATGGAAACAATTCAATTAATTCACAACATTTCGAAGGAGGAACCTGGCACTTGAAATACATCGATGAATACCACAATCAGGAACTGGTCAAAAAACTCCTCAAAAAAATAAAAACAACCAGTCGAAAGCCAATCAGGCTCATGGAAGTTTGTGGTGGGCACACCATGGCCATCCAAAAGTTTGGCATTCCTTCACTGCTTCCTCAAAATATAGAACTACTAAGCGGCCCGGGTTGCCCGGTTTGTGTTACCGACAAATGGTTTATTGATAAAGCCATTGCCCTTTCGCAATTACCTGACGTAATTATAACCACATTCGGTGACCTGATACGAGTGCCAGGTTCCTATTCTACTCTCGAAAACGAAAAAGCTAAGGGGAACGACATCAGAATTGTATATTCACCTTTAGATGCATTATCCATTGCCTTGAGAGATCCATCAAAAAAAATTGTTTTTTTAGGCATTGGATTTGAAACTACCTCACCCGCTAGTGCCGTTGCAATAGCTGAAGCATATAAAAACAACATTTCCAACTTTTCGCTTTTGAGCGCACATAAAATTATGCCGCCAGCTATGAAAGCTTTGATTCATGAAGGAATAAAAATTGATGGGTATATCTGCCCGGGGCATGTTAGTGTTATAACCGGCACCAATATGTATGTTGATATTGTAGACAAATTTAGTGTTGGATGTGTTATTGCCGGCTTTGAACCTACCGACCTTTTACATACCATATTGATGCTGGTAAATCAAATAGAAACTTCTGACCCAAAACTTGAAACTCAATACCGGCGTGCTGTAAAACCTGAGGGAAATATTAAAGCAAAAAAATTCCTTGATGAAGTTTTTGAATTAAAAGATGAGTGGTGGCGTGGATTTGGTATTATTCCTCAAAGTGGATTTATTCTCACAAAAAAGTATAAAGCTTTTGATACCGAAAAACAATTTGATATTTCTGTTCCTCAACCAAAAGAAGAAAAGGCATGCATATGTGGCGAAATCTTAAAAGGACTAAAAACACCACATGATTGTATTCTTTTTAGAAAAAAATGCCATCCGGCAAATCCGGTTGGGGCGTGTATGGTTTCATCGGAAGGAGCCTGCCAGGCATATTTTAAATACCAACAAGAATGAAAAACGACCGAATATTACTCAATCACGGAAGTGGAGGTTTGTTAAGCAGAGACCTTAATAACGGACTGTTTTTAAAATATTTCGATAATAAAATACTTTCGGCGGGTACTGATTCGGCTATACTTAAAACATCTTCAGAGCATCTGACTTATACAACCGATTCGTTTGTAGTTGACCCACTTTTTTTTCCTGGTGGGGATATTGGAAAATTAGCTGTGTGCGGTACTGTAAATGACCTGGCTGTATCGGGGGCTGAGCCAAAATATCTTAGTGCCGGATTTATTATTGAAGAAGGTTTTCCTTTAATTAACCTCAAGCAAATAGTAAAAAGTATGGCGCTTACCGCCAAAGCATGTGGTATAAAAATAGTAACTGGCGACACAAAAGTGATTAACAGAGGTTGTTGTGACAAACTGTTTATCAATACCTCCGGGATTGGATTTTTGGATTCAAAATTAAAACACATTGGTTCAGGGGAAAAAATAAACCCGGGCGATAAAATTATTATCAATGGGGCTATTGCCAACCATGGAATGGCAGTGTTGGCTGCCCGAAACGACTTAAATGTAAGTGCAAATGTAGTTTCCGATTGTGCTCCGTTAAATAAAATGATCAAAGAAGTTTTGGATGCAGGAATTGATGTAAAGTTTATGCGCGATGCCACACGTGGTGGGCTGGCAACTGTTTTATCGGAACTAAAGGAGGGCAGGAATTGGGGAATGGAATTGGATGAAAAATCAATACTAATTCACAAAAATGTAAAAGGGATGTGTGAGTTTTTTGGTTTCGACCCATTGTACATTGCCAACGAAGGAAAGGTTGTTATGGTTGTCCCCGCTAATTCAGCTGAACAAACATTACACATATTGCAGAAAAATAAATTTGGAAAAGAAGCTTCAATAATCGGGGAAGTAGTAGATTCTATTCCGGGGAAAACTATTCTTAAAACAAAAATTGGTGGAAAACGTATTATTGACATGTTGGCAGGAGGCCAACTTCCACGAATTTGCTAATTAACGGTCCAAAATGCACGAATTTTCAATTGCTCAATCAATAATTGATATTGCTGAAAAATTCTCAGGGAATGGTCAGGTAAACCAAATTCGTGAAATTGACATTGAAATAGGCGAGCTTTCGGGGATTGTATTTGAATCATTGGAGTTTGCTCTTGAAATTGCAACCAAAGGCACACCCATTGAAAAAACAAAATACAATTTAATTAGAATAGATGGTTGTGCAAAATGCAACGACTGCGGAGAAATATTTGACATGCATAACTTCCTCGATTGTTGCCCTTTATGTGGTGGCATTAACCGGGAAATTAAAAATGGAAAACAACTTCATGTAAAATCAATAAAAATAGAATAATTATGTGCGACACATGCGGATGCGAAGGAAACTCAACTACAAAAATTTATGCCCCAAATGAGGCAACAGAAAAATCAAATGGCCACCACCATGGTCATTCAGATCACCACCACCATGGCCCCGAAGGGCACCATCATCATCACGATGATTCAAAAGAAATTGCAGTCAATGTTGATATACTAGGGGCCAACATTCTTTTAGCCGAAAGGAACCGGGGCTATTTTGAAGCATTGGGAATTTTTGCACTTAACATTGTTAGTTCTCCGGGATCAGGAAAAACAGCCATTCTGGAACGTACCATTTCTGAAATTGGGGAAGAGAGTATTTTTTCAGTCATCGAAGGAGATCAAAATACAGCAAATGATGCTTTTCGAATCCAAAAAACAGGGGCAAAAGTTATTCAGGTAAATACCGGGCAAGGCTGCCATTTGGATGCAAAAATGGTAAACGAAGCAATTAAAAAACTTGACCCGCCAAAAGATTCAGTTCTATTTATTGAAAATGTGGGAAACCTCGTCTGCCCCTCGTTATTCGACCTTGGTGAAACCAAGCGGGTTGTGATTTTTAGCGTAACCGAAGGCGATGACAAACCTGAAAAATACCCAACAATTTTTCACACAAGCGATGTTTGTATCATCAACAAAACAGATTTATTGCCATATGTCGATTTTGATGTAAATAAAGCAAAACATCTGGCAACACATGCCAACCCAAAAATGCTATTTTTTGAGGTTTCGGCAAAAACCGGCGAAGGCATGCAGGAATGGTATAAATGGCTCAGAGAAAATTTCAAACATTAAGTATAGACCACCAAAAACAATCAACTAACAAAAAGGAAATAATCAATATTTTATAATTCAAACCAAAGCCTATTTAACAACTTTTGCCGTGCATGCACTGGCAATCATATTAAGCAACATATTTCTTTTAATAGGTTTTGTAATGTAATTATCACAACCTGCCGCAAGGGCTTTTGCCTTATCATCGGAAAATGCAAAAGCTGTTTGGGCAATAATTGGTAAATCAGGACGAAAAGCCTTAATAAGCCTGGTGGCTTCAAATCCATCCATTACAGGCATCTTTAAATCCATGAGTACTATATCAATTTCAGGATTGGACTTAACTGAATCAACAGCTTCTTGCCCATTGCTGGCAGTAAATATGTTCATTTTACTTTCCCGAAACAAAATTTTCAAAAAGGTTAAATTTACAAGGTCATCTTCAACTAATAAGATATTTTTTTGCACTTCGATGCCTGATATTATTTCAGTTGGTTTAATACTTTCTTCCTCCTGTTTGTTATTAAAAGGGATTTCAAAATAAAACCTGGCTCCTTTTCCTTCTTCTGATTCAATAATAATTTTACTATCCAGCATATCCGTATAAGCCTTGGCAATCGACAATCCTAGGCCAATTCCTTCATACTCCCGGGCATACGATGAACTTCCCTGAATAAAATGGCTAAATACCAATTCTTTTTGATGCTTTGATAGCCCTATTCCAGTATCCTCAACAAATAATTCAAGTTTTTGCCCATTTACATGATAACCAAAACTTATTGCTCCTGAATTCGTAAATTTAATGGCATTTTCAATCATATATTTATACACCTGCGTTATTTTATTGGTGTCAGTAAATATCTCAGCTTCTTCGTCCGAAAGGCCAATACAATAGCTAAAATCCAGCCCTTTTTCCATAGTCTCAGGCTGATATATTGAATACAATTCGCAAATAATAGTATTAAGGTTTGTTTTCTCAATTTCTAAGCCAATTTGCCCGGCTTCAATTTTTGATATTTCAATAATGTCAGTTATTGTATTTAACATTCTGCGCCCACTTTTCTCAATAATTGAGAAATACTCTTCCTTTTCATTTGTCTCAAGGTTAGGCATTTTTAATATTTCAGTAAAACCTACAATACCATTTAATGGTGTTCGAATTTCGTGGCTAATATTGTTCAAAAAAGCAGATTTTAACCGATCGCTTTCCTCCGCTTTATTTTTGGCAACTAATAGTTCATCAAATAATTTTTTCTTTTCGGTAATATCCTGCACTATCGAATGTAAAAAATCTTTGCCTTCAATTTTAACAATACTACTAAATACTTCCACCTCACGCACTGAACCATCGGCTCTGCAATGTTTAAATTCGAAACAGTTTTGTTTTTCTGTTACTGTATTTCCCATTTCGGAAAAAACACTATTTTCATGAAGTTGATTAATTTGGTAGATACTCATGTTTTTCAATTCATCACGTGTCCATCCGTAATAATTGGCTGCTGCCTGGTTTGAATCAATAATAGCACCTGTTTCAGGATCAATCAATAATTTTATAGCTGTATGATTTTCAAAAATACTTCGGAATTTTTCCTCACTTATACGTAGCTCTTTCCCCGCCTTTTTTAATTCAGTTATATCGGTAATACTTCCAATGTAACCTATAATATTTTTGTCTTCATCGTACTCAGGGGAAGCATATCCCACTACATAAACCTCTTTTCCATCGGCATGTAAAAAGCGGTATTCAGCGATCGAAATTTTCTGATCAGAAATATCCTTTTGCCAGCTACCAAGAATTTGAGTTTGGTCATCGGGATGAATGGCTTTTAACCATCCGGTACCCATTGCATCGTTTGCCTTGAGCCCCGATAATTCTGCCCATTTCGAATTTACATATGTTGTGTGACCATCGGGGAGTGTCCGGAATATACCAACAGGTGCTGAGTTTGCTATTGATTCAAATCGTTTTTCACTTCGGTTAGCCTCTTCTTCAGCATGTTTTCGCGCTGTCACGTCAACTGCAGTTATAATTACTGCTTTACTATTATCCCAAAAAATGGGTGCTACTGTATAATCAAGCCAATATGCTTTACCATTCGTTACTTTAAATTTTGCTTCCTCTCGAAAAACTTTCCCTTTTATTGATGTCCACCTTAATTGTTTTTCATCTATTTGAATAAATTCGGAAATTGATTTTTGTAAAAACTCCTCTCTCGGATGTCCTGCAATTTTTTCAACAGCCTGGTTGGCATATACAATTTTACCTTGATGGTGAATAAGGATGGCAGAAGAAGTAGACTCCGCTAAATCAGCAAACCGTTGTTCTGATTCAACAAGTTTTTTAGTACGTTGCCTCACTTTTTTCTGTAACAAAAAATTAAAAACTAAAATACCTAACGTGATTATAATAATTCCTCCAATTATCAATATATAATATCGAGCATTATATTCTACAATTTTCAAATCGTTAGGTGAACGTAGCAGAATCTGATAAAATCCATTGTTATTTCCACTTAGGTCGTGCTGCGATAGAATGCCAATTATTTTAACTGACTCTCCAATATTAATTTTCTCAATTAAATTAGGATATTTATGGTAGTTCGATATAAAAAGCATAATAGTTTTATCGCTACCGTCTGATAATAAAACAGTTGAATAGCTACCTCCACTGTTTATACCCTTGTTAAGAATACGTCCACGCAGAGTCACTAATTTTCCTTCAAATTCTTCAAAATTTTGATTTTGAAATAAAACTGGCTTAGGTGACCGACTTTTTATTGAATCAACTAATGTTAGTTTCAGATTTATTAATTGAGTAAGTCCTTGGTATTGGCTAACTATACCTTTTACGCTTATACTGTCGCCTAATGTGATTACGGGCCCTGAATAATCACGGTTATAAACTACAATTCCTGCAGATTGATCCTGAAGGGCTACCTGTAGCCGATCAGGAAATAGCACTCCTGATGAAACGGATACACGCCCTGCAACAATAACAGTATCTCCCAACCTATCGGGAATGAAGTTACTGTCGATATCCTTTTTCACTTCCGCTATTGGTATTATTTTTTGATAGGGATATAAAAGTCCAGCTGATGTTTGACCATTCAATTCTAGTAAACTAATCCCAAAAAATAAAGTTATGTATAACAACCTTCTAATCACACCTTCATTTAACATAAAACCCTTGCTTGTTACATTCAAAATTTGAAGTGGTATAAAAATCAAAAATACTCTCAATAACAGCAACCAACACATAGGCATTTCCTGTATTTTTGCAGCAAAAAACCTTATAAAGGCTTTAAAAAAAGTATTTTTGAAACTTTATTTTCAAATTAACTATGTTCAGTAAGATATTTAAAATACAAATAAACAGGCAATAATATTATCGTTTCATCCAATTGCCCTTATATTTTTATTTTCATAAATAGTCCTATTCCCTCCAAACAAACCAGTTATAAAAATAGCTTTGGCAAGGTCCTGGGAAGTAATTACACCTCGTGGATACAAAACCTCCATAACCGGATATAAAACACGCATTATTCGATAAGTCATATTTGGCTCTTTGCGTCGAACCGAAGGGTATATATAAGCTGGCCTGAAAATATAAGTTTGCCCAAATTGTTGGGCGATAAGGTAATTTTCGGCAATGCCTTTGTCTTGGGCAAACATCATTCTACTTTTTTCTTTTGAATCGGCTCCTGCCCCACTTAAAAAACAAAATGTAGCATTTGGGCTAAACTCCTTTAATTTTCCAGCAAAGGCTTTGGTATAATCAACCGTAATTTCCCTGAACTTTTCACGCGAAACGGCACCTGTATAAACTCCAAGGCAGAAATAAGCAATATCCTGATTTTTAAAATGTTTTTTAACAGAAGAAAAATCAGTAAAATCAGAATGCAGGACTTCTGTAATCTTTTTATCGTCAATTCCGGTTGATTGCCTGACAACAACTGTAATTTTTTCTATTTCAGGACTATAAAGGCATTCTTGCAAAACCAAATTGCCAACCATACCCGTTGCTCCCGTTATTATTACATTCTTCACCAGCTATTATTTGTATTTAAAAATACATTTTTATATTCCTATTCTATAATAATATTGTATTTATCCAATAATCCAATCACTCCTTCTTTCGAAAACCGGGCTTTTTTTATTCCATTATTATCGGGGTCAATTGAATAATTAAAAGAAGTCCGGAAATCGGCTTTTTCTAAAAGTGATTTTTCAAATACAGCACCATTTAAATCACAATTATCAAACAATGAGCCCCACAGGTCGGTTTCAGTAAAATCAACTTCCTGAAGGCTACAATTTATAAATTTCATTTTTTTTAACCTACGCTGGTAAAAAGAAGATAAATTTAAAATACAATCGCTGAAATAAACAGCAAATAAAAATTCGTTGCAATTTTCAAAATGTAATCCTAATAATTTACACCCCTGAAAATGCACTTCCTGAAAAGCTGTCCCATCAATTTTTGCTGAGCTCAAATCACAATTAATAAATTCACAATCCGAAAAATTTAACCCTGATAAATCAGTACTATATAAAATACAATCGGTGAATTTACAGTTGTCATAATCGCCATTTGGTAATTTTTCTGTGGTAAAATTAATTCCGTTAAATGTTTTATCTTCAATATAATTCGTACTCATTAATTGTTTGTTTTTGTCAAATAAACCAACTGCCCATCCGGATTATCTATACCAGTATCTTCTTCAGATTTTTGATAGCCCAGGGATTGATACAAATAAATATTCTTAATACTTTTGTTACCGGTAAATATACGGTATTGTTTTGCGTTGGGGAATTCTTTTTCGATATGATTCATTAGTTTTTTTCCTATTCCTTTATTCTGGAATTCAGGCTCAACAATCAATCGACCAATCCTACAGATGCCTCCGGTTTGTCTTCCTTTTACTGAACCAATAATCAAATTTTTATATACGGCTTTTATAAACGTATAATTCATAAAATCATCCTGAATCGATTCAATTGTCTGTACCATAGGACCAATGACATGATTCTCATATAATTCTGCTTCAGTAATAAACGCCTTTTTTTGAAGTTTCAGAATCTGTCCTAAATCATCAAAAACGGCTTTTGAGAAACGAATATTTTTCACCATTAATTGTAGTTATACTTAATAATCATATATTCGGGCCGGGCATCTTCCACTAATTCAAAACCAAGTTTTCCGGTAAGTGTTGCCGGGTAATTTTCAAAATAACTCACGTTTCCCAGCATTACCTCTTTGACTCCACGGTTGTGAATAACCGTATTTTCTTCGGCCGCATACACCAGGTCGAGGTACCTAATATCATTTAAATCAAAATCGGTTGTGTAATTAAAATCCAAAGGATGCCAATATCCATTATCGTCCAACATTTCAGCCCATTGGTGGTGGTAATCATAAATATTATCATCATCGTACCCATAAACAATTCCCCAAATTGAGCGAGCCGGAATATTAACTGCCCTGCACATCGCAACAAACAAACGCGAAAAATTCATACAGGTACCATACCCTAATTGATATGTATCGGATGCTATTTCAAGAAAAGAATCTTTGTATTCTCTAAATTCAAGATGGTTGATTACAAACTGTTGAATACTTTTGGCTTTCTCATAATTGGTCTGAATTCCGTCAATTAACTCAAGGGCTTTATCCTGCAACTGGCTGTTATCACTATCGATAAATAGCGACGGATTTATCCAATCAGGTTTGTTATTGGTTATCCCCTTGTATAAATCCAAAACACTTTGCTGGCGTTTGTAATGAATTTCAACTCCGCCAGCTGGTGGCAAATCAACTTTCGGAATTTTAAACCAAAAGCCACCACAACTATCAGAAATAATTTCGGCAATATATTCTGAATTATTAAACAGGACTGTAGCTTCACTTTCACTTAAAAATGAACGCCCGGCAGGGAACAACAAATATTCTGAGGCGGGTGTTTCCCATTCATCGTTACTACAACTAAAAAGCAAAAGAAGTACAACAAATACACCAACTGTAACTCTAAACTTTTCCATATCAATTGTTTATTTAAATAACTGATGTACTACAAAGTTAAAAATTTTAGAGAGCATTATGCAAACAACTATTTATATACGATCATTCTCAAACCGCTTTTGGAAAGTGAATAAATACTTCCGTGCCTTTTCCTATTTGATTATTTATTCGTACGACTATATTTTTTGAATAAACTCCATACAATTTAGCAAACACCACCTGATACAACAAACAGAGTTTTCAAAACCCAAAATACCCAAACCAATTTCAAGTGCAGGTAAAAATTTTATGATTTAAAAGCTATTTTATAGCTTCCCTAAACAACTGTACAATACGCCCCGGCACATTTCCATAACGTGTATCCGATGAATTTGACAATAATACAATTACCAAATTATCTTTAGGGTAAATATTAAATGTGGTTATGCCCCCTACCGATCCACCACCATGGCCAAAACCCAAAAATTCTCCATCTTTAAACGAAAACCAACCTAATCCATATCCGGTTTTTTCGCCATTATTTAACACTTGCGAAGTTATTAATTCATGCAATGTTTTTTCCGTAAGGAATCCTGGTTTTAAGTGGGCTTCAGCAAATTTAACCAGGTCGGTTGTAGTTGAGATAAAACCACCTCCGGCCCATTTGTAACTGTTATCGACATATGGGGCATTAACAATGGTTCCTTGTTGATTCACTTCATAAAACGATGTGCGGTTAACAATAATGCTATCGTTTAAATCGGGGCAGGTGGAAGTCATTCCCAATGCCGAAAAAACCTCGCGTTCAATAAATGGAATAAATTCCTCGCCGCTGGCACCTTCAATAACCGCACTAATCAAGTTAAAACCATAACTCGAATAAGAATACTTTGTTCCGGGTTCAAATAACAAGGAATCAGCGCTAAAAATGGTAAGGCCTTCTTTAACTGAATTAAAATGTTTGCTCATCAGGAATTCTGTCCCATTATAATGCCTGATGCCCCCGATATGCCCGGCAACCTGTTTAACTGTTAAAGGAAATCTTTTTTCGGGGAAATGCGGCACATAGGCTTGAACAGGAAGGTTTACATCAATTAAGCCTTTATCCATTAACTTACCCAAAGCAGCAGCAGTTAGAGGTTTCGAAACACTGCCAATTCTGAAACGGGTTTTCCCTGCAATTACAGGGGCCTTGTGTTCCAGGTCTGCAAAACCAAATCCTTCGGACCATATTATTTCACCACCTATAGAAATGGCAACATCGATGCCCGGAATGTGCCCGTTTCGTTGGATTGAATCAATGAGCCGGTGGCTTTCGGTTATGGCACTTTCAAATCCATTTTTTTGCTCGTTTTGCTTACCTGACTGGCAACCAATAAAAGCACTAACAACAAGTATCAGGAATAAATATCGGGTATACATAACTTTGGATTTAATTTTATTCAAACTTCTAAAGTAAATATAATCAGTCCTATTCACAACCTGTTTAACAATTTATTTATAGAAATTAATGGCAGAATCAGAAATAAAAAAGTGGTATCTGGAATTAACCAAATACCACTTAAATGAATCACTGTTCTTAATACTTTTTTTTATTCCTCTCTTTTTTGAATTTTTTTATCATTTTTCCAAATTCTTTATCTTTTTTACGGCTCTCGGCAACCGACGATTCAAAATGTGCTTTTTCTCGTCCTAATCTCAGGTAATTTTCATAGAATTTATTTTCTATTTCACCGTTTTCCACTGCCTCGAGAACAGCACAACCAATCTCATTGATGTGTGTACAATCTTTAAATCTACATTTTTGAGAAAGGCTTAAAATCGTGTCGAATGTGGTTTCCAAACCAGTTGTTGAATCTGCAATCCCTACTTCCCTCATGCCCGGATTGTCAATCAGAATTCCTCCATTTTTTAAGATTACTAATTCACGGTGGCTTGAAACATGCCGCCCTTTATTTGTACTTTGGCTAATTGCATTGGTTGCCATTATAATTCGGCCTGCCAGATTATTTAATAAGGTAGATTTTCCGACCCCCGAAGAACCAAGCATACAATACGTTTTACCGTGTTCAATTATCTTTTTTATCAGGTCATAACCATGGTGGGTTTCATTACTAATTGCAAAAACCGGAACATCTTTTATTCGTTGTTTTATACTTTCCGTTAGTGCAGAAACCTGTTGTTCATTTATTAAATCGGTTTTTGTCAATACTATTATTGGGCGAACCTTCGATGCATAACATATGGTAAGGTACCTTTCGAGCCGATTGATATTAAAATCCCTGTCGGCCGATTGAATAATAAGTGCATAATCGATATTTGTTGCTATTATCTGTATCTCACTTAAATGCCCAACTGCCTGCCTTTTAATAATCGAGAACCGTGGAAATATGGTTTGGATTATCGCAAAATCAGAGTCATAATTTAACAAAACAACCCAATCGCCTACAGCCGGAAAATCTTCCCGATTTGTTGCTGTAAATCTTAAATTTCCGGTTACTTCGGCTTCAAATTCACCTTTTGTTGTTTTTACAATGTAGCGTTCTTTGTGTTCTGCAATAACTCTTCCTATTTCAAAATCATCCAGTTGTTGTTCCCTTCTGAATTCTTCAAAACTATTTTTATATCCTAAATCTTCTAATTTCATTTTCGTATTATTTAAGTATTGATATTTACGGCAAATCATGGATTTGACTTTTGAAATTATTTGTCTTCATAAATTTAAATAGAACCTTTTCCAAAGTTCCAAAACTTTGGAAAAAGTTAACTATCTACTTTACAAAACTAAATTTCGACTCATAATTCACGTAATTAACAGTTTAATATCAATTTTAGGTTTACCCTTTTCTTTTGTTGGAAACCTCTTTTCAAATTCGTTTAATTCATTTTCGTTTACTTCAAAAGCTGAATCTTCAAAAAATCGTCCATTCACATTTTCAAAATTATGACGCTGAAGTTCCAAAACCATAAATTGATCAAAGTTTTGATCCTCTTTAGTCGTAATTTTATATTCTTTGGCATTTTTAAAACCAAAACGGTGATAATAGTTGGGATTCCCAAACAAAACCATTCCTTTAAATCCTAATTTTTTTGCTTCAGATATGTGATATTTTAAAAGTTCTGTCCCTACTCCTTTGTGTTGAAAATCATGTGAGACTGCAAACGGGCCTACACATAAAACCTCATACTCTTTGTTTTTTGAATCAAGGACTTTTGCTTTTGTAGAAATAATATGCCCAATAATATCACCATTGCATAAAACAACAAGGTCTAATTCTCCAACATAACTTTTACTATTTCGTAACTTATGAAGTATAATATGGTCGGTACACCCTGAATTATAAAGGTTCCAAAATGCTTCTCTGATTAAATTTTCTGTTTGATAAAATTCACTTTTACCTACTTTTCTAATATGTAAATTCATGTGTTAAAATTTATAATCAATTCTTATTCGACGCAACTCGCCTATAATGATCTTTTTGTGTGTAAAATTGGTAATACAATTACAGCCCGAAAGAATATCCGGGTAAAGATAATAGCCAATAACCTATTGACTATTTATTTAACAATGGCCGTAAATAAGAAATAAAGTGTTTTTTGCATAAATTTTAATAACACATCAAAAATAATATTTTATAATTATATGTTGCCTTTATCACTTCTATTTTTTAAGAAATAAGTTCGTAGTAACGGTACAGACTACAAATCCCTGCTAGCAGGTGGGTGTTCTCGGTCGTTTATAGTTGTTTTCCATTCAATCATCTCTGAGTATATTTTGTTTTTGTTAAGTAGTTTTGTGCAAAATCAAGTACATAGTCTTTACTATCAACATTTTGTGCTTTGACTGATTCTTGTGTAACCGGGACTTTTACATCGGGAATTATACCACCTATACCTCTATAATCGGCATCAACCTGGATATTTCCATTTTCGTCGAGCGAACGCCCTTCGAGAAATCCAAAAACCACATCTTCCGGCATTTTAAAGATAAAATCGGCGAAACCTGTTGCGAAAGCCCCTGCTGTACCGTATTGGCCAACCACTTTAACATTTGGAAGGCTTTGCAGTGCCATTGGCAAACCTTCGCCAGTGCTGGCCGTTTGGTTGTCCACAAGAATTAATACTTGTTCGTTAAAATATGGTTTTCGTGGGGTGACAGTATTGGTTAAGGAACTGTTAATTTCGAACTCCCCGGTTTCTTCACTGTATTTTGATACATACTGGTAATGTTTTGGTTCATTTACAAAGTGGCCAGCCATTTTCATAGCCCATTTATCCACTCCGCCCTGATTGCCACGCACATCAATAATCAGGCTTTTTATTTTTAACCGTTTTAACAGCCACAGCTTATCCCGAAAAGTTTGCGCCAATGATAAATCGTTAAAATTTGGCATAAACCCATTAATTCGGAAATACCCAATGGAATCCTCCTCGAAAATATCAAAATCGACTGGCGACTCTACTGCCCTATCCCAAAGTGTAACCTTTGGATAGCGCCAGGCTTTTTTAAGGTCTTTAGAAGGAAAGGGTTTTAATGTAACCTGAACAGATGCACCATGTTCATTTTCGATTGTTATTATCGCGAATTCTCCCAAAGGAGCAAACATTAACAATTTGCATTGTTGTAAAAATCGGTTTTGAGCCGTTGCATCCATTCGTTCGCCCAAAAGCAATGATGTACAACTAATGGCTTGTTTAACAGGCGTATTATTCCAGGAAGTTATTTTGTTTCCTACTTTTACATGTTTCGATAAGCCGTTTGCACCTTTTCGGATTTGGGAAATTACTACATCGCCGTTATCAAAAGCTTCTATTTCAAATCCGTAATGGCCCGCTAACTCTTTTGTGAAGGCATCAAATTCTTTCTTTTTGGCAAAAACATGATTGTCGTTTAAAGCAAAGGCATATTTTTTTATTGCCAAAAAATAAGCCGTATCATTTTTTGTTTGTTCGGCTTTTTGAATTGCCTCCGAAGTAATGTGATACAAAGAATCGAGATTAATTCTTTTATGTTCGGTAAAAGGATAGTTGTATTTTACTTTTGAGTGGACTATATCAAAAGCCCCACTCCACGATTTATCTTTTAAATTTTCGATGGCAAATGCTCTGGTGCTTATTAGTGTAATCAAAAGCACTATTTTATAAAGTTTCATGACTGTAATTTTAAGGTTATTGATTTGGTTGAGTTATTTCTGGCGCAGTCCCTTTTCTGTAAAAATGGAAATGACAGTAATCGCCCCCTTTGGCAAGTGTACACGGACGGCGGAATTCGCTTTGTGTGGCTTCTTCGATTAATGGATAACCAGCCAGATCGTGGTCGCAACCCAGCGTCCCTATTTCAGGGCAGTCAATGGCATTAAACAATTCAACATTGATGCACGAGGTTACTTTAAATTCGAGCAAGTCCTCAGTTTCGTTAAAACCGCTGTTTTTCCAGGTTCCAATGCGGTCGATTTCTGTAAACATGGCACGGTTAAATTTTTTGTAATTATCAAACACATCGCCTTCGCATTTTACTAATTCATCAAGCTGATACATTGCAGGCATAGAAACAGGAGCAACATTTTGCATCATTTTTGACATAAAATTTTCGGCAAACTTTCGACCTTTTTTATTGGCAATTGCAAAAAACAATCCGCCCATCATTAGTAATTGTTTGTCCATGTCTTTACCAATAATTTTTGCCTTTTCAACTTGTTTCGGATAATCCTTTTTAATTCTGTTCGCGTTCTTTTTTACTCGCATCATTAGCAACATAAATCCCAATAGGCCAAATTCTTTTTTTAGCAGGTTAAAAATTACTTTTTCCTGTTTTTTCAACCCCTCTTTGGGCATTTCCAAAGCTTTTCCGTACTGTGACAATTCTTCAACTTTCATGATTTCTGTTTTTGGTTGTTTGATACATTTTCAATTGTTTGTGGCTATTATATTCCCTGTCTTTGGAAAAAGAGTATTTAGAGACACTATCACAAGGAATGATATTTTGTATCCTGCTTTAAAACTTTCCAAACTTAAAAGTTAATCCAAACTGAAATCCTTGTAAGGCATCTGTGTCGGTGGCTAATAAATCAACATCGGATGTAAAACGGTAGGTTGCCGAAGCGGCCATTCGAAAATATTTGGCAAGGTTAAATTCCAGCTCAACTCCCGGCTCAAAAACAAAAATAAAATCCTTATCCAATTTATCGGGGTAATGGTCATCATACCAGTTCCCATCATCTTCAACAAGCGCAACACCACCAATCCCAACCAGGATTGGAAACGATACATGTACCGGTTTGGTTCCTGCAATTATGGGTTCAATAAATAAACCTCCGTAACCTCCCGCCAGGAAAAAATCATTCATATTCGGATCGCTGTAATGGTATTTGTCGGGGTTATTAATAAATCCATAGCCTGCTAGGCCAACAGCTAATTTATTGTTAAAAATTACACCTCCGCGCATTCCGGCAACAAAGGCATCGCTGTTATCAATTTCTGAGTATCCAAGGCTAAATGCCCCATAAAATCCATCGCTTCTACTTTCAGAAAGAATAGTTTCTATTTGGTTGTTATTATAGTCGGTTTCCTGGGCATTGGTAATGCCAACTGCTGTTATTAGAAATATGAGTGCCGTTAATGTTTTCATCTTGTTATAATTTTAAATGTTATTTAAATATTTAATTTGAAAAGTTTATACCAAATACTATTCGGTTGAAGTGCAAGAACTATTCGTTTCCGGTCAAATTAGAACAACCCCGGCCGTAAATACTTATTATGCTCCTGCCCTTGTGGGAAATAGATCCCTGGTTTTCGATTTCTCTTTTAGGTGAACGTTGCTCTTCCATACTGTGAAAATTCCTCAACTTTCATGATTTCTGTTTTTAGTGTTATTCGTTAATTGTTTTTTACCCAGACTGATTTTAATATAAAATCACCCTTCGTATCGTTTGAGACAGTTGCTTTCCATGTCATTTTTTTCATCCACGGTTTTCCCGGAACCGGAGAATATCCTTTGGTAGGCTGAATAGTTATTACTATTATTTCTCTTTGTTTCTGAATGATATATTCACCTGCAATAATTCCGGTAGTTTCATCAACACTCACCGAAAAGCGTCCCTCTATTGTTCTAGCATTTTTTAATTGTTGCAGGTCGGGAATGGCAGGTGAGAATCTGAAATTCACCTTGTGCCTGTTTTGAATTCCGGAAAACCTTTTAATCTCTAAATGGCCACCGTTATTCAGGCATAAAATTTCACTATCTTCCTTCTGGTATAAGTTGTTTTTGTTAACCCGAAGTTTTTTAAGCTTGGTATCATCATTCTTGTTCCAGCTAACAGTAACCGGCTCCATTGAATATTTGGTTTGATAGCCTTTAACACCATTGGCTTTAACCGGAAGTTTTATCAATTTGGCTTTTTTTCCATTTATATCAACCTGAATTTCTTTTTCGTTTTGCGATAAAAACTTAAAGTGCTTCATAAAAACAATGGCCATAAATTCAGGATCCATGGCTTCTCCACCAATTGGAGCCAATAACCCACAAGGTTTCATGTCGCCTAACTGTTCATCAACAACCATGTTTATTTCGTTCTTAAACCTGTCGGTGAAATGCAGGGAAGCTTTAAGCAACCCCCTCTTTTCTTCAAATCTATATTGTATTGGTGTTTCTGTTATTACGGCATTATTTAATATGTTGGTATACATCTTTTTGCTCAGAAATAAATTTGGTGTATGGTAAACATCTGCCTGTTTTTTGTTTGCATAATACACTATCACCAAACCGCCCTCTACCCCATCTTTTTCAGCAACCTGCAATTCCACCGAACAATATCCATGTAGTTCCTCAAACTCGACAAGCATTAACTTTTTAATGTTCCCCAACCCCCAGTTGTCGGTATTTATATTAAATGGATTTATAAAAGTACCGTCGCCCGGGTTTTCATATATGTTTAATGGATTTGTTTTATTTCCAAGAAATTCGTTTTCATCGATTACCGAATCCTTAAGCTGAATGCAGGATTGTATGACGACAATAAGGAGTAAGATTTTGGTTTGCCAGTTAATGTATTTCATCATCGAAATTTTTTGGTTTTTGATTTCGATTCAAATGTATAGCATCACCTAAGGCTCATCGTCTCAGTATAAAATAGTGAGACCGCACGGAAGTCTCAGTTTTCAATAAATTGCAGTTTTACAGCAGTTTAAGAAGGGAAAAGTAAGACTTAAAACTTGTATTGATTCCTGAATTCGGAAGGAGTTAGCCCGGTGGAATTTTTAAAAATACGGTTAAAAGTGGCTTTTGAATTAAACCCCGCATCGAGGGCCAAACCTAAAATTGAAAAGTGTATGTTTTTCGGATTGGTAACCAGTTTTTTATATTCTTCGACACGGTAATTGTTTACAAATTCGAAAAAGTTTTGTCCAAAATGCTGATTAATGGACTTTGATAACTGATGCGCATGAATCCCTAAAGTGTTTGCCATTGAACCAATATTTAATTTCGGGTCGAGATAAGGTTTTTCCTTTTCCATTAAATCAATCAAGGCTGCTACTTCATTCGGGCTTTTGATATCCTTTAAAGGCTTAATATTATATTGTTTTTTGTCCTGCTTTTTTATATCAGGTTGCGTTTTTTTTGTTGGTTTGTCTTCTGTATAAGTTAGTATCACACCCTGCTTATATCCCAAATATCCCAAAACAACAACAAACAGGCTGATGGATGAAAAATATAAATTATTTAACCACTCTTTGTTCAGCTTTCCATTTAAAAGGGCAATCAGATAAAATACAACAATAAAAGTTAAAACCAATGCAGCAATGTTGAGGTTTTTCAGCCATCGGAGGTCAATGTCTTCGCTATATGAAAAATTATTTTTCATTTTTTTCTGATGCCCTTTAAGGATGTGAAAAAACTTATTACAAAAAAAAATACAGAAAATCAGGTTCAGGCTTACAACCCCTGTTAAATGGAATAATACGTTGTCGTTAAAAAAGAACTTCTCAACTATCTCACTAAAAAGATAGACATGGGCATCGACTGTTTTTTGAACAACATAAATTGTTATTGTTGGAATAAGCAGCAGTAAATGTTTCACCTCAAATTTTAACTTGTTTTCCGTAAGGCTCAACGAATAAAAGTATAAAAAAGTGATGTGCAAAGTATACAAACCAATATCCAGCCCATCTACTTTCTCAATAAAAAAACGGTTGCCAAGTGCCATCATTAAAGGGAGGATTAAATGGATAGCAAATAAAAACATCCACACGGTCAGGATTTTATCAGATATTGATTTTTTCTTTTTATTAATGAGGAGGAGGGCGTAAATTAATGAAGCAAATATTCCAATGGCACTAATGGATTCCATGAATAATCAAAGTTTTATCGATTTTTTCGTAAACTGATTTATTATAAAAAATCCGGGGGTGCAGTTCCATCACTTCGAATCAACTACCTGTGCGCGGCCGGTTTATGTAGTACTAAAATTAAAGATTTTAAATCGAATTTACAATACAAAGGGGGAAAAGCAGGAAATTAAGAATAGGAAATATTTGAATGTCGAATGTTTACAACCGGACATGAACCCTTAACAAATGGGTTATGATTTTTTCCCTCCAACTATTGACTTGTATATAATTTCTTTGTAACTTGAATACGATTATATAAACAACAAATTAAATAAACACCAAATCCTCTGACTGACAGCATACTAAAAATGTACCTGGAAACACAAAATTCTAAAAAAGTGGCATAAAAAACCGATCATACAAAATCCTAAATTATCCGTATAACTCCCGGATTAAACGAGGCCAACGCGGTTATCGTTTGGGGTAAACCAACCAACTATTAACAGTTTTAACGAGCCGGGATAAACGGTATTACCGGAAATAAAAACCGGCAGGTGAAAACAGCACCCGCCGGTAGAGATAACTAACGCCCATGTGGGCAATTAAAAACCATTTAAATGTATAAAAAATGAACAAAATTCAAACAAAACACCTACGCATGTTTATCAACACGCAGGAAGCTCTCGACGAAAACACCAACCTTTGGTCAGGTATTCCAATTGTGGTAAACGTAAAAAACAATTTAGATGAATTGATCCAGCGCATTGAAGAACAAAATGAAAAAACCAACCCCGGGAGCCAGGCTATTACAACCAATAAAAACAAAACCTTACAAAACCTCATTGAAAAAGTGATGGCACTGGCCGGGACTATGCAGGCGTTTGCTGCTTTTAACGACGACACCATTTTAGCCGGAAAGGTTAAACTCACCAAATCGGCAATAATTCAAGCCAGGGAAACCGATGTTGAAGCTATGCTAAAACCAATTATTACAGCTGCCCGCGAAAATTTATCCGGCCTGGCCGATTTTATGGTTACCGAAGAGATGGTTACCGAAGTTGAAACATCGCTCGATAATTTTAAGACCCTGATTGGGCAACCACGCAACATCCGAAATCAGGCTTTTGCGGCCATGAGCCTTCTCGATGAATTATTTGAAACAACAAACAACCTGATTAAAAACAAACTGGATAAATTGATGTTCCGGTTTGAATTTACAAACACCGAATTTTACAGTGCCTATAAACGTGCCCGTGTAATTGTTGATTAAAACAGACAAAACTAAAACAGCATTGGCTATATACAGGCAACAGGAAAAATAAACTACTCCGGAGTTAGTTAAAACTGCTCCGGGGTTGGTTAAAACTACTACGCAAAGTGTTAAAACAACTACCCGATTGATTAAAACCACTTCGTTGAGTATTAAAACTACTTCAAAGTTCATTAGAACTACTACGTTGAGTGTTAAAACAACTCACCAACTGCCTCTAAGTCAGTCGCGCATGCCGTAATGACAGCCGCGAGGAGGAAAATGAACTCCGACACTAAAAAAATGATAAACAAAGGCAGATAAATGGACTAACGGGGTTACTACCAGCCAACTAATAACCGGAAAAGAACAAAGCAAGAAAAGCTAAATGACTCCTAAAAAAGGGGTTCAATCCCCATAGATAAACCGGAGCAGGTGGCCTCGTTCAACCGATGCTCAATGCTCGGTCGTGCCGACCGCATAAAGCACTAATTATTAGCACCTGGCCTTTATTCGTTTCATTAACCACCTGTTAATAATAATAATTAATCTTCACAATGCTACTAAGTTATCAAAGTTATGCCTGTCAGATCTGCTTTTCCATTTTTCAAAAATTCATACGTCATTCGGTCTGCTTGGCAGTCAATAAACTGAATGCGTTTTAAAGACTTGCATTTAAAAAAACTATTTACCAGTGTTGCATTTTTAAATATCACTCTGGAAAATGTACAATATTCAAAAGCACAATCCTTAATTTTGCCTTCAAAAACGATATCCGAAATATCTGTCACAATAAAAGAAACAGAATTTAATACTACTCCTTCGATATTATTACCAGCAAAAGATGACATTTTAAAAGACACACTTGTAAAATCAGCCTTTAGGAAGTTGCATTTTTTTATTTGACACCCAATAAATTCAGCGTTTTTTAACGAGCAATATTTAAATAAGTTATTTGTCACATGAGAAGCTTGAATTTTACAATTACTGATATCGGAATTTGAAAAATCACAAGAATCTACATGATTAGCTTTTAAAACAAGCCCCGACATATCAGAACCTATGAACTTGCAGTTCTTAATATTTGAAAAACCGAACTTTTCCTGCAAATTGTTTAATCCAGAAAAGTCCGCATTCTCCCAATTCCCACGCGACATATTCCAGTTTCGCTTTACATGGTTTATTTCACCCGAATTTTCGTCATTCACAGGTTCTTCAATTGTCGTTTCATCGTCCTCATATTGGTTGCTCTTCGAAAAATAGTTAAGGTCAACGCCAAGAATTTCAGCAAGGCGGATTAGAGTTGTAATGTCAGGCATTGATTCTCCACGTTCCCATTTTCCAACAGCTTGTGCACTAATAAATAATTTTTCTGCAAGTTGAGCTTGTGAGATATTTAGTTTTTTTCTCGCCTCAACAATTTTGTTTCCAATCATCTTTGTTTTCATTTGTGTCATAATTTATTACTTTTTAAACACAACAAAGATATTTTACAACATTCTCTAAATCAGTCAAAATATCGCTACATGTAGTTGTATTAACGCTACATACAGTTGTATTACATACACTTTCAGTTGTTATTCTTAATAATACTTCGTTTCGATTCATAATCAGATGTCAAATTAACAAAAACTTGTTTGCTTGCTCGGTCGTTTTTGCCTATAACGGTTCGTAGAAGAATAGTAGCCGAATGCATAGCACTTGCCTGTCAAATTGCAAGAAAGTTGAATCGGGCTACAACCCTTGATTTTACTACTAATCCGGCTATTATTTTTATACATTGTGCCTGTTGCACAACGCACCATAGTTTGTTAACAAATTTAACAATATATCTTATAGTAATCAATTGTTTTCCATTAACTTGTAATAAAAATGCAAGGAAAGAAGGTCTATCAAGAGAAGTTATTTTCGAATTTTCAATTATCTAAGCGTATCTCGGAATCTAACTTTTACCGCCGTTTAAAAGAAGTATTAGATGTATCGTTTTTATACCCTTCCACAAAACAGTATTATGGCCATGTGGCCAGTTTGGGGTACTCTGACCCAGTTTATTGGCTTACGGAAAATAAATACAATTGGCATAAAACAGGCTAACAAGGTAATGCATATGGCAGCCTGTGCTTACAACCTGAAAAAGTACTTGAAGTATACGGGCAATAGAATTAAAACAAAAGCAGGGGAAGTGAAGCCCGTTTTAGCTGTTTTTTGGGCTTATTTACGCTATTACAAGCCCGTTTTTGCTCATTGTAACTGAGAAATTCGTGATGCAGGCTTTGGGGAAGAAAAGCTTAAGTAATAAAAATCTTTTAGCCAATAACTATTTAAGATGGGATTTAGGGGGTTGTGCAACGGCTACCTTTGTTAGGGGCTGGGCTTAGATTTTTCTATTAATCAATCCTATGTATTTCACAATCGAATATTGTAGACTTTTATAATGAAGAAACAAATTTATTTTATGAGAGGAGGGATCCTAATAACCCTGTAAGGGCTAATGCGAAGGAATAATGTAAGCTTATTGGCAAGTATTTGATTGTGCGGTGGTTTTGCTGGGGCTTGCTAATATGCTTACATTGTGTATGGATTCTACTAAACCAAAGTATTTTAAAATTTGAATGCCTTTTTTAGATCTGCTTCAATTTGTTTTGAGATACCGGTTTCCATCTGCTTTACCAGTTTTGCTTTAAATGTTTCACAACAACATGACAGGTTTATAGAGTCTTTTTGAGGAACTGCTTTGGAATGTTCATTATGAATGTTACATTTTTCACTTTCTAAATTCCGTGCTAATTTTCTTAAATCCATAAGTTTATAATTTTTGAAAATCTATCAATAGAATAATTTCTTGAATGTATTCAGAAAACCTCGATCAACTTTTTTATTTTGTTTTTTGTAATACTTTTTACGTTTTCTCTTTTCATTTTTCTTGCCAGTAGTGATTTCTTTATTTATCCATTTTTTAGCCCAAATAATTTCACTATTAGTAATCCAATAATGAGATTGGCAATCAAAATTCCAGTTACCAATAGAAGGGGATAAGGAAATTGTCTTACCATCAAATGTCATTTTCCATCGTGCAGGAGACAATGGTATTACAACCTTGTTTTTGCAACCACATGCACAATTATGCATTATAATTCTGAACCTTATTGAGATATACAAAATACCATCTTCAAGTTCATCAGGTATTGTCTCAATAAATACATGATTAAGTTTTGCAATCATTATTCAATATTATATTATTGGTTAATAAATATTGAGAGTGAAATTCCAACTCTCGATCATGATAAAATCCAACTATTTTTTTCCATTTAATTACAGCAAGTGCGGCATTTAGAGCATTTAATTCGGCTATTTGCGGTATAGAAGAATATTCATTGTTTGGATTTCCATTAAACTTAATCCGTTGTTTTTCATGAATATGTTCTCGTTTTTCATTCGTGCTTAAAGTCGTTCTTATAGTTCCCAATATTGCTCCATCTACAATTTGAATACCCATTCCAATATCAATGAAATTTATGTTTAGGGACTCTAAATGCTGAACAATTATTTTCTTAATTTCACTTTTATCTATTGAAATGAAAACAAATGATAATTGATCTAATAAATTTAGATTTCCTTCTTTGATGTATTCTGGGTGAGAAATAATATTGCAATGAATCCTAGTATATTCTTTTTTGAAAAAATCTGCCTTTCTCTGAATATTTTGCAATTCTTCTATTGGTACTGCCCCAGGTGCTCGGAAAGCATTTTTGTTATGAAGATAATCTCCATCAAATAAATGAATTTCTTCAACAGGAGTTTTTGAAATATAATCCAAAATATATGAGCCAGTACCTCCTAAACCAATAATTCCGATTTTCATCCCTGAAAACTTTCTCATGAGAGTATTTCCTTCAGGGGATGCTGAATTACAGTCTGAATAACCAAAAGGTAAATCGTCTGGAACAATGGATAAAGATCCAACATTAAAAGTAACACTTGAATCTTTCTTTATTGCGTGCTTAGAGAAAAGATGCATATAGTGGCTAATTTTTTCATAGTAGTCAGTATATGGTCTGTCTAGTTTATAAGAAAAATAAAAATCCGCTGTCAAACCCGGAAATAATTCCTTTTTATTACAATTATTAGGGTTCATTTTAATACCATCAATTCTGTATGGCTGTTCACCAATAAAATAAATTGGGTGGTTTCTTAAATTAACTTTTACATCATTTCCTGACATTTCAATATCAGAAACAATGATCCCGTACCTTATCTCTAGGTCTTTATTTAAATACGGTACACGTTTTAAAAGTAACCATCTATCATGGATAATTTCCACATCATATCCATGATCTACTAGTTGTTGAATATGAGGACTAGGATTCATTAGTCGGAGTTACTATAAATTCCATTTCTGGATGAACGTGTATACTTTCACCATTTAGTAATTCACCTTCTTGATTACTATGTCCCTTTATGTAGGTTACATCAAACTCTTTCTTCGAAGCACCCGGGAATGCAATATTAACTAGTTCTTCAAAGGAGATTTCTTTCTTATCCCAAAGTAGTTCTTTGGTATTTACATAAATTTTGGTCTCTTTGTTATGACCATGATTTTGATTTTTTTTGTTGTTTTCTGAATTCATAACTATAAAATTTTAAAATTAATTTGGTGGAGTCCTTTTATGTGGACTCACATGAACTGTTTTTGGTCCAGGCTTCGGTGCGTCTGGATTTTTTCTAGGAGTTGGAGATGGTGTTGACCTTTTATGAGGTTTTACCGGTACAGTTTTCTTTGCCATAGTTGTTTATTTAAGCGTTAATACTATTTTACGTTACAAATAAACAATGACATGACGCACTCTACTTGCGTCATAAGAAATAAATAAAAATAAATTTTTATTTGCCTGTTGTGTAGCTACTTAAGGCTTCAGTAAAAGTTTGTTGAAATAGTTTGCATATTGATTCTGGAGCCAATACAGTTGCCGAACTTCCATAACTAAATATCTTGGAATAAAATTCATAAGAAGGTTTAACAGCAACTTGAATAACAAATTTGTCCGTTGTATCCTCTAAAACTATTTGAGAAGGATGTATAGGTAAGGTTTTAAGATAATTTCCTTGTTCAGGGTTGAATGAAATAATAACATCAATAGGATCTTCTTCTGTAACTGTTATACCAAAAGAGTATTTAAAGTATTCTTTACTATTGAAAGGAACTTCATCATATAATTCTTCTGTTATAGTAACATCAATAATTCTATCTAAAGCGAAAGTAATAAGTCTATCAGACTTAACATTTATTCCTATAATGTACCACAGCTGCTTATCCTCTTTTAAAAGTATGGGTTTAAGTCTGTGACTTTTAATTACATCATCAAACTTATGATATTCAATTTCAATAATTTTCTTTTTGGATATTGCCTCTAAAATATCTGAAATTAACTCAATTCCTCCTATCTGTGGATGTTTTTCCGTTTCGAGCAATGTCTCTTTTTCAAAAAGTTCTTTTAATTTTGGGTCAATATTTGAATTATCGAATACTTTTTGAACAGCATTCGTAATTTCTTTGAAAATTGGATATTCTTTATATTGACTAACAGTTTTTGCATAAAAAAGTAAAGCAGTTATTTCTTCAGGTTCTAATTCTAAAGATGGAAAGATATTTTCAGGAATTTCTGAATAGAAATATGTTTTGGTCCTTTCATCTTTCACAATAGGTAAATAGAAACCTAATTCAGTATCCTCAGCTAAATCTTTAAGGTCTGTTTGGATAGTTCGAAGTTTAACAGGTATTCCTGCATCATTACAAATTTCAACTATCCTACGAGTCTTGTGTTTTCCACCTCTTCGTAGAATATTGTGAATAATTCGATATCTTTTTAATGCTTCTTTGTTTTTTGGCATAACTCAATTTATTAATTCGCGAAAATGCTCATAAATCATAACCATCGCTAAAGTATCTAGCTCACAGTATTTCAACATTGCACTCGTTAACTCATCAATTTCAGCTTGCGCCATGTCTGTATATTGTAATTTACCGTAAGCAGTTAATGCTGCTCCTCCATTGGCGATATCCTCTATTTCAGATAAAGTATTTTCTATTTGCTCTTCACTCCAACCATCAAAAAGAGAAGGCAACATTTTATAAGGACTTTTTACAATGTCATTTTCAATTTCTAACCAAACATGATTTTCAGAGAAATTTTTACTTGACAGATTTATTTGATTAAGAGGCTTTGAATATTTTTCTTGAAGAAAATTGCTCGATCTTAAGGACGCAGGTAAAACAGCTTTTATAGAATTAGAACCTTTAGTTAAAGGATTATAATAATAGCGCTTTTCAATATCCCATAAATCAACCATATCTCGATTTCCTTTCCATTTAACTGCACTATCTGATTTGGAATGCGAAATGTTTTGTATGAATTTTATTAACTCCTCTTTATCACCTTCACTGGAAGCAAGTAATTGAATATAGATTGCGTTTAGGATAGTATTCTCATGATTCGAGTATTTAAAGATAGTTCCGTTATCTTTCTCTAAGGATTCTTTTAAAGACCGTAAAAATTCAAAATTTGGAAATACTCCAGCTTTATTATTTATATATTCATTAGCGTGTTCTATTATACCATTTTCATGTAAAATATGATGTGAAAACTGAAATGCTATTTGCTCATAGGGTTTTAAATCTTTATTAAATGGCAAAGCAACTGCACTTGTTTCAAAATCTATGAAATGTAAAGGAAATACCCATTTATTCATTTCATCTTTTAACCCTTCTCTATCAACATATATAGTGCTATCATTATTGACTTCTTTTTCTATTTGAAGCCATTGCCTATGAGATGTTGTTAATTTCTCTGCTTCAACTTTTAAACCTATATTATCTTCCGTTAGTTCATCTTTAAAATAAATTCCTTCTTCAAATAATTTACTCCCTTTATAGAAGAAGAAAACATCGAATATATTGGGTTTTATAAAATCATTTTCAGTCCAGTTATGTTGTTTGCTAAAACACTCTTTAAATCCTGATTTTAACTCCCCATCTTCACTTTTAAACTCACATGATTTACAAGCACGAAAAGAAGTTTTCCAGTTAGCATATTCATCTTTTTGATAAAATTCTTTAAACTGATTGATAGATTCTATGAATGTTAGGCTATTATGGTATTTGTATTTGTTTGCTTCAATATCATCAACAATTTGAGTAACATTCTTTCTTCCTAAAATTGGATCACCTGTTTCTTCAATTGTATTTACCTTTTTCAAAATACCAGTTCTGTTTTTTCCTTTGCTACTGATTCTAAAAAGCTGGTTTAATCCGTTTATACTTGCGTTCTTAGACTTATCAGCCATCATTATATATGATTGTATTTTCCATTGAGGAAAACATAACTGAATAACATATTTCTGAAAGGCTATATCAAAAAGGTAAGGTTTCCAACTACTTACCATTCCTCCTCTTTTTCCTATAAAAAGATATTCATCATCTGGATTAAATGATTTTGATATGACTTCTATTAATTCAATATTATTCCCTTGTTTAACTAGAACATCTGTTCTAATAAATAAACCATCGATTAAAAATGCTGCCTCATAAATAATTACATTTTCTTGCTTTAAAAGTTCTTGCGTTTGTTCCCATAATAGCTGGTAATCCCAATCATTCCCTTCGATTAACACTCCATTTGGATAATGCATTCTAGCCAATTCTTCTACTTGAAAACCTCCTTCTGCCAATGCTTCTAAAAAAGTGTCAGATATCTTTGTATCTGCATAGTCCTTTTTCTTGGTGTAATAAAGTTTATTTGGACATTCAAGACCTAATTTAAATCTAGATTTTGTAAGAACTCTCATGGAAAATTAGTTTTAGGTTGAAATGTTATAACGGAATAATATTTATGGATTTTTGTGGGTGACAGAGAGAACAGCTCTTTTGCAAACTTGGGTTTGTGGGATGGTTGATGTGGTTTGCAAATGTGCTGTTTTATAGGTGGGATATCAATTTGAAATACTGTCGAAATTATCAATTGCCCATCAGGGCAAAAGCGGGGAGGGGAAAAATAAATGTCATCAAGTTTGCAGTATCTTTTCATAAAAGGTCTTTTATTGTTGTTTAGAGGGTTTAAACTTCAAATTTTATAGTCCTTTTCGCAATGGAAAATTCTGAATTCACCTTGTTGCTAACGTCTGTGTATGTGTATTGCATATATTTCTCTATATCGTACACTATTTATTTTACTGAAAACAAATCGTCTATTCGTACTTAAACGCCTCCCTGCCAATATAGTAAGGTTTACAAACCAATAATCAGTTGCTTCAGTTATACATAATTGTACTTGTGTTATTAAAAAAAATCCGGGGGTGCAGTTCCATCGTTTCAAATCATTAACCTGTGCGCGGCCGGGTTTATTTGATACCAAACTTAGGGATTATTATAAATAGAAGTAGCAACACATAAAGGGGATTATATTGCACAAATGATTGGGAAAAGTAGTTGGCAGTGGTCAGTGGGCAGTGGGCAGTGTTCAGTAGTCAATTGTCTAAAATTTGGTTCTTGATTCTTGATTCTAGTATTCTGTTCATTCAGCCTTTCTGCCTTCCCGAACTTTTAAATCAAAAAATTTGCATCAAGATACTCCTGAAAAGCAGTTTTGTATTGTTCGCTCACAGGAATGTATACATCTTTATCAAACACAACACGGTTGCGTTCAACGGTTGTAATTTTATTGAGGTTCACAATAAATGAGCGGTGTACACGCATAAAACTTTTTGCAGGTAGGAATCCTTCCATTTTTTTCATGCTCATGAGTGCCATCACTGGTTTTTGGTTTTCCATGTGTATGCGTAGGTATTCGCGCATCGACTCAATGTATTTTATATCAGCCAAATTAATCCGTAAAATTTTGTATTCCGATTTAATAAACAGGAACTGCTCGTTGCTTTTAATGTCAATTGTTTCGGAAACCTGAGAGTTGATCCTTTCTTTGGCTTTGTTTGCTGCTTTTAAAAAATCGGCGTAACCAATTGGTTTTAGGAGGTAGTCGATGGCATCGACCCTGAAACCTTCAAGGGCATACTCGCTATAGGCGGTAGTAAAGATAACTTTGGGTGGGTAGGTAAGTGCTTTTACAAAATCCATTCCGCTCAGGTCGGGCATGTTAATGTCAACAAACATCAGTTCGACATCGTTTCCCTGCAAAAAAGAGAGGGCTTGTACAGCATTTTCAAATTGTCCAACCGACTGCAAAAACGGTGTTTTATCGATATAAGCAACAATTTGTTTGAGTGCCAACGGCTCGTCATCTATGGCAATACATTTTATCATATGGGTATAACTAAACGTACAAAATGTTCTTCTTCGGTATCCTCAATATCTAGCGAATAAGTATCGCCGTATAATAAATCGAGGCGTTTGCGGGAATTGTCTTTACCAATCCCCGAGTTTTTATCCTCCCTTTGAATGTTGGCATTGCTGTTTTTAATTTCGAAAGTTACCCTTTTATCACTGCATAAAAATGAGATGGTTATAAACGATGTTTTCTGGTAACTGATGCCATGTTTAAAGGCATTCTCGAGATAAGATGTAAACAATAAGGGTGGAATTTTTTTATCGGGCAAAACAGGCGGAAACAGCAAATTTATTTTCACCTTTTCAGAAAAACGTAGCTTCATTAAATCAACGTAGTTTTTAATAAAATCCACCTCTTTTTGAAGCGTTATTTTTTCAATTTCGGAATCGTACAACAAATGACGCATCAATTTCGACAACCGTATAATTGACTCCTTGGCCTCTTCAGAGTCGTAATCGATAAGCGCATGAATATTATTCAAGGTATTCATAAAAAAGTGAGGGCTCACCTGGTTTCGTAAAAATGCCAATTGTGTACCCACATTTTCTTTTTCAAGTTTTGCTTTTTCGCGCTCGGTTTGTGTCAACCTGAACGATACCCGAAGTCCCGTATCAAAACCAACCAGCAACAACGAAAACATTAATAAATTTATGTACTGCGGTACATGAGCACCTCTTGCTGGTTCGGGTGGTGGCTGAAAGTTTTGGTCCATTGGCGGAGGTATCATAAATCTTTGAGGAGGCAAGTTGTGTTCACCGGGGCGGTTGGCATTTTTTTCAAATATTAAAAATGAACCAACAGTAAAAAAGGCAATTAAAACAAAAACGGACAACAGATAATACAGGTTTTTCCCTTTTAAAAGCAACTGTGGTACCAGAAATATTCGGTTAATAAGAAAAATAATAAACAAAGGTACTAATGTCCGCATTGGACGAAAAAAATCTTCCCATTGAAAAAAATCTTCATTATTAAATAATGCCGGAGCCGTAATAAGCACCACCCAAATTAAAACAAGCAAAGCAACTTCGGCATATTTTAAACGTTTATTCTGTATCATTTTCAAAACCACTTTTACTAATTTTTTTTGCTTGTTTAATAATATACTAATATAATAAAAGAATTGTGTTGCATAAACTTCATAGCAGCAAAGCTATCGAGGTATCCAATTAGAATTTAATTTAATCTTTTTGTGGATTTTGTGAGTTAGAGCCTTAGTGGCAAAATATTTTATAAACCACAAAATCGCTAAAGCACAAAATTCCACAAATATTTATCCCCATATTACTCAAATTAAACATGTAACAAATCATATTTATATGAGAAACATTAGTCCATAAATTGACTTAAACTATAGCAAAGCCCAAAAGAATTTTTTATCAGAACCTATGAGTTTATTCATTCAGGTAAGTTATTACTGCACTGTTCCGTGATTGTACATGTGCTTTAAGAGTTTCAACTGCCTGATCGAATTGTGAACCACCAGATAAATACGTATAACCCGACTCTTCTGCATAGGCATATTCTTTTAATAAGTTAAAATAAGTTGCATATGCAGAAATCATTTCGGAGGGAATAAAAACCTCGTTTACAAATTGTTCGACATATGTTTTATATATCTGCAAGTATTCCTCATCGTCGATTAAATATCTGATTAAAGGCCAGCCGTTGCCCACTTCACTTAAACTCAAACTTAAGGCACCACCTTGTTTCCCAAATTGTAACGATTCGTTATTATCCCATGGAATCCAGTTAAGCTGATTGGTTAAATGGTGATTATACAGGTAATAATTATGAGTCATCCTACCATAGGTATCCCAATTTTGGATAACGGTATTGGCAGCCAGCCATTTTAAAAATCCATCGACATTTAATACATTTTCCAGATTTGTTTTCCAGGTTTCTTTGTTGGAAGTCCTGTCGGAGCTGTTAAGTATGTCATACAAAGCTCTCACATCGGTATAATCGGCAAGCAATTCATTATTCTTTTTTTCCATTTGGCTTTCGTTAAATGTTCCATCGGCAAATGAAGCCGCATTACCATCAGGTTTATACAAATTCCCAGAATCGTCCCCCAACTGGTTTTTTACGACTGTATCGTCCATTTCCTCCACAAGGGCATACACACCAAAATACTGCGGGCCTGACCCATAATCGATATATACAACACAGAATGCAGTTTGTGCCGAAACTAAACCAAAATTGCGGAACAAGTCTGCACCTACCTTCTCACGCATAAGCGAAGCATCGTCGAAATTATTGTTTAGATTTAATTGCCTAAAACCGTAAAAGCGTTGGTTTTTAAGAGCTGAGTAATCATCTTCATATTCATCAAAATCGAGCTTAAACGACAATTTATTATTCCCCTGTTGATAAGCTGACCTAAGACTTGAATTGCCTTTGTAGCGTATTCCTACGTTGTACCATTCGGTATCTTCGAACTTAAATGAACAAGGCACCCAAACCGGTGTATAATCCGAATCAACATCAGCACCAGGCATACCCGGCCTTCCTCCTGAGCTCATATTTGATGAAAGGTCTGATTGCATATCTGACCAGTTATTATTGCTTATGGTAATATCGAACCGGAGTACTTTTGTTTGGGGGAAAACCACCAAATAATCGGGTTCAACACTATTACTATGAGTTGTTTCAGTCCAGTGGGAATAATCCGCAAGATCAACTACCTCTTCTTCTTCCATGGCTATTTCTTCAATTAATTCATCGGTGCGGCAGGCACAAAACGATACCAATACCAACACAAAAAGCATTAAACTTTTTACATTCATCTCACTATATTTTAAAATTAATACAGGTTCTATTTTACTTCGAAAGTGACTACAATTTGTAGTCTGAAAGTTCGTCCCTTTAATGGGACATATTTTGTAAGTTTCAACAAGATCCCTATTTGCCGGCCAAGTGGGATTTTATATATTCTACAAAATATTGGAAACGTTCTTTAATTCACTTAAAACTTAATTTTATAACCTACACAAATGATGTGTTTATTTCTAAATTCTTGTTCGTAATAATCTAATTTATAAGCCACACCTAAAAAGTTCTTTTTAAACAATTTAAAGTCTAATCCGGCACTGTACCTCATTTTGTACAATTCGGAAGCAGTAAGGTCGCGAAAGGCTTCAACTCCAATAAAAGGTGTTATTTTACTTTTTGGAATGTCGTACTTAACCGATGCTTTGTAACGCATAAACTTTTTATCCAAAACATCATCATCGGCATAGTTGCTATAACGCATACGCAATGCGGGTGTAAAACGGCCAAAGTCTTTTTTTACCGTTGCCAGAAAATCGTACCGGTTAAAATATTGTGTTGATTTGGTTGTTCGTGTATTCCCAACAAAACGGTAAATGGCACCCAGCGAAAGCAGTTTAATGGGTTTGTATTCCAATTGCCCCTCGAACAAAAATTTATCGACAGAAAATTTTTCATCCATGCGGATTTCAGGAATTACTGACAGCTTTACTTTTTTTAATGGCTTAAACTCTAACTCAATTGATGTGCGTGATTGAAAATCGTTAACAACATCCTGTGCTTTTGTATGATTTCCAAATGCAAGAAAAATAAAAAGTAAACAACCTATTTTTATATATAACTTTTGCATGTTCTATTTTGTTAATTCGTTTGGCCCGTTGGCATTAAAGTATAAAGTAATCTCAGCAGAATCTTTAAGGAAATCAATTTTACGAATTTCAAACCGTTTGATCTCAATTCCTGTACGTTCCTTTAAATCGGCCAACAGTACTTCTTTACTTTCTGAATGAATATTTTCAATCTTTTCGTAGATCAGTGTAATTGACCTTTCCTGTTTTAGCATTAACCGTTTTTCAAGAAACCATAGCCCCACAATAATGGCTGTATTGGTAAACATCAATTCGGCGTAACTTACTTTTTTATTGGCAAGGGCATTTATCACCGATATCCCAATAACTATAAACAGGTAAGTCATTTCCTTAATCGGTATGGCATCGGTTCGGTACCTGATTATGCCAAATATTGCAAATAATCCAAGAGCAAATCCCAGTTCAAGTTTTACGTTGTTCAGCAAAAAACTTAACAGAAATACAATCACTCCAATAGAAAGGTAGCTGAAATAAAAATCCTTGCGTTTGCTGTTTTTGGCATACATAAAATGTACCACCAAAAAAATGAGGAGTGTATTTAATGCAAACCTTACCAGAAGTTCTGTAAAATCGCCCACATTAATAATTTTAATGCCCAAAAACCGCAGGTTTTCCTCCCAATTAGCGACCTCCGCTAATTGGGGGTTGGTAGTTATGCTATTAACTGTATCGATAAATGTTGATGAATCAATCATAATTATTAATTATAGTTTATTTGTATGGTTTTATTTAATTTCCGTATTTTCCGTTTAAAATTGTTACTTTTTAAATCGGGATCAATGACCGTACGGCCAACACAATATTTACTGAAACCCGCTGCTTTTATACGGTTGTCGCGAAGTGCAGTTGCCAATGGCGAAACATACGATTTCCCATCGGCTTTAATTTCAATTATTACCAAATTATCATACACAACTGATTTGCCATTATTCTGAAATTGAAGGTTTAAATCGATGGTACAACGCTCTTTAAAGTTTTTATTAACCAGAGTGAGCCGATAAAATTCGTTCATTAACGAAGGTTTTAATTGGCTGCTTGTAAATGGAGAATGCCGATTTAAAAATTCATTCTCATCATTGGTAAATACAGTATTTCCAAAATCGGCAGGCATTCGTTTTTTTTGCGTACGTCCTTTGTTATTTTTAAATTTTACTTCCAAAAAACTAATTCCTGAATTAACATAACTCCTTCGGCGAATTTTATACCTGTTTAATTTGCCATTGTGGTGCGATATGAACATATTGTTCTTGGATGTATCATAATAGGTTGTAGAATAAGGAAGTAGTGAATTGCCATCAATGTGCAAAAGATAATAATCAGATTGAATTGTTTGCAAAAGATCATTCAGTTGACCAATATAAAACCAATACTTCCTGTCGGTTCGGTTCATCAATTTCACCTGGTCCATTTCTTCCAATAATATGGAGTCAAAATTTTTGGTATTCAACATTTTATATCTTTTAAAATCAACAATCTATATTGGTTTTCAGAATAACACTACAGCAATAAACCTGACAAACTGATATCAAATTAATGTTTTGGTGGCTGTTGCCGCCCTATTTTAGGACCCTTTTTTTGATTAAACTCATCAAACAATTCTTGCTGCTTTTGGGTAAGTACAGCCTTAACTTCTTTCTCGAAACCAGCACGTAACTTATCCATCTTCTCCCGATGTGAATCTCTGTTTGAACGCTCCTGCTCCATCTTCTTTTTTGTACCTTCAAAATGTGTAAAATACAAATCAGAAATCTCCTGTTTTTGTTCTTTGTTTAATTCCAGTTCCGAAGCAAGTTCATTAACCATTTTTTCTATTTGCCTTGCTGTTGGAATGGGTGGTGGCCCTTTCTGCTTATTTTGCTGTGCCAACACAATACCGGAAAAAGATGTAATAATAGTAATAATTAATAAAATGACCGTGGTATTTTTGAATCGCTTTAACATGATTGTAATATTTTTGATTTATAATTATGAGCCAAACCTACAAAGAGTACATTTCACAAAAAAAACGAATCAACACTAAGTGGAATTTTCCCTACAAACAAGTGGATTTTATCAATGAGTAAAAAAGGATTTTGGGGTAATGAGTTTAAATTTCTATTACAAAAGAGATGTTTTATCGCTTTATAGTTAAACATACAAATCAGGGATCGAAAATTAATCCTGCAAATCAGACCATTGTCTTTTCCGAAGTTTCAGAACTATGAGGAAAATTCTATTTAACGATCTATAAACAAATAAGATCAAAAAATCATCTCTTGATTCATGTTAAAAACCAAACAACAATTATTTGGTTGTCACGCCGCCCATCTTTGTAAAAAAACTATCGATTGGTTCCCACAATTCAATTTTATTTCCTTCAGGATCTATAAGATGAACGAACTTCCCATATTCGTATTCTACAATGGTGTCCAAAAGAGTAACTCCATTTCCCTTAAGATTTTTTACTAACCCTTCGATGTTCTGTACCCTGTAATTAATCATAAAATCTTTTGGGGAAGGTGACAAAAAATCGGTCCCTTCTTGAAATGGGCTCCATCGCAGGTAGTTGATTTCTTCGGGCCTATTGGCATTCCTAAATTCAAATGGAGAACCGTAATCATCGATTGCCAATCCCAGGTTTTTGCCATACCATTGTGCTATTTCCTGCGGTTTAGCAGAGCGGAAAAAAATACCACCTATGCCAGTAACTCTTGGGGTAGTATCAATAACTGCCGTTCCTTCAACTGTAGATTTTTTACCCTCTGGCAAGCTATCTTTCGTAGATGTTGTATTACATCCTACAACAATAAAAAAAAGGAAAAATATTTTATACCTAATATCCATTTGTCTTATTTTTATTGGTTCTCTTACTTATTTATACCGTAACCAAAAACCTTAATACCAAGTACTACAAGGGTTTGAAGTAAACAAAAAAAATTGTATTTTTCATAATTAATAAAAAAAAACAGGCATTTAAATTTTGAGTTTCCTTACGTTCCATTTCGATGTATTCAAAAAATGCCTTAAAAATACATTTTCACCGATTGTAAAATTAACATCCATATATTTTTGTTCGTACAAACAAAGCCTATTAACTACCAAAAAAACTAATTATGAAAAAGGTTTGTATTTTCCTGATTATTTCTCTGATTAATGTATTTACTATTTTCGGTCAAAACACACCATTTTCAAAAGGCGTTAACCTAACAGGCTGGTTTGAAGCAACCAATGCACATCAGATTGAATTTACAAAATATACACGTCAGGATTTAATAAATATCAAAAACCTGGGTTGTGATGTTTTTCGGTTGCCTATTAAAATGCATGATATGACAAGTGGCGCACCTGATTATACAATTGACCCACTGTTATTTTATTTACTTGACCAGGTTGTTAATTGGGCTGAAGAACTAGGAATAAACATTATTTTGGATAACCACACAATCGAAGCTTCAGGATCGACACCACTCAATATTGATGAAACACTTATTCCGGTGTGGAAACAGATGGCAGCCCATTATAAAAACAGGAGTAATTTAATTTTCTACGAAATACTTAATGAGCCGCAAGGAATAACTGATGCAGAATGGAGTTTAATCCAGCAGGATGTTATTGATGCAATACGAACCATCGATGAGCAACATACCATAATTGTAGGGCCAGCAAATTGGAACGATGCCGGAAGTTTACAACACATGCCTGTTTTTAGTGATACAAATTTGATTTATACGTTTCATTTTTACGATCCACACTTATTTACGCATCAAGGGGCGGGTTGGATAACTCCATCGCTTGAAGATTTTACAAATTTGCCTTTCCCATATAATCAATCAACAATGCCCGCTAAGCCTGCTGAGTTAGCCGGAACATGGCTCGAAAACCAATATGATGACTATGCAACCGTAGGGACGGTTGAGGCATTAACAAATAAATTGGATATGGCAGTTAATTTTAAAACAGCCCGTAATGTTCCTCTATTTTGTGGTGAATTAGGCGTTCTTCGATCAAATTGTGATGAGGCTTCTCGAATAAACTGGTACGAAGCAGTATGTTCTTATCTCACAGCTAATTCTATTTCGTGGACCATGTGGGATTATCAGGGAATTTTTGGGCTTTTTAAAAAAAATACTGCCGAACTATACAACCATGACATAAATGTCCCTCTATGTACAACTCTAGGGTTAACAGCACCAGCACAATCACCATACGTCAAAAAACCCGATACCACAGGCTTTGATATTTATAACGATTATCTGACACAAGGCCATTTTAAAAATGTTCCATATAATGAAGGATCAGTTGATTTTTACTCAAATGATACTCCAACCGAAGGGCAATTTTGTATCAAATGGAGCAACTTTATTCAATATTCTTTTATGGGAATCTATTATAGAACAGTCAGGGACCTATCGTACCTGGCAGACAATAATTATGCCTTGGATTTTTGGGTGCGCGGTGATACTCCTGGTACTAATTTTGATATTCGATTTATCGATAATAAAACTGTTGACCAGGGTGACCATCCCTGGCGTATGAGTAGTACTATTAATGAATCATATGGCACTTGGGATGGGGCCTGGAGAAACATTCGCATTCCCTTATCAGAATTCTCAGAAAGTGGGTCATTCGATGGGCAATGGTACCCTGCTCAGGGTGATTTTGACTGGTCAATGATTGAACGTATTGAAATTGTGGCTGAAAATCAGGACCTCACAGGTGCTAATTTCTGGTTTGATGATATCAGGATAGTTCCGACACAGGTACCTACATCAGTTTCAAAAGGAATTATTTCAAAAAAAGAAAGTGGAAATGAATTGTTTCAAAATTACCCTAATCCGTTAACAAACAGAACATTCATCGATTATCAAATAGGTGAAAAGGGGCCTGTATCTCTAAAAATCTATAATTCACAAGGAACTGTTATTGCATTGCTGGTTGATGAAATAAAAACTTCAGGTAGGCATACAGCCATGTTCGAAACGACACACCTGCCTGCAGGTATTTATTTTTACAGAATGGAAACAAAAAATGGCGTTAGCACAAAAAGGATGGTAAAAACCGAATAATAAATACAAATTAAAATGTATCAATATTCTATGCCATTTTGTATAGAATATTTTACTCGTTAATTTTTCTTACCCAAATACTTTCGAGCCCCAATTTGCGGCCCTGGCAATCGTCGTCAAGTACAGAAAACGTTAACGAATCGTTCCTAATTATAAACCTGTATTCACCATCCGAAATACAAGCCTCTCCGCCAACATCCGATAAAGTAATAGTATCATTGTTCACTGAATAATGCCCCCATACATCTATTTCAGGGCCTTTAAAAAAATCTGTCTGAACTTTGTTATCGTCAAAAAAAGTACGCGTAACTGTTCGGCCATTCGTTGTTTTATGCCATACACCAACTATTGAATTTCCAGAGGTTTTTATTTTACTTAGGCTATCACGCCTGGCTATACTCCATCCTTTTTTATGTGCTATTTCAATAAATGGCGCTTCACAACACGGGGTACCATTTTGGTTAATGTATTCCAATTTTAACAGGTCGTAAGCTAGTTTATCGATATTGCTATTTGAGGGGTGGTATGCCGAAACATTCGATAAAACAACTACCGCATTTTGCGAAACAACATCCATAAACAATGCCGAACGGTAACCATCGGTTCCTCCATTGTGATTATACCAGGCACACTGGTTGCCACCAATTTTAGTAATATGCCATCCCAAAGCAATTCCCCAATTGCCCCACCCTTTTGTCTGCTGCCGTTGGAAGTCCAATACTTTATTCTCAGTAAAATTGGCTTTTATAAATTGTGTTATATCTGTTACATTTGATAAAATACCACCTGCCGATTTAAAAACACCATAATCAACATTTGGTAAACAATTACCCAATGAATCTCTTCCCAAAACAATTTTATCCTTCACTTTTTCAGAATAGATGGTTGTGTTTTTTAAAATCCATGGGTCACAAATTATTTCCTGCAATAACGTTTCAAAATCAGTTTGTTGATTCTGTTCAATTAAATAACCCAACAAAGCATAACCAAAATTTGAATAGAGGTATTTTTCTCCGGGAATACTTTCAAAAAACAGATTATTTTTAAGGTAATTGATGAGTTGTTCTGTGGAATACATTTCAACTGAGGCAGCACCATTAATAATAGGTTCATAATCATCAGGCATACGGGGGAAACCGGATGTATGATTAGCTAATGATTTGTATGTTATTCCATTTATTCTCTGCCCTGAGGAATTTAATTGAAATGACAAACTATTCTGAATGGAATCGTTAAGTCCGACAAAACCATTATTAATCAGGTGTGCCAATAATGTGGATGTAAATACTTTTGATATTGAGCCAATTCCAAAAACTGAATCTTTATTTGATATTGGCTTTAATAAGTTTTTTTCTTTAACATAACCCACGTAGGTTACATCATCCTGATTAATTAGCGCTACAGCAATTTGTGTATTTTCAGGAAATGGGGCTATATACTGATTAATCAGATTTGTATGTTGCTCTGAAATAACCGGCAATTTTGGAGTGTTTGTATTACATCCAAAAACCACTATTCCCAAAAACAAAAGATTGATATATTTTATTCGAAGCATTGTGTATTAAGGTTAATTATATTTCTTTTTCAGTGATTTTCTACAATATACCAAGTCAATTTATACGTTCAATTCCGTATACTTTTTCCTTTTTATCCTTACCTCTTAATTGATACTGTCCGACTAAAACCTTTTCATACGTATCGGAAACCGGTAACCGTTTAAATAACCTGTCTGAAATAAGTACACTTTTATCTAATTTATTACACAATTTTTCGAGGCGAGAAGCAGTATTTAATACGGCTCCATGATAGGCTATTTCGCGCTTTATATCGCCTACTTCGGTAACAGTAATAATCCCTTCATCTAATCCAGCTTTAAATTTTGGAACACAGTTAAAAGCCGATAAATATTTTTTCCTGCGGTCATATAAACGTTGTTCATAAGCATAAAAGAGGCTGATACAATTATAATTCCTGATTCCAGTTTTAGCAGGCCATGTAAGAACTATTTCATCGCCAACATACTGATAAACCTGGGCTTTATACCTGATTATAATTTCGGTGAGGTCGTGAATACAGGCCTGAATAAAACGGCTATAATTATAATGCCCAAGTGTTTCTGCTAATCCTGTTGAATTTTGCAAGTCGAGAAACATAAAAATGCGGTGTTCATTTTTTGGTTTGTGATACGTTCCTACAAACATACGCCACAAAACGCCATGCCCGAATTTACGGTTAATTTGTATTAATAAATTAATAAAAACAACCGATAAAACTACATATACTGATACTGAAATTATAAATGTTGCCGTTAAATCTTTTTGCATTTGAGCAATTGTTTCCATAGGAATTGCTTTCGCAAAATAATAAAATGCAAAAACTGCCCCCATCGAAATAAAAACTGCCATAATATAAAACAGGCTCTTAATGATCACAATAGCTCCAAATGATTTTTTTCGGATAACCGATTTATCAGTAAAAAAATTTATTAACCCAAACAATATTCCAAATACTACTCCCTGAATTAATATTTCACCATGAATAAGGTACGAATGTAAATAATCGGTATATGGCCCAACTTTTAAAAACTCGTCCAAACCCCACCAGGTGAAATACATGTATAAATACATCATGGCCACCCACAAAATTGTAACTGAGATACAGTTCTTTAGCAAAATTAGGTTTTTGGGTTTTAATTTAAGCCGAGGATGCTGCATAAACCTATTATCTTTTTTCGAATAAATGTATTTACTACCAGCAAGATACAAGTTATTTCTTCTATAAAAAAGTTCGGAGCAAAATTTTAAATAAGATAACAATGTTAGAAGGGAAAAATTCTGGTTGTTACAACACCTGCTTTTAAAATCGAATTAAATTCAACATAATTATTTCATAATAATCGCCCATAAAAAAGATTTGGAAAAATGAAACCGCTGGTTGTATATTTGTTTAAGCAGCAGTACAGTTGCAAAAAAATCATGACCCAATGAGTGTGGAAAAATTGGAAAACCAATTACTATCCCATATGTTATTTAATGTTGACGACCTTCCTTTTGGGGAGTTGGTTGGGCAATTCCCGGGCTGGATCCACTTAAACAGGCTCGACGATTTGTCTGTATTCTGGATGTCAGAAAAAATGAAAAACGATTTGCAAGTCAATTTAAATGACGTTGTAGAAGCCGGGCCTGATTTTTTAAGGTCCATCATCAATCAGGAAACTGAAAAAAGGGTCATACCACAAATACTGTCGTATCTAAAATCAGGCGATGAAAATGACGTACTTGGTTTTATTCAAATGATAAGGAAAAACAAGAATCAACCTTACAATCCGTATTATACAACCATCAAAAAATCCCTGAAGTTCAATTGCCTGTTTTGCCAATCGGTTCCGCTTGTAAATTACAATAATAAAGTGGGTGAATACATCAACCTCTATGGATTTAACGAACAGCTCGAAAAAGATTTTGGCAATTTTAAAGAACTCACAAAACGCGAAAAGGAAGTACTAAAACTAATTGCCCAGGGAAAAACAAACAAAAGTGTTGGATTAATCCTTCACATCTCGGAATTAACCGTTAAAACCCACCGCCAAAATATTAGAAAAAAACTGGAATCGAACTGTTTACAGGATTTGATAAGGACTGCAATGGCTTTTAATTTAAAGTAAAAATACTCCCAATGGAGTATTGACATTTTCACCTTAACTTCTTACGTTAACAATAGTATTACTATAAGGTACCTACTTATAATTTAACTATTGTTTAAAATTGATTGACTAAAATTCAAATCGCTCAATTATGAAAAACCTAAAAGGAACCATTCAGCCCAAAATCATTTATTTAATGGCGTTAGTATGCCTGTTTAATTTATTTCAAAAGCAGAGCTCAGCAATAAACATTTTAGGTAAAAACGCTACAAAATCTGAAACTTCTTCATGTTATTCTATCGATCGTTCGCGTCCTGAGTGGCCAAGTCAAACTACAGTTGCTGATCAACAGGTAAATAATAACTCAGGCACAGTCAATGAGTTCTTTTTAACTCATCACTTTTTACATTCAAACTCAACCCGAATAGACCTTCATTTTAATGTGAATAAAACGGCTCCGCTTAAAATTCAGGTAATTGACCTAATGGGCCGAACAGTATTTTATTTTCCTAAACGAACGTATGAACCTGGAACCTATAAACTTCCCTGGAATGGTCAAAAGCAATCAGGAAAAAAGCTTCAACCCGGGATATACTTCTTCTCAATCTCTAACGACAATTTTAAATCTGTTAAAAAAGGTGTTTTACCTTAAAAATATTTTCAACCTTTAAACTATGCTATTATGGCCTTTCAAAAAACTTTCTACCCTGCTTTACATATAATTTGTTTTTTTTGCCTAATTGCTACCCTCCTGATCAATGGGCCAGGGATGGCACAAAATTCTCAACTACCCCCAATCTCTGATGCAACTTTTGATAATGGAGATGCAGGAATAACTGATGCCAACATTGGCTTTATGGACCGAGGATTAAGGCATTATCAGGATGCCATAAATATTACTCCCTTAGCAAAAGGCACACAAACTTTGATTAACCTTGTTTATGGGAATGTGATACATTTTCGTACGGATTTGTTTATTCCCGGAAAGGAATTACCCCTGAAAATTGGTTTTACCTACAACAGTGGTAGTTTTTTCGATGGCAGGTACGGTTATGGCTGGCAAATGAATTACAACCTCCGATATGTCACAAACACTACTAATAAGAACATCCTAATTGTTAGGCCCGACGACCGGACAGACTTATACATTTCACAACAAGATGGTTCATTTATAGCGAGCTATGGCGAAAAAGACCAACTCGTAAAAATTGAAAACGGGTATAAACTTATTGTATGGAACGACTGGCATAATAACCTGGGCGATTATAGCACCTACTATTTTGATTCGCCCTTACACCATTATGTAACTCGTATTGAAAGCAGGAATGGGAACACCCTTCAATTTACCTACAATGCTAACAAACAGCTCACCGTTATTTCAGATGGTTCGGGAAGAAATATCCAGTTAATATATTCTGATAATAAACTGACTCAAATTCAGGATCCAGCCGGAAAAACTCATAATTACCAGTACAATGCCGCGGGCGATTTAAGCTCTTACACCAAGCCCTCAGGAAAAACCTGGCTGTACACCTATACCGAGGGATGCCATGACCTTTCAGGCATTACTGACCCTAAGGGTAATTCATACACTCTCAGTTATAACACTGATTTTTCGCTTTCTGAGATAACTTCTCCTGCCGGAAATATAAGCTATTCATTTCAATACGACTGGGCTCCCGAAGGGCAAACCACAGTAACTGATGCAGGGGGGAACAACTGGATCTTCAAAAATGATTCATTCGATCGACTAACTCAAACAACTGATCCATTAGGATCGACAATTACGCGTGTTTGGAACGATAAATACCAATTAATTTCAAATACTGATAAAGAAAATAATCAAACTACTATTCAGTATGATTCCCAGTCTAATCCTATTTTAATTACCAATTCTCTGGGGCACACTACATCCTACACCTGGGAAACGACTTATAATAAACTTACTTCAGTAACCAATGCCAAGGGGCAAATCACAAGTTTTAGTTATGATGCCAATGGCAATTTAACCGAAAGCACCAATCCATTGGGCAAATCAACTTTATACAGTTATTCCAACGATGGCTT